>JBAZTE010000012.1:0-165374 GCA_041662065.1 Bacteroidales bacterium | reverse complement strand
GGCCTTCGACTGGGATTTTGTTCCGGTGGTTCAGTGCGGGGGACACACTGGTGTTTTTGGCGGACCGGCGGAACGGATTATTGAAGATAATGATGAATATGTCATCAAGCAGGATGATTTAGGCCGCAGGACCAAGTTGCTGAAAGGATATTCAACCATTCCCCTGCCAATGGATTATCCGGTGACGGATATGGATTCGTGGCTGAAAGTAAAGCCCCTGCTGCAATACAGGGATGACCGTATTGACCGGGATCAGGTTGAAAATGCACGAAAAATGCAGCGTGCGGGGCATCTGGTTGTAGCTTATATCCCGGGTGGTTTTGATATTCCGCGGCAGCTGATGGGCGAGGAGGTCGCCTGCCTGAGCTATTTCATGCAGCCCGAACTCATGCAGGATATCATGGAAACCATGACCGACACTTCTTTCAGGGTCCTCGACCGGGTCAGTGATGAACTGATGATCGATCAGCTATCCGTTCATGAAGACCTGGCCGGAAAAACCGGTCCGCTGATCGGTCCGAATGAAATTGATCTCTGGGTGAAGCCTTATTTTCATAGGATCTGGGATATGCTTTCCTCAAAAGGGACCCGGTTGTTTGATATGGATTCAGATGGCAACGTGAATCCGATCCTGCAATCCCTGATTGATTCCGGGATCAATTCCATGCATCCTTTCGAACCTGCGGGAGGGATGGACATTGTTGAGGTCCGGAAAAAATACGGAAAACAGATGGTGATGCGCGGAGGGATCGACAAGCATGTGTTGCGGCAGGACAAGAAGGCGATCCGTGACGAGCTTGAGTATAAAATGCAGCCATTGATGCGTGAAGGTGGTTGTGTGTTTGGGCTTGACCACCGGATCCCTAACGGCACCCCGATTGAGAACTACCGGTATTATGCAGAGACCGGACGGGAAATCCTGCATTTGCCGGTCAGGAATGCGAAGGACCGGGGATGGGGGAGAATGGCGTTCTGATCATAGTTGATATCGATATAGCCGGTTATAATAGGGGTGAACTTTTTCCTGGTAGGTGAAATATACCGCATTGTCGTAAACACAGAGCCCGTCCATCCCAGGAAAATCCGGCAGGTGAACCGGTTGTTCGGTTTTGCCGGCCGTTGTGTTCAGTGCGCTAAGCGCCCAGCTGGACAGGTGTTTTTCCAAAACAAACACCTTCTGGGTGACCGGATCGGTAAGGCAGGTCAATTTTTTATACATCACTCCATCAGCGGAGGTTTCTTTATGAAAATCAATGGGTATGGCTTGCTTGAATTTCCCATCGGCTGCAAAAACCAATAAGGAATCCTTAAAAAAATTGATGATAAAAAGGTCATTGTTGGCCTGGAACACTTCATAGGGGACCGGCCGGTTGATGACCTTATCGAACCGTGTTCCTCTTTTATTGTAACGGTAGATGGAGGTCCACATGTTCTCTAATTCGGGGATGTTCCAATAGACCATCAATGGGTCCATCTTTTGTGCGACCCGTTGCTGTCCGGCTTCAATGGTGTCTTGCAGAACAGCCAGCTGATACCGGACCGGGTCATCTTTTTGTACATAATAAACGCACCGGCTGGATCTTCCGTTGAGTGCCTTGCTGTAAATCAGTTTCTGGTCGATGGCCAGTTCGATTTCGCCCATCAGGCTGAAGAATGGTTCTGTTGCCATGGGATACAGGAATTCTATCTGATTCCCTTCAGTGTGATAAAGCTGATAAACAGTGTCTTTGAATACGATGTGTACGGCATGGAAGACATCATGATATAGTTTATCGGCTTGTTTAACCGGGATGGAGGCCAGTGTATCGCCATAGAGGTTGGCCAAAAAGAGGCGTTGAAGCCCGGCCTGGTTGTTGATGAATCCCAGGAACCAGATGACACCCTCTTCGATGACGAACTCCTGAACCGAAAATTGATCTTTTTTAGTCAGGATCCGCATACGCTCACCACTGATCTGCACCTCATCCAGGGTTGTGACTGCCGGACTGATCAGGATCACGAGTGGCCCAACCGGCTTTTTTGTAACCGGATATTGCAGGATTCCATAGGATACGTGCGTGATATGAATGGTTTCAGGTATTCCGGGAATGGACAAGGTGAAATGTCCGGAACCATCAGTAACGGCAACCTTCCCGGTTGAGGAGGTCACATGGGCTTCAGACACCGGCTGGCCTGTAATCTTATCGATCAGGAGTCCCCTGATTTCGATGGTCTGCGAAAAAACCGGAGCCACGATCAAACTGAAAATAATTGCCGGAATTATTCTTCTTAGCATGACAATAAAGATATTTCAGGGGGGACGTTTAAAGATACATAAAACTGAAATTAAAAGTGCACCAGGAGTGGGTTTGGTTTTTATCTGACGGCAATGCCCCAATAAAAGCGCATTACGATTCATATCCTTTTAGTAAATTAGTAGTATGAACCGTCTGATTTTCATAATACTAATTCTTTTCCAGGAAGTTGCCGCGATGCCCCAGGGATTTATCCGGACGGCGGAGCAGTTGCGGACCGACAGTATCCGGTTGGCGGCATTGCCGGAACTGGTATTGGACCACCGGCTGAAGTCGGGCACACTCCCTTATTCGGTTGATAATTCCCGTTCGTTTTACTTCCCTCCGATTTTCACACAATTTGCATATACCTGCAATCAGTGCAGTTCAATAGCCTATTTGTTTACTTACGAAACAAATGTTTTACGCAGGAAAGCGTCCTCTGCCGAAGAGAACCGGCTATCTCTGCTGTTCCCCTGGAATATGCTTAATTCCGGAATTAATAATATGGGGGTATCCTATTTCGACAGCTGGGACGTTGTGGATGATGCCGGTTGTCCGAATGTTGTGGATTTCGGTCATGGAACCGGCACTCAAACCGATGACGGAACCATCTGGATGACAGGCTATCAGAAGTATTACCGGGCGATGCAAAACCGGATTGAGGGAATTTATTCGATCGATATTGGAACCATTGAAGGCCTTCAGACGCTGAAAGGCTGGCTGTTCAATCATGGGGGAGGCCTGAGTCCCGGCGGGGTTGCCAGTTTTCAGATTGCCTCAGGAGCTTACCAGCTGGTCACACTACCCGAGGGTACGGAAGACGCCGGGAAGACGATGATCACCCGGTTTTCAGCCGCGGTGGGTCACTCCATGACCTTCGTCGGATACAATGACTCCGTCAGGTATGATTATAACCATGATGGCCGCTACACCAATGATATTGACATAACTGGCGACGGGATGGTCACCATGGCCGACTGGGAGAAGGGAGCATTGATCTGCGTGGATTCTTATCAAGCCAGTTTTTTCAATACTGCAAAGGCCTACGTGGCTTACCGGTTGTTGCCGAATAATCACGCCAACGGGGGTATCTTTATGCGGTCAGCGGTCGTCGCGCGGGTTCACAAAACCTATAAGCCCAAACTGGGACTGCGGGTTGCTTTGTCGTATCCCATCCGGTCCAAACTCTGGATCACTGCTGGGGTTTCGCAGGATCCCAACGCCATAAAACCGGATCATATCCTGGACATCCCGGTTTTCAGGTATCAGGGTGGAAGTTTTGCCATGCAGGGCCTGGGATCGGGCAATCGGAACCGGATAGAGATTGGAATTGACGCCTCCCCCTTGCTGGATTTTGTAGAGCCCGGCCGAGAGGCTTCGTTTTTCCTGGTGATCAATGAAAAGGACCCGGATGAAACTTCGGACGGGATGATTGAGCAGGCCTCCTTTATCGACTATACTCATGGAACAGAGGAACATTACCTCGATATATATTATCTTACCCTGGTTAATGGTTATCAGGATTTTAAGACCAATTTCACTCCCAGTCACAATCCACCTGTCATAGTAACACCCTCCTTGCCGGGGGCTGTTGCCGGGGAGCCATTCCAGTTACAGCTCGAAGCCACCGGCGGGACTGCGCCCTATAGCTGGTTACCCATTTCCAGGACCTTCAGGGAGGAGGTCTTTACCGATACTTTTCCAGCGATCACTGAAATCCGTATCCTGCCTGTAATAGGTAATGATGTGAAAGCTACGGTGAACCTCCCTTTCAGCTTTCCATTGTATGACAAGCGATTCACCCGGATGACGGTTTATACCGATGGAGCCCTGATGTTTGAAGCCAGTACGTACACCTATCCCTATGCGATCGATAAACTGAAGCTGCTGGCCTTTAACCGGGCGATCTATCCCTGGTACAATTCCGACCTGTCGCTGCCCCAGATGAACGATTGGATTTATTTTCAGGCCGATCATACCCGGGCAACAATAAGGTGGAACGCATCTGTACTTGCCGGGGGCAGCATCTACGATGTTAATTTTGCCGCCAGGCTGTATCCTTCCGGAGTCATCGAGTTTTATTACGGGAATATCGAAATGAGGCCGTTTTTCATGTGGTTTATGGCAATAGCCGGTGGGCAGGCCGACCAGCTCCAATATCCGGATGCAAATATTACTGGTGTGCGCAATGGGCTCAATATCAGATTTATACCTGATGACTACCCGGAGGGTATCACCCTCTCTCCGGAAGGGCTGCTTTCAGGAACCTCACCGGAACCCGGGAGGAGCTGGACCTTCCCTGTTTGGGTCAAGGACTACAACAAGCTGAGGGGAATGCGGGAATTCACCCTAAACACCGGATCGCTGGGAACTCCGGTACCTTCATCGCCTGAGCCTTTGGTAACTATTTACCCGAATCCCGTTTCCGAAGAGATCAGTATTCAAATCCTACATGCCCGGCCGGGCACCCTGACGCTCGAAATCACGGATCTCACAGGCAGGCGGCTGCTCCGAAATGACTATCAGCTCGGAGGCGGTGAGGCGCTTATCAGGTGTCCGGAGGTCGCCAGGCTGATGCCAGGCGTTTATATATACCGGATTTCAGGGGTTGCGGAGGGGTGCGGACGATTGGTACGTTTAAACACGTCAAGATAGTTTTGATGATCTGATTCAGCTTCTTTTGATTTTTTCATGAACTTTTCGTAATTTCCATTTTCTCAAGAGGTCTATGCTTATAAGGAGAAAAAAAATGTCCAAATCACTTTTTTGTATCGGTTTGATGTTTTGCTTTGGCGTGTCCTATGGACAAAACCTTAGCGTCACTTTTTCGGCATCGGGTGCTGCCAATCAGATTGATAGCGTCATGGCAACTAATCTTGCCACCAACCGGTTCATCATATTACCCGGTAATGAAACTCTCATATTAGGTGACATCTCAGACATTCCGCCTGTTAACACTTTGATTAATGAGGGAATAGTATTTCCTAATCCATTTAACGGAAGGACCACAATCAGCCTCAGCATCCCGAATCCGCAATCCATCTGTTTGAAAGTTCAGAATTTAGTGGGTCAGGTGATGGCTGAATCCAGGGTTTTTGTCCAACCGGGAGATAATCAGTTCGTTCTTTCTTTATCCCATCCCGGCATTTATCTGGTAACCGTGACCACCGGGCAAGGGACGCAGAGCTACAAAGTGATATGCAGCGAGGCCACCGTAGGTGAGGATAAGATTCAGTATATCGGCATGATGCCCTCGTATGGAAGAAATTCTTCCGCATTCGGATTAAAAGATTACAAAACGAGGTATGCATTGGCCTATACGTTGGGAGATTTAGTGCATTATCAATGTTATGGTGGTATTCATACTGCCGTATTAACGGATTCGCCCGCTGCTTCAAAAAACTACGTAGTCGGATTTGTTATGTGTACCGATCCTGACGGGAAAAATTATGCAACGGTAAAAATCGGAAATCAAACCTGGATGGCGGAAAACCTTGCTTATTTGCCAACGGTGAGTCCCTCATTAAACGGATCAAATTCATCACCTTTTTATTACGTTTATGGTTATGAGGGCGAGAGCATCAGTGATGCCAAAGAGAGATTCAATTATACCAGATATGGCGCACTGTACAACGGGGTAGCGTCAAAAACGGCCTGCCCACCAGGTTGGCGACTTCCCACGGACGATGACTGGTTGGTTCTGGAGAAATTCCTGGGGATGACGGAATCTGATGCAAACATTATTGGCTATCGACCTTCCGGTGATGTTGGAAAGAAATTGAAATCAACAAACGGTTGGTCCCTCCAAGGTGACGGTATGAACTCCAACGGATTCAATGCACTTCCGGGTGGCTTCCGATCCACCTTTGGATTCTTCGATAGCCGTACCATGACTGTAAACTTCTGGACATCCACACCGTACGGTTTGAATGGGGTCTCTGCCTACAGCCGGACCATGGGCTACGCCGACAATGGTATGACCCGCAACCGCCTTGTCTGCGAATGGGGGTATTCAGTTCGATGCCTGAAGTGAGGTGGATTTGAATAGAAAATATTGTGATAGGCGGAGAACCTCTTCCGTCCGACGAAACCCTCCTGCCGATCGGGAATAGCTGGAGGTTAAGCTATGTGAGCGTCATGCAGGATGGACGTGAGGTGTTGAATAATGCCACCACAACAATTTCATTTGCAAACATTTATGCCGGACTGCGGTGTTGATATCGATAAAACGGAGGCATGGAGCAGTCCGTTCCGGGATCGCGGCTTGTGTGACCAAACCTCGACCTCCGCAGACATGCCTTTCGTTCGATACACTTCTCCGTGGTTCATAGAGTTCCACCACCTTGATTATAGTTCACTGATCCAGTCGTTTAGCGCTATGGGCCGTTGCACCCTGACTCAGCCTCTGTGCACACTTAGTCCTGGAGGCAGCGCACCGAGAGCCCGCCACTCTTCTCATAGGTGAACCGTTGCACTCCATCGGCGAAGTAGTGCAGGTCCCGGTACCAGGAGATCGACGCATCGACCTCGGAGGCCGACCAGATGGAGGCGTAGGTGCCAAGAGTGTAGAATCCTCCATTGTCGTCGCGGCCGCCGCCCGGAAGAGCCGTAAAACCACTGTTGTTGGTAGCGCCAGTGTTGGGACTTAACCAATGCGACGTTCCGGTTTCTTTGAGCTTGCCTCCAACGATGCCTGTATTCCTCCAGCCAATGCCATCAGCGTCAGAATTACTCATACCCTGATTCTTTTCGAGAATCTTCCATTCTGCATCGGTTGGTGAATGCCAGCCTGAAGGACAAGCAGTCAATGCAGCCGGCCAGTTGTACAACACTCCATACGTGCCATAATTGGCAGTAGCCTTTGCTGCACTGACAGTGCTGCCCTCATACCCATAAACATAATAATAGGGAGTAGTAAAGGATCCTTCTTGAGATGTACTGACCGCAGGCAGGTAGGCCAGGTTCTCGGCCATCCAGGTTTGGGTGCCAATCGTAACTACTTTATATACATGACCATCACGGGAATCGGTGAAATCCGTGAAACCTGAATCTTCAAATGTAATGTTTTCAATATCAGACAAAGCAATTGTAGTTTTACTGCCATCAGTTTTGGTCACAACTAAAGATTGTGAATATGAAAACTTTACCATAAAGATGCAGACCAGGGTTATTAAAATTGATTTCATTTTTTGTTTTATTTTATTAATAATATTTTATCCGACAGTACTGTGCTTTTGAATAAAACATTGCAATGATAAATTCCACTCGGTAATGAATTATTGTTCATGTCCTTCCAGGAAAAGACATACTTGTTTTTTCCTGGAATTTGATTTTTAAATAACTTCTTATCCATCAACTTTCCTTTATTGTCATAGATACAAAGTTCAACTAAACCCGTTTCTGGCAAATCGTATTCAATGGTCACATCAGTTCTGGATGGATTCGGATAGCATTTTAGCTTGTTAAAAGTGATGAAAGCATCTTTCCACTTTCCGAAATCCCCAATTCCGACCAAGTCATTAAACTTAATTTCCCGAATTTCTTTGATTGGAAAAAGTTCACTGGTGCCATCTGTTTTGTTCACCTTCATATAAGTCGTTTGTGCAAATGCAAAACAGGCGTTGAATAAAAAAATAAACAACAATAGAATTTTCATATTGCCTCCAATTTTTTGATGTTTGTGCTTTTTGCTGTTATACCTATAACGAAGGTAGCACAATTACACAAAAGGTAAAAATTAAATTTTTGTACTCCAGCAAAGCACTTAATCAACAAGTTAAGGTATACTCAGAACCTATCCGTTTGTCACATTATTTTTCTTTTTAAACAAAATCACAGTAAACCAAATAAACACTACCAGAACCCATAAAGATAAAAACGGACCTAAGTCTATCAATTCAGCATTGGCAGGTGGGGTAGGAAATGTTATCATATTTAATGTCAATAATCCGGCTGAAATAAGGCAGCCAATCCATCCTAAAATTTTGTTAAAACCTGGGTTTTTGGCAATGTTCAGTCCAAATAAAAACCATGAAATGGTACCAAAAATATCAAAAGCAACATCCAGGCCTAACTGCACTCTGTTTGCACCCGTGAAAGATGCTGTTAACAATGATTTTGCTTCTTCCGATTTGGCTGCTTCCATGGCGGCATTGTGCCACATAAAATTTGCCTGCTGAACTACCAGAAAAGAACAGGCAATAACAGCTCCAATAATTCCGAATAAATAGGCAATTTCAAGCGACGGTGTATGAGATTCCTTTTTCAAATAACTGTAAAGTCCCATAAAAGCAATAATCCATAATAATGGAAAAGTGAACGCAAGCAATCTGCCAAGGTAATCCGGAACAAATGGCAGAAGTGCCGCACTTAAGTAAAATATGATCGAGAGAATACCTGATATCGCTCCAATTTTCTCAATTTGATGAATGGTACTTTTCGCAGATGTCATAATTTTTGTTTTACATTTTTGATTTTATTTTCCGTATGACGAAAAGGTCAATCAAATTGTTACACAGTCTTTATATTAAACAGAGGCATGCATTTTCTCATTGGTTGGTACCGGGAATACCAGCGTTGGATCGTTTTATCCGGTGAGTTCCGGTACTTGGCCATCAGCTCCCTGGCATTATATGGCTTTGGGAAGGTGTTGGAAATCTGCTAAAAACGACGAAAGGCACTGCGATGTACCGCCGTGCCTTCCTGTTCCGTGGAGACAAGGGGAATCGAACCCCTGACCTCTTGACTGCCAGTCAAACGCTCTAGCCAACTGAGCTATGCCCCCAAAATCGGACTGCTAAAATAGTTCTTTTTCGCCACCAAGGCCAAAACCGGGTTGATTTTTTTTATATCCGGGCTAATTACCCATTCAAATTTTCTAGCCTTGTTGGTCATTTCGTCGTATATTTACCAGTAGGATAAGGGTATCAGGTATCGGGTATCAGGTTTCGGGGGAGCAAGGCCCGAAACCTGATACCTGAAACCTGATACCGATCCGGATTGTTTTTTTTGATATATTGCTTTTGTTTATTACTTTTATACCCGCAAAATTTACTCCGATGATTAACAAGAAAACCGAAAAGGCAGATCTCGAAAAGAAAAAAGGTTTCTTTACCGAGATTGGATTAGTGGTTGCACTGATCTTTACATTGGCAGCCTTTGAGTATACAAAAGAAGATCTGAAGACCAACACACTGCAAGCCATGCGCGATGCGCAGGGTGAAACAGAAATTGTTCCTATCACCCGGCAGGAACTTCAGAAACCCGTTGAGCCTCCAAAACCCAAAACCGTGATCATCGACCTTAAAATTGTTGAGGACAATGTGAAACTTGATGATAACCTTGACTTTGACGCTTTTGATGCCAATGAAAATGACGCTATCAAAATTGCCACGGTAGTTGGAAACACCAAGGAACAAGAGGAAGAAGATAAACAAGTGTTCCTGATCGTTGAAGATATGCCTTCTTTCCAGGGCGGTACCATCGAAAATTTCAGGAATTATATCCAGACAACCGTTAAATATCCGGCAATTGCCATGGAAAACTCCATCAGCGGTACCGTTTATGTCAGTTTTGTGGTAAACCGCCGTGGTGAGGTTGCCAATATCAATATCGTCCGTGGTGTTGACGCTTCGCTTGATGAGGCTGTTATCAACGCTCTGAAACAGGCTCCAACCTGGGAACCTGGCAAGCAGCGCGGCAAGCCGGTTAACGTTTCGTTCTCGATACCGGTAAAATTTATTCTGCAATAATTGTATTTGCATAGCATTGACAAGGCTGCTTCGTTAGGGGCAGCCTTTTGTTTATTCCCATTATGATTGAAAAAGGATTCTTGACCGAAACGGGAAAGCCTGAGAGTGCGGTGCTCGTTGGGGTGGTTAATCGTATTCAAAGCCCCAAAATGGTTGATGAGTATCTTGATGAACTGGAATTTCTTGCTGAAACCGCCGGGGCGGTTGTTTTGACCCGGTTTGTGCAAAAAGTGGAAGCTCATCATCCCGGTACCCTTATCGGAAAAGGTAAACTCGAGGAGATCAGCCTTTATGTTGAGGAGAATAACGTGGATCTGGTCATTTTTGATGAAAACCTGACCCCCACGCAGCTCCGGAATATCGAAGCGGCTGTCCAGCGCCGTGTGCTCGACCGGACCAACCTCATTCTCGACATTTTTGCCCTTCGTGCCCAGACGGCCTATGCAAAAGTGCAGGTTGAACTGGCTCAATATCAGTACCTCCTTCCCCGCTTGTCGGGCTTGTGGACTCACCTCGAGAGGCAGCGCGGGGGTATCGGATTGCGCGGACCGGGGGAAACGGAAATTGAAACCGACCGCCGGGTCATTCGCGACAAAATATCGAAATGCAAGGAACAGCTGGGCAAGATCGACCTTCAAATGGCTATCCAGCGGAAAAACCGTGGGAAGATGGTCAGGGTCGCGCTGGTGGGATATACCAACGTAGGTAAATCCACCCTGATGAACCTGCTGAGTAAATCCGATGTTTTTGCCGAGGATAAACTCTTTGCCACCCTTGATACCACCGTCAGGAAAGTAGTGGTGGAAAACCTGCCGTTCCTGATCAGCGATACCGTCGGCTTTATCCGTAAGTTGCCCCACCATCTTGTGGAATCCTTTAAAAGTACGCTTGATGAGGTACGTGAATCGGACCTTTTGCTGCATATCGTCGATATCAGCCATCCGGGTTTTGAGGATCAGATCGAAGTGGTTACGCAAACGCTGGACGAATTGGGTGTTTCATCAAAACCGCTTTTTCTGATTTTTAACAAAATGGATGCCTTTACTTATGTACCTAAGGATGAAGATGATTTGACCCCTTCCACCCGTGAAAACATTAGTTTGAACGATTTGATGAATTCGTGGATGGCTAAAAATAATAATCCTTGTATATTTATCTCCGCGAAAAACAAGACGAACATTGATGCTCTTAAAGAGTTGCTCTATGAGAAAGTCAAAGAAATTCACACTGTCCGATATCCATACAATGATTTTCTCTTTTAAAAAAATTCTCCGGGCAGGTTCCTTTCTTTTGTTGTTTGCAATACTGCCTTCAGCCGGATGTAAAAATCCGGATAACCGGGGAGGGGATTTAGAGGAGGCAGAACCTGTCATTATCCGGGAAACACCCAAAACGGCTGAGATGACACCCCGGCGCGCTGCTACCGCCGACAGCCTCAAACACTATTTTGATCAGTTACAGAAAGCCGGATTCAACGGTACCGTACTTTTCGCCGAAAACGGGGAGGTTGTTTTCAGTAAAGCCTATGGTTACGGAAACCTGAAAACCAAGGACCCCCTGACGATGGAATCCTCCTTTCAGCTCGCCTCCATATCAAAACCGATCACCGCTCTCGCGGTTTTGATCCTTAAACAGGACGGAAAAATCGGAATCGATGACCCTGTTGCCAAGTATATTCCCGAATTGCCTTATCCCGGAATCACCGTCAGGCACCTGCTTACTCACCGGAGCGGCCTGCCTAATTACATGTACTTTGCTGAGCAGGACTGGCCAAATAGAGATATACCGATGACCAACCGGGATGTGATCGACCTGATGGTGAAAAATCAATATAAACCTTATTATCTGCCTGATAAACGATATAACTATTCCAACACTAATTTTGCCCTTCTGGCCTATATCGTCGAACAGGTTTCGGGGATAAAATTCGAGGATTTCGTGCAGAAAAGAATTTTTAATCCCTGTCAGATGGTGAATAGCCATATCTATAATAAGAATGTTTCACCCCTCAATACTTCACCTGTAGTTGGCTATCCATCAAGTCGTTCCGAAGCTGAAAACACCTTTCTTAACGGGGTGGTCGGTGATAAGGGGGTCTATTGCTCGGCCTATGATTTGCTGATGCTCGACAAAGCCCTGTACACCGATAAATTAGTGACCAGGGCCACCCGGCAGGAAGCCTTTACCCCTCAGCACCACGACCTCAGGCCAAATGATAATTATGGTCTCGGCTGGAGGCTTGACATTTCGGATTCCCTGAATCCCACCATTTACCATACCGGCTGGTGGAAAGGTTTCCGCACCTACTTCATCAGGGAAACAGGCGAGAAAAGGACAATTGTCATACTGTGCAATACGATGAGGGCGAGCCGGTTTAATACGAGAGACCTGCGGGAGAGATTTTGAGGGAGAAGAAAGAAAGAAGAAATACCAATGCAGAATTCCGAATGCCGAATTGGAGATTCATGGATTATAAAGGATGAATAGCTGGCCTTTTGATATCATGAAAAGTGCAGTATGCCGATCTAAAAACCTATTTCCACTTGATAATCCCTGAGATTACAATTCGGCATTCGGAATTCTGCATTCGAATCTCCTCTGTTCCACCTCTTCCTTCACTATCAGCACCCTGGAGAGACCTGTAAATGCCTTCTATGAAACGAGTCCTTCCTTTACCAAATACTCCGCGATCTGAATGGCATTGGTGGCAGCTCCTTTCCGGAGGTTATCTGATACCACCCAAATGTTCAGGCATTTTTCGCGCGATTCGTCACGGCGGATACGCCCGACAAAAACCTCATCACGGCCGTTGGCGTTAAGCGCCATCGGATATTCTGATCGTGCAGGATTATCGACGACCACGCAGCCGGGGGCTTCGGAAAGGATTTTCCGTACATCGGTTATGTCATATTCATTCCGGAATTCGATGTTGACGGCCTCTGAGTGACCGCCGGTCACCGGCACCCTGACGGTTGTGGCGGTGACCATAATGGAATTGTCGCCCAGGATCTTTCGGGTTTCATTCACCATTTTCATTTCCTCTTTGGTATACCCGTTATCGGTAAAAACATCGCACTGCGGGATGCAGTTCCGGTAGATCTGGTGGGGGTAAGCACGATGAATTTCGTGCTGAGACGGATCACGATCCGTCTCTACGTCGTGTTTTAAAGCAAGTTTTTCTTCGTCTTCCAATTGGCGTAGGGCCTTGACGCCGGTTCCGGTAACGGATTGGTAGGTGCTGATCACGAGGCGTGCAATTCCGTAGGCGCGGTGAAGGGGTGCCAGGGCCACGAGCATCTGTATGGTTGAGCAGTTCGGATTGGCGATGATCAGATCGTCCCGGGTGAGTTCATGTGCATTGATTTCGGGGATCACCAGCTTTTTGGACGGATCCATTCGCCAGGCTGAAGAGTTATCGATAACGACGATGCCGTTTGAGGCAAATTTTGGGGCCAGATCAAGCGATGTATTCCCACCGGCTGAGAAGATGGCGATGGCCGGTTTCATTTTGATGGCCTGATCGGCCGACACAACAGTATATTCCTTTTTCTTAAACATCACCTTTTTCCCCACTGACTTTTCCGAAGCTACGGGAATCAGTTCCGTAACAGGGAAGTTTCGTTCTTCCAAAACCTGGAGCATCATGCTTCCTACCAGTCCTGTAGCACCAACAACTGCAATTTTCATCTGAAAAATTTCCAAAAGGTGATTAAAATGACATCTATATAGGGGTGCAAATATAATACAGATGAAGAGCATAATTCTAATCATTTTGATTCTGTCGGGAATGGGCCGGCACAAAGGCCGGCCTGCATGTATGGAGAGTCCGCAATCATTCTCCGGGAATCTGATCATTTCAGAAATCCTGTTTGATCCTGATCCTCCGGTTGGTCTGCCGTCGTTTGAATTTGCCGAATGGTATAATCCCGGTGATGATACGGTGAATTTAACCGGATGGCAGTGGGTTGTGGGTGACAAGCTTCGCCGGTTGACCGGGGGAAGTGTTAATCCGCGCAGCTATGTTATCGTTTGTTCACCGGCAGCCGCCGTATCTTTTAAAGAATTCGGAACGGTCATCGCCCTGGAGTCGTTTCCTGCGCTGCTAAACTCAGGAGGCCGGATCAGTCTTATCAATCCCGGGGGATCAACTGTTCATACGGTGGATTATTCGCCGGCCCGGTTCAGTGATATACTCAAAGCCTCCGGAGGATGGTCGCTGGAGCTGGTCGATCTTGAGGGATACTGCAACCCTGCCGCCTGGCAGCCTTCCGCCGATCCCTCCGGAGGGACCCCCGGGCGGGTGAATTCACAGAGGATCACCCTTCCGGCACCGGAGCCCCCGATGCTCGTCAGGGCTGCAGGATATGACGAAAAAAGTTTTGTTTTGCTCTTCTCGGGGAACCTGAACCAGGATCAGGAAATGAATAATTATTCATGCCGTCTGATGCCAGGAGGATTTTATGCAACGAAGATGCAGGCAGGTGAATATGGTTTCCCGGGTCTTTTCTTTAGTTGGCCGGACGGTTTGGAAGAAGATATGATCTATACCCTTGAGCTGGAGGGTTCGGTGGCTGATTGCCTGGGGCAGGAGGCTTTGCTTCGACCGGTATTGCTGGGATTTTCCAGATCACCCGATTCCTCTGCCGTGGTGATCTCCGAAGTGCTCTTTGATCCCGGCGCCGGCCAGGTTGAGTTTGTAGAGGTATATAACCGCTCCGAACGGATGATCGAACTCAATGACCTCATTCTGGCCCGGTCTGACACTCTGGGCCACGTAATCAGCTTTTCAGATCATCAGCCTCTGTCATACTGGCTTTTCCCCGGATCTTTTGCTGTTTTTACGGCCGAAGCCGGATTGTTTTCAGAGGCCTGGCCGGTGGCTGATCCGGCAGTGGTGGCTGAACGGGAAGATATGCCTTCGCTAACGAATGGATTGTCGGAGTTGATACTGATGGACCGGGATCAGAAAATTCTGGATGTTGTCAGGTACTCACCGGATTGGCACTATCCCTATCTGGAGGAGAGTAAAGGGGTTTCCCTCGAGAGGATTGACTTCAATATTTCAGGGGCTGTTCAGACCAATTGGTTTTCTGCCGCAGCGTCCAGCGGAGGATCCACCCCGGGTTCGAAAAATTCATGCCTGTCCTATACTCCGGAAACCACAACGGAAAAATTCTCATTCAGCCCGTCTGCCGGTTATGCTGCGAACGCTATCGATCCCATCCAAATTGGTGTGACCTATAATTTTGGTGGTCCCGGTTGGTTCATGAAAATAGAAATATTCAACTGCGCGGGAATGCCGGTCAGGGAAATTTTTCCATTCGGATCGGTCCAGGCGGAAGGGGTGGTTTGTTGGGACGGCCTCGATAACGGTCAGAGACTTTGCCCTGACGGCATATACCTGGTGGTGGTTGATTATTATCATCCGGCCGGACAGAAGGGCCGGTGGAAGAAAGCTTATGCGATTCTCAGGACCTACTGAACAAGGGCAAATGACCGGGCTTCGGAATCCCAGTTGTCGTTAGCGGCAATTGCCGGGAGGATTTTATCGGGTGTATCCACAATCGTCCACATTTCCCGGTGCTTCGGACCCAGAAAGTGATCGCGCAGCATCGCATCGAGCAGGTCGATCAGCGGTGCATAGAATCCGTAACTGTTCAGGACTATCATCGGTTTGTTGAACAGTCCCAGCCTCTTCAGGCTGAGGGTCTCCATAAATTCCTCCATGGTACCGCACCCGCCGGGAAAAGTAACCACGGCATCCACTTCATGGATCATGGCTTCCTTGCGCTGGGCCATGGTTTCGGTAGTGATCATCCGGGTGAGCTCTTCATGATGCCATTCCACCTCCTGCATGAATCGCGGCATGATGCCGATCGTGCGGCCGCCGTGTTTCATCACTTCATCAGCCATCACGCCCATCAGGCCGCTGCGGCTGCCTCCGAATACCAGGTCGATCTTGTTTTCGGCCAATATCCTGGCAAAGGCACGGCCATGTTCCAAATATTTTTCCGGCGTTTTGTTACTGGAAGCACAGTACACGCAAATCCGGTTGTAGGTCAGGTTGTTCGCCATCATCAGCTCGAATAGGGGGATTCGTTGATCATGCCCTTGAATAGCAGGGCCATATTTGAAGCTGCAAGATTGGCAGCGATCTGGACATCCTTATGGGTGTTTTCCGAGAAATTGCCCGGAGTGGCCACGTTGGTCACCACAGATACGGCAAAAACCGGCAGCCCCATATGCCGTGCAGCAATCACTTCGGGAATAGTTGACATTCCGATGGCATCGGCACCGATCAACCGGTAATGGGTATACTCGGCGGGAGTCTCGAAGCTGGGGCCGGGATTACCCAGATAAACCCCTTCACACACGCCGATTCCCAATTTAGCAGCGACCGAATGTGCCAAAAGGATCAGGCTTTTATCGTAAGGTTCACTCATGTCGGGGAAACGTGTACCCAGCTCATCGATATTTTTACCTCGTAACGGGCTTTCAGGAAAGAAGTTGATATGATCCCGGATGATCATCAGGTTGCCCACTTCAAAATCCGGGTTGATCCCGCCGGCTGCATTTGAAAGGAAAGCCTGGCGGATGCCCATCAATTTCAGTACCCGTATCGGAAAAACAGTATCCACCAAGGAATATCCTTCGTAAAAGTGAAACCGTCCCTGCATGGCCACCACCGGATTGCCGTCAAGGTGGCCGAAAATCAGGTTGCCATGATGCCCTTCGACCGTTGTGACCGGAAAGTTCGGGATTTCGGAGTATGGAATCTTGTCAACTATCTGAATTTCATCAATAAGTCCTCCCAGTCCGGTTCCCAAAACGATGCCGGTTTGAGGGCGGACAGAAGTTTTCCCCATCAGGTATTCAGCTGTGCCGGTAAGTTTTTTCCACATATAGGTCAATCTTTTTCATTATTTCAATTTGTTCTACGCGGCCGACCGGTGGCGGTGCCGGAATCCGGTATAGCGGAAGATCCGATAATCCGGGAAGCCGCATTAGCTTAACATAATCCTTGCCGGTGGTCAGTATGATACAGCTGGAAGGATCAGGACCGGTTTTTTGTTCAGCCAGACAAGATTCATAGGCCTGCCGTATGGTGGCGGCGTCTAAATTAGTATAACGGTGGTGATCAGCAAATGTAAGATGGCGGTATAGAGTTGTTTTTTTTGCGATTTCGTCTGCCAGGGGCTTTGAATCGGCGATTCCGGTAACTAAAACAACCTGGGAGCCGGGGAATTCAGGGATAAAGGAAATATCTTTTTTCGTTTCGACAATCAGATCAGCCCTCTTCAGCGAAGAAAGGGGTTCACGGCGAAGGCCGGCCGGAAACATCTTTTCCTTACGCATGGGCCGGTTAACATTGTCAAGAACGATAGCAAATCCCGGTTTGACCTGACGATGCTGAAATCCATCATCGAGTATGATCAGGTCGATTTTTCCAAAATCACCGGATGTGAGCTTTTGTATGCCCCTTTTTCTATTGCCATCCACTGCAATGGTCATTTCGGGTAGAAGCAACCGGAGTTCCAGTGGTTCATCCCCGACGGCATCGGGAGAGGAATGTTTATGTACCAATTGAAATCCCCTGGTTCTCCGGCCATAGCCTCGGCTCAGGATGGCAACGCGGTACTTTGCCGACAGGTTCCCTGCAATCCAGGCCACCATGGGGGTTTTTCCGGTTCCGCCTGCAATCATATTTCCAACCACAATGGTCGGAATGCCGGGATGGTAGATTTTTAATATCGACCAATCATACAGCAGATTACGAAACCCGGTAATCAGGCCGTAGTCCCACGACAGGGGAGTCAGTAATAATTTTGTAATCAATTAATATCAATTCTGAATGGCACTCTTGCCTGGATTTTACCGCCGGTCATGATCTCCTTGATCTCCCGGATGGCGGGAACCTCACGTGCCAGAACACTTTCTGCGGGAGAGGACTTGCCTCCAAACTGGTTGAGGAGTTCATTCAACGGATTCCTCAAGGCGGGAAGTTCGCGAATGCGCCACTTTTTCAGTCCGGCTTCGCTGGCTGCCAGATTAATGGCCTGTTGAATACCGCCGATCTCATCTACTAGTCCTTTTTCTTTGGCAGTCACCCCGGCCCAGATTCGGCCCTGGCCGATGGCATCAACCTCCTGAGTGGTCATTTTACGGGTTTTCGAAACATGTTCGAGGAAATGATTGTATGTCTGGCTGAGCTGATCGTTAAAAACAGCCTTTTCAAGGTCGGTCATGGGCCTGAACAGGGACCCGGTACCCGCCAGTTTATTCGTTTCGACTCCATCGAAAGTGATGCCGATTTTGTCGGTCAACAGTTTTTGCATGTTGGGAATCAGGCCGAATGCTCCAATTGAGCCGGTGAGAGTGGTGTAACCGGCAACAATTTTTGTGGCAGGGGTTGCAATCCAGTATCCACCTGAACCGGCAACGTCGCCCATCGAAACGATGATGGGTTTGACTGCAGCGGTTAGTTCCACCTCACGGCGGATGATTTCCGATGCCAGGGCACTTCCTCCCGGCGAATTGATCCGGA
This sequence comes from Bacteroidales bacterium, assembly GCA_041662065.1. Taxonomy (GTDB): domain Bacteria; phylum Bacteroidota; class Bacteroidia; order Bacteroidales; family UBA12481; genus UBA12481. The sequence continues at coordinate 146,802 of JBAZTE010000012.1, read as the reverse complement.
ATACTATGGCCTTGATTTTCGCGTCCTTTCTGGCTTTGGCGAAGGTCCCGGCCAGTTCGGTACCGATGCTTTGGCTGCCCGAGGATTCCATGCCAATGGTTCCGGTTCCGTAAATGATGGCGATACGGTCGGGAGTATATTCCCTGGTGCTCTGAACATCTGCCAGCGAATAATCGGGCAGGAAGACGGTTCTGAGTTTTTCGGAAGAGCCCAGGTGTGTTTTCCCTTTTAAAATTTCATTCACCTGATCTTCATATAAAAGACTATCGATGAGGCCGGATTTTTTTGCTGCATCCGGAGTCCGGGCGACCCATCCGTCGGCAAGCCTGTTGAGCTCTTCAACCGTGATGTTCCGGTTGGCAGAGATACCGGTCAGCATTCGGTCCCAGATGGCCTGAATATAGGCCAATGTCTGCTCCTTGCTGTATTCGCTCATGCTTTCCTGCAGGAAGGGTTCAACAGCAGATTTATAACGTCCTTCACGGATGACCTGAACATCCACGCCGATTTTTTCCAGGGCTTTTTTAAAGAACATCACATCCGAGCGTAACCCCCTGAATTCGAGTATTCCTTCCGGATTGAGGTAGACCGCATCGGCTATGGAAGCCAGATAATAACTGCCCTGGGAGAACATCTCGGAATAGGCGACCACAAATTTTCCGGTTCTCTTAAATTTCTCAAGGGCTTCCCTGATTTCGTCGAGGGTGGAGATTCCCGGTCCGGTCATGCCCGTTTTTAGCAAAATCCCGTCGACATTCGGATCTTTCGAAGCCCGGTCGAGGTTGTGTATAATATCATAGAGCCCCATCGTGTTTTCGAGTCCCATGGTTTGATAATCAAATATTTCCAATGGATTATCAAGGGTGCGCTCAGTCACCCGCCGGTTGAGGTCCAGGACCAGAACGGTATTGGGTTTCAGCTTCACAGGTTCCTCGCTGGAGGAAAGGAATGCCGAGATGCTGCCAAGTCCGATCAGGGTGAGGATCGCCAGGGCGACGCAAATAGCCAGCAGGCTGGCTAAAAAATATTTGAAAAAACCTTTCATTATTTCCTGTATTATCAGTGAATTACAAAAATAGGTTTTAAAGACCTAAGTTTGGTGATTGATTTCATTTTCATGCAAGAACTTATTATCGGACTGGGCAGCAACCTGGGTGACCGGCAGGAGAATATCAGGAAAGCGATTCACCTGATCGGGGAAAAGGTTGGTAAGGTCACCGCCGCATCAACTTTGGTGGAGACGGAGCCCTGGGGGTTCGAGTCGGCAAATAAATTTCTGAACGGTGTCATTATTGTCGGGAAGACAGCACCTTCACTAAGGGTCTGTCCCTCAGGTGCACATGAAATTATCGGGATCCTTCAATCCATTGAGCGTGAGTTCGGGCGTGTGAGGACCGGTGTTTATACCGATCGTATGATAGACCTGGACATTCTTTTTTATGGTGATTTGGTTATCAATGAGCCGGGACTTATCGTGCCGCATCCGAAATTGCACGAGAGGGAATTCATTCTTGTTTCGCTGATGGAGCTTTGTCCGGATAAGATTCACCCTTTGCTGAAGAAGAGCATCAGGGAGATTTGGAGCGGGAGGAGTAATGAGGATCAATTGAAGTAAGAAAGTTGAGATTCGAATGCAGAATTCCGAATGCCGAGTTTGAGATTCAGGTAATCACGGAGGTATAAATTCCTACTTCACAGTTACTTGAATCTTATCATTCGGCATTTGGAATTCTGCATTCGAATCTCAACTTTTCTCCTTCAAAAGAATAGCCTTGAGCAGGGTCAAAAATGGTCCAGTCCGTCGCTCGTCTTGCTGCCATAAGCCAGATCGCCGGCATCTCCCAATCCGGGAACGATATAAGCTTTGGAAGTGAGTTCGTCATCGATCGCACCAGTCCAGATAGTGGTTTTTTTCATCGGCAGGTTTTTGCGGAGGTACTCGATGCCCTCCTTGCTGGCGATGAGTGAAGCAACGTGAACATGGGTAGGGGTGCCTTTTTCAAGCAGGGCTTTGTAAGCCAGGAAAATGGAAGCACCGGTGGCGATCATCGGATCACAAAGTATTACGACTTTTCCGTGCACCGACGGTGCTGAGATGTGCTCAAAACGTATATGGAAAGTTCCGTCCTTCTCGTATTCACGGTAAGCGGAAATGAAAGCGTTCTCGGCCTGATCAAAAAAATTCAGGAACCCCTGGTGTATCGGAAGGCCTGCTCGAAGAATGGTCGCCAATACCAGCTTTTCCTGAGGTACAGGAACGATGGCTGTTGCCAGCGGGGTGCGCACTTCGACTGCCTGATAAGTAAGGGTTTTACTGATCTCGTATGCTAAAACTTCACCTACCCGTTCCAGATTTCTCCGGAACCGCATGGAATCCTTCTGGAGCTTTTCATCCCGAATCTCAAACATGAATTGATTAAGAATGGAATTTTGGTCGCTGAGGTTATTAATCATGGCGATTTGAATTGGTGAAGTCAAAGGTATAAAAATGTTATTGCTTCCTGCGGTCGGCCAACTGTTTTAGCGGCCAGGGTAACCGGTTTATCCTTAAGGACGTATAGTTAAGTGCGGTGGCGCCAAACCCTTTGTAGAACCGGGCGACGGATTCGATGTCAGAGCCTTCGAAATCAAGGCTGACCGGCAATCCGGCATTCAGGTGAATGTAACGGTCGATGAGGAAGAACATGGCCCGGGCTTCCCTGCCTTCTTCATTCATTGCGGGGGCAAGATAGTAGTGCGTATCCTTGTCCTGTCCCATAAGCGCAGCTGCGAGCAGGTCGCCGTGGCGGTTTTTGACTCCGCAGATCATGCCGGCATTCCGGTTAATCATGGCGGGAACCAACCTGAGCAGGACAGATCGATTTTTACCAGGGGACAAAATCCGGGCTCCGACACTTTTATCCTTGTCCAATAGATCGAGGAATTCCGGAAGGGTAATGTTGGTGCGGAAACGCAGACTATCGAGTGGAGCTTTTTTAAGATTCCGGCGGGTGTTATCGGTATATTTCTCCTGGATATGATCGTAAACCGGCCGGAGGCTCAGCCGGCAGGTGGTATGATTAGCAACCGGGTAGAGGTCGCCCGGCGGATTCTGGTAATTCAGCGTAATCTCAATCAGTTTGAATACCGGAGGAATGGAGTGTATAAATTCATCCACTTCCTCCGGATTTAAGGGTTTCCGGCTATATAAACCAAGCTGCTGGCTAAGGAGTGGTTGGAATAAATAGCTGATTCCGAAACGCTGCCTGGCCGTCAGCGGCATGATACTTGAATAATCTCCATGGATCAATGCCTGCCAGCCGGGACAAACAGCATCGAGGTACCATGACTGGGCATATAGCGAGCATCCCGGGAAACCAGTGACTAGTTGGTCCCATTTCTTTTTATCTATGTCCTGATGGCTGAGATATTTTATCTCCATGATTAGGAAATCATTTCGATTTTGCAAGAGTCAGAAGTTCGCGATAAACTTTGCTCCAGCCCTTCCACTCTCTCCATTCGCTGAGTGATTCGTTGTGCCACAAGCTGATAAACGTTCCATTCACTTTTTTCACCTGGTCAATGATTTCGAAAATTTTTTGGATAGCCTGTTCAGGATTCAATTTAAGATATTTCTGCAGGCTGACATCCATTACCTGAAAAGGATAGACCAACAAATCGGTGAATTTGTTTTCTTCGAGATCAAAAAACCGGAAAGGGGATGCAATTCCTGCCCTGAATCCCGCACAATCAGAGTAGCCCATGGAATAATCCTCACGGATACCCAGGTTTAACAGGATGCGGTAAGTCTCGGGAAGATGGAGACGAAGAAAGTGCTGTCTGCTGCGTGTGACCGGATGACCCAGAATCCCCGAAAGAACCTTGATTTCATGATTAACGATGGTTTGCGAGGAATTGGATGCGTAGGACGGGTGTATTCCAATAGCGTAATCAGTGGCGATGCTGCGTATAAGATTTTGATAATGAATGTTATGTGGCGACACATTTTTGTCATAATTTCCATAAGCGGCAACGAGGAAAAACCATACAGGATGAACCTCCGATTCTTTATGAAACCGGTCGAGCAGTTCGTAGGTACCATAGGGATCAGGTTGGTTATCGCGAAGAACCTGAAATCTAAAATTCCTTCCTTCCATATTTTCCCTGTCATTCCAGAATCCTCCGAGGGTCCGCCACAGGCCTTTGTGTGCGTATGCCCAGGCATTATCGATGTCAATCGTTGGAATAAATTGATATTGACGATTTTGAAAAATTAACGAATCGCCGAACCAGGATTCCAGGATTTTCCGGAACTCTTTTACCCAAAGATTGACCAATGGTTTATCAATCATTCCCAAATGGTAGGCCAGGCTTTCTGTTGAACGGAACCGTTGATGTTCATCGGGTTCAAAAGGCAGGTATTCCTCATACCGCGAAACGAAATAGAAAATAGCGGAAAAGATATCGAAAGGTGGGCCTGACTTGGGTTTGGCAATGTTAAATATGGTGGGCAGTCCGGCCCATTTTTCGCCCGGTATCAGGTTTGCCGATTGATCACGGATGACCCGTTCGAAAAGGAGGCCTGAGGCTTGAATGAAAGGGATATCTGCAATTGCCTTGAAAGAATAATTCAGTCGTGGTCCTTCTGAATGGATCAATTCATCACGGAAAGAAGTCAGGCGATATTCGATTCCCAGCAACTCCGTAAAGACCAGATCAAAGGTCCATTGAACTCTTGGGTTTTCTTCAGGGCAGTAGATCAGGGTCATTCAAAATATAAATAAAGGTTGAAGATACAAAAGTTTTTGGGTGGCCGTACCATTCAGCCCATCAGATTATCGTCAGCCATGCTCAGATAACCCTGGTCGGATAAAATGAGGTGATCGAGAAGCGAAAGGTCGAGCAATTGCGCCGCCTCTTTGATTTTCTTCGTTATTTCCATGTCCGCATCTGAGGGGGAGAGGTTCCCGGAAGGGTGATTATGGGCCAGTATGATCCCGGACGCCAGCTTTTCTACGGCAGCATTCAAGATGATCCTGACATCCGTAACGGTACCCGAAATGCCTCCCTGGCTGATTCTTACCTGGTCGATGACCTGATTCGAGCGATTGAGCAACAGTATCCAGAATTCCTCATGCTGAAGGTCGGAAAGGGGTCCCTCGAGTATTTTCCACGCATCCTGACTGCACCGTATTTTTGGTCGGATGGTGGCCGGGGTGGTTTTCCGTCTGCGAGTCAGTTCGAAACAAGCCTGTATCCTGATGGCTTTGGCTTGGCCTATGCCATACACTTTTTCCAAATCGGTCAGAGAGAATTTTGCGAGAAGGTGCAAATCATTTCCTGCCTGCTGAAGAAGCTGCCGTGCAAGGTCGAGAGCCGATTGTTTTCTGGTTCCGGTACCGATCATGATTGCCAGAAGTTCGGTGTTACTCAGTCCGGCAGTTCCCTGATGAAGACATTTTTCACGTGGCCGGTCCTCAACAGCCAGATCGCGGATGCGAAAAACGGGATATTCCATAGTCCTTTCTTGTTGGTGTAAGGATATAGATGGAGAAAGGTAGGGGAAATGGAAAAAAACAAAAAAAATAGAGTTGACAACTTTTCCTGAAGTTGTCAACTCTTTTTTTATAAATTCTGGATGTTACCGTCCTATAAACCGTTCACATGTTTGGCAAGGCCTGACTTGAGGTTGGAAGCCTTGTTGTTATGAATGATATTCTTTTTCGCCAGTTTATCCAGCATGGAGGCTACTTTCGGCAGCATTTCAGCAGCGGCGGTCTTTTCCTTTGTGTTCCTCAGGCTCTTAATCGCGTTACGGGTAGTCTTTGCAAAATACTTGTTATGTTCAGTTTTTGCTTCGTCTTGACGAATGCGCTTTAATGCCGACTTGTGATGTGCCATTTTTAATGATCTTAAATTTATCGTAGCCCGTAGGGGAATCGAACCCCTGCTACCAGAATGAAAATCTGACGTCCTAACCCCTAGACGAACGGGCCAAAAACACTCCCCAGGTTAAAACTTGGGTCTGCAAAATTAAACAAAATATATTTCCGTACAACAGTGCTGCGAATTATTTTTCAATATGGCAACGGACACCTCATGCTCAATACTTACTCCAATCAGCGCATAGCGCCCAATTAGCGACCGAAGGGAGCCAATTAGTGAGCGAAGCGAACCAATTCGTGAGGCGGAGCCGAACCAATTCGTGAGGTAGAGCCGAACCATTTATTATTTTTACAGGATATGCCAAAGCTCGATTTTTCATCGATCCTCTCCGACAGCAGTTGTTCACTGATGGAATACACCACGGCAATGGTTGGCCATGATGCGGCGTTGTTCAGTGATTTGATGGATCTGGCTTATCAGCAGAAATCGCCACTTTGCATGAGGGCAGCCCGTGTGGCGGATCTTTGCAGCGAAAGGAATCCGGAGCTGATCAGGCCTCATCTTGTGCGCCTGATAAGGGATCTTCCGGACCTGAAGGATATGGCGGTGAAGCGCGTGTTTATGCATATCCTGATCAGGCATTCCTGGGTGGAGAATGAGGAGGTGATGGGGAAGCTGGTTGATACCCTGTTCAAATGGCTGATGGATGACACTCAGGCTGTTTCTGTCAGAAATTATTCCATGGTCATCCTTCAGAACATATCTAAAATTTGGCCGGACCTGAAAGGTGAGATGATCGCGGTTCTCGAGGAGACGATACCACTCTGGGACTCGGCTGCACTTCAAAGTGTAGGCCGGAAAAGGCTCAGGCAATTGCGGAAAGAGAAGTTTAATGAAAGATAGTGTGCGGAAGATAAATCCATACCCAATGAATGCAAAACAGTCACTCTCACGAGTATTACGAAAGCTCGGCCTGATGCAGCTGACGGATTACTTCCGTTTCCTTTGGCTGCGAAATAAAAACCGGGGTCATAACAAGGCATTCCGAAAGCAATATCCGAGCGTGGCCCTTCCTCCGGATTACTTGATGTACGAAGCCTTTCAGCTCGATTATGAGCGATATTACATCAATGGGAAAAAAACGGCGGAATGGCTGGTTGAGCTGATTCAAAAGCACAAAAGTTTGGAGGGGGCGAGCATGCTGGATTGGGGCTGCGGTCCGGCCAGGGTGGTGCGGCATTTACCGGGCCTGATCAACGGGGGCACCTTCTACGGAACTGACTATAACAGGCAATCAATAGCCTGGTGTTCAAATACTTTCACCGATATTTACTTCCATTCCAATGATCTCATGCCCGGCCTGGTTTATGAGAAAGACCTGTTTGACCTGGTATATGGCATATCGATTTTTACCCATCTCTCGAGGGAAGCTCACGAAGCCTGGTTAATAGAATTGATCCGGGTGTTAAAACCGGGAGGCATCCTTTTCATCACCTTGCATGGAAACGCATTTTGCACAAAACTGACACCGCAGGAGTTATTGACTTATAATTCTGATGACCTGGTTGTTCGCGGTCAGGTCACAGAGGGACACCGGACTTTTACCGCATTTCATCCCGAGAAATGGGTCAGGATATGGACGCTCAGCCTCACAGTTCTGGAGCATATCAGGGGAGGGGAGGGCGAACAGGATGTATGGATTCTCCGGAAATCCTGAGTTAGAAGATAATCAAGGCGGCACCTGCGAGTAAACCAGCCACCAGGATCGCCGGAACGAGGTTGATTCCGTTGGTTCCCTTAACGCATAATACGGGATTGATGGATGCCTTTGATTTTAATGGGTACTGAACCTCCTGGTATTTTTGAGGCATATCAGGTATTCCATTCCCATTCAGATCTGGCAGCCGGGAGGCATAGGTCATCAATCCGGCCCATTCCTTGGCTTCCTGAATCCCGGGCCGGTCGGGATCGCGGTCGATCAGTGCCAATTTGAAATCGGGGATCACTGATCCGTCGGCAAATTTCGGCACCACTTTCAAGATCCCTTTGGTCATCGACTTGATGATCCCGAAAAATTCCATAACATATGCATTTGAAACGATGCCATATAACCGTGATTTGTCTTTATTCAATTTGATTTTCCGGTATCCGTCCTGATCATTTCCCAGTTCAATCTGATAAACCCGGTCGAGGGGTAGCCGTAGCGGATTGACTTTATAACGGATGCCGGACCAATAGCCAAAATAATCAGAGGATATGTTTTTTGCGAGAAGCATGACCTCCATAATGTTTTTCAATTCCCGGCCGGTCACGTAAATTTTACTCATCGAGTAACCGGCAGATCCGTCGTTCACCCCCATGCCGAGCGGAAAAATGCGGAACAGGTCGGAAGGTAATTGCCTGCCATATTTACCCACCAGGATTTCGTCTCGCGTACAACCTGCAGTTACCAGGGCAACATCCGTGGAGCTTCTGTCGATCTGGCGCGCATAATAATATAATGCATCCGAGAGAAAAGGCGCCAGCGTGGAAGTCTCGAGATTATTTGACTGGTTAAACCTCACATCGTAAGAGGTTTCCATCAGTGGTTTATCGATTTTGAAATCATACCCCGAGAAAAGATCGTCTCCGATCAGGTTCTGCTGCTTTTCTATCATTTGCTGAACCGTTGCATCTCCCTGAATGTGGTCATCAATGGGGATGAGTTCACCGGAGAGGACTTTCACTCCTTCGCTGGTTTTCTCGATCTCGAGCCTGCCGACGAATCTTCCTTCGCTTCCGGCCTGGACGATTGGGGTATTATTGACAATAATTGGTTTCGTCACAATGGAGTGGCTATGACCCGAAATTATGACATCAATTCCTGGAACCTGTTTGGTCAGTTCAACATCTTCCCCTTGCCAACCTTTCTCCGGATCGTAAGTCAGACCGCAGTGCGACAGGCAAATGATCAGGTCGACTTTTTCTTTTTCTTTCAGTGTGGCGGTAAAAGATTTAGCCGACTCGATCCTTTCAGTGAATTTTACGGGTCTTGCAAGCGGCGAAACACTGGCGGCTTCAATTCCCATCAGGGCAAAGAAACCGATCTTCAGGCCATTCCGGACAATAATTTGGTAAGGTTGGATCACTTTTGAAGTATACAGGGCTTCGAGGTTATCGTCAGCAGGATTTTCAGGATCGAACGCGATGTTGGAAAGTAACAGTCCGGGAATGGGTTCCTCAGCAGATTTGGAAACAATTTTCGCCAGTTCCGCCACTCCGAAATCAAATTCATGATTTCCGAGTGAAACCAGGTCATAACCCATTTTTTTCATCAAGCGTAGTTGAAAGCCTGTTTTGGCCTCAGCCGTTTGAAAGATAGTCCCCATCAGGAAATCGCCGGCATCGACAACCAGCAGGGATTCAGGCTGTTTCTCTTTGTATTGGGAGATAACGGCAGCAATCCGCGCAAATCCGCCAACGGTTTGGTCGTCATTTGGTTTGAGGGGAGTATAATCGGCTTCCGGACCGAATCCCCACAATCTGGAGTGCATATCGTTCGTATGCAAAATCGTCAGCCGCTGCCCGGACACAGGCTGAAAGCCGAGCAGGAAGGCAGCAAGGAAGAGGAAAGTTCGGGTCATGGGAGTTAATGTGCTAATGTGCTAAAGTATTATCGACATCATTGATTTAAAAATAAGCTTTTTTGTTCATTTGCATAATTTTCTGAAAAATATTGCTCTTATGTATAAGGCTCTGATTTTTGATCTCGACGGACTTTTGATTGATTCTGAATCGATTTACCGGAAAATCTCCTATAAAATGGCAGATGATCTGGGTAAGAAGTTGCATGACGGTATCTGGGTAAAACAGATGGGCCGCTCACCGATAGAGTCGCTGGGGATTTTTTGCAGGGAGCTGGGTATTACCTCGCAAACACCGCAGGAACTCGTGGATCTTAGGAATGAAATGCTGGTGGAGGAATATGGCAGATCATTGGAGATCATGCCGGGTGCCCTGGAAATCCTTCAGGCGTTCGATGGAAAAATGCGGATGGCCATTGCCACCGGGTCGCCGAGCATCCTGATGAACATCGCCCTTTCAAGGCTTGGTATCGGGGACTATTTTGAATATATGCTACCTTCCGATGACATCAAGGCCGGCAAGCCGGATCCGGAGATATACTTAAATGTTGTGGAGAAACTTGGACTGGCCCCTCAAGAATGTGTTGTCCTTGAGGATTCTTCAAACGGAGCCTTATCTGGACACCGTGCAGGATGTTTTGTGATAGCTGTCCCGAGTATTTATACTAAAAATCAGGACTTTACCTTTGCTGATTGGGTGGCGAAGGATTTGTTCGATGCGGCTCGGAGCCTCGCTGACTATGCTCCCTTCGGTCGCTAATTGGTTCGCTTCGCTCACTAACTATGCTCCCTGTGGTCGCTAATTATGCGCTTCGCGCTAATTGGGCTCTGCTTTCGCCTTGCTTAGGATTTAGCTTGGTGCGCAATTAGTTCGCGTCAGCGAACATAATTAGTGAGCGAAGCGAACCAATTAGCGACCGCAGGGAGCATAATTAGCGACCGTAGGGAGCCTGTTTTCTAGCGACCGCAGGGAGCCTATTTTCGTTTACGGTAGAGCCCGTCGAACTGAACGGTGAAGGCCTGGCCGCCGTCTTTGGATTGTTCCCAGACCTGGCGCACGGTTCCGTCGTTATTTACGTACCAGGTGACTTTATTGATGACACGGTTGCCTTTCTCATCCCGGTATTCATCTCCGGTCATGGCCATTTTCCGGTCTTTAAATTCGCCTTTCACTTCCAATGACATTCCATCGCTGCCAATCCAGATGTGTTTCCACTTTTTTTCACTCCGGTCGTAGAAATTGTAACTGGAACCGGTATGTGAACTAACCACCGACTTCCAGTTTTCGCGTAGGATGCAATCACTTTCGATTTTGGTAATCTTGTTAAAACCAATCATTTCGGCCTTGGAGTAAACCACCCAGTCGCCAATCCAAAAATTAAATTGCTGATATTCATCGCCGCAGCATGCGCAGGGTGGGTTACCGGTTTGTGAGAATCCGGCAAATCCTGCAGCAAATAAAAATAGGGTCAGGGTGATACGAAATTTCATAAGTACAAAATTACATCTTCCATATTCAAGTCTTTACCGAAGGAAAAAGTTTCCCCCCCCACTTATTATTTTATTAACGCACTCTTCGAAATGAATAGCATTAAATTTACCATTTTTCGAAATAAATCTAACTATGTCGGATAAATGGTTGCGGGCAGCGACAATTGGCAGTATCTGGGCATCGATTGAAATCATTATCGGCAGTTTTCTTCACAATCTCCGTTTACCCCTGGCCGGATCGATCCTTTCGTTTTTTGCTGTAGTCCTGATGGTTTCGTTTCTTAAGATGTGGCCTCAGAAAGGGATTATCTGGAGGGCAGGATTAATTTGTGCACTGATGAAATCAATCTCGCCAAGTGCGGTCATCCTGGGTCCGATGACCGGTATCATGCTTGAAGCCATGCTGATGGAGCTTGGGTTGTTTGTTCTTGGGATGAACATGGCGGGAATGATCCTGGGAGGCATGCTGGCGGTTCTGAGCGCTTTGTTCCACAAGGCGGTTAATCTCCTGATTTTATATGGTAATGATTTTGCCACCTTGCTTAACCGGTTGGTTCAATATGCGGCCAAACAACTTCGAATGGAATCCATGACCGGGGTGGATGTTCTACTGCTTTTAATCCTTGTCTACCTGATTGCCGGAGCCTTTGCATCGATTGCCGGCTGGCGTTTGTCGGGCAACCCCGGAGAAAACCGGAATAAAACGGAGGACTGGACGGTTGCCCATGAACCGGTTAACCGCCTGTTCGGCTTCAGTGAGCGCCAGTCTTACTCGATTTGGCTGTTAGCCGGGCATCTGGTGGTCTTGGTCCTTCTTTTACTTGGCATGAACCGGCTCCCGGTTCAATTCTGGATATTGCCAGTCCTGATTTACCTGGCGTTCAGTCTGATCCGGTACAATCGGGCTTTGAGACAACTCTTAAAACCGCGTTTCTGGATTCAGCTGATATTGATAACCCTGCTTTCGACGGTCCTTTTGCAATCCGTTGCCACCGGGCAATGGTTCGACCGATCGGGTTTTGAAGCCGGAGTATTGATGAATCTCAGGGCTTTCATGGTTTTGACAGCATTTACAGCAATAAGCACCGAACTGAAGAACCCACTCATAAAAGCGCTGGTATTCCGTCAGGGTTTTGCCAGCCTGTATAAATCAGTATCACTTGCGTTTTCTGTTTTACCGGGACTGGTCAGCTTCAAGGCAGTCGGCGACAATCACCGGCTTGCTTTCCGGTCGACCATCCTGGAATATCTGAATCGGGCGGATGAGATTTATGAACAATTTAAAAATCTCGAAGCCTCACTGCCTGAAATCACCCTGATTACCGGTGATCGTGAGGAAGGTAAAACGACTTTCCTTCAAAACATGGTGGATGACCTGATCAATGAAGGAAAGCGGGTTACCGGATTTACGGCGATCGGTATACACGATTCCTCCGGCGTCAGGTGTGGATTCAATATCCGGAATATCGAAACCCGTGATGAAGCTGAATTCTGTAGAACCACCGGCCAGGCACATTGGGATAAAATAGGTAAATACTATATCAATCCGCAGGGGCTGGCAACCGGTTACCAATGGATGGCTACCGATCGTATCCGGCACAGTGATATCCTGGTAATCGATGAGCTGGGACCTCTTGAGATGGCCGGTAAGGGTTGGTCGCAGTTGATCAGCCGTATTCTTGAGGAAGATCCCAAGCCCATGATCTGGACGGTCCGACGAAAACTGGCAGCCAAGATGGCGGTGCGGTGGAATGTTGGCAAGGTGGTATTTGTAGATATTAATGCTTAGAGTTGTCAACTCTATAAAGTTGTCAACTCTTTTTTTCCATTTTGGACTCCGATCCGCATCTATAGTATATGATTAGTGTTAACCAAATTATCATTTACTATGAGCCAGATCAAACCACTTGAATATGGTAAGGTTTACCATATTTATAATCGTGGTGTTAACCGGATGAACATTTTCAGAACAGAGGCAAATTACGAATACTACCTTAAGAATTACTTTGAACGTATTGGGCCAATGGTAGATACATATTCCTGGGTGCTAATGAAAAACCATTTCCACTTTATGGTCAGGATAAAGACACTGAAGGAAATATTCCAGAAGTTGTCAACTACAATGGAAGTTGACAAGTTGCAGAAATTTAATCCTTCACAACAATTCGCAAATTTCTTTATAAGCTACTCACGAGCTTTCAATATCCAGGAGAAACGTAAAGGTGCATTAATGGAAAGACCCTTTTGCCGGAAAGAAGTTGATAGTCTGCAATATTTTAAAGATCTGGTAATCTATATACATAGAAATCCAGTTCATCACGGTTTGGTCGCAAGCCCAAAAGATTATAATTGGTCCTCCTACCATAGTTATTTTTCAATTAATCCTGCCCCTATTGCCAAACAGGAAGTGTTAAGTTGGTTTGATTCAACTATCGCCTTTAAGCAATATCATCGTAAACCACAGGATTTGACTGATATTGAGCGATATCTGATAGAAGAAAAAGAATGAAGACGAGTTGACAACTCTATAGAGTTGTCAACTCTCTATCTAAATCGGTTACTTTTGTTCCGGTTGACGGCAAAAATTGCTTGCTTTACCTTTGATTATATCAGAAAATTGTGACCATCCCTGGATTGAGCCATAATAATCGAAAAATACAATCCTGTATGATGAAGAAATTGCAAAAAAAATCAATCAGAATCCTTCTCCTTTTGTTTTTGATCGGTTGCTCATTTAAAGTATTAGCTCAGGAAGGTGCGCCTCCTGTTTATTTGTCCAATGATAATCAATGGGTTGATTCGGTATATAATTCCTTGACTCCAAGGGAACGGATTGCCCAGCTGATCATGGTGGCTGCTTTTTCCAACAAGGGGCCGGAACATCAGGCTCAGATTGAAAAATTGATCGTCGAGAAAGGAATTGGCGGGCTTGCCTTTTTTCAGGGTGGACCCGTCAGGCAAAGCTTGCTGGTGAACCGGTATCAGTCCATTGCCAAAGTGCCGCTCCTGATGGCTATCGATGCTGAATGGGGTTTGGCGATGCGTCTTGACAGCACGACTAAATTTCCTTACCAGATGGCACTCGGTGCTATCCAGGACCATGAACTCATCTACCGGATGGGTTCCGAGATCGGTCGGGAACTTAAGGAAACCGGCATACAAATGAATTTTGCACCCGATGTGGATGTGAACAGCAATCCGAATAATCCGGTGATCAACTACCGGTCGTTCGGTGAAGATCCTGTCCAGGTGTCAATGAAAGGCCTTGCTTATATGAACGGCCTGCAGGACATGCTTATTCTGGCAACTGCCAAGCATTTCCCGGGGCATGGCGATGCAGATACCGATTCGCATCTGGCGCTGCCAAGAATCAACCGGACCATCGGTGAACTGGATTCGGTGGAATTATTCCCGTTCAGGCAGCTGATAGCTGCAGGCCTCGGATCGGTCATGGTCGCACATCTTGAGGTACCGGCTGTTGAAACCAAACAGGGCGTGCCAACCACCCTGTCGCATGCAGTGGTTACGGAACTTCTTCGCGAAAAAATGGGATTCAGGGGCTTAGTGGTTACCGATGCGTTAAATATGAAAGGGGTGACATTGACCAATCCACCCGGAGAAATTGAGGTCAAGGCTATTGAGGCCGGCAATGACCTGCTGATTTATGTCGCAGATGTCGAACTGGCCATACAGGGAATTGAAAAGGCTGTTGAATCCGGACGTTTGTCCGAATTGGATATTGAACGACGGTGCAAGAATATCCTGGCGGTAAAAAAGTGGACAGGCCTGAATTCATGGAAGCCTTTGCTTGTTGACAGTTTAGATGGACGATTGAATAATCCGGTTGCTGAGGTGATCAACCGCGAGCTGGTCGCTGCCTCACTGACAGTTTTGCAAAACCGCGATAGCATCATTCCCTTGAAGAATCTTGATCAATTGAAAATTGCATCGGTCATTCTGGGACGAACCGAAGAGACACCCTTTCAACATCGGTTAAGCGGTTATGCCCAGATCGACCGGTTTCAGCTGGGTGAAGATGCACCTCCCGAGCAAGTCAACGCTCTGAGAAAAAAACTTGAATCTTATACCCTCGTTATTATTGGGGTTCAAAATATGGACCAGCGGGCCGCCAGGGACTTCGGCCTGTCAGCAGCTGAAATAACTTTTATCCACCAGGTATCAGAAAAGGTTCCTGTTATTGCCGCCATATTTGGCAATCCTTATGCGATCAGTAAGTTGAAGGATCCCGGACAATTTGCCGGCCTGATTATCGCGTATCAGGAGACCGACCTTTCCATGGACCTTACCGCCCAGCTGATATTCGGGGGGATCGGTGCAACAGGCAGATTGCCTGTGTCAGCAGAACCCTGGTTTAAGGCCGGTGACGGTATCGATACCGACGGAGGAATCCGGTTTTCTTATACCAATCCCGAGTCATGCGGAGTGGATTCCCGGTATATTAAAAAAAAAATTGATTCTATCTGCGAGGCTGGAATTACCGCGCATGCCTATCCCGGATGCGAAGTGTTTGCCGCCCGGAATGGAAAAGTGTTTTTCCAGCAATGCTATGGTAACCATAGCTATGAACCAGATCAGCCGGTTAGTCCCGATGACTTGTTCGATATGGCTTCGGTGACCAAGGTGTCGGCACCAACTGTTGCGATCATGAGACTGGTTCAGGATAAAAAGATTGATTTGAATGTTCCCTTCTCAAAATATTGGACCGATTTCAAGGGGACCGACAAAGCGAACATGACTGTCAGACAGGTGCTTGCGCATGTCGGGGGATTGGCTTCGTGGATCCCTTTCTGGCGGGATACGCGGAATCCCGACGGATCCTATAAGGAAAAAACCCTTCAGGCTGATTCGAATTCCCGTTTTCCGGTCCGGGTTTCGGAAGGGTTATGGCGCTATAAATCATATGATAAGGTGATTTATAAGAAGATCAAGGATGAGCCGGCCTCAAAGGAAAGGAAATATGTTTATTCTGATCTGAGCTTTCATCTATGGCCAAAGATCATCGAAAAGCTGACCGGGAAAAAGTACGAAGCTTACCTTAAGGATCAGTTCTACAAACCTTTGGGAGCCAATACCCTCACCTATAATCCATTGCGATTTTTTAACCGGGATCGGATCATCCCAACCGAAAGGGATACTTTTTTCCGGATGGAAGTGCTTCACGGTTATGTACATGACGAAGGGGCAGCCATGCTCGGCGGTGTCAGTGGAAACGCCGGACTCTTCGGTACTGCCCAGGACCTGGCAAAACTTTGGCAGATGTACCTCTGGAAGGGCTCTTATGGAGGCAGGCAATTCATATCACCTGCGATCCTGGATGAATTTACCCGTTATCAGTATGCCTCGCTGGGCATCCGCAGGGGATTGGGATTCGACAAGCCGCTGATCGGGAATGATACCTTGAATTTTGATAATTGTTATCCCTGTCCGTCTGCCAGCACGTCGAGCTTCGGGCATTCAGGTTATACCGGGACCTTTGTCTGGGCCGATCCGACGAACGGATTGCTATATGTTTTTCTTTGCAACCGGGTGTATCCGACAAGGGATAATAGCAAACTGACGGACCTTTATATCAGGAAGTCGGTGCTGGAAGCATTTTATCAGGGGATGAAGAGGTGAGGAGGTGAGGACGTTAAGAGAGTTAAGAGAGTTAAGAAAGGTAAGAGAGGTGAGATATGAAAAGAATGGGTAGATATAGAGGGTTAAGATTTGGGATATTGGTGGTGGTGGTTGTGATGGCGGTGGGACCGGTGTGGGGTCAGCCCGGTAATAAGTTTAATGATTCGATTATCCGGAAGATCCATGATCTGGCTGACCGCAGGGATGCTGGGGGACTTTTGCCTTATCTGAAAAGTCATGATCCCAATTATCGGGGCGAGGCCCTGTTTTGCCTGGGAAGTGTGCAGGCAATTGGAATTGCCGACACTATCTATGCCGCCATGCAGGTTGGGGAGGAGAGAGTCAGGATGATGGGGGCCTGGGCTTTGGGTCAGACCAATCATCCGTCAGCCGTTGCGGTTTTGAAGAAAGTGCTTGAAAAGGATACGAATGGTCTGGTTAGGGGGATGTGTTATGAAGCCCTGGGTAAATGCGGAACAGAGGAAGATCTGAATTTTATTGCTGCCATCGATTGCCCTTTGCTCGAGACCGAAGGCCAGGCGATGGGGATATTCCGCTTTGGGATGCGCGGAATTACTTCAGTTACGGGGAATGCAAGAATGCTCAATCTCATCAATTCCGGAACCAGCCTGACCGGTTCAGTATATGCCTCTTACTTTCTGGGCCGCTATGCCGGAATGGACTGGCTCCAAACGGTTCCGGTCGAAATAGAGCAGGCTTTTAAGAAGGAACGCAATGAGGAGATCCGGTCAAACCTGATCAAGGCGGTCATCCGTGCTCAGGATGAAGAAGCCTGGCCTTTGGCAAAAACCATTCTAGATTCGGATACGGATTACCGGGTTAAAGTTAATATACTGAATTCCATGATATTAATCCCATGGAATAAAGCATCAAAAACGGTCTTTAAGTATGTTGTGGGTGAGGATCCCAACTTGTCGGTCGCGGCGGCTGAAGCGGTTCAGCGGAATGCCGTTTATACCGATCTGCCTGTTTTGCTGAAGAGCATCGATCTGATAAAAAACTGGAGAAGCCGATCGTTAATCCTGGCGAAAACATTGGAACTGATAGCGGGAAAAGTGGCGCTGGTGAAAAAAGTCGAACAATACATTTTCTCTTCGGTCAACAATGGAACCAAACCGACTGAGAAAGCCTGGTATATCAAGGCGCTGCTGTCTGATCCGGGTCAGTATGCTTTTGTAGAGCAGCAGTTTGTTTCTGCCAAAGATCCCATAGTGGCCACCGCCGCGGTTGAAACCCTTACTGAAATGAGGAAAAGTGCAAACTTTGTCGAGGCAGTAAAAGTTGCAAAATCAACGGGGACAGACCTCGAAGCAGAATTTCTCAGGATATTTGTAAAAGCGATACAAACGGGAGATGTCCCGCTGGTAGCACTCGGAGCCGGAATTTTCCGCGACCCAAAATTGAATTATAAAGACAGGCTGACTGACACGGGCTTTCTTGAAGCCGCCCTGTCCAAAGTGAATCAGCCATCGAAGACTGAGGCCTTTGTCGAGCTGAATCAGACTCTCGCCTACCTGAAGGGCAAGCCTCCGCTCCAGGCCGGGCCGCCGGGTTACAATCATCCGATTAACTGGCAAACCATCAGCCGGTTGTCGCCGAAGCAAAAAGTGGTGATCAACACCAGCAAAGGCGAGTTCGTTGTACAGCTGAGCGTCAGCTGGTGTCCAGGCACTTCCGCCGCCTTTGTGGATATGATCGAATCCGGATTTTATAAAAACTTCATCATTCACCGTGTGGTGCCCAACTTTGTCATGCAGGATGGCTGCCCCCGTGGTGATGGTTGGGGATCGCCCGAATTTACACTCCGGTCGGAGTTCTCGCCCTCCCCGTTTATGGAAGGAACCCTTGGCATGGCTTCCTCCGGTAAGGATACTGAGGGCAGCCAATGGTACATTACCCATTCCTCCACACCCCATCTGGATGCCAAATACACCAACTTCGGATTTGTCATCGAAGGCATGGAAGTTGTCCATAAACTGGAGGTGGGAGATACTGTTTTAGGGATGGAATTGATTAAGTAACCGGACCGATTACCGTAAGATATTGGTTGCCAGGTAAGTCTGATAAACTTTGCTTTTCACGGCGTTCATCTGAGAAAAGAGGACAGGGTGTTGTCAATCCCTTCTATATTTGTGCCGAAATCTGAATGGTTAAATTCTTCCACTATGGTTAAGTATTGCGTGGTCATTGCCTTCTTGTCCATATCTGTGTTATCATTTTCACAAAACACCATCCCATTAGTGAGGGTGCAGGAAATGAACGGAAAGTGGATCCAGTCGAACAAGTTGGTGACCCCGGGCAAACCATTGGTTGTCAGTTTCTGGGCCACCTGGTGCAAGCCCTGTGTGAAGGAACTTGCCGCCATTTATGAAAATCTGCCTGATTGGCAAAAGGAGACCGGTGTTGAGTTGGTTGCCGTGAGTATCGATGATTCAAGAAGTTCTTCGAAAGTGGCTCCGTTTGTATCCGGAAGGGGTTGGGATTTCAGGGTCATACTGGATGTTAACGGTGATTTCAAACGTGCACTCAACGTAATCAACGTGCCGCATCTTTTCCTGTATGATGCAAATGGTAACCTTTTCTGGCAGCATACTTCCTATGCAGAAGGCGACGAAGCGGAGCTTTATAGGAAGATCAAGGAAGCGGTGAGTAAGAAGTGACACGGTGGACGTGAAGCGTGAAGCGGAACATATGAGGCGTGAGGCATGAAGCGTGAGGCGGAACGAACGCAGGGACGAAGAAATGCGACTCGAAAATGAATGACAAAAGGGGCTGGTAATAGAATTAAATGTGAGGATTAACAATTTTTATCGATTGAGAGCAGGGCTGTTATTTACTACTGGAAATCGGGTTGGAAAGGTGCGGATGCACCATTCAGCCAGGCTTCTGGCGGGGACACTTATGATCCTGGGTTTCCTGATACCAATCCTGGCATCGGCACAGACTACCGGCAGGCTTTCGGGGAATTTTCAGCTGAATGCCCAGGTATACCGGCCCGATTCGCTGATCGGGGCCCCGAAAGTCGATGAAAAGCTATTGTCAGATTCTTATGCCAATTTCAGATACGATCTGGGGAGTTTTTCAGCCGGATTCCGATACGAGGGCTATCTGAATACCCTTCAGGGGCTCGATCCGAAGTTTGACGGAGTTGGGATCCCTTATTTATTTGCGGATTATCAGACTGAGGATTTAGGGTTTACAGTGGGCAGTTTTTATGAGCAATTCGGATCGGGTTTGATCCTCCGTGCATGGGAAGATAAGGATCTGGGTGTGGATAATTCGCTGAATGGGGTAAGGGTTCGTTCGACTCCGCTTCCGGGGATCAGACTCACCGGTCTGGTAGGTAAGCAGCGGCACTTTTTCGGCCTGGGTCCCGGGCTGGTGAGAGCATTTGACGCGGAAGTGGTGCTTAACGATCTGGTTGAAGCATGGAATGAAAAAGCAATCCGGTTGACTTTGGGCGGAAGTTTTGTATCAAAATATCAGAAGGATAAGGACCCCATATACAAGCTGCCTGAGAATGTGGGTGCCTGGGCGCCGCGTGTCCAGCTCAGCAGGGGGGGATTCACCATGAGTGCCGAGTATGCCGGAAAAATTAATGATCCGTCGGCTGATAATAACTTTATTTACAAAAGCGGCCAGTCGATGCTGCTGAATGCCAGCTATTCAGTACAACGGCTGGGAATCAATGTTACGGCCAAACGGGTGGATAATATGAGTTTTCGCAGCGACCGGACCGAAAACCTGAATAAATTGGTCATTAATTACCTCCCGGCGATTTCCAAGAATCAGATATACAGCCTGATGAATCTTTATCCTTATTCATCGCAACCCAACGGGGAGATGGGCCTTCAGGCAGAAGTCAGTTACCAGATCAAAAAGGGCAGCAAGCTCGGCGGAAAATACGGAACACAGATCGGATTGAATTTTTCGGCTGCAAACTCGATCTTGCGAAATGCAATCAATGATACCACCCCAATCGGCAAAAACGGAACCCTGGGTTACAGCTCACCCTTCTTTAAAATCGGGGATGATGTTTATTTCAGGGATTTGAATATTGAGCTATCGAGGAAATTCTCTCCAAAACTCAAGGTCATTCTGATTGGACAACATGTGGTGTATAATCAGTTGGTTATGGAGGGGAAGGGAAGTATGGTCACGGCCAATGTTGCCGTTGCCGACCTGACCTGGAAACCGACGGATGAGCAGGCTGTTAGAGTCGAGCTTCAGGGTTTGTGGACCAAACAGGATAAGGGAAACTGGGCGATGGTGATGGCCGAGTATTCGATCTCTCCTCACTGGTTTTTCGCGGTTACCGATCAATGGAATTATGGCAATGCCGATCTCCATCAACGGGTGCATTACCTGTACGGATCGATTGCCTATGCCCGCAATGCCAACCGGATTCAGGTCAGTTACGGCAAGCAGCGCGAAGGGATTCTTTGTGTTGGCGGGGTGTGCCGGAATGTGCCGGCCATGAATGGTTTGACAGTTATTATATCCACCAGTTTTTAAAGATGTTATCAATTATCGGTTATCGGTTATCGGCTTTCGCCTCACGCCTCACGCTTCACGCTTCACGCTTTCTTGTTATGGTAGTGCTTGCTTCCTGCGATATCATAGAGTCTCCGTTCATCGAAACCGGCGATGACGGGCAGCAAACAGCCAATCCGCAAAAAGTGCTCCTGTTCGACTTTACGGGCCATACCTGCAAGTCTTGCCCGAAGGCGCACCAGTCCATTGATCAGATGAAAGTTTTATACGGTGACCGGATAGTTCCGATCGCTTTTCATCTGGGGTATTTTGCAAAACCCAATACAAGCGGGAAATTCACCACGGATTTCCGGACGCCTGAGGGAACCCTTCTTGAGAAATATTACGATTTTGTGTCATTCCCGATCGGAACGGTTCAAACCTTGAACAATCAGCAATTACAACCTTATGCTTCCTGGCCGGCGCTGGTTTCGGCAAACCTGGCAGGGGACTCACCGCTGAAGATCCGCATCATTCCTGAATATCTGCCTGGACTAAATGCCATCACGCCAGAGGTTTCCATAACTGCCCTCGGTGCAGTTTCAGGACCCCTCAGTCTGGCTGTTTACCTGGTGGAGGATAGTATTGTCGACTGGCAGAAAGATGAGGATTTCGACCCGATGGATATTCCTGAATACATCCATAATCATGTTTTCAGGACCTCGCTCAATGGATTGTGGGGGGAACCGGCCTGTCCGGTTGAAGGCGTTGCAAAAGGATTTACCTTCCAGATCGAATACTCGAAAATATTGAGTCCGGGCTGGAAGATTAGTAAATGCACCATCATTGCATTTGTTTATCACAGCGATACAAAGGAAATTGTGCAGGTTGAGTCGATAGGTTTCACGCAGAGGCCGCCAGGTAATCACGCAGAGGCCGCCAAGTAGATTTATATTAGTAAATTGAACATTATGAGATATTTTACCCTCGGATTGCTTTTGTTATTTTCGGGTTTTCTCAGCGGATTTTCACAGGAGTTGACTATCAGTTACGGTGAGCAAATAGTCAACGATGACAGCATTTATCTGAGTGGAACCAAATCAACAGAACTGATTGAGATCAGGCTTGCGATAACCAATAACCGTGATGCGGCGGTTTCTTTGAAACTCCGGAAAACGGAGATCCGGATGGTGGAAGGGGCTGAATCCAGCTTCTGCTGGGGCGAATGCTACACCCCTGTGGTGTTTGTATCACCAAAGGAGATCGTCATCCAATCCAGGGGCTGTGACCGGAATTCATTTGTAGGCGATTACCGCCCTTTTGAGGTGGAGGGAACATCCATCGTTAAATACACCTTTTTTAATCCTGCTGATACCTCTTATCAGCAAAGCGTCACAGTATTTTATCAAATTGGGGGATCAGGAGTTGACCAGATGCAGGCGGATATGGCGGGGGTGAATGTTTTTCCAAATCCTGCCGATGGATACCTGTACATCACCCTGAGCGAACCGTCCCGGGGAATCCAGACAGTCAGGTTGAAGAACACCGCTGGTCAGGTCGTTTATTCGGGCATGATCCCGAAAGGTGGCCGGGAGATCAGCTGGAAGCTATCGGATGTCACGACAGGATTTTATTTCGTGACTTTATCTGATGACAAAAGGGGCTCAAGCACACGTAAAATCATAATAACGCATTAAGTCCGGACATAGGCTTTCATCGTCGCACATGGCTTTCCATAGCTCTCGCCGTGGGGACTGATCGTATAAGACCCCACCGATGCAGGTACGATGAAAGTTTCGGCATAATGAACCTTAAATGGTGCAAAGGCATGCTCCGGACTTTCAACGATCACCTCACGGCCTTCTACGAGACAGATAACATTGACCCCTCCCCTGGTATGATGTTGCGTACGTACGGTGAACCAGTGGCGGCGGGTCTCAATGAATTCCAGCTCATGCAAACCGGTTCGTTCCTCCAGCCATCCTTCACCTTCCTCCACTTTTTCGAAACGGTTTACCAGGTTTTGCCAGGTCCATTCAGTCGTGCGGTTCCATTGGATGTTATTTTTCCCATGTCCGATATTGATCGGACGAGGCCGTCCATCCATTCCTAAACGGCCCCAATCCCAGAGTTTAAAAGTAAAGATGTAAGGGGTTGAGCTGATTTCCAGCACCATGCAGTTTTTTCCGGAGCAATGCACAGTACCACCTGGAATGAGAAAATGATCGTGCTTTTTCGCCGGCCAGGTTTGTACGTGATTTTCGGCTTTAAACGGGGTCTCTCCTTCCTGGGCCAGGGTCAGGTAAGCTATCATCCGGCCGGGGTCAACCCCGGATTTCAGCCCGAGATAGACGATCGCTCCGGGTCCGGCATCCATCATGTAATAACTTTCGTCCTGGGTGTATTCCATCCCGAATTTCTCCCGGATGTAGCCGGTTAAAGGATGAACCTGGAGACTCAGGTTCCCTCCGTCCATGGTATCGAGATAATCGAACCGGATGGGAAATTCGGCTCCGAAACGCTCATACACTTCTTTTCCCAAAAGCTTGGTGGGATCAAAAAACACCAGGTCGATCGACGGGATCTCAATGGTGGTGTCGCTGAATTTCAGCAGCAGGCTGTTTTCTTCGGGAACGCAATTGAAGCACCAGGCATAATTTTCCACGGCAGGATCAAGATTGCAGTTTTCCTTCATCCACTGGCCGCCCCAGGGTCCGGGATCGAAAAATGGAACCACGCTGAACGGACGGGTCAGGCATTGTTTAAGTCCTTGTATAACAGCCTTTCCTGATACCAGCTTGGGTTGATTCCTGATATTGGTGTCGAGGAGATAATCCCACCGGTCCATCAGGGTTTTCTTCCACCGGTCGCAAACCCTCCAGTCGACAAAATAGCCCTGCTTGTACAAAAGCATCCAGTCGGTCGTATTCCGGTTAAACACCCCAAGATTATCCACCTCATGCCTTCTCATTCGCAGCTGGATTTCCCAGCGTGCCATATCCGCATAAACCAGAATATCGTAGTTTGTGCAAATCAGTGAGGCGCCGGTCCCAACCACGAGGACAATCCCCGAGCGTGCAGAAGCGGTTTCGGAAGCTGCTCTTTCCATTTCATCCGGATTGAAAAAGGCATCCAGTGTCAGTCCGGTCAGGTGCCCGAAGATGCGGTCATCCGTGACATCAGGATAAACTATCTCGCGGATAGTCATTTCAGGCCACATAAAATCCCCTGATTGAAGAGTGAGTATCGGTTTTAGCCCGGTAACCAATTCGGTAGTCACTTCATTCACCAAAACTCCCGGGTAGTATTCAACCACAATTATGGTCTTATCTTTCCTGATAAGTGAAACATCCTCAATGAGTTTAGCCGTAATGGTTTTCCATCCTTCCTGAACCTTGAAATCACCTCCGACTTCAACACTGGGAAATGGATTGAATTTTGATTTTTGCAAAGGAGTAATTTTGCCTGCAAAAATAGCCGTTTTCATAATACTTAAGGAATATGCCGAAGGACGGTCAGCGGTAATATATTTTTCTTATTTTTAGTCGGTTGGAATATGGAGAGTGTGACATGGAATATACCATTGATCAGATAATCGATATCGATTTTTTACAGTCGCTTCAGGATAAGCTGAATGCGATCAATCCATTTCCATCGGCACTGATTGATCTTAATGGAAAAGTACTGACTGCCACTGACTGGCAGGAAATCTGTGTCAATTTTCATCGGATTCATCCCGAATCGAACGCCGAATGCATTAAAAGCGACCAGTACATCCTCAGTCACCTGGATGAAGCCGATCCGGCAGTGACTTACAAATGCCCGCATGGGATGGTTGATAATGCCATCCCTATTATTGTTGAAGGTCACCATCTGGCCAATTTCTTTACCGGTCAGTTTTTTCTGGAACCTCCTGATATGGATTTTTTTAAAAGGCAGGCTGAACAGTTTGGATTTGATGAAGGATACTACCTTGAGGCTGTTAGGAAAGTTCCGGTATGGACCCACGAAAAGCTGAAGTATTATCTTGATTTTATCAAAGCATTTACCGAATCGATGGCAGTCACTGGACTTGCGCGGTTAAGGGAAATTGAATCTTCCAGGTTGGCGAAAGAAAGTGAAAACCTTTACCAGACTGTTGTTGAGCAGGCTTCAGACGGTATCTTCATTTCCGATCAGTATGGCAGGTATGTTGACGTCAATCAGCGCGGATGTGAAATGCTTGGTTATACGAAGGAGGAAATCCTGAAACTCCGTATAAGCGACCTGGTGACAGCGGAAGATTTATTAGCGAATCCACCAAGATTCGAGGAGCTGACGAAAGGGGCGGTAATTCTGACCCAGCGAAAATTGAAGCGAAAGAATGGATCAGTCATCCAGGTGGAAATCAATGCGAAAGCTTTGGCAAACGGCTATTTTCTCGGCATGCACCGTGATATTACAAATCGGATTTCAGCCCTGAATGAGATCCAGGAAAACGAAGTTAAATACAGACAATTGGCAGAACTTACGCCGGTTGGATTATTGATTCATGTTGCGGGTGTTATACAATACGCTAACAATTCCGCAGCCCGGATCTTTGGTGCAAGCGCGCCGGAAGACCTGATCGGCAGGAAAGTGATGGAATTTGTCCACCCCGATTATCAGAAAATTGTGGCTGACAGAATAGGAAAAATCTCCAACAAAGGCGATGAAGCACCTCTAATTGAAGAAAAGTTAATCCGGCTAAGTGGTGAAACTTTTTATTCTGAGGTTTCGGCTATTCCGTTTACGCTTGGGGGGCAGAAAGCTGTTCAGGTGGTTTTCAATGATATCAGTAAACGAAAGGCCGCTGAAGAAAAAGTAAGAACCCTGGCGCTTGCCATCGATTGCATCAATGAGAGTGTATCAATGACCGACACCGGTAATACAATAATTTTTGTCAATAAGGCATTTTGTAATACTTATGGCTATACTCAGGATGAACTGATGGGCCACAACATCTCCATGGTCAGACCGCCTGAAGATCCGAATGTTTCGACTATTTCGGAAATTCTTACTGAAACAATTGGAGGTGGGTGGAGCGGTGAGCTATTAAACCGGAGGAAAGATGGTACCGATTTTCTGGTCCATATATCCACGGCTATTGTAACGGATGAAAATGACCTTCCGGTGGCTCTGATCGGTATTGCCGTTGATGTTACCGAAAGCAAGAAAAATGAAGCTGAGCTGATTGCAGCTAAAGAGAAGGCGGAGGAGAGCGACCGGTTGAAAAGTGCATTTCTTGCCAACATCAGTCATGAGATCCGCACCCCGATGAACAGTGTGCTTGGATTTTCAGAGCTACTTAGCGACATGGTGGATGACCCGAAACAGCAGGAGTACCTGAATATCATTTCAACAGCAGGTGAGAGGCTGCTCAATATCATCAATTCCGTCATTGACATTGCCAAAATTGAAGCGGGTCAGGTTAATCTGGAGATGACAAAAGTTGATGTCAAGCTCCTGATGAATGATTTACTCGAGTTAAATAAGCACCGGAATCCAAGGATCACTTTTGTCAATGATGCGTTTCAGCAGGAATCAGTCATGTTGGTTACGGATAAAACCAAACTTTTTCAGATTCTCAATAATCTGATCAACAATGCCTTAAAATTTACCAGGAAAGGTTCCGTACATTTTGGTTACACCAGGTACCCGGATAGCCTGGTTTTTTACGTGAAGGATACCGGTCTCGGCATACCGCCGGAGTCCAGAAGCAAGGTTTTTGAGCGGTTCCATAAAGTGGATTTGCATGACCGGAATGAGATTGAAGGAACCGGGCTGGGACTGGCCATAACAAAAGAGCTGGTGGGATTGTTGAACGGTACGATCTGGTTTGAATCGGAGCCGGGTCGGGGGACCACTTTTTTTGTTAGTTTTCCGGGGTAATTTCTCATAGCGTGAAGGGGTCCCCGCCAGGCGAATTTCGTACAGAGGGAAGGGGTCCCCGCCTTCGCGGGGAGGACAAGGGAGGGTGTTGTACAGAGGTTAAGTAGGTGCTAATGTGTTTATAATTAATGATTTATGCAATATTTTAAATTACTCCTTATTTTTTGCGGTTTGAGCCTGGTGTCTTCAGGTTTTTCCGCTTTCGGGCAAATCAGTTTGCCGGCAGTGATTGGGAGCCATATGGTACTTCAGCAGAAGAGTGATGCCCCGATCTGGGGCTGGGCCAAACCCGGTGAGAATGTCAGTCTTTCCACCTCATGGAACGGACAGTCGGTTACCACCGTTGCCGGAACCGACGGTAAATGGATGGTGAAGGTCAAGACACCAGAAGCCGGTGGCCCGTATACGCTAGAGATCAAAGGGAAAAACAAGATCCAGCTGAGCGATATCCTGATTGGTGAAGTCTGGCTTTGTTCAGGTCAGAGTAACATGGAAATGCCCTTGCGCGGCTGGACCGAATGGGGAGGCCCAATTGACGGGTCGGCTGAAGCCATTGCGGCCGCCAACAATCCCACCATGCGCCTGTTCACAGTAAAAAGGGCAACTTCTTTTGTTCCGGTTGATACCTGTTCCGGCGAATGGCTGGTGTGTACTCCTGAGTCGGTTAAAGAATTCAGCGCCACAGGTTATTTCTTTGGGCTGGAGCTCAGTAAAAAGCTTAATATCCCGGTAGGTCTGGTATTTTCGAGTTGGGGAGGTACTGCTGCCGAAGCCTGGACCTCAAGCGAATATATAAGCAAGATTCCAAAATTCGCCACCTCCCCGGGAGTTTGTGATCCGGAACTTTTTTACAAATCAACCATAGATACTTATTCCCAAAAAGCAGAAAAATGGGCTAGGAGCATAGGATTTGCCGTATCTGATCCGGGACCGGAATGGACCTTGTCCCCTGCATCCGGATCCACTTGGCTCGACGTAAAAGTTCCGGCTGAATGGGCAACCACCAAAATCGGTACCTTTAAAGGGTTCGTGGAATATCAGCTGACTTTTACCGTTCCGAAATCATATATCGATAAAGCAACGGTGCTTGAACTGGGTCCGATCGATGAAATGGATGTGACCTGGGTCAATGGTAAACTCGTTGGAAGTCACCTTAACCCGGCTGACTGGGCGACGGTAAGGGTATATGATATACCTGCCGGAACGTTGAAGTCAGGCGATAACATCCTTGCAGTGCGGGTGGCCAATACCAGCGGGCTGGGAGGGATTAACGGAAAAGAAAAGGATGTGAAAATCAGGCTTCAGAAATCCAAATCAGGAGCCCGTTCACTTGCAGGAACCTGGAAAGCCCGTAAGAACCAGATCATTGGTAGTCTGCCGCCCATGCCTGATTGTATTAACTGCGATTACCCGAACACCCCGACCATGCTGTACAATGGGATGATAAGACCCTTGATTCCCTTTGCCATTAAAGGGGCCATCTGGTATCAGGGGGAATCGAACCGTTACGATGGATTTTTGTATCGTCAGATATTTACCGGGATGATCGAAAACTGGCGTCACGACTGGAATCTGGGAGATTTTCCTTTTTATTATGTTCAGATTGCTCCTTATACTTATCAGGATAATGCCAGTACCGGACTATTGCGTGAAGCACAGGAATATGCCATGAAAAAGCTGCCGAATACCGGGATGGTTGTCACCATGGATATCGGGAACCTCCGGAATATACATCCGTCAAACAAACATGATGTGGGCAAGCGACTGGCCAACTGGGCCCTGGCCAAAAATTATGGAATGATTAACATCCCTTATTCAGGACCTCTCTATCAGTCGATGCAATCTCAAAATGGGAAAATCATCATTCATTTTGATTATGCTTCCGGCGGATTGACCTCCTTCGGGAATGAACTCAAGCATTTTGAGATTGCCGGCAATGACCGTGTGTTCAAACCTGCGCTGGCAGTCATCGATGGCAAATCTGTTATCGTATCCAGTGATGAAGTTAGAGACCCGGTGGCTGTCCGCTTTGGCTGGCACTCCACCGATCTGACGAATCTGTTCAACGTCATTGGATTGCCAGCAGCGCCTTTCAGGACGGATAACTGGGAGAAATAGGACGTGAAGCGAAAGAAATTTACCGACAACTAACAACAAATTCTCAAAATTTCGATTGAACCAATGAAACATTTAACCGCTCTCCTCCTCATCATTGCTCTCCTGGCTTCGTGCAAGCCGGAAGCTAAAGTAACCTGCCTGATCAGCGGGACCGTAAAAAATACTGCCGACAAGCAGATCAGGCTAACCCTGGGTACCAAAATTGACACCTTGATTATCAACGCGGATGGTACATTTTCCAAGGAAATCTCAGTGACCAAGCCATCTGAGGCCACTTTGCAGGGAACCAAGCTCTTTGTTACGTTATTCCTGATCCCCGGTAAAGATCTGGTCGTGACATCCGATGCCGCGGATTTCAACAAGGATCTGGCTTTCGGAGGTGCACTTGCTCCTGAAAACACCTATATCATAAAGAAAAGCGAAGGGGACGAGAAAACCTATCAGGTGATGAATGCGGCCTATAGGTCGCCATATACTCCGTCAGATTTTAAGCGGATCAGGGATTCGATCAGGCTGGCCGACCTCGCGTTCCTGGATAAGTACGTGAAAGATCCCGGCAAACTCGAACCGGTATTTGTCGAGAGGCAGAAATTGGTTATTCAGTTCAGCTATTTTGGCGACCTTAACAATTATCCGAGGATGGCAGGTTATTACAATACTGATAAACCGGTGATCCCGGGTGACTGGTATTCTTTCCTGGATGGGGTGAATCTCGATGATCCAAAGCTATTGGATATCAGCGATGCCAAATATTTCATACAGTCCTATGTTGGTAATCAGGCGCTGAAAATTACCGGTATTCCTCAGGAACAGTCATATAACAATCCGGAAGTGATCAAGGCATCACTTAAATATCTTCAGGAAAACTTTAAGAGCCCAGAGTTTTACAATCTTATGGCCTTTGAATCGCTAAAGGGAGTGATTGATTCCGGAGGACCCGGTGGTCTGGAGGAATTGATCAGCGAATACCAGGCGAAATCGACCGATGAGGTCAACAAAAAATCGCTGAAGGATATGGTTGATGGATGGGCAACGATGGCACCGGGCCAGCCTGCACCGGTATTCAATCTGCCGGATATTAGCGGTAAAATGGTCTCACTCACCGATTTTGCAGGCAAGTATGTGTTCATTGATTACTGGGCTACCTGGTGCGGTCCGTGCAAGGCCGAAGTTCCGGAATACAAAAAGTTGATAGAAGATTACAAAGGGAAGAACATTGTTTTCATGAGCATATCGGTGGATAAAGACAAGTCCGCCTGGGAAAAGATGGTCAGGGAAGGACTTCCCGAAATGGATCCGGCAACTGGAAAACCTTTCGAACCTGCAAAAATGATTCAGATGAGCTGGCTTCAGCTTCATGATGCTGTGAGGTACAGCAAAATCTGGCTGGTAAAATTCATCCCGACTTTTGTTCTGATCGACCGGGAAGGCAAGATTATCAACTCTCGGGCACAGAGGCCATCCAATCCTGAGCTGAGGAAGGTGATTGATGCGCTGCCGGGAATCTAGATATGTGCCTCTTATGAAGAAGATACTAGTCGTTATTATTCTTGCAGGTATATCACTGGCCGGATGGTCGCAGTCACCTGTGCTTCCGTACAAAACCGGAATCTGGAATCCCGATTCGCTTGGGAACCAGCGCGTTGTGGTGAGGGTAGATAAAGCGGCACCTGCCGTATTGTGCGAAATTCCCTGGAGGCGGAGGGATCTGAATCCTCAGGATAAGGAAATCCTGGTGTATGCTCAAAAGGGAAACCTCCCGGTTAAAAATGTAATCCGTCTTGAAGTCGGCCGGGAATCGGGCAAGCTTGTTTTTGAGCCTGTTGTCGGAGCCGGTGATTACTATTTCTACTATCTGCCCTATAAAAGCAGCGGTGGAAATTACCCGAAGGTGACTTACCTGAAGCCTGTTGACCGCTGTGATGCCGGTTGGAAAGCAAACTCAGGCCAGTCATCGGGACTACCGAAGGCCCTGGCGGTGGAAATGCAATCGATTAATGACCTGAATTCCTTTTATCCAATGGAGGTCATTGCCACCAAAAAAGAGACAAATCAATACCTGGCAAAAACAAAAGGAGCCGCTATGGTCCTATTCCCTGAATATCGCGGATTTTCGATCCGTATGTGGAACGACTTGCCGTACAGGTGGATACAGCGAGGACTCTCCGATAAGCTTTCGGATACCATTCAGCGGGGAGCGTATTATTCCTTTCAGATCGGTGTTTTGGCTGTCAGCGACACACTGAAGGATTTGCAGGTAAAATTCAGCGACCTGACCGGTCCTGGTGGGGCCAGCATACCTGCCTCCCGACTCACCTGTTTCAACATGGGCGGCAACGATTGGAATCAGGAACCGTTGGTGAAAAAGGTTTCGGTGCCAAAAGGAAAGATCCAGCCCTTGTGGATAGGCGTGGATATTGCGAAGGATCTGGAACCTGGCGTTTTTCGTGGCACCGTTGAAATTGCAGGCCACCTTGTAGAGACGGGCGGTCGCCCGTCTCTACAGAAAATCCGTTTAGAATTGACCGTCTTACCGGGCATTCTGTCTGACCGTGGCGACAGCAAGCCCGAAATGCATTCGCGGTTAAGATGGTTGAATTCAGATATTGCGGTGGACGACGGGGTGATACCGCCCTATACCCCGATTGAAGTATCGGGTCAGACATTGAAAATTCTCGGTCGTGATCTGAAGCTGGGGAATAACGGTTTGCCGGAACAGGTGACCAGCTATTTTACTCCGGCTATGACTGCCATTCAGGCCGGGGGAGAGCCTCTGTTAACGGAGCCCATGGCTTTCGAGATAGAGATTAACGGCAAAGCCAATGAGGTGAAGTCAACCGGCATGAAGTTTACCGGCAAAGCTGAAGGCGGAGTCGATTGGGAATCAAACTGGACAGCCGGAGATCTGGAGTTCCATCTGGTGGGCCGGCTTGAATTCGATGGATTTCTTACTTACCGCATAACAGCCAAAGCAAAAAAGAATACTGAGGTATCTGACATAGAGTTTGTTATTCCCATGAACGGCGATCGTATCCAGTATATGCTCGGTCTGGGTCAGAAGGGTGGCAAAGCTCCCGATCAGTTTAATTACAAATGGGATCCGTATTTCAACTGCGACGGTCCCTGGCTTGGATCGGTGAATGCAGGCATCCAGGCCACATTCAGGGCTGAAAACTATGAACGTCCGCTGAACACCAATTTCTACCATCAGAAACCGCTGAACATGCCGCCATCCTGGTATAACGGGGGCAAGGGCGGGATTGAGCTCGA
Organism: Bacteroidales bacterium; assembly: GCA_041662065.1. GTDB lineage: Bacteria > Bacteroidota > Bacteroidia > Bacteroidales > UBA12481 > UBA12481. The sequence goes on along the minus strand of JBAZTE010000012.1, from coordinate 114,394 downwards.
CCGGACCGGCAAGGAGTATGAGCTGACGGCTTACACGGGCGATCGTACGATCAAAACAGGGGAGACCCTTCATTTTGATATCAACCTCCTGCTGACGCCTTTCAGGACAATCAATCCGGCCAAGCAATGGCATGACCGCTATTATCACAAGTACATGCCGCTCGATACCATTGCCAAAGCCGGGGGGAACGTGGTCAATGTGCACCATGCCACCGGTATAAACCCGTTCATCAATTATCCGTTCATGAGGCCAGCCGGGATGAAAGCCTACATCGATTCTGCACATGCCATGAAGGATAAAGTGAAGATTTACTACACGGTACGTGAGTTATCCAATATCTGTCCGGAGATCTGGGCATTGAAATCCCTGGGGAACGAAGTGCTTTCATACGGTCCGGGCGGCGGATATTCCTGGCTTCAGGAGCATCTCGACGGCAACTATATCCCGGCCTGGTTTGTTCCGGACTACCGTGACGCAGCGGTTATTAATTCAGGAACTTCGCGCTGGCACAACTATTATCTGGAAGGGCTTAACTGGCTGGTAAAAAACGTGGGAATCGACGGTTTATATATTGATGATGTGGCTTTTGACCGGAGCATTATGAAAAGGGCGAAGAAAGTCTTGCTTCGCGGGAATCCCGATGCCATGATTGACCTCCATTCGGCTAACCAGTTTAACGAACGTGATGGATACACCAACTCCGGAAACCTTTATCTGGAGCATTTCCCCTATCTCGACCGGCTCTGGTTCGGTGAGTATTTTGATTATAACGGATCGCCGGATTACTGGATGACAGAGGTGGCGGGTATCCCGTTCGGACTCATGGGTGAGATGCTGCAAGATGGTGGAAATCAATGGCGCGGCCTGATTTACGGGATGACTTCACGTGCCCCCTGGTCGGGCGATCCCAGCAATATTTGGAAACTGGTGGATGATTTTGGAATACAGAAAGCCGAAATGATCGGTTACTGGTCCCTTGATTGTCCGGTAAAAACCGGCCGGCCGGATATCCTGGCGACCGTTTATAAAGCCCAGGGCAAAACGATGATTGCCATTGCCTCCTGGGCGGCCGGTCCGGCCAGGATTTCCCTGGACATCGACTGGAAGTCCCTTGGAATCGATCCATCAAAAGCTAAAATGACCCTACCTGCCGTAAAAAAATTCCAGGAAGCCGGAGAGCTCAAGGTCGGAGAATCGTTTACGGTGCCGAGCGGGAAAGGGCTCTCAATTATTGTCACCGGAGGACAATGATAATATGCTAATGTGCTAATTTGTTAATATGCTAATGGAAGAACGGCGTTCATTAGCATATTAACTAATTAGCAAATTGGATAAACCTGCGAAATCTCCTTGTTTTGAGGCTCTAATGGTGTAATTTTGCACCTTGATTTATCTAAAATAATACCGAGATGAAAATTTCAAAAATCAAAGCAATCGAAATCCTCGATTCGAGAGGAAATCCAACTGTTGAGGCTGATATAAAATTAGAAGATGGAACAACCGCACGCGCCATGGTTCCGAGTGGGGCCTCCACCGGCGAACGTGAAGCCTGCGAATTGCGCGATGGCGACAAAAAACGTTACAGCGGCAAGGGTGTGCTGAAAGCTGTTGGCCATGTCAATAATGAAATTGCAAAAGCGGTTGAAAATAAATGCTTCGTTAACCAGCGCGAACTGGATTATTTCCTGATCGACCTGGATGGAACACACAATAAGGCAAATCTCGGAGCCAATGCCATCCTGGCTGTATCCATGGCTTTTGCAAGAGCCTGTGCACTGAGTGCAAAAACACCTCTGTATCAGTATCTAGGAGGTTTGAATGCCCATTTGCTTCCTGTTCCCTGCATGAATATCATCAATGGAGGATCGCATGCCGACAATAACGTTGATTTTCAGGAATTCATGATCGCCCCTCATGGTGCACCTTCGTTCAGGGAAGCCATCCGCATGGGTTCCGAAGTGTTCCATGCCCTGAAATCTATTCTGAAAGCCAAAGGATACAGTACCGGTGTCGGCGATGAAGGAGGTTTTGCCCCGAACCTGAAATCAAATGAAGAGGCAGTCGAAGTCATCCTAGAAGCAATCGTAAAAGCCGGATACAAACCGGGTGATGAGATCAGCATCTCCCTCGACCCTGCTGCCAGCGAACTGTGGGAAGACGGCAAATACAAGATGTTCAAGAGCTCAGGCAAAATGATGTCGAGCGATGAACTGATCAAGTTGTGGGAAAACTGGGTACGTCAGTATCCAATCGTTTCCCTGGAAGATGGTCTGGCTGAAAATGACTGGGCTGGTTGGGCTAATCTGACGAAGGTTCTGGGCAGCAAGATCGAGATCGTCGGTGATGACCTGTTCTGTACCAACAAAGCCATTCTGGCCGAAGGGATTAAAAAAGGAGTGGCCAACTCGGTTTTAATCAAACTGAACCAGATCGGTACGGTTACTGAAACCCTTGAAACCATTGAACTGGCTTACAAGAATAAATATTCAGCCTTTGTTTCCCACCGCAGCGGTGAGACGGTTGATACCTTTATTTCAGATCTTACCGTTGCCGTTAATGCCGGACATCTGAAAACCGGAAGTGCCTGCCGTGGCGAACGGGTTGAGAAATTCAACCAGCTGATGAGAATTGAGAACGAGCTGGGCGCCGGCGGACATTTTGCCGGTAAGAGCGCTTTTATCAACGGATAGATAAGATCTGATCGACAGCAGTGTCATCCCCGCGTTTCCTCGCTCGCTACGGAGCAGTGTCATCCCCGCGTTTCCTCGCTCGCTACGGAGCAGTGTCATCCCCGCGAAAGCGGGGACCGTGTCGCTTAACATGACGTTCTGCAAGAGCTGTCAATTGACCCTCGTTAGAGGGGAGCGGTCCCCGCTTTCGCGGGGATGACACTGCTCCGTGAAAAGCGTTTGTATTTCATTAAAACGTACGGGTGGATAGCCTGAATCATCCAAAATACTGCCAAGCGGGTTTTTTATGCCGAGTTCGTCGTATTTGGCAACGCCGAGACTATGATAAGGTTCCAGATCTATGTCTTTCAAACCGAGCTTATTCATTAAAAGGATGACATCACCGATATTTTCAGCGGTATCGGTCATTCCGGGAATCAATGGAAAACGGAGGATGATACGTTTATCCGTTGAAGCGAGGCAGGTGAGATTATCCAGAATAAGTTTATTGGACCTGCCCGTATGCTGACGATGTTTATCCGGGTCAATGATCTTAATATCAAATAGAAACAGATCGACCAGTGGAACAATATCTTCAAGATCGGTCCGGCGGCTATATCCGCAGGTTTCAATGGCCGTATGTATTCCGGCTTTTTTACATTCTCCGAGGATTTCTTTCAGAAACACCGGCTGGTACAGGGGTTCGCCTCCGGTAAAAGTTACCCCGCCTCCTGAATTCCGGTAAAAAGCGATGTCCTTTTGAATGATTCCGATGAGTTTTTCGGTTGTAATCGAATAGCCGGTGAGGTTTAGAGCCCCGAAATTACAGGCTTCCAGGCATGGCCGCTCCATGCAGGTGGCGCATCGGGAAAAATCAACCAAAACGGAATTATCCTGCGGGACGATTGCCTGGTAAGGGCAGGCACTGACACATGAAAAGCAGGCTTTGCACCTGAAAGCCACATAACGCATCTGCTCCGTGGGAGACTGCGATTCCGGGTTGCAGCACCAAGAGCACTGCATCGGACAACCTTTGAAAAAAACCAGGGTACGGATACCGGGACCGTCATGCACCCCGAAATGCTGGATATCGAACAGTTTGCCTTCCTGCATGGTTAGAGCTGATGTTCCGTGCGCATGATCACCTGATCCTGCAGTGCCTTGCTCATCTCCACCCAGTAAGCCGAAAAACCGGCAACTCGGACCACCAGTCCACGGTAGTTTTCAGGATGCAACTGTGCATCGTGCAGCATATTGGAATCCACCACATTAAACTGAACATGGAAACCGGGATTCTCGAAGTAGGTTTTGATCAGGGCAATCAGGTTGTTCGATCCATTATCCCCTTGAAGGGCCGACGGATGGAATTTCAGGTTCAGGAGTCCGCCGCGGATCCGGGTATGATCGACCTTGGATGAGGAACGAATGACAGCGGTCGGTCCCAGGGTATCGGTTCCCGGATAAGGTGAGGTGACCCCATCCGCCAGGGGCTCCCCTTTCAGCCGTCCATCCGGGAAAGCCTCGCAAACCTTGCCGAAAGGCACTGGTGTGGAGATGGCCAGCATCGAAGGATCATAAGGATAGCCGAGGTAATTGTTCTGTCCACGCACCCAATCGCAGTATTCATCGAACAGATCCAGAAAGATCGAATCAACATATTCATCATCATTTCCCCAGTGAGGAACCTCGAGTGCTTTCCGCCGCAGCGACTCGAATCCCTGCCAGTTCTTGCGGACAGCTTCCTGAAGATCATGGAAAGAGCAGACCGGGTCATCGAAGCAAAGCTTTTTGATTACAGCCAGGGAATTGGCCACATTCACCAATCCCGATGAAAGCGTGGTGATCGATTGATTCAGGACAGCCCCGCCGTCGTCCATGTTCTTGCCCCGTTGGATGCAATCTTTCACAAACACGCTGCAGAAAATCAATGGAACGGTATTCCGGTGGGCCAGCATCACGTAATTCCAGTATTGCTGCCAGTTACGGACAGCGGCCTTCATGATATCGAGGTAATATTGCCTGATCTCTTCATAGGTGCGGAGCTCCCTGGCTTTAAACATCCGGATGCCGGTGACCGGATCCATTCCGCCATTCAGGGTCAGGTCGATAATCTTTCCATGATTGACAAAGCCGGCCTGCACGATTCCGTACGACATTCCCTGGAGCGTAGGTTCGGTGCAGCCGCCCATGGCACTGCACTTGCGGATTACTTCGAGCGGAAGATGGCTGGTATCGGATTCATGCTGAATATATGTTTTCTGATTGAAGAAAGCGGGGTATCCGACTCCCGTTTTAACACAGGCGGCTGCTTTCATCAGGAAATTTCTGTCGAGCCCGTCGTCATACCACACCGAAAGGGTAGGCTGTGTCATCTGCATATTGATCTGGGCCTGGAGAATGACCAGGGACAGATCATTGCTGGCGGGCTGGTTGTTTTCATCGACACCGCCGAGGATCAGGTTCTGGTACAGGTTTCCATGCCCGAGTCCCTGCCAGCTCAGGCTGGCGATGTATTCAATCTGGGTCATTTTCACGAAGAGTTCCTCGAAAAGCGCCACCGCGTCATCGAAGGTGATCTCTGTATCTGCTTCATACCAGGGATAGAGCACCATATCCAGCTTTCCGGGTGAATAACCCAGGTGTGAGCCTTCGAGATGTCCGAGGAGGTAGGTAAACCAGAAGGACTGGACGGCTTCGCGGAAATTTTGCGGGGGTAACATGGGCACGCGGTTACAAATTTCGGCCAATTCCAGCAGCTCATCTTTCCGTATTGAATTAGTCTCTAACGATGCCATCCGAAGGGCCTCATCAGCATAATTTTGTGCAAACCTCATGGCTCCCTTAAGTACGATGACCGCGCTTAGCCAAAAGTTCAGTTTGCCCGATTCCTTAATATTTTCGGGCTGAAATTCTTTTATGTGCTGTTCGATTTCGTTTATGATGGCGAGGTAACCTTTGGTGAGGGCCATGTCGAAATCGAGGATCAGGCGGCCTTCGGGACAGGGTTCGTGCGGGGCGGTGTAGAGGCCGATTTTCCATCCATCCTCAATGAATGCCGACTGGTTAAAATGGGTTTTCCAGAGGCTGTTACCCTGATCCATGAAGCTTTTTCCCTCCCAGTATTCGCAGATCTCCCTGAATTCAGTCAGTTCCGCATCGCTAATCAGGAATTTTCCGGAGATCACTTTAAGTCCGCCTTTTACAGCTTCTTCGTGTGCACGCGCGATCCCGCCGCCCTGACCGGTTTCGGCATGTTTGGCCTGGGAGTCCTGTTCCTGTTTGCGCATCTCCCTGAGGAAGGGTTCTGCGGCATAATTGGCGTAGGGAACGGCGCCCCGGATAAACCGGGTTTTGTTTCCTGCCAGCAGATCCCCCTCATGGATGACCGGAGTGAGATTTTCCAGTGCATAAGCGTGGTTCAGTGCCCGCCGTTCCTGGATTTCCATTCCGTCGGTCCGTTTATGGGAAACGGTCAGGTGCCTGATATACTCAATATCCACCATCAGGGGAGCCTGCAGATAGCGGCTCTTGAAAAAGGCTGAGCGCTCGGTGGAGGGGTGGCTGGTGATTTCGCGGGGGACGGGTGTCATTTGTTTAAGAGGTTAGGAGATCAACTTAGATACTGGTAGAGTGACGAGGTCCCCGCCTTCGCGGGGATGACACTTCTTTGTATGAAGTTTTGTTGGTTGGCATTTGGTTTTAACTATTGCGAAGATATGAGTTTCTTAAGCCATGCGGCGGCCAGAAGGGGCCACAATTCGGCGGCCGGGTTGCCGGGACGAACACCATATCCGTGGTCGCCGGCCGGCATAAAATGAAGTTCCACCGGCACCTTCTGATCGCGCAGAGCCCCTGCCATAACCAGTGCACTGTTTCCATACGGATCATCGGCGGTTTGAAACAGGAACATTGAAGGAGTTTTAGAATCGACCGTGAGGTCGGGCGTGAGGGAATTGTTGATACCCTGATCGAGGTAGGCCGGATAGATCAGCAGGGCGAAATCAGGTTTGGCTGAGAGTTCGTCGGTAACATCAACCGGTTCGTAGGTCTTTTCTGTACATTGGGTGCTGGCTCGGGCCGAAAGGCTGCCGCCGGCTGAGAATCCCATGATTCCGATCTTCTTCAGGCCGGGTTTTCGGATCAAATAAAGGGATTTGGTCATCCTGATCGCCCGCTGGGCATCCATCAGGGCACCAGCCGGATTATCCGGAACCCGGTAATGAAGTACAAAGGCAGTAATACCCTGACTGTTCAGCCATTTGGCAATTTCATACCCTTCGAGGTCGATCGCAAGAATCTGATACCCACCGCCCGGACAAACCACCACGCCCAAACCGGATGTATTACCCCCCTGGGGTTCGAATACTTCGATCACCGGGTCGGTTACGGAACCGATACGGGTAACATTGCCGCCATGATCACCACTTATTACATCAGGTGCTTTGGGTTTTACTTCACCTGGAACTGCACCTGGCCAGAGGAGAATGGTGGCGGCAGGCTGCGTCTGAGCCATTGAAATTGTTGCCATAAGCAGAAATGACAGGGAGAAAATTTTTAACCGGTTAATGGTAGGTGCCATAGGAAGGTCGGTTTGCTTAACAAAGATAAGAATGGAACGCGGATATTCGCGAATCCCTGCGGGAACGCGGATTAAAACGGAGCTGTTAATACTAAACCAATGTTAATGTAAGTGCTAATCTTTCAGTAGGTTAGTGAAGAAAGGTACAAGCAGGCCAGCTATCTGGATTTGTTCGTTTTTATCAGGATGACCATCGCAGCCCGATGAAAACGTGCGATCAAAAAGGAACAATGAAATGGATTTAGGTACAGCTGAGTTATCGAAATATTGCTTTATCCTGATCAGGCAGCTATCCAGTACCTCTTTTTTTTCACCGTTCAGGATCGGACTGGAAAGCAAAGCGATTTTTGTGTGCGGATAATATCCGTACAGGGATTTAATAAACGAAATATACTTTTGAATAAACAGCTCTTCATCAAAAGCGAGCCGTGATTTTAAACCATCGCCATCTGAAAAATCATTGGTACCCAAACAGATACTGACAACCGAAGGGGCGGTACCGGAAAAATCCCACAAATCGGTTGAATCGCCATTCAGATAGGTAGTTCTGTAAACAACGGGCATGGTGGGTCCAAGCGAGTTCCAGTTCCGGTAAACACCAATACCGGAAACGGAGGTGAGAATGCCTTTCACATTCAGGACCCGGGAAAGAATCGATCCATAGGACCAGTAAGCGTTATGCTGATCATACCAGTGCCTTGATTTGCAAGGGATTTCCTTTGTATCAACACCCATCCCGCAGGTAATGGAATTTCCGATAAATTCAATCGTTTTTTCATTCAGGACCTTCACCGGTTTCAAGATTGTCCCGGAGATTCCTTTAAAAATGATATTGCCATTAACCGGTTCGGTCGCTTTAGAAATGGTTAGTGAATGGTCTTTTTTATCAGCAGGGAGTACTATGGGAAAACTTTTTACCGAATCTCCATCCACACGGAACCTGCCCAGGTACTCCCCATTCAATTCAAAGACGACGTAATTGTATTGTCCCGCCGGGGCCGCATTCCGGAGAAGAACGGTGCAAAGGGTACCTGACAAGTGGGCATAAACTGATGAGCCGGAACCGATTAGTGCCACCGTGCCATCGGACCGCTGGTCGATGCGGCCCGAATAGGAAAGATTGCGATTTCCCGAATCAATCAGGCCGGGGCCATCGGGCTCGCAGGCAGCTATCGACAGGGCCAGGAGATACAGGAAGAGCAGTTTAATCCTTTGGTTCATTGATATCCGGAAAAGAGGGGAAAAGATAGCAAAATAAGTTTATCGAATAATAACACACCCCTGTCTGGTGATGTGTGAATCCTATAAATCCTTCAGGGAATTGTGTAACGATTCTACCGGGATAACCCCCGACCTTTATCTGACAATGGTTTTAAATAATCAAAAAAGATGAGGATGAGAACACGAAGATTCCTGACCAGTGACAACACGGCTATCTACCTGATTGCCGTTGTGGTTATCATAGTTGCCTTTCTTCTGTTAGGTGGCGGTGCGTGGATGAGAGGAATGTCGCACGGAGGCGGATCGATCAGTTTGAACCATCTGAACTGGGTACAGATTCTGATCAGTCTGGGTCTTGGATTTCTGTTAGGATGGGTAGTGGCGAGAAGGAAATGGTGATCAATTGCCAATGCATTTTTATTGCTTTTGCTGAATTCTAACTGACACTGTCAAAGTAATTCTGCTAATTTTATGGCGGTTAAATCCTAAAAGTAACCTCCATTTTGACGAAAAATAATACTGCGGCGTTTTCTGATCACTTGCCTGGCAACAGGATCGAATCTTTGGATATACTCCGCGGTATCGCCATAATGGTCATTGTGGTTTTGCACCGTCTTCACTATAATTGGGCGGCAGCTGAGCCGGGTCAGGATATTGCGGAAGGAACCTCCCTGTGGTTACTGTATTTGCTGTTTTACCTGATGACCATGGCCGGAATTTTCAGCCTGATTTGCGGTTCCGTGAATTCCTTTAATGCCTATCGGCGAAAGGCTGAAGGCAAATCGGTGTCAAAATACATCTTATCCGGGGGGTTGTCCGCCGGATTTTGGATCCTTTTACTCCACTATATTCAAAGTATATTCTTTGCAAACGGATTTGCGGTTGGCCGGCAACGGTATGGAATCCTGACCGGCTGGATGCAAACGGGCGAAATTATTCCGCTGACCTCAAAGCATTATGTTGAATCCAATGCCCTTTCAATGATCGGATTGGTGGTCATTTTTATTTCAATTGTCCTCTTTCTGGTTCTCCGCAAAAGGGATCATCATAATTTACAGAGGGATATCCGGCTGTTTATTATTATCGGAACAGTAATCCTGGTGGCGACACCTTTTGTTCGTTATCAGTTAGGGCTGTATAAAACTACCCTGGTACATGATGGAAAATTCTTTGGACTGACCCTGACAAATCTTTTTATTGGCGCATATGGAATGTTCCCCTTTCTGGCATTCGGATTCTACGGTGCGGCTATTGGAGCCGGCATCGCAGGCGGAGTTATACGGGTGCTCCTTAAGAGGACTCTCCTGATTGGCGGGTTAAGTACGTTTCTGATAGGAGGTATTGGCTTTTTCATTCTTGGGGGATTGGATTTCAATACCATTTTTGCCAATACCATGTCAAACCAATTTCACTGGATATTATTCAGGTTAAACCAGTTAGGGTTTTTCATATTACTTTACTGGTTTTTTTTATCCAGTGTGGATTTTGCAAGTTCGCCAAGGAAACAAACAATGCTTCGCATTTTTTACCCCGCGAGATTTTTCGGTCTGGTTTCCCTCACCGTTTTTATCTGTGAACCGATAGTCGCGGAGATATTAAAAAAATTATGCGATCTCCTGCTTCCCGGATGGAACGCACACCTGATCCTGGTTATTTTTTTCGGATTGATTTGTCTGCTATCCTGGTGGTGTATTTTGAATTTTTGGTGGAAAACAGTCCAATTTGCCGGATCTTTTGAGTGGCTGAGTGCAAAAGCAATTCACCTGGTGTCGGGGAAAATGACTACCCGGTCCGATTTTGCGTTCATGACCATCAGGAAGGTCGCCAAGGGATGGATTCTGAAATGAAAATCCGGTGAGATTACCAGTCGCTTACTTGACGATTTCTTGCCGTAGTTGTTCGATTAGCGGAGTGACTTCTTCAAGTTGCTTTGCAGAAAAATCATTATTATTATTGAAATAATTCATGATCGGTTTCATTTTTTCAAGGATCGGAGCCACTGACGGATCAGAGCCGGTCAATTCCAACAGACTGAAGATGGTTTTAATTCGTTCTTTCTGATCTCCGATAAATTCAATCACCGGGGTATCATCCTTTGCCATCTTTGCTGTCTGGGTCAGAATATACAAACCTTCAATGTTTGATGCCACATAAAAGAGGGCATAAACACCAGAATGCCCTTCGGTGGTCATGTTGGATGAAAGTTCGTTCATCGCGTCCATGACGATAGTACTCAGGGAGTCGTGATTTTCAGAATTTTGCTTGATCCGCTCGTCGTATTTTTTCATGATGGCCAGCTCCCCTTCCAGGCCTAATTTGGCAATCATCTTATTGTGAATGTCCAAGAGCTGAGCAACGACATCATCCCGGCCCAATACCTTGGCATATACAGCGTCGAAAGCATATATCCCGTTCGCGAGGCTCATGTCAACTGCTGTCAGGTATTTTTCGACGTCATTAATAGGTAAGGTAAGCTCTGCCATATAGGAAGCGCCGATTCTATTTAAAACCCTTGGGATATCCCTTAATTTGGGAGCCTTCTGAATAATCTCAACAATCTGGTCTTTCAGCTTTGCTGCGTCGAATGCTCCAACTTCCACAACACCGGTTTGTCCTTTGGTGCTTAACCCTTGATTCTCCTGGACTTTTGGCCTTTGATTACAACCTGAACCCACAAGGGCAAATCCTATCAGGACCACCCCAAGTTTAAAAAAATTTATTTTCATATGGTTTGTTTCTTAGGTTCAAAAATAAACCTTTTCTGGTTACAAATTGCTATTTTCAGACTTTGGAACATGGAAAATGGGTATCGGGTATCGGGTATCAGGTATCGGGTATCAGGTATCAGGTATCGGGTAAGGATAAAAGAATAAGTATATAAAGATATTACGGATAAATGAAAAGGTCATTTCTTATAATTCCGATTTTTGCCCTGGTTTTAACCACCGGTTGCAATAAGGGCAGTCAGTCGGAGGTTACTTTTGTGGGTGGTACTTCGCGCTGGATATTCTCCAATGGCATCGTGAATGTTGTGGTTAAGCCGGCTCAAGGCGTTTATGAGATCCTCCGCACCCGCGATCAGAAGAAAATCATCACCGGGGCCTACCTTCGGATTGAGGGAGATTCAACCAACGAACCTTTGCGGAAAGTGGATTACAGCCTGTCGGATTTTTTTCATAGCGGAGAAACCGGCAAATATTTGCTGATCAGCAGTTCCAAGGAGGGTAAGCCTGGACTGGGATTGCGGTTCGGACTCCTGCCCGGGAAAGATTATCTGGTGATCGACGGGGGAATCATGAACACCGGAAAATCAACCATGCATGTTCATGAGATCAGTGTCATTACCAATGGCAAATTATATGAAGGCCGAAACCTGAAACCCGGATTCCGGATGCTCGACGGGAACGGGGGCGGAGAGGATACCCGGGTCACTGAAAAACCTTCACTGGATTGCCGGAATAACCTGCTTCTCACCTGGGGCAGGTCCGGGAAACGGGAGGTTTTAGTGGCCGGTGGATTAAAGTATACTGAGATCGAAAAGTTTGTAAAAGTGTCACCGGCCAGAAATGAAAAAAAGGCGGTTCATTCGTTGCCTGCCGGGCTGAAACCGGTTGCCCGTCTGGATGCCGGCAGGAACAGTGAGGTTTTTGCCCCTCCCGTAAAAGTGAGTACGGTTCATGGAAGTTCTTACCGATGGGATGCCGGTTACGGCCCGGAATATGATGATATCCTGTATGATAAGCAGGATGTTGTGTTGGCAATATCCGGACTGAAGCCGGGAACAAGGTATGCTTTGGGTTTGGCCTGGAGCGATGATGCGGATACCCGCACCGAATCCGTTGCCTGGTCGATAAGTAATGGTAGTCTGAATACCTTGCTGGCACCCAAAAAACTGCCGTCGCACGGAGGTGGCGAAGCACCGGAACAGATCTGGCTGAACCTGCCCGCTAATGCGGTAACCGTCGACACCCTCCTCATCCATTTCCGGAACGAAGGAGGAATAAATGCAGTTATCAGTGATTTCAGCGTGTGCGAAGGGCAGGTAAAAGAGAATCTCAACGGTGTGGGACATCCGGTGCAAGAAGAGATTGCGGAACAGGAAAACCTCCGGCTGAATCTCTGCGCCCGCGATCCGGTAGGCAAGCGTATCGATCCAGGCCAGGCCTGGTTTCCGGAGGATGCTTTCTATATATCTGTCGGTCATTCGAATCCGTTCGAAGCGCTTGAAGATTATGGGGATATCCTAAAGGATTTTCAGAAGATCCATCTGGCTTACTATACTTTTCCCACTGTTTGCCTGTGGTATGCCCAGCATAAAGGGTATGGCGGCGGGCCATCGATAAATGATGCACCCGGAGCGGTTGCAGAAATGGACCGTGCGGTGAAATCGGGATTTCTCAGGTACAGTCCGGTAGCGATCAGGCTGGTTCCGGATGCCTATGAAGAAAATAATGAGCAGGGCTGGTGGGATGAGAAGCACTGGCAAATGTACGGGACCGGAAAATTTGCCAGTCCGCCCGACGGCAATGTGGACGTGGCGCCCGGACATTACAAAAAACCGTATGAGACCACCCGGAAATGGGCCGGGGCGATTATCGACCGCGGTGGGATTCCGATCACCTATTTCCAGACCGGCAGGCGGTCGGACGATTATGCCGCAGCGTTCCCAGAGCATATGCTGTTCAATGGTAAGGATACCACCATCCCTGATAAGGATTGGATGATCAAGGGCAAGGTCAGCTATGATTTTACAGATCCCGGGTTCCTGACCCACATGAAAGAAGTTTACAACAATCTGGCGGCCGGAGGCGTACAGGGACTAATGTATGATTATCCATATACCGGCTGGGCCCAACATGGGGGAATGGAGGATGCCTGGTCCACCACTGCTTCGGCTTACCGGACCGTATTCCAGCTGGCACGCAAAGGGCTCGGTCGGGGTGCCTGGCTTGATGAACGCAATCTCGATCACGGATCCGATATTACCCTCGGCATTGTGTCCTCCCAGCGTATCTGGGGCGACACCGATAAAATGTCGCCTTTCATGATTTCGATGGGCGGTCTGCGGTGGTACAAAAACCGTAAAGTGGTGAGCTACGATATGGATGCCAAAAACCTCCTGAAAGCACAGCCCGCCAACACCGACGGGGTCCGTAAATTGCTCACCCTGATGTATGCCACCTGCGGCCGGTTTTTAATGGCCAACAGTTTCGACCGCCTGGGTCCGGAAATGGTCCGTGATCTTTCACGGATATTCCCATATCCGGATTCCTGGATATCAGCCAGGCCGGTGGATGCATTCGTATCAAAATACCCGGAGATGTTTGCTTTTAAGATTCAGGAAGGGTGGTATCAACTGGTCGTTTACAATCCCGATGATCAAAAGCCATCCGCGAAAACCGTCCGTTTCAGCTCCCCTGATTATTTCGGAGCATTGGATCTGAAGGCCGGTAAAAGATATCTGGCTTATGAATTCTGGGATAATAAACCGGCAGGTGAATTCATGGGATCCGACTCCCTTAAACTGGAATTGCGTCCGGGTGAGGCCAAAATGATATCGATACGGGAAAAGACGGATTTTCCACAGCTCCTTTCAACCGACCGGCATATCATGCAGGGACTGATCGAGATCCGCGATATGAAATGGCAACCGGAGACCATGCAAATCACCGGTCAGGTGAATCTGATTGAAGGGGAGGCGATGAACCTGGTTTTCGCAGATAACGGATATTCGATAAAAAGTGCGGAGGTTGATGGAGGTACGGCAAACTTTACCAGTCCGGATCATGACCGGCTGAGTACAGTTAAAATTGCCGCAGAGCAACCGGGCTGGAAGACTGTGAAGATAAATTACCAAAAATAGTCTGTATGAAACTGCGCGGATCCACACCTGATTTCCTTACACTCTACTCCGAGCTCTTACTGATGATTATTTTGTTACCCGGAATATTCCTGATCGGCTGTTCGTCCTCTTCGACCAACAGCATTATTATCGAAAACAGCTGCTTCAGGTATGAAATTGCACCTGACGGGAAAAATCTTCAGTTCACCGATCTGGCATCAGGCAAAAACTATCTGGATACGACGGCAGTTTCCTGGTGCGGACAGGTTATACAGGATGGAAAACAACTGAATGTTAAGTTGGTACAGAAGAAGGGAAAACATCTCCGGCTGGCATTCGGGGAGGCGGAGGTAACGGCTGATATCCTGATAAAAAAAGAGAAAGACCGGATTTCTTTTAAGGTTTCTTCGGTGGAAGGGAACATCGAGTCCCTGACGTTTCTGAACATCCCCCTGACCCTTGAGGGTATGCCCTACGAACCTTTCGCCGCCTGCGTTCTCTCTATGAATTTATTCACTCATGTACGTGAGCTGCCGGCTCTCCAATCACATCTTTGGGCCACCTGTTATAAGAGATTTGGACTGAAGGGTGCTGAAATCACAGTTCTGAGTGTTCCACAGGAGAAAATCCTTTCGGTGATCCGGGAGGTCATGTCGAAAGCAAAAGATATTCCGCATTCCGACAAGGGAGGTGCCTGGGCTTTATTGCAGGAAGAGGGTTTTGGTTCCTACCTGATGAACTTTGGAACCCTCACGGAAAGTACTGTGGATGAGTGGATTAAAATGTGTCGCAGCCTGGGATTCAATCAGATAGACAGTCATGGCGGCGGCGGGTTTTTTAAATTCGGTGATTTTGAACTCGATACCGTGAAATGGCCCGGGGGATGGGACGCATTCAGGCGGATCAATGACCGTTTGCATGCGGCTGGGATTTCCTCTATTTTTCATACGTATGCCTTTTTTATCGATAAGAATTCCCGGTATGTGACCCCGGTTCCCAGTAAGGATCTCGGTTATTTCAGTACGTTTACCCTTACTGAAC
The DNA here is from genome assembly GCA_041662065.1 of Bacteroidales bacterium. Taxonomy (GTDB): domain Bacteria; phylum Bacteroidota; class Bacteroidia; order Bacteroidales; family UBA12481; genus UBA12481. Next base: position 99,041 of record JBAZTE010000012.1, on the reverse strand, counting down.
CTATTAAGGAAGGTGACACGGTACTGGTGGTTAATGAGCCAACCAAAGACATTTCAACCACCACGGGTTTTTTTGTCAGGAACAGTCTCTCGTTAAGGATCGGCGATGAAATCATCGAATTCAGCGGAGTCACGCAAACCCCGCCTTATAAGTTTACCGGCTGCAAACGCGGCCGGAATGGAACAAAGGTGTCTTCTTACGATGCGGGAGAAAAAGCATTTCACCTGCGCGAAATGTTTGGCCGGTTTGTACCCGGACCCGAAACCCCGCTTTTTAACGAAGTGGCCGGAAGAACGGCACAAATTGTGAGTGATTACGGATTCGACGGGATTTATTTCGATGCGATTGACGGCAGCGATATTCTTGACGGACCGGAGAATTCATGGTATTACGGGACCAAGTTTGTTTTTGAAGTGGCGCGACAATTGAAACACCCGGTAGGGATGGAAATGAGCGCCATGTGGCATCATTTCTGGCAATACCGCTCCCGCTGGCAAGCCTGGGACCGGCCTGTGAGAGGGTACAAAAGATTTATCGATGTTCACTCGGCTGCGATTAAATCGGCCCGTTTGTTTCTCCCGCCAAAAATCAAATCCAACGAATATGAGCACGGCCTTTGGCGTGGCCATACCCCGATGATCAATAAATATGCTCCGGCCGAAAATGGAGGACTGCTACTTCCCCTTCACCTGGGCTGGTGGGGAAATCAGACCTGGAACCCACCGCAGGTGGAACCGACTTTCCCCGACGATATCGAATATCTGTGCTGCAAGATGATCGGAAATAACGCGGGTCTCTCCATGCTTGGAGGCGCAGACGAGAAAAACCTGGAGGCCAATCCCCTGTTCAGACGATTGATTGCCATCATCAGGCAATACGAAGAGCTCAGGCATCAGAATTATTTCAACGATACCGTCAGGGCACTGCTTCGCCTGCCGGGAAAAGAATTCACACTATTCCGGCAGGACAACGGGGTGTGGAATTTCAAGCCCATTGCCTGTCAAAAACATAAAGTTGCAGGAAACGGTCATCCCACCTCACAATGGATTATGAATAATGAGTTTGATTCACAGCCCGTTAAGCTTAGAATTGAACCTCTGATGTCGGTAACGGCGTTTGATGATCCATCCAATGTTGTTTTAGCCGGTTTTACCGGATCAGATGAATTTAAGAATCAGGGGAACGCACCTGGTGTATCGGGAGGAATAAAGATTGCACCCGAAAAGCCAAAAGGAGATGGAGCCAGCGGATTATTTACTGCCAGCGCTTCTGAAACATCCCCGGTTGAAGGTATGTGGATCAAAATGGAGAAACGGTTTGAACCCTGGCTGGATATCAGAAATAACCAGGCACTCGGAGTATGGATAAAAGGCGATGGAAAAGGGCAGCTCCTGAATCTCAGGATCGAAAGTCCGGCGCATATCTCCTTTGGGGCTAGAGGTGACCATTTTGTTAAAATTGACTTTACGGGTTGGAAATATTTCGAGCTGGTGGAAATTGAATCATCGGAATTCAGCAATTATACCTGGCCCGATTCGGGATTTTATGTGTACGATTCCTTCCGGCATACTGTGGCATTCAATAGTGTGGATAAATTGCAGCTCTGGTATAATAATCTGCCTGCCGGTGAAGAAGTTAACTGCCTCATTGGCACCATAAAGGCGCTACCCCTGGTCCCGGTTTCGATTACTGATCCATGTATTTCGGTCGGAGGCCAAAAGCTGACCTTTCCGGTTAAGATGGAGTCGGGCATGTACCTGGAATTCTTTTCCCAAAACGATTGTAAACTGTATGGTTCGAAAGGGGAATTTATACAGGATGTTCGGGTTGAAGGGACGGTGCCTGCGCTGAAAAATGGTGACAATGAAATTTCCTTCTCCTGCACAGGACCTCATGGAGTCAGTTCAAGAGTTCAGGTTACAATGGTAACCGAAGGAAAACCGCTGGGAACCTGAAGAGGATGCAGTCGGGCCATTTCCTGAAATAAAAAAATCCATGTAAGTTTACGGAACCATTTTTCCCTTAACTATTCTAAGAATATGAAGAAGTTAGTCTCCCTATGTGTAGTTTTCGTCCTGATGACGGTGGTTTGGTCGTGCAAACAGGAAACTCCGGATGTCCGGATCATCCCCGAGCCCGCTAATATGACCATTGAACCGGCGATGGTGAAGTTTCCGTCAATAAAGAAGGTCTTTATCGCTTCCGGGGATCAGGCACTTTTTGCAGCGGCTTCCTATTTGAGCGAGAAATTGCATTACTCTGAAATCAGCTACGACGGCAGTAATCCGGGTCATTGTATTTTTCTGGACATCGCAAAGCTTGGTTCCTCAGCCCATCCGGAAGGCTATACCCTGACAACCGCTAAAAGTGGTATCATCATCCGGGGTAACAGTGCCCGCGGGGTTTTCAACGGAATACAAACCCTTCTGCAATTGCTTCCTCCGGAGGTGTTTGGCTCAGCCGGACTGGCTTCGAACAAGGGAATCATGATTCCGCAGGTGGATATCCAGGACGAGCCACGCTATGCCTGGCGGGGGATGCACCTTGATGTTGGCCGCCACCTGTATTCGGTTGAGTTTATCAAGAAATACATTGATATGCTGGCGATGCACAAAATGAATGTCTTTCATTGGCATCTTACTGAGGATCAGGGCTGGAGGATCGAGATAAAGAAATACCCGAAGCTCACCGAAATTGGTTCGATCAGGAAGAATTCCGATGGCACAACCTATGGAGGATTTTACACACAGGACCAGATAAAGGAAGTCGTAGCCTATGCCGCCAGCCGATTTATCGAGGTGATGCCGGAGATCGAAATGCCCGGGCATTCGGTTGCCGCGCTGGCTGCATATCCCGAACTTTCCTGCACCGGCGGTCCGTTTGAGGTGCGCTCGGCATGGGGTGTTTCGGATGATGTGTATTGCGCCGGCAAGGAGGCTACCTTCGAATTTGTTCAGGACGTTCTGACAGAAGTGATCGCGCTCTTCCCATTTAAATATGTGCATATCGGGGGCGATGAATGTCCGAAGGACCGGTGGGCCAAGTGCCCCGATTGTCGGAAACGGATGAAAGCCGAAGGGCTGAAAGACGAGATGCAGCTCCAATCCTATTTTATCCGGCGGATCGAAAAGTTCCTGATGGCCAATAACCGCAACCTGGTGGGTTGGGACGAGATCCTGGAAGGCGGCTTGGCCCCGGAAGCCACGGTGATGTCGTGGCGGGGAGAAGCAGGTGGAATTGATGCGGCCCGCCAGGGACACGATGTGATCATGTCCCCTGACTCATATTGCTATTTCAATTATTATCAAGGTGATCCAAAGTTGGAGCCCAAAGCGTGGGGAGGATTTTTAACGATAGAGAAGGTGTATTCCTATGAGCCGACCCCGGAAGAACTGACCGTTGAAGAGGCCAAACATGTGCTGGGTGCCCAGGCCAACGTGTGGACAGAATATATTCCAACCGAAAAGCAGGTTGAATACATGGCCTTGCCACGAATGAGTGCGCTGGCCGAGGTGGTTTGGACTCCCAAAGCCCTCCGCGATTATGAAAAATTTTCACACCGTATGGAGCGCCAATACAAGAGGTTTGATGCCATGAAACTGAATTACCGGGTTCCCGCTCCCTACGGTCGCTAATTATGCTCGCTGCGCTCGCTAACTATGCTCCCTGCGGTCGCTAAATATGCTCGGCTTACGCCTCGCTAATTGTGCGCTTCGCGCTAATTAGCACTTCGGGAAACCCTTAGCGAGGCGTAAGCTGAGCACAATTAGCGCGAAGCGCATAGTTAGCGACCGCAGGGAGCATGATTAGCGAGCGAAGCGAGCATAATTATCTGACGTCTTAACTTAAGTACTAAGCATGAATAACCTCCAATCAATCACAAAGCACTTCTCCATCGACGGAACCATACTCTCCGTCCTTCCATACGGCAGCGGTCATATTAACGACACCTATAAGGTGGAAACGGCTGAGCCGAAATGCCATAATTATATACTGCAGCGGATTAACCACAAGATATTCAAGAATGTACCGGGACTGATGGATAACATCGACCGGGTGACACGGCATATCCGGATGAAGCTCGAAGCCACACCCGGAGCGGATCCGGATCGCCAGACACTGACCCTGGTCCCAACGGTGGATAAAAAATCTTTTTACCAGGATGCCGACGGCAATTTCTGGAGGATGTACCTTTTTATCGAGGATAACCGCAGCTATGATATCGTGGATACACCGGAGAAAGCTTTTGAAGGCGGCCGTATGTTCGGCAAGTTCCAGTCGATGATCGCCGACCTCCCCGGTGACCCACTCTTTGAAACTATTCCCAATTTCCATAACATCGACATGCGCCTGGACACCTTAAGGAAAACCATTCAGGCCGATCCGGCAGGACGGGCCTCGAAAGTTGCCGCTGAAGTTGACTTTGTGATGGAGAGAGCGGAAGAGATGGGCACCATCCTGCATCTGGGTCAGAAAGGTCTGATCCCGCTGCGCATCACTCATAACGACACAAAATTCAATAATGTGCTCCTCGACAAGAACGACCGGGGGTTGTGCGTGATCGATCTCGATACCGTGATGCCCGGCTATGTCCATTATGATTATGGGGACAGCATCCGGACCTCAACCAATACCGGAGCTGAGGATGACCCCGATTTGTCGAGAGTGGGAATGGACCTCCACCTGTTTGAAGCGTATACCAAAGGTTTCCTCCAGGAAACCCGCAGCACGCTGACTGCCACCGAACTCGAATACCTTCCGCTGGCAGGAAAGCTTTTCCCTTATATTATCGGCGTACGCTTCCTTACCGATTATGTTGATGGGGATAACTACTTCAAGATCAAGCATGAACATCATAATTTGCAGAGGGCCCGGGCGCAATTTAAGTTGCTAGAGAGCATGGAGGGGCAGTTTGGGGCTATGCAGGAGATCGTGCGCAGGAATGCTTAAGACGAAGAAGAAGATCGGTAGACGAAGAAGAGGATCGGGGGACGAAAGATGCTAGGATTGTTTGTAGCGGATGAGGCCGAGAAGCATTTGCCTGATGCGTTCGCAGATATTAAATTCTTCAAGGTTGTCTGTAGCGAAGCCCAACCTTTGGCTGATAATCATTTGGGTCTCAAGTTCTGCCAGGGAACCCAGGGAAATATGGAGGAATTGCACAAATTCATTTGACGACTTTCTGGAAGCACCTTCTGCTATATTTGAAGGGATGGAAACCGCAGCCCGTCGCATCTGCTGCGAAAGGCCGAATTTTTCTTCGGACGGAAAATTTCCGGTGATCCGATAGATTTTTATCACCAGATTCATTGAAAGTTTCCAAACATCCATGTTTTTATGATTCATAGCTTTACTTTTAATGTTCAAAGTATAGTTGCAGATAAACCACCCAAATGGAAAAAATCATGAACCTTTTTTCAAACCCCTTGAAACGTGCGTTTCGATCTTCTTCTTCGTCCCCCGATCTTCTTCTTCGTCCCCCGATTTTCTTCGCCATAGCTCTGTTTGTCATAACTTCCTGCGCTACCCAGCAGGTACCCATGTCAACCCCGCCCGGAGGCGGCGGCGAAGCCAATCCAATCCTGAAAACCAACGCGGCTGCGCTGAAAAACTTCCGGGATATGCGGTTCGGCATGTTCGTCCATTGGGGTCCAATATCCATCAAGGGTACGGAAATAGGCTGGTCGCGCGGACGGGAGATTCCAATCAGCACCTATGACAGTCTCTACCTGAAGTTCAATCCGGTGAATTTCAATGCCGAAGAATGGATCGGATTGGCCAGGGAAGCCGGCATGAAATATTTTGTCATCACTTCGAAACATCATGACGGATTTGCCCTCTGGCCTTCGGAATACACGGATTATGATATCGCTTCAACTCCTTATAAAAAGGATGTGTTGAGGGATATGGAGCTGGCCTGCGAAAAACTAGGGATCATGTTCGGTACCTATCATTCCATCCTCGACTGGCATCATCCGGATTACACTACCCGGTATGGGGGCGATCCGCGACCTGTCGACAGCACCACCATGGTCAGGTATAAAAAATACCTATTCAATCAGGTTAAGGAACTGGTTGAGAATTACCATACCCACCTCTTGTGGTTCGACGGACAGTGGGAAAAATCGTGGACGCATGCTGATGGTATGGAATTATATAAATATATCCGTGATATGAATGATAATATCCTGATTAACAACAGGGTTGATAAGGGCTTCAAAGGTATGGCAGGCATGACTGACAGCATAGCAAAATATGCCGGTGACTATGGAACCCCGGAACAGCGGATAGGTGGTTTCAACCGTGAGTATCCCTGGGAATCCTGCATCACAGTGGGTGATCAGTGGGCCTGGAAACCAAATGAAAATCTGAAAAGTGTGGATGAAATTGTACATACCCTGATAAAAACTGTTGGTGGTGACGGTAACCTCCTGCTCAATGTGGGCCCGATGCCCGATGGCCGGATTGAGTACCGGCAGGTCGAATTGCTCAAAGGAGTAGGGAAATGGTTAAAAGTGAATGGTGAGGGGGTGTACGGAACCCGCGGCGGGCCATTCATGCCGAATGATAAAATGGCTTCAACGCATGTAGGACAGGTCATCTACCTGCATGTCATGGATAAATCCTTAAAGGAGATTAAGTTACCGCTTCCTCAGGGTGTCAAAGCGACCCGGGTAAGCATCGTGGGAGGTAAATCGGTCAGCTACGACAACCGGCAGGGGGAACTGGTGATCCGGGTACCCGGGAATATGCCTGATGCTCCTGCTTATGTGTTGAAAATAAGGATAAACCGCAAAGCGGATAGTCTGGAACCAGTGGAGGTAAAATAATCTCCGGATATTCCGATCACGCCAAAACATAACCCTGGATTTCGGTCACGGTAAGTAGGCACGGATGTTGCACAACGCCGTATCGGATGAAAGGTTCGTGTGAGATCGATTTCCATTAAAAATCAATAGAACCGGCTTAAACCTTTATTTGCCCTGGATGTTCTATGGCAATAATTGTTATGCCCGTCTGTTTAAAATCCGATTTGGAAAATTCATGAAGTTAAAACTCCTGCCATTCTGTCTGCTTGCTTTTTCCTGGCTGATCCCCGGTAAACTTGCTGCCGATGAAGCGGTGCGGTACTCGCTAAGCGGCTATATCAAGGATGCATCGAACGGTGAAGTTCTTCTGTTCGCCAATGTTGCGATTGTTGAACTGAATACCGGGGCCACCACTAATCAGTATGGTTTTTATTCTGTTAAAGTTCCTTCGGGAAATTATACCATTCAATACTCTTATCTTGGTTATGAGACTGTTGTTTCAAAACTGAACCTGAAATCCAATACCAACCAGGATATCGAACTCAAGCCGAAGGCCACCACCCTTGGAACAGTGGAGATCACCGGCAAAAGCATGAAAAATGCGGTAAGGAGTCTGGACATAGGTGCAATAAAGCTGGATATCAAGCAATTGAAATCAGTGCCGGTTTTGTTTGGCGAAAGGGATATTCTCAAGGGCATACAGCTCCTCCCAGGGGTGAGCCCGAGCAGTGAAGGAAGCAGCAATTATTTTGTCAGGGGTGGCGAGGCTGATCAGAATCACATCCTGTTGGATGAGGCACCTGTATATAACGCATCCCACCTGCTGGGATTTTTTTCCGTATTTAATTCAGATGCAATAAAAGATGTAAAACTGTATAAGGGGGGCATTCCGGCACCTTATGGCGGCCGTGTTTCGTCGGTTCTTGATATCCGGATGAGGGACGGAAATTCCAAGGAATGGGGGGTTACCGGAGGCATCGGGCTGATCGCCTCACGCCTTACTGTGGAGGGCCCATTGATAAAAGATAAGGCTTCCATCATGGTCAGCGGCAGACGCACCTATGCTGATTTGGCCCTGAAAGCCGTTAGCAACCTGGCTGACAGCCTGACCTTTTATTTTTACGACTTTAATCTAAAGGCCAATTATATCCTGGGCGAAAGGGACCGGCTCTTTTTATCCGGATACATGGGAAAGGATATTTTTGCAAGAAAACAGGCCGGGTTCGATTCGGGGAATAATACGCTCACACTGAGGTGGAATCATACTTTCAACCAAGAATTGTTTCTAAACACATCAGCCATTTACAGCGATTACATGTACGGATTCAAAGCGGCTTTCGGGAATTTTTCCTTCAAGCTGACCTCTGGGATCCTCGATTACAGCCTGAAGCAGGATTTTACCTGGTATCCCAATACCAACAACCAGGTCCGCTTTGGATGGAATTCAACCTATCATCAGTTTAAACCCGGGAACTTTACTCCCGGTAATGAAGCGGATACCACTATGATCGGAATACATATTGAACCACAACAGGCCCTCGAAAGTGGGATCTATGTGTCCAATGAACAGAAAATCAGTAACTCCTTCAGTATGAACTATGGGTTCCGGCTGAGCCTCTTTAATAATATCGGCCCTTCAACGGTGAAAACGTACAATAGTAACAGGGAAATCCTGGATTCAATTGCCTATTCATCCGGGAAGTTCTACAATACCTATCTCGGGATCGAACCGCGGATCACTGCAAACTATCTGATTAACAATACGAATTCGATCAAGGCAAGCTATAATCGGATGTTTCAGTACCTGCATATTCTTTCGAATTCATTATCCAGCTCCCCTACCGATTTGTGGACACCCAGCACCCCTCTGATCAAACCCACGATAGCCGATCAGGTATCGGTCGGATACTTCAAAAACCTTCCCAGGAAAAACTGGGATCTTAGCGTGGAAGCATATTATAAGATCCTCGGCAATCTGGTGGATTATAAGAACGGCGCCAATACTTTTTTAAACCCGAATATTGAGGCAGAGCTGGAATTTGGCAGGGGCCGGGCTTACGGACTGGAATTCTCGGCAGGCAAAACCAGCGGGAAACTCACTGGCTGGATCAGTTATACGCTGGCAAAATCTGAAAAGCAATTCAACCACATCAATTTTGGCCAGTGGTTTTCTGCACGGCAAGACCGGACCCACAATATTTCAATCGTGGCTTCTTACCAGATCGCCGAACGCCTGACCTTGTCGGGAAACTGGATCTACTATACCGGTGATGCCGTGACATTCCCAAGCGGCAAATACATGGTGGATGGGGTGCTTATAAATCTTTATACTGAGAGGAACGCTTCAAGAATGCCGGATTACCACCGGCTGGACCTGGGGATTACTTATCAGTTTAAGCAGAGGAAAAGATGGAGTTCCGACATCAATGTTTCGGTATACAATGCCTATGACCGGAAAAACGCTTACAGTATCTCGTTCCAGGAAAGCAAGACTGTGCCGGGAACCACCGAAGCCGTTAGACTGGCTCTTTTTGGGATTGTCCCGTCCATTACCTGGAACTTTAAATTCTGACAAACATGAAAAGACTGAATAGATTGCCGTTTCTTCTGGTATTCACCCTGGTAATTTTTCTGACATCGTGCGAAGATGTCATCCAGCTGGAGCTGAAGAATTCCGCAACCAGGGTGGTGATAGATGCCACCCTGAATGCCGGAATGGGAGAGTGCAACGTTCTTCTTACCAAGTCCCTTGATTTTTACCAAACCGATTCCATGGCGAAAATAGTTAGCGCCAAAGTGGAATTGATTGATAAATCAGGGTTAATTACAACCTTACCGGAGGTGAAGCCTGGATTTTATTTTACGAATGGCTTAACGGTTGGTCCGGGCGAGGTGTACAGTCTCAGCGTGACCCTCCCTTCAGGAGATATTTTCTCTGCCAGAACTGAAGTTCCGGTGAGAGTAACCCTTGACAGTCTGAAAGTTGTCAGGGGTTTCGGAGATCCACGTCCGACCAGCCCACCGATATTTCTCCTGAATCCTGTCTGGAAGGATCCGGCCGGAATTGCCAATTATTACCGTTTTAAAGTAACAAAAAACGGTAAGGTAAGGAACGGAAGTTTCTCGATTACCAATGACCAGCCGTTCGACGGGACCGAAGTCGACATGCCTCTTTATCGATATGATTTTCAGCTTGGTGATACTGTTCGCCTGGAATTCCAATGCATTGATTCGGTAAGCTATTCTTACTATAGCCAAATCAATGATATGGCGCGACCGAGTTTTATATCGGCCACACCTTATAACCCGATCGGCAATTTCGATAACGGAGGATTGGGATACTTCGGGATTTACTATTCCGAAGCCAGGGATACCATTATTGCTTTAGGCAGATAGGTCAATTTATCTTTCCCCGACCTTGTCCAGAAGCTCCTTCAGCTTGGGGCTTGATGGCCTCGGTGCGTTGGCGCTGACGATTTTTCCTTCAGGATCAATGAGAATAAAGCGAGGAATAAGATCAATGTTGAAAGTCTTATTATATACAGAGTGCATTTGATCGTCAGCGATCAGTTGGATCCCGGTCAGTTTATTATCAATAACGTATTTTTTCCATTTGTCGTGGTCGGCAGCTTTGTCATAGGATATGCTTACAAATTGAATGTTTTTGTCACGGTATTCCTCTTCCGTTTTTTTCAGGCTGGGGATTTCCTTGATGCAAGGAACGCACCAGGTAGCCCAGAAATCAAAATAAACGTATTTGCCACGTAATTCATTCATTGTGACAACTTTTCCATTCACATCATTTAGGGTAAAATCCGGTGCGGGGTTGCCCTCCAGCATACCTTCCATTTGCTGGTATTTTTCCTTAACCAGTTTTGCAATAGCGGGATAGGAGCAACCGGCCCCAAATTCCTCATACAGGCTTTTCTTAAAATCCCGGGCAAGGGCATAAGCCATGAATTCATAGGCAATTGGCCCCTTCAGCTGCGACTTGACATACTGGTAAAAATCCCCCTTTTCGGGATTTCCAACTGTTGCGAGGTCCTGCTTTTTATGCATACAGGCACTGAGGTAATAGAAATAGGTGATCCCTTTGTCCCCGATCTGGTCCGAAATTTCGATAGAGTCGAGGAAAGCAAAGTAATCAGCCGGGAGAACAGCTTCCCGGCCATTGTTAAAACCTGAGTGACCGCCCGGATAATAGATTTTGGAAGTCACGGCTGCGGTGTTGTATTCCGATTGATACACTTTTATCAGGTGTGGGCTTAATGTATGGGAGGCAGCATAGTCATCGATGAACTTTAATTTTTCCTGCCTGAGCTGATCGACAACTCGTTTAAAATCAGCGGGTTCCCGGTACGTGATGTTATAATAATTCTCGAGGTACTTATGCTTGTAACTTGCGAATTCGTTTTCCTCGAGATTGACAAAAACGTTATTTACCTCTCCCGGACCAGCGAAAAAGAGGGTTTCATTGATTCTTTCCACATCGAGGTTCATGGTGAGACTGTCGCCCGGCTCCAACCACAGGTAAACCATCCGGAAATCAGCTGATTCCACCGAAAGGCTCGAATCCTTTCCGTTCACCAGCCTGATATCGAAATTGTAGGTGAAAGGTACGCGCCCGAAAGAGAAGAATCCCTTCAGCGGATGTTCCGATTCGATTACCATTTTAAAAGTCCCGCCGGAGTTGATCTTAACTTTGGGTTTTTGTATTGTACCTAGCAGTTCAAAAACGTCATAGGAAAACACGGTGCTGGTATCCTTGAAATTCCGGATGGTACCGGTAACCACGATGCGGTTGGTTTGGGCTGGTTTTTTCGTAGTACAAAACGTACAACAAGAACCAATGATTAAGATACTTGTTAAGATCCGAAAGGTCGCTTTCATTTTTTATCAGGCATTGTGGGTTGAAGAATTGAACGCGGATTTACGCTGATGCCTGCGGCAACGCGGATTAATACGGATTTTTTAATATTAAGATATCCGCGCAAATCAGCGTTCCCGCAGGGATCCGCGCAAATCAGCGTGCCATTCTTGATGCACCTAAGTTATTTAATATATTCCCCCAAGATTCTTCTCAACCCTCCTTCTTCCTGATACCCGATCACCTTTCTTACCCCGTTCCCGTACGGATCGACCAGGATCAGCGTGGGATAGCCAATAATCCCATATTCATCGGGATAGGTTTTAGTGCTGTCGAGTACCTGAGTCCACGGGGACTTATCTTCTACAATGGCCTCTTTCCAACGTTGGTAATCCTTGGGTTTATCAACGGAAATACTGACGATTTCGAAGTTTTTCGAATCTTTCCAGTCCTTGTAAATCTCAATCATGTGCGGCGTCAGTTTCCGGCACCAGGGGCAATCGACATACCAGAAATCCAGCAGCACCCATTTACCCTTGAAATCGGAGAGCGAGACCATCCGGCCAGTTGTATCGGGAAAGGTGAATCCCGGCACCGGTTTGCCGGATATGGTCCTTTCGGCAATTTCATATTCTTTCACAATGTCCTTGTATCGTTGATCAAGTGCAAACTCCTTAAAAGCATCAACATAGGATTTGAGGTATTCAACAGGTTCATTGCGGACGATTACCAGGGAGATGACCAGTCCGGCATAATTGGGATTGGCTTTGATGAGCTCACGGGTTTTATCGAGGTTCTTTTTCTTGGCCGCTTCCTGAACGATCCAGGCTGCTTCGCATTCTTCTTTAATGCGGGGCTCCTTGTTGTACACTTTCCCCCATGCCTTCCAGGTTTTCATGACCTCCTCCTGGCTGGGTTTCAGCTCCTCAAAGAGTTTCTGAAGGATAACGTTGTTCTTTGTTCCGCCGATTTTAAAACCGGTTTCCTTCGAATAATTCACGGTAATCTTCCCCGGTTCGAGAATCATCCGCGTATTCAATTGCGAGGGCAGGGGAAATCCGATCGATACGAGCTTAGGAAAGGTATCAATGGTTCCCGTGAAAGTACATTTGCCCTCCCTGAGTATCAGGGTATCGGAGGAGGTGTACCAATTGTTGTGGACCATCAGGCTGTCGGGACCGCCACTGGTGCTCACCTCAATGGTATACTGGTTCTTTTTACCGCATGAAGCAACCAGGAGAAGGGCAAGGAAAGCTGAAATGAATGTTTTCATAATTCAGGTTTTAATCCGTGACTAGATAATATCATTCAGGTTAATAATAATAGGACTATTTTTGGGACAAGGTAAGATAAACTTAAATGTATGATATTTTTTATCGTCGAAAATTCCATTGAGTCAGTCAACCTGCATCTATATATCGGAACAATCCATCAATATTTGAGCTGAATTTGACAAATAACCGCTGCTGATGACAAAATCCATTGAAGATGCCGCCGCCATGGCATCCCGGTTTATCAATAATACAAACCGCAATATCTTCCTGACGGGAAAAGCGGGGACGGGGAAAACAACATTTCTCCGGACCATCGTTGAGCGTACCCATAAAAACACCATCGTGGCAGCTCCCACGGGAATTGCTGCCATCAATGCCGGGGGGGTGACGCTGCATTCCCTTTTTCAGCTGCCGTTCGGTACTTTCATCCCTTCAAACACCCTCCCTTCGGGGAATATCCAAATTCAATTAAACACTCCGGATTCGCTGCTGAAGGGTCTTCAGATGCATACTGCCAAGCGCAAGCTGATTCAGGAGATGGAATTGCTTATTATTGATGAGGTCAGCATGCTTCGGGCCGATCTGCTCGATGCGATTGATGTTACCCTGCGGTCGATCCGCAGAAACAAGGCCGAACCGTTCGGCGGGGTGCAGGTATTGTTTATCGGTGACCTCTTCCAGCTTCCCCCGGTGGTTAAACAGGAAGAGTGGGAATATCTGAAACCTTATTATCGCGAGATCTATTTTTTCGCAGCCAGAGCACTCCAGCAACAGCAACCGCTATATATCGAGCTTGATAAAATTTACCGGCAAACGGATGAGGCTTTTATCACCCTCCTCAATCATTTCAGGGAAAACAAGGTTGCACGTGAGGATGTGGAGGCCCTGAACAGCAGGTATGATCCTGATTTTCAGGCCAGGGAACAGGATGGTTACATCCATCTGACCACGCATAACCGGAAAGCGGATACCATCAATAAAGAAGCACTGAAGGAACTCCCCGGCCGGTTGTTCAGCTACGAAGCCGTAATTGAAGGGGATTTCAACGAATACCTGTACCCGGTTGAGCCCACCCTTGAATTGAAAGAAGGGGCCCAGGTGATGTTCATTAAAAATGATTATTCGGGTGAACAACGGTACTTTAATGGCAAAATTGGAACCATCAGCTCACTTACCGATGAAGAAATTGAAGTCAGCTTTGCTGATGGGGAGCCGGATACGCTGGTTGAACGTTACACCTGGGAGAACAAGAAATTTACCCTGTCGGAGGATACTAATGAGATCAAGGAGAATGTGGTGGGTACGTTTTCCCATTATCCGGTCAAGCTGGCCTGGGCAATCACGGTGCATAAGAGTCAGGGCCTGACTTTTGAGAAGGCGATCATCGATGTTTCTTCTGCATTTGCGCCGGGACAGATTTATGTGGCCCTGTCGCGGCTGATTTCACTGGATGGATTGGTGCTGTCGGGCAGGATTCCTTATTCGGGCCCATTGCAGGACGAGGCCTTGAATGATTTTGTCCAGCAAAAAGCAACGGAACCCCTGCTCGAAACAGTTTTACAGGAGGAGATCAGGTTTTATATCCGGGATATCGTTCTAAAGTCGTTTAATTTCAATCCCCTCCAAACCAGGTTGCATTATTTCACCGAGGACTATGATAAGGATGAGAAGCGGTCGGCAAAGCAGAAGCAAAAGGCCTGGGCACAAAGTCTGGAGGCTGATTTTAAACCCCTGAACGAGACTGCTGAAAAATTCGTTGACCAGCTGAGGAGAATCCTGAGAAATCCCGGGAAGGATTATCTCGCCTTGCTAAATACCCGGCTGGAGGCAGCAAGGGGCTATTTTGAACCCTTGCTGAATGGTTTTTCGGAGAGGATATTTGAACATATGCGGGTAATGGGCAAGGAGAAGAAGATCAAAACCTACCTGACTGAACTTACCAATCTGGAACGTCTCTTTTTCAGGCAGCGGCAGGTGGTTTATAAAGCAGAAGAACTGATCCGGTCGGCGAAGCTCGACAGGGAGTTTTCAAAAGAAGCGCTTCTTGGGTCAAATTTGTATAAGGAGAGGGAGGAGCAGGTCGGGAGAAACGTTAAGAATGGTAAGAACGTTAAGAATGGTAAGAAGGGTAAGAAAGAGAAGATGGAGAAGGATGGGAGGAAGTCAGCGGAGGTGAGTTTTGATATGTTTAAAGAGGGGAAAAGTATCAGTCAGAGTGCAGTGGAACGATCATTGGCTGCCGGCACAGTTGAAGGTCATCTGGTTCCGTATGTGGCTAAAGGCCTGATTGATGTGTTCAGTTTGGTGGATAAGTCCAAGGTTGAAAAGGTGTTGGCCATTGCCAAAGAGCTGGATACGATGTACCCGGCCCCGATCAAGAACCGGTTGGGTGAGGAGGTAACCTATAATGAGTTACGGTTTATTTTGGCACACCGGCTTGCTAAGACGGCTGACGATAGACTATGAGACTATGAGACTGTAAGACTGTAAGACTGTAAGACCGGGTCATGGTCTCAGAGTCTCAAAGTCTCAGAGTCTCAGAGTCTCAAAGTCTCAAAGTCTGGATTTTCAAGAAGGGAGCGTGATCGTAAAACAGGAACCGACTCCTTTTTCACTTTCGACCGAGATTTGAGCGTTCATGATGTCGCAGAGTCGTTTTACAATGGAGAGTCCGAGCCCGACTCCTTCATACCGCTTGCTGTAACCGGTTGCTTCCTGCGAATAGGGTTCAAAAATTCGCTGCAGGAATTCCTCCGACATACCAATGCCGGTATCTGACACTTTAATGGCAATGTGTCCGGTTGGATTACGGTAAAGCCGGATGGTTATCTTTCCTTTATCGGTGTATTTCAGAGCGTTATCAATCAGGTTGGATACAGAATTTCGAATACAAAATTCATCCAGGTCCTCTTCAACCGGTCCGATGGAATTGTCAAAGATGATCTCTGTTGTTTTTTGGGAATGGGCGGTTTTGCTTTCCTGGATCAGGTTCCCTATAAGTTGAGGTAACTGGATTCTTTTAATGTTCAACTTAACATCACCGACCAGAAGTTTAGAATAATTCAGAATCTCATCCACCGTACGGGTGAGTCGTTGGCCCGATTGATCAATTCGCTGAAAATAGGTCCTTTCCTCTTCTGTAAAACGCTCACCGGCTTCATCTTCGATAATGCTTACGAAACCTAATATAGCATTGAGAGGCGTGCGTATTTCGTGTGAAATATTGGCAATGAAGAGGTCCTTTAACCGGCTCGATGCCTCGGCTTTTTCTTTTTGGCGGAGCAATTCCTCCCTCGACTGCATCCGGTCAAAATTATCTTTCAATATTTTGCCGATGACAACGGTGGCAACAGGATAAAACAACATCACTGGTAAGCTGATGTGCTTTAGTGCATTTACTGCATTCTCCCAGGGTAGTGTAAACATCAGGGAAATCATGACTGCATGAACCAGTAACCCGATCAGGTACAGTTTCCAGTAGTTCATCCGGTCGAAACTTCCTTTCCATCGATAATAAAAGAAAAGTCCGATTAACATTGCCGAGAAAATTACCAGGGTTCCCATTAGGGTTCCGTTTCCTCCAATGATGACTCTGGCAAAGATGGCCATGATGGCGGCAATTGACCCTGATACGGGACCGAAGAATAGTCCGCAGAGGCTTAGAACAACGGACCGGCCATCAAATATGATCCCAGGTGAAAGAACCACCGGGTAGAGGATGCCGATGACAGCTGCAGAACCAAAAAGTAGGCCCTGAAGAACCGGGGCAGGCAAATTCCTGTGAGTTGCTTTCTCGGATATGATGGCTGAAACCACGCTAATAGCCACCAATAAAGAAAGATTAAAAATAAGATTGAGACTGAAACTCACTTTGCCTTTAATTGATCAACCCAAATGTACCTAAAGTTTTCCTATATGTCTTACGGTCTACTGCTTGCTGGATGAAGGGAGGAGCCACGGCTCCTCCCCTACGATCCTTCAATCTTCTGCCTTCTGCCCTCTGCCCTCTGCCCTCTGCCTTCTGCCCTCTGCCTTCTGCCCTATTTAATGAATCCCCGGTTACGCATGAGAGGTGTAATATCCGGCTGCCGGCCGCGGAAATTGACAAACATCTGGTTCGGATCCACCGTTCCGTCCTTGGAAAGGATATTGTCACGGAAAGACTGGGCAGTAGCCCGGTCGAACAGCCCTTTTTCCTTAAAGGCTTCAAATGCATCATTATCTAGAACTGCGGCCCATTCGTAGCTGTAATATCCGGCATCGTACCCACCGGTAATATGAATAAAATAGGTGCTCCTGTACCGGGGTTTGATTTCCGGGATCAGGCCTTTACCGGTGAGAAAATCAGTTTCGAATTTACCGATGTTGAGCTGTGCGGTATCTGTTTGGCTATGAAAGGCCATATCGAGATAACAGGCAGCAAGAAATTCGGTGGACACAAATCCCTGGTTGAAGTAGCTTGTTTTGTTCATCTTGGTGATGAGTGCATCTGGTATGGGTTCGCCGGTCTGGTAATGTTTGGCGAACGATTTCAGGACTTGGGGTTCGGTGCACCAATGTTCCATAATCTGACTGGGCAATTCGACAAAATCTTGGGCGACAAATGTGGTGCTGAGTGTATTTCCGGCAAAAAGTCCTTCCAGTGCATGACCGAATTCATGGAAATGGGTACGGGCTTCATCCAGGCTGATCAGGGCAGGCTGATCGCCGACCGGCCGCGTAAAGTTGCCAACCATGGTTACCACCGGGGTAATTTCCTTTGCGTCCTTCACCCAATGATCGCGGTAAGCACCGCACCAAGCGCCCTGTTGCTTGCTTGAGCGCGGGAAAAGATCCATATAGAGAATGCCAATGTGAGAACCGTCAGCCTCATTAACTTCATAAGCCATGGCTTCGGCATGGGGTTTCGGGATATCTTTGACCTCAGTGAAGGTGATACCATACAGTTTGTTGGCTACATCAAAAGCGCCGTCCCGTACATTTTCCATTTTAAAATAGGGACGAAGTTCGTTTTCGTCCATATCATATTTGGCTTTACGTAGTTTTTCGGCATAATACCACCAATCGCTGCTTTCAAGTTTGAATTTTCCGCCTTCCTTATAAATAATCTGTTGCATTTCATCACGATCACGCACAGCTGCAGGTATGGCAGCTGCCCATATTTTATCCAGCAAGGCAAAAACATTTTCAGGGACTTTAGCCATTCTGGGTTCCAGAACGATATGTGCATGTGTTTTATAACCAAGCAATTGAGCCCTATGAGTACGTAAACTGATGATTTTGGCGAGTGTCTTATTGTTGTCCTTGCTGTTGCCGTTGTTACCACGGTACAGGTATCCGTCATAGAGTTTTTTTCTAAGTTCGCGGTTTTCAGAATATTGCAGGAAGGGGGTCATACTTGGACGGGTGGCGGTAAACACCCATTTCCCATCCATTCCGGCTGCTTTAGCAGCTTCTGCCGCTCCTGTGATAGCGCCTTCGGGCAAGCCGGCCAGATCTTCTTTTTTATCGATGACCAATTTGAAATCATTGGTTTCAGCCATAACATTCTGATCAAACTGAACGGTGAGCACAGATAATTCGGAGTTCAGCTTTTTCAACTGTTCCTGTTTGTCGGGACTCAGGTTGGCCCCATTGCGGACAAAGCCCTTATATAAGTTTTCGAGTATATAGGTTTGTGCGGCATCCAGGTTGAACTTCTCCTGATTATCATATACGGATTTAATTCGATTGAAAAGTTTGATATTCAGGCTTATAGCGTCATTGTGGGCTGATAATTTCGGGGAAATGTCGACCTGGATCTGTTGAATGGAATCATTCGTATTAGCCTCGGCTAATCCGAAAAATATCCGTGATACCCGGGCGAGGGTCTCGCCGCTCTTATCGAGTGCGACGATGGTATTTTCAAAAGTTGGTTCCTCCTTGTTATTCATCACTGCTTCGATTTCTTTCATATGCTCTTCCATCCCAAGCAAAAAAGCTGGCCTATAATGATGGGGCTTGATCAGATCGAACGGCGGAACACCGAAAGGGGTTGTAAACCCGGTCAGAAGCGGATTGTCCATAACGGTTGGTTTTGTATTCGTTTGGCAGGAATTAAATATTCCAAGGGAAACGAAGGAGATGATAAAGAATTTAAGTTTCATGGTTGTTTGGATTTGTGGTAAATATACTCACTTCGTTCGTTAATTATGCTCCCTGCGGTCGCTAACTATGCTCCCTGCGGTCGCTAATTATGCTCCCTGCGGTCGCTAACTATGCTCCCTGCGGTCGCTAATTATGCTCCCTGCGGTCGCTAATTGGTTCGGCTGCGCCTCACTAATTGGTTCGCTTCGCTCACTAATTGTGCCCGCTGGTGCGGGCTAATAAAACACTGAGGGAAATATTTAGCGAAGCGCAGCCGAGCCAATTAGCGACCGCAGGGAGCATAATTAGTGAGCGAAGCGAACCAATTACCGAGGCGCAGCCGAACCTATTTGACAAACAGCTTGATAATCAGGTAAGTACCACCGCTCATAACGATGCACGCAGGAATGGTAAGTACCCAGGCGAGTACAATGTTGCCGGCAACTCCCCAGCGTACGGCACTCAGGCGTTTTACCGAGCCAACCCCCATGATCGAACCGGTAATGGTATGAGTGGTACTGACTGGAATTCCGCCAAGAGTGCTGCCGATGACAGTTAAGGCTCCGGCTGTTTCAGCGCAGAACCCCTGAACAGGTTTCAGGTGAGTCAGCGAGGTTCCCAGAGTTTTGATGACTTTCCATCCACCGGCGAGTGTGCCGGCACCAATGGTGATATAGCTTGCGAAAATAACCCAGGTTGGTACATGGAATTCGCCTTGCAGATAACCGGTGCTGAACAAGAGGATGGTAATGATTCCTATGGTTTTCTGGGCATCGTTGCTACCATGTCCCAGACTGAAAACGGCGGATGATACAAGTTGCATCACCCTGAAGATTCCATCAACCTTTCGGGGGGATCTTTTCCGGAATAGCCACATGGTGGCGACCATGATCAGATAACCCAGGAAGAATCCGATAATCGGCGAGAGGAAAATGAACAAAGCAACCTTGATGATCCCTGACGAAATAAGAACCTTTGTTCCGCCAATCAACAGGGCCGGACCTATCAGACCGCCAATAAGAGAATGGGATACGCTGATAGGCAACCCGAAATGCGTACAGGTGTATACCCAGAGAATTGCACCGATCAGGGCTGACAGCACAACATATTCATCAATGACATGGGAATCGACAATTCCCTTTCCGATAGTTTTTGCTACGTGAACACCAAAGATAAATACGGCGGCAAAGTTCCAGAAAGCAGCCCAGGCTACTCCCTGATTGGGTGTCAGTACTTTTGTCGAGACGACGGTAGCAATGGAGTTCGCCGCATCATTCATTCCGTTCAAGAAATCGAATGTAAGAGCGATTAGTATGATTGCAATTACCAGGATTGACATTAGGTAAAAGTTAGGCTGATTTGATGATGATGGTTTTTAGGATATCGGATACATCTTCGATGGAATCGGCAGTCATTTCCAACGTTTCCAGGATTTCCTTGTTTTTGATGAGTTCAATGGCATTGCTCTCGGTTTCGAATAATTCCGATAGCAACTGGTGATAAATATCATCGGCAACATTTTCCAGATCATTAATCTTAACACAGGCATCCGATATTTTTCCTGGCTTTTTAAGATTATGAAGTTCTTTTGATGCCACTTTTATCTGCTCGCATCCGCGGCTGATGATAACTACCATCTCCTTAAACTGCGGTAACAGTTTTTTGGGTTTGTACAATTTGACCTGTTGGCTGGCAGCATTGATGAAGTCCAGTACGTCATCCATTTTCGAAACCAGCTGGTGAATATCTTCACGGTCGAACGGAGTGATAAAGGTGGTATCGAGAGCATCAAAAACGCCGTGGGCAATATCATCAGCCCTTTTTTCGAGATTTTTTATCTCCCGGAAAAGGTCATTTTCGGATGCGGGTTCATGACTCTCAACTATTTTCAACAAGCACCGGGCGGACTCGGAAACCAGATCAGCGAGGTTTTCAAAAAACGGGAAGAACTTTTCCTCTTTGGGAAGGAGTATCTTTTTAATGAATCCGGTTGCCATACACGCACAGATTTTAAATTGTTAAAACAGGAATGGCTTAAATGCCAGATATTAAGCTGATTTGATAATGATGGTTTTCAGGGTATCGGAGACATCTTCAATCCGGTCGGTAGTAGCTTCAAGTTTCTCGAGAATCTCTTTGTTCTTAATCAGTTCGATCGGATCCGTTTCGGTATCAAACAATTCTGATATCAGCTGATGATAGATATCGTCGGCAATATTTTCCAGTTCATTGATCTTTACACACGCATCATTGATTTTACCCGGATTTTTCAGGTTTTTCAATTCCGGAATGGCTACCCTGATCTGCTCGCATCCCCTGACAACCACCAGGCAAAGCTCACGGAATTGCGGTAGCAGTTTCTTGGGTTTATATAGTTTGATCTGCTGACTGGTAGCATTGATGAAATCGAGTACATCATCCATTTTTGACGTCAGCCGCTGGATATCCTCCCTGTCGAAAGGGGTGATAAATGTGCTGTCGAGGGTGTCGAATACAAGGTGGACAATGTCATCTGCCTTGGTTTCCAGTAGCTTGATATCGCGGAACAGTTCTTCCTGTTTGGCAGGTTCGTTGTGGTCAATAATCCTTGCAAGGAGGTGGGCCGATTTAGAGATCATTTCTGCCATATCTTCAAACATCGGGAAAAACTTCTCCTCCTTGGGCAACAGAAGCTTACTGATAAAACCTTTAGCCATAATCGATAGATTCAGAGGGATTTAGGGAGAAAGCCAATCAATAGAATAGAGGCGGTAAGTTACTTATTTTTTTGCTTCGGTTGGTGCTTTACCCATAGATTTTTTATGCGGCGGATGCGGGTTCCAGCCAGCTATTCCCAGCATGATGAAGAAGCCGATAATATAAGCCACGGTAACATGCCAGCCCTTCTTGAGATAATTCAGGGTATTTTTTGCTTCAGGGTACATATTCGATAAAGCAACTCCTGCCGATGATCCGAACCAGATCATCGATCCGCCGAATCCAACAGCAAATGACAGAATGCCCCAGTCGTAACCGCCCTGTTCCAGGCACAGTTTGGTAAGCGGGATATTATCAAAAACCGCGGAAACAAATCCCAGGCTGAAAGAACTGAACCAGGAGGCTTTCGGGAGTTCATCCACAGGCATGAGGGAGGCGATTGTTACCAGCGATATCAGGAAAATCGTTCCTCGCCAGGCATTTTTCATTTCATGCCACGGGGTTTTACGGAAGGTGGCTCCGATGAAGATGGCTACCCAAACACCTGCTGCGGGAAAATCCAGGGTGTAATTCGACACGATTGCGCAAACCAGTATTAGAAAAACAATGAACAATTTTCCTTTATCGACGCGTATGCCGGCTTCATTATTGGCATCAATCGGAAAGTGGTTATGCTGCTGACGGGCGGCAATGGTTGCGAAAATCAAAAATGCACCTATCGAACCAATAAAAGCAGTAAGCACCCAAACCGGATTTACTCCATCGATCCACATCAGGGTTGTGGTGGTATCCCCCACCACCGATCCGGCACCACCGGCATTACTTGCTGCCACTATTGCCGCAAGAAATCCCAGGTGGACTTTCCCTTTGTAAAGGACCATCGCCATGGTACCGCCGATCATGGCCGCAGCGATATTGTCGAGAAATGACGAAATAACCATGACGATCAATAGCAGCACCAGTCCGCCAGTCCATCCGTTGGGGAGGTAATTGGGGAGGATATCGGGCAATTTCGACTCTTCAAAGTGCTTGGCCAGGATGGCAAAACCAAAGAGCAATCCCAGGAGATTGATCAGCGTGCGCCATTCCCCTTCGCGCTCCGGCGTGCCGAGTATATGTTCGGGCAGGCTAAAGCCGGCATCGAAAATAAACTTGAAGGCCAGGATCACCACAAGCCCCGTGAGCGCCACCTGCATGGTGTACTTATGAAAAACCGCCACACAGATAAGTGTCATGGCGAACAGGATAAACTCAACTCTCACCGGCCCGATCGAAGGAACAGTTCCTGAACCGGCGGCAAAGGTTGCTAATGGAAACAAGAGAAAGAGCGACAGAATCGAAGCTATGCGGAATCCTTTGGTTTTTGAAATTGACGACGACATGAGTCAAAGAATTTAGGCGGCTAAGGTATATCACAAAGCGATACGGTATTCCGGGGTATGCACAATGATGACATGATTTTTATCAGGAGGGGGGGGAAGGAAGAATTAAGAAATTCGAATGCAGAATGCCGAATGCCGAGTGGGAGATTCAAGGATCGTGAAGGGGGAAGGGTTCGGAAATTTATCGGTCAATTTTTCCATTTTGAAGTGAAGAATGCATCTATATAGTAAAAGAAAAGAATGAATGATTTACAAAAGAGGTTGTTGAAATTTTCAGCCGGGGTATTTGTGGCCATGCAAAAATTACCATATAATGCTGATTTAAGGGACAATAAAAACCAATTGATCAGATCATCATCATCTCCTGGAGCACATTACGGTGAAGCTCAATCAGCCGCCACCCGAAAAGACTTTATTTATAAAATTGGCGCAGTACTAAAGGAGTTGAGGGAAAGCTTATATTGGCTGATGTATTTTAGGGAAATATATCCCTCTAAAAAGGATTTGGAATCCTATGCTGAAGAAGCTGAAGAGCTTGTGAAAATATTTGCAACCATCCGAAAAAAGGCCAGTTTAAATAGCTCTTCCGAATTAGCTCAACCGCCATCGTCCCCCTGATTTCTCCCTTCATAAAACTTGAATCTCCCACTCGGTATTCGGAATTCTGCATTCGAATCTCAACATTCTTACTTCAAGTATCTCCTCACCTGTTCAAGTGTAAGATTCGTTTTTGGCGCAAAGCCTTTCGAAGAAGCATACACTCTTAAACTTCTCAGCAATTGCCTCGCCGCAGGCCGTCTATCCAAATCCTTAATCAGGTCCGTCCCGGTGATAATGAGCTTCCCGCTTCCGACTTTCACTTCAATGACCAGTCCGAGGTTCCGGTTGGTGAACCAATCGTCGATAATCCTGACAATGGGTTGTGGTGCCGGATTAAGACCATTAAGTACCAGCGGCCTGGCTTGTGATACAATATCCCACCACTGGAAGGTGCTGTAATATTCTGTCGGAAAGTCTTTTAGAGCCGGGTGTTTTGGATTGCAAAGTATGCCGAGGGTGTGTGGTGCCTGTCCCCGGGTCCAGGCGGTATTCCAGAAAATAGTGGAGAATCCAAGGGCGATATTGCCGCCTTTGTCAGGGGCTACCCCATCCGGACCCAGACTGAGGATAGCGGTTCCACCCTGTTCCAGGATTTTTTTCAGTGGTGCAGTGACGGACGCAAAGACTGGAATAGAAGGGACCGCAGGAGGCACGGTTACCGGCGATTTTGGATAGACCCAAAAATCCCATCGGTTCATCCGTTCACCAACCCTGACCTCCAGCGTAAACTTCGAAGCCATGGTAATCCCTGACAATGGCCATTCTATTTTACCCACCACAGTATTGGTCCCGGTAGGTATTGCTTCAACCGACCACTCAGCCTCCCTTTCCACCTTACCCTCAGCATTCAAAATTCTGATTGGCCCTTTTACTTCTTTAAGTGCCAGGGCACTATAATTGGCAACTTCAATATCTGCCTTGAAAACCTCATCTGAATTGAGTACCAACTTGTTGATCCGGGCAAGTGGAACCACCGGATTACAAAACAGGCTGTATTCTTCAGGTGTGATATATCCCTTTTGTTCCCAGAACGGATTCAGGACCCCGACCAAGGCAGTTCCCTGCCCCGGGAAGTCATGCAAATCGAGCAACTGGAAGCCCGCCATTCCGGGTGTCCGGAGCGCTGCCTCGATATCAGCCTTATAGCATAAAGCCTGAAGTTTGCCGGAGGCCAGCAGGAATGAATCCGCCAGTTGCGCAAGATGATTGGCTTCCAGGGTTTCCTTGAAGATTTCAAAATTTTTCGCCTTCAGGACGCCGGTGTACTGGCTGATCTCTTTTAGATCAGGATAGACGCACCATTGGCCTATCTCATGGCTGACCACCGGTTTGCCAGGGAAATCTTTTGCGATGATATCCCGGAAATCATAACTGGTGGAGGGAGGCTGAGCATTGATAATGCTGTTCAGTCCCTGTCCCCAGCCCTGGATACGCGGGTTAGCCGTACTGTAGAAATCCTCTGAGGGTATGGTTGGCCAACCGGATGCGGAGGTGTATACACGCCGTTGATCTTTATTTTTCCAATAAGTCACAAACTCATCGAGAAAAGCCACCTGATTGTTGCCGCCGGGTTCATTTCCATACGACATCATGACGAATGACGGATGGTTGCCGTATTCATTCACAATCCGCTCACTTTCAGCATATAACCAGTCGTCAAAACTGTTGCCGGTCCCGACATCCGTCCAGGCACCGCACTCCACATACAGATAAATCCCTTCGATATCAGCCGCAATAAATGCGGCTTCGGGCGGGCACCACGAGTGGAATCTCATGTGATTGAGACCATGCGCCTTGATAATCCCGAAAATGCGCTGCCACTCCTCCGTTTTCAGTGCGGGATAACCGGTCTTCGGGAAGATGGCGCATTCCAGCGTCCCCCTAAGAAAGGTAGGGCGTCCATTGATGGCGAACCGGGTGCCATCGGCCTTGAATTCACGCATTCCGAACAGGATATTGGTCGACTGAACATCCCTGGTCTTTTTAAGGGTGAGGCCCACCTTCATTTCATACAGGCCAGGCGAAAACTCATCCCAGAGACTGCAATCCTCACCCATGGGGTAAAAGAGTTCAAACGCCTCGCTGCCGGCCGGGATCTCCTTGATCATCCTGAAAGGACTCATGGAACTTCCGGGTTTACTATAAGGCTGAACAATAACTTCGAGCGAGATTTCTTCCGTATTTGAAGAACTGTTCTCGATGCCGCCAACTACCTTGACAATATGATTTTCAATATCCGGATAGAGCTTAATGGTCCCTAAACTGACCACCGGCAGGGCCTCAATCGTCATCCGGCCAATGATTCCGTTCCAGTTCGACTGGGTATGGTCGGATACGCTGTGTGCATTCTGTCCCACGTCAACAACCATGCGGTTATCGATCCTGATCGTTAGCAGATGGGATCCCGGACCGGCAAGCCTGGTCAAATCATATCGATGCGCTGTAGCCAGACTGTTGAGTTTACCCCCAAATTTTCCATCGATCCAGATGGAAGATTCCCAATGACAGCGCTCAAGGGACAGGATGATACGCTTGCCCGACCAGGCTCCCGGGATTTTGATTTCCCTCTGGTACCAGGCAGCTCCAACATAATACAAATCCGGCTGAAGCCAGAATGGAATTTTTACATTTCCGGGCTTCCGGTATTTTTCATATTTATCAGCGGTAAACCACGACTGGTCAACAATTTGTCCAGTCCATCTTGTTTGAGCAGTTATCGGGAATCCCTTGCCATTTTCAGCCAACGAACCGGGCAAATGAAGGGTGTCCATTGGAAAGGATTCCGCGAACCATTTCCTGGAGTTCCCTTCATCCAGGGAATCGATGCGGTATTTCCAGGAGCCGGAAAGGTCGCGGTTGTAGGTGGTAGGCTGGCAAGAGGTGAGGATCGTGAGGAACGTGAGGATCGTGAGGGACGTGAGGACGTTAGGGGAGTTGGGTTTCATCGGGGTCGGGATTTTGTCATCAGGGTAAAGATAAGGATTCCTACAAGTGCGATGCCGCCGCCTCATCGAGCAGCCAGAAGAGGTCCCCGTCAGTGGGTTTCACCAGCGAGGCCGGTAACTTCTCCCAACCCTCCTTCTTATGGATGATCTGGTCAACTTTTATTGCCTTGGCCGGACCGGTGACGATGAAGCAAACATCTTTGGCATTGTTGATCAGTTTGCCGGTGGCCGTAATCCTTTTCTGCCCGGTTTTCGGGTGTTCACTGATTTCAAACAGTTTATCCGATGTAAATAATTCGATGTTATATGGAAAGATAGAGGCCGTGTGGCCATCTTCCCCGAGACCAAGAATGAACAGATCAAATTGCGGAATATGATGTTCGTGACGGAGCATCGAATCCACTCTTTTCGAATACCTTTCTGCTTCTGAAACCGGATCATCTTCTCCTTTGATCCGGCAGAAATTCAATTCCGGAATAAATAAATTCTTGAATAGATTTTCGAAGGCCATCCGAAAATTACTTTCTTCATCAGTTGGAGGGACACACCGTTCATCACCCCAGAATATCAAGACCTTCGACCAATCGATTTTAGTCCTGTATTTATCAGAAATGATTTTAAATATGGCTTTTGGAGTGGATCCGCCGGAAAGGGCAAGGGAGAAATACTGTCCCTCCTTCATACATATTAACTGATCTGATATCCTGTTGACCAAATGATCAGTCATTTTTTCGACTGTCGGGAAGATTCTGATCTGTGGCTTCATGTTTACAGTTCACAATAAATTCCATCATCGGATAGGTTTTTGCAGGGATACCGCCAGGTCATATCGTGTTCTTCGATCAGATCGTCGGCCCTTGCCGGGCCCCAAGTTCCGGACGGATAACCGTGTACCGGGATTTTGGGATTATCCCGCCATTGTTTAAGTACAGGGTCCAGAAAATTCCAGGCAGCCATTACCGCATCGCCCCTCGCGTACAGGGTCGAATCTCCGGTCATGCAATCGATCAGCAGCCTTTCATAAGCTTCCGGGATCCGCTCAATCGACAGATCAGAATAGTGGAAATCCATATTTACCGTTTGGACATCAAACCCGGCCCCCGGTGTTTTCATGCCGAATTTCAATAGGATACCTTCATCCGGTTGTATTCTGATAACCAGCTGATTGTGATATTCACCATTCTTGCTGGCAGAGAAGAGGTAGTGCGGTGTGGGTTTAAAATGGATCACTGCTTCAGTCACCCGGGTTGGCAGGCG
The DNA here is from genome assembly GCA_041662065.1 of Bacteroidales bacterium. GTDB lineage: Bacteria > Bacteroidota > Bacteroidia > Bacteroidales > UBA12481 > UBA12481. Next base: position 71,084 of record JBAZTE010000012.1, on the reverse strand, counting down.
CTTGCCGGTTCGGATATAAAACGGAACCCCGCCCCAGCGCCAATTGTCGATGTGAAATTTCAGCGCCGCATAGGTTTCGGTTTTCGATTCCGGATTCACTCCGTCCTCTTCGCGATATCCTTTCACTTTTTCACCCTTGATGGTTGATGAAAGATATTGGCCGCGGATGGTGGATCCGATTATATCAGCAGTGGTATAGGGCCGTATCGATTGAAGCACCTTAACCGTTTCATTCCTGATGGCGTCGGAATTAAGGGAAGCCGGCGGTTCCATGGCCATCAGTCCGACCACCTGCAACAGATGATTCTGTATCATGTCACGCAATGCGCCTGATCCTTCATAATACCCGCCCCGCTTTTCAACACCCAGGCTTTCAGCAGAAGTGATCTCAACATGATGAACATAATTTCGGTTCCATAATGGTTCAAATATTCCGTTTGTAAATCGGGTAACCAAAACATTCTGAACAGTCTCCTTGCCCAGGTAATGGTCGATACGGTAAATCTGGCTTTCAAGCCAGTCGGCCTGCAATACATTGTTTAATTCAATGGCGCTCTGCAGATCATACCCGAACGGTTTTTCAACGATGACCCTTTTCCATCCTGCGGATTGTTCGTTCAGGTGATTTTTGGCAAGGTTGACCGGTATTACCCCATATAAACTGGGTGGGGTCGACAGGTAATAAATGATATTAGCAGGAATATCCAAAGATGCCTCCAGACCGGCTATTTTTTGAGCCAGACCTTCAAAGCTTTCAGGGTCCTGTGCGTCAACGCTTTGGTAATAGATTTTTTGAATAAAATGATCGATCCCGGATTTGTCCTTTTCCTGTGAAAATTCCATCAGACCCTGTTTCATAGCCTCACGGAACAGATCATCGGTCATTCCCGAGCGGCTTACCCCAATGATGGCGAATCTTTCAGGCAATAATTCCTCCACTTCCAGTGAATAGAGTGCCGGGATCAGTTTCCGCCTGGTCAGATCGCCGGATGCGCCGAATATGACTAGTATTTGATTTTCAGGTCGGTTCATATTAAAAAGTACATTTGTTCGAAGATGCTTTAAATGTAATCATTCAAAATCATTGATTTTTTGCCAATGCCTAAAATAAACACCTCAGCAGGCGCCGGGTTTCGCTTTGATGAAACAACCACTGCGGTCAGAAGTTATTTCAATCAGGAGTCGGATGAGGTTGCCAGTAGTGAATTTTTCAGCAATTCAGCGGTTTCAGATGAGTTTCTGGCCTCGAATACCGTCCTTTTTAATCTTGAAGGGATTGAACTCGTGCTGACCGATGAAAAGGAGGGAAGCTCGCAAACAACCTGTAAATATGAGCAATACCTCAACTCTATTCCTGTTTACGGTGCATACCTCAATGTAACCATGCGGAATTCCGACCGGTCGGTGACCTCTTCCATTAACAGGATCGAATATGGTTTACCTGCTTCCGCTGGACAACAGCCGTTTGGATTATCATCAGCGGAAGTCCTGACCTTGATTCATCAACAGTATGATTCATTTTATCAGGTTGTTATACTTACGGAACCCACCCTTTATATTTTTAAGCGAAAACCGGTCTGGCGGTTGGAGATGGATACCGTTAATCCCACGGGTTACTGGGAGTTGTTGATGGATGCAACGGGCAACCATGAGATATTAAAGCTGGATCGCAGAAGATTTGTCACAGGTAAGCCGGCAAAAGTGTTCTGGCCCGATCCAATCACCTCTTCGCAGAATCCCAGACTGCATTGGGGCTCCCCGGAATCCGTACTCAACAGTGAAATGGTGGATGTATTGCTGGAAAACCTCAATGAGACGGGGACCCCGGCCACGTTTTTAAAAGGGAAGTGGGTGCATATTGCCGAAATAGAGGATCCCGGAATGGATATTCCTTCGGGTGATGCAAAGTATGCCTTCTCATCAAAGGACAGGAATCTGTTAAGTGTAATGGCTTATTATTACATCGACAGGCTGGTGGAGTGGATCCGGTCATTGGAAATCCCCTTGTTTGACAAAAATTTTCAGGGTCCGGTGTTGGTGGATGCTCAAGCAGTGGGCCGGAGCGACAATTCCCATTTTGTGGTGCCGGTCAACGGTCCGGTTTATATCGGATTTGGCGAGGGCGGAACACCGGATGCCAGTGATCCGGGTGTTATTGTGCATGAATTCGGTCATGCACTGCATTACTTCCTGCTGGGAAAATTCAATGCTGCCGGCAGTTTCGAAGAGGGTTTCAACGACTTCCTGTCCTGTGTTTTCCGGGACCGGTTTAATGTTCATGGTTACGACAGGGCAAACCCTTTTCCCTGGGACAATAATTCCCATGTCAATTGGGACCCCGAGCGACGTTGTGATATTAAACTCCATTTTGATGATCCGGCTTATAAAAAATATGGATTGTACAAGAAGGGATCGGTTTATGCATCAGCACTTTGGGAAATTTTCCTTGAGATCGGGGGAAAGTCCGGAAGTCCTGAGGTTAGAATGTTGGCTGCAGGGGAGATTACCGGAACCTGCCTCGATATGCTGATCGCAGTTGGCGATACCGGTCCGATTACCGATCTTGTCAACGGATTGATATCCAGTGATTACTGTCGGACGGGCGGACGGCTTGGAAAGGTCATCCGTGAAGTATTTGCACGGCGCAGGCTTGATATGTCCTAGCTATTCAATTTTGAATGAGGATCTTTTTCAGGTACCGCGACTGATCGTCAAGAATTATGCGCACGCAGTAAATTCCAGGTGGAAGATCAATCAAAGAAATTCGGTCCGAATAAAAGACTGGGTGAAATGACTGCCCCTGGCTATTAAATAAATCAATACTCCTGATAGCGGACTGAGAATCCCGGATGTACAGGATATCCTTTGCCGGATTTGGGAAAATGCTGATCCCTAGATCCTCACGTGTATCCTCCTTGCCCGTGAATACTTCAAAAGAAAGACTTATTCTGCTATAGTATAGAGTGGTAGTACCTTCAAAGCCGGAGTCGGTCCCGATGCAAACCCAGACTTCACCGGAGGCATCGGTTGATATGGTAAACGGATGTCCGGCATTCGATCGATTGATCAGGGTAAAATTAGTTGTGGTGTCAGAAACGCCGATATTGCCGATCGTATCCATATCCGCACCCGGCGAGGCCTGGTTGGATTTATCGATGTTCATCAGATAGAAGCCATTGGTCAGCACTTTAAAGGGTTCAGCCTGTGACGCCCCGGCTTTCAAAAATACACTCTCTCCGGGAGGTCCGCCTATTCCTATCGCATGGGTCGGGGCATTTGACGCCAGTTCGACATCCATGACGAGTTGATAGGTTTTATTCGGCGTCAATCCGGTAATCTTCTTCCTGATGAACATAAACAGGTCATCACTGTGGTTGTTGCCTTTGATCATCAGCGCATTCCTGCTGATATCCAAAGGAGAGGGTAGCGCTGTCCGCCTGAATTCCAATTCATAAAACAGGGAATCCGCAGCGGGGTAGTCAGCAAAATCACCGCTCCAGCCTTCATAGTCGTTGGAAAAATTAAAAGTAAAGCTCCTGCTGAATGCTCCTGCTGAAGTAGCTGCGATCTGGGGAGGCAGGTCGGAAGCCCCGCCTGAGATGCGTATGGGTGATGAAATAGCCTGATCACCATCCTGTTGGAATATTCTGATATAATAAAACTCCCGGTCCCGACCATTCAGATTGAGGCAGATGATGGGATGGGTTGAATTCGGGGTCCAGGAGTTAACCACAAAACCGTTTTTCACCAGTTCGATGCGTGTAAAGTTTTCATTATCGCCATCAGAGGCTTCGATCACCACAGGATAGGCCCCGCCGGGAATGGTGGATCCCATCTCCTGGCCGTCAATTTTAAAAGACAGGGCGAGGTTTTTATCATAAGTGGAGAAAAACCGCCTGGCTTTCATAGCATCCATCAATTCCTGCCGGGTATTGGCATTAGCCAGAATGGCCATTCTCGATTCTGTCCAGGTTCCCCAGGTTCCGACATGGTTATCTTCGCTGCCGGTTGCCCCGATATTCCAGCCCCGGATCAGTGCTTCATCAAACCAGCCGAGGTTCCCGTCGTTCGAATAATATCCATCTGTATAATAAAAACGCTCAAACCGCTGTGTTTTATTCCAGAGCTCCATGCCGACAAATTTATCGCTCGGGGGAGTAGAGAAATGATAGAATTCATAGCCCTTTTCATCGCTATGGCCGGGATGGTTGAAAAAGGCTATGCATTCATGCGCATCGAGCCAGGTGCAAAGTCCGGTAAAATTATGGGTGGGCGGGTAAGTTGAAATGCAATCGGTGGAATTGATCACGGTTACATGCCCTTCATCGTAATTGGTCCATTCAAAACCCCAGAATGCAGTAAAAATGCCGGGTTCGTTATATTTTTCGGCTGCTTTCTTCACCGAGGTCCATTCAGAGGGCGTGATAACCGTTGAATGATCGGCCAGACTGAAAAAATCGAGGTGTGCGACTTTTTTGGCATAACTGTATGCATAATCAGGTGAATAGAGCCCGTCTGAAATGTTGCAGTGATTATGAAGATGGCCATAGTACACGTGGAAACCACCGGCTGATGGTTGGGCCGTAAGGGTGAAGCCAGCGATCATGAAGGCTGTGGTGAGGATATATGGAATGGAGGATTTCATGATCGCACTTGTTGCCGGTTGCCGGTCCCAATAATACAAAGGTACATCGGAAAGGTTTAGTTTGACCAATGGAAAGGGTTTACTTCATCTTTCTGGTCAAATCCAACAAACCGTTAATAATGGTTAGCGGATGGGCAGGATTTCCGGGAATATACAGGTCGATGTGATATTTGTCTAAAAAACTCCTGTTGATGGCCGGGCTGTCGGCAAATATTCCACCGCTGATGGCGTCAGTTCCCACCAGTACGATGATTTTTGGATCGGGTGTTGCATCGTAGCAAATCTGAAGTGGTTCGGCCATATTTTCAGTAATCGGTCCGGTAATTACTATTCCATCTGCATGCCTTGGCGAAGCGACAAACTCAATCCCGAAACGTCCCATATCAAACTGAACATTATTGGAAGCATTCAGTTCCCATTCACAACTGTTATCGCCACCGGCTGATACCTGCCTTAATTTCAGCGACTTACTGAATAATTTGTGTATTTCTTTACGTACTTTCTGAGGATTTATGGTAAGAGGCTTGTCATCACCTTCTTTAATAACCAGGCTTTCCCGCTCATTCACCGAGAGCTTATAATCGGTAGAAAATTGTATTTTTTCCGGAAACCGTTTTGCGCATTCGCCGCAGAAGGTACATTTCCCCAGATCCATACTGACAGGATTAGCTGTGATGGCATTCATCGGGCAAAGATCCACTAATTCGCCTTCGTTTACCTTTGCCAGGCTGATGACCGGTCGTCCTCTGAAAATGCCCGGCACTTTTGCTGTGGTAACATCGGGGATAAACTGTTTTCCCTGATGATAAACTATTTTGATATGATCTAACATCCTGAATAAATTATTGCGGCTACAAATCGTGCCCGCAGTATGACAAGTTAAAACTCTTATTGCAGATCGGAAAATCCGATATTTCGTTATTCCTCACCGCTAAGGCTAATGCCAGCCAATTATGGAATGAAGGATCCTTGACTTTATAAATCAGCAGATCGCCATGGGCATCAGTAATTGCGCAATGGCAGATTTCCCCGCGCCAGCCTTCAACCAATGAAAGAGTAAATGAATCAGGAAGTGGCGAGCCAAATGGCATCGGTTTTGATTCAGAATCCGGGACCCTGGCCATGAGTCCATGAAGATATTTGATTGATTGCCGGACTTCCTCTTTCCGTACATGCAAGCGCGAGGAAACATCACCATGATGCTTGATGACCGGTTCATGAGCCAATTCCCCGTAAAGGGAAAACGGATGTGAGGTACGGATATCCCTGTTCAAACCGCTTGCACGGGCGGTCATTCCCACCGTACCGACAGATAAGGCATTCTCGTATGATAAAGTTCCCGTACGTTCAAATCGGGAGAGGGCACTGGGCATCTTAAAAAGCTCCCCGTTCATCTCGTTAAAATCGGGTTCAAAAGCATTCAGCACTTCTGTGAGCCGCTGAGCCAAAGCCGTGGTAAACGGAAATTGATTGCGTCCTGGCCTGATCAATCCTTTTGCCAAACGGTTTCCTCCCCATTCCTGCAAGAAATTAATTATGGGGGTACGCAGCCGGCCGAAGACCGCACTGCCCAGCTGGTAGGCAACATCGGCACAAGCGGCACTCAGGTCGCCGGTATGAACAGCTATTCTCTCCAATTCCAGCGCAACGGTGCGGGAAAATTCTATTTCCACAGGCACCTTGAACCCACACAAACTTTCCCAGACGGAAGCAAAAGCCAGGGTATGTCCAACGACATTGTCTCCGGTAATACTTTCGGCCACAGTTACCCTTTCAGACAGCTTTCTCTTTTGGAGGAACAGCGATTCGATTCCCCTGTGCTGATAGCCCAATTGGATTTCAAGATGTAGAATTTGCTCGCCATTGCAAATAAACCGGAAATGACCGGGTTCAATCACTCCTGCATGAATGGGGCCAACCCCAACTTCATGTAATTCCTCACTATCGATGGAATAAAACGGGTAATTGGCAATGGTTTGCCGAACATCCGAACGGTCATGGGAATATCTAACGGGTTTCAGCCAGGGATGGCCGGTAAAATCAATCCCGAAATTTTCATGGATTTCACGTTCGAATTTCTCAAAGCAAAATATTCCGGCGGCCATGGAAGGCAGTTTATCCGTGGTCTCAACCAGGCAGGATGAAACATATATCACATGATTAGGATCATCAGCAATGCAACATATCAGTTTTATTTTACCACTCACCGGATAACCAAAATAATTCACGCAGTGTTTTTCTGAAGAATCAGTGACAAACCCGGTATTCAGTTCTGAGAAGGCTCCATAGGAACTTTCAGGAATCTGAGAAACCGGGATGGTCTGATTATTGATTATTGTAGTGTAATCCATATCACTTGGGTAATAGCATAATAGCATCATTTATTAACTGTACGAAGGCAGATGGAGGGTTCAACCCCAGGTAAATTGCGGCAGTCAACAGGATAAATTGTGTTGATGATTCCCAGGGATTTATCTTGACAATATGGTCATCCGGTTCACCTGGCGGCAAAAATAACATGGAAAAAATATTTTTCCCCAATGCCCACATAATCATGGTAAGCAGCAATAGGATCAAAACAAACACCAGTATTTTATGGGATTCGAATAAGGACCGGAAAATAAGAAATTCGCTGACAAACATTCCTGAGGGCGGCATGGCTGTAATACTGACAAATACAAGAAGCATGACCAGTGCCCCGGTTAAATTTTTCTTAAAATAGCTTCCTGTTTTTTGGATAATATAGGTGTTGAATACGCGATGTACCTGATCGATCTGGTAGAAGACACTTGCTTTGACAAAGGAATGCAGCACCATATGCAAGATGGCCGCAAAGTAACCAATTCCACCTGAGGCCAGGCCGATTGCGGTCAAACCCATATGTTCAAGGCTGGAATAAGCAAACATTCTTTTTAAATGGTTAACTCTTAAAATATAGACCGTCGAAACAAAGATCGACAGGAATCCGCACCAGAGTAAAATCTGGTTCATCCAGGGCAGTATGCTGGTATGAGCCATTAATGAGTAGGTCCGGAAAATAGCCACAAAACCTACGTTCATCAAGGTTGTAGATATGAATGCGCTGATCGGAGGCGGTGCAACGGTATGGGCGTCAACTGTGGTGGTATGCATGGGGAATAATCCCATTTTGGTGCTGAATCCCACGAGCATAAAAATGAAGGCAAGTTTCAGCCAAAAGATATTGACATTTTGAAGATGACCGGGGATGTCGGTGAATGAGAGATTGACCGACCCTTCCTCCTGCAATGCTTTGCTTAGAAAAACAATGCCTACAAAGGCAAAAGTGATTCCTATGGAACAGATGAAAACATATTTCCAGGTGGCTTCCAGCGAAAGATGCGTACGTTCATGGTAAATCAACACGGCCACGCTCAAAGTGGTTACCTCGATAACCACCCACATGATCCCTATGGTGGAAGCCAGATACACACTGGTCATGGCACCGATCAAAATGATCAGCGCCGAAAAGTACATGCTTTGTTGAATGCTGCTATCCTTTCGGTGCTGGAGATAGACGTAACTATGGAAAATAGTGGTATAGCTCAGGACGGTCAATACGACAAGAAAAAGGACACCCAGCGAATCATAACCAAAATTACCGCCAAGCTCAGTGGTGTTAAGATGTAAATATCCGTAGATCGAGATAGCGGTCTGTGTTGCAAGAAAAACTATCAGCAGCAGGATGCGGATGCTAGTATTGCGGTTTATCAGAGTTCCGGTTCCAAGCAACAGGATCAGGATCAGGTAGTATCCAAACATGGAAGTTAATCTTTTAGGTTTGCCAAATTATCAACACTCATCGCTTCAAACGTGTCGCCGATCCTGTTTGCAAAAATTCCAAGAACCAGCACACTTACGAAAATATCCAGCATAATACCGATATTGACCAGCATGGTCATTTCACTTCCCAGGGCAAGTGATAAAACAAAAACGCCGTTTTCAATGATCAGGTAGCCCATCACATGTGTGATGATCTTACGACGAGAGATAATAAAGTACAGCCCGGTAAATAAAGCGGATAAGGCCACAACGAAAAATATCTTATCAAGCTGGTTGTCTTTGATGCTGTTAACCAGTACTATGGTGATTACACAGATCAGGGTGACAATGATCAGTGACATAAAATTAGGCAGGTAGGGTTCTGCTTCACGGGTAATCTTGTTGCGCTTCAGTATGTATGCTAAAAACACGGGAACGGCTATCGATTTAAAAAATATAGTTTCCATCAGGATCAGGATCAGGTTTAAGGTGTTGATTTCACTCAATTGAATGAATACCACCGCAAAAAGCAGAACCCCCTGAAATGCCAGCACCTTCACATAAGTGAGCAGCCGGTTGGCAATGGCCACATAGAACAATGTGATAAGAAACGTGATGAGCAATACATTTATCATATGGGTGAATTTTAGCAGTTAAATAAATTTCCCTAAAATCATCAGTACACCGAAAAAAATCAGGAGGCTTACCGATGTGAGCGCAAAAATAAATTGTGCGTTATGGCTCATCCTGAATCTGGCCATAAATGATTCGATCGTTCCAATGATTATCGCCACCAAAATCTGAATGGCAAAAAACATGGGAATTGTATATTCATAAGGAAACATCCCAATAAATAAGTTGACAATCAGTGCTCCGTAAATTGAAAATTTCAGTAATCCCGCTGAGAGAATCAATCCAAGATCGAATCCGCTGTTATCCAGTATCATCACTTCATGGACCATGGTTAATTCAAGATGTGTTTTGGGATCATCAATGGGCATGCGACTATTCTCAATCATGGTAATCATCCCCAAAACAAAGGCCGAAAGTACAGCCAGCGCATAGCTGATTGAAGATCCCAGGTGCATTTCGGCAAAAATCTCCTGGAATGAGGTTTGTCCGGTTAATAATGCCATAGAACCTAAAAGAATAAAAAAGGCAGGTTCGGCAAACATGGAGTAAAGAGCCTCACGGCTGGCGCCCATACCCTCGAAACTGCTGCCGGTATCCAGGGCGGCTATTATGCTGAAAAACTTGCCTAAAGCCAGTACATTGGCGAAGAAGATGAAATCGCCATTGAAACTGATGATGCCCTTTGATTGCCCGAAGGGAACCACCAGCATGGCCATAATTACCGAAGAAAAATAAATTGTTGGTGCAATCTGAAAGATGAAGCTCGTGGTTTTACTGTAAACCACGCCCTTCTTAAAAAGCCTGATAACATCTTTTATTGGCTGAAAAATGCCAGGCCCTTTTCGTCCTGACAAGATACTTTTAGTGCGATTTATCACTCCTGTAAAAAAGAATGCTGCCAATAATATTAAAATAAAACTCAGCATGTTTATAGATGTTTTAAAAAGTCAATAAATAAAGAAATTTTATCCAAAATCATTGGAATGAAAATCAATCCGATAATGAATAAAACTCCGTATAAAATATAAGATTGCAGGCTCCCGTTCTGAAGAAACGAAAATCGTTTCAGAAAGGATTTGATCACTTTGACAGGCTTGTCGATCAGCCATTTTTCCAATTTGTCATAAGCGTGCGATTCGTAGTGACTTTCAGCCGGAAATAATCCATCCACCCCTTTCTCATTTTTAGAAAATAATAAAGTGGGTTTGTTTAACTTGACATAAGCTCTTACAAAAGATCCTGCCGTGTATTGCAGTTTGGCCGTGGGTGCAACATATCCGCATCCCCAGGTGGAACCAATTGATGCCGGACGCTTATGCAATACCAGTTTCCGGATTGAAAAAATGATCAGGGCTGTTAATATCAATCCCCACATGGCCCAGCTGATAGAGTTCAGTGCCTCAAAAGTTTTTCCCGGTATTGAATCAAATGCATATCCCGTCATACCGGTAAATAATCCGACTGGCCATTTCAATATATTCAGAAACAGCTGTGGGAAGAGACCAATAAAAAGGATGAAAAAAGCAATCAGATAGAGCGGCAGAAACTGAAAAATCGGTCCCTCCTTAACTTCATGGCGAAGTTCTTTGCGTGCATTCCCCAAAAAAACAATCCCGAAAGCCTTGGTGAAACATAACAAGGCCAGTCCACCAATTAACACCAACCCTAAAACCATGGACAAAATGACAATTAAGGATCCAAGTGATGCAACCTGCATCCATTGATATAAACCAGTATAAATAATAAATTCCGAAATAAATCCATTAAATGGGGGAATTCCTGAAATAGCAACAGCAGCGATTAAAAACAATATAGCTGTTTGAGGCATCTTTTTTATCAGACCGCCCAGATGTTCAATATTTAATGTGTGCGTTGCCTGATAAACCATCCCGGCAGTATAAAACAGCAGCGATTTAAAAAGGGCATGGTTCAAAGTATGCAGCAAAGCCCCGGCAAATCCCAGGGAGGCGATTATCATGTTGCCATTGCCCAGACCAATGCATCCAATACCAATGCCAATGCCGATAATTCCTATATTTTCAACACTATGATAAGCCAGCAATTTCTTAAGGTCGTGCTGCACTATGGCCAGCATGACTCCATACAAACCCGAGATCACCGAAATGGCCAGAATAATATATCCGATGGCCGTAAAATCCGCTTTTATCAACAAAAGCATCCTGAAGATGCCATATATGCCGCTTTTAATCAGCACTCCCGACATGATGCCCGAGATATGGGCAGGTGCAGCGGGATGCGCATAGGGTAACCAGGTATGGAATGGTACAAATCCCGATTTGATTGAAAATGCAATAAAAAAAAGCATAAATAAAAATAACGCCCCGCCACCTGTTTGGGATGAACTGAAGGTTGATATGGCCTGGAAATCGTAACTGCCGGTTTTATAGGAAACCCATAAAAAACCAGACACCAATAAAACAACGCAAATGTGCGATTGTATCAGGTAATTGATTCCAGCTTTCAGGGTAACCTCTTTTTCATGTTCAAAGGTCACGCAAATAAAAGCCGAGAACATCATTATTTCCCAGGCAACAAGAAATGCAATACTATTCTGGATAGCCATCAAACTGATTATGGCAGAATGCAAAAGCAGAAAAGCGATGGCATGAAGGGTAATTTTTTTTCGTTGGTCCTGATAAGCTTTCATATAGAACAGGCCGTACCACCCGCCGGTAATAAAAACAAAATTAACAATCAGAATGAACCATCCCGACAGAGCATCAATCCTGACGGGTATTGCTCCGGTAATCAGGCTTCCGGGAAAGCTGTAGCTGATGTCCTGCCCTGTCAGACTTAGTACTGCCAAATATCCTGAAATCAAGGTATTCACAGCAACAGCCATCAGGGCAACAATTCCTTTCATTTTCACCTTCAGAAAAGGAATGAGAAAAACGCCCGTGATGCAGATCAATATGAATACGATCACTAAAGTCATTTAATGATATTAAAAATTGTGAGCAGAACCATGACCAGGATAAAAACAATTCCATACAGCACGTAGGATTGGGTACGGCCATTTTGAATAAAACTAAAATAACCCGACCCTTTGATCAGGTACTTTGTAATATTATCAATAAAATTAAATTCGAAAAAATCAAGATAATGTGAATCATACTTCCTTTTTTTCGGAAAGATTTCACCCGGCAGCAATTCCTTGAATTCTTTTTTCTCAATCAGGAGGAAATTAAAAATTTTACCTAATGGTTTGGAGAAGGATTTCCCTGAATACTGCATGGAGCTGTTTGGAGCAACATATCCGCATCCCCATGTCGTATCAGTGACTTGTTTTCTCCTCTTCATTGCGACTGAACGGATAAACCAGAACAGGCCGGTCATGCCAATGAACAAGAGTGAAAACAGACCTATATTGCCAGTGGTTTTGGAATAAAAGTCCAGGGTAATTGTGTCAATAAAGATAGTTTTACTCATCCCGGTCAATACATTCCTTATCGTATCCAGATAGAATTGCGGCACAATGGCTATGCTGAGCATAATTGCAATAATCAGGTATTGAGGAGCCAGCATTAAACGGGTGACTTCATGAGGTTTGTGTTCCAGGGTTTCGCGCGGTTGTCCTAAGAATATTGTGCCAAATGATTTCGTAAAAGTCAGCACCGATAAGCCTCCAATAACGCATAGTCCGGCTAGAACCATGACCATTAAAATAATCTGATAAACGGAATCAGCCTGAATCCCTTCAATGAGACCGCTGTAAATAATAAATTCCGAAACAAATCCATTAAAGGGCGGAAGTCCACCGATAGCAATTGCCCCTATCAGGAAAATAACGGCTGTTTTGGGCATGCTTTTAATCAGGCCGCCTAGCTTCTCCATATCGCGGGTATGGGTTTGCTGAAAAACCGAACCCGCTGAAAAAAAGAGCAAGGATTTAAATAGCGAGTGATTTAATACATGTAACAAAGCCCCGCCGAATCCCAGAAAATACATCAGAGGGGAGCCGGTTCCGATGCCAATGAGCCCGATACCGGTGCCAATGCCTATTATCCCAATATTTTCGATGGTGCAATAAGCTAACATTTTTTTAAAATCGCGGTGAACGGAGGCGTTTAGTATCCCATAAATCCCGGTTAATACCGATAAGGTAATGATGATTTCCCCCAGCAAGTTAAAGTCAGACTGCAAATAGCTGATTATCCTGAATATCCCGTAGATTCCTAATTTAACAATGACACCCGACATGACCCCTGAGATATGAGAGGGTGCGGCAGGATGGGCATGTGGTAACCAGCTGTGTAAAGGAATAAATCCGGCTTTAAGCCCAAATCCGACGAAAAACAATAAAAACAACCATAAATTATTATTTTCCTGAAAAAAAGTCCTGATGGCATCGAAGCTTAACGAACCGGTTGTGCTATATACCCAAATAAAACCAACGGTCAGGAACACGACGCTGATATGCATCTGAACCAAATAATTCATTCCCGCTTTCAGGGTCTGCAAATTGTGGTGGTCAAATATTACTAAAAGCATGGATGACAGTGACATGATCTCCCAAATAATCAGGAAAGCAAATCCGTTTTGTAAAATGCAAACCCATACCATTGAGAGATGGAACAGCACAAATAACGACCAGTGCATACTCAGTTTTGAAGCTGAGTTTTCATACTCTTTAAGATAACCCGTTCCGAAAAACACACCGGTAATTGATGTAAAATTGATTATGAGAATAAACCAGGCTGATAATTGATCGATTCGTATGGGAACATCACCCAGCAAGGCCCCGGCATTAAATGAAAAATCCACTGTCTGACCCGTTAATGCGCTAATTGCTAACCAGCTAGTTAATGCGGAGCCTAACAACACAGTCAATGTTGCCGAATAACCCTTTATTTTTGAAGGACTTGATATGATTATAAAAATTCCCACGAGGGCTATAATCCAACTCCAATTGATCAATTCTGCCATGCCCGAATTCTTTGAGATAATAAACTGAAGTGTGCAAATCTAGGTAAAAGATGCGAGTTGTGTCAAATTTCTGATGACTATTCAATAGGTTCTTATGACGATGATTCTTCCGGTAACCACTTGTTCTTTCAACCGGATCTGGTATGGATAGATTCCCTGCTGCAAACTGCTGCGATATGGGATGGTTTTTAAAATGCCGGCTTCCAAAAAGCCGTCGAATATTTTAGCAATCAGTTGACCGTTCAGGGAGAATAATTCGATGGTTACCGGTGAACTGGCCGGCCACGTGATCTGAAAAAATAGGTCGAGCCCGAAAATGGGATTTGGAAATACCCTGATGCCATCCGGGAGATAAACCGGGATTAACAGAGAAGTCTCATAGCTGCAGCCCTCAGTCAGGGACTTTTTTAGGGTTAAGTCAAAAGTGCCCGGAGTATTCCAGGTGTGAATTAGCTTGCATACCGTTCCGTGCTGGACAATTGTACCACTGACGGCCCAGCTATAGGTGGCTGACGGATTTCCCGTCGAGTCCACCCAATAGCTTTTGCTGGAACCAATACAAACCTGCTCAGACACGGAAGTCTGAGCTTCAGATTGTTGTGCCGTCAACAAGAGAAGTACAAGAAAGAAATTACGCTTCACGCTTCACGATCCTAATCATGATAGATCGGTGACGTCACCAGCTCAGCGCCCACCGTAAGGGTCACCGAATTCGTGGTCAGTACACCGCATGAGCCTTCTGAGGTCTGGATCAGATGATATTGAACTGTTTGTTTCAGGGCTTCCGGCTGATAAGTCAGGTTGCTGGCACCGGCAACTGGAACCCATGTGGTACCGGCATCCGAAGAAACCTCCCATTGATAAGTGAAACTTCCGTTGCCGCCGGTGGGGGCCGTGGCTGATAATTCAACCGGAACACTGTTATAACAGATAGCCTGATCGGCTGAAGCAATACCAGGCAGAAGAGCTGGCGATATGGTAACCTGAATCGTTACCGGTTCTCCCGAACAAGTGGCCGAAGATTCAATAACCTGGAGGGTGCAGGTTCCGGAACTTGTCCAGGTTACTGAAATCATATTGTTCGGGTCCGGTCCGGCGGTAATTGAACCGGTGCCACCTGACCCGGCCAGCAGGGTCCAAGTATAAGTTGATCCTGCCGTGGACATTACGCCGTAGGATCCTACAGTACCCAGGCAAACCGTTACGTTTCCGGTTTGGGTTAAATTTCCGACCTGTCCTTTTACAAACAGCGGCACCAATGTAAGGGTTAGGATCATGAGAGAAAGGAATAGACTTTTTTTTGTTTTCATGATTAGGTAATGAGGTTAAAGAAATTAAGTTGTTGTGATATAGGCTTTTAGAAATGATAAATGAAGGAGGTGACCGGCAGGGGGGTTACTATTACCGGCAAAGCATCGGAGGTGGCATTGTTGCACGCCCCGATGTTCGGGAAAATAGTCACCCGGTAATATCCGGTGCCTGCCTCTGATGTTACGGGAGAAAAGGTTGGATCGGTTGCCCCTATGATCATGCTGTACAAGGAATCGTTGGCGGACCATTGCCATTGATAATAAAAGGTCCCCACGCCATCCGTTACCAATGAATTCAAGATGACGGGGATATTCTGGCACACGACACCGGCTCCGGTGATAACAACCGATGGATCGGGAAAAATAGTAATTACCTTGAGCGCGGTAAATACCACTGATCCCGCCGCGTCGGAGATGGAGCAGTTGTAGGAGTACCGTCCGGGTATGGTTAGCCGGGGAGGATCGAAAACAGCCAGTATTTCTCCGGGAACAGCCATATTGTTTAGTTGCCATTGATATGAATAGGGCGGTGATCCGCCGGTAACAGGAGTAGTAAACACTAATTGTGCGGGATTGTACCCGGAGCAGCTGGTGATAGGGGTGGTATTATGCTTCCCGGCAGTCAATGGGGGAGGAGTGGATAGAATTAAGAAGCGCTGGCTTAGCAGCTTATCGGGATAAAAGATCCACATGATCATAACGAAAACCCAAACAAATCCTGCCGTGCGACTTTTTATTTTTGGGCAAAGTACGCCTGGAGGAACGTTTGTTCCAGCAGTATCCATACTAAAAAATCTTTTGTGTCCTTAGAACCTGATTCCCATCATTACCGGCCATGAGCTGTGTTTCCACACGCCGAAATCCCGGTAACCGGGGCACAAGGTCGCCCTTGCGCCAATACCGGCAAAGAGAGACACCCTCCTGCCCACGTAATAATCGAAGCGGGCTACTCCCTCAATGCCTCCCACATATAAGGGCAAAGGTTTGTACATTCCGACACCATTCAGAATATTTGCTTCAGCGCTGATTCTGAAATGCTCGGCTTGCCAGATGGTCTTATTGATTCCAAATCCCAGAAATGCTTCACTCCTGGATTTTAGGATTGAATATTCTCCCGAAACATTCAACCGTAAAACTTTGGAAAGCAAGGGATGATAAGTGACCGCAAATCCCATTCCGTCCAGTCCCGGTTCATAATAGGAATTGTACCAGGAGGATGGAAATGCGCGGATTGAGATATCCACCTGCTGCGCCTGCATAGCTGTAGAGGTAAGAACCAGGGAAATGAGCAGGATAAGTTTTAAGATTTTATTTTTAATTGCCATATTCCCAGTCGTTAACGATAAAAAATTTAAGAATGGATGCGGTAACTGTTGCAGCCTGCTCCTCTCCGGTTATCTGAGCTGTTCCGTCACCTTTCTGGGCGCCGTACTTCCCGAATTGGGCATGATTTCCACCGGGTATGGTGAAATAGACAGTTTTTGGTGTTGTTCCGCCGGGAAAATCAGACAATGATCGGATCCAATAAGGGGGATTTGGAAGCAGCCCGACATTGGAGGCGATCGTCAGACTATCGACCAACCCGTCATACTGGCCGCGAAGCGACAATACAGAACCGGTCCAGCTGGCCAGACTCGCTGAAGATTGCGGATAGGCCGCCATCAGGACCACCCCCTTGAAAAAATCAGGGTATTTATTCACTACCGAACACGCCATTACTCCTCCCAGGGAATGTCCCGCAATCACCCATTGCTTCACATCAGGAAAATCATTGTATATCCAGGCCGCTTTATTCCCGTCGAGGACTGCCAGGTTTCCCGGCATTTTCACAATAACCACTTTGTGCGACTTGCCGGCTATGGCGAACTTCGAAAGAAGCTCAATATAAGCATGAGGATCAACCAGTCCGCCCGGATAAAAAACCAGTCCTGTTTTTGAATAAATGTTGCTGGTGGGATTGACTTCAATATAATCCCGGTATTCATACACCGTTACAGCACTGGCAAGTATTTGTTCATCAGGAGTATAGCTGCATGATGAGAGTATCCCCGCCAACACTGGTATCCAACCCGCTCTTTTAAGAAAATTCATGTTTTCAGATTTGATTTATTTTTTTCCAACGGCAATGAGCCAATGCTGGGTTCTGAATAGGATCATGCCCTCCGCTAATGCAGGGGAGGCCATACAAACATCTTCCATATTGTTTTCCGCCAAAACCTTATACTCGGGTCCGACCTGAAGAACATAGATTTCGCCTGTTTCAGCAGGGAAAAAGAGTTTGTCATCGGAGGCAATCCCCGATGCGGAAAACGCTTTCCCCAACTCCTTTTTAAAGACAACTACTCCCGTAAGGGCATCGATGCAGGTGAGCAATCCGTTGATCTGCATGTTATACAGGTATTTGTTATAGACCAGGGGGCTTGCCATATACGCTCCGCCGCGTTTAAAACTCCAGGCAACGGATGCACTTGAAGTTAGATCTCCCGTAAGGGTCAGGTCGCCGGTGGCATCAGTCCGGATGGCGTATATCGGAGAGAATTTGCCATGCGCATTATTGATGTAAACCAGGTCATTGGCAACAACAGCAGTCGGAGCCGGTGCATCACCCACATTCCCGATTTTCCAGATCTCTTTTCCGTCTGCCAGATCATAAGCTATGATGAAAGGGTAGGCATTTACGACTATGAGGGTTTTCTCTTTACCCTCACAGATGGCTGGTGATCCCCAGGAAGAAATCGCATCACGATTGATCCGCCAGATTTCATTTCCGCTGGCAACATCGAGGGTTGTCAGGAAAGAATTTTTCAGCAGATCGCACTGAACCACGACCCGGCTGTTGTAAATGACCGGAGAGCTCGAATATCCCCATTCCACACCTATTTCATTGTAAGGGCCGGTAGCCAGGCTGCCCAGATCCTTGTTCCAGAGTAAGTTGCCTCTAAAATCATAACAATACAACCCGTGTGATCCGAAAGATACGATGAGGTGTTTCCCATCAGTCGCCGGAGTGGGATTGGCATAAGTCGATTTCGTATGTCGCCGTTCCTTGGGAATTCCTTCAAAGGCAATCCGGTCCCAGATAATCCTCCCTGATTTCCGGTCGATGCAGAAAACCTTGAACTGGTGTACACTCTGGTCGTCAGCCATATCGATATCGCCGTATAGCCCGATCTTCAGAGAATCAGTCTTCGCTGTACTCACCGCACTGGTTACAAATACCATATCATTCCAGATCACCGGACTTGAATGGGCCAAACCGGGAATGGGTGTTTTCCACAGGATGTTTTCCCCTGTTTTCACATTCCAGTTTTCGGGGATTCCGGCATGGTCAAGTATCCCTCTGCCCTCAAAACCCCTGAACTGCGGCCACTGACTGGAATTATCGATCTGGCTGTAACCCGGAAGGAATATCGATATGGCGACTACCAGCGTCAGAAAAGAATTTCGGATGAACATAATCATCGGTTTCGGAATTGAGTAAATTAACGTTCTGCTAAGTACAGCAAAAATAGTTACATCCATGAATCCGGCAATTGTAAATATCCTCACCTTTCTGATCGGCAGCCTGCCCATCATTTACCTTTCATGGCGGACCCTCGGAAGTACCCGGAATCACGGTTTTTTTCGATTTTTCGCCTGGGAACTGATGTTGTGGCTCCTGATTACCAATATCCGTTTCTGGTTTAAAGATCCCTTTTCCTGGCATCAGTTGATTTCCTGGTTTCTTCTGTTGGTTTCCATTTATCCGGTTGTTGATGGCCTGTACCGTTTTAAGGCAGCCGGCCGGATCAACCGGGTACGCAACGATCCCACGCTCTTTGGATTCGAGCATACTACCAGCCTCATCACCACCGGTGTCTACCGGTTTATACGCCATCCGATGTATGCTTCACTGGTTTATTTAACCTGGGGCATTTGCTTTAAAAATCCAACCCTGCTAAGTGTGGATTATGCGGTTTTAGCCTCCCTGTTTCTTTATATGACTGTCAGGGTGGAGGAGCGCGAGAACATTGCTTACTTCGGCGATGAGTACCGGGAGTATATGGAGCGTAGCAAGCGGTTTGTGCCCTGGGTATTCTAGGGGTGAAAGGGTACCCACCCCGGCAGCTTCCTGATCGATCGAATTTCATTTTGTTATTTTCATATATAGATGCATCTCCCCCGGTGAAATGGAAAAATCGGGGTAAATAATTCGTGAAAATTTTTGCGGGTTTTAGATATTCAGCTTTTTTAATTGGATATCTTTGGATTCCTACGCAGGATTTTGAGGTTCGATATGGGCAACGAGGATAAAACAAGCGATCAACTGATCAGTGAGTTGCATCAGGCATCACCAATTGTGCTGATTGTTGAGGATGATCAGATCAACATCTTTCTGTTGGAAACCATGCTCCGTAAAACGAATGCAGAGGTTTGGCACGTGGAAAACGGGCAACAGGCAGTCGAGTGCTGTCAGAATCATCCGGAAGTCACCCTGGTACTGATGGATTTGAAAATGCCCGAGATGGACGGTTTTGAGGCTACCCGCCTGATCAAGGCTTTCAGAAGTGATCTTGTGATCATAGCCGTAACTGCCTTTGCCATGCCGGGCGACAGGGAGCGAGCCCTTGAGGCTGGCTGCGATGATTATATGTCAAAACCATTTACTTCGGACCAGCTGAAATGTAAATTGAATGATTATATTAGGATCTATTCCTAATTCTGATCTGATGAAGTTGTATTTCCTTGTTTTTCTGTGTATTATAACAATTTCACTTCAGGCTCAACTGAAGCCTGATACCCTTGCTTATAAACCGGTCAGCTGGAAATCGGAACCACCAGCCGATTGTCCATACCCGGAATCGAAGGAGATCACCGGTATTACCCTGCTCGGACAGAATAGCGGGTTTCATTTCGGCGATACCTGGTATCCGACATGGGCCGGCGACGGGAATCTGTACTCACCCTGGACAGATGGCTGCACCTGGAGGCTCGACGGATCTTACGAGTGTTCCAGTTCATTCGGCGACCAGGCAACCACCGGTCAGGCAGTGATCGAGGGAAATGATCCGATGAAGTTGAAAGTATATAGTCTCGGACTGAAGAAAGCCTCCGCCAACCCCTATCATGGCCGTTATCCTTGCGGCAGCCTTATTTATAATGGAACCTGGTATTACGGAACCTACTGTCTCGACCCATCCGGCTCCGCCCAGTATGGTGGTCAAGTGATCAACTGGCCCTGGATGGGGCCGTTTGTCGGTTTTCGTACCAGTGTGGATTATGGCCGCAACTGGAAAGAGACGCCCCATACCCCTGAGAAACCACTTTTCGGCGAGACAGGGATTAATGGATACCCGGTGAAAATCGGTTCCCCGCATTTCGTGGATTTTGGGAAGAACCTGGAGTATTCCCCCGACGGCAAGGCCTATCTTGTTGCTCACGGTGCCGATTCTACTGATCCCAAATACCGGTTCTGGAACGACAGCTGGATCACCGGCGACCAGATTTATCTTACCCGGGTGGTACCGGCTCCGGAGAATATGAACGATGCTTCCAAATATGAATTTTATGCAGGCAACGACTCAAAAGGAGAGCCAGTATGGACTAAGGATTTTAAGAAGATCAGGCCATTGCTGGAATGGAACAATAATATGGGTTGTGTTACCATGACGTACAACGCTCCTTTGAAAAAGTTCCTGATGTGCGTGACCGACGGGGGCAATACATGCGCAAAGATGAGCACGTATATCCTGGAGTCGAACCGGATTACCGGGCCGTGGAAACTGGTGACCTATCTGAAAGATTTCGGTGAACAGGCCTATTTTGTCAATATCCCGTCGAAATTCATCAGCCCGGATGGCCGCACGGCCTGGCTCTGGTATTCAGGCAATTTTGCTCCCGACTGGAACGGCATGAAAATTCAGGAAAATCCACCCGGAAGCCATTACGGGCTGGTGATGCAGAAAATTTCACTAAACCGGTAGCGCTTTAAAGGGCGTTATATTAACCATGGAGAAACGGAGAGCACAGAGATTCACTGTGAACAGATTTTTTCTCTGTGTATCTCTGTGCTCTCCGTGCTTCTGTGGAATAGGCCTCATCCTTCTCTTCTTCCTCCCTTACACCCTAACTGCGCAGAAAAGCATGCCGGATTCACTGATTGCGGTCAGAATGGCGGTGCCCGTTCAGTTTAACGGCCGGCCGGATGAAGAGGTGTGGCAAAATGCCCTGCGGATATCCAATTTCACTCAACGCGAGCAGGATTTTGGTCAGCCCGCTACGGAGCGGACTGAGGTGGCTATCCTCTATGATGACCATTCCATATGGATTGCCGTGTGGTGTTACCAGCAGGATATGGCCAAAATAGTTGCCAAGTCGATGCAGCGTGATTTCGATTATGAAGCCGAGGATCATTTTCAGATACTCATCTCACCATTTAATGATAAGCGCAACGGTTACCTGTTTGTGATTAATCCGTTGGGGGCCCGCTCTGATCTGCTGGTTGCCGGAAATGAGGAGTACAACCAGGACTGGAACGGGATTTGGGATGCCAAAACGAGCCGGGATGAAGCCGGGTGGTATGCCGAAATCCTGATCCCTTATAACGCACTGAAGTTCAAAGATGAGGAGGTGCAGGAATGGGCACTCAATTTTGAACGGTATATCAGTTATAAGAGTGAACAGGTCCGGTGGCAGGGATGGAGCCGGGATCACAATATCGGAAACATATCGGTAGCCGGCCGTTTGACCGGTCTTAACCATATCCGTTATGACCAGCGGTTTGAGCTCAAACCTTACGCATTGGGTGGTTGGAACCGCGATGATGAAACAGGTACGGTGAGGCCCAATGGTAAGATCGGAGCCGACCTTAACTGGAATATTTCCCCTAACCTTAAACTTAACCTTACCACCAATACTGATTTTGCGCAGGTGGAAGTCGACCGTATACAGGTCAACCTGACCCGTTTCAATATCTTTTATCCTGAAAAAAGAGAGTTCTTTCTCGAGGGCTCTTCTTATTACCAGTTTAACCTGGGCCAGACCAGCCAGATTTTTTATTCTAGAAAGATCGGAATAGAGAATATGGAACCGGTGAATGTGCTGGGAGGAGTGCGACTCTTTGGCAAGGAAGGCAGGAATAATTACGGATTCCTCAGTCTTCAGACCGCAGCCAACGATTATTCACCAACCACCAACAACACGGTTTTCCGATACAAAAGGGATATTGGATCACAATCCTATGCGGGAGGGATCATCACTTCGAAATACAACCACGACAAACTGAATTTGGTGGCCGGACTCGATGGCAGCTTTACCACTTCGAATTTCCTGAAAGCCAAGAACCTGATCATTTTCGGGGCCATGGCAGCCTCCTGGGATCAGGGTAAACCTGCCCGTGACAACCTGAGCTACCGTTTTTATGTTGACTATCCAAATGATCTGATTGATAGTTATTTCGGGGTCTCATGCATCCCTGCGGGTTTCAATGCTGAGTTGGGTTATTTTGGCAGACAGAACTTTAAAGCCCTTAGCTGGAACCTGAATATCAAACCCCGGATGCTTAAAAAATGGGGGTTTCAGTACTTTGAATTTAATCCGTGGGAACTGGTAGCCTATTGGACTAATTCGACCGGTGAGCTGGAAAGTATTTCCGATGAAACCCGCCTGTTGGGGTTTCAGCTGAAGTCGGGGGACACTTTTGAATACAATGTAACATACAATTTCGACCGTTTGGATTCGGAATTTGAACTCACTGATTCCATTATAATCCCGGCCGGGAAATACACCTTTATGGGACAGGAGATTCAACTGGAGTCCTATGAGGGCAGGCGGATATGGGGCGGTATCGTGGGCAGCGCGGGGAAGTATTACGGCGGGGATATCCGGTCGCTAGAGCTGTTTATCGGACTCAACCTGAGCAGTCATCTGAATGTGAAAGCGGATTATGAACTTAATTACCTGAAATTCGGAATCCACAAAGATTTTGTTCAGCAACTGGCAGCATATATTGATTATGCTTTCACCACACGCCTCGATCTGGCTCTTTTCTCTCAATGGAATACCGAAGATGACCTTGCGCTCCTGAATTTCCGGATTCACTGGATCCCCCGTATCGGTAGCGATTTCTATTTTGTTCTGAATAACGGGTACGAGCCGGTGCACCGGGCCGAGCTCATTCATCCCAACATAAGCAGCGGGGCGGCTAAACTGGTGTGGAGGTTTACTTTCTGACGGGCTGGTCCAGCAATCGACTATCCATGGGGGCAATGATGGTTGTTTCACCTTCCTGCTAATCTTTGTATCTTACCAGCCGGAAGAAAACCATCGGATTATGGAAAAAGAACAATTCAAAATTCCAGCAGAAAAAATAAAAGATCTGATTAAACTTCAGGGCTTCGGAATCGTTTCTAATCACATCACGGTCGACGGAATGAAAGTGGGTTATATGTACCGTGAGGAACGTTTCGATAAGGAGGATACCGGCTGGAGGTTCCTCTCAGGGACGGAAACCCAGGAGTACATTGATGACCCCGAAACGAGTAAAGTTTTCAGTATTAATGCTATCGCCAACTACGATCCGGCCATCCTCCCGTATATCAAGCTTCCGGAAGGCACCGAACTGGAAAGGGTGGAAGGGTCGGATGAGTTTAAAATCCTAACTGAATAGAATTCGTTCACGCCCACTTGTTGGACACCGCTTATACCATGAATAACCTACACTCCGATAATCCACTGCTTCAACCTTTTATCACCCGTTTTGAGGCTCCGCCCTTCGACCTGATTCATGAAGCTGATTTTATTCCGGCCATTGAAACCCAGATCAACGCTGCCGAGGAAAAAATCGAACAGATTATTGTCACACCCGGTGAGCCGACTTTTGAAAACACGATTCTTCCGCTCGAACAGAATGGTGAAAAACTGGGAGTCACTGCAGGCATCCTCTTTAACCTGAACCATGCCGATACGAATGAACGGCTGCAGAAAGTTGCCCAGGAAGCCTCCCAGCTCCTCACCGAATACTCCAACCGCCTCCTCATGAACTCCGCCCTCTTTGCCCGCATCAATACTCTCCATAACCGCCAACCCCTAACCCCTAACCGACAACCTGATACCCGACACCCGACACCCGAAACCTCTTCCTCCTCCGCGGAGCAACAAATTGTCCTGGAAAACTGGCACCGCGACTTTGTCCGGAACGGTGCCTTATTGAACGAGGATTCAAAGAAACGTTTTGCAGAGATCCGTTCACGACTGTCCTTACTCACTCTGCAGTTCGCCGATAATGTATTAGCCGAGACCAACGGGTTTTTCCTGCATCTGGAGGAAGAAGCAGATCTGGCAGGATTGCCTGATTTTGTACGTGAAGCGGCCGCCCAGGAAGCTGAGGGCCGGGGACTGACCGGATGGGTGTTCACGCTGCATGCCCCGGGGTATGTTCCGTTTTTGAAATATTCAGACCGCCGCGACCTGCGCGAGAGGCTGACCAGAGCCTATGGGATCAGGGGTAACCAGGGAAACGCATACGATAATAAGCCGCTGATTGAAGAGATTGTGAACCTCCGGCTGGAACAAGCCTCACTGCTTGGCGAACCGGATTATGCGACTTACATGCTAAAAGAGAGCATGGCCGGAGCCTCTCCCAAAGTCATGGCATTTCTTGAGAACATTCACCAATACTCCAAACCGGCTGCTCAGGATGAACTGGAGGAAGTGATAGATTTTGCCAAAGCCGAAGGCGCCGGTTTTGAACTTGAATCATGGGACTGGAGCTATTATGCCGAAAAGGTCCGGCAAAAGAAATATGATTTCAAGGAGGAACTTTTAAAGCCTTATTTTAAACTTGAAAACGTAATAGAAGCTATATTTCAGTTAGCCAATACATTATACGGATTAAAATTTCAAATTATCCATGATATTCCGGTCTATCACCCCGATGTGATCACTTATGAGGTCAAGGATGAAAACGAAGATTTCCTGGCCCTGCTTTTTCTCGATTTCTTTCCCCGTCCGGGCAAGCAGGGTGGGGCATGGATGACCGATTTCCGGGGACAGTCGAACATGAATGGCCATTCGGTCAGACCGCATATTTCGCTGGTGTGCAATTTTTCCAAACCCACCTCTGATAAACCCTCCCTGCTGATTCATGATGAAGTGAACACTTTCCTGCATGAATTCGGTCATGCCCTTCATGGTATGCTTTCGCAGTGCACTTATCCTTCTGTTTCAGGAACCAATGTGTACCGCGATTTCGTTGAATTGCCAAGCCAGATCATGGAAAACTGGGCATTGGAAAAGGAGTGGCTCGACCGGTTTGCCGTTCATTATGAGACTTGCGAAAAGATTCCGGCGGCACTCATCGACCGGCTCATTGAGGCGAAAAATTTTCTGGAAGGATACGCTTTTGAACGCCAATTGAGTTTTGGGTTCCTCGATATGGCCTGGCACACCATGGCTGAACATTTTGATGGTGATCCGGTTGCATTTGAAAGAGAGGCCATGGCAGATACACAAATGTTCCGTAAAATCCCCGGAAGTTCAGTCAGCACAGCCTTCAGCCATATTTTCGCAGGTGGCTATGCGGCAAACTATTACGGGTACAAGTGGGCAGAGGTCCTTGATGCGGATGCCTTTGCCCTCTTCAGCGAAAAAGGAATCTTCAACCGGGAAGTGGCATCCGCTTTCCGTAAAAACATCCTTGAAAAAGGGGGCAGCGAACACCCTGCCACGCTCTATCAACGTTTCCGCGGCAAAGAACCCGACCCTCATGCACTGCTCCACAGAAGCGGCCTTATATAATATGCCATTTCTTTGAACATCTTCCGGGTTCGCGTGTTCTATAACTAATGAATCCCGAGCATGTTATCGAGTCTGGTGCAGTCCTGTTAAAATCAGTTTTGGAGACGCTTGCCTATTTTAATGTATTCAGGCATCCGCTGACCGGGCAAGAGATCGTGGAGTTCAGTCCGATCAGGGGTTGTACCCGTTCAGCTGTTGAAAATGCACTGCATGACCTGCTGGCCGGCGGACTGGTGTTCGAAAACCGTGGATATTTTTCCCTGATCGCTGACGGGTCGCTCCTCGATGAGCGGATATCGGCCAATCAGCGTGCCGTGAAAAGGATGCCGGCTGCCTGGTTTTATTCCTCGCTGATTGCCCGGTTTCCATTTGTCAGGGCAGTCATGATTTCCGGATCCCTTTCAAAAGGGGTGATGGACGCGAAGGACGATATCGATTTTTTTATCATTACCGAACCGGGCCGGTTATGGATCACAAGGGTGATGCTTACCCTGTTCAAAAAGCTAGTCCTGCTGAATTCGCACCGCAATTTCTGCCTGAATTATTTTATCGATACGGATCATCTGGCCATTCCCGACCGGAATGTTTTTACGGCGGCTGAAATCGGGCTGATCCTGCCGATGTACAACCGGAAATTATATAATCGTTTTCTTTTGGAAAACTCCTGGTTTCGATCCTATTTCCCAAATATCAGGACGGTGGATACTGTCAGGAATAATCCCAGCGGTTTCCCTCATAAATTATTCGAATGGCTGTTGAGTGGCAAGCCGGGTGACCGCTTGGATGATCTATGCCTGAAGTATACACTCCGTTTCCTCGAACGGAAGTACCGGCATCTGCAGCCTGAAAAATTCAGGGTAAATATGGAATCCAGCAAGAGCGTTTCCAAGCATCACCCGCAGAACCAGCAGTTCCTTGTGCTCCGGCAATATAACGAGAGTATCAGGATTCTGGATGAACGGATGAAGGCAATTGGAGCCAATACCGGAAAACCTTACGAATATGGGAAAAGCGCGTGAGTTGACCCGGAATGTATGGATCCTCGGCGGAACCGGTTTTATCGGGAGATCGCTGGTGAATTACCTTTCAGCCGATCCCTCGAATAAGCTCCATTTACTGGTACATAAAAACATTGCTTACCGTAACCTCGAAAAATTCAACGTCTTTGCAGGCAGTTTGGATACCTTTGATCTAACTTGGTTCAACCGCTATAAACCGGATGTGGTTTTTCATTTGGCCCGCATGGCCGGGTCGGGGCCGGTCAGGCGGCAGGTTGCCGCAAAGAGAGGTCAGGAGGCCAATGAGCGTCTCCTCGGTTTTTTTCAATCCATGGAACATCCCCCGGTAGTTGTGTATGTATCCGGATCACTGATGTATGGCAATCAGGAGGGCGGAACCGCCGCTGATGAGTGGAGTCCGTTGAACCCGGTTGCCTTTGCCAGGAATTATATCCGCGCCGAGCTCCCCTGGACGAAAAGTGCGGGTTTACCAGGATCACGGATCAAGATTGTCAGGCCCGGTTGGATCGTCGGTCCTGTTTCCTGGTTCCGGATCTTTTTCTGGCACCATTATATCAGTACTGGAAAAGTTCCGGTCTATGGGGATGGTTGCCAGTTGATGTCGATGATACAGATCGAGGATCTGGGTGAAATGATCGGCCGGGTGCCGGATATGGAGCCCAGCGTGATGAACCTTTTTGCCGGGGCCCCGGTTGCCCAGTCTGAGTTCAGTAACAAGATGGCCGCTATTCTCGGTTCCACCACCGAATATATACCCTTTAATCAGATCCGGCGGAAATACGGCACTGCCGAAGCCGAGGCACTGACCTCATCAATCCCCTTAACGACACTTTACCGGGAATTCTGGACCAATCACCGTTACCGGTATCCTGAACCGGAGGATATGCTAGCAAGGATCCTCCGCATGCTGAAAAGTGAACAGGGTATATTCACCGAAACGCCAAAGAGCGGTATGATTAAGCCACTCATCCATCAACCAGAATATCCTTCTTAATCTGCCGAGTTTTTGATTCATCCGGGTATAATACCAGGCGGGATGGAGTATGCAGTAGCCATGATGCCGGACAATCCTGAATTCGCTGAAAGCCCTGCGGATCTCTCCTGGTGTATAGCAGCGGCTGTGGAGGTCTTTCGACGGCGAGTATCCTTTCCAAACAGGGTGGAGACGCGAAGTGGCCCTGGCGAACCTAAACCTGACGGACTCCAGCAA
This sequence comes from Bacteroidales bacterium, assembly GCA_041662065.1. GTDB lineage: Bacteria > Bacteroidota > Bacteroidia > Bacteroidales > UBA12481 > UBA12481. The sequence goes on along the minus strand of JBAZTE010000012.1, from coordinate 42,764 downwards.
AATGCCACCGACGTACCATCTATTGACAAATGACAAAACCATTCTTCCGCCCGGTTTCAGCAATCCTTTCAGGAATTTTGCATTTTGCGCCAGGTTTTCAACAGTATTGAGAGCTCCGAAGAAAACATAGATGAGATCGAATTTCTGATCCTGGAAGAGTTCCGGGCACTCCTCAACCGATGCAGTATAAGCGTGCACATTGGTCAGTTTATTCTGATTTATCTTATTGATCGATAATCTGATCATTTCTTTGGATACGTCGATACCGCTTAACTGAACCTGAGGATGCGTGATGCCGAAATGCAGCAGGTCGATGCCGGTTCCGCATCCAATTTCAAGGACGGTAAGGAAGGGATGCCGTTTGACCTCTTCCCTGAATGATTGCCTCATCTGCTGAAGGACCGGATTTTGCCAGTACCGGTCATCGAAATCAGCAGCATCGGTATCGTAATATTTTCCTATGTCAGGATAAAATCCGCTTTTCATCTGAAGGAATATTTGAATAATTGACACAAATCCAGGCAATCAAACCCCAGAAGAGAAAGGCTAACTTGTCTGTATTCAGAAAGTTGTTGAAGAAGGCGTGGAAAAAGTAGGTCGATAGGGCGGCATAACCCGCAACAATGTATCCCCGGTTTGGCCATCCGGGCCGTTTTCTGAAGGAGATTCCTGTTAATCCGCCCAGCAAGATCAGCCAGGCCAGTATTCCCGGAACGCCCGATTCACTCAAAGCCAGAACATACTCGGAATGGGCCGTTCCGCCTGAGTTGTCGGGTATATGGTAGGGATCGGTGACGCTGAGCCGGGTCATGAATTCCTGCTTTTGATAAGGTATATATTCAAACTGATAGGTGCCGGGTCCGAAACCGGTCGCCGGTTTACCGGCAAACATGGATAATCCGGATATCCACCGGTTAAGCCGTTCCCGGTTGGACACATCAGTGTTGACATTTCCGGCTGAAAGGGTGTGCTCAATGAGGTCCGACTGCCGGTCGCCCGAATCAAAATGGTTGGCGTTCAGGCGGTCAAGCAACGGCTGGCTGTTCAGAAGCAGGATGGCCAAACCGGCCACCGAAAGCGCGGCTAGCTGCCATAATCTTACCCCTATCAGAAACAGAATACGGATCGCCAGAAATACCAGTATGCTGAGCATGGCTGCCCGGCTATAACTCAGCAGCACAGCACCGGCTGCTGCTAATCCAGCCATCACCTGTCCTGCTTTCAGTGTCATTATCCGGTCCTTCAATGGATAGCTCAGCCAGAATGCCGAGAGGATGGCCGCGGTGGCACCGTATATCGTGTGATCCTTGTAAAAGGGCTGAAATATTGCTTTAACAACCACCGGATTCCAATCGTAGGTACCGTATCGGTAAAGCGCCAGCAGGCCGATCACCAGGAACCCTGCCGTATAGAGTGACAGCAGGTTGACAAAGAATTCCGGTCTCCGGTTCAGGAGACGCTGGAGGGTAAAGAAGAAAATCAGGATATAGAGGAGGTTGACCGAGGTGAACTTGACCGAAACGATTTTCATCTCCGAGAAGACTGACCCTATCAGCAGGGCTGCGGCAAAGGGAATCACCAGCCACCACTTGTCCGGGATCAGGTCGCCGAGCGATCCGGGCCTGATCAACAGGTCCGCCACTACGACCAGCGCAACGAATATCATCAGCGGTTCAGTCGGGAACAATAACTTATTATCGCCTTGCAGGCTGATTTCAAATGAAAACGGCAGGGTCAGGGCCAGTAGCTGAAGCAAAAGAAACTGGAGCCTGACGAGATCAATTTTTTCTGAAAGCCAGTTGAACATCGCGCCGGACTATGATAAAAACAAACACAATAAACAGATAAAACAGGGCTGCTGCCAAGGTGATCAGAAGCCGCTTCGGTGAATCGGGATGGTCATTCGGAATCGCTTTCGAAATAACATAAGCCTTTGGAAGCTCGGTTTCAAAACTCCTTTGCTCCCGTTCGAGGTGGTTCTTCCTTCCGGCAAGCTCTTGGAGTTCGGTGGCGTAAACGGTTTGAAGTTTGGATAAAAGATTGCGGTCGGAAGCGGAAGCGGCACCCGAAATGATGCTGATTGAATCGATTTTGTGCTCCAGGTTCTGCACATCCACTATTTTATTATCGTACAGGGTTTGTGCGTAATCCAAAGCTCCCTTGCGGTTGGCCGACAACAGGTCCTCCTTGATGTTGTTACCCAAATCGACAATGGCATTGGCCATCTCCGCCGCACGTTCCGGGTCCGAATCTTTAACAAGAATCGAAACCGAACTGAAACGTGTTTTCTGGATGTATATCCTCGAGTCCAATATCCCGTGCAGATTGCTCCGGCCACCGGGTATATTCAGGTCGATACCAAATTCCCTATCCAGATGGAACCGCTGGATCAGGCTGTCGCGCATCTGGCCTGATTCCAGGATCTGAATATGAGCGTCTATCTCCCGATCGCTTGCAAAACCTATGCCTTGCTGTTCTATTTGCTTGGATAGGATGGTCAGGGGTACAAAAATCAACGACTCCGACTGATACATCGGTTTAACAAACATGGGTGATGTCAGCAGGTATGCGGCCAGGCAGACAACTATTAAGGAAATTCCAAAAAATGCAATCAGCCGTTTTGAGAACCAATTGAAATCAATCCCGGGTCCTTTGTTCATATGCCGTTGATGTTTATGGACCTATATAACACTCGGGATCCCGGTTTGTTCCGGATTTATTGCAACCGGCCTTGGTGAGGTACTTTTCCGACCAGCCAAAGGACCGCGACCGGTCGAGAAATTGCTGCGCCGATGGGATATTTTGTTATTGTCCCTGGAAAGTTAAACGTATGCCGGGATTATGGAGATAATTTAAATCTTCATGCCATAATCTCTTATCCTGCTGAGCAATAAAGCGCGCGTGACAGGTTTCGACAGATAGTCATCGCACCCGGCCTCCATGGCTTTTGCCTTATCAGTTGACATGGCAAATGCCGTGATTGCAATAATCGGCAAATCCTTCCGGAAGGTCCTGATCGTCCGGGTAGCCTGAAAGCCGTCCATGACAGGCATTTTCAGATCCATCAGCACGAGGGAAATTTCCGGGTGTTCGATACAAAGGTCAACAGCTTCAAGTCCATTGTTAGCAAAGTGGATGGTAATTGAATCAGCTGGGAAGAACTTCTTCAGATACAGGCGGTTTGATTCATCATCCTCGGCAATAAGCAGTACCGGATTATTGGATAGGGAGATTCTTTTCTTTTCCAATTCCATGGATTCAATCATGCGGTCAGCACCGTCGAATGGTATGTAAAAGAAAAAGGATGATCCCACTCCCTTTTCGGATTCCACACGGATGTCACCACCAAGTAACTTGATGACATTCTTTGTTATTGCCAGTCCAAGCCCATTTCCTTCATGTGCCCGGGTCAAGGATACTTCTTCCTGGACAAAATTCTCAAAGATCCGTACCTGAGCTTCCTTGCTGATCCCCAATCCGGTATCTGTTACGAAGAATTCAGCAAACCCAGCTTTCAGCATGTACCCGAATGAAATCTCCCCATGACGGGTGAAAGTGATCGCATTTTCCAACAGGTGTATCAAGGATTTCATGAGTAATTCATGATCGGAATTAAGGATGGTTTTATACAGTTTTTCCGGGACTACCAGGGTGAGCTTCAGGTTCTTTTCCTTACATAGTGGTTCAACTTGTTCAAATAATTGCTGAAGAGCGTTATCCAGGTCAAAGGGGCTCAGGTGCACCTCCAAATCTCCTGAAGTGATCATCGAAACATCCATGTAATTGTTCACCGTTTTAATGAGCCGATCGCTGCTTCGTCTGATCTGCGTGGAGAAAGTCTCCTTCTCTTCTTCAGTCAGGTTTGGTTGGATGATCAGATCGCTGAATCCGACAATCCCGTTCAGCGGGGTCCTGATTTCATGAGAAATGTTGTTCATGAAGGCTGTTTTCAGGCGGTCGCCTGATTCGGCTTCTAACAGCGCCTCCCTGAGTTCTTTCTCTATTTGGTTGCTCTTGGTGATATCACGGATGAATACCGCAAGTTGCCCGGCTTCTGAAGGGCGGCTCTGGGCATTGATCTCCACGTCAAAAACAGTTCCGTCCTTCCGCCGGTGCTGCGTCTGGAAACGATCATGTCCGTCGGCAATCTCTTTTTGAATCCGATTACCTATATCATTGTTGACATCATTCTTTTCCAACTGATTTAAGTGCATGGTCAGCAACTCCTGTGCCCTGTACCCGCTCATCCGGCAATAGCTGGCATTCACATCAATCAGTTTTCCATCGTTATCAAGCAAAACAAAGCCGTCAAGTGCGGTGTCAATAATTGTTCTATGCCTTGCTTCCCTTTCCTGAAGTTCCTCATCCGCGAATTTTCGTTCCTGAAGTAGCTGGATATTGATAAAAGCCAGATTGATCAGATTGGCAACCGATTCAATGAATCCGATTTCTTCTGGTGTCCAGATCCTGGGTTCAAGGATCTGATTCAGTGCAAAAACATGGTAACCCTTTTCTTCAAATGCAAAAGGGTACCAGATTAAACTCTTAACCTTGAGGTCATTATGTAATATTTTCCCTGACCCATCTAACTGAAAATGCTCATTAACTGCTTCGGAATAACTGACCAGGTGATGTCGCGTGGATTTGATATGCTTATTAGCAACATGAAACATATCCAGAGAGGTAAAGAGGTCCATCGTGGACTTAATATCCGGATGTTCGAGCCTTAACCATTCTGAAAGACTGGTTATCCTGTTATTTTCGAATGAAACATCATAAATCAGTGCCCGGTCAACCTTGAGTGTCTCCCCTAAAATCCGGTTGGAATTTCGAAGGATATCTGTTGCATTATCCTTCGATATGATGGACTCTGATATCTCATTGAGTGCCTTTGCAAATTGAAACAGCTGGTCACGGTGTATCTCCACTAATTTACGTTCCGTGATATCCTGGTTGGTACCGATAATGTTGACTGGTTTGTTGACGCTGTCACAAATCACTTCCGCGATTGACAGGATATGCCGGATTTCACCGTCATCCTTCCTGCGGATCCGCATTTCAACTGAGTACTTTTCATGGGTTTGCAAGGCTTTCTGCAAAGTTGCTGACACATGCATCCGGTCTTCAGCCAAAATGCATGCTGAAACCTCTTCAAATTTCGGTTTGCTGCCGATGGGGAAACCGAATATTCGCAGCCCTTCATCAGAGGCTGTGAAAATATTCATGACCAAATCCAATTTCCAATGGCCCAAATGTGCAATGGATTGACTTTTTTGCAGGACAGCCAGTGCCTCTCTGAGTTCCTCCTCTACCAAACTGCGTTCTGTAATATCCAGGCTATCAATGCGGTCAGGTACATTGACTAAAGGTCCGGCTCCGGACTGGTCCTGACTAATAGAATTTATACCCATATAGATTCCCAGGCTTAAGGAATGAGGTTTAGCTGCATAGTTAAAGTCTGCACTTTGCCGTGCTTTCGAAAGATAGAAAAAAGAAATCTGCAGGACTATACATGCGGCAGATTTATGGATAAAAACGGCCTTTTGATAATTCAAACGATGACTTACCTTTGATAAGTCTGATTCTAAACTTAAAAATCTGCGACTATGGCAAAAAATGAATCCCAATTAACCGCTGCAGCCGCGATGCTGGCTGTAGGGCTTGTAATTGCCGCATTAATACTGGGTAATTCGTTAATCCGGTTCAAAAAACTCGATCGTTCCGTAGTGGTTAAAGGACTTGCCGAAATGGAAGTCGATGCGAATCTGGCTGTTTGGCCAATCACGTTCAGCGAAGCCAGCAATAATCTTGTCGAATTGCAGGCGACCCTCGACAGAAAACAGAAAATCATTCTCGATTTTCTTACTGAAGCCGGATTCACCAAGGAGGATATTGCCATTGGAATGATCAATATCAATGACCAGAAAGCAAATATTTACGGGGGCGGCAATCAAAATGTGGAATTCCGCTATGTCGGCCGGTCGGAGATGACCGTCCGAACTACGCAAACTGCAAAGATGACCGGAGCGATCACGCATCTGACGGATCTTGTCGGGAAGGGAATCGTATTGAACCAGGACCAGTACCAGAGCCAGGTGCAATATCTTTTTACCGATCTGAATTCCATTAAGCCTGCCATGATCGAGTCGGCCACAAAAAATGCACGGGAAGCAGCCGGGAAATTTGCCTCCGACTCCAAATCCAAAGTCGGGAAAATAAAGAAGGCCACACAGGGTCTCTTTACGATCGAGGACCGCGATATCAACACGCCGTACAAAAAGATCGTGCGGGTAGTCACTACGGTTGAATATTATCTGGTCGACAGGTAGGGGGATGGATTTTCGGAAAAACAGGATTTTAAAGTTACCGAAGCTGAAAAATATGAATAAGCCAATACTTGAAGTCTGTGCGGGATCATTGGCCTCGGCGCTGGCAGCCCAGGCAAGCGGTGCATACCGCGTTGAATTGTGTGATAACCTGTATGAAGGGGGTACTACTCCCAGTATTGGGACCATCGAACTGGCGCGGATGAAATTATCCATCCGCCTGCATGTGATCATTCGTCCGCGTGGCGGGGATTTTCTCTATTCCGACCTTGAGTATGTCATTATCAAGCGTGATGTTGAACGCTGCAGGATTTCACGAGTCGATGGGGTCGTGATCGGTTTTCTTAAAGATGATGGCAGGATCGATGTGGCGAGGACCAAAGAGATTGTCGAATTTGCCAGGCCCATGTCGGTGACCTTTCACCGGGCCTTTGATATGGCCAGGGATCCGTTTGAAGCGTTGGAAGACCTTAAATTGACGGGGGTTGATAGGATCCTGACCTCAGGTCAGAAAAATCAAGCAACGGACGGTTCCGAATTGATTGCCAGATTGATCAGGCAATCTGAAGGTAAAGTTGTCATCATGCCTGGAGGCGGGCTTAATGAACATAATATCAGTGAATTTGCAAAATCAGTAAAGGCCGCTGAATATCATGCAACACTCAGGCGGACGGTTGAAAGCGGCATGATTTTCCGCCGCCCTGATGTTTTTATGGGTGGACTAACCGCCATACCGGAATTTTCAATCCTGGAAACCGATCCGGATCGCGTTCGCGCGATGGTTGGCGCACTGAAATAATATGCTAATTTGCTAATATGCTAATAGAAGAACTTTCCCGTCTGATGTTTCTGAAATTAGCGGAATAATGAATTCGCATAATTTATAATCAACTAATAATCAAATATTAACCCATCATCTTATAATTAGCATATTAGCAAATTAGCATATTATGATACCAGGTACTTTACTCGAAGAGCTAAGATCGCATCGCGAAAAATTTGAGGCGGAGCTCATAGGCGATATTCTGCCTTACTGGATGAAATATGCCGTCAAACCAGGTAAAGATGGATTTTACGGTGCGGCCGACCTGGATGGGAATCCTGTGGAGGCAAATCTTTCGTGCGTGCTCACGGCGCGTATTTTATGGACCTATTCCGAAGCAGCGATTCATTATGATCGAAAACCGGAATTTGCCGGGATGGCGCATCTTGCATACCGAATATTGCAAAACCAGTTTCTGGATCCCGTTTACGGTGGTTATTTTATGGAGATTACCCCGGACGGATCAGTAGCGGTGGATGTTAAGCATACTTATGCTCAGGCATTTGTGATTTATGCACTCAGTAAATACATGGAATTGGTTCAGGACGTTAAGATTTTAACTGTTATCCGCGATTTTTATTTTCTGCTCGAAAGCAAGGCCAAAGACCCTTCGCATCCAGGTTATTTTGAGGCTTTTACCCGCGATTGGAAATTGTATGGTGAAAACAGGATGGCCGACAACAATGAACCCCGGTCGATGAATACCCACCTTCACGTGATGGAGGCTTATGCAGCTCTTTTCGGGGTTTGGTGTGAGGGGTCGGTCAGAAAAAGATTAACTGAATTGCTTGAATTGTTCATTGAAAAAATCATCAGGCCGGAAGGGCATCTTGGTATTTTTTTCGATGAGGTTTTCAACGAGGTTGAGGCATCCAAGGGGATCTGCTCCTTCGGACATGATATCGAGGCCTCCTGGCTTTTGCTGGAGGCGGCTGGAATCCTTGGTGATGCAAGCATCCGGGAAAGAATGAGCCCACTGTGCCTAAAGATAGCGGATGCGGTAGCCAGAGAAGGCGTAGATCAGGATGGCGGACTTTTCCTCGAATCCTCGCGTTTTGGAAGCCATTTGCGAACCAACAAGCACTGGTGGCCGCAGGCGGAAAACCTCGTAGGGTTCATGAATGCCTTTGAAATGACCTGCGATCCTAAATATTGGGAAATAGTGAAAAAAGCCTGGGCTTTTGTTGATAAGCATCTGATTGATCATCAGCTCGGTGAATGGTATACCAAGGTCAACCGCCTGGGTGTCCCTTATCTCGTTGAACCCGCAGATGATCCTTCACCCTACTACCGCAACGACTGGAAAATCGATCCCTGGAAATGCCCGTATCACAATGGACGCGCCATGCTCCAACTCATGAAACGTCTTAATATGCTAATATGCTAATATGCTAATATGCTAATTGAAGAGAGACATGGTGAAATTCAGTGAAATAATCAATACATTTATGAATCGAATAATTTCTAAAAATCCTGATAATCAGATAATTGGTGCGTTTTTCTTAATTAGCATATTAGCATATTAGCGAATTAACAAATGAAGCAACCTCTCTACTTATACACCTTCGTCGCTGCCTTGGGCGGACTGCTTTTCGGTTTTGATACGGCGGTGATCAATGGCGCCATTCCGTTTTTCACTGAGCATTTCGGGTTGAGTGATACCATGAAAGGCTGGGCGGTGAGTTCGGCATTAATTGGCTGTGTGATCGGAGCTCTTGCAGTGGGCCGGCCGGGCGACTATTTTGGGAGGCGCCTGGTACTTAGAGTTCTTGCATTGCTGTTCCTGATTTCGGCTATCGGAACCGGTCTGGCATGGAGCTTCAGCGCCTTCCTGGCATTCCGTCTGATCGGGGGACTGGCCATAGGAGGGGCATCGGTTCTTTCCCCCTTGTATATTGCTGAAATAGCTCCGGCCGCCTTTCGGGGCCGTCTTACCGTAACCTTTCAACTGGCCATAGTAGTGGGAATCCTGGTTGCATTTTTTTCCGACTATCTTTTACTAAATACCGGGGTCAATAACTGGCGCTGGATGTTCATCTCCGGTGCCGTTCCGGCCCTGGTGTTTTTCATCCTGTTGTTCAGGGTGAGCCAGAGTCCGCGCTGGCTGGTGATGAAAGGGTATATACATCAGGCCCGGCAGGTGCTGGAAGAAGTCAATCCCGGAACCGATATCGAGCAACTACTCATCGAAATAAAAGATTCGGTGAATATAGAAGTGGTGGGCAAATCCATTTACTTGTTCAAGAAGCCTTATCTGAAGCTGGTTTTGATCGGCATTGCCGTAGGGATGTTCAACCAGTTTACCGGGATCAATATCGTTATGTATTATACAACCGATATTTTCCGTGCGGCCAATTTCAGCACCGACTCTGCCATTCTCCAGACCGTAATCATCGGATTTACTAACCTCATTTTTACCCTGATAGCCATGCGTCTGATCGATAAGATCGGCCGGAAGAAAATGCTGCTGATCGGATCAGTCGGTATGACCATCTTCCTTACCCTGTTCGCCCTTTCCTTTATCACCGGAGCCTTTGGAAATCTGATGCCCGTCATAATGCTGGTGGGTTTTGTCGGTTTCTTTTCTTCCTCCCAGGGGGCCGTAATATGGGTTTTGTTATCCGAGATGTTTCCCAATAATATCAGGGCGAGAGGGGCTTCCATCGGATCCTTCTCCCACTGGTTTTTCAATGCGGTCATGGCGTTCCTTTTTCCATTTGTCGCCGGACTCTTCCCCACCAGCAGCGGCATCGGTTATATATTCCTGTTCTATGCGGCAGCAACTTTTTACAGCTTTTTCTTCTTCCGGAGATTTCTTGTTGAAACCAAAGGCAAGCGCCTCGAGGAAATGGGTTAGCACATTAGCATATTAACATATTAATCAAATGACCCCCAAAGATCGAATTACCTCTGCCCTCAAAGGCTTGCAAAGTGATCGCACCCCCGCGATGTTGCATAATTTCATGATGGCGGCCCGAGAGTACGGAGTGAGTATGAAGCAGTTCCGGGAGGATCCGGTGGTGATGGCCGAAGCCCTGGTCCGTTCGGTGGAAAAGTATGAGTTCGATGGTATTCTGGTGGATATGGATACGGTGACCCTGGCCGGTGCCCTGGGAGTACCGGTGGATTTTCCGGATCACGAGCCGGCACGCTGCCATCTGGGAATACTCCCGGAGTTGAAGGATTGGCGTAACCTGCCGGCTGTGAATATCGAGGATTACCCCTATGTGATAAACTGGCTCGAGGCCGTCCGGTTGGTCAAAAGATATGTGGGCGACGATATCTATGTCAGGGGCAATTGTGACCAGGCCCCTTTTTCCCTGGCCGGAATGGTCAGGGGATCCGCTGATTGGATGACCGATTTGTATGTCGCGGATGAGGATGATAAAATCGGCCTTCTGGAATACTGCACTGAAGCGACCAGGCAGTTTATCCGGCTGATGGCCCAAACCGGCTGTGACATGATTTCCAATGGTGACAGTCCGGCGGGGCCCGACCTGATTCCACCTGAACTGTACAAGCAATATGCCTTCCCCTATGAAAAGCGGGTAGTGGAGGAAGCCCATAATGCCGGACTTCCATATACCCTGCATATTTGCGGGAATACCGAACTTATTCTTCATGAGATGATTGAAACTGGGGCTGATGCTTTGGAACTTGACTATAAAACCGATATCAGAAAGATCGCGGAGGCATTCAAAGGCAAGGTTACCCTGATCGGCAATATTGATCCCAGTGGGGTCCTTGCTCTCGGAACGCCTGATCAGGTAAGGACAAAAACCAGGGAGCTGATCAAAATAATGGGTAAGTTCAATCGTTTTATACTCAATGCCGGATGCGCCCTTCCGCCAAATACTCCGGAAGGGAATCTCAGGGCGATGCTGGAAGAAATTAATTAGAAGCCTGGAAAAAGAATGACAACACATAAGTTGGGATTAGTCCTAAGCGGCGGCGGGGCGCGGGGGTTTGCGCACCTGGGGGTGGCCAAAGCCCTGCTCGAAAAAAATATTAAACCGGATATTATTTCCGGGGTAAGTGCCGGGGCGATTGCCGGTGTGTTTCTTGCTGCAGGGATGGATCCGGATGACATCTTCAGGTTGCTTAAAGAGCAGGATTTTATGAAGATATCGACTTTTAAAATGTCGAAGCAGGGTTTTATCAGGCTCGATGGGCTGAAGAACCAGATAAAATTGCACATACCATACAAAAATCTTGAAGATCTCCCTATACCCCTGATAGTGGGCGTATGCAACCTGAACAAGGGCCGGATGGAATATATCAGCAGCGGCCCGCTCAGCGATATTGTCCAGGCATCTTCCAGTATACCCCTGCTGTTTACACCGGTCAAAATGGGTGATTTTCTTTATGTCGATGGTGGAGTTCTTGATAACCTGCCAATCAAACCGGTCCGTAAAATTTGTGATAAAGTGATTGCTGTAAATATCAGTCCGATCCATGATACGGACAAGCTCGATAATATCATGCAGATCGCCACCCGTGTATTTCATGTAAGCGCCGATAAATCAACCATCAAATCCGGCAAGATGGCCGATCTTTACATTGAACCGCCGGGTGTGGAACATTACGATATCCTCCGGTTAAAATATGCCGAGGAACTTTTTCACCTGGCCTATGAACATACCCTGGCGTTGCTGGCCGCCGGTTTTTAATTCGCGCTGATTATCTTATTTTTACAAAGAGATAATGTCAACCCTTGAATTTGCCTTTAATCATACCCGATCAATACCATACACCGGAAAATACCCGGCAATTATGGCTGCACAGGATGCTGCCCCATTTTCAGATTGCATTCAAATATAAATTCCTCAGGGTAAATTTTCATGCCCGGAAGCTTGCGGTACGCGGGCGATACCCTACCGAGGAATGGGCCCGTTCATCATACCGCGTAATGAAGCTTCTTGAAAGCTGCGGCGGCCGGTTTCATATAACCGGATTGGAAAACCTGAGACAATGCACGGGTCCGGTAGTCTTTATTGGAAATCATATGAGTACCCTCGAGACCATGGTTTTGCCTTTTCTGATTGCACAAATCATGGATGTGACCTTTGTTGTCAAGGATAGCCTGATCAAAAGCTGGTCATTCGGTCCAGTCATGAAATCACGCGATCCGATCGTGGTCAGTCGCCACAATTCACGTGAAGATCTCGTGAAGGTGATTACCCAGGGTCTGGCCATCCTGGCCGGAGGCCGGTCGGTGGTGATCTTTCCTCAAAGCACCCGGCGAACGGAATTCCAGCCCGAGGAGTTCAATTCGCTTGGGGTAAAGCTGGCTTCGAAAGCGGGCGTTCAGGTAATTCCTTTTGCCCTGAAAACCGATTTTTGGAAAAACGGAAGGTTTGTAAAAGATCTGGGTCCCCTCGATGCAGGAAACAATCAAGTCCATTTTTCCTTTGGTCCTCCGATGGTTATTAAGGGATCCGGAAAAGAGGAAAACAAGAAGATCATTGAATTTATCCAGGGGAACCTCGCCCAGTGGACTGGACTGGCGACAATAGGGAGTGACAAATGACCTGAGGGATAAGGTTGGAGATTCGAATGCAGAATTCCGCATTCCGAGTATGAGATTCAAGTATTTATAAAGTAGGAATCTCCGGTTTGAGATTGACTTTCAACTTCGTTATGCCCTGAATCTCCAATTCGGAATTCGGAATTCTGCATTCGAATCTCAAATTTGTCGACTTTCTTAACCTTTTTTATTCCGACGCTACAAAAAAGAAAACCCCGGGGAGCAGTCCCCGGGGTTTTCTGATATTCGATCAGAATTAATTAACTTTCAGCCAATCAATTGATTTCTGCAGCAGGTCTAAAGCATATTTCGGGTTGTGTACACCCAGTGATAATTCGCTGTTGATGTACCCATAATTGTAAGCAGCACCCAATTCACCATATTTCCATGGACGGCCGATTCTGAGAGCAAAATCTTTGTCGACGGCCATGGTGACTTTGTTCCCGTAAACAACCAGCCCGGTAGTAGCACTAACCGTGTTGCCATTGGCAAGGGCGGTAGCATACTTGGTAGTGGATTCGGTGGTCGGGAAAAGGGTCCCGTAGAAGTCATGTGTCTGTACAGCACTGTAAGAAACAACCCCTGAAGAGTTGGTGGTTTTCTTGAATACTTTACGGGCAACCAGCAATTCAGCCATTTCAATCCGTTTTGCATCGATCAGGGCGCGAACCGGGGTCAGCTTATCAGTATTGTGACATGCAGTACAAGCTTCTTCATTTACTAACAGTGAGTGTCCACCTCTTTTTTCAGTTGCATTGTACTCATTCATGTGGCAGTCAGTACAGCTGTTTGTGCTGTGTGTCCATGTCCTGTTGTAGGTCTGTCCGGCATATTCATAACCGTTGATACCTTTAAAGAGATTGGATTGGTTACCATCATGAACCGAGAAGCTCTGTGCAACCTGGTAGTTAACCGGGGCCTGGTCATCCTGGCCGGCAACAAACGGGAAGAAAGGAAGCTGATTGAAAGTTTTAACAGCGCCGAGACTGTCCGTGTAGTTTATCGAGGTAACGCCCCGGATTTGGTGGCAGGTTGTGCAGAGGTTGTTGATCTTGCCAAAGTCCGTGGTGGAAGTGTTTTTGTTGTAGTTCAGGGGTACCGGTGATGTGGTTCTCAGAATCTGAGCCAGCGTATCTTCGGCAAAATCAAATGATCCGTGCGCATGGCAGGTGGTACAATTGATCCTGACAGCATTGGGAATGTCGTTGGAAACAACGAATTTTCCATTGTCGACAATTTCCTTGAATCCGTCACTGGTGTGGCACCTTGCACAATATTTGCCGTTTCTGGCAACCGTATTACCAGTGTAATGTTTCGACAAATGGTATTGGCTTTCCTTAGCTGCCCAGTTGGCAGTGGTGTGGCATTTTAGGCAGAGTGAAGTGACATCTTTTCCATCTGCTCCATTCAAACCGTCCTTTCCATCCTTACCTGCCGGTCCTTCCGGACCTTCACAAGCAGTGAAGACGAAACCTGCAAAAGCAAAAAGTGCTAATAGTCTGATTACGTGTTTCATAGATAATTTTTATTTGTTATTAGTTTGATGTGAAAAGTACAAATCGCTTTGCTAATTATCTAACACAGCATGTGATCTTTACCCCTTCCACACAGATAAATAAGATTGATTGTAGTGATATATGTCAATATATAAAATGATATATATATTTGCTGATGGAAAATCTCATCCCAAGCTTATCGGGTTTTCCAACCTTAAACAGAGTAAAATGAACAGTGAAATTGCCGTCAAAAATTGTGAGGATTGTCCGGTAGCCTGGCAGAACTTTAAAACCCTGACAAAGAGTGAACTCGCACTGGTAAACGGTAACAGGTACGAAGCGTACTTTAAAGCTGGAGAAATGATTTTGAAACAGGGATCGCCCGCCTCAAATGCTGTTTTTTTGTCGCATGGAATCGCGAAAATATTTACTGAAGGCCGCGATCGCAAGAATTTAATTCTGGAGATTGCATTGCCTTCCAGTTTGATTTTGGCTCCGGGAGCCCTGTTCCATACACGGAATACTTTTTCGGTGTCGGCTCTGACGAACGTCAGGGCTTGTTTCATCAGTCTTCAGGTAATCAATCAGTTAGCAAGTCAGAATGCAGAATTTGCAGCCGGCATCATCAAAGACCTGAGTGCTAAATCATTAACAGTCCATGAGAAACTGGTGAGTCATACCCAGAAAAGGATGCCGGGCAGATTGGCGGAAGCCCTGCTTTTTTTTGCGGATGTTGTATATCAGTCTGAAATCATCGATATGATCCTCTCACGGCAGGAACTTGGGGAGTTGACCAACATGGCCAAGGAGAGTGTGGTGAGAATCATGAGGGATTTTGACCTCTCCGGTGTCATTACATCAGAATCATCGAAAATCACGATCCTGGATATGCCAAAACTCCGGATGATATCGGAGAGAGGATAAAAAGGCACAAGGCACAAGGCTCAAGGCTCAAGGCACAAGGCGAAATGAAGTTGACCAGTTATAAGGCGTGCAAAGATTAAGAAGGAGCTACCTATAAATCTTCCTTGGTTGTCATCACGACAATTACCGGGTTACTGTCCGAAGTAACCTGCTTATCCAATTGCTCCAGACGGGCGCGAATCCTGGCATCGAGGTTCTCGTTTTTGAGTGCAGTGGTAATGGATTCTTTTAATTGGATACCCAAAAAGGAAATGAATGGATGACCGTCATCTGTCCATCTTACGGACTCATGATTTTGATGCTTTGCTAATATGCCAAGAAAATCATCCTCAAAACAGATATTTCGGGCCAGACCGGTCTTTTTATCGACCACAATTAAGAAATCACTTGTTTCAACTTCGCCGCCCCATCTCCCTGGACCGTATTCACTGAGTTTCGACTTGTTGACCACTGTTTTTTCGATATACCAATGTTTTTCAGTCTCTTTTAAGATCTTCAGTGAATAGGTGCCTTCAAACTGTGATGGATCAATCACCTTGTTATAGGCAAAACCTTCGGGTCCGGGATTTAAGACAGCAACCGGATCCAACCTGTTCAAATCAATTTGATAAAGCGTATCATCGCCGGGGGAATATATCTGCCATCGGTTCAGGTATTTATATAATGATGTGCCCCATCCGCCAGGTGAGTACCCGTTACGATTAGCTGGTGGAAATAGGGTTCGCGGCCATACTTTTATTTCTGATCCATGAGCATCAAACATCAAAAGCCTGATGGAATCTCTTCTATAATCAGGATTTCCAGCCAGTGCCCCATGAGTCATCCAGATGGAGTCATTAAACCTCTTAATTCCACTGGTTAATTCTACCGGGTTTTTAACCTGACGGAGGAACTCTCCGTCATCGGTGAAAAGTTGATTTTCACCCTGGAAAGAAATGAATACCTGTTTTTGATCAGGGAAAAAGGATAATTCATCTACCATGTAACCAACATGTTCGCCCGGGCCTTTCCCGCCGCGTCCGAATTGCCGGATGAATTTCCCGTTTTTGTCGAACTTCAGAACCAGGCACGGTCCTACGCCTGCCTGGGTGAATAAGAGGATTGATTGACCGCCGAACTCGACCTTGGGCATATTGCCGATCAAACACTCCTTTTTCGTTTCCAGCGGGATAATCTGAAAACCCTCAAACAGTTCAGAAAGTTTGATTGTTGTCGCTGAATCATCTACCAGTCCCAGGTTAATTTTCGGGATCACTTTACCATTAACCTTAACCATTTCGATAATTCCGGTTGGGGCCGGATTGTGTTTGCATGACCAGGATAATACAAGGATAAACACAAAAATGCCTGTCAGGGAGATTGATAATTTCATAATGGCATCAGTTTGTTTGGACAAAACCAAAGATATTGAAAAGTGACCGTTTTTAAATCTTCCCATTGTTCATTAGCTTTGAGCAAACGAGTAACCCATGAAAAAATCAATCGCCCCCTGTCACTCCCTCCCGTCCTCACATCCTCACGTCCTCACGTTTCTTAACCTGCTTCTCGTTCTCACGATCTTCACCTCCTGTTCAACCACGAATCTCCCCGTCATCCTCTATCCCGCCGGCTCCGATTCGAAAGTCGAGCTCGCCGCCAAAGAGGTAAGGCGGTATATGTATGTCAGAACCGGAAAATTGCTGCCCATGGAGGTTTATACCGGGCAGGAGCTGCCGAAGAGGTTTATCTGGTTAATGGCCAGGGGGCAAAAGGAACCCATTGCTTTATTTACTGATGTCCAGCGTTCCGTTATTGACCGCTTCAAGCCGGAATCATACCAGATAAGCAGTGCGAATGCAATTAAAGTGGATCAGACCTCTGATTCATTGGCCAGCACTGCAGGTTGGATGGCCACATCTGGGAAGGTTGACCGGATAATTATTATCGGTGGCTCTTCTCAGGGCACCCTGTATGGCGCTTACGCTTTTATTGAGAAACTCGGAATCAGGTTTTACCTGCATGGTGATGTCATTCCGGATACGAAGATTAAGCTGGAATTGACGGCCATGAATGAAACCGGAACCCCGCTTTTTGAAACGCGCGGTATCCAGCCTTTTCATGATTTTCCGGAGGGGCCCGACTGGTGGACCTTGCAGGATTACAAAGCCTATTTTGCGCAGATGGTGAAAATGAAGATGAATTTCTTCGGATTGCACACCTATCCTGAAGGGGGGGTCGGTCCGGAGCCGCTGGTCTGGATCGGGACGAAAGATCAGGTGAATGACGACGGTACGGTAAAATCGGCCTATCAGTCGCGACATTTTACCACCACCTCCGGCACCTGGGCTTATACAGCAAAATTGACAAGGGATTATTCAAATCAGTTGGGAAATCTTTTTGGAAATGACAGTTACGGTACTGATTATATGATCGGAATCAACGGCTGGCCGTCCGGTGATCAGGTTGAGATTGACCTGTTTAATAAGACCGGAAAATTTTTCAGGGAAGCTTTTGGTTTTGCCAAAAGTCTGGGCTTAAAAACTTGTGTCGGGACAGAAACCCCGCTGATCGTTCCCAAACGGGTTAAAGAAAGAAATCCATCAGCGAAAACCTTTGACTACTATGCAGGGATGTTTGAATGGGTGAAACGTAACTATCCGGTCGATTATTACTGGTACTGGACGCCGGAGGACTGGACCTGGAGCGGGAATACCAGGGAACACCTGCAGATTACGATCGATGATCTGAAAGCAGCTCAGGAAGCGGTCGCTGCCGCGGGTAATCCGTTCCAGCTAGCTACCTGCGGATGGGTGTTGGGACCGGTGCAGGACCGGTCGATGTTCGATCAGTTCCTCCCCAAATCCTGGCCGATGAGTTGTATCAACCAGCAGGTTGGATTTACTCCCGTAGATCCTGGATTTGCCAGGGTTACCGGCCGTCCGTTATGGGCTATTCCCTGGATGGAGGATGATCCGGCCCTTACCAGTATGCAACTCTGGGCCGGACGTATGCGTGCCGATGCCGCGGATGCCATGGCTTATGGTTGTACCGGATTGATCGGGATTCACTGGAGAACGAAAACGCTGCAAACTACCGTTAGTGCTTTGGCGCAGGCGGGGTGGAAAATCGTGAAGAGTGAAGCGAATGGCGCAACACCAAAACCCAACGAGGTGACCGACCCGCTTCTCCGCTTCACGCCTCACGCCTTATGCCTCACGTCCTCAGCCGCCGACTCCAACTTCATGCGCACCACGCGCGACCTCCCGGTCGGCGATTTTTACGCGGATTGGGCACTTGCCCAGTTCGGCGCTGGTGTGGCTGATTCGATGGCTAAAATGATGACCGGCCTGGATGGGCAGGAAGTGTCGATCAATAAGGGGGGCGGCAAGAAGACCCGTCTGCCCCGTCAGGGCGACTGGACCGGTCCCGGTGGCGTGATCATTGATACATTGCCATGGGAAACCCGGGCTGCCGATTATGCGTTCGTAGACCGGATCGCATCCTGGAGAGGGAAAATCAAAGGAGCCGGAAATCTTGAGAGGTTCGACTACTGGCTCAACTCTTTCAGCTATCACCGTGCATTCGGAAAGTTTGCCTGTGCACTCGGCGAAACCGAAAGATTGTTAAAAATTACCGAAAAATCAGGTCAGCAGGATGCCGGATCTTTCATGGACCGGTTTATCAGCCAGCGGATTAAATTGATTGAGGTGATCAATGAAGCCCTCGGTTATTTGCTGGCCTATGCCTCAACGCCGGGTGACCTCGGGACCATTGCCAACTGGGAGCAGCACTTGCTGACCTATAACGTTGATGGTCAGGCTGCCAGGATTGAGAAAATAACCGGCCGCAAGCTTCCGCCTGAAGCATTGCCTTCCAGCGCGATGCTTAAAATAAAGAAAATCATTGTACCTACGGTCAGGACGCTTCTTGATAAAGGAGAGGATCTCGAAATTACCATGATTGTTTATGGTTACACTCCAACGGAGCCCCTGGTGGATTACCGGCCGCTTGGAAACCCGAATTATAACAATGTCCCGTTCAAACACATTAAAAACGGGGTTTATAAAGCCATCATTCCGGCTTCCCGGATTTCCGGCGATTTCGAATATCATATCATGACCGGAAGTTCCGACCCGGCCGTATCCAAATGGCCGGCAACGAGCGGGAAGATGGACCAGACGGTGGTGGTATGCTCGACTTCGTCTCGCTAATTATGCTCGCTGACGCTCGCTAATTGGTTCGCTTCGCTCACTAATTGGCTCCCTCCGGTCGCTAATTAAGAAAAATAGTACCTTAATTAGCGAGGCGCAGCCGAGCATAATTAGCGAGCGTCAGCGAGCCTGTTTAGCGACCGAAGGGAGCTAGAATATCTCGTCCTTCCGGATACCGCGGATGGTGTCCTTCCGGGTATATAGGAAGATGACTGTGTGCAGGATGATGATGAATCCCCAGAATATCAGTACCTGCAGGATGTCTTCAACATGTTCATATTTATGGGGATTTCCGAGGTAAAACCATCCGAATGAAACTGCACCCCAAATCAGGTAGGAGGTAATATGAAACCTCAGACCGAGATCGAAAAATGGATTCTGCTGTGCATCTGATTTCCCAAGGAAAAATGCGGTAAAAAAGATCAAGCCGGAATAGATCAGTGAGCTGGCGCCCAATAGAATCCAGACATGGTGACCGATGCAGTAACTGAGCCCAGCCCTGAAGATCAGCGTATATACCGCTATTAGAAGAGCGAAAATGATGAGTTGCTTGGTGAGGATTTTCATGATAATGGTTTGTTTGGTTGTTTTCTGTTCATCAGGGTGGTAATTTCAGGAATGAAGAATAACTTGATGTTACGTTCAATAAACCGGTCAAGGATATCTTCTCCCATCGGGGTGATGAAATAATACTTCCGGTCGGGACCTCCGTCGCCCTTGCCCGGATTATAACCGGTCATCTCGACCTGCTGGAATTTACGCAAGGCCCGGTAAAGGCTCTGTTCCTCGCAAATGATGGTCTGACTGGTATTGGACTCGATAAATGCCTTGATCTCACTGACATATTTTGGTCCATCCCTCAAAGCCAGAAAAATCCAGAGCGTTAACTGGCCTTTCTTGTGGGTCTCTTCCCACGCTTCGAGCAGCTGTTCGGATAACTCTTTCTTATTTTTCATTTAGTATAATACAAGATGTATAGAACAAAGATAATAGTATTGATTTCGATTTTCCAAATTTTCCCTTCTTTTTTTTCTTCATTCTTCATTCTTCTTTCTTTTTATTAGCAAATTAGCAAATTAGCACATTAGCATATTGTGTAACAATTTTTCCAGCCAAACGTCTAACTTCTATTATTTGAAACCAAACCAGAATGAACCCATCATGAGCCAAGGCTCGCAAAATGCCATGAAAATAATTTGAAGGTTCCATGAGTACGAGCCAATTAAACTTGAAACAATAAATTATTTACGAATGAAAACTAAACAAATTCTCCGTTCGCTTTTTCTGTTTGCCATATTGGCCATCAGCCTGTCAGCCAATGGCCGCGCACAATCGTTAGCCGGTGATTGGTACGCCATTGCCGATGTTCAGGGAATGAGTCTAAGGTTTAACATCCATATTACTGCCGCCAATGGTTCTTACACCGGGACTTTTGACAGTCCTGAACAGGGGGCATTTGCTATTCCGCTTACGAGCGTAACGCTTAAGAACCAAGATTTTGAATTTTCATTCGCACCCGGTGGACTTGTGTACACCGGGATGGTGGATCCAGCCTTTACATTTATACTGGGAACACTTAAACAGGGTGGGCAGAGTTTTACCTTTCCTTTCCGCAGAACACAGCCGGAACTTCCTGAGAACAGCCCGGCCAAAATCAAGGAAACCTACGATAAGCAAGAGGTATATATTGAAATGCGCGATGGGGTCAAACTGTTTACTTCCATCTATTCTCCCAAAAACGCAAGCAACCCGGCACCGATGCTCATGAACCGTTCACCTTATAATTCCGAACCGGGAGGAGAATCTGAATTCAACTTTTTTACCTCTGCATATTATCGGTTTATAAGAGAGGGATATATCCTGGTTTTTCAGGACGTAAGGGGACGTTATATGAGCGAAGGCAAGTTTGTCAATGTAAGGCCCTTTAATCCGGATAAGAAAGGGAAAGATATTGACGAGGCCTCCGATACCTATGATACCACTGAGTGGCTTGTGAAAAATGTTAAGAATAATAACGGGAGGATTGGGGTGTTCGGTGTTTCCTATCCCGGATTCTATTCAACCATGGCTGTGCTGGCCAACCATCCGGCAATAAAAGCCGTCAGCCCGCAGGCACCGGTTACCAATTGGTTTATCGGCGACGACTGGCATCACAACGGTGCATTTATGATGCTCGACGGGTTCTCCTTTTATACTCAATTCGGCGATCCGATGAAAGTGCCCACCCGTTCGAATAATTCAGGTTTCCGCTTTCCGGTACCCGATAGTTATGAGTTTTTCATGCGGCTGGGTACTGTAAAAGCCACCAGGCAGTTTTTTGCCGACAGCGTAAAATACTGGCAGGAGTTGTTAAGCCATCCAAATTATGATATATGGTGGAAAGCCACCGATCCGAGGCCTTATCTGAAGAAAGTCCAGCCAGCTGTCATG
Source organism: Bacteroidales bacterium (assembly GCA_041662065.1). Lineage (GTDB taxonomy): Bacteria > Bacteroidota > Bacteroidia > Bacteroidales > UBA12481 > UBA12481. The sequence continues at coordinate 21,048 of JBAZTE010000012.1, read as the reverse complement.
ACCGTCGGCGGATGGTTTGATGCCGAGGACCTCTGGGGGACTCTGCATACCTACAAAGCCATTGAAAGTCAGAACTCCCAAAAAGTAAAAAACACCCTCGTGATGGGGCCATGGTCGCACGGGCAGTGGGGTATGGGCAATGGTGAAAACCTGGGAAATATTTACTGGGGGATGAAAACCAATGAGTTTTACCATAAACTGGAGGTTGATTTCTTTAACTTTTATCTGAAAGATCAAGGAACGCCGGTTTTACCCGAAGCAACGATTTTTATCACAGGTGCCAACGAATGGAAGAGTTTTGAGACCTGGCCACCGAAAAATACAGAAGAAAAATCCATCTATTTTCAACCCGGCGGCAAACTTGATTTTGCCCCACCCGTTGTGGCTGATAATTTCGATGAGTATCAGGCTGACCCGATGAAGCCGGTACCTTACCGTGAGGATATCGCTGCCCAGCGCAGTGCCGACTATATGACCGATGACCAGCGTTTTGCAGCCCGCCGTCCGGATGTGATGGTTTACCAGACAGAGGTCCTGACTGAAGATATGACCTTCACCGGTCCACTGACAGCGGAACTGTTTGTCACCACCACCGGAACCGATGCTGATTGGATCGTAAAACTGGTTGATGTATTTCCGGATCGTGTTGCTGCACCTGCCGGAAAGGAAATCAAGGTGCCGCTTGGCGGATACCAGATGCTGGTGCGCGGTGAAGTGATGCGTGGCCGCTACCGGAATTCATACGAAAAACCCGAAGCCTTTAAGCCTGGCGAAATCACCAAAGTGAAGTTCGAATTGCCTGATATTGCGCATAAATTCAAGAAAGGGCACCGGATCATGATACAGATTCAGAACTCCTGGTTCCCGCTGATCGACCGCAATCCACAGAAATTCGTGGATATTTATTCCTGCGAACCGACCGACTTTCAGCAGGCTAACATGCGTGTATATCATGACAAGAAAAATGCCTCGCATGTGACGGTTAATGCACTGAAGGAATAATCGGAGAACGTCGTGTAGAGACAGATAATTATCTGTCTCTACCGGGCATCATGCCTAATTAGCTATATCTTTAGTGCCAATCCCAATCATATGAAAAAGACCTTACTCCTTGCTGCAACCCTCTTCTGGATTGCTGCTACTGCATTCGCCGGAATCATCAAAACCCGTGAATATCCGCTGTTTTCGCCCGATCAAAAGTTGAAAGCCATCATCAGGATTGATAGTTCAATCCGGTTCGAACTTTACCGGAGCGGGAAACAGTTGATGTCTAGCGATGCAATCGGGCTTATGCTGGCCGACGGAACAAGCACCGGTGGTCATCCGGTTCTTAAAAAGGCGCAGGAAATTAAAGTGGATCGGGTTGTTAAGCCTGAGATTCGTGAAAAATCCGAAACCATCAGGGATTATTATCAGGAACTGAAACTGACGTTCAAACCTGATTACAATCTGGAATTCCGGCTGTATAATGAGGGCCTGGCCTATCGGATTGTAATAAACAAACCCGGTGAAGTGGTGATAAAAAATGAGCTGGGCGGATACCATTTTGATTCAAAGGATTCCGTTTGTCTCGCCCTGGAAAAGAGTTTTTATTCGGCGTATGAGACCCCCTATGTTTACAAAACCATCGGAACACTGACGGCCGGCGACCGTTTCTACTTGCCTGTATTAGTTCACAAAGCCGATGGGACCGGCCTGTGGCTCGGGGAATCAAATATCCGTGATTATCCCGGGATGTGGTTTGAGAAATCAGGAGAAAACTCGGTCAAAAGTGTTTTCCCCGGATATCCCCTAAAGGTGAAAGGGGCGGACAGCCCTTATGGCCAGACCGAAGTGCTGGAATATGCACCCTATATATCGAAAACAAAAGGTACCAGAACACTGCCATGGAGAATCGTCGCCGTTTCGGAAAAAGATGCGGACCTGATCACCAATCAGATGGTTTACCTGCTGGCTGATCCAAATGAAATTGCTGACCCGTCATGGATCATGCCTGGTTGGGTGATACTCGACTGGTGGGCACGACGGAATATCTTCGGGGTTGATTTCAAAGCAGATATCAATACTGTAACAGCAAAATACTTCATCGATTTTTGTGAAAAATATGGGATCACCTACTTTCTTTTCGATGATGGCTGGTCGGATTTGGGGAATATCCTGAAAATCCGCAAAGGATTGGATATGGACCAGGTCATGGCTTATGCAAAACAAAAGAATGTGAAGATCCTTCTTTGGCTCGCCGCTGCGACATTTGAACGGCAGATGACCGAAGCGCTTGACCTGTATGAGAAATGGGGAGTTGCGGGAATCAAGGTGGATTTCATGAACCGCGACGATCAGGTTATGATGAATTTTTATGAACAAGTGTTGCAGGAAACAGCTAAAAGGCATATGGTGGTCAATTTCCACGGGACCTGCAAATCAACCGGTCTTCGCCGTACCTTTCCAAACCTGCTTACCCAGGAAGGGCTGATTGAATTTGAGTTTTCCGGATGCTCGGACTGGGACAATCCGGATCATCATAATACTTTGCCGTTCCTTCGCAATGTGGCCGGGCCGATGGATTATATTCCGGGGACCTTAAACAATGTGGTGAAAAAGGATTTCAGGATTGTAGCCGATTTCCCGATCGGGATGGGTACGAGGGCACATTCTATCGCCATGGCGGTAACCACTATGAGTCCGATGCAAATGATCCCGGATGCCCCTTCGGATTATGAAAGAGAACCGGAGTGTGCCAAATTTCTGCTCGGCATACCAACGGTCTGGGACGAAACGCGGGTATTTGAGGCCAAGATGGGTGACTATCTGACCCTTGTCCGCCGGAGCGGCAAAGATTGGTATCTTGCAGCCACCACCGACTGGACTGCGCGTGATATTACACTCGATTTCAGTTTTTTGCCGGAAGGAAATTTCATGCTGGACCTGATCAGGGATGGAATTAATGCAGATATTCGCGCCATCGATTATAAAATGGAAACAATAAAGGTTAATCAAGGCACAAAATTGAAGGTGCATCTGGCTCCCGGCGGGGGCTGGGTGGGTCACGCTTTTCTGCAGGGTGCTCTGTAGAGACAGATGATAATCTGTCTCTACACGTTCTTCGGCATAATGCTCTGTAGAGACAGATGGTAATCCGTCTCTACCATATGTTTATCCTGAAATGCTGATTGTGAAAGGATTTTGGACAATATTATTATTGGTGTTTTCCAACACATTTATGACGGTTGCCTGGTACGGGCAATTGAAAATGCGTGAATTCAAATGGTTTCAGGCGCTGCCGTTGTTTGCCATCATCCTGATGTCATGGAGCGTAGCCTTTTTCGAATATTCCCTCATGGTGCCGGCCAACCGGATGGGGTTCAAAGCCAACGGCGGACCTTTTTCGCTGGTTCAGCTGAAAGTGATTCAGGAAGCTATCACCCTGATGGTTTTCGTCGTTTTTTCGGTAACGTTTTTTAAAAATGAACCGCTGAAAACCAATCATTTAATCGGATTTGTCTTTTTACTTTTAGCTGTATATTTTATTTTCAAGGATTGATCGAACACACTACATTCAAACCCTGAGAGAACTCAAATCTTAAAAACAGAAAAATGGAACAGCACGATTTTATCCTGGATGAGATCAGGAAGTTTGGTCAGATGGTGCTCGGACTGATCGGGAAATTTGTTGAAAAACGGCTCAACCAAAGGTATGATTTTAACCTATCAACGGCCGATCTGGAATTCGAATCAGAAGCTGGGTTTACGCTGAAAATGCTGATCGAGATGGACTCCAAAAACCTGGAGGCCTTTTTAGCCAACCATCATGAACTGAATCCCGAGAATATCGAATTGCTTGCCGACCTGCTGATTGAGATATCCGATGATCCGGGTATCGAGCCCCGACTTTCACTGGTCAGGGCCCGTGAACTATTGATGATCATTGAACAACAGGATAAAACCTATTCGGTAGAACGCGCAGGCAAACTCGAATTCATTGCCGGTAAGCTGAAGTAGAACAGATGGAAATCGGATTAATTAAACCCGCCCTGACCCCTGTACAGTTTGATCGGCTTGTCGAGTTTGAGTTTCAGCACAGTGACATAATAATCCCACACATTATCAGGAACATCGATATAAACCAGGCCCGGTACGCTGCTCCATGATATTTTCCCTACCACCTTATGGGATAATCTCCGGCCGTTACCTACGACCGAGACTTCCTCAATTTTATTCACGAGCCCTTTTAACATGATGGTCCCTTTTATCTTGCCGTGAAGAAACAGGTACAGGCAAGTGGAGTCCTTCGATAGGGTGGTCGGTCCGTAAAAATGCCCTTGGGGAATCCCTGGAACCGTGTTGAAAATAGCTTCGGAATGTTTTTTATTCCATGATCCGAGTTCTCTAAGAATATTGATCTGTTCGTCAGGGATGGTTCCGTCTTCTCTTGGTCCGATATCAAGTAATAAGTTCCCTCCGTTCGAAACGGCATCAATGAAAATGGTGATCAACTCGTAAGGCGTTTTCCAATTATTGTCGTTATGAAAACCCCAGTTATCATTGGTTGTCATGCACAATTCCCACCAGTTGTATTTTGGACGTGATACAGGAAAATTCTGCTCAGGGGTTTCGTAATCGCCAAAGCCCTGCAGCCTGCCGTTGATGATGGCCTTTGGGTTACGGGTTAGAATGATGTTGCGGATCTTTTCCGATTCCCATTGCTCTGCACTATGTTCCCAGTCACCATCAAACCACCATAAATCCGGGTTAAAACGGGTGCCGATTTCCATAATCTGTCCCTGGAAGAAATGGCGGAAACGGTTCCACCGATCATAATCCTTCTCAATCTGATACTTGGCACTGTCCTTGAGAAATCCCGGATAATCGGGATGGGTCCAGTCGATGAGCGAAAAATAGGCACCGCATTTAATGTTGCGTTTCCGGAGTTCATCGAAAAATGGCTGGATCATATCCTTTTTGGCCGGGGTTGCCTGTACACTGCTCAGATTGTTCATTTTGGTATCATACATGGCCACGCCATCATGATGTTTGGTAGTGATGACAGCATACCGGGCACCACTCTGTTTAATCAGTTCAGCCCAAAAAGCAGGATCATAATTTTTCAACGTAAATCCTTTCAGCTGCTTCATATAATCTTCGTGACTGATCTTTTTATTGTAGAAACTCCAGGATTCATCGATCCCATCCACAGCATAAATGCCGGTGTGAATGAAGATGCCGAGTTTAGCATCCGAAAACCATTGCATTTTATCACGAATGGAGGCAGGGTCGATTTTTTGTTGCGACTGAACCCGGACCATAGTAAATAGAAGACAGGTAAAAATCAAAATCCTTTTTTTCATAACGGGTGGTTTATTCATCAATGTTTTGTCAACAACGGGGATAAGACAAAAATAATCAAAGAACAATAGGACGGTCCAAGGGACAGGATTCGTAAGGGCACAAATGCCGGATTATTGAGTGCGGGTTGTAACTATCTGCCCGGGTCAACGTCAAATGCGTATTATAATTAAAAGGATTAAAATGCCGGTTAAAAAATTTAACCTGATACTTTCAGGATTGCTTCTTGTTAATGGTTTGATTAACAATGGTATGACGCAAAACACGTCGGATGAATACATCTTCCCCGATATCAATCACAAATTTTTCGTGGCCGGGGCAACCCGGCAAGAGGATAGTAAACTGGCGGGAAAGGAATTGCCGCTGTCGGATACATTGGCTTTGCTGACCATGGAGGATATCAACCAGCCTTTCAACTGGCAGATGATCCGGATGAGCCAGTGCGCCCGAAACCTGATGAAGGATTCGGAGGGGCCTAATATCCTTTACTTATCCACGAATGAGGGAGGATTTCCGAGAATGGGGATCTGGCTGACAGATCTGACTGGAAAGGAAACCCATTACCCTGATCTTCAATTCGTTGATCTGGTTCTGGATAAAAGCCGGATCGCGCGGGGTGATTTATCCATTTATTCCCATGAACTGGGTCACGTGATGATGGGGCTGATCCTTGGAAATAAACTGGAGAATCTTAAAGTTCAACACTCACCCAAGCAGCATGTAAGTATGGGGGTGACCGATTATCTGACCGCTTTCAACGAGGGATGGGGCATTCACTTTCAACGGCTCGCTTATGACCAGACTGAAAAATACCGGAAGGCCTTTGACGCTAATCTGACACCCGACCGGTCGATTAGCCTGGCGTGGCATTCAGGCTTGGATGAATACCTGAGGCTGAATTATGTGAAGGACAATGGATATATCTATGAGAAACTGGTCCAGTCAGGTAGTATGACTGACTCTTTGGACCAGGAACAAAAGATCCTGCTCGACCATACCAGTCCGGTTTTTGATCATACCCGAATCAAAAATGCCCAGCAGATGCTCTCCTCCGAGGGTGTACTGGCAACTGTTTTTTATCAGGTAAACAGCGATCCCGTGCTTGCCGGTAATTATGAAAGCCCCAGTTTTTATTCGCCTTTCCTGATAAAGCCCATCCCGCCGGGAATCCAACCGGAGCAGTTGTTTACTCCTTTGGAAAACATGCTGCTTAAGAATTTCAGCGTGTGGTACGCCATGCGCAACCAGGATTTCAGCGGAAGTCCTCTGATGGCATGGATCTCTGAGTGGTGCCGGCAATTTCCTGATGACCGGGATGAAATGCTGAAGCTTTTTATCCAGCTGACCAAGGGCGTTACGATATCCCCTGAATTAGCCCGCCTGACTGAAAGAATCAACTATCTCGGACAGATCGGGGAATATCAGCAATTTAAATCATTACAGCCCGAATATCAGAATGTGCTTAAAAAGCTGGTCCAGGATTGCAAAGGAGATATGGCAAAAATCACCGGCAATATCGGTCCTGAATTGTGGGTTCAGTCGAAAAGCTTTAAAATCCGGCAGGCTCTCTGGATGCCGGAACCGAAAACACCCTTGTGGATAAACCTGAATACCGCAAGCCTGCCTGAAATAGAGGTTTTTATAGACCATGACAAGGCCAGGGATTTTATTAAAAAGAGGAGTGAAATCGGTTTTTATACCTTTTTCCCGGATTTTCATTGAGCTGATTATTTTAAACTAAATTCGCTGTATGCTAGATGCAAGGCATGCTGCAAATAACCTAACAGTTTAAAAATGAAAGCAAGATTACTTACACTGGTCATATTCAGCGTTTTAACGATCGGTATTTCTATTGAATCCCGTGGACAAGCTTCCGGGGGGATCGGTTTCTTTTGTCCGGGGATCCACACCATCCAATACAGCCAGCTCAATGATTACCTTCCATCGGGTTATCCGGTGATCAGCAACAAGCCATTCGTGACTGCAGGATCGGGTTATGGAATATTTTCAAATTTCGTAATCGGTGGCGAGGGGGGAACTACGCATGCAGGATCATTTACCAATAGCAGTAATCAGGTCGTTGATCTTGCCGGTGGTTTCGGATTCTTCTCACTTGGTTATGTGGTATTTAACAACAAGGGCATTCTGGCTTTTCCTACGGTGTCGATAGGAAGTAATGATCTTGAGATGTATGTTCACCAAAAAGATTTAAATCCCAGCTTCCTTAATGTGGTCAGCGAGCCCTTTCAGGCGACAACGATCCGCTATTCTACGAAATTGCTGAAATTTTCGCTGGCCGGACTGTACACGCTGAAGGGCAACAAGTCGGAAAAGGGTTCTGCCGGCCTGATGATTGGATTGGAAGCCGGATACCAGATGGCCTATAAAACCGGTACCTGGAAATATGATAACGGGGATCTTTCCGGTGGGCCGGATTTCTGCAATAATGCCTTTTTTATTCAGCTGATGATCGGTGGTGGCGGAGTGATGAAGAAATAGGTTTAATTATTGGATGGAGGGAAGGCTGATAAACCGGAATATTCCGTTCCGTGGGATTTCCAGGAGAAGGCTTTCATAAGGTCTGAACGTCAGGTTGATCTCCATACTTTTCCCATAAAGGTTTATATTGATCGCTTTTGAAAGGACCAGATCGGTATCGGCTTGTCCGTATTTTACCGGGTACCTGAATTCCCTGGTCACCGGGTGGGCAAAAAAGATATAGGTTTTGTCCCCATCTCTCCTGCACCAGAAAAATGGCAGATCATCTCCTTCAATCAATGGCTTTGCGGGGGATATTTTCGACCAATCCGGAGAACTGATTTCCATCAGACTGGCGGCAAGTTTTTCGAAATCGACATGTTTCATATATCCAGCCTCCTCGGGTTTTTGCTTCACACAAACCGGCAAGCCATCCTCAGCCAGCCCGGTGATCGTTTTCAATACCTCATAATCCAGATATTTCACATCGACATATAAACTCCGGAAATTGCAATCCCCCACCTTCAAACTTATTCCTTCCCTTGTCACTTCTGCCTTCTGCCTTCTGCCTTCTCTTCTGCCTTCTGCCTTCTGCCTTCTGCCTTCCGCAAGGTACTTGCCATTGATCCACAGTGGCTGCCCCCCCCGGATCTCCTCCGGCACCACCCGGTACCTGAATTCATATTCGCCCCAGGCCCACGGCAGCTGCTTTTCTTTTGGCATTTCCCCGGCGATCCACGAATCCTCAAGAGGCAGGTAAATGGCAACATCCGAATAGACTTCCCCTTTTCGCAGGTAATCCGAGACTGCCGTCAGGTAATTATTGAATGTGGGTAAGTGTTTTGAAAGCGCGCCCGCTTTTCCGACATGCACGGTGGCGTAAAATGAAACTGTGTCGGAACCGATTGTATTGTAAGGGGTTCCATGCCAGATCACCTGGTTGACCCCGTGAGCAAATAATGCATCGGCTACCATTTTCAGATCGGTCACTTTTTCTTCACGCATATGCTCGAGTGGCCATCCGTACAGGCAGGTGAATGTTTCGGCTGTAACCCGCTCGCGATGCGCGAGTGCTGCGGCTGAGGAGGCAATCCTGGAATAGGAAGGCTCATAAAGCATGGCCTCGGATTCAGGGACATCCAGGGCAGCATAAGCACTGATAAGGTCGGTCGGGGAGCCTGAACACTGGCCCCGGCTGAAACCACCCAGACGGTGGGCCTCATCGGAGAACGGGATATAAAAATTATTAATCACCAGGCTCGATATCAGCTTCATGTAATCATACCGCTGGCCGCCAAAATTCGGACTCAGGATATCGTTTTTCATATAGGGCACGATATCATATCCGAAACGGGCTTTGAACATCGAATCAAAGCCGATGGTCCAAAGGTTCCGGGTATCCACTTCCCATGAATCTACGAAAATCCCTGATGGCCGGCCCGTCTGCATGGCCGGCTCGAGGGCTTTTCCCATACGTCCGGCATAGTGCTCGAAAGCCTGCTTGTTCAGATGATCCAATACCAGTCCCTGCCTGGGATAATCCCAGGAGGCGGTTATCCATTGACGGAATCCGGGATGGTTAAAGGATTGGGTACTCTCTTCTGGTTTTACCTGCAAATCGCCGAATGGCCAGAGTGAACCGAAAGTAAAATCAACTGATAACCCAAGTGAGTCGCCATAAACCTTGCAATATTTCACTACGTCGGACCACTCGCTGCCAAGCCAGGCCTGCCTTGGCGTAATATTTACGGTATCTTTATTCATCCGGTTCAGGGGATAGATCCAGGCGACCTCAACGCCGCCAAAACCGTTGGCTTTTAACCAGTCGAGTTGTGAGGCCACATCTTTCTTCTGTATCTCGGAGGCAAACCACCACCAGCGTGTTAATGGTTTCGAGGATGAATATCTTTCTGTTGTTGGTTGGGTGCATGAAACCATTAACACAAGGCACAAGGCACAGGGCAAAAGGCACAAGTAAGTTAAAAGGCGTAAGGCAGAAGTTGTAAGTGGTTTCATATTAATGGTTTTTTGAAACACTAATCTAAGTAAATCTATTTTTGGATAGCTTTGCACTGCTATGGAAAACTTCCCCGATCAATTGCATACCCAATTTCAGTTGCCACTCCAGAATCCGGTGCTGATTTTTGCATTGATCCTTTTAATTATTCTCCTGGCACCCATTTTATTCCGGCGGTTTAAAGTGCCCGGGATCATCGGATTGATCATTGCCGGGGTTATTGTCGGGCCGCATGGGCTGAACTTGCTGGCCAAAAACTCGGCAATCGACCTGTTTTCGACCATCGGATTGCTCTATATCATGTTCATCGCAGGTCTCGAACTGGAGATTCATGAGTTCCGGCGTAACCGCTATCACAGCATGGGATTTGGTTTTCTAACTTTCACATTGCCCTTGCTGCTCGGTTTCCCCGCCTGCTATTATATTCTCCATTACGGTTTCACAGCGAGTTTATTAACCGCCAGTATATTCTCCACACAAACGATGGTAGCCTATCCTATCGTGACCAAATTCGGGATTTCCCGAAATAAGGCCGTGGCAGTGACGGTCGGGGGAACCATAATAACCGATACCGCTGTTCTTCTTTTGCTGGCGATCATTACCGGTTCTCATTCCGGTACGCTTTCGGGGTCATTCTGGATCCGGATCCTGATCGGGATGATTCTCCTGCTGGTTCTGATGTTTGTGGTGGTTCCAAGGATTACCAAATGGTTTTTCATTCGTCTGGAAGGAGAGAAATCATCGCATTATGTTTTTGTCCTGGCTATTGTGTTTTTGGCTGCTTTTGCCTCCCAGCTCGCCGGACTGGAACCCATTATCGGAGCCTTTATAGCAGGACTGGCTTTAAACAGGCTGGTACCGCAATCTTCGATGTTGATGAACCGGATCCAGTTTATCGGAAACGCCTTATTCATCCCGTTCTTCCTTATCAGCGTAGGGATGCTGGTTGATTTGGGAGTGCTCAATAACGGTCCAAAAGCCCTCTGGGTTGCATTTGTTCTCACTGTTGTTGCTCTGGTCGGTAAATATGTGGCCGCCAGGACCACGCAGCATATCTTCAGATATTCCAAAGCGCAGGGCCTGCTTATTTTCGGACTGAGCAGTTCACACGCTGCCGCAACCATGGCGGTTATCCTGGTGGGATTTAAGGCGGGGATCATTGATGAAAATATCCTGAACGGAACCGTTGTATTGATTCTTGTGACGTGTCTTGTGGCTTCGTTTGCTACGGAAAAGGCAGCCAAAAAAGTAATTCTTGAACATGAGAACAGTCAATCTGAAATAGCAAAAGAATCCATAACCAGGGAATCCATTCTGATACCGGTGGCCAATTTTAACAATCTAGAGCGCTTGCTGGAGTTTGCCCAGTTTATCAGGGATAAAAAGAGTCCTGCCCCCATACGTGTTTTATCGGTGGTGGATGAAGAAGGTGATGCAGAATCGAAACTGATACGCGTCCGCAACCAGTTGGAGAAACTGGTCGGCGGATATGCTTTCCCCGATGCAAGAATTGATACCCTTGTCGCGGCCGACAGGAATGTCCCGGCGGGAATCAACCGTATCAGCCGTGATCTTGATATCCAAACCATTATTCTCGGATGGCCGCTGAAGGAAACCCTGACCGACCGGATTTTTGGCCACAAAACAGAGCACATTCTGAATACGAGCGAGAAGAGCATCATGCTCTGCAGACTCAGCAAACCCCTGATCAATTACAAAAGAATGGTTTTGTTCTGTCCCCCGCTGGCGGAATTGGAGCAGGGATTCGAATACCTGATCAGGAAAACCCTCCTGCTAAACAACGAGATCAACCGGCCGATGCACTTGTATGCCAATTCCAAGACCAGGGAAGCCATCTATTCCATTCTGACCAAAACGAATCCCGCTCAGGTAATAAAGGATTTTGATATCAGAAAATGGGATTATTTCCCGCTTTTCCTGCAAAGGTCATCGGTGGATGATATGATCTTCATTTTTTCCGGACGACAGGGCTCGGTTTCTTATCATCCTTATATGGAGCATATTGTGGAACGGGTTACTGAAATATGCACCGACCAGATGGTCATTTTGCTTTATCCGGGGGTTAATCTGGGTGATGATAAATACGATAAATACCGGGATTTCTCCTCTGAACCGCTCAACCGGAGCATGGAGACTTTTGAGCGCATCCAGCGCGGACTGGGAAAAATGATACACAAAGCGGAATGAAAACAATTATTGGAGCTTCAGTCGGACTCACGCTCGCAGCAACTGCGTTGACCGGATGTAAGGAAAAGGAACCGGCAAAGCCGAACATCCTTTTTATCATGGCCGATGATCATGCTTTCCAGGCTATATCAGCATACGGGCATGGTTTGAACAGCACACCCAATATCGACAGGATCGCGGCCGATGGGATGCGTTTTAATAAAGCCTTTTGTACCAATTCCATCAGCGCACCCTGCCGGGCAGTGATATTGACCGGAAAATTCAGCCACCTGAACGGTCTTCGCGATAATTCCGACCGCTTTAACGGTGCCCAGCAAACTCTCCCTAAAATGCTCCGTCCGGCCGGATATCAGAGTGCCATCATCGGAAAGTGGCACCTCAAAACGGACCCGGTCGGATTTGATTTCTGGAGGATTTTGCTTGATCAGGGTCCATATTATAATCCGGATCTGAAGGATTCGACCGGCACGCACCGTTATCAGGGGTATACCACTACCGTGATTACCGACCAGGCCCTGGAGTGGCTGGATAAGCGCAATCCGGCCCGTCCATTTTTTCTGATGGTTCATCATAAAGCCCCGCACAGGAACTGGATGCCTGAACCGAAGTACTTCGACCTGTTCAGAAATGTAACCCTTCCGGTCCCTGACAACTTCTTCGACGACTATTCCAACCGCGGCCGCGCAGCCAAAGAACAGGAAATGTCGGTGATCAAGGACATGACCCTCAACTATGACCTGAAAGTTATTCCCCGCCCGGGAGATTCCTTGTCGGGCGACGACCGGGGCTGGGAGGGCGGAATGAAACGGATGACTCCGGACCAACGGGCGGTGTGGGATGGTTATTATCAGAAAATGAGCGATGATTTTTACCGGAAAAATCTTACCGGGAAGGATCTGGCCCTTTGGAAATACCAGCGATATCTCGAGGATTACCTGGCCTGTATCCAAAGTGTGGATGACCAGGTTGGCCGTTTGCTCGATTATCTGAAAAAGAATGGGTTAGATAAAAATACATTAGTGGTATATACTTCAGATCAGGGCTTTTATCTTGGTGAACACGGGTGGTTCGATAAAAGGTTCATGTATGAAGAGAGTTTCAGAACGCCGCTTTTAATGAAATTTCCCGGACAGATCAAACCCGGCTCCATCTCGGAAGACATGGTCCAGAATATTGATTTTGCTCCAACTTTTCTCCGTATGGCCGGTTTGCCGGTTCCCGATAGCTTGCAGGGGCTTTCCATGCTTGATGGTGAAAAGCGGCAGGCAATTTACTATCATTATTATGAATATCCTGGAGTTCATGCAGTTAAACGACATTATGGCATCCGGACAAATCGCTTTAAGCTGATGCATTTTTATCAGGATATTGATGAATGGGAATTCTATGATCTCGAAAAGGATCCTCATGAAATGAACAATTTATATAATGATCCATCCTGTTCCGAAAAAATAAAAGAACTGAAATCCGGCTTGATTGAACTCCAGAAGAAGTATCAGGATGAGGAGACTTTAAGACTTTAAGACTGTGAGACTGTGAGACTGTGAGACTGTGAGACGAAAGAAAAAAAAGGCCCTCTGTTTCCGGAGGACCTTTTGGGTTTATGGTTGTTTGGGCAAGGGTTTGGCCCGGGTGTTATTCTTTGTCAATGTCCTTCAGGTGGCTAAAGCCTGCGCCTTGGATATTCACAGAGGAGGAGAGTTTGGAAAGATCTTTCATGTTCATCTTGCCGGAGATGTAAACGAGTGCATTATCGTCTTTGCCGCCGACAAGGATGATCAGTTCCTCGATAATATCACCATCTTTTTTTGCCAGCAGCAAAACATCTTCACCGTTAGTCTTAGCGGTCATCAGTTCTTCATAATCCTTTTTGTCGAGGTCAGAAAGGACTTCATCATAAAGGTTAATATCGTGATTATGTTCTTCGGTAGCCAGGATTTTTATCGAATGCACACGGCTGAGGAAATCCCTGGAATCGCGATCGTCATCGACATTGGCGACCATTTTCAGCAATCCGCTGCTGATAGTTACCACGGTAAAACCGTCCCGGTCGCCGTATTTCTTAAAAACCTTATCGATGGCGGAATTCTGGGCCATCGCCAGCACTGGAAGCAAGGCAACCAGCAGGAGTGTAATAGTTTTTTTCATAATTGTAAATTTGATTTGTTTGACTTTCAAAATTTGTTTTCAGGTTGTAGACGATCTGTTTCGAATTTTGTAACAACGGGATACAAAAAAAAATTCGCATGCACTGTTGTAACAATATCTATCCGGTAGTCGTCATATTTTCAAACCAAACAAATCTTATATAATGAAAAAATTTTCTATCCTGTTATGTGTCCTGCTGGTGCCTGTTTTCCTGATGGCCCAGCCGGCTTCCGTACGCCGTTTACTCCGCAGCTGCGATACCGGGAAAGAGGTAACCCGCATACATTTACCACCTGTATTATTTCGGATGGCCTCCTGGTTTGTCGACCAGGATGAAAAACAAATCCTGCGGAATATTCATTCGATGTACCTGGTGGTTTCGGAAGACAAAGAGTTTTCCCTTGCTTCTGATTTCCCAACGCGTGTGGCAGAGCAACTGCAAGGAAAAAATTTCGAAGAAATGATGGTCGTAAGCAACAACGGAGAAAAGGTGACCATCCTTCTTCGGGAACAGTCACGGAACCGCAAGGAGATGGTGATTGCCGTGGATGGCGATGAAGATGTGGTACTTTATCTTCAAGGGAAGCTCGATTGGAAAGAGATACTGGAAAAGGAACATATTGACCTGGGAAGTATTAATTTTTTTGATTGATAATCAGACATATAGTCTTATTTGGTAAATCTTTTATACCGGAGAGGTTTTTTTTATTCATTATTTCTGCTTTACCTTTGACGCCAGCAAAAAGAAGAAAAGTGAAAAACAACAACCTGTCGATTAGCATCCTCCTCATTAGCCTCCTCGTGATTACAGGCTGAGAAGGGTTGTTAACAGGTGGAAACTGATAACCAAGGCCCTTCTCAAACGAGAGGGGCCTTTTTAATTAAAAAAAGTCAGCAATGAAAAAGAGTTTACAGATCCTGGTCCTCGGTGTCATCCTTATTAACGGCCTCCTCGTGGAGGAGTTAAACCGGGAAGGGTCTGCAACATCTGAATGAATCAGAATAAGCAAATAAAAGACAAAACCTTCCCGGAGAACCAGGAAGGTTTTTTTTTATTCAAGCATTTCGATTAAATAAACAGGAATGACAAAACTGAACAGCGATACCTCAACAGCCGGCCGCAGAATGGCCGGGGCCCGGAGCCTCTGGAGGGCCAACGGCATGCAAGGCCATCATTTCGGACAACCGGTAATTGCGGTGGTCAACTCTTTTACGCAATTCGTCCCCGGCCATGTTCACCTGCAGCACGTAGGTCAGATGATTAAAAAGGAAATTGAGAATATGGGTTGTTTTGCCGCCGAATTCAATACCATTGCCATCGACGATGGAATAGCCATGGGTCATGGAGGTATGCTCTACTCGCTGCCCTCACGCGACCTGATAGCCGACAGCATCGAATATATGTGCAATGGACATGCCGTGGATGCCATGATCTGCATATCCAATTGCGACAAAATTACTCCGGGTATGATGATGGCTGCCATGAGGCTGAACATACCGGCCATTTTCGTATCAGGTGGTCCCATGGAAGCCGGACGGATAGGGGATAAGGACTATGACCTGGTTGATGTGATGGTTGCTGCCGCCGATCAGTCGGTCAATGAATCCGACCTTGAAGCCCTTGAGCAAAATGCCTGCCCGGGTTGTGGTTCCTGCAGCGGATTGTTTACCGCCAACAGCATGAACTGCCTGGCTGAGGCACTTGGACTGGCGCTTCCCGGGAATGGCACCATTCTGGCTACTCATATAAACCGGCGGAGGCTCTTCGAGGAATCAGCCCGTCAAATAGTGGCCATGGCAAAAGCCTGGTATTTCAAAAATGATTCAACCGTGCTGCCGGTAAGCATAGCCACTCGTTCTGCCTTTCTGAATGCCATGACGGTGGATATTGCGATGGGTGGCTCAACCAATACCATCCTTCATTTGCTGGCTATTGCCAATGAGGCCGGAGCTGAATTTACCCTGAGCGACTGTGATCGACTCTCCAGGATGACCCCTAACCTCTGAAAAATAGCTCCTTCTTCACAGTACCATATGCAGGATTTCAATCGTGCCGGTGGCGTGATCGGATTGATGGCTGAGCTGTCAAAGGTCGGACTGATTGATACTTCGCTCATCCGTGCCGATGGGCTAACAGTAGCCCGGGCAATTGAGCAGTATGATATCCTTTCCCCTGATGTCTGTCAGCAGGCTTTGACCAATGCCTTGTCGGCCCCCGGTGGAAACGGGATGAACCGTGAAATGGGCTCCCAATGCAACAAATATGTCAGTATCGATGACAATCGCCGGTCAGGATGCATAAGGAATGTCGAAAACTCATATAGTCCGGACGGTGGCCTGGCAATCCTGTATGGGAATATTGCCGTTAACGGTGCTGTTGTCAAGACGGCCGGTGTCCCTTCATTTATGCGGAAATTTGTTGGTCCGGCGAAAGTGTTTTATTCACAGGAATTGGCCGTTGAAGGAATCCTGAGCGGTATCGTCCAGGCAGGGGATGTTGTGGTCATCCTGTTTGAAGGTCCAAAAGGCGGACCCGGTATGCAGGAAATGCTTTACCCGACCTCCTATCTCAAATCGATGGGCCTGGATAAATCCTGCGCCCTGATCACCGACGGGCGCTTTTCGGGCGGCACCTCGGGTCTGTCGATCGGGCATGTCTCCCCGGAAGCCGCTTCCAATGGAGCAATCGGGCGGATACAAAATGGTGATGTCATCAGGATTGACCTGGATGAGAGGACACTGGATTCAGTCAGCGGGCGTGTAGAGACGGATAATTATCCGTCTCTACAGGTACCTTCAAGGGAACGGAAGGTGTCACGCGCCCTCCAGGCCTATGCAGCCATGGTTGGTCCATCCCACACCGGCGCCGTCCGCCAACTAACGCCCGATCACCGTCAACCGATCATCGTCCACCGTCCACCGTCCACCGTCCACCGATAATTGTAATGAACGAACCAAACTACATAAGTGGTGCCGACGCCATCATCCTTGCCCTTCAAACCGAAGGAGTTGAAACGATGTTCGGATATCCCGGCGGCGCTATCATGCCCCTTTACGATGCAATTTATCGCTTTGGGAAACAGATGAGGCACATTCTAACCCGACATGAGCAGGGTGCCATACACGCAGCACAGGGGTTTGCCAGAGTATCAGGCAAAACCGGCGTATGTATCACTACCTCGGGTCCGGGTGCCACGAACCTGCTGACAGGACTGGCCGATGCCTTCGCTGATTCCACGCCGCTGGTGTGCTTAACCGGACAGGTAAATGCCCGGCTGATCGGGTCGGATGCCTTTCAGGAAGCCGATATTCTCGGATTAACCACCCCGGTTACCAAATGGAATATACGCATAACTGACTCCGCTGATTTGCTTCAGGGTTTGGCCCAGGCATTTTACATCGCCCGAACCGGCAGGCCCGGTCCTGTAGTGGTAGACCTGGCTAAAAATGTGCTGCAGGAAAGAATAAATTTTGATTATCAGATCTGTGAAGTGATGCCTTCCTACCATCCGCAGCCGGTTCCCGACGATAAAAAGATCCGCAGGGCTGCCGATTGGATCAATCAATCGGAGCGTCCGATACTTTTCTGGGGTCAGGGAGTGCTGTTATCTGATGCATCCAATGAACTTAGGTTGTTGATTGACAAGGCTGGTTTGCCGGCAGCTTCCACTTTGCTGGGGCTGTCGGCCATTCCGGCTGATCATCCGCTGAACATGGGTATGTTGGGCATGCACGGAAATTATGCGCCGAACGTGCTGTCGGCAAAAGCCGATCTGATCATTGCCGTGGGGATGCGCTTTGATGACCGCGTGACCAGCGATCCATCGACCTTCCTTCCAAATGCCCGGGTCATCCACATTGATATCGATGCATCGGAACATGGAAAGGTCATGCAGCCGCATCTGGCCGTAGCCGGTGATGCAGCTCGGGTTTTAAAGTCGCTCTTCGAATATGTCGAACCGGCAATGCATGAGGATTGGTTGGCCGAATTCACTGCACTCAGGGCCCTCGAGTCGGATAAAATCATGAACAGCGACCTTTCTTTATCCGGTGAACAAATCCTGATGGGTGCCTTCGTGAGGCGGGTGTCGGAGCTGTTTCCACGTAATACGCTGGTGGTGACCGATGTAGGGCAGCACCAGATGAAAGTTGCCCGTTACTTTAAATTAAATACTCCACGCAGTTTCGTCACTTCGGGCGGCCTGGGCACTATGGGATTTGGTTTGCCTGCCGCAATCGGTGCCAAAATCGCTTGCCCGGGTCAGCCCGTTGTTGCTTTTCTTGGCGATGGAGGATTTCAGATGACCATGCAGGAGATCATGACTATCGTTCAGGAACAGACCGATGTCAAGGTTGTGGTGCTGAACAATGGATTTCTGGGAATGGTGAGGCAGTGGCAGGAAATTTTCTTCGCCAAACGGTATGCGAGTACCGAGCTTCTGAATCCCGATTTTGTTAAAGTAGTGGATGCCATGGGTCTGCCGTCGAAAAAGATTTCCGTTTCAAGCGAAGTTGATGCGGGGATCGAATGGATGATGGCAACCAAAGGCCCTTGTTTCCTGGAGGTTGTAACAGACCCTGAAGAAAATGTTTTTCCGATGGTTCCCCCGGGGGTTCCGGTTTCGGAAATGTGGTTGGAAAAGAATTAAACACCTGATACAATGAAAAACAGTTATCTCGTTACAGTTTATGCCCATGACCGCATTGGGCTGTTGTTGAGGATCGCCCAGTTGGTAACCCGCAAGAATCTGAGTATTGAACGGTTAACACTTCATGAGTCGGCCGTTCCCGGAGTGACATGGATCAACCTGGTGGTCAGGACCGATGTTCACACCATTCATACGCTGGTTAAACAACTCGAAAAACAGATTGAAGTTTTGCAGGCTTTTCATGTTGTTGAGCCTGTCAGGGTTGGACAATTAATTAGTTAATATTTCATAAAAATGGCAGAAATGATCTTTGGCGGTGTCACTGAACAGGTGGTCACCCGCGATGAATTTCCATTGGACAAGGCGCGCAAGGTGCTTGCCAATGAAACCATAGCCGTCATCGGTTATGGTGTGCAGGGACCGGGTCAGGCCCTGAATCTCAAGGATAATGGCATGAGGGTGATTGTCGGACAGCGTAAAGGCGGTGCCAGCTGGAAAAAGGCTGAAGCTGACGGCTGGGTGGAGAATGTGACTCTTTTTGAGATTGAGGAAGCCTGCCGGCGGGGAACCATTATTCAGTTCCTTCTCAGCGATGCAGGGCAGATCGAAGCCTGGCCAATAGTGCTAAAGCACCTGACCGCGGGAAAGGCATTGTATTTTTCACATGGTTTTGGAATCACTTTCAATGAAAAAACAGGCATTGTTCCACCGGCAGATGTGGATGTGATCCTGGCTGCACCCAAGGGTTCCGGCACATCGCTCCGCAGGCTTTTCCTGGCCGGAAAAGGATTGAACTCCAGCTTTGCCGTTTATCAGGATGCTACCGGAAAGGCTCGCGAACGTGTGATCGCCCTGGGTATCGGCATCGGATCCGGGTACCTGTTTGAAACGGATTTCAGGAAAGAGGTGTATTCCGACCTCACCGGCGAACGCGGAGTCCTGATGGGCGCCATTGCGGGTGTATTTGAGGCTCAGTATAATTGCCTCCGGAAGAATGGGCATAGTCCGTCCGAAGCATTCAATGAGACGGTCGAAGAACTTACCCAAAGCCTCATGCCACTGGTTGCCGAAAACGGGATGGACTGGATGTATGCCAACTGTTCCACTACGGCTCAGCGCGGGGCCCTCGATTGGCGACATAAATTCCGTAAGGCAGTGGAACCTGTTTATGATGAACTGTATCAGAGCGTCACCTCCGGGAGAGAGGCCGAAATAGCCATCAAAGCCGGTCGTCAGCCTGATTATCGCAAAAAACTCGAAGCCGAACTCAAAGAACTGCGCGAATCCGAGATCTGGGCAACCGGCGCGCAAGTCCGCAAACTCCGACCTTAATCATGGAACACTTATTTATATTCGATACGACACTTCGTGATGGTGAGCAGGTGCCCGGATGCCAGTTGAATACGGTTGAGAAAATCGAAGTGGCTCTGGCGCTTGAGGCTCTTGGGGTAGATGTGATAGAGGCCGGATTTCCGGTATCAAGCCCGGGGGATTTTGAAGCTGTTGTTCAGATCGCCCAAGCAGTTCGCGAGCCGGTCGTTTGCGGGTTGTCCAGGGCGGTCGAAAAAGACATTGAAGTTGCTGCCGCAGCGTTGAAAGGTGCCAGGCGTGCCCGTATCCATACGGGTATCGGGACCTCCCCCTATCATATCCAGCTCAAGTTGAAATCCAACCAGGAAGAGATTATTGAGCGTGCGATCCACGCCGTTAAATATGCCAGGCGGTTTGTTGAGGATGTAGAGTTTTTTGCTGAGGATGCCGGCCGGACGGATAACGAATACCTCGCCAGAGTCGTGGAAGCCGTGATCAAAGCCGGTGCAACGGTGGTCAATATCCCGGACACCACCGGTTACTGCATGCCTTATGAGTATGGGGCAAAAATCAAATACCTCATGGAGAATGTCACGAATATCCATAAGGCGATCCTGTCCACTCATTGCCATAACGACCTGGGCATGGCAACAGCTAATTCATTGGCCGGTGTTATGAACGGTGCCAGGCAGGTAGAGGTGACCATCAACGGTATCGGTGAGCGTGCAGGAAATACCTCACTTGAAGAAGTGGTGATGTCGGTGCGGACACGGAAGGATTTTCCGGTGATTACCACCATAAATTCACCGCTGATCATGCAAACGAGCCGGATGGTTTCTTCACTCATGAATATGCCGGTCCAGCCAAATAAAGCCATTGTCGGCCGCAACGCAT
>JBAZTE010000011.1:0-173645 GCA_041662065.1 Bacteroidales bacterium | reverse complement strand
GGAGACCTGCCGGATAGTTAAATGAAAATGCGCCGAGTGTTGACTGAGCGCCAAGCCCGCAATCAATAAATGTTGCGAGTGTTGGTTCAGCATCAAGTCTGAAATAAAATCCGCGATCGGTGCAGGTAGCTCCTCCGAAATCTGTTATGGCGCCATTAAATGTCGCTGTGGTAGCGGCAATATTTGTTACTGCCGAAACCGACATGGTCGGGAGCACGGCTAAAGTGGTAAAGTTTATGCTGGAAGTGCTTAACTGTGTTCCGCTGGCGTTGGTTGCATAAGCTTTTACGTAATAGGTGGTTCCCGGGGGAAGGCCTGTTCTCGCCAGGGTGAATGCTCCTGTTCCGGTTGGTACTGAAGCGGATATTTTGTTGTCGGTAATGATCGGATCGGAACCGATCTTATAAACGAATCCACGATCAGTAATTGACTGACCTCCATCAGCAGAAGCATTTCCGTTTAGGGTTGCGGATGAAGAGGTAACGCTTCCGGCTGACTGCGTGGTAACGGTTGGCAGGCCTAGGGTTGTAAATGAGGTTTGAGTTCCGTAATACGTTCCAACCTCAGTTGTCACGTATGGCCTGATATAGTAAGTCTGGCCCAGGGTCAGACCGGTTGCCGTACTTGAAAATGTGGTGACGGAGGTTCCCCCGTTCGTGGTTTTCGGATCTGCCGTGGTCGGAGTACCGGTAGTATTCCAGCATAAGCCGCTGACTGTAATTGCTGTTCTGCCGTCCGTGGTTACTGTTCCACCGACTGTTGCCTGTGAAGAGGTTACTCCGGTTACCGAACCGGTGGTGACACCTCCAGAATAACCATCATAATAATATTTGAGTTTCGGCGTGTTATATTTTCCTCCGAGCATTTTCAAGAAGATCGGATTCACAATGCTGAGCCCTGCTACGACAAATTCATTAACAGAATCTTCCGGATAAGTATAGCCTCCAACATTGATCAGGAGGTCACCGCCAGCGGCTACGGATGTAAATGCGTAACCGTTCTGCCATTCAGGTGACATCCCGGTTGGGTTATCCGGATGGAGAAATGAGACAGGTAATTCATTGCCGGAAATGTATGAGCGAGTAAAAGCTCCAAAATCTGCTTTGTCAAAATTGGCTGGGTACTGACCGAAGCGGTAATACCATGTGAGAAAATAGTAAGTCCCCCCGGATATGGCCGGTGAATAATTGGAGCCGGCCAGGATAAGGGTCATCCTTTCGGATGTACCAGGGAACACTTTCATGACAGGAAGCGTTCGGGTTCCGACAATTTCCGTGGTGAAGCTTGCTGTTTGGCTGTTACTGAGTTGCCAATGTCCTTGTGAGGTGAATGCAGAATCTGGACCTTGAACCAGGTTGTCACCGATAAAGGGTACCTGTAGAAAATCATAGTCATAGGTGATCAGACCGACTCTGAGGTACTTGTCTCCACTGGCAAACTTTTCATTCAGGTAGGCAACTCCGGCTGAATTGAGCGTAAAAGTCTGCTCGCCGGATGCAAATAAAACGGGATCAGAAATGACTTGAGAGTAAGGGTAAAATGGGTAATCGACAAAGTTGGTTCCCCCTTCATACTTAACCAATACCACCCTGCAAGGGGTGTAGGTATTGCTCACACAGGTCAATAGAATTTCTGCCTTGGAAATTACCCGCATGGATGAAATCGAGGAAAGATCAATCTGAAGGTAGGCCCTGCAATTATCCGCATAATAGTTCCCCCTTCCGCCGGTCACTGCGTTGGTCACTTCAAACCTTGTCCATACATCCAGAAAGGTGTCATTACCGGCAGATTTTGCGGTTGCATTGCCGCTGGTGCAATTCAGTAGGTGATTGGTAAGAGTCTTGTGGTGGTTGTTATAGAGGCCCAATCCAGGACCGGATTCGTTGGAGCCCTTTGTCATGGACTTCATGGTTCCCCCGGTTATCGTACCGTTTAATTCTGTGGAACCTTCTGTCAGGGCATGGTTATAATCGTACCAGGATGAAATCCGAAAGGGTTTGGTGGTGATTCGGGTTCGAATATTGAGTGGATTGAGGGTATTGATAACCACATAAGGAGCGAGCCGGTCATTACCTTCAACCAGGTTGGTCAGGGATTTATTCTCTGTGCCCAGCCATTCCTTTTCCTTCATGATGTCGCTGACCTTCAGGAGGCCGGTTCTTTGCAATGGATTATTTGCCATTTTTCAGATTCTCCAATTCGTTGGTCAAATCGGCCACATTGGAATCCAGGTATTGGACAGCCGATGCGAGAATGGCGGTGTAATGCTCGTAGTAAAGTCCAAGGGATCCATCCGGCCGGTGCATGACCATTTCCGGCAATATTTCTTCAATTTCCTGGGCTCCGAATCCAAAATCTCGTTGTCCTTCCTTTTTACCTGTGAGCCAGGTGAACCAATAGGGGTTTGTCTTACGGACAATTCCGATTCCGTAATCCGGAGTCATGCGTTCAAAATCCTTCTTCAATCGCATATCAGAAACTGAATTAAAAAAGTATCCATCACCGGTCGCCTTAACATCACAGGTTACCTCAATTCCATTTGAAAAGTATCCGCACCCGGTGACGGAAAATCCGGCAGTTGTTGTTTTAGCCCTAGAAGTTCCGTTTGCAAACATCTCGAACCAGGTGTCGCTCGACACTTTCTGACCTTTGGCATACAATACCCCTCCGGTTACGGATTGCAGGTAAATCATTCCATCGTTGGCCAATACCAAGGTGGATCCATCCGAGTAGATCGATGACGTATAGGTTCCTCCGACAAAACTAACTCCGGCATAAGCACCATTTATGGTCAATCCTCCGGAACTGATCCCCCCTGTTACGGCAAGCGATCCAAGGGTTCCCAAAGAGGTGAGTGAAGAAGTTATGACAGTGGATTTAAGCACTGTTCCGGTCAAGGTGCTGGCATCAGCTGTGACCGTGATGTTAGCAGAACCATTAAAACTGGTTCCGTTAATGGTTCTGGCCGTTTGAAAAACCGTTGCCGTTGCTGAGTTGCCCGTTGTGCTTTGATTGAGCGTTGGGACATCGTTCACTGTGATTGTCCTGAACGAAGCACCTCCCGCCGAGGCGGCAGGTGCTGCCATGAATGTGTTTTGGGCACGGCTGGTCGATAAACGGGGATACAGGGTATCCAGATATGTTTCATCAACCTTCAGGGATACATCGCCGGTTCCGGCATCTGCTCCTGATGAAGCATTGATCAGAATACCGGTTGAAGCAACCACAACCAGTTTGGTCAGAACGGCTGAACCGGATGTGGCTGTATTAAGGTCAGCCCGGCCGATGCTTCCGTCCGTTACCTGAGTTCCCCGAATGTTAGTAATGCCCATTGAATTTTACTTTCTGTAAGATGCGCGAACCTTGTCGTTTGTCTGGGGTACAACCAGCATAGTGATGGTAAGTCCGGAGATTGTGTAATCATTACCTGCTCCCGAATCCAAAAGAATTCCGTTCAGGTATACCTCTTGGGATCCTGCCGCCGGAGTATTGGCCAGGGTATAGGTGGTATTGGAACCGTTTACCAAGCCTCCCGGAGTTTCGCCGGTGACGAAATTGGATGCTGAATAGACTGTCGGATTGGTACCAGCTGTAACGCGACCGTAGGTATCAACCGTGACAGAAGTATATGTTCCGATGGTGCAGATTCCACTTGCCAGAGCAATCGTCGGGTTGCCTGCAACACCATCTCCATTGGTAACGGCGATCTGACTGGCCGTTCCGGTAATGGTTCTTGGGGTAATAGTTCCGACAGCGGTCTGGACTATGATCCCTACACCTGCTCCGGACAAGGAGGTTAATACGGCATTGGATGGTTGAGCACTGATGTCGGCACAGGTCAATACCCGGTTGGCTCCGACTGTGACACGACCCCAGTTATCAAAGGTAAAATTCGGGATGTTTGCTCCGGATGCACCTAGTGCTGCGCCAGTTGCGATGGCATACAGGTCGATATTATCGGCATTAACCACAATGCGTGTTGCTGAAGCGGTGCCAACATCCAGAGTGCTTCCGGTTTTGGTCATACCTGCCCCGGCTGTAATAGTTCCTGCCCCGGAGAATTGAACAAAGGTGAGGGTTGTGGTGCCAAGGGTAATGGCTCCGTCAGTTGACAAGATCCAGCCACTATCGGCATTGGTGGTTCCTTCGCAGACAAAGGCGAATGATCCGGATTTCATCAGTAGTGCCGTGTTGGCATCCGCTGAGCGGGTCCAGGCGCCGGCAGCTGCGACATAAATGCCGTTTTCTCCACCAGTTGTCTGGGCTTTTACCAGCACACGATCTCCTGCAATGACGGAAACGCCATCAATGGTTTGAACTCCAGAAAGGGTAATGTTAGCCGTTGTTGCAACCCTGACGGCATCTTTTGCAGATATCCCTGCAGAAGCATTCTGGATATCGATCAAACGGGCTGCATCATTGGATGATATCGGCGCTGCCAGGTTGGTTAGTTTAAAGTTGCCCATGGACTGATCAGCCGTGAATGCGACCGTTCCTTCCTTTTTGATAAAACTGGCTCCGTCGGCCAGTTTGGTTGTGACAATTGCTGCTCCTGCAGCAACGTCGGCATCGACAATCCCAAGATTGACGATTTGCGCTTTACGAATTAATGTTGTGGCCATAATAGCTATTGAATTAGGTGGTTAAGTAAGAATAGTCAATAATGATTTTGTCTCCGGTGAATGGTGCTGTCGTAAAGTAAATTTGGTTAACCCCCTGTTCGGTGTAGTCCTCTCCCCGGAATTGGCGCACGCCGTTGAGGTATACATGAGGGGTTAGAGTGATATATTCGTGTGTGGTTGCGAAAAGCTTATTGGTTCCATTAACTGCCCCGTTTAATCCATAATCAGTGATTTGTGAGACGGGGTCCGTTCCCGGAACAACTTCTTCACCACTTCCAATCAATGAATCAATAATGTCATGTAATATCTCCTGGAGATCTACCCCGGTGATAACCCGGGCACGGTTGCCGTGGATGCGCTCAGTTATCCGGTTTTTAAGGGCGAGTATGGAAAATATTGCCATGATTACTGATTGACAAAGTCACCGTTAAAATCATTATTCAGGTCTGCTGCAACAATTTCACGGGAATAGTTCTCATTGGAAAAGGACTGAGTGTATTCGAAATCGATAGAGAATAATTCCTCTTTAT
This sequence comes from Bacteroidales bacterium, assembly GCA_041662065.1. Lineage (GTDB taxonomy): Bacteria > Bacteroidota > Bacteroidia > Bacteroidales > UBA12481 > UBA12481. The sequence continues at coordinate 168,493 of JBAZTE010000011.1, read as the reverse complement.
CCTTGCGGTGTGCAGCTTGGGTAGTGGTTACAATAACGGGGATGAGTTTGCCTCCGGACAACCGGTAGACGTTTTTCGATAGGAAGAAATCACGTATCCAGGCGGTGGCTTCCGGGTTTACCCATCCTGTGTTGGCCTTAAACTTTCGGGTTTCGGTAGCTGAGAGCTGAGAAAAGTGATGATCCATTTCGGTGAAATCAGATCCCAGAACCGAGTTATACAAAACCCGATCGTATTCCAGGGAATCTTCCTGATCACCGGTGAACCGGATGGTGTCGTACCCTCCGAGGGAATTCAGGAATAGAAACAGGCGTTCGGATTCATGGTATTCGTAATCGAACCGGAATGTGCGGATCTCGCTCAATCGTTCCATATGGTCATCTTCCATCCACACCTGGTAATACTCGAGTTCATTGGTTTCCCAGCCAGGCACCTGCATGACTGACGGGGTGCAGGTTAATTCATAAACCGTCTTAACGGTCGGATTATCAATTGAAAAAATGGGGTAGGATGAACTTCCGGTGCCGTTCTTAAAACGGAATGATATCCGGAGAACCAATAAGGGTGTAGGCTCCTGCAGAAGGAAGAAAAGCTTTTCGGTTTGATCCCGGGTAACCAGTTTTTCTAAGGGTTGCCAGGTCAGAAAATAGTTATTATACTGAAGCTTTGCCCAAAATGAAGTATTGCCATGGTTGTAAACTGCCTCTTGAAGACCTGAAATCCCGGCAGAAAGAACGAAAAATGAATCAGATTCTGTTAAGGCCCGGGCGATGAGATCCCCTCCGTATTGTTCAAAGTAGCGAACCCGATATTCCCGGCAGGCATTTGGGCGGGCAAGCATTAGTGGGGTAGTGGGTTCGGGGAACTGGAAAAGCGGATATATATGATCATCAAACAGGCGGTGGATATCAAAGATGGTGATCCCTAAATCATTGACCGGATGAATATCTTCCCCGATTTTCACCCAGGTACCCCCCGATGCGAGTATGACCTGCATACCCAATTTATAGAAAGGTCTGGCAATTTGGTTGCGGCCACTCATGCCGGCTAATGGTTTTAATTCCGATGTCCAGGAACATTCCCAATCAATTGCATATTGATCGCCCATTTCTTTGGCTTCCAGAACTACTGAAAGCCCTTCCTTCGTGATGGTGAAATCATTGGAGAGATAATAATTCAGGGATATTGATTTGAAGAATTTCTCAAACCAATCCTCGGTTGAACTGTTCCCGGAATTGTCGAATATCTGTGTACCGGAACTATCTGGAATTGGTTTGCATATAAACCGGACTACTTTGTTATTCCAACGAAACTCCATCCAATCGTCCTCGAATCCAGTCCCATAATTGGCGAATTGCATAACAAAGAAAATCTTGGAACCAACTTGTTCCAGGAAGTTGTCCGATTGCAAGCAAAACCGGATCGGATTTCCGGTCAGGGCAACTAAAGGAGGTGATTTGAGAACAGTAAGCATCAGTGAGTATTACGGGGCAATTCTAATAGGAAAGCGATCAGAATAAAAGGACAGTTAAAAGAGCCGCAACCCGTTTCGGCTGGTCACGGCTCTTGGGTAACCTATGAGCAGAGCAGTAAATTAACCCGGGTCAAGGTCCGGTTTGGTTACCGGATCCTCAACCGGCGGTTCTATCGGGGGTTTGACTTCCTTTTTGGTTTTGAATTCCCGAACGATTTTAAAACCCCATTTAGCGGTCTCGTAGATTAACGGACCAACATTAACGAGGTATTTCAGGAAAACCGGTAAGAATTTCAGCAGCTTCCACATGTTAAGCTGCTTTGATGATCCTTGCCAGAGCGATACCATCCCGGGCTACATCGTTGATTGACATCGCCGTTTTGAAGCTTTGTACAATGATTGCCTTTGCCTTGGCGGTGTTGCAATTCAGCCGGTCAATCACGAATGCAACAATTTCGGCCTGCTCGGTTTCGTCAAGATCCTGGAACTCATCCCAGAACTTGGCGGCTGACCGGATAACCTTCGGGACCTGCGGGATATCTCCGATGAAAAGGATAGTGTCCTTAACACTGAATTTTCCGTCACTCATGGCCGACTGTACGTCCTCGGTAATGTCCAGGACAAAACCGACACAATTCTTGATGTTTTCAATGCCTTCTTTCATGATACTTTTATTTATAGGGTACAATTAATAATGAATCCATATTAGTAAACCGGCAGTCGATATGCGTCCAGGTTGGGGTTCCTCCTTCGATGGTGGTTAGGCCGGATGCCCGGTACAGATCAACATTCTTGATGATGTCTGCCCGGATTTCCAGCGGTGACATACCTTGAATCCGAAAGTCAATGGCCCGGCCATGGCGATGTTGGGAGTTTGTTGCCCCAATTGTACAGGCACTATCCCGGAATGCGGAATATTGGTAGGATCCTCCGGTGAGGTAGTTATTGATCGTGATCGGCTTCCCGAAACGATCCCGGATAAACTGCGCCATTTGCACAATTTTCGGATCGATGAACCAGATCGACTTATCTACGAAATGCTCATAGATAGCCGGTGGCACGAATTCATGGATGGAGAAGTCTTTACTTACTTTCATGGCTATTTGTGGTGTTGTTTGAGAACAGCGATGTCGGTAGAATGTGTATGGATGACCTCGGAATGGCTGTTTAACCGTTTATCATATAAGGCGCACCGGGAATCGCATTGCTTTTTGATATCCTCAACAGTAGTTTGCGTTGAAGCAAAATGAACCTCAAGTTTTTGAATCACCTCGGTGAGAGCATCGGTCGCTCGGATCCATTTTTGAATCCAGAAACCAATTATTCCAAGCAGGAACAGGATAAGGAATCCGGCAATGGAAAGCAGAAGTTCGATAAGGTGTAATTGTCCAGGGTCTATCATGAGTTCCGGTTTATTGGCTGAAAGTAGGAGCCAGGGAACTCAGGAAAAAGGACAGATTAATCAGGCTATTTTCGGTCCGGATTTTAACTATCTAAAATAATCCTACGATAGTGGAGCACATAAAACGGACAATAATCAGACATGATAATACTCCCTAACTGTTAATCAGAAGGTTCGAGTCTAAGATGGAGCGCGAGATTATGAAACACTTTCCTCATCAAACGGGTAAGTGTTTCTTCGTTTATGCCAGGAAGTTGTACGGTCCGTCTTATCAGAATACTTCACTTACATCATCATGTCCTCACCAAGAACATACCTATATTTGACAAAGTACAACTCATAATGAAAATCTTAACTGCTCTATCTTGTATTACAATGGCTGCATCTTGCTTGTCATGTGAAAAGGTAGCTACACCTATCGTTAAAACTGTCTCGTACGAGGTTATTACACTGGAATCTGTTCTCTTAACCGGAGAGGTAATTGACGGAACAGGCGGTGCAATCAAAAAACGAGGATTCTGCTGGGGAACTGATCCAAACCCCAGATTAACCGACCATTCTTCCGAGAATGGTTCTGGTCCCGGGGTTTTTTCCGAGACAATCAGCAACTTGACCTTTGGCAAGAGTTATTTCTTCAAGAGTTATGCAACAGATTCCATCGGAACTTATTTTGGTGAGATACTTTCCATCAAGGTTGAACTAAAACCGGTTTTTGGAACATTAACTGATTCCCGAGATGGGAATGTTTATCCCACAGTAAAAATCAATAATCAGACATGGATGGCTAAGAACCTTGCTTATTTGCCCGCTGTGAGTCCGTCTACTCATTCATCTGATTACGCAACCTATCCATACTACTATGTATATGATTTTCAAGATGACAGTGTAACTGCGGCTAAAGCAACTGGTAATTACAACACCTATGGAGTTTTATATAATTGGGCGGCAGCACAAGTTGCTTGTCCTACCGGCTGGCATTTACCCTCTGAGGGAGAATGGACGATTTTATTAGATTACTTAGGCAGTACGGCTGTCACTTTACTGGAAGAATCAGGAAATTCTCATTGGGATATTATTGGAGGCACAAATTTAAGTGGTTTTACCGTTCTTCCCGGCGGCCAGCGAATGCCTATACGCATCTATGGCGAATTCGATTTACTTGGCCACTGTGCCTACTTCTGGTCGTCTTCAGAAAATAATCCTTCACTAGCCCAGGCCTTTAGCATGTGTTACTCAGGCCTTGCATTGCGCTGGGGTAGCTTTGAACGCCAATATGGCCTCTCCGTACGGTGCTTGCTTAACTAAGTCATGGTTAGCCTGACTTTTAGATTTTCTATCATAGAGTGCGATTATTAGTAGGCATCAATAAGATTAGATCCAGCAATGTCACGTTATTCCATAAAGAAAATAAATTATGCCTAAAGGACTAGAGTATCTGGCGGTGGACTTCAGGAATATTGATCCAATGACTGATATGATTGTTACAGTTGAATCAACAGACTGGGTAGAAAATATTACGGAGATCAACTTTTTGGGTTACAAAATGGAACTTATTCCGGAAAGCAGCACTAGTGATGCAATCATTCGATTTCCACTAGGCGATGTTTTTTTCAAGGCAGGACAAAATGCCAATTGGCCCACTGTGGTTGAGTTATTTTCTTTGGTTTTGAGATTATTAAGTATATTTTCTTGGGCCTATAAAATCTCTTTCGAATGTAATGGGTTAATGACGGTCGTTACAGGGCTTGGAGTCAAAACGCGATTAAATAACATTCATGTTAAGAATTTTATTACACCCACGGATTTGTTCATTTGGGCAGATGAAAAGACAAAACTTGCTCTGGCGCTATATCGACAGGCTCTTACAACAGCAAGTATTCCTTTGCAGTTTCTTTCTTTCGCCAAAATTCTAAATATTCAATATGTAGATAGAATACAAATAGCCGCTTTCAATAGAATCACGGGCTTATTAACTGAAACCAAAGCTGTGAATAGAGTCCGTGAACTTGATAGTATGGGTATCGATGTTGGCGAAAGACTCTATAAATCTGGAAGATGTGCTATCGCTCATGCTAATGTTCAACCTACTATTGATCCAGATGATCCCACCGACTCATATGAACTAAACTTAGATATGCCTATTGTCAGGGGCGTCGCTGAATACATTATCCAAGTTGAATTAAATTTACAAAACATTCAAATTATTCAAGCATAAGCCCAGGACTGTTGGCTGTTAGAAAGTTTGTCAATGTCTAATAATCTGTTGCCAATCTACCCAATAGTTGTCCTGGATTTTATCGAATCAAATTCCTCCTGCCTAACCCTCAGAGATTGAAAACTCACCATTGCCGGCCGCTGATGTGCTTCCATCACTTCCTGCATCATCCGGTAATTCGCGATGAGCAAATCCCGAAGCTCCGCTGGAATCATTTGTTGGCCTGATCCCATGTCTGGGTACATTCCCCCGGCATATTGGTTTACCCTTGCAGCATTTATTGCACCCAGTATCTCCGGGAAATTGGCTTTGATATTCCGGGTGGTGGGTCCATCGATCACGATCTCCGGTTCACGTTCTGAGAACAGGCCGAGGGTCGGTTTGGAGTAATAGCCGGTTTTGACATTACCCAACAGTGATGCCTGGTAAGTTCTTCCGTCGTTTGCTCCGATGACCGGGTATTTCCCTTTTGAAAATTGCTGGGATTGGATCAAGGCAACATTGGCTCCAGTCCGAAGTATAGCTGCACCGGTCAGGAATGCCCGGAGGGTTTGAGTTAAATCGGCATTTACTCCCGCATTGGAATTCACCCTAGCCACCTCCATCACGCCCTCGATGATGGTTTGGGCAATGGCAATTTTCTGCTGACGTTGAGCATATTTTTTCTCAATGGCTGCTTTTTGCTTATCGGTAAGCCCGGCAGCTGCAAGCTCCCGGTTTTTAGATGCCTCATACATAGTGGTAACGGCATCCATAATGGTATTGGCTCCCCGGGCCCAATCCTCCATCTGCTGGAACTGCTTTTCGGCAACTTGCTGATCCAGTGCTTTTATTTTGTCAGTGTATTCGGTATATCCGATTAATTTGTCGTCCAATTCTTTCTTGAGTTTTGCCTTCTGACCTTCATGGGTTTTCTCCATCCAATAATCCAGTTCCAACTGCTGCTGGACATACCAATCGGGCAACTTGGCGTTTTCACCGGCCTCCTTCAGAAATTTCTTGCTATCTTCATCCCATTTCTCATAGAACTTATCGTATTCTTCATATAGTTGCTTGGAAGCCTCAGCGGTTTTTTTCTGTCCGGCTTCCCTGGCAGCGATAATAACATCCTGGATCCTTTCTTCTTCTTCGGCTGTACTTTGACCGTGTTTTTTGAGTCTTTCAATGGAGGCGTTCAGGTACCTGAGTTCTTCGGTATCCAGTTTTTCGAGGTAAACGTCTTTATCATCAATGCCCTTAGCATATTGTGCTTTGATGACAGCGTTCTGGTTTTTGTGGAATTCCTCAATATACTTAAGAGCCTCGGCTCGTTTAAATTTGCCATCATCATCGTTATCGAGATTGGATCCCCGAGCTTTCTTAAGCTCCGCGTCAACAGCGGCTACCTTTTTCTGCAGCCGGATATATTCTTCGGTACCGATTTTGGCATTATTCAGCGCCAGGGTATATCGATCCATTTTGTCCTCCATCATCACAATGGACTCGGTACCGATTTTATCGCCTGTGGCTTCTGCCGTAAGGATATCGGTGAGCGTCAGCTTCTGATCCTTTAAAGATTGAATCATGTCTCCGGATTTTCCTAGGGCAACATCAATATCCGCAACCGCTTTCAAACCATTGGCTCTTGCCTTTTCGAGTTTGCCGGAATTGCTCCAGGTGGTCAGGAATTGCCAGGCATTAAGCTTCGTATTATCCGCGCGTAGTTCACCCCGTTTGGATTTTTGAAGATCATAGTTTGCCTCGGCCAATTTTATCGTGGCATCAAGTTGTTGCGCTAGTTCCCGTTTCTGATCCACTGACATCCGGTTCAGTTTATCCTGATCTTCGGATAGCATGTCGTATGATGCACTAAGTTCCTGATTGGAAGTAGCCAATGCATCGACCAGTTCTTTTTTACGCGCCTCCATAATATGGGCTTCCTTGCTGTTCCGTGCGTAAATCATTGATGCTGCGATCAGTGCAGTAATACCGGCGATAACCAGACCGACTGGATTAGCTGCTTGTGCTGCGTTCAGGAGCCATTGGGTTACAATGGCTGCTTTTTGAACGATGGTAAGTCTGGCAATTTGAGCAGTTTGGGCCTCGGTCATGAGGATCTGCAGCGAGGTAGATTTGATGCTCAAGAGTTTGGCAGTGCGTTCCCAAGCTGTCACTGCGATTGACGCGATCAATGCCCCATTGTATGCCAGTACTGCTCCAACCAGGGAAACGATCAATACCCGGTTGTCGCTGATAATTTTAGGGAGCGCCATCATGGTCCGGAGGAAAATATTCAGGGCATTGGTCGAGAAGATCATTGCCGGAGCCAATTTTTCCCCAACCTCAATATACATGAGCGTGACCTTGTTTTTCGCCTGCGCCAGTTTGGCGGCCATGTTGTCGGTATTTTTCCCGGCCTGTTCAAAGGCAACCTTGGTTCCGGTAACCCCTTCGGTAAACCGGTTGATGGCATCCCGGTTCATCACCAACACTTCGCCCATTTTCGCCTGATGCACCCCAAATATTTTAACGGCTGATTCACCGCTTTTGTAACGGGCGCTGAGTTCATCGATCGCACGGTTGATATCGAATACTCCATCCTTAAAACCGATGCCTCGTTTGCGAAGCTCCAGCAGGACGCGGTCGAGTGCCGTACCGGCCACCTCAGCCAATTGGAATTTTGGTGCAACTCCTTCAATGATACCGGTCATTTGTTCGATGGAGATTCCCATCAGGCTGGCCGTGGTACCGGATTTCTCCATGACTTCCGTTAGATATGGTATTTCCCCGGCTCCGACCAAGGATCCGGCCGCCAGAGTATTGATGATCCGGTTGACTTCACCTGCACCCAGGTTAAACTGATTCATGGTGGTTGTCAGTGCGAGGGTTGCGGGTTCAAGTTTGGATTTGGCAGCCTCCGACAAGGTGATGGCTGCCTCGGTCACTTTGGTCAATGCCTCCTTGTTTTTCAGCAGTTCCGGTCGCTGGGATCCTACCTTGGTATAGGCATCGACAATATCAGTGGCGGATTGTTTGATTCGAACCCCTGTTTCCGTTACAGATACCGATAGGTCCTTTGCCCGCTGGCCCAGCCAATCCAATGAGCGGCCGGTCAATCCGGTGAGCGCCGAAAGGTTATCCAGGCGTTCCTCCATCAGGTTAGATGCCTCAGTGGTTTTGCGAAATGCCATGACTACTCCGACAATCGTGGCAATGGCTGCCACTCCCACGGCCTGGAACCGGTTGAACCAATCGCCCATGGCACCCATCGTTTCCTTCCAGGAACGGTTCATGTTTTTCAGCTGCAGGGAGTGCTCGTTCAGAATTCCTTTCAGGGATCGGATCTTTTCACCATGAGCAACGTATTCTTTCGAACCAATGATCATCTTAGCCTGCTCGTTCACCAAAAGCTGCATCTCGGCCCGGATGCTTTTGATATCGTTATTGATCTGCTTGCCATTAATATACAAGTAAATCTCCCGGGTGTATTCTCTGGCCATCAGGTATTGAGTTTGAGATTTTTAACATCGAAAATCTGATCCGCCTTGGTTTTGGCGATAATGTCGGCCAGCATGGGAATTGATTTTGTGAAAACCGGGTTGATCCATTCTTTGGGATGGCGTTTGAGCGGTCCCTGAACAGGATGAATAAAGGCATTCTGCGGGGTGTTCGCGGAATGGCTTTTAGTATCCTTTCGTTTTCCTCTTACCACGGTTCCGGCCACCATGATGTATCCCCGGCCCACACCTTTATGAAAAAAGACTCCATGCCTGGGGAAGTTGAATATTACGGCTTCTGTTTCTCCGTAATCCTTCTTGGTCTTATACTGCAACCGGGTCATCAGTTCCTTCTTTCCTTTCATGGACAGCCTGGCAACACTGCTCTTGAGCATATTGCGTGTTTTGAATCCCCACTGATCGATCAGGGCATTGTACGAGGCGGTTTCAGCCGTTGACATCTGAGTCATTCCAGACCTCCGGATTAATATCGTTATTAACTGGCCACGACAATTCGAAAGCGTATCTGAAGCCGTAATGAATCAGGTTCATGTCAGTGATTGGCGTTCCGGTGATGGTTTTCGCGTGAAAATAGCCCAGACAATCTGCTTTGTGTTGGCGTTTATCGGATAATATCCTGACAACCAATTCATCGCCGATCTCTTCCAGGGAATCCCACAGCTCATGGATCGCATCGAAATCGCCTTTATCCTTAACGTGGCCCAGGAGCATGAATGCGCAATTAACCCTCTTTTGGAGGTTATCGGAATCGTGATCCACGAACTCAAAATCATATCCTTCCAGGATAAGGGCCGGATAGTTCAGGTTTGACTTCATACCGGTCAGCATTTCTTCGAGTTCAAAGCGAAAGAAATGTTTCTCCCCGATTTGGTGGTTGATCGCACTATGCTGGGTGGCCAGATTCTCAAAGTAGGAAACCAGCTCAGCGAATTTTGCCTTCATGTCTGTTGGTTTTGATGCGTTTATCCAGGTACCGGAGGACTGTTGATATCGGAAGATTGGCGTATTCAGCCTCCTTAACGATGTCATCTCCGACAATGGCATCGTAGACGTCTATCCAGGATGATTTTTCTTTTTTCGTCTGATCTGCGGCCGGCTCGAAAACATTCGGATATTGTTCAAGGAACCATTGACGGATCAGGAAATAATTGAGGTAAATGGCCTCCTGCTCATCGGCCGGGAGACCCTCAATGATTTCCGAATGGGTTTTGATATCGGATTCCCGGAATGCTCCGGTGCGGTAATAGCAGGATATGAATTTGGCTAAATAGGCTTTGTCGCCGGTGGCGGCGTATTTCTCGAAATAGGTTTCTGCAAAGATAAAGGTGCCGAAGGTTTCGTCCTTGAGCCTGGGCTGTGGGCGTGAGAACTTGCCGATTGCAGGGAGAATGAATTCGTAATAGGGGTCATGTGTTTCCAGAAACCCCAGAAGATCTATAATGCAGAACTTTTGGTAAGCAGAAAGTCTTTTGACCAGTCTCTTTTTGATATTCAGCATCGATGCAATCAATTCATCATCCGGGATGGTCTCCTGCATGACCCGGACGGCAGCGATTAACTGCCTTGCAGATAATTCGCTCCAATTATCCGGATGCTGACAATTCAGCTTCCGGGAATACCGGAGCCATTTAACGGGGCAATATTCCAATGCAATCGGAGTCATACCCAGGTGGTACTTTTGGTTTTGTTGTCCCGGACAAATGGTGAGCCTCCCGGCGAAACGTACAAAGGATAATCCGTTGCATTGGCGAGCAGGAATCCTCTCAGCAGTTCAAGGTATTCATTGCCGGTTTTTTCGGATTTGGTCGCGAGCAGGTAATACTGTTGATCCGTTAAAGGTGTAGAAACCGCGGAATTCAGCAAAGTGGATGCCTGTGATTCGAAGAAAAGGCCCTTGTCGGTGACATTTATTCCAAGCTGGAACGAAGCGCGGGCAACTGAAAGGTAGGCAATTGCTCTCCTGAGGTACGGGATCAGTGCGGTAATCTTACCATCGGGGATATCCTTTACGATCTCGGTTTTTACCAGGTTATAAAGCTTCGCGCCAAGGAGAGCGGATATTTCAAAATCTTCAACCTGTGCGATGAACCGGCTGAGTTTAAGGAAAACAAGACGGGAACCGGAGATGTCGAAAATTAGATCAAAGGAGTGGGTGTCGGGAATTATTGAAGATTTCCGGAGTGTGTAATTCGTACTGGTCTTGAAGTTTGGGAAGGTGGTAATATTTGATTCAATATAACCAAGCATCGTATCCAGTGCATTGAATCCATTGTTTCGGAATCCGGATTTGACGGCATCCTCCTGGTACTTGTACAATCCTTTTTCAGTATCCGATTCCTGCCGGTGAAACCCGGCATCGTTCATAATGGTATTGATGAAATCAAAACCGGAATAGTAGGTCAGGTTGATCAGTGCACGCTGAGCATACTCGATCAGTGTATCAAACTGGGTTTTGTTACCGGTGGTAACTCCTGCTGGTAAGGTTGTTGGTGTGGTATAATAGGCAAGGAGCTGTTCGTACAATTCCTCTCCCAGTAATGGTATTATATAACTGACTTCAGAACTTTGGATAAATGCCGAGATGTTTCCGAATGAAGTTGCAGCGCTTACCGGAACATATTTCCGGATTTCCTCCATTTTCGCGTTCAGGGTTGGTTTGAAAAGCATGTCAGTTTATTTGTTTCTGGGTACCGGCGCCGGTATCCAGCGTGGTTAAAATGGTGTTCCGGAAGCGAAGCTGAACGTCTTTCACCCCGTTGAATCCCAGATAGGCCTCGATTGGATCCAATATGTTTTGCCGATCGAGCCAGGCATTGGCAATGTTGACCAGGAAAGCTTCACGTATATTCGATCCCCCCTGGTTTCCGGCATACGTTCCCCCAGGCATCCCGGCGCCGAGTACATTAGGATTGATCATCAGGGAAAAGAGGATTTCAGAGTTGGCAGCTGCGCTGGTGATCAGTTTGTCACCCTCTTTATACTTGTTGTCCAGCGGCTCGATATACCACATTTCCTCGGGCTTCCCCTGGGCATTGGCGGCATAATGGGAAAAGATCGCCTTGTTGGCGTTAGCGGTTCCGGTCAGGGATCCTTCGATCTCGTCCATATCTCTTTGGATCAATGCCATGCGGGCCACTTCATCTTTATGTTGAGATTTCGGGTACCGTTTATCCCAATAGGCATACGGTATTTTGATGTGCCAGAGCCAGGAAATCTGGTTGGAATAAGCACGCTTCAGGAAGATAGGTACCTGGTTGGCGATGTCGATCCATCCGGCACGGTAAGCGGAGTACCATGCAGGAAGGGGATAATAATCCTCGTTTCCCCATTCATCCCGGATCAGGTAGACAAAGGATTTATTGGCGGTTCTTCCGGCTATCCTCCGGGAGATCAGATCCGATTCCGGATCGTAATTATCCAGGATCGGTAAGGTTTTGAAAGCTTCCGACGGTGGATCCGGCCAGTTACCATGGATAATGCAATTCTTAATGGAACCTCCCTCTGCCTGGGTGAGTCGGCAATGCTGCGCGTTAATGGTATTGATTCCCACGATTTGCGAACCATCGGCATTGGCTATAAGTTCCGCAAATGATATTCCCAGCTTGAAGTAATCCCGCAGGGCGTTGGCCATATAACGTCGTACTATCCTCCCCTCCAGGAATGAAGTGATTTTCGGGTCGTTTATCACTTCGAGGATTTCGTCTCCCTTGTCGTTGTAACCGGTTACTCTCACCGGGAATATCCCTTGACCCATCGTAAAGTTTCTAATATACTTTAAGCCGGTGTTCAGCACACCCGTGCGTCCAATGATATCCAACGCCATAACCGGGAAATCGTTCCCCGATCCCCAAGGGCTGACGGTATATTGATTGAATATTTCGGTGGAATCAAGTTCTTCAACAGGTTTAACCGGTTCCACTTCCTTTGGAGCTCCGGTTGTGGTTGCGAAATAGGTTTTACCATACGCCATTAGCGGATCCCCCTGTTTATTCCAGAGAATTTTAGCCATTACAGTATTACCTCCAGAGAGTTATATTCCAGAATATTATCGATGCAAACCGGATAGACATGCCCGATTTTATTGCCACTGGAATCAATGGGAAGGATTCCCCTTAACCGATTTGCAGACAATGAATAGGGCAATCCGGTTGAGACGGCCCGTGGAACGAACACTCGTTCACCATCTTTTTTAATGAATATCATACTGAATGATACCTGGTCACCGGAGGTGGTCTCCTTGATATCGAGGGCTTTCAGCACTAAATTCCTTCTGATCTTTGCAGCCATATTGAATGATTTGCTGCCAAGATATTGTGAAGGATGGGTGCGAAAAAGGACAGATAAAAATGGGATATGTAGTAAATGGAGGTTTTTACCACAATTATGCTTCTTTGAGTCACATCGGCGAAAAACAATATCTCGTTACCTTTTAAATTGGAGTGAATTTATTTCTAAAGAAACATTTTAGAGCACGATGACCGCGAATTTAGTTTGACTCCGAGGTAAATGCAAAAATTCCATAGAGAAAAGTCCAAAAGGCTTCAAGCCTTATCCTTACATCAATGCAGCAGAAACCCACTTGGTTTAAAGATTACTAATTCCTGGCCGATTGATTTGGTTTGCTAATTGAGATTGAATGTCTGTACAAATCTCTCTCCTAAGTTTAAAACTTGGAGCAATATTTCTTTCAATTAATTCTGATTGGAGAGATGTTTTGATGAATCTAAAATCAAAAAAAATAAATTTTTCTTGATTGTTTATTTTAAGACCTGGTGTTCGATAATAAAATATCCCACGGTTTTCACAATGTTTATAAAAAGCATAGTTAAGAATTACACCAAATATTGTTCTAACATATTCTTTACTTTGAGAGTAATCACAAACAGGAGTGATGTCTAACTGAATAAGTTGTGGTGACGAATCAATCAGGAGTTTTCTTTGTGTAGCCTTAAATTTTTTGTCCCACAATATCCGTTGAATAAGATTGTCATGGTCCGCCAAGATATAGGTGTTTCCTTGTTCAAAATAATTAGCTGCAAAACTTTTTGTGTATAGGTGAAGCTTGGAATTTATCGACGATATAATCGATTGAGGCACATCAACGTCTAAATCACTGACATTTGTTATTGTTCCAAGGTTAAGGTCTTCAACTTCATCCTCGATTCTATCTGATAAAAATGAATTAATATTGATAAACGCCTTGGCAAGTTTTTGTTCATCAGTATATTTAGTTATATTATCATCACCAATAATTGCCTTTGCCAATCGGTACATTATTGCTTTGGAATTTTTATCCCAATTCTCGTCAATTGGATAAAATGATGAAAATTCATTAATAGTTTCAGATGTTTTTTTGTGAACAATATTTTCCCACGAGATTAAACTTCTAAGTAGTGAAATATTTTCCAATTCTCCGTTTAGATCTGCTTCAATTCTTTGAATACAGTCAGTTTGAGCCTGCCATTTATCATCAATAAAATCAAAATAGTTACCTTTTCTTAGAAATAGAATTCTTGCTGGTGTTTTTTGAGGAATATGATGCATAAAATGTTGTTCAAGAGCTGTTTTATATTCATCATTTTGCTTGCTCCATATGACCAATAAATATGGATTAGGATTGTCGGGAATTATTGCCTTTAGAATCCCATCAATTGAACTTATTACACTTTTAGAGTCTTTATTGAGCTCAAAAATATTTAAATCTAAAAACAAAACACGTAGCTTGTTGTCATCAATGTTGTCAGGGAAATCAGTAAATTCAGTACCTGTATAATAATTGAATGGAATTCTCTTTTTCGAGAGTATTTTGATTAATGGAAGTACCTCATTGATGTTATCATCTACAATAACTATTCGGCCATTACTGGGTAGTTGCATTTTATTATTTTTTAAAACCTAAAACTAAAGTAGCCCCTTCTTTAAATTCTGCAGGAATCTCGAAATCGTCGAATTCCGGGAAAATTAGTAATCCTTTTTGAGCTTCCATTATTTCATTGGCAATATGAAGTCCTAACCCCATACCATTTGGTTTTGCAGAAACAAATGGTTCAACAAGGTCATCCGTTGGTATTAGAAAACCAGTTCCATTGTCAGCAATGATGAGGTAGGTGTATTGCTCATCTTCCGAGATATTAAGGAAAATCTTTTTGTTAAAAACTTCTTTATTCTCCTTGGCTTTATGACCTCTCTGGTCTAACCAATAAATTGCATTATCAATGATGTTCATTAAACTACCAATAACAAGATTCTTAGCAATTTTAACCTTCGAGGTTCCTTTAAAAGAACTATATTCTTTTATAATTTCAATTTTGTGTGCATGAAGGCGGAATTCGGTGTTGAATATTGCTTGGTTTATTAATTGAATGAGGCTTTCAGAAGATTGACTTGATTTTCTGATTATTTCTGCATATCCATCAATCAATGATGCCAAGTGTTTTAATAAATTTAAAACTCGATCTGACGCCTTTTCGGCTTTTAAGACCTTATCGATCTCAAAAATTATTTTCTCGACTTCATGGACCACAATTGACATGCTTAAACCTGCTCCAGCAGCTTTAAGTAAGTTTTCGCTGATTGTTTTATAATCAGATTCAATTTTCGTAAAATACTTAATTATCTGTGTTTTAACTTCGGGTTCCTTAACTCTTTCCTCAACGTATCTCTTTGCCTCGCTGAGTGTAGACATTACGGGGGAGGATTTTGGTGTTGGACCATAGACCGCTCTTATCTTTCTTTTATCCAGTTCTTTTTGTGTTTCTACTAAATCAAGACAGTGTAGAATTGCACCTCTAAATGCTTGGTATGCATCATTCTCAACAAAGCCTTCCCTGTTAGTTTTTTCTATCAGATCACTACTATCTTTCCTTGTTATAGAGACAGAAGAGAGTATGTTATTATTGCTTACTCGTTTGACCGGCTGTTGAAATCTTCTATGGTCTAATCCAAGCCAATCATTTTCGGGTTCTCCATAATCATAAACTCTGAGTTTATCTCTGAAAACTTTAATGCCTCCATTGGTTCTCAAATATTTTTTAAATCCAATTTTGTCGGATACTCCCATCTTTAAAACGAAACTATCCTGATCAAAAATGTAGCCTTCAAAAGTTATCTGACCAATATTGTATTCGGCAAGATTAATTACATTCCCTTCATTATCATCTTCTAAATATTTTAATGTTTTGAAGTTATCAATTATAGCTTCTTTTTCAGTCACCGATCTTGGAAATAATTTTGTCATACTGGCCCAAGGAGTAAATTCGTAATAGAATTTGATGATGGAATTTCCCGATATAATTATTTTATACCTAAAAAGAGAATATTCCTTTACGTCTTTCCAATTTAGCAACCCTTGGAACCAACCTGGCTTATCTAAAATGTCAAAGGATGGTTTAAAGGAATCATTAACATCAAATGGGGATGCTAACGCTGTTATTGAGCGTTTAACCTCCCTAGCAATTCCTCGTTCCCACTTCTTCCGCAGATCTGTTATTTGGATGGTTGTACCGGTCCTATCATCTTTAAATAAGAGTGGCTCACTTCTTTCGATTATTGTAATTGGAACATCCTCGAGGTACTTGTAATTATTAAAATCTGACCAATCAATTCTGACAAATACTTCATTAGAGTCTTTTGATTTGGTTGTCATCTCAATCACATTCCCCAATTTGTGTGCGCCAAATCGACCTATTCCTTTTTCCCCGATAGGTAGTCGGTCATACTTAGGTGAGACTTCAAGGTTCTTGATTTTTTGTGTCTTGAAATCACTTCCCGGTTCGAGCCATACATTTTCTACGATTTCGGGACTCATACCATAACCATCATCTTCAATAATAATGATACCGGCTTTAGGATCATCTACATTTTCCATATAGATGTTTACGATGTTCGCATCTGCATCATAGGAGTTCTTGACGAGTTCAACTAATGCAATGCTTTCGTTTTTTATAAGTTGGTCACCTAGCTGCAAAAGAAGTCTCGCTCTGGGCTTGAATCTGACCGGAGTTTCCCTGTCCTTAATTGACCCTGTATTCTCTTTTGTCATAAATATTCTTTCAGTTTAGACTTCCGTGAAACACTCACAATAATTTAACCAAGCACCTTAGGTATTGACAAGTTAGAGTCCGCCAAATTTTGCCGTTGCGATGACATCCAGTAATATGTATTTTCGAAAATATTTTCATCAGAACAAAGGTAAAAGGTTTGATGTAATGATTGCCATTTTTAGGAGTTATTGACATCGCATCGTTCACTTGAAGGCTTAAAGTATTTACTTTTCAAGAGATAGTAACGGTTTAAATATCTTTCTAATTCGTATTTTGACCATCGTATAGAAGTATCTATGCCCATATTTCTTTTAAAACCATCTAACATATCATATAATGTTGCATCGATCACTGTGGTAGTGAAAACACCGTACCCTTTTGCACCGTACTGCATTATAACATTCCCGGCATTTGATATTTTTGAAGCCGACAATGACATTGAATCAGATACGAATTTGCATTGAAATACATATAATTCCGGTTCTTTTGAGGGAGTTCTTTTTGTTTTTATTACAATATCTCTACCGCCATCTCTAGACCTGGACTTTCCCATCTTCTGTATTGATGATGAATCGAATTGTGGATGGCAGTATAAAATGTCATAACATAATTCTTCAAATGAATCATCATTCAAATCATTCCAATTACACCTGCCTTGAACGGACAACCCAATTAAATTTTGAACTTTTAAATATACTGGATTAAGATATTCATTTAATTCTTTAATCTCATTAAAAGACAAAATATCTCTTGTGAAGAAAATATGATTAAACCCATTGTATTCTATAACGACTAAGTCTCCAAATTCCGAAAGTTGATATTTGAGCTTATCTTTATTTATCTGATTTTCTTTGAAAATTGGGTTCTTATGTCTGAGTTTTCTTCGAGAAGATTGATCTTGAAACAGTTGAAGTTGTCTATTGTCGGAATGACTATCAATTGACAAGTCTTGATTTAGTAATTTTTTAGAAAGTACTCTTTCTGAGCATATTATTGATTGAAATAACTGAGCATCCTTATTAAACCAAATTGCAGTGGAAGAATTTACTAAAACTGTCGATTTTTTAAATTCTAGTATATCCGCTGTTTCTAAGACTATGTTAGCCTCTAAACCCGAATATGCTTTTAGAGCATTGATTAAATTTGTTTGAGGGGGAATGATCCAGTTCTCAGTTGAGAAATAGATTACTTCTCTAAAATTGACTGACAACGGATTTTTCCAAAACCCATATTTATGTTCTGGATACTTTCGATAAGTTTTTTTAAAAAACTTATCTTCTGAATCCGAATAACCTGAAGCAATTTCCCAATAAGCCCCATTTATAAGATTTGCCCAATAATTATTAATCAATTCTGGTACTGCAAAAATTCTTTTGTTGACTCGATTAGCATATTCATCAAGCTCCACGTAAAACGAAAATCTATCTAGGTCATCTAACGCATCTGTTTCATCACCAAAGAAATTTGAAAAATAAACAAGGTTTTCAATGAGAAGTTCAATATCAATCGGTACAAATTTCAACCTGAAATCGGTATAATATTTATCTCTGATTTCAATTTCACTATCAATAATTCTTATGAAGGGAGCAATAGTCTCTGAACAATATGAGACAAGAATATAATCTTGTATTATATCGACAGCACTTTGTGTAAAGCCTATTGATTCTAAAGGAAAAACTATTTCAAGTTCATTACAAGAACTAATAATCTTTGTAAATGATTCGATTTCTTGATCTTTGATGTCTTGTATGAAATATTTCATAATTCCTTTCGGATATTGTTTTTGTATAATTCTGAATTGATTTGATTTATGCTATTGATCAATAAGATAAATGTTTAGTACTTTCTTCCTCGCTAAATCCATATCTTTTAACTTTGCTCAAATTCAACCCGGCAATAAATTTATTTCTCTCAGAAAATGGCTTCCTGCCTTCCGCCAAATCAAGCATAAATTTGTATTCTAAATCTTTCAGCTTCCTATTCTTTTTATCCCATTGGACAATTTTTTTGATAAGTTCAAGTGAGATATTTGGCTTTTCATATTGATTTTTAGAATTATCATTCAATTCATCGATATGATCCAATAACTCTGGTGCTTTTTCGATAACGAGGTCAAGAATAACAATCCCGGTTTGTCTTTCGTATTCGGTTATCTTTGTATTTGCTCTGATTCTGCCTGCCAGATTAAATGCTACTGTTTTTCTTTGTTCTGTTAACTCGCCAGTTGCTTTCCCCCAAGCTTCAATATCATGCCAAACAGATGATGGTACCGATCTAAGTTTTTCAATTTCTTCCTCAATCTGTATACCAGCACTTTCTTCATCCGATATACGCTTCCGTTGAGATGGATTATTCTTGTCTTCAAAATCCGATCTAATAAGGTTGAAATCGATGTTAAGTTGTTGATTTTTCAAATCTATCCAGCAATCCTCTTTCTTGGCCCATTCTCCGTATAATGCACCATGATTCTTCTGGGCAGAATCTTTGATTAAGCTTTCGACCTCTACCATTAAATCGTAAAGTAAGGACTTGAGCTGCTCAGAGATACCCTGATTTTTCCATATTTTATAAAGATCAAGTTTGTTGAAGGTTTGAAATATTAAAAGAGAAATGGAATAAGGTACGGTTATGTATCGAAGGTCACCGATAGCATTAGGTTTGATACCGTAAATTTTCTCTGCGGTTCGGAAAAGCATAGCTTTTGCAACAGTATCTTCAAAATAAATGCTGTCAGGCTGTTTGACAAGATTATAGTTTATGAATTGAACGTAATTTTTTTGGTTACCTCTCACAACAAAATGGGGTCCGATGATGAGTTTCTTACCGTCCAATATTTCTTGGTAGGCATTTACATATTTTGCTAACTCTTCCTTGGTAAAAACCTGACTTTTAGGGTTACGCAAATCGAATGCTTTTTGTTTCGCAATAGTAAACCCTTCTTTAATTCTGGCATTTTTATACTGACCTCTAGCCCTTTCATAAAACCATTTCGATTGAATATTCTGACCTACCACATATGGAGCGAAAATACTGCGCGACAATTTTTCCAGTTGAATGTGATATGGTCTATTAGAGCTCAAATCAGAAACTGAGACTTTGTTCTGAGTATTAGCATATTCAGAAATTCTGGAAACGATATCGCTGAAATTTTCTTTATTTTTTACGACCGATAATTTAAGCTGAACAAAAATCCCGGAAATATCAGCCTTATCTTTTTTAAGTGTATGATATATTGAGGCCGTTGTTTGGCCACCATTAACAATCTGAAAATCATGAACCCGTAAAATAACAAATCCGGATCCATCCGCTGCCTGGGCTAATTCTATTTTTTCAGCTGTGGCGGCTAGTCCATTGTTATAAGCCAGGAACATATGGGGTTCTTTTAAAATTGTACTCCGAATCCCTTTGTTAATCTTACCGGTAAACTGTAAGAAGGAGCGAACATTTTGTTCCAGCAGACGTGATCCATATTTTTCATAAATTTGAGAAAGGGCCTGGCCTGATATAATTGCTATGTAAGATTGATATTCCTCGTTTTCTGATCGTGAAACAATACATGGTACTTCAAAACCTTCCTGGGCAAAATCAATAGATATTGGAATATGAGATTTCTCTGTAATGTTATATAGGTAGGTTATATCAATAACCCTATAAAAAACAGGATAACCGGAAATAATTTGGGAAGCTGGGAAATCTCCGGTATAAAATCCATCGGTGAGAATGACTGCATTTACTCTTACAAGGTTCTCCTTGAGGTCTGACGAGTTGCTTAAGGTATGAATGAAATCAAATATTGGAGAGGATTCTTCTATCTCGTTCACGTAATCTTTGTAGATACCCTTTCTGAAGAAATTCGCCAAACGTTTTGCCGCGGTGTCAATTTCATCCTTTGCGATCCTCTCTGGCCCCTCTGATCCCTTGAAAATTGTAATAAACAAGTCTATCGTTTCATAATTGTCGGCTATCGAATAGGAGTTTATTTTATGCTGATTTTTTGTACCTAAGGATTTTTCATCATGGGCAACTCTGGCATTTTCTGTCTCACCGGCTTCTGCAAGAAGGTCAACAGCGGTCTGAGTAAAAATCTGCTCTAATATACCACCTTCCTCTTCGGATATCTGCTCAGACTTAATATCCTGAATTAGTGATTTGTAAAATCCCAAAAGTTCCTTATTTTCAATTGTTTCTACCATTACAGTAATAATGATTCAAAGACAAACAACTCTTCTACAAGAAAATCAGAACATTGCGAAATCACGATTGAGTATTTAACATCACCAACACCATCCCGCAGATCAGCTTCTTCAATCCGGGGAAAATTACTTTCAACTTTATAAAAATTATCCTTGCGTATGAAATATCCGGTGCTTTCATAAAGGTCTTGATGATGATCAAAGTAACCAACTTCAAATAATTTATTTTTAAAACGATTAAGCGCAACGAAGTCGGAATTCAATAATTGAGAAACGGATTTAACCATTTCGTTTAAGGATTCACCAGATTTTTGCCTTACCTCCAGGGACAGATGGTAGAGAAAAAGGTTTTTAAGATTGGTAATATCCAGTTGCCTTTCATTGCTTATCTGGACTTTCTGATGATTATTTCCGTGTGAAGTTTTAACCTCAACACAACAATTGCCGAACTGAAAATCCCGAATTTGCTTTTCAGGACCAACCCATGAATTTATTACACGGATAAAATCAGTTGTAATGTGTAGGGCTTTTCTTAAGAAGAATAGTTCTCCGAATAATCCGCGCTGTTCTTCCGACGAAAGACCTTGTGCTGATGCTTTTTCAAAAAGCGATTTCCATTTTTCAAATCTATTGAGTAATTCCTTAACTAATAGATATTCATTAGTTAAGGATAAAATATTTGCAATCAAATCCTCACATAGGACTGAGAAAATGTCAAGGTGCTGATTACTTAATAATTTGAAAAGCAAGATATTTTTTTCAGCTCTGCTTTCATCTGGAATTATTTCAAGGCTAATGTCTTGCAAGTTGGAATAACCTGAAAGATCAATGCTGGCAGAATTACTCAATGAGGCTGCTATGCATCGAAATTTCTCTGGCAACTTCATTGCGATAAATACATCTGGCAATACAGATCCAGAATATCTTCTTAAAAGTAAACCATGAGAAACTGATTTGTCAGATTCAAGTTCCTCCCAAAGCTTATCAATCTTCATCATTGTCATCTTCAACGGCATCAAAAATTTCTTCCGAATCAAAATTTTGTAGTAGCTGACTATGAACTGCATAAGTTACTGCGTCGTCATTGTCCGAACCAGGGAAACTTATAGCGAATCCAACAATTGGATTAGAATCCAAGGGTAATCTGGCACCAACGGGATCTAGGAAATAAAGCAGAAGTAGAACCTTGTTAGGCTTTCGAATATTATTTCTTACCCATTCTCCATTTAATCGGGTTGGCTCGCTATCATCATTTGTCTTTTCCATCCATAACCGGATAGACGCTTCTCGAGCTATCGCTTTTTCGGCAGTATTTAAGTCAATAAACTCATCATCAGGACTAATTATGTGTGACTTCCTAATGAGATATGCATCTGCAGGACTCTGTGGTTTATCAGCTTCCGTTCTAAATATTAGGGAGAGATTAATACTTTCATTAACTTGATATTGAGTTCCCTGACGCTTTGTTATTATACCTACATTCCAAAATTGTAATTCATTGTTTCTGTATTTGAAATCAATGAATCTTAATAAATTTACTGGTGATGCGGACTTAAGGTTAATGTGAACTTCAAAATTAGATAAGAACTGGCTGATGTTTTGAAAGTTTATGTCATTCCATAAATAGTAATTATCCTCCCGAATAAACCTGTTTCCCAAGGAGTTGATAAACTTAACTGTGTTACCTAAATTGTCTTGAATTACTTGGGGATTTTTGCTTAATGCATATGTCTCTATCAATCTTCCCGACCAAGAAATGCGCACATTCTCAGCTCTTCTGATTTTATTTGATGCAGAAATTTGTAAAACTCCCGGGTGCGTTCGAACACGCAAGGCATATTGTTCCGGGGTGCTGCCAACAACATCAGCCATATAATCAAATTCATTTCTTAGTTCTTCACTAGCCAGTGCAATATGGCAAAACCACTCATTCAGCTCCCGGCTGGTAAATAATCTGCAGAGGTCAACGTAACCTGGTTTATAACCAAACCACCTTCCCATTTGCATTAAAGTGTCATACATTCTGGATGCACGTAAATAATAGCTTATAGAAAGCCCCTCGAGAGTTAGTCCCCTTGAAAGCTTATCGCCACCAATGGCTATCACTGACAAACCATGTTTGTGATCAAAATAATTCAAGGCATCGGCCGAGCCACCATTTATCTCTCTTACCTGGATTCTTGAAGCTGCTTCATTCAGATGTGGAAGAACATCAGCCCAATCATGGACCTGAATATTGGGGTCAATATCACTTAAGTCTGAATCCAGTATTAATTGAGATGTTGTCCTAAAGGAGTTGTTAATATCTGTATCCTCTTCGAATTCCTGTCTGAATTCTTGGATTATAGCCGGAATATTCATTTCGATTCCTCTCCGATAGAAATCAAAAACATTCTGAACTATGGTTGTTATCTGCCTTTGCCACGCTACAAACCTGCTTGCATGAACCAACATTGAGTTGTGAACATTTCCCTGTCCACGCAACCTTCGAATTGCGCATGTCAGAATAAAACATTTGACTGCTGCCATTAAGGAATCTGGTGCATTCTGGGGCAAAACTCCACCATTTCTATGACCATTGGGAACAAAAGCCTCAAAATCATGAATTCTCCTGACTATTGGAAGAACCGTATCAGAGAATTCATCATCCTCCTGCAATTGAAAACCAAATACTCTGTCCGGACCGATATAATTTGAAGGTGCAGGTAAATTGATAATGAAGTCCCTTGGGAACAATTCATCCTCATTGATTGGTATAAAAATGTTTGCAAATGGCGTTGCAGTGTACCCTATATAGCCACTCTTGTCAAACAACCTTAAAACATCTCTAATTAGTCCGTTTATTCTTGTCGTACCGTCGTTTTCTGGCCTGGTATTTATGGTTGCATTGTCGGCTTCGTCATCAATAAGTAATAACGATTTATTTCTAATTACTCTTCTACCGTCAATATCAACGGCCTGCGCGGAAAGCCATTGTAGCAATCTGTCTAATATCCTACCGTTTTTCTTTACAACGGCAATAATAGGCTCGTTTGTATTGAAATTGATTCCAATCGAATTTGCAGCTCCAACGTTAAAATCGGAGATACTTGAAGTCAATGAGTGGGCGATACTGCTCTGGTCGATTCTTCCTACCCCAATCCATAAGTTATTTTCTCTGAATGCTCTTTCGTGTTGGGTATCAAATCCAAGAAACCCTTCATCGAGCCTTAATTGAGTCTGACTTCGAAGATTGTTGTGGACACCGGCCAGCACAATTATCAACTTGTACCCTGCATCCGCCGCTTTACAAATTAAACCAGTATAATTTGAAGTTTTACCGGACTGTACCTGTCCGACTACCAATCCCTTTTTATTAATAATGCCATTTATAGACGGGTTAAATAAACCATCCAGAGTTCTATCGGTCAACCTGTCAATTTGATTGATTACAGTTTCGGAAAAGCTCTTGTCGACTGCAAGATAATCTCTGTATCTGTTCCAAAAATTCCAATTAATTGATGCTTTTCTTTCACTGATCCAGGGATTTCTTCTTTCCGCTGCTTCAATTACCCTAAAATTATCGAGACGAATATTATAGATTGCCTGAACTTCCCTGATCAACTTTTCCCTGTCTAGATTTGAATATTGAGGAATTGAAAGTACGGTACTGACTGAACCTTCAATTTGTTCCAATGTTACACTGCCACTTGTTGGCAACAAAGTCCTGATGGTTCTGATTGCTTGCTGTATCATTACACCCTAATTAATAAATTCAAGAAGATGTGAAAATTGATTAAAAGGTTCAATGTTGAATATGATTGCTTTTGCCTGTTGAGGAGTTCTACCTTCGGAAATTAATTTATCAAAAACTTGTTGCATAACTAGCCGAATAGGTTCCTGTTCAATTCCATCGAATGGTTTTCCCAAAGCATCTTCTTCTGAGGCTTCTTTTATATAGATTGATTTTGTCGGAATCGTTTCTTCGATAAACCTTAACAATAATTCGATCGCCTTTTCTGGTTCTGTAACTGATTGAAGTTTTGTTTTTTCAATTAGCGGATGATCACGATTTACCTTGTAATACCATTTGTCCCCTCTTTTATGTTCAAGCCAAAGGGGAACAAATTTTTGGCCGGGTAAGGTTTTTACATTTTTACCCCGGTGACGATAAACCTCAACGGCTTGATTCCTTACCTGTCCAGCATAAGCTTTCAATTGTTCCCTTAAAAGCAGAGGTAACCGTGCGACTGATTTTTTTATATCAATTTGCCATTCAGCATCTAAATTATTTGGTAGATCTATCAGTATACGAGCTAATTTATAATGCTCCTCTTTCCGATACAAGCTTAACCAATCACCGGCCAGCAATAAACGTTCATTTCGATAAATATAGAACCCTTGCTGTTCATTCCAACCTTTTGGACCTTCAGCAGCTCTAAATTTTTCTTCTGATAATTTTGATTTATGCGGAAGTACAAAACCCTTTACAAATACTTTTCCGTTATGAAGAAATTCATCAGGAAATGCCTGTGTAGCTGGCTCATTTATTAGAAATGGATTCCATGATTCAATCGGTCTTTGCTGGAAAAAGATTTTGACTTTGCCATTTTCAATAAATCGGTGAAACACCATCGCAAGATGCTTTTTCACCTGTTCCATTATTAAAAGAAATTTGTCCAGTGATTTAGAGTCATTAACCTTAAAATTTCTTACAAGTCGATCCAAGTCATTCCAGATTACAATGGTTCCTGATTTTAATTGTCCAATCTCACTCTCGTAGCGGGCATCTGGCAAATATTTTATCAAATCCCATTTACCTGACTGATTTACAAAATCTAAATCCCACGTCCAGTAAGCTAAATCGTTGAATTCGTACTTGCTGATTAATGAAAGCTTCCTGCATTGAGAAAATGAAGCGGTTTTCAACCCAAGACCAAATCTTCCTAAATCTTTAGAATTTCTTTCATCCAGCGGGTGCTTGCTCCCCGGGCGCATTGCCTGAATGAGCTCATTATTTGTCATTCCCTTCCCATCATCTTTAATCGAGAGTGATGAGTCAGAACCTTGCCAATCAAAGCTTATCCAAATATTTTTTGCTGAAGCTGAAATTGAATTATCGATAATATCAGCAACTGCCGCCTCAATGCTATAACCAACTGCCCGAAATGCCTCAATCATTGAGGATGCTTCCGGTATTGCTGGTGTAGTTGGATAAATCGAATAGTCAATCATTAAAAGAGTTCCAATAATTTTTTCGCTATAGCTTGTGCCATCAAAGGTGGAACTGCATTCCCAATTTGTTTGAAGGCAGCTGTCCTTCCACCCTCAAAATAGTAATCGTCGGGAAATGATTGGATTCTGGCCGCCTCTCGAACGGAAATAGAACGAACTTGTTTTAGATCAGGATATATGTAATAATGTCCGTCTTTTGCAATGTGGGCGACTAAAGTATGGGAATGGCCAAATAGATCAACAACCTTAAAACGATCAAGAAAAGAAACAGTATTGTTATGAGATTGTAATCTTTGAGGTATATCTGAATATTTTAATCTCTGTCTTTCATTAATCCATTTGTCAATCGCAATTTTATAAATCTCCAAATCTTGTTCGTTATGCGGCCGGGCAGTATGTTGAGTGACAAAACTAGACCCGTTTCTGATATGTGTATCTTTTAAGTATTGATTGATGGGTTTAATATATTTCGCTACCATCAGATCATCTCCCGGCTTCAATTTGGGCAAATCATAGAACAGATCTGGCTTAATCTGCCAAGAGTTACTTATAACTTCTGGTTGCGGAAAATCGAATTTTCTTTTGCCTCTTCTTCCAATGACAACAACCCTTCGCCTTTTTTGCAAAACTCCGTATTCCTCAGCTAACAATACAGTCGGTTCTGCAACAGAATAACCGATTGATTCGAATAGCTGAATCATCTCATTAAGATATCTCCTGTTACCGGCTGTGAGGATACCAAGTACGTTTTCAAAAACGAAATATTTAGGTTTATAACGAAACAAGAATTGCGCATAATACCTGAATAGATAGTTCCTTGCGTCATTTTTCATCCCGTTTGGGTCACGGCTTCTGCCCACCAATGAATAAGCCTGACAAGGAGGACCTCCAATGATGACGTCAACTTTTCTTCCGTAATTCAGTTGGCGGATTTGCCTAAAAATTTTGGGAATTGTATCCAGGCTAATTTCAACATTGATCACTGACTGAAATAATTCTTCCGGGACTTTTGACCAAAGTTCATCTCTTGAAATCTCATTTTTGAGATAGGAATAATATGCACTCAGGTTTTTGGCTCGATTTAAATACAATACAGTCTCACGGGTTTTCAAGGTGTCACTTGCATCCTTATCCATCTCGACATGAGCGATTGGTTTGTAGCCTTCACGGTTAAAGCCTTCTGATAAACCGCCAGCGCCAGCAAAAAGATCAATGTAGCTAAGATCAGCCATTGTAGTAAAATTACACAAAATAGTCAAATAATCTTGAACTCCAATAGTTTGGTCCTAAAAACGCATAACCTATAGAAAGACAATCAATTAATAGTTGAAAGTTTGATGTCTCTTTGCAACATTTGTCATTCATAATCAATATTTTGATTCAAAATTATGGGATAAGAACGTAACCTACTTACGTTTTGGTCGTGGAGAAAGATTTCTTAAGGGTTAAGGTTTTCCGACAAAAGAGTAAGGGTCATATTTCGGTTATCTCTTTTTAATTGACATTCAAATATTTCTATAACCGTCCAGCCTTTATTTTCCAGCTCAATCCTGTGGTCAACATCGAGTTTTTTGTTTCCGTTGATCTTTGCCACCCACCAATCTGTTCTGGTTTTTGGGATTACAAAGTACCTGCAATCTTCGTGACCATGCCAAAAACAGCCATGGATGAAAATTGCAGTTCTTCGACTGGGAAAAACAATATCAGGCTTGCCCGGAAGATTTTTCACATGAAGACGATATCTTAACCCCTTTGAAAAAAGGAACCTCCTTACCAAAAGCTCAGGCTTTGTATCCTTACTCTTGATTTGGCTCATATTATAACTTCTTGTAGCCGTGTTATGTACATCTGCCATAAAGAAATTTATATAAACATCGACTAAGATAAACCTTTTAGGAAGGCTTTGATTAAGGATCTTTTAAAGGAATCTGTAATCCCATGGCCGGAATAATTCCCTTTGTGTTGTACAACGAAAGGAATAAATAAGGGAGAATTTCACCTCCCTTCTCATTAACAATCAACACAATCACTTAGAATTTATGTTCCAACTGATAAATCAGTTCAGCTTCTATATTTGTCGAAAGCACCGTGAGTTTCATCCCTCTTTCATCCGCTATTTGATGGGCCAGGTTAAGCATTTCAACAAAGTTGTGAGACCGGTACACCTTTGAGGTAACCTTTTGGAAATCTCCATCCTCAGCAATCCACACAAGGCAAAGAGGATTATGTGGATCCTTAACCGGATGGAAATGCTGGGAAGTGCATAGGTATACTTGCAGATTCATAGGTTTTTAGCGTTAAATTCATCGAAATGTTCTGCTCTGACGAAATACCTGCAGTACCGCCCCTGTTCCCAATCGCAGTTCAATGCTTCATAATGATTGACCCATTTGTCTAATTTGGTTTCGGTATCGGTCATTATCTCTTTTGAAATCTCACAAGGCTCCTTCCAAAGGGAATCAAAAGCCATCTTGCACGGGTGAAGAAAGATCTCATAGCCAGCATCGTACAGCTTACGAGCCTTGCGCTTATTGATCTGAATGATCTGTTTTCCATGGATATAGATCTGAACGTCTTTGTAAATCATGAAATAAATGCCGATGCCTTTCGGACTTGTAAGGGTATCAAGCGCACCCGGTTGATTGATTTAATGAATTTTGCAGTAGATCTGCCGGCCGGCTTTCTGACAGCAATAGTCACAGATCCTGCAGTTTTGCGGACAAACAACGCCATTGGTAAAATCATCAGGATCCTTTACCGCGTTGAACTGATTATCCAGCATGAATCCTGATCCGGAGATGGTGAGATTTCCCGGAAGATTGGAGAAGTCGAGATCCCGACGGGCTGTGTAGGTCCAAACCGGTTTCCCGAGCAGTAGGGCAATTGCTATCACTTTGGTTACATCGCCCTGGTTCCGGAAATCGCCGGCTTCAGAGAACCGGAGCTTTTCAAACTCAAACTTGTTCAGTTCGTAGATGAAAAGTTCCGGAGAGCACATATCCCAAAACTTTGCCTGATGGTTCCGGTGACCTCTGACACCAGGGAAAGCACGTTCGGGATATTTCGCATAGCAGACTTTCGGATTCTGGCAAAGCCCGAGTTTTTCCGAACAGCAGCTGAGTGCAGGAGTCATGTTGAAAATCGCGGTTGAGGTATCCTGCTTTTTGTTGCCGAAGCTGAATAGGGTATGAATCATGGTGACTACGGCATTAAATTGTCATCAGCCATCGAGAGGTAACCCTGTTCTGAAAGGATGAGGTGATCCAGTACCGACAGATCCAGAAATGCTGCCGCTTCCTTGATTTTCTTTGTGATTTTCAGATCAGCATCCGATGGAGCCAGGTTCCCTGAGGGGTGGTTATGAGCAAGGATGATACCCGACGAAAGCCTTTCCACCGCTGCGTTTAAGATCAATCGTACATCAGTAACGGTACCGGATATACCACCCTGACTGATTCTTTTCTGATCGATGATCTGATTGGAACGGTTAAGTAACAGCACCCAGAATTCCTCATGCTGGAGATCGGACATCAAGGGTTCCAATACCTTCCAGGCATCCTGAGAACATTTAACCTTTGGCCGGATGGTTGCCGGAGTTGATCTTCTTCTTCGGCCGATCTCGAAGATGGCGGCGATACGGATGGCTCTTGCCGTAGTGATTCCATCGATCTGGCACATGATGCTGAGCGACATTTTTGCCAGATTGTGAAAATCATTGCCGGCCAGTACCCATAAATTCCGGGCACATTCTTCTGAAATTCCAGCTGCGACGGCCAGAATTTCGATGTTTGATAACGCGCTGGTGCCGGTCTGGACCAGTTTGGCAGCTGCTGAATCGTTCACCTGCCAGGGAGTTGAGATCACTGAATCGTACTTCATGGAAATGTTCACCGATGCCTTTCGGATTTGTTTGAGTATCAAGCGCACCCAGATTAATGATGCACACTTCCTGGAGCAAGCACGGAATTGAAGCGAGTGGCGAAGGTCAGTTTGTGTATCCGCAAACTGAATTCGTGGCGTGCCAATCCATGGCCTGGATTGGAATGGTGGACCGGTGGAGAGGTGGTCATGGATCCAGAGCGGGTTTCCGGGATTGCGACTACCTTTGTGCAGTCATTAATAATATAATTATCACATCCTTACAGTGCGAAGAGGGATGCGGAACGTACAGCCGGCCAGTTGATCCGGTTTCTTTTTGGTTCTTTTTCTTTTGCGGTGCGGTTTGAAAAGAAAAAGAACGATCACGACGGTGGAAAAAATCACCAACATCCGATTCCAACGATTTTCTTTTTGGGTACTTTTTCTTTTATCGTGGAAAGAAAAAGTTCGCTTTAGCGCAAAATTGCGGGGCACATTAAATCGACGAAGCATAAGGAGATGAAGATGTAGGCCCGTAATTTTGCTACCAGGCTCCGCCTGGTTACGTCTGTGACCCGACCCCGCCCTAACCCGACTTGGAGGGCGAAAGACTCCATTTTCAGGAAATATGACTCCATGTTTCGGCATCGCACTCCACGTTTCGGACTTATTCCGTTAATCAAAATTCCATGATTTGAAATACGGTCGAGTCCTTCATTCAGTGCGGTACTCCGCACGCAAACCTGCGAAGAATGAGCACAAACATGAGGTGTTGTAATCGACACACATTATATATGGAGTAGAGCAACACGTAAATCAACAAGTCCTGAACTAGAGGCAAGCAGTGCACCCAATCACCATGGCTTAACTGATCAGTCTGGATAAAAGAAAAGAGGGAAGCAGCCAGGCTTCCCTCGATAGATCAGTTAACAACTAATCGTTGTCATCAACCGATCCATTCTCAATCAGTTGCAGAATCTCTCTCGTATCAGAGAAGATCAGATCAGTCATCCGTTTAGAGGATACCAGCACTTCAGATAACAGTTCATTCATGTGATCAGAAAAATCACTTTCCTGGATCGACTGATTAACACGGTAAGGAATTGAATAACTCATGTGAAAGATGCCGATGCCTTTCGGACTTGTATGAGTAGCAAGCACACCCATTGATAATCTGAGATTAATGTTGCGCCACAACCTTGAGCAGTCCTGATTTTTGGTGAATGGCGCAGGTCAGATTATTGGATATCAACAGGATAATAGTTGAGTAAAGAATCTGAATGCGTGCGAAGCAATTCCGGGAATACAAGATATGACCCCTGCGCAGGAAACCGAAGGGCACAAAAAAAGCCTCATCGCTGAGGCCTTTTTTAAAGCGGGGTTCCTAGAACGGCAGGGGCTCGACCGGACTGGCCTTCTTGCCGATGCTTTTCAATTTCTTGGCTTTCTTGGCTGGTGCCAGGGCCTCCTGCAACATTTTGGAGTGAT
The DNA here is from genome assembly GCA_041662065.1 of Bacteroidales bacterium. Taxonomy (GTDB): domain Bacteria; phylum Bacteroidota; class Bacteroidia; order Bacteroidales; family UBA12481; genus UBA12481. The sequence continues at coordinate 137,110 of JBAZTE010000011.1, read as the reverse complement.
AGCAAGCATGGGTTCTTCCGAACTGGTCGGTTTCCTTCATCTCAGCGATTTCGAATGTGACATAAGCCACCCCGTCGTACTCATAAGCAATTTCCTGCAACTTTTCCAGAGGCACAGTTACTTTCACAATGTTCATTCCCTGGACTTTCTTGCCTTTTCCGATGTAGGACTTCTTAAATTTTGTCATGACGTTTTTTGTTTTTTATAGTTTAGAAACATGGCTGTATTCATTAAATCGAGCTGAGCTAATAACAAGAGTTTGCGGAATACCGGACCGACGAAGGAGGGAGGATATGCCGTAAAAACTATTGGAATTAGATTGGCCGATTTATCTTTGCCATGTTTTCTGAGCTATAGAAAACCGTCATGATAAAATGAGAAGGGCTACGAAGGGAAAGGCTTAGAAAGTCGGGTAGGAACGTTGATGAAAGTAACGCTGCAACTGGGAAGTTGCAGGAAATGCCTTATGAGTTTGTCGGGGTGGCCCCTTTACATTCGAATCTCTGGGTTGAAGTCTTTAGAAACCGCCGGTTCGGCAGGATCCGGGCTTGTCACTTGAAAATGAATGCGAAGCGTCCGGTCACCGGCCAGGAAAGCTTAGAAATTCCATTGGCAGGAAGGTTTAACCGGTCACCGTTCTGGGGACGCTGCTTTTAAAAAAGGCCTCAGCGGTGAGCATTTTTTTGAGTCCTTCGGGCTCCGTGCGCAGCGAGCGAGGAATCCTGAACCTAATATCAGGATGCGATCAATACCTTTGTGCCCCATTAATAGACACTGCCAAACCTTCTAACATCCTGAAGTTATGAACTTAATAGTGTGAAGCCTTCCCCTTTTTGTAGCTTTCCCTAAAAAGGGGAAGACTACACTTCAGTATGATTAATTTCTAAAATCCGTCTCATTAAATGTTATTGTTTATTCGCTGTTCCGTTTAAGTTTGCCACCAACTGCTTGGAAAAACTACGTTTTAATGCAGTTTAGGTTTTGTTGTTCCTTGTACTTTATTGTCAATATCAAGATACTCTAATAAAATTCTACTCCTTTCACGGATTGAACTTGCGTCATTAGTTCCTTGCAATGACATCCGATCAAACTCAATAAGAGAATAATCGGCTTTTGAAATATCTTCCTCCGCTATTGTCTTGTTTTTTACAATATCATCTTTAAATTTTAAAAGATTAGGCCGTGATAGTTTAATAATATCTGGTGTGCCTTTCGCGCTTCTCACGGCCAGGTAATATATAGGAATAATACTTTGAGTTCTTAACAAAGGATCTTTTTCTGCAAAAATTTTAACTAGTTCTCCGAGGATTTCTGCAACTCTATTCTCAATCGATTTTGCATTTAATTGCTTGTCTTCTTTATACTTATTGACGAGTGAATCGAGAAATGTTTTTTTTGTGTCATAGATATTATTTTCTTTTATCAAGTAATGTTCTATGAACAAGAGCCTGATAGCTACCTCCAGATGCTGAAATCTCTTGTTTGTAAAATTCACATTTGTTTTGAAGAAATTATGGCCAGCAAGTCTTTTTATTGATGCTACCAACGGCCCTCTTATAGCATTGCGTTTCTCAGCAGCGTTTAATGGTACGGCCTCATTTAGCCGAAGGAACATATCATCAATTAGTTCAAGGTCATCTGTTTGAACACAAATAATTGGTAATTCAAAAGACTCAAAAATCATTTTCAACTTCGGGTAATGCTCAGCTATATCTTTATAATAGAGTCCTTTTGCATCTAAAGACGGATCACTGAGGAAGATAAAGTCATTGCTCAACGGGAAGTCACCGTTAATAAATTTGAATATTGTCTCAATTCGCTGTCTGCCATCAATAACAGCATATTCAAAACCAGACTTCTTCTTCTCTTCTAATGATAGAACATGAAAATACAACTTTGGAATATCGTAATCATTAACTAAGGAGTCTATCAATAACTGCCTTTTTTCAAGTGGCCAAATCTCTCCATTTCTTTGATAGTCTGGACTCAAATTGACAGAGTCTTTTTCATACAGTAGTCTTAGTACATTACTGTTTTTTTTTGGGAAAGTGGATATATAACTCATTGGATTTCTTTCTTAAGGGTTTCACCAATACTCGATAACTCGGGAAATAATTGGAATTTGTCAATACCACAAATTTTTAGTTCATTAAGTATATTTTTCTTATTAGTTGTAGGAATAATATATCTCCAAACGTGATTTTTATCCCCTATATCTTCTATCGCAATTGTCTTCTTATGGAATATTGTAAAAGTGCCCTGCTGGGCTTGCATACGAGAAGTATTGCGTGATATAATTGCAGCAGCTGGCCCCATAGTGTTTGTCCTATCAGCGTGATAACTAATGGGATTGTAGTTGCCTAGTTCTGAAATTCCTGGTATATCAAAAGTCTCTTCAGGTTCAATACCGGAGTGTTTATTAAGTTCCGAAGGAAGTAATACCCAAAGTGCCGCATCACTAGTTAGATGGTCACAACAAGCAAAATAAAGAGCAATGAGTGAACTTTCTGTCCAGTCCAACAATCTTGTTGGCACACCGTGATGTTGCATAATGAATAGCCAATCAAAATCATTTTCCGAATTTTGGTTCATTAAAAGAGTAGCATTTTGTTTGAATTTTTTAATGAGTGTCATTTCAGAAGTGTTAGTAGCTTTTCTATAGAATGATGGTGTCAATTTATATTCTTTCTTCGACTGCCCCCTATACCATATTGGGCCATTATAAAAATTCGAGTCGTCAATTAGCTTTTTAATTAGCTCAGAAACACTCTTAATTTTCTTATCTCGATATTTCATGATAATTCAATTTAGTATTAGGCACAACCAAGTGTTTACCCGAAAACTTTCAGGTAAAAGGAAGATATTTGAATATGTAAGAAGGTTGCGAATCATTTGAGAAGTTTATCAAAGCCGAATTTACTGAATCTTGTGTGAGAACTCTACAGGATCGCAAAATTATTTTTTAAGTGCCATTCCTAAGCTGAAATAATTGCATCGCAGAAATGCTAATGCCAGTATAAGATTCACCGGAAAAGCACATACCAGATCGAGATTCCGGGGTAAAACCCTGATCTCACCAGACTGACTGATCGGTTAAACCAATGGACGGCCTTAGCTAACACACCTCTAATCTCAACAGCTGAACGTAGATCCGCACCGCATCTGCGATTACAAGAGGAAGATAAGCCTAGGCTTGGGATTTTCGTGAGAGTCCTGCCGGTTGGGAGATTTCAGTGCATCGGGTTCAAACCGACTGGAATTTCAACCGGAATCTCACGTTCTAGCTGCCACGAAAGTGCTTTGATTGGTTAGTAAGTGGCCATATTTTGTCCAGATCCGTTTATCCACCGAATCCGAAAAGTGCGTTGCCATTTCCGGAAGGATGGTTTTGGACTGCTCCGACTTCTTGTTTTTACTGAATTTTCCCTCGCGCTGGATAACTTGGGTATTATTCATGGATATCAGGGTGTACTTGCATTTCGTGCCATTGAACCTTATCTGCGGAAAAACAGGATCCGATCCTTTGAGTATGTTTCCCCAGAGCAAATATTTGTCGTGCTGAGGCGGTTCCATGCCTTTATGCACTTCCTGAATCACCGTCCAGCCGGCCCTTTCTAAACGGCTGATGGCTTGTTCATTATAGGAAGCAGATTTATTGACGTTTGGATTCTTGCTATCTCCATACCGGTCGCGGAAATACAATACCGTTTTTTCAAGATGGGTGCTGTAATATTGGGTGAACTGATCGACCAGCGCATTGATCATGACCCCGCTGGCGGTATCGGGTTTGACAAAAAACTCATTGATGAAGTTGTCAACGAGTCCTGCCGAATTATTTACAAAATCAACCCCTCCCTCCTGGCCGACGGTGAATAGGCTTATCGTGCTTCCCCAATCGGGGGTGATTTCTAAATACCTCATCGGATCGCAATCTTTATCGTGGCGCGAGTCCTGGGCGGCTAAACGGATAAAATCCCAGGAACTGTTTTCAGCCAGATCGCGGATGTAACTGTCGTTGGTGGCATTGAAATATACATGCTTGGTTTCATTGATATGGTAGAAGCAATCCTCTACCTGATCCAGGAAAACGTTCATGATCTCCACCATGAAGGTCATCAGGTTTTGCTTTTCGTATTCCCTTATTATATAGGAGATACCGATGTTGGAAATGTTATCGAAAGCGTTTGCCAGGGTAAACAAGTGCCCGGTTTTGCTGACAAACGGCAGGATCTGTTTGCGCAGCCGGATGATTTCGTTCCAGATCGTGGCGTATAGTTTTTTATCGCGGGAGTAATAGGCCGGGATCAGCTCCATTTGCAGTTTTACAATCCGGTTCCAAATCGTGAATATTTGAAGTCCTGCCTCGGATTCGTAATAACCGGCGAAGTCCAATAGCCATTTTTGAGTTTGGCTGTATGGCATGGAAGAAACGTAATGATACCCGTGATGGAATGGAACATGGTTCCCTGAGTTTGGACCCCAGATATCCTCGTTTCCGCGGTTCGTGGGGCTTGTTTCCTGATCGTATCGTTCCTTGTCGATGGTGAGTGCTTCATCCAGTATTTCATAATCGACGTTCGGACCCCTGGCCGATCCGATGCGATCCTGCGAGAGCATCAGGATGGCATTCCCGTTTGAAAAGGAAATGACATTATCGAATTTCATGATTTTCTCGAAAGGGGTATGGAATGACTGCGGCGGTTTCCGGCCAACCACATAGTTCTGATCCTTGGTGTAACCCATGGACTCCAGGAATTTGAATGTGGATGGCAGGGTGCGTGTCAGAAGCTGACCGTAAGTCTGGCCTGTAACTGATGTCAGAGCACGTGGCATCCGGCGGTTAACGACATTGATATCCCAACCTACAAGGAAAGATTTGCCGGTTGCCCGGCTCCAAATATCGCATTTGGATTTTGGGTTCAGTATTATTGATGAATACTGTGGATTATTGAGTTGTAGTTCTTCCATCACCATCATGTTTTAAACATTTCCTCGGCATCGTCTTCGGATATTTCGGTATAAATGGCATCGGAGATTGCCTTTAATTCTTCGGGCTGATAGGTATCCATATCGCGGGTATCGATATTGACAGAGGTACCGAGGTGATTGATCTGAATCAGGAAGGTGTGCTTCTCAACCAGTTTGGGATCCTTCTCATCGGGCACCCGCTCACCGATGGCCCGGATCAGGTTGGCATGACCGGCAGACCAGCTTTTCAGGTCGCCTTTGGCTTTACTGGATTGGATTTGATCGACGATATCATTGATAAGCCAGTTGTGCCAGAAGTCATAATTAAATTCATGATACGATACATTTAGCTCGCGCGCCCATTGGATATCCCTCGAAGCAGTCCTGCGGCTGATGTTTGGATATTTTGCCATGTGGATATTGATGGCTGCTTTACCCTGGGGATGACGATCCAGAATCCGCGTTACGCTGGTGATCCGGTGGAGAGCTTCGGTTTGCTGCAGGGAGAGAGTGGTATGATCCGGATCGGTGATCGCAGTTTTAATGATCTCCCAGCTGTGATCTTCCAGAGATAATATTTGGTTACTCATAACTTATCGATTTCGGCATTTTGGATCATGGAGAGGAGCATTTGTTGCGCCGGGTTGGAACCGTTGGCTGCGGCCTGTGCGATGGATTTACGGAGCGGGATCTCGCCTTTGAACCATCCACGCATATAGGCAGCATAGGCCTCACCGGTTTTGGATTGCACTTCGTCGCGAAAATCCTCGGCGTTGATTTCTGCATTGGTGGCGATCTCATCCAAGGAAAAGAATAATTCGGCCATCTCTTCGATTTCTTTAATCTGTTCCTCGTTTAAATACATTTTCCAGGTGGGTTTTATCAAAATTGAATATCCGGTCATCGGTAAAAATGATACCACGTTCCAGCTTGGGATTATCGGTAGCATTCTGGGAGGTCACAATGGTAATTCGCCAGTCATCGTTTTCGATGAGTGCGACCTTGGCATGGAGGGAAACGCACCGGTAGTTAAAACTGGCCTTCAATCGCTGGAAGGGTATCGGACTCATGACTTTGACGCGGTTATCAATCAGAAAGCGGATGGAAAGAAGGTCTCCACGGTTGAGAGCGTTCTGTACTTTTTCCAGGGATTGCTGACTGATGGAGTAGGTTGTCATGAATACATGTGCGGGTCCTGTTTGTTTCAATAGATGAAAGATCAGGCGAATCAGGTTGAAATTGCCATCGGAATAGTAGTGTTTTTGCCGGCCTTTTGTGAGCAGACCAATGGAATGTGTAAGGACTCCCGGTTGGAATTCCGTGAGATCCGGATTAGGATCGGCATCCAGTTCAACCAGGGCAGCGGGTGTCATGGCCTCATCCTGCTCTTTTCGGGTAGGTGCCGGCGGGTTATGCTCCGAGGATCTTACTAAAACCATCTATTTGTGTGGTTAGTTTGTTGATTTCAGCGATATGATCCCTGATGTTACGTTCGATTTTGGTTCTCCGGGTACCGGGCCGCATTTCGTCCAGGATGGGCTGCTTGGTATTCTTGCCAAAGTTCAGCAGACAGTTATCCCGGCTGACCGATTTTTTCAGGTTGGCCAGCCGGCGTTTCATTTGATCGAGATTTTCTGCCGTTAGTTCCAGCACTTCAGGTTTGATGACCGGATAGACCAGGGATTCATCCGGGATGATATCCTTGATGCGGTAATCCTCCTGGAAAGCGTTTAGTTCATCCATCCGAGATGACCAACCGGCCATCTTTTCAACAATTATCCTGCGCAGTTCCACATTTTCCGGGCGGTTGTCCGGTGGTATCGCTTTAAGTGAGGCGTGGGCCATCGATCTATTTTTATAGAGTTCACTGAATTCCGATATGATACGGCGGATGATCGGCGGCTGATTGGCCTTAATCGGAGGAAAGCATTCATCGGATTGTGCCTCTTTAGCGACCGGTTTGAGGGCGGATGGTTTCGGTTTTGCCGGCGCCGGTGGCAAGTCCTGCTCTGGTTTCTTTAGAATAAGCTTGGATAGTTCGTATGCCAGTTTCGTGGCATACTTCTTTTCCTTTCGTGGAAAAAGTAGTTTCAGTGACCGGTTGGATGAGAATCGCTCGAATAATTGAACCCCCTCAGTATATCCCCTGGAAGAACTGAGCCAAGCATTTATTTCATTGATTTCGTTTTGTGTCATAATCCGGTAAGTTTTTGTTCCAGTAGGTATTTGAGTTTGTTTTCGAACCGGTTGTCTCGGTCGGTTGTGATCATCTCCTTGATATTGTTGTTTTTGAAATGCTTCAGGTAGGTATCCCGAGCGAATTCATAGGAGAATGATTCCCGCGAGGCACGAAAGATTTCGATAATCCGATCTTCCAGGAGACAAGTTTCCAGGGGGGATGGCAGGCTGAAATTCAGGTACAGGAAGATTTTGAGGGAATCGTTTAGGCCCTGGTCGTTGAATGAAAGCAGCATAGGTTTTTCGAACCGGAGGTTCAGCTCATCGAGGGTATAGGATTTGAACACCGTTTTCTTTTGCTCTGCCAGGTAGGGCGCATCCGGATAAAAGATGTTCCCATAAAGGCTTTTCATGCAAAGCCCGATTCCTGATGCGTAATCGAAACGACTCATGGCATCGATAAACTTTTTCTTTTCAAAAATTATCGGCGTGTGGCAATCGAAGTGAAGGGTAGGGAGATTCTGTTCCTCCAGGGTAATCATGGTCTTGAATAGTCTTTTCCGCCACTCGTTTAAGCTGAAGTAATCCAGCTGGAAGTATTTCATGTCACCTTTTTGAAATGGGGGAATACGATCGGCGCGCATCGGTTTCATGATGAGGTGGTCATCATTGATAAACAGGAATTTCTCAGATACTCTGGGGTCTTGGCAAGCCCGGAGAACTTTCCGGATAATGTTCCCATCCGCATTAATGGACGAAAAGTCATCCGGATGATCAATATGAATGAATCCTTTCAACCCGGACGGCCTTTCCCCAACGACGAAAACCTGGCCGATATTCGTGAGGTTCTTGAAAACCGACCGGAGCGAAAACCGGATCTCATTATCGGACCAACCGGAACCGGTACCCAGGACATAGACAATATCGATTGGTTTCATGGTTGTTTTTTAATGCCGTAAAACCTGATATCGTTATCCACTTGAGAGATTGCCCAGGCCCGGAATTCATGCAAGGGAAGATTAGTGACAAATTCGCCCGGCTCCACATTCCGATAATAACCATGAGTCATAGGGCTGTCTTTGGGATGATGATCCACCGTTCCATGCTCAGCACGGCCAAAGCCAGCGGCTGTTATGATCAGCAACCCTCCAGGCTTCAAGAGTTCAAACATTTTAACCAGGGATTGCGACAAATATTCGTCATGCTCCAGCATTTCGGTGGAGATCACTACATGATAGAGCTTTTGTGGATTAAATTCATGGATGCGGGTCACGAAATCCACGTTCTTTCCATCCACGATATCGATCCCGGTATAGTGGCTATCTGTAAAAAACGGACGGTTGGAGCCGTTGATGTCGAGACTTCCGCAATCCAAGACGGTGGAGAAACGGAAAAATTCAGGATGCCTAGCCTTTATATCCTGGATGAATGATGTTACTGCTTTGTGCATGGTTCCAAGTGTTTGGTGTAATCAAATCCTTCAGCCAGCCGGCAATAATGGAGAACATAAATATCCTTCATCAACCGTATGTCCATTCCGATTTCGAGAATGACCTTGCTGATCTGGGTATCCACTCCCAATATTTGCTTTCCGGATGCTTTTTTAAGGAGCACGGGAAGGATCCGGTTCCAGGTTGATTTCCGGATCACCATCAAATGCCCTGCAATTTTGCGATGGATCTCCACCGATTCGCCAACAAAAGCGCTCGTACCATCGGCAACCTCCTTGTGATAGAGTATGGAATCATTAAATGGATCCACACCGATAATACGCTGAATGGAGTAATGGCACCTGGAAGCGAAGGAAGTAAAGAGTCCTGCCTCGGGATGGGATTCAATATGGCGCTGGATCTGGTGACCAAAATCCGGCTGCAGAAACATGGTGTCGCCATCCATGATAACTGCCCAGTCATCTGACTTCAGCAACTCCATGCAACCGGAAATCGCATCCAGCAGTTTGAAATTGAAGCTATACGGGGTGAAAAAGTAGATCATTCCGAAAACTACGGAATGGAGGGAGGGCGAAAAAGGACAAAAAAAGGTTTGTATGCTAGGCGAATCTTTTCCTCTTTAGATTATGGGAATGATTTGAAACTATTGTTCTGTAGGAAACTTGGAGTTGTGATAATATGCCGGTAACTCAACGCGATTCAAAGTTTTGTTTTTGCTGAAAAAACGCCATTACGCCATTTCTACCTGTCATCATCACACCAACTAAAATTAGACCGTAAATGATTTGCCGCATATTGGCGGCAATGTTGTCAGGCATACCTACAAAGCGGAGTACTTCCGGTAATAATACTAAAAATGCCGAAGCTAAAAAACTTCCTGTTAGGTTTCCCAATCCGCCAAGGATTACGATGGAGAGAATAAAAATAGATTCACTGACCGTAAAACTTGTTGGGTCTATGTAAGAGATATAATGAGCGTACAATACACCTGGAATAGCAGCAAAAATTGCACTTATAGTAAAGGAAATTATTTTGGATTTATAAACATTCTTGCCGATGCTTTGAGTGTAAATTTCATCTTCGCTTATTGCTGTTAATGTCTTACCGAAACCCGATTTAGAAATATTCCGCAACACAAACCAAATAATGGCCATAAAACAAATAGAAAGTATTAGGAATGGAATTTTGTTGTCTAAATTCAGTCCGAAAAGATGAATAGAAGGAATGCCTGGAATACCAAGCGGCCCTCTTGTTAAGTCCATCCAATTATTCATGATCGAAAAGAGTATTACCTGGATGCCTAATGTACAAATGATAAAATAATCATCAACAGTCCGCAGAGCTATAAGTGAAACAATAAATGCAATCGCCCCACTGATGAACATTGCCAGAGGGATAGTCATCCAAAATGAAAAACCAAACTGTGTTGAAAGAATTGCAGTAGTGTAAGCTCCAATGCCGTAGAATCCTGCATGAGCCAATGAAATCATTCCAGTGAAGCCGGCTGAAAGATTTAAACTTTGTGAAAGCAAAGTGTAAAAGCAAATAAGAATGAGTAGGTGCAAAATGTAATCCATCTTACACCTCCATTTTTTTTAGCCTCTTGCCACTTATACCAAGAGGTTTCCAGATTAAAAATAGAATGAGAATGATGTAGGTAACAGCATCCATCCATTTTGTGTCTATGTAATATGCTGAAAGATGTTGAGCTGTTGCTATAAAGAACGCCCCAACAATTAACCCTCTTGTGCTACCAATCCCTCCAATAATCATTACTACAATTCCATAAAGCAATAAATTGAAACCGAAAGTGGGTGTCATATTGGTGTCCATAGCTGACAGTATTCCGGCAGTCGCTGCCAATGCTGAACCAATTCCAAAAGCAATGAGAATGATTTTATTAGATGACATGCCGTAAATGTCGCAGAGCTCAGGATTACTGGAAACAGCACGAATAGATTTACCTGTAGATGTATACTTCATAAATAAGTCGACTAAAACTAACAGCACACTAGAAATAAGAATTGTCACAATTTGAGTGGTGGTGATGAATGCGCCAAAAATCTGATTTCCAACTGTTACGTCTGATGTATTAATGATTTTGGTATCGTCTCCGAAATAAAGAGAGATACAGTTTTGAAGAACCACATACAAACCGATAGACGCAATGAGATACCCAAATGCAGGAACATTATGTTTACGCAAATGACGGTAAAACAAAACTTCACAAAGAATACCAATTAAAGTTGCAGATAAAATTGCTAAAATAATTGAACCCGTAAATGAGATAAAAAAAACATTTTCAAATAAAAAAACCGAATATGCGCCGAAAGCAATTATCCCTGCATGAGCAATATGGAAAAATTTTGTTGCATAATAAATGATAGAAAATGAATTCGCAAGCAGTAAATAGATAAATGCTGAGATAGTAATATTTATAATAATTTGAAAATGCATCATATAATTTTTATTGGATTTAATTCTTAACCAATGGAGGTTGGCTATTTTGATTCTTGGTACTTTGGTCCCTCTTTCTAGCGCGAGGTGGGCTAACAGTTACAATTTCAAGAAATTTGTCTTGGATAGCTTTAATAATATTAATTTTACTTGATTGCAGATCATCAATATTATGATAATCTCCAAAATTAATTATTTTAATATTTGGGTTTACCCAAACCTTCTGAAATATTTGTTCAAACTTTGGAACGTGCTCTTTGAATTCATCAAAATATCCTTTGTTGTTATGTAGATGTAAACTTGTACCCCATAAGTATGTATTTTTATTTTCTAAGGGGAAAGCAATTACAATATGGGTATTTTTTTATCAAAAGGACATCAAGATGTGAAAAAGGGGAATTAAAAATATCTTTTGACTTTATAATGCCGACATGTATTCCATTTAATGATGGTTTCCAACCTTCGGTCCGCTGATCAAGTTGACTATATATAGCCTTTACAAATACTATAATCTTTTCAATTTCATCCTTTATTTCTTTCTTATCCTTTATATCATTTATTACAACTAATCTACGATATGACAATATTTTCGAGCACTGTGTATATTTGTTTTTTAAGAGTAGTTGCGCTGCGGTCACAGTAATATAATCTTTATAATATCCTGAATCGGGAGTAGTATCAGAATATAAATTAAGAGGTGTCTGAATAGTTGATATCTCGGAATCATTTTCTGCAATTAGAATAGTTTCTTTACAGGCAAGGCAATATTCCTCAAAAGTACTTACAAAGGAAATGCTTTTTTTTATATCCGAATTAACGTTATTAAGTGCTTCCGTTACTCTATTTTTCTCGGAATCAATCAGGTAAATTCTATCTTCATATTCTTTTTTAACTCTTTTTTGTTCTCTAATTGAAATTTGCTCAGCAGTAACAAAGATTGAAAGAGTAACAATTAATTCTATGATTAAACTGATCATTTCAACTATAGTAATTGCTTCATTTGTGAAAACTCGGACAGTTATTTGAATAATTGCAAATGCAGTTAGCAGACCCAGTGCTACATAAAGAAACTTTTTCATTATTTGAAAATTTAAAAAATTGAAAATTGAAATCTTATTATTTATCTATTTGAATAAATTTACCATTCCTGATTTGAAGCCTAATAAAGGATTTTGAATTGCAATCGCCATTTTCATCAAATTTAGTGATTCCAGTCACTCCTTTAAACTCGGGCATGGACAAAAAATAATTACGAATTTCATCACCCATAATTTTATTTAGGGAAAACGTTTTGAACAACAGATAAATAATGTCATAAGAATATGCTGCATATACATCCGGCTGTTCTTTATATTTAGATTGATAATTTTTAATAAATTCATTATATAAGCTATCTGAATGCTCGGCTGGCTTTACTAAATAGACATTCTCCGCAGCAGTACCTGCACCTGTTAATAATTCCGGTGAACTCCATACATCTGCACCAAATATTTTATTTGTAAAACCCAACTGTTTGATCTGTTTCAAGATAATACCTCCTTCTGCACCGTAAGAAATACAATAAATTGCTTCAGGTTTCGAGTTAATTATTTTAAGTAATTGAGTTTTAAAATCTCTATCACCCTCATTTAAAGTTTCGATATCTGTTAATTTTCCTCCAATTTTGTGATATTCATCAATGAATTTGTCTTGTAAGCTATTGCCCCAATTGTTTTTAACATAAATTAATCCAATTGAAGAAATTTTTGAGCTTATTAACCATTTTGCCATTATAACAGCTTGGTATGCGTCTGATGGACAAACACGGAAGAAATAATCATTCTCGCTTAAATCAGGTGAAGAAGATATTGGTGACATTTGGACTACATGGTATTTATTAGCAATCGGTATCATGGCAGCACTTTCACTACTTGAGGCACCACCGAATACCAGTGAATATTTATCAATACTGCAGAATTTATTCATAATATTGACAGCCTCCTTTGTTAATCCTTGATTGTCTTGAAAATCAACAATTATCCTTATTTTTGATCTTTTAGAGTTGTTAATTTCACTGATTGCAAGATTTATCCCGTTTTGCGCCCTTTTACCATAAGAAGCTATATCACCAGAAAGCGGAAGGCAAGCTCCAATTTTTATAACATCGGTTTGTCTCGAATTGCAACCGAATAGAAACACTATTATTAGAATGAAAGAAGATAACGATGATTTTTTCATAGTTGCTTTGAATAATGTTTATTACTTTGTTCTAATCGCGACAATACATTCAAATAAATATTTTTAGGTAATGTAATTCCATCTTTATATGGACAGGATACGTTGTACATCTTACTATATTTCCATTCTTTACAATTATGCCATAATTTCGATATTGATACATTGTGCGTATTTCCTAGTGGTGTACATGCATCGCCAGGGCACCGCACAACATTACCATTACTAGTCAAATAGAGACCGGACACAATCTGATTACATGGATGAATCCCTGGTAAACACGATATCCCTTCACTTGTGATTGATTGAATATCTTGTATGCCATTATCAATATTGTATTTATATATTTGAAAATATAACTCTTCCTTTTCCTGATTTGAAACATCATATTTATTAAGAAAGCTTTGAGTTAATTGGTTTCCGCTAGTCATTAAAGCTGCATTTATTGGCAAAATATTTCTTTCTCGACAGTATTTATAGATAGTAAATATTTCAGGGTAATTTAATCTGGTAATAGGATTTGAACATAAAGCCAATCTTGTGGGTGAGCATTTATTGAATCCAATAGTTGCGAGTAATTCAATAGCTTTATTTCGAAGCAATGTGTAACCTGATATATTTCCAACTAATTTATCTTGAATTATTGGATCGAAAGATTGTGCACTGATAAGGATACTGGTATTTAAATTGAAAAGTTTTTGTGCTAGTTCATCTGCTGTATTAATCCCATCATTATAGAATATCTTCTTTGTTAAATTATCATCTCCAAGGATATGTCCTTTGGTAAAAATAGATAAACCAATGTTCATAGATGTCAATTCTTCTGCAAATCTGACTAATAAAGGATTTTCAAATGGTTCTCCTGCGCCACATATTTTAATATATTTTAATCCAATATTTTTGGCATCAATTATTACGGAAATTAATTCATCGTAACTCAAGTCAGTAAAATCATCATTATCAACGTTATTATTTCTTCTAAAACATGCTGGACAACTTAATGAACATTTTCTGCCAAAATCAATATCAAGCATCATTAGTGAATTAGGGTTGTTCTCAAATTCTTCTTTACTAAAAAACCCCCAATTTTGAACTAGATTGTTCAGTGCACTGTTTCTAAGAACATTATATTTACAAACATTCGGGAAAATTTTCATATCAAAGCCTCTAAATAATTTGGTAAGCGAACTGGTAAATCCAGATTACTATTTGTATAAAATACTGAGCAGGCACAAAGACTAAAATTTAAGATTTCATTCCGAAAATTATCAGAATAGATTATTTCATCAATGGAATTCTTAAATAAATTACCATAAGATACAGAATGACTCGGGCAATCCATAATATTTCTATTTGGGAAAATAGCAAATGAATATAAAGGTCTTTTGCATTTCGGTTGTCCAATTATTCTGGTTCCTACTTCAGGAATCCAATTAACACCTAATTTCATATCCAAATTTCGTGATAAATTGATAAATTCTCTAGCTTCTTTAAAATCATGAGATAATGCCTGTTCTTCATTTGAAACAGATATTTGAATATATTCTTCTACCATCGGAACAATACCTAATCCTCGCATTGCTGGAATAAAATTTAATAATACTCTTTTTCCGTTTAATTTTGTTACTGGGATTTCAACACTGAGCCGGTTATCTTCTTGCATGCCAATAGATAAAGCGTATTCAATACTTAATAATGATTTAAGAAAGTTGTTAGTGCCCACAAATTGATTGTGAAATTTTTCTATCGTATCTCGTAATGAAATTATTAAAGTTACACCTGCTTCATTTAAACGGATAACATCATCTTGTGAAAGTAAAGTCCCATTTGTAAAAATAACAATATCGAGACCATAAGATTGTATGATTTCTATGAATTTGAACGCACCTTTCCAATTAAACAGTTCGCCAACTCCACCATAAACAACGGACTTGGCTCCATGGTTTCTCAGAAATGAACATATTTCATAAAGTTCACGTTCTGAAAAATCGCTACCATCATAATATTCTGGCAAATTGCTCTTGTCTTGTCCCATGAAGCAACCCTTACAAGATTGATTGCATTTTGTTGGGAGCATGAGATAAGCAAATTGAAAAATGGGTTTCGTTATTTCTCCTTGTGCCCATTTAATGTTATTAATGATTATTTTTTCGGTTTCTTCATTAACATAATAATGTTTTAATAAACTTGGTTTTTTGCTAATGCTTGAACTGTTAACGCCTGTTGAGATTATCTCTATACCATGATTTTCATCGTAATTTAAATAATTATGTAGTATTGGAAATAATATCTTAAGATCTTTGGTCATTTTAAGCAAAATATTTTTCAGTTAAATAAAAATATCATTCAAATCACTAATCGCAAAGGAAGTATTGATTTCAACTTTACTAAAAATTCTGCCCAGTTTCAAGCCAATAACTTTATTTACAATTCGTAAGCATTCCTTTACTCGATGTTCCACAATAAGCAAAGTGATTCCGTTTCTTACATTTAACATCTTCAAATTTTCAGCAATGAAAGTAATATTATTAGGTGATAATCCGGCAAAAGGCTCGTCAATCAAAATCATTTTAGGTTGGTGCAATGTTGCCATTGCCAATGTTAGCAGCTGGCGTTCACCTCCGCTAAGTTTCATTGGTATTTGGTTCAAGTGTGGCAAAAGTACCGTGAAAATTTGCAGTACATTTTCTATTCGTTTTTGTAAAAGTTTCCGGTCAAGGGTTAAGCCAGCCATTTCCAGATTCTCCTTCACAGTAAGGTCTTCAAATAGGTTGTTTTTTTGCGCAATATAGAGCAAACCTTTGTTTAAAAGTGTTGCTGTCGATTTACCGGTAATGTTTTCTCCATCAAAAATTATCTGTCCGCTGTTCCATTGTGGTAACATTCCATAAATGGCTTTAAGCAAAGTAGATTTTCCGCTGCCGTTGCTTCCTGCAAGCAAAACAATTTCGCCTTTCTTCACTTCAAATGAAACGTCAAAAAGCACTTTCTTTTTACCATAGCCGGTTGATATGTCTTTTAATTTCAGCATTATGTTAGATGTATGCCTCAATTACTTGTTTATCTTTTCTAAGCGTTTCCATATTGTCAAAGGTGGAAATTTCACCATCATGTAAAAAGAAAATTTTGTCAGCAACATCGGCAATAAAATCTATGTTGTGTTCAATCAGCAAAATGGTTTTGCCTTGTGCTTTGAGTTGCTTAATGAGCTTTGCAATCTTGTTGCGATATTCCGGTTGTATACCAGCCACCGCTTCGTCAAGCAACAGTAGCGTCGCACCGTTTGCTACACAGCAAGCTAGCGAAAGCAATTTTTGTTGTCCGTAAGAAGTTTCAGAGGCCAAAGAATTTCTTATATCGTTGAGAAAAAACTGCTCAATAATATCATCTGCCTTTTTAGCAAAATGCTGATTTGTCTTGGTATGCAGATAATCCGGCAACATTGCATTAAGACAGTTGTCAGTTTGGTTGTTCTGCATGGCCAAAATGATATTCTCTTTTACCGTAAGTTTTGTTATTAGCCGTTGGTCCTGGAAAGTTCTACCAATTCCATACCTGTTTATTTTGAATGTCTGTTGGTGGGATAAAGATTTTTCGGAGAAAAAAATCTCACCACTTTTTGGTTTAATGAATCCGTTAATGAGATTGAATAAAGTTGTTTTCCCTGCTCCATTGCCTCCCATCAGCGCATAGATCTTTTTCTCCTCTAAAGACAATGAAAGATCTTTGAGAATTTGCTTTTCTTGTGTAAAGCTGAAGGTGATATGTTTTAATTCAAGTATCAAGGTTTGAGTTCTTTTAGAACACTCATATGTAGGAAAAGCCTTGTAATTTGTTGTCTTAATACGGTTTGATCGAGCCCAATTGGACCAACCTGGGGGCTTCCGGATGTTAGTATTTCAGGAATTATGTTCATGCCCTCTAAGATAAAGGATTTATACATTCGGAATTAGCAAAATTTTTATTAAGCAAAGCCCCCTTTTCATCGGGGGCTTCCGCAAGATACTAAACCTATGAAAAAAGAAAACTACGCTTTTCGTTTTACGGGTTTCCTTGCCGGAGTACGGGATTCCAATTTTTTTGAAGGGAGTTTGGCAAGAGGGGGAACAGGAAAAAGAGTATCCATACCCAGTGGTGTGATCTTCAGATACGGGAAATCATCCTCAAACAAAGCATGCACTTTTTCCACTGGCAGGTTAGGATCGGAAAAATCCAATGTTCCAAACCGGGGCGTAACGATACGCCCCGGCCGAACTTTTATGAGGGTGAAATAATCGGTCCAGATCATACTGATCCGATGGCTTCAGTGAGTGGGATATTTCCGGAATAAACGTACAGGTTGGCAGAGCGGTATGCGAATGTCATTCCCAGGCCGCGCCTTCCATCGGTGGTGGAACCGGTACCGGATCCATCGCTGGCCGAGAATTTGGCCGAACGGATGGCACAACCCATCAGGTAATTCTGACCGGCGCTATCCTGAGCGATCATGACCAGATCTTCGTTCTTGGTGGCGTTCATGAACCCCAGGAGCTTTTTGTGGAGTCCGGGAGCGAATACATGTAAAAGGAGTTCGTAACCCTTGCCGGCTTCTTCTCCAATCACGTTGATGTCGAGTTTTGCGGCGTCCTCAGTGGTGTATAGTTCGAACATCCGTTTGCCGGCTTTCATGACCAGGTCACCGGTTTGTGTGCCGGCCAGTTCGATGGTTGCCGGAGCTGACGGGTCGGTTGGCCAGGCAGCAACATCGTTCCAGAGTCCGAAATAAATCCGGTTGGCGAGCCCACCGAGGTTTTTACCATCGGTGAGCAATTTTCCTATATCTGCAAAATCCATGTTTTTAAAGTTTTGAGCGTTAATAATTCAGATTAAACAGAACCGCTGCCGGTTTTCTGAAGGTTGGTCCAAACCGCAGCATTCATCCCAAATCCGAGACCTTCCCACCAGTCAGTTAAAATGCTGACCGTACGTTTGGATTCCTGAATATCAAACTTGGTCATATTGGCTGACTTCTTGGTCAGATGGAGCAAGTTTGCTTTCGGAGTGGCGAAAATAACATTGGAGTTATTCAGGGAAGGAAGGGCTTTTACCTTCTGGACGGTGAAGTCGATCCCGTTGTCGATTTCCTTGTCGGAAAATTTCGTGTAGAAGCCGCTGACCCGTTTATCCCTCAAGTAATGCTTGTACCAGGTCTGGCTCATGCATACGTCCATGGCTTCATTCTGGTAGATTTCTGAAATGCCATCGATGAATGCTTCCACTTGGTCAAAGATCGAATCCTTGTCCAGAGGCCCAATATTGACCGAATTGATTGTGGATGCATCCACACCTGTCTGAAGCAGTTTGATGAGACCATCCATACACGAGACGACCGGACCGGCCACCCCAGGAGTAGGTGCTTGATATTCGCCATGTCCGTACACGAACATTTCCATATCGTTTTGAATGGAAGGGATCAGGTTGTTTTCGATCAGATACCGAACCAACGGATAATCCTTTTTTGTCAGAGAGTTTGAGTCGAGAAATCCTAGCCAGCTTGCGGTGATAAAATCCGGCTGTATATCCTGGTCCACTTTGAACTGGAACAGGCGAAGTTCGTTCGGCGTGAATGCTGCACTGTTGATCGGGGTCCATCCTTGCTGGAAAGGCTGAACGATACGGGTCATGTTGATCTGGGACAAACGATAGATGGTGTCGTCTGTTTTCAGTGGGGTGCAGATTTTCGGGGTTTCAATCCCTTGAGTGAGTAGTCGCTTGATGCGGCTGACGTTTTGGCCTGCCTGTTCGTAGTAGGCCCCAAACGCAATGATTAATTCGCTGATGTCCATGGTGAGAATCTGTTTTGGTGGTGAAAAGGTTAGTTGTCTTCCTGCATGTGCGGAAGAGAGTTGAGGAGTTTTATGTTGTCGGTGAGGGTGTCGGTGATCGGGTCAACGGCTGTTACCACCCCTACGGGTGCAACGGCAGGCTTGGCAGCCATGAAATCGCGGATCGCCTGGATCTTGGTCTCGATGGTCGTTGCAGTGGCAATAGTGGCATCAATGGCGTCTAGGGAGGCGACAATGCTGGTGCGCTCGGTTACGGCAGCATCACGGTTTACGATGGCAGCATCACGTTCGGTAACGATCTGCTGATTGGCTTCGAGGGCTTCGTTGATTGCGGCCAGTTGGTTTTCATTAAGGTAGACCCCTTCGTCGGATGCTTCCAGGGAGGGTACCCCGAGTAATTTGTTGAGGAATGCAAGTTGTTTCATGGTAAAAATTGAGTTGATAATTTTCTTGATTGAGGTGGTGACTGTTGAGATGATTCCTGGAGTCGGGTCCTCGGTTTGCATCAGGGTACCTGGTATCGGGAGTTCGGAATAGTTGAGCATGGCTATCATGCGTTGGTTCTGCAGAAGGTTTTCTTTAACTGCTGGTTCCCGGATTTCGTCGACGAATCCCCAGGCCAGGGCTTGCTCTGCGTTCAGCCAGGTTTCATCCTTCATCAGGTTAAGAATTTCAGTGGTAGTTCTTTTGGTTTTCTTCGCGTACATTTTAGCGAGAACCAGGGTCACTGTTTCGAGTTCCTTTTTGTTTTTGGTAAGGGATTCGATCAGCGCATCGATATCATCAGGGTTCATGTTTCCCCAGGCATCCACCCAATTCAAAGCCTTATGGATTAAATAGAATCCATTGGAATTCATGATGATCTTTTTTGCGCTGAGGGTGATCAGCGTGGCTGCACTTGCGTTAAAGCCGGTCAGGTGAACGGTTACCTCGCCGTGTTCGGCGAACAGGTCATAAATGGATATGGCATGTACAACATCGCCGCCCCGGGAGTCCACCTTAACAGTTACCGGGTTCTTGCCGGCGGCAGCAAGAAAGTTTTTTACAAAGGATTTAGAGTTTCCGTATTCACCGATAAATCCTTCTATATCAAGTTGTAATGTGTTCATGAGTCCTTTTTGTCTGGTCATAAAAAATGCCTGAGCCACCAAATTAGTGGTGGCTCAGGCGGATTAAAAGGACAAAAAGAGTTTGGAACCCTTGTGTTTACGGGGGTTAAAAGGGATTATCGATAAATAGGGAGGTAAAAGTCGCCTTGCCCGAAAATTTCAGTTCAACACGGTTGAGGTCGGCGAGGTCTGCGCCGGTTTTGGCTGACGCGACAAATCGCATGGGAAAGCGGTCACTACCGACCAGTATGTATTGGCTGTTCTGGTCCATTAAGAGGATGGCGTATTTGCGGCCGGCGACGAGCTGGATGACGCTCATATTATAGTAAGATAGTTTGGGAAGGCGGAAGGTGACCACCGATTCCCAGTAGGGGCCGGCCGTGCTGTCCAGGAATTGCTGGTCGAGGGATGCTGATTGGAAGATTGGATCGAACAGCCAGGCGTTATCTCCCCAGCCATCGGGCAGGCGGTAGAAGTATGGGAGGTCACTCCGTTGAAGAGAAGAGATCAGTGGTGAAGGTATCAACCAGATTCGGGCTATCCCTCCGATGTTGTTTTGGTCTTTTGGCAGTGTATTCATTTGATAATTGATTGTTTTTAGAAAGTGTCCCTAATTTGTACAAATTGTGCATTAATATTTTTTGGATTTTATCGTAGATCTCGGTATCGAACCCGATTTCCTGACGGTTGGTGTTCCGGTCGAGGTCCTTTTTGATGGACTGGAAATTCCAAATCTCATCTGGATACCCATAACGATCCTGAAACCTCCGGATACTGGTTGCCTGGCTGCCGGAGATTGCCGTATCGATGGTAATGGATGTCCGCATGAAGAGCTTGGCTGCCTGTTCAAAGATGGTATTAAGAGCCGTTATATGGATGGGATCCATTTCCCAGCCGTACCGGTAAAAATCATGCTCGGAGATGACGAATTCAACCGGAACGTCCAGCTCCGAGTTGGTGAATGACGGTTTCACCTTGGGCTTGGGCCGTTTACCTCTTTTTACCTGGGCTTTGCCTTCCGGATCATCCGGCAGATGGAGGTAGGTTCGGAACAGATAAGTGTAAGGGTTTGCCACGGAATAGAAGTTTACCGGGTACCCGAAGTTCTGAATCAGAAATTGCTTAACGTAAGGTTTACAGGGGATCACGATGTATTTGCCGGACTTCATATATAAAGGGTTTGGTGATAGGCGACTACTATTTTTCTAATTCACTGAGCATCTTTTCGAACGTGAATTCCTTCTCCCTTCCAGGATCAATGTGCGTGCAGCCTTGCTTTAGTTCTCCATAGTTATAGGCTAGACGGAGCATCCGGATTACATCGGTGTTCTTGAGCAGTTTACGGACTCGGAGTTTTTGATTGAACAGATCTGTTGGGTTGAAACTGAGCAGTTTGGTGAGGAACGATAGTTTCATGATTGTGAGGATGTTATTGAGTTGTCAAAGTCTTCGTCGTTTTCCTGATCATACCAGGTTGTTTTTTGTGCTCTTTTAGGTCTTTCAAATGAAAAATGTGCTGAGATAATCAAGGTGCTATAATCGTTGGAAAAGGAAACATTGGTCAGCCACTCGCCGTCAATCAGGAATTTCACCGCCGAAGTGAACTTTTCCGGTTCCCGTAAGCTGCTAATCGGATACCGGCCTGGTTCCCTGTCTTTTAATGCGACAAACACTTCGTCGATGTAATCCATGGATTATTTATTTTCAAAAGCATTTAAAACGCCTGTATTTTTGTGATAACAAGGGTAACGGTGGTAACAGTTCATCTAACTATCTATTATTTATCATTTTAACCTATTATTTACTGTTACCAAACCGCTTTGGACTGTTACCTTTTGTTACCTGATGTCTTCCGCTGTTACCTTTTGTTACCTATTGTTACCTATTCAAATTCCCATATTCCACTGATTGAGTTTCTGTTACCTTTGTTACCATCGTTACCAGGCTTTTCAAGTCTAAAAAAGCTGATCTAAGTTTTTCGGTTTGTTGGTCTTGTTAATGATTGAAGAGTCCTCCGAAGAGTTTTCAGTATGCAGGCTGACGCCCAAATCATCGTAGAGAAAACAGTATGCATGCTCGGTTCTGGATCTCCATTCTCCCGTCGGACCGATGGTGGTATCAATGAAACGAAAGCGTGTGCGCTTCCTGCCTAAAAACCGCTTATCGTGTTTCAGGTAATAGTCCATGGATTCCGTCGGCAGGATTTTATCCCCGGCTTGTTTGCCATGTTTGCGGTACAACATAAATACCCGACTCATCTGAATGGAGATAATCCGGACCGCCGGTACAAAATCTCTTTCGACCAGATCAGTTTTGATAAATGGAAGCAGCTCGATTTTATAATCAACAGTGTCCTGTATGAAGCTGTCAGCTGCCAGGTAGGAGATGATGGACCAGAAGGTGGACACTTCATTTGATTTCTTGGTTTCCTTGTTCTGGATCTGTATCTGGATTGCCGAGAGCTTGATTAAGTCAGTATAGGTGAAGGGAACTTCAATCTTGTCCTGGATCGCATGAAAGGTGGCCAAAATCAATAGCCAGTTCCTGAAAATCCGATCCTCGATGATCACATCGCCAATTTCAGCGTTAAGGTCTTTGGATACCTGGTCATAACTCCTGGAATAATTGGCAATGAAGTGTTTGCGAAGTGATAGCAGCTGATTAGTGATGTGGGTATTTCCAAGCTTTTCAATTTCTTTCAGTTCGTTGAAACTTTTCTTTGCCTCATCATCATATTCATATATGCTGAATGTTAGGTAGATAAGTCGTGAAAACAAGGCATTATCCGCCGTTGGCATTTCCTGCCCGGATAGGATTACCGCACAATCCACAGCGGTGGTCTCCTTTTTCTTGTCCTTATCCATGTTCATGCGGGTTCGGCCGGTGCCATCCCATAAACCTTTCAGGAATTCGACCTTGTCGAAATCGATGCTGTTTTTATATTCATCGATATGAACACAGGCATTTGCAAGCTGAGCGACATGATCTGCAAGGGCAGCCTTACTGGTGTTATTGATGTTTGGTCCTTTGCCCATTCGGCCGAAGAAGCTCATAATGCTGACAGCCAGTTCGGTTTTCCCGGCTCCTTTCGGTCCAAAGAGATCGAGAATGGGGAAAAAGCTTGACTTCCGGATAATCACATCCCGGAACAGACTGGCGAAATAAAAGCAAAGCGCGACCGAGGCATTGCTACCAAAAACAGTAATGAGCCTTTGACTGTAATCGTTGAGGGTTATACTATTGTTGTCGCGATGTAGGAATTGGCGTTCTGACACAAAGAGGCCAAATTCCTTCGAATAGATCTTTGAAAAAGCTGGTAGATAATAATTTACCTGATCATGGGTCGCTATACCATAATCATCCACTTGGGTAAAGGTATCATGAAAGATGCCATTACCCCAGGAGTAGAAACCGTCTTTGTGCCAGCCGAGCTGGGTGATTTCCAGGCAGGATTTGGTTTCCTGATAGAGATAGCGCTTCAGCTTGTTCAATTCCGAGTCTGAGACTTCCCACAGAAAGTTACCTAGGCTCTCAATGGACTCCTTAAACTGTCCCAGGCTAATCAGGTTGCTCTGCTTAAGTTCAATCGGCATGGATACCCCATGCTCATTGGTAATCTGGTAAAGTCGCTTTGCATTGTTCTTGGAAACGATGTGGAACAAGGGGATGAGGGTGAAATTGCATCCTCGCAGGATCCCCTTGGTGGTTCTGAAAAAGTAACAATTATGATCTTCATAAAAGCCATATCGTTCCCAATCCACCAACGATACATGACCCGGAATGGAGGCGAACTGATCTTCCTTGATTATCTCGGGAGTTTCTTCTCTGAGCAGTTCTTTGAGTTTGACTTGCCAGGCTTTCTTTGGCCGGATCAGCTTACTGACCTGATCGATATATAATTCATGACTTGCATGGTTGAGTTTTACGATCAGTCCGGAAATCTCGTTGATTGCACGGAGTTTAAAATCCGGGGAATCGGATTTGCTGGACCAGGATTTGGCCAGGTCAATGATGTAGTCCTTCAGATTGGCCTTTTCGTACTCCTTGAATTGCACTTCATGAGTGAAAAAGTTATCCGGATCGGCTTTTTTTTCGGTCTCCGGCAGTCGGATAACATAGCAATTCATGCCTTCGCCAATGATCAAGCGGGCTATTTTGTCGATCGCCTTCAGTCCGGACACATCTGTATCGCCGATGATCGTGATACTATTACAGAGCTTTTTGATTTCACCGATTTGATCCAGGGTAAAAGCGGTTCCAGAAATGGCTACGGTTTCATGGATGCCAATCTGGTGCAACCGTACTGCATCTGCGTTTCCTTCTACCAGGTAAGCCGAACCCTTTTCCTTTATAGCATTGTGTGCCCAATTTAATCCGAACAGCGTTTTTCCTTTATGGTAGATAGCCGTTTCCGGTGTGTTGAGATACTTGGCTTTCTGATCTTCCGCCATGGCCCGGGCGGTGAATCCGTTAATGCGTCCATATTTGTTGTGGATCGGAATAATCAGCCGGCCGCGGAAGAAATCATACAGCTGGCCTGCTTTGTTCTCACTCTCCCGGATCAGGCCGGCCTCCTGCAGGATTTCCATTTTGATTCCGGATTGACGGGCGAAACTGATCAGGCCATCAGGCTTGTTGGGTGCGAATCCGATCTCAAACTGTTTGATGGTTTCCTCGGTCCACCGGCTAAGTGCATAATCCATGGCCGGCCTGTTTGCAGGATCGTTTAACTGAGCGGTGAAATAGGAGCCGGCAAGGGAGTTGACGATGTAGAGGGATTCGGCGTGATGCTGAGCTGCTTTTTGCTCATTGCTTTGCTCTTCCTCTTTTAAAATAATGCCATGACCGGAAGCCAGAGACCGGCAGGCCTCCGGGAAGGTGATCCCTTCCTTCGCCATGATGAAGGCGATGCCATTGCCTCCGGCTCCGCAGCCAAAGCATTTGTATGTGTTAGTTTTCGGAAATACTTTAAAGCTGGGTGATTTCTCCTGATGAAACGGGCAGCAGGCTTCCCAGGTGGTGCCTTTTCTTTTTAAGGTGGCATACTTGCCGATTATTGCAACGATCGGTATGCTGATTATTTGGTCTATGATAGATTGAGGGATCATTAGAAGGTCGGATTATTGTGATGAGCGAATTGTTTCTCTTTGAATAGGGTAGGGAACCTACCTATTCATGTCGCCGACTGTGCAGGACGAATGTGATATCGTGAATGAGTTGTTCAACATACTGGTACTCTTCCGCAAAGTTGATTGGCTCGATGGCGGTTAGCATCCGAGAGGATTCAGCTTTTTTCAGGAAGCTGAGATAAGTTTTCAGGGCACGACGGATAAACTCAAGGCTCCGGGTGTTGGAGTTTCGGTTGAGCAGGGATGAAGTGGGATCGATCATGATTATGACGCTATAAAGTATAGCTGCAGTTTAAGGTGTTTGGATTTCGTCGATGATGGCCATGATCTGCTGAAGCTTGATTGAATTTGATTTTTCTATCAGCATCAATTCCTCTAAAATCTCGAGGACTGATCTCATGATGACAGGACTGCGCCGCTTTCCCTTTAAAACCTGGTCTATGTAGCTGAAAGAGAACTTTGTGCTGGTAGCAATTTTACTGCGGGTCCCCCTGGGTAGCATTCTTCGGATTAAAGAAAGTTGATCTGATGTCATAAATAATTTGGATATGTGTAATAAATGTGTGACATTTGTGTGACTTTGATTGAGAAACATTAAGGTGTTAACTTGATCGGAGGTCTGGTACAAGGTTAGTGACTGGAATTGATTTTTTATCTGATGAAAGCTGTCGATGTCAATTACGATAGTATAAACTTTGGGAGCCTTTGAAAATGAGAGATAAACATTTCTACTGGGCGAGGTAAAAGATATAAACAGCGAGAATCAGGAAGTTTCCAATAAACAAAAAGCACATATAATCAATATATTATGGCAAAGATGGTTGGCGTTATTATAAAAGAACGCAGGGAGCAAATACACATGACCAAGTCTGCCCTGGCCAGGGCACTCAAGTGCAGTCCCCAAAACATTGAATCCCTCGAGAACCGTAAAAGTGTAGACTTCGAGTTAGCGGAACGGTTATGCGAGATCCTGGATTTCGACCTCTTCGCATACTACCGCGGGCACTCTTTTGGAATACAGGTGGATAACGAAGAATTGCAGCGTAAACTGCAGGAGATCAAGGATAAATATACACAGCTCCTTGAGAAGCATACTCAGTTGTTGGAGCGAATGGCCCTGCAAAATGGTTAAAGCAAATAGATCAAGTAATTAGTTAAAATTATCTAAAAATACAATAGAAAAACGGCACAAGAAATTTCCTGGGCTATGAGTAGCCCAAAGCAAGCCGGCCGTGAGATATGATAGGATGGTTCTAGCAAACATGAAAATGTTGGGTTTGAACTCCTAAAAGCAAACGGCACAAATACGGCACAATTAGTTTTAAGTGATTAGCTGAAAGCTAAGACTAGCGCCACTGATGGAGGAATTATCATGAGTTTCTCCAGGTTCACCAGTCCCTTTGAAAATCCCCGGAAACGCTAGCGATTCCGGGGTTAATCCCTTGGTCGTCACACCATTAAAAACACCCCAAAATATGGGTAAAACGACCACATCCGTACAAGATCCGTACAAGAGTTTTTCGTATCGCATAATAACCTATCATAGAGCGATTTACGTCAGGAAAGACGGAAAAGCACCTATTATGCTGGAAATAAACATGTTGAATCAGCGGGTAAGAATTAACACAGAAGTGAATATTCCGAAGGTTGCCTGGGACCCTGAGAACCTGGCGATCAAAAAAAATTATCCCGATTCAAAGAATCTTAACCTGATTGTGCAAGGCTGCAGAGCCCGGGTCAATGATATTTTCGTTCGGTATAAGCTGCAATTCAAGGATCTTACACCGGATATCCTGGTGAATGAATATGAGCGACCAAGCGTTAACGTTGATTTTTTGGTATTTATGGAGGCCGCTATCAAGGAGCGTAAAGGCGAGCTGACGGATAGTTCCCTGGCACAGCACACCTCGCATCTCAATAAGCTGAAGGAATTCAAGGATAAGGTTTACTTCAGCGAGCTCACCGAAGATTTTTTCGCCGATTATCAACGATGGCTGAAAACCAAAAAAACCAACGGCCAGAATACGCGCTGGAATAGCATTAAAACCTTGCGGACCTATATCAATATAGCCAAGCGCAGGAAATTGATCGAGGAAAATCCGCTGGATCACATGCCGGTAAAGCAGGCCAAGTCAGAACGTGGGTTTCTGGAAGAGGATGAGCTGCAGCGCCTGGTTGATTTATACCGGTCCGGAACTTTGCCCGATAATTATCACCGGGCACTCCGGCATTACCTATTTTGTTGCTTTACCTCAATACGAATTTCTGATTTAATACGTATCAGGATGGAGGACATTATTGCAAATATCTTAATTCTAATGCCTTACAAAACCAAAAACACAAATGCGCAAACCGTGAAGATCCCTCTGAATAAGATGGCCATCCAGTTAATTAAAGATGAATCGCCCTATCGGATCAAAGGCTTTTGCTTCACACCCTACTCGGAACCGAAGAGCCGGGAGTTCATGCGAGATGTCTTTATTCATGCGAGGATTTATAAAAAGCTTACGTTCCACTCCTCCAGGCATACGTTCGCCACCATCTTTCTCAAAAAAACCAAGAATCTCCTGGCGTTACAGAAGATTCTTGGTCATACTAAAATCGACCAAACGATGATTTATGCTCACATTCTTACCGGTGAAATCGAGCAGGAAATGAAGGCCATGGACTCCTTTTACACCAAGTAAAACTCGCATTCCCCCGGTTCAACCCCTCTCTGCGTCAGGTTGATGGTCCGCTTTTTCAAGAGGTAGTGTTTGCCATCGATGGAATATTTCTCATCAAACCGCAAGCTCGATGGATCCTTGATGGTCCAGTACACCAATTTGCGGGTCATCCACCAGGTGAGATACCTTCTCCAGAGCTGAGGGTATAAGCCAAACAAACCATAATCTCCCTGCCATTTAAGGCTGAGATACTTTCCGGTTAATGGAGTGCCGGTGCGGTCCAAGTTATCATTGGATCCCATGGGAGAGAGATCATCATCACTATCGGCAACCAGTCCACGGTAGAAAAGCAGGCGAGGACTGAAGGGCTGAACATCCGCCCGGGTTGCGGAATTTCCCATTTGCTCGGCTTTGGGTAACCGGATCGATGGACCCCCGACTTCCCGAGTCCAGGTTTCCATGATCAGGGTGGAAAACTGGGTTTCAAAAACTTCCTCCATCAGGCCATCCAGATAATTTTGAAATCCGATACCATAAGGGGTCCAGGTGTAGGTGCTGGTTTCTCCGATCCGGGCATACTGATAATAAGCGTCCGTGAGTTGCACAAATCGGATCTCATTCAATTCGGGAGTTAATGCCGCCAGTGCTGTCAAGTCGGCAACCGGATCTTTTAATAGTGCCAGATCATCATCCAGTTTCTTGAATCCATCTGCAAAAATGGTATCATCATCATCATGGTTCCATATCAGCTTGAACCCTGATGCGGTGGCCACCTCTTGTAGTCGGTGGATCCCGATCGCCAGTTCAGTGATATCCTCAGTGGTCGCTCTCATCACCAGATCCTGCCTACTAATAATTGAAACATGATCCTTACTATCGAAAACGAAAGCGATATTCAACAGGTTGCGCAGGCTGATCAGGAAATCACTGATCAGCATATCGGGCATGCATTTGGCCAGATCAAAGGTGGTAATTCCCCGGCCAACCGTGGAAACCAGCATATCCTGAGTCATTTGATTTCCAAAAACACCCACTCCAAGATCCACACTTTCCATTGAAGTGGTGGTTACTACACCGGTGATATCGTGATTATGGTAGATCACCAGGTCGCGGAAGTCTTTATTTGACTCGAAAATGTTGGCCTTGATCTGGAAGCCGTATATGGCCATGATACGCCTGATCATGTATGCCAGGAAGGGATAAGGAGCCACAGCGAAGATCCCGCCGGGATCCTGATAAAATGCGCCATCTTCGAAGGAATTCAGTCGATATTTATTGGTGATCCAGCCGGCCGCTTCCAGATCCTCTTCCATCAGCTTGGTGTTTTTCACGGGGAATAATGCAAAATCATCATCCGGATATTTATACTCCGTTTTCCACTCCCAGGTGCGCACGCCCCCGAGGTCCAGATCCTTCAGCTTTAAATCTTTTATCCTGGATGCCATATCTCCGGATCCTACCATCAGATTAGCTTTGTAGCTATCGCTGGCCTCGGTTACCGATATGGTGCCTGATGATCTCAGGATACCCTCATGGAACAGATGGAATGCCTCCTCCGGCCATTGAAAAAGTTCTTCATCATTCATGTTGCTGTCAATTGGTTTAAAATTAAACATTTCGTCGTGACCTGCCGGGCTTTGAGCTCGATTGAAGGCTCCAGCCCGGCGGT
Source organism: Bacteroidales bacterium (assembly GCA_041662065.1). GTDB lineage: Bacteria > Bacteroidota > Bacteroidia > Bacteroidales > UBA12481 > UBA12481. Next base: position 107,444 of record JBAZTE010000011.1, on the reverse strand, counting down.
CAATCAGATTGACAGCTATCATTTCACTTACACAAAATTCTGTACACTACCGATTTGATAATTTCTTTAGATAGAATCTTGTGAATTCCGGGTATAAAACATCAGGAACAAAGAAGCTAACAATTTCATATTTTTTATTTATCATAATAAAATATGGGTACCCCATTTCTTCAAGCTCAGCTCCGATTTTAGATTTTGTACTATAAAGCGGGAATTTTTCTTTCAATAATTCTTCATATTTGCGCATATAATTCAAATCAAAGAAAGTGCCAACCACAATAGCTTTCAAGGGAGATAGAAGATCTGCTGATTTATTAAGAATATCAAGTCCTGATTCATTGCAGGTAGAGCAGAATAAATCTGAGACACGATAAATAAGTAAGAAATCATCCTCAATTACTTGTGATAAACTGATTGTTTCCCCCTTTGAATTATTCAATCCCATAGATTGATTTATTGTTCGGTGAAAACCACTATTGACATACCAGATGTAATTTTCATAAGAACTCGTGACACCCTGAATCTTCTCAATATAAACTTTAATATTACCAGAGTATGTATTTTTAAGTTTGAAATAATTAAATAATAGTAAAAAGAAAGAGACCAGTAATATAAGTATTATAATTCTCGCTGACTTATTCTTCATCTAAATATTAATTAAAATCAAGTATGATCAAACTGGGATTGTCGTCGATATTGATATTGATTGACACTCCATGTAAAATAAAATTGGTGCTCCTACAAATTGTATCGCCAGTTATTAAAACATCATTATAGTAGGCAAAAATTAATTTGTTATTGCACGAATTAATGGGGCGTTTAAAGGATTCAGTATCTGGCAAATCCAGTAATTCATTAAGTTTGATGAGCAAGATCTCGCTCGATTCACCTACAACTAATCCATAATTCCTTTCAAAGGAGCTTATGCCTAAAAGCTTAAAGTTATTTATAATGTGAAGTGAATTAGTAAAGGAAATTTTATTATTTTGTTTAGCATAATTCATATAATCATTTTGGTTCTCAAAATCATTAAGAATCTTTTTCGGGATAACCCAATAGTTGAAATCTATATGAATGGTTGGTACAATCTCATTATTAAGATATTGATAAATATAATGGGAATTTGAACCAAATACATATAGCTTTTCATTAGATTTGACAAAATTGTTGTAACAAAGCAATTGAAAATTGGGTGTAAATACTTCTTTTGTTGGGATGTATTGAACAAGCTTCTCTCCTTTTTGCACATCGTATTTAACTACTAGATTATCCCCCCATTTTGCAGGCAAAGCTGAATAAAGTAAAAAACTTGTGCTATCAATCCTCAGTGCATCGCAATAACTACCATTCAAAACATAGGTTTCCTTATAATTTATATTTTCATCATAAACATGCAGAACATTCCCTCTTTCAATTAGATATAGCTCATTATATTCTTCATCATAACTAATATTCAATGCTCTTGTTACCTCGCCTGGTCCTTTACCACGGTTTATTTTTTTGATATATTGACCGGAGATTGTAAATAAATATAAAGTATTTTGGTCTAACACATACAAAAACTTGTTAGAAACTTCAACATTAACAATTTGACCAATAATACACTCCTTCCTTGTTTCAAGCTTAATAGGCTTCACTATGAATTCTTTGGAAATATCCAAATTACTATAATCACCATCATAGACCCTTGCCGATAATGCTTTTACAGAATTTATATCCTGATTCTCAGGATTTCTACATTGTGTAAGAAAAATTACCAATAAAAATGGTAATGATAGAGAGAAATACTTATATGATTTCATTACAAAAGGCAAAATATATGTTAAAAAAAATAGATGCCTGCAAAAGGATGTTACAGGCATCTAATAATCTCTATCCTCCTATTGGAGTAGGATTGGTTGGGCAACAGGAACAATATTCATCTGGTACCCCATTAAACATACAAATTTTTTTATTATTTGCATCCGTGGTGCACCATTCTCCCGGACAACCCTTAGTTTCTTCTGCAAAGACCCTTTCAAAAGGAACAAAGGTTAAAAACAATGCTGCCATCAATGTAAAACAAGATAACAAAAATAACTTTTTCATAATAAAATAGTTTAAATTAATATTAGGGATCACTAATGTTGCGTTTTAGTTTAAAGATTTTCAACTGATTATAAGTTTGTTCTTTGATATTCTGATAATCTGCATTCATACAGTTTAAGCTCACAGTTGAGAAATCAACAAAGAAAAGAGAACCACTGTAATTCGTTTCATAAGCATTTAAGTTTATAAATAAAAAAGAGACTCGGTTGACTTAAGCATTCCTTCAAAATTTGGTTTTAGCATCTCTGAACTTGTTAACTAATAAGTCCTTTCTAAATATATTATGTCAGATTTCATCAAAACCTTAATCACAGTTCGCAAAATATTTTTTAAAATATTGATAATCAACGATAAAAAATATCAATTCAACTATTATCCTGTTTACGTTCCTTGCTTCTCTTTAATCTCTTATACTGACTTTTACGAATCCAGTACCAAATAGCCAAGAAAAGAAGTAACAGGATTATAGCAAACAGGAGGATTGTCCCGGTCTGGAATTGGACAATTATGATTGGTCCCGCATAAACCATACCTGCCCAATAATGTGGATGATCCAATCCTGGCTGACATTTCGTAAGATAATCTAGTTTGGCTTTCTGCAATGCGATAGCCGGTCCATCTTCTGGATGTTCACTATAAAACTCTCGACTTAGAAAGGAGCCACTCAGGTCAGGCGCCTTCCAACGATGTTCAATCACACCACTAGCGCCAGCCAATAAAAAAAATAAACCAGGGCTCAATTCTCCGTCACCACGATTATAAATCCCTTTTCCTGATTCGCAGCCATTGATAAAAACCATCCTTGATGAAATCCTAATGTGTAGCAAATTGGACAAATCGAAAGATCCCTCTCTTTTAAGTGGATATCCCATGGACGTCCTCATAGCATCTTCATAATTTATTCGAATATGGCCTGCAAAATGGATCAGATCGGCATCCTTTAGAGAGGTTTTAATATCACACCCAGGCTCCCCCAAATCAATTACAATCGAATGAGGGACATTTTCCTTAAGCCAATCAACTTCCACCTTGAGTTCTGGAGCTAATTGATCATAAGACCATGTAAGTATCTTAAGAGATTGGCTGTGCTTACTTTGTATTTTCCCGATTGTTTCCTGCCTGGTTCCCGATACATATGAAATACAAAATTTCTTCATCAAAAATGGAAGATTAGAGAATTCGGTAAGACTATCAGAAGCCTCAAAACCGGAGTCATCAAAGACTAAGGCCTCAAAAGGGAGGTCCAATAGTATGCCATCAGATCGAATAAGCAATTTGCCGGAGAGGTTTTTCACCAGGTACGGCTTAAGAAGTATGTGATATAGGTTAATAGCTTTTTTGTAAAACTCATTTACCTGTTCGTTTTGGTAGTTGCCAACGATGGGAGTATCAACAAATTTCATAAACTCTGTCAAAGTAGTTCTTAGGTCATTACAAATTGGTATTTCGGAAAAGCTAAGGTGGTTGTTGCTTAATCCGAAAACTATCAACGCAGAATCCAGTTGCTGATAACAGATGAACTGACTTTTACCAATTGCCCTAGCAATCTGATCAAACCGGAGCTCGTTAGGTCCAGTAAGAATTTTTAGGTTATTGGTTCTCCGTTTCAAAATTCGCATTTGATTTTGGTAACCTTGCAACTGGTTCAATCTGGAGTACCTGTCGGACGGTTTATCAAGGGATTCACGAAACCGATAAAGCTGCAATACTAAAGATTGAGTGGAGTCATCTTGTACCATCTGTTCCTCAAACACTGCTTGTGCCTGCAACGATATGGCCCCAGATTGCATCGCTAATACCAATGCTTTTTGCAGATAAACCTCCTTCCCGGTTTCCCTATAAAGGTCAATCGATAATTGAATTCCAGCATTAAAAACTTGTCGTCCTTTATCCGAAAGAATAAACCCCGACTCTGAACCGGTAAGTAATTGGAGTATGGATTCGAAATGATTGATCCCTCCAAGTGCGTTTTTGAAAACGGCTAAAAGTTTGTCAACTCGAAAGGAATCCCTCTGTTGAAATGCCATAATCCGTTGAAGATTAATCTCATCCATAAGTAATTCTAATGAAACCGTTTGGTAATCAAATGGTGTAGTCACATCCCCTAGAGGGTTAGACACAGAAATATTAATATTGAAGGATCTTCTAGAACTCAGGTAGCAGAGTTTTGCGGAGTCGAGTCGATTACTTTGTTTATAAAAATTTCCTAAATTATGCCAAGATTTTCCGGTTTGAAAATGAACAGGTCCATACTGTTGTTGGTATAATTCTAAAGAACGTCTGATCGCCGAACCTGCTGTTTTAAGATCACCTATTTTCAGTTTAAACCGACCAAAATTTCGGTAAGTCAGTGCACTATCAAAGTTAGCTCCGGTTGTTTTCTTATGAATTAGCTCAAACAGGCAGTGAAATAGAGAATCCGTTAGTTTTAGGTTATTAGTTTGCAATGCAGCGGCGGCCAGATTGTTTAAAAGAGAGGCACTTTTTGCTGGATCGAGGACAAATGCCTTTTCTTTAAGTAAGGGTAAACCCTTGGAAAGGCATCTGTCAAAACGGCCTGCCTCCAAGTCGAGGGAAATTAGATTGACTGGAATCTGGACCATTAACTCATCACCGCCGGATTTAAAAAATCTGCCAGCTAATTGGAGAGAATTTCTAGCAAGACCTATGTCTCCCTGTCTCTTGGCGGCATCAGCCAGATAGATGTAAAGGTATCCAAGGTAAGTTTCAGATCCGGGAAAGTCCTTGTATGAATTTATAACAGAATCACATAGAATAATGACTTTCAATGCTTTACCCTCCTTACTAAGCTGGTATATTCTTGAGGTTTGTTGGTAAAGATCAGTAATGGATTGTACGGGCTTTTTTGCAAAGACAGGCAAGAATGAAAAAAAAAGCAGATTCCAGATTAAGGTTTTCATGATTTCAGACATAATACGAATGTAGTTTAAACCTTAAATATTTATAACTATGTATTGTAACATTGACGAACTAAAAAAATCCTCACTCACTTCGAAATGGGGATTGAGGAGATGCTTCATGTACGAGGCGGAGATGGAGACGACAATCCAATTATCTTACCACCACCACCTCCCCCGCCACCTGATCCTGATCCAAACCATGGTGGGTAAGGTAACTCTTGAATGACCCCATCATCATTACCGATCAAAAAGAATTGGTTTGCTGGTGGGGTTTATTAAGGAATGGATACTTTTACCGCACCTTAACAGCAGAAGATGTCCGAAACCTTTGATTCTAGAATTTTAAATAAGATCAAGATTGGTGATCAACAGGCTATAGATAAGATTTCTAACTGTATAAAGGCAATGGCATATAATATTTTCAGACTGTATGACATCAAAAACTATGATTTGGCCAAGGAAATCGCATATGATGTTATCGCTGAGATTGTGATGAACAAGCGAATTTACGCCGAGCCTTTTAATGTCATGGGTTATCTTCACCATATAACCAAGAGTCTTATTTGCAGACATCTACGGGATAGTATACCGAAAGATGGTCGAGAGTTTGATTCAGAAAATCTGAAAGATATGGACCTGTCGGTTGATTCGGATATTGCTAAATTTGAGGCTAATGATGCTATTGACATATGTCTAAGTTTCTTGAGCGAGCATGAAGTGCAATTAATAGAAAAGGTAAGGAGTGGAGAATCTGCAGAAAACCTTACTGCGCAATTAGGGTATAAAAATAAAGAGGTATTCATGGTTCGAAAGTCAATTGTTATCTCGAAATTCAGGAAACTTTTACGAAATCACGGGGTTGATATTTAGAAACACAAAAGTTTATGACCAAGAAAAGACTGACTGATGATGAGTTTATGGAAGTCTATAGTGAATTACGTGCTTGGAAAGGACGGGATGCGGCTCGCTCTATTAAATATCAGAGGCTGATACGGATATCTAACAGAAAAAGAAAAATTCGACATGCAGTTATTTTGATAACGGGAGTTGCAGCAGTTGCTCTGATATTATTCAAGATTCCGTGGCTAGTTTTTAAGACACAGAAAAACCCGAATTCCTTGTATTCACAATTCTATGAACCTTATCGTTTCGCAACTGATTATAGAGATGGCAGCGACAATACAATGGACATGTTCAAAAGTGCGGTTATTGCATACCGGACCCTTAATTTTGTTGATGCAGAAATACTCTCTGATTCTCTGACAGGAAAAGATAACGCTAACCCAGATTATCTGCTTCTAAACGGCCTCATCAAGCAAGCTAATGGCAAATTCGATATTGCCATTACCCAGTACTTGAAATTAATAGCGAATGGGGGTTCTTATGCTCAACATGCACAATGGTATCTCGCACTGATCTACCTTAAACAAGGGAAACTTATAGAATGCAATGAGCAATTGGATTCCCTTAGGCTTCAAAGTGGAACATTCTATAGAGATAAGTCGGATCGTCTTAAAAAGCTAATTGGGTTGACGCAATCTTAAGGTTTCATGTCGATTGGCTATTGAGTAAAAAAAACGCTCAAAAAATCCAGTCATCGGCGGAGCAAATTGACCACCCCCTCAAAGCGATTATCTGGCTGCTCATTAGTAGCAGGTTTGATTAATGTTGGCACCGTTTCAACATTATTCAAAATGTACAATAAATTTATCAGTATACTAACATAAATTGGGAGCTAGTATATTGATTTTAACCTATCCTGGTTTTTGCTTTAATAACATCAAACTCTCCTTGCCTGTCCCGCAGCGACTGAAAACTCACCACTGCCGGCCTCTTGTGTGCATCCCTGACCTCCCGCATCATCTGGAGGTTAGCTTTCAGTAAACCAATCATTTCATCATTGGTTGCCTGGTATCCACCCAGATCCGGATATTTCCCCTCCGAATACTGGTTCACCCGGGCGGCATTGATTGCCCCCAAAATCTCCGGAAAGTTCGCCTTTATGTTCCGTGTGGTGGGACCATCAATAACTATCTCCGGCTCTTTCTCAGAGAACAGCCCCAGGGTCGGTTTGTTGTAAATCCCAGTCCGGACTTTGCCCAGGAGCGATGCCTGGTAAATCTGTTTGTCATCAGCGCCCATTACCGGATACCGGCCAGTGGCAAATTGCTGCGATTGGATTACCGCAATGGTGCCGGCTGTTCGGGCCACGGCTAAGCCGGTCAGGATTACCCTGAGCGTCTGGGTCAAGTCAGCATTCACCCCGGCATTGGAGTTAATTCTGGCGATCTCGAGGGCTCCTTCAATCAATGCTTGGGCGGTGGCCATGGTCTTCTGCCTTTTGGCATATTTTCGCTCGATAGCCTCCTTTTTCTTATCATCCTTACCGGCGGCAGCCAGTTCGCGATCCTTTTGGGCTTGCATGAACTGACCGACTGTTTCGGCAAGGGAGGTGGCTGCACCTGCCCATTGTTCCAGGTGCTGGAGTTTCTTTTCAGCGGCATCTTTATCCAGTGCCTTGATTTTATCGTAATACTCGGTTTGCGAGATTACGTTGGCATCCAGTTCCATCTGGAGTTTTTCCCGCTGCCCCTGGGCATTGGTATCCCACCAGGTTCGCGGAAAAATTATCATAAAGTCCTCATTGTCAATAAGATAGGTGAGGACTTTCTGTTTTTAGATCCCTTTCGGTTTTGGTAGATTGGTTGGTAGTCAATGATATACAGTTAGAAATTGAGGAAAGGCACAAATACGGCAGAGGCATTTGCTTCCTCTATTACTCTGACTGATTTTGAAGTGGGGTATTTAACCTGCAATTTTACTTTTACCTGTAAACCGGATTCCGTCTAACGGATCATTAAGGTCCGGAAGGTGTATTTCATGGTCATAATGGTTGAAACCGGGATGTTACGGTTGATCGCCGGAATCCACAAAGGCATTTTCTTAACCTGCCGGATGATCTCCTGTTCGAGGGCAATGGAAAAACCCTGAAGAATTTTCACCTCATCAATGGTCCCGAAGGGACTGACGGTCATCTGGACAAAGCAGCTATTTCGTATGGTCCCTGTTGCATTGTAAGCTGGATAAGCAGAAGGGGGGACATTAACGAAATCAGCCAGGTATTGGCTGATCGCAGGCGGGCCTATTATGAACCGGGGCTCACCTGGGATAATCATGAACTTATTCTTCTGGTTGGAAAAACTAAGAAGGGCGAACTGGGCCGTATGTTCGGGTGCTCTGTAAAGCGAATCCTGATAACGGTATACGGAATCGCCGGGCAGGGTCATCGAATAGCGATCCGGCTTACCATCAGTAAAACGACAGGAAGCGAGCAGGGTGTCCCCGGAGAGGAGCTCCCATGGTCCATCGGGCTTACCCGACTTGTAGGTGACTTGCATCCTGAACCCGTCCGGATGGGTATAAATCCAGACGCCCTCCATGAGATCGTTAGTAAAGTTGCCCAAAACGGTCATCAGGCTATCCGGACCGGCATAGGTCCATTGACCCTCCTTCCTGCCTCCAATGTACATCCCCGAGACCGCAATGTGCCCGTTGGGGTGCCTCGATACGAAAGCTCCTGCAGGTTGGTTGTCGGAAAAGGAGGTCTCAATGTTCAATTGGCCCTCCGGATAGAACCTTTTATAATTTCCCTGAAGTTTCCCCCTGGCGGTTACCTGATATGTTTCGGAAATGGCTCCGTTTTGGTATTTGGTGGTCTTAACCTTCAGATCCTGAGAATGAAGGGTGAAGGTAAAATTCAAGGCTATAAGGCAGAAAAAAATGTTCCTGATCATCCTAAGCGAGGTTATAGTGATGAAGATAAGCAATTCCAAAGAAGGTGGTACAGATAACCGTCATTATTCTGAAATTCCTGTCGGCAGATCCAGTTGCACTTTCAATCCAGCCGGCACTCCTTTATTGACAAGATCTGTATATTCAATGCGGTATTTGTCACTTTGGTCACCGTCCCACGACTGTCAAATTTCACGGTTTTTCCAACCTTTGTTTTGTTATTTCGCCGAACAAAAAAGAAATCCAGGCCTTGACAGGTAGGTGTTGGAGAAGATATTGTCGCTGCCGGTTTGTTGCGTGAACAAGGAGCTGGGAGTGATACTCATTCCATCATTATGGCACATAATGGGTTTGCAGAGGTGCTACCGGAAGATAAATTTTCCATTGTTAAAACCTTGCAGGAACATCAGGAAATCACTGGTATGACAGGCGACGGTGTCAATGATGCACCCGCCTTGAAACAGGCCGAAGTGGGGATCGCCGTTAAATCCGCCACAGATGCGGCCAAACAGGCCGCCAGTGTGATTTTGCTGCGTGAAGGATTGGAGAGCATCATTAGCCTGATAACGGTTGGCCGCACCATACACCATCGGATTACCAATTGGGTAGTGAGTAAAGTTTCAAAAACGTTGTTTACGGTGGTATTCGTCTGCGCCGCCTATCTGGTCACCGGACAATTTGTTGTCAGTGCTTTTGATATGGTGCTGCTTTTATTCATTATTGATTTTGTGACATTGACCTTATCCACTGATATCGTAAGTTGGTCAAAGAAACCAGAAAATTGGAATATAAAACCTTTGGTCAGAAGGGGTTTCCTTTTGGGTTTATTATTAATCACTGAAGGATTGATTTGGCTGTTTATTGGAAGAAGATATTTTGAGATCCATGACCTGGATGAATTGCATTCTTATGGATTTGCCATCCTGTTTTTTGCCAGTATCTTCAACATATTTGTTGTCCGCACCCCAACGCGGTTTTACAAACAGTCTATCGGTAAAAATTTACTGTTTGCAATTATTGCTGATGTAATACTGGCCTGCATTATCTTATCTGTAGGGTTGCCGGGTTTTACCACTTTGCCAATTATTATCACACTTTGCAGTTTACTGTATTTTGTATTTTGCAGTTTTACTATTAACGACTGGATAAAGGTAAAAGTGAACGTTTGAGACAAAGTGATCACCCTCTTTTACCGATCTCAGCCAGCGAATGGTGTTTGATCACTTCGATATCTTTTTCGTGAAGTGAGATCAGTCCCTCCTTTTCAAACGTTTTCAGCAGCTTGACCCCGCTCTCGGTTGAAATCCCTGCAAAATCGGCCAGGTCTTTGCGCGACAGGAACTGGAAGATATCCGGAGCCTCTGATTTCAGGCTGTCAATATATAGTAAGGTATCTGCCATACGTCCGTTCATTTGCTTATACATGATAGTTCTCAGTGAATCAAACAGGTTCGCGTTTTGCTCGCAATAACGTTTAATAATACTGTAGCCAAACATTCCGTTTTGCTTCACTACATTGGCTATTGCCTCCTTTTCAATCAGATATACCTGGCAATCTGTCAATGCAACTGAGGAATAATTAAAGGTGTTTTTCGTAAAAACTGCTGAAAGGCCAACGAATTCTCCTGGTCTGATAATCCGAAGGTTATAGTTTTTTATCCCATCACCCTCCAGATACTGGGTTGCCAGGCCTTTAATTAAAAACAAAACATAAGATGCAAAAGCTCCCTGTTTTGTTAGCAGATCATTTTTGCGGAATAGAACCTGCGTTTTGCTGGCCCTCACTAATTCAGCCTCATCCTGGGATAACATCTGAAAGCACGGTGCCTGTATGTCGCAAATGAATTCCTGATCAGTTTCGAGAATGGTTTTCATCCTTCATTGACAGATTAAAAACGCTAAAGTTAACCGAAATCAATAAATAAGTTGTCCGGAATCAAGCCTTAAGCTGTGGTGCTGAAAGCCCGAATCCTTTATCGATCCGATATTCCGGGGTAATTTTGTCTCATAAATTTTTAGGAAGAAAATTATGTTGTATACTAATTTGAAACACCTCGAATCCGCTGCTGATCAAAAGAAGGCAATCAGCGAAAATGAGAACGTTATGGTTATTTGCGGACGTATGGGTCCCATGTGTATTCCGGTTTACGGGATTGCCGAAGAGATAGAAGAGGAATACCGACATGTTCAGTTTTATGACATGGAGTTCGATAATCCGGAATCGTATGTCATCCTTACCTTACCCGAAGTTCGTGGATTCATGGGAATTCCGTTTACTGTATATTACAAAAACGGGAAAGTGGTTAAAGCTACTTCCAGTATTCAAACAAAGGACCAGGTGACCAGGATCCTGAACCAGGAGTTTTCATTACCCGTTACTGTCAGTTTATGATAACCGATAACCATTATGATGCCATTTATCTGAATGAATTAAAATTGAAACAAAAACAAGCAATAACAATTTAGCATGAAAACAACATTGATTATTTCGTTGATCATCATTGGCAGTTTTGCGATTCTGTTCCTTTTCGGCCGTGCCAAGCTGAGAAATATTCCAACAGTGGCTAACCATAACAGTATCCTTGAACTGACAGATAAAAATTTTCAGTTCCAAACAAAGGATAAACTTGTATTGGTTGATTTCTGGGCAAGTTGGTGTGCACCTTGCCGGATGATGGCCCCGGTTTTAAATGAGGTTGCCGGAGACCTTTCGGAAGATTCTTTTGTAGGTAAGGTAGATGTGGAAGCTAACCAGGCACTCGCACAAAAATACCAGGTTAGAAGCATTCCAACAATGATCCTGTTTAAGAATGGCAAAGAAGTCAGCCGTTTTGTTGGGATAAAAAGTAAGGAATTTCTCCTGCAGCAAATTAAAAGCATAAAAAAGAGCTCATGAAAGGGGTGGTCAGCAAACCCCAATTGTCTAGTGTAGTTATGGAGAATATTTAGTAGAATATTTATTATTAATCAAAAATTTAAAAATAGAAAATGAAAAAAAACATTGGAACAGTTGACAAAGTGATCAGGATACTGATTGCTGTCGTTTTGGTAGTTTTGTTCTTCACTCATGTGATTACCGGTGCAATAGGGATAATTCTCCTGGTGTTGTCCGGAGTATTAGTTTTGACGACCATAATTAGCTTTTGCCCTATTTACTGGCCTTTTGGCTTAAGTACAACTAAGAAAGCATAAATAAGAGAGGCTGTCTGTATCAGAGAGTCTTTCAATACGGATTGGGGAAAAAACAGGAATGGAAAATTTATCATTTCTGCGCAGTGGTCCATCAAAGTGATTTCTTTCAGATAATACTTCAGCAAGAAACTGGCAATCCCAGTTCCGGCTCCATATTCAAGTGCTGTCATTCTCCTGTTTAAAGGAATCAGCCTGACCATTTCCTTTACAATCACCCGGGGAATGTACATAGAGGCAAGAATATTCAGGTAAAAGAAATGCCCAAATTGGAGCAAATCAGCAAGTTTGGTTGATTGTGATACCCCTCCCGCAAGTTTTTGGGATCAACGGTATCAAAAGAGACAAATTCCATAACTTCGGTTTTGATGAACGAACAAGAGGTGCTAGATCTTTTACTTGCAGGTGATCCTGCAGCGATCCGATCGCTCGTTGATCAATACCAGCCACTGGTGCTGAGAACCGCCCTGGGATTTGTCAGGAATACTGAGGATGCCCGCGATGTTGCCCAGGAAGTCTTTATCGATATTCTTACCAATTTACACCGCTTTAAGGCTCAATCCGGGCTATCTACCTGGATATATCGTATCACCGTGAACCGGTCCCTCAATTATCTGCGTAGTAGCAAAAGGAGGAAAGATCGTCTTTCTTATTCTGATGATTATGATGATGGTGGTAGCAAAGAGACTACGAATCGCAGCGACCCCAGCCAGAAAAATCCGGCCGAACTGCTTGAACAAAAAGAAAGATCCAAAATTCTTCATGCTGCCATTCGATCTTTACCTGACAAGCAGCAGATAGCTTTTAACCTGGCAGAATATGATGATCTCTCTTATAAAGAGATTGCGGAAATTATGAAGCTGAGCCTGTCGTCAGTGGAATCCCTGCTATTTAGAGCCCGTAAAAATCTGCAAAAGAGACTATGGAAATGTTGTCGTAGAGTTTAACCGCAAGTTTTTAATATACCGATTGTCTAAACCAATAAACACGAACACAATGAACTGCAAAAAATGTCGGACCGATTTGATAGGATTTATCCAGGGAACCCTTCCGAAGGGTGTGGATGTCCAAATCCGGGAGCACCTGAATGGGTGTATGGAGTGCAGGTCATTTGCCGATTACCTCCGCTCTACGCTGAGTGTAATCCAAATTGAAAAGGAAATAGAAGCGGATCCATTTCTCGCTACCCGGATCGAAGGAATTTTGTCGAATTCGGAAGCTGGCCTGCGCCGGGTATCCTTCCTCCCAAAACTAATCCCGGCACTCACGTTCAGCATCTTCATCGTAGCTGGTATTGCCGGAGGCATCGGACTTGGACGGGTTTTGACACCGGCACCGAATAATCAACAAATTGCAGCACAGCAAATGAGCTCCCTGGTCAATGACCTTCAACAGGAACCAATTGAATCTTTTTTAATGGGATTATAAGATGAAAAACTCTAGACTCCTTATCGGATTAATTATGTTCCTGATTGTCACAAATATTGCTACAATTCTGACAGTTGTGCGGCATATCCGGAATCAGAATGATTCCTCAGAAACAGAAGTAAAGAAAGAGGGTAGCAAGGTTAGTAAAACCCCGGCTGAGTTGCCTGATACCCAAAGGACTCTCTTTTTCACCAAAGCCCTTGAACTTGATTCAGAACAACAATCGGCTTTCAGGGAAGTCAATTGGAATTACGGCAGGCAAACAAAGGAAATCAGCGAGACAATGAGCCTGTTGCGCGAACAGCTCCTGGTCGCTCTGGATGCGCCAGTACCTGATACAGCGGTGCTGAACGACCTTTCTGATCAGATTGGAAAGAAACATACCGAACTGAAAAAGCTGACGATTACCTATTACCTGGGATTGAAATCAATCTGTAATAGCGATCAAAAGAAAACTCTGTTTGAAATGTTCCAGAATTTATTGTCCCCGGAAAGTAATGTGAAGGTTCCAGGTGGTAAACCGGAAGGTCGGGGACCCAAAGGACCGGGGCAGGGGCGCGGTCCCTGGTGGAAAGACAAGAAAGATTCAATTTCAAGTAAATAACCTTAATGTTTAGTAAAATGAAAAAAGTTAGCATGAAAATCGCACTGGCTGTGGTCATGATCGCAGTCGGAACCCTGGACCTTTCGGCCCAGAACGGAAGAGGAAGAGGAACAGGAACCTGTGGAACCTGCACCGGAAGTTGTGTGAATTCAAGTCTCCTGACCGTTGAGCAGAAGGCTATTCTGGAAAATCTCTGCGACTTATTCCAGGCTGATATGGCAGTTCTCCGGGCAGAATTGATCGCAGCTCCTACTCTGGCTGAAAAACTGCCGATCCGCCAGGAAATGACCGCGCAGCGTAATGCACATATCGCCGAAGTTAAAGCACTTTTAGCTTCATGGGGAATAAACGTATCCACCGGTGGCAAAAAGGGTGGTTCTATGAAAGGGACCTGCAACATAAATCGCCAGGGGTAAATAATAAATTGTGTAGCGACAGATAATTATCTGTCGCTACGTCAATGCAAAAAGGCAGAGCGGGCCAAAGAACCTCCACGTTCAATTAACCCGCTCTTTCTATCTTCGAAAAGTTAGCAACTATAAAATTAGTAAAAAATGAAATCAATTAGTTTGAAATTTGGTCTGATTATCATGTTGGTCAGCGGTATTTCTCTTAGTTCCTGCAATTCCGGTGATGAACTATCTGCAGGGATAACTTCCAGCCTGGTGACCGTGGATAATGAAGGTACCACGCTGATTAATTCAGTGGAGTTGAAAACTGTGACCACCGGCTCGGATGCAATTACCGAATCCCAGTCCGATTGGCTGAAGTTCATGCGTGAAGAAGAAAAATTGGCACATGACCTGTATGTTGCCTTTAGTGAGATTTATACTGTCCCGGTATTTAAAAATATTCCTCGGGCAGAACTGAACCACATGAATGCGGTTTTAACCATTCTTACTACCTATTCAATTGAAGATCCTGCTTCAACAGAAAATGGAATTTTCAATAATGCTGATTTACAGGCTTTATACGACACCCTGTTGGCAAAAGGAAAAGTCAGCCTGGTTGAAGCACTCAAAGTTGGCGCATTAGTCGAAGAGACCGATATTCTGGACCTCGCAAAGGTGTATGAACTGAACCCGGGCGATGACCTTACTGCCCTGACCGAAGCACTCATGCTCGGCTCGAGAAATCACCTCAGGGCTTTTGCCAGGGTCCTGAAAGTCAATGGGGTTGTTTATGCCCCTGTTGCTCTTACCCTCGAAGATTATACGGCAATTGTGACCTCCGGTTGGGAAAGGGGAGCCGGGCTCTGTATCGGAAATCAGAACGCTGCAGGTAAAAAATATTGTAACCGGTCAGGCAAGGGGTTCATGGGCGGCAAATAGACCAGGAAATTAGTTTTTGTGGATAGTTTCAGTTGTCCATGATCAAGGATAATACTTTTGATCGTGGACAACTTTTTTTATTACCCGCAACAGCTGCAACTACCGCTTTCCTGAACAGGCGGACATTTGACGCTGCCATAGGAACAAAAGACACAGCAATCTCCAGGTTTCGCCCTGATTACCTTCCTGCAATTTGTGCATTCATAAAAGAATTGGCAGGCATCAAGTGGCATGATTTCTTCCTTTTTAAACCCACATTCAGGGCAGGTTATCACCGAATTCAACTCAATATCATTTTTTTTCGCAATTCTCATTGCCAGGGGTTTCCTAAAAGGTTATTAACTTGTCACTTTCAACCGTCCATCGTGTAAATTGGCTCATGGTGCTTAATTCAGCTCCTTCGATCAGTGGAATTGATTTCAGACCCCTTGCTTCCGCACAACTTCCACACAATTTCACGAGTCCACCTTTTTGGATAATGGATTTCAGCATGCGCTCAATGTTGTAATATCCCTGTGGAGTATTCTGATGTGGGATCGCACAGGTAACCGCGTCTGCCATCAAAAAAATCCGGGCTTCGGTTTGTTCATGGTCTTTTTGCAATTGCATGGCTAACCTTAATGCATTATAAGCTTTTTCAGTACCATAGGGGGCATCGTTGATCAGAATTAAGATACTTTTCATGGTTGGCAGATTTAAAAGGTTAACAGGATTTTGCTTTTCCGGACAATAGCATACAAATCACTCATGGAGGACATGGTGCAAACCTGCGGGTGAAGATTGTTCCGGCTGAACAAACAGGTACCGCATCCCAGAATGAGACCTCCTGCATTGAGGAAAATGTCCGACTGCTTTTTTATATCGGCATTATTCTTAGCCAAAGAATCCAAAACTACTCCTTTTCCCAACAGGAATATTTGTACCGTGTCGCCTGAATTGACGGCAAAATTTGCGAGCCTCAATGCATTCCAGACGGTCTCAACGTCCTGGGAGTAGATCACCATCCCGATACTGGTTGGAGCGGGTTTATCTCCGGCATTAGTGCCTGATTGGGGAAATGCTACAGAACCCAAGCCTATAAATAGGAGCATTACACAAAACGATCTTTTCATGTTGTTGGTTTTAAAGTAGTTTGATAATTTCATGTTGTTTATTAAGGTTGTCCACCAGAATTTCTCTCATGATCCGGCAGGCTATTGCAATCTTCTCACTGGAAAGCTTATAGAATGCCTTTAGCCCCTCTTTTCTTTGAATCAGGATTCCATTTGATACCATCAAGGAAAGGTGTTGAGAGAGGTTGGATTTCAAAACCCCAGTTTCCACTTGCAAATGGGTAAATGCCAATTCCCGATCTCCGAGCAACTCAATGATCTCGATACGAATGGGATTAGCTAATGCCTTGCAAATATTGGCATGGAGAACATATATGGTTTTATCCTTCATGTTTATAAGTTTATTAGTTTACAAAAATATAAACTTGATTGCCAGAAAGCAAATGAAAACTTAAATGCTAATTTTAATGAGAAAATGGATCGCGTTCGAACTCCAAATTTTCTATCATGCGAAAGTGGCTGTCACCCCATCTTGACCCAGGAGAAGGGGTTCCCATCCCTCCAGGTTCACCAAGCCCTCTGAAATTATCGGAGGGTATTTTATTTTCAAGCCGCGGTGGTGGTTTTATTGAAAACGACTGTGTCCGCATGCATGTAAATTGGAAAGAGAAGGGCTGCTATAAAAATTTTATTTTTCATAACTCCTGATGTTATTCAAATCATTACAGATAAATACCTGTAATCACCTGGCCTATAAATTCATTTCCGGGATGTCACCTTCAACAATGACGGGTGCTCCGGTTTTTGCCAATATTTCTTCCACACTCACTCCGGGTGCTCTTTCCAACAGTTTAAATCCCTTATCCGTCACTTCGATCACGGCCAAATCAGTTACGATTTTTGTCACACACCTGATGCCTGTCAGCGGAAGGCTGCAGGATGTTTTAAGCTTGGGGTTCCCATCACGGTCGGTATGGGTGGTGGCTACTATGATATTTTTAGCTGCGGCAACCAGGTCCATGGCACCCCCCATGCCTTTTACCAGTTTGCCTGGAATTTTCCATGATGAAATATCGCCTTTGTCGGTAACTTCAAAAGCACCCAAAACGGTGAGGTCAACATGCCCACCCCGTATCATGGCAAAACTAAGCGAAGAGTCGAAGAAGGAGGAACCCGGAATGGTGGTAACTGTTTGTTTTCCGGCATTAATCAGGTCGGGGTCGGCTTTACCCCTTTCCGGAAAGGGTCCTAAACCTAAAAGACCGTTCTCCGACTGCAATACAACTTCGATATTTTCAGGAACAAAATTGGCAACCAGGGTCGGGATACCGATGCCCAGGTTTACGTAATAACCGTCTTTTAATTCCTGAGCAATTCTTTTTGCTATTCCGTTTTTATCCAGGCTCATTTTTTCAAGTTTTAGGTTGAAGCAAGATTAACCGCGAACTGTTTCAAATTCAATTCTTTTTTCATAATTTATTCCCTGAAATATCCTTTGCACAAAAATCCCCGGGGTATGGATTTCATTGGGATTCAGTTCACCGGCCGGAACCAGGTTCTCAACTTCGGCTATGGTTATTTTACCTGCCATCGCCATCGCCTGATTAAAATTATTTGCGGTTTCCCGGTAAATCAGGTTGCCCATCGTATCGCCTTTCCAGGCTTTTACCACAGCAAAATCAGCGGTAAGCCCGAATTCGAGCAGATGCATTTTCCCGTTGAAAGATCTTGATTCCTTGCCTTCTCCCACTTCTGTGCCATATCCTGCCGGCACATAGAAAGCCGGAATCCCTGCACCTCCGGCCCGGATGCGTTCGGCCAGGGTTCCCTGAGGGATCAGATCAACTTCGAGCTCACCCGCTAAGAGCTGGCGTTCAAACTCCTGGTTCTCTCCCACATACGATGAAATCATTTTCTTGATCTGATGCTTCCTGAGCAGGAGTCCAAGCCCAAAATCATCCACCCCTGCATTGTTCGATATACAGATTAACCCGGTCAGGTCGGATGCGGCCAGGGCATTGATGGTATTCTCAGGGATACCGCATAAACCAAACCCGCCAAGCATGATTGTTTGCCCGTTTTGCATCCCATTAATCGCTTCCGAAGCATTTTTTACGACCTTATTCATAAGTTTTTTATTTGTTAACAACCAATGTGTCTCGAGATAACCAGGCGTTGTATTTCTGAAGTTCCTTCCCCGATCTGCAGTACCCTTTGGTCACGATAAAACCGTTCAATATCGTAGTCTTTCATCAAGCCATAACCACCATGTAATTGAACCGCCTCATCCGTTACTTCCCGTGCAATTTCCGAACAATAGAGTTTTGACATGGCGGCTTCTTTGCCATAGGGTTTTTTACTGTCTTTCAGCCAGCAGGTCTTGTAAAGAAGGTTTCTCGCAAGCTCGATTTTTGTTGCCATATCAGCCAGCTTGAAGGCATTCACCTGAAACTTCGAAATTGGTCCTCCAAATTGCTGACGTTCTTTTGAATAATTCAGTGCGAGCTCAAACGCCCCCTGCGCACATCCAAGGCCCATCGCAGCGATGGACAGACGGCCGCTGTCGAGTGTTGAAAGCATGATTTTCGATCCTTCTCCAACCTGTCCGAGAATATTTTCCGCCGGAACCCTGCATTCATCAAAAAATAACTCGGCAGTATCCGAGGCACGCCACATCATTTTTCCATGCATCCCCTTCTGTTTAAATCCCGCTGTACCACTTTCAAGCAGGATGGTGGTGAAGCTCTTTTTACCGCATTCATCATTGGTGACAGCTTGAACGGTGCATCCCCTGGATATTTTTACTGAACCATTGGTTATGAATACTTTAGAACCATTGATAATCCATTCGCCTCCTTCAAGCCTGGCAGTGGTTTTCGTTCCCCTCGAATCTGATCCTGCACCGGGTTCCGTCAGGCCAAAACTCCACAATGCATCTCCGGTGCATAATTGTGGCAGGTATTTCATCTTCTGATCTTCGGTCCCATTCTCGTATATTGGCCCTATACCCAAAGAATTATGAGCTGCCAGAGTAGCGGCCTGCGAAGAGTCGATTCGCGCAATTTCTTCAACAGCAATGATATAGGTGAGTGTATCCATCCCCAGACCACCATACATTCGTGGCAGGTTCATCCCAAATAAACCGAGGTTCCCCATTTTCTTTGCCAGATCGTATGAAAACTCAGCTTTTTCATCCAGCTCCCGTGCTACCGGCCTGATCTCATGTTCAGCAAAATCTCTTACGGTTTTCCTGATCAGATTCTGTTCGTCGCTTAAGTTAAAATCCATACTTTTTTTTGGAATTTATGCTTATTCAATCAAGTTGAGGTAAACCAATTGCGTATCGCTATCAACCATATCACCTTCATTAACAACGATATGCTCAATAATTGCATCATTTTCAGCCAGGATATTATTTTCCATCTTCATGGCTTCAACAACGAGCAGCACCGTTCCCCTTTTTACCCGGTCACCTGCCTTAACATGCACTTTTGTGACTTTCCCGGGCATGGGTGAAAATAAATTGCTGATTCCGTCTCCCTGAACATGACTGGAAAAATCCTGTTTCATGTTCAGCATATCAAGGCGCATCATTTGATAGATGCCACCATCCAATGATATCCATGCAAGGCCTTTTTTATCAAAGGAAATGGCTGCAATGTGGCTGGTGCCGTCAATATTAATGTTAATCCGGTTTGCATTGACATCAATAATATTTACGGAAAAAACAATCTCTTTATATCGGATCTGGTAATTATGTTCCTGTTGATTTTCGATTATAATCGCATGCCTTTCGTCGGGTACCTTAAACTCCAGTTGCATCCTGTTCCGCCAATAACCAATATAATCCCAGGTATTTTGCTTTTTGTCGAAATTTGTACAACGAAGGCTATATAAAGCAAATGCGATCAGGGGAACAGAAAGGTCGGTTTTGGATTGCCTGATCTGGTTCAATATTTTACCCGTATGTTCATCACAAAATCGGGTGGATAAATCATTTTCCTGGAAAGCCCTGTGATTCAGTACACCAAGCATGTATTCAATATTGGTGTGAATACCCTGTATCACAAAATTCTGCATAGCCGAAATGCAGCGCTTGGTTGCAATCTCACGGCATTCGCCCCACACGATCATTTTGCAGATCATGGGATCAAAAAAGCTCAGGATGGTTCCTGCATGCTCAATACTTGAATCTATTCGGATATTCTCACCATGGGGAGGCAAATAAAGGGTCATCTCACCCGGCGACGGCAGGAAGTTATTTTCCGGATCCTCAGCGTAAATCCTGCATTCAATCGCGTGCCCGGTTTGTAGCAGCTCTTCTTGTCGCAATCGGAGGGGATTACCGGCTGCAACCAGAATCTGCTCCTCTACAAGGTCGATGCCGGTCACCATCTCGGTTACGGGATGTTCAACCTGGATGCGGGTATTCATTTCCAGAAAATAGAAATTCAGCTGGCTGTCAACCAAGAATTCAATGGTTCCAACGCTATTATAATTGATTTCCCTGGCAATCCGCAAGGCAGCTTCGCCCATCTTATTCCTGAGATCAGGGGTCATGGTCGGCGAGGGCGATTCCTCAATTATTTTTTGATACCTTCTCTGGATCGTGCATTCCCTTTCAAAAAGGTGAACCAGGTTGCCAAAATTGTCGCCAATGACCTGAAACTCGATATGACGCGGTTGTTCAATGTATTTTTCGATATAAACCGTCGGGTCGCCAAAATAGCTTTTTGCTTCGCGGCTCGTTGATTCCAGAATGTTTTCGAGATCTGCCGGATCAACGACAATCCGCATGCCTTTCCCTCCGCCCCCTGCAGCTGCTTTTACCAAAAGGGGAAATGACATGGAGGGCGCATTCTGCAACAAAAATTCAGTGCTTCCTGTGATGCCTTCGGTCATGGGTACATCCAGGCTTTTCACAAATGCTCTTGATTCAATTTTGTTGCCCATCAATCTTATTGCCGTCGGATGGGGTCCGATGAATACGATTCCGTTCTTTTCACAGGCCTCAGCAAATAAGGGGTTTTCAGCAAGAAAGCCATAACCCGGATGAATGGCATCGCAATAGGCTGACCTGGCAATTTCAATGATTTTTTCAATATTTAGGTAGGTTTCCGATAATTCCTGCTGTCCGATGCAAAAGGCTTCATCAGCTATTCCTGAGTGTGCCGATTCACTATCAACTGCTGAATAGATGGCAATTGTCCTGATTCCCAGTTTTCTGGCGGATTGGATAATCCTAACCGCGATTTCGCCCCTGTTGGCAACCAGTATTTTATTAAACAGTTTCATCAATTTCAGTAATAGTATATTTTTAATCTTGAATTTAATCAACCGTCCAATTTGGCTTTCTTTTTTCGAGAAAAGAGGACATTCCTTCCTGCCCTTCATCTGATGACCGCAATCTGGCAATCAGCTTCGCTGTATCATCCATCGTTTCCTTAGCATCATGACGCACATTCACCAGGCGCCTGATCAATTCCTTGGTGGTCCGCACCGCCGTCGGTCCATTACTTAAAATGAGGGTTTTCCATTTTTCCACCTCAGTTTCCATATCATTATCCGCAATAGCGTGGTTCACAAGCTTCCATTTCAATGCTTCTTCGCCATTAAATCTTTTCCCGGTCATCATGAGTTCTTTGGCGCCATATTCCCCGATTCGTCCGATGACAAAAGGCGCAATGGTGGCCGGGACCAGCCCGAGCTTAACTTCGCTGAAGGCAAAAACGGTATGTATGGAAGTTATCGCAATGTCGCAGGCAGCAATCAATCCGTTCGCCCCGCCGAAACAGGATCCGTGTACCACAGCAATGACCGGCACTTTGCAATCATAGACTGAGCTGAACAATTGTGCCAGTTTCATGCTGTCGTTGAAATTCTCCTCTGCGCTGTATGAAGCAATATTTTTCATGTAATTCAGGTCCGCACCGGCACAAAAGGATTTTCCTTTTCCCCTCAGGAAGATCAGTCTCAGATCTTCTTCACCGGACAGGCAGCCAAAAACATCGGTCAGTTCGGCTATCATGATATCATTCATGGCATTATGCAACTCCGGCCGGTTGAGCCAGACCGTGCAAGTCCCATTGCTTCTTTCAGTTAGTATAGTTTGGTAAATCTTCATTTAGCTTTTCGTTACATCCTGAAAACTCCGTATTTCTGATCCGGGTATTTTTTATTCAGCGACATGGCGATTCCCATCGCAATCACTTTCCTGGTATCCACCGGGTCGATAATCCCGTCATCCCACAATCGGGCAGTACTGTAATAGGCCGAACCCTCTTTTTCGTATTTGGCGAGAATGGTTTTTCTCAATTCCTCTATTTCGCCCGGCGGTGGCGTTAATCCTTTGCTTAAATACTGTTCGATCTTAACCGTAGTTAAAACGGTAGCCGCCTGTTCACCACCCATGACCGAAATTTTAGCATTCGGCCACATCATCAGCAATCGTGGATTAAAGGCCCGGCCGGCCATCCCGTAATTTCCGGCTCCAAATGAGCCCCCGAAAATAATGGTGAATTTTGGCACGTTGGCATTGGAAACGGCATGAACCATCTTGGCACCGTCCTTGGCAATTCCTTTTCGTTCGAATTCTTTTCCAACAATAAAACCCGTAATATTTTGCAAAAATACCAGGGGGATTTTTCTTGACGTGCACAACTCGATAAAATGGGTCACTTTCAGCGCCGATTCTGAAAAAAGCACGCCAAAATTGGCAATGATTCCAACCGGATAACCCATGATGTAAGCAAAACCGGTTACCACGGTCGGTGCATATTTTGTCTTGAATTCCTGGAACCTGCTTCCGTCCACCATGCGCATGATCACTTCGCGGGGGTCAACCATCTTCCGTAAATCAAGCGGGGCAATGCCATATAATTCCCGTGGATCGTATGCAGGTTCTTCAATAGCGACGGTATCGAGTGTTTGTCTCTCCCGGATGCCAAGATTCTCAAAAATATTCCGGCAAATTTGAATGGCATGAACATCATTCTCGGCCAAATGATCTGCCACACCTGAAATGGACGTGTGAACTTCTGCGCCGCCCAGTTCTTCGGCGGTAACTTCTTCACCGGTAGCTGCTTTCACCAGTGGCGGACCACCCAGAAAAATGGTGCCCTGGTCTTTTATGATGATCGTTTCATCGCTCATGGCTGGAACATAGGCCCCGCCTGCCGTGCATGAACCCATTACAATGGCGATCTGAGGAATTCCTTCAGCTGACATTCTTGCCTGGTTATAAAAGAACCGGCCAAAATGCTCGCGGTCAGGAAAAACGGTATCCTGCTCCGGAAGGAAAGCCCCGCCTGAATCAACCATGTAAACGCAAGGAAGGTGATTTTCCATGGCGATCTCCTGGGCACGCAGGTGCTTCTTAATCGTGTACTGCATATAGGTGCCACCCTTAACCGTGGCATCATTGGCAATGATGACCGTTTCCCTGCCATGAATGACACCGATCCCGGTGACTATTCCCGCAGAAGGAAAACCATTGCCATACAGATCAAATGCAGCCAACGGCGAAAGTTCGAGAAAGGGAGTATTCAGGTCAACCAATAAATCAATTCGCTCGCGAGCGAGCAACTTTCCCCTTTCTTTATGTTTCTTCACCGATTCTGCATGGCCTCCCGATGTGCTTTCAGCAATTCTTTCCTTGAATTGGCTCATCAATTTCAAAAACTCGTTTTTATTGTTTTTGAAATCATCAGAGGAGGGATCAATTTTTGTATTAAGCTTAAACAAAACAATATGAATTAATTATAACCATCAAAGAGGAATACGTTCTCCCTTTAAAAATCGATAGTCTTACAAGTTTATGCAAAAATTTACTAAATTGATTGCCTGAAAGAATATTCATGGGAGAATTAAAGGGCCTGAAAATGATGAATTATCCTAAGCAGGTCGTGATTGGGGACCTGACCGTACGTGATGGTTTTCAACACGAAGAAAAATTTATTCCCACCGAAGCAAAATTGTGGCTTGCCGAGGAACTGGTTCTATGCGGGTTTAAGCACATCGAGATTACCAATTATGGTAACCCGGCCGGAATGCCCCAGTTCAAGGATGCTGATCAATTGTTTAAAAAAATAAGGAGTAGTAAAAAAATACAGGATAAGTTGGCTGATGTAAGCCTAACCGCGGTTACCATTAGAGAAAAAGCCATCGAAAGGGCTATTCAGGCAAAGCTCGAGGGCAACGGCCCCGACCGGATATTGCTGATGGTTTCGACCAGCGAATCCCACCACCGGAAAAATTCCGGACTCTCTCTAAAGGAATATTGGAAAATGGCCGAAGAATTTGTTCCGAAAGCGCGGGCGGCCGGACTCAAAGTGAATGGTACGGTCAGCACCATATGGGGATGCCCGATTGAAGGGGTAACCGACATGATGGACGCCATTGCTTTTGCTAAAAGGTGGCTTGATATCGGGGCTAATGATGTTGAACATGCCGACCATGACGGATCGGCTTCCCCCGACAGGGTTTACCGGTATTATTCCATGCTGCTTGATAACATTGACAACCCTCACAAGCATATCGTTCATTTTCATACCACCCGCGGTTGGGGGTTGGCTAATGTTCTTGCCGCGCTGCAGGCGGGAATGACAAATTTCGAGTCTACGATGGGCGGAATCGGGGGGCAGCCGGCTAATTTCGTCGATGGCGTCCCCGTATCCGGAACCGGAGCTTATTATTACAAGGATTCATTGAACGTCGGGCTGGTTTCAACGGAGGATATGGTGGTGATGATGGATGAAATGGGAATCGAAACGAACCTGGATATTGATCGTATTCTTGAAACCGGAAAAATGGTGGAAAGAATTGTCGGAAGGAAATTGCGATCGGAATGCATTAACCAGGGAAGAATTCCGAAAAATCTATCCGGCCGGAAATAGGCCTCCCAGGCAATTAATGATTTTATTGTTTGTCTTTTCTCCGGAAAATATCGAAAATCGATTTTCTTTTCTTAGGGACTTTCGGCGCTCCCGGGTCCGCAAGGGTCTTGCCTTTTTCAGACATCTCCCTGTCCAGTGGGGACACTTTTTTGTCTTTGCCAAAAAAGGATTTAACCTTATCCATGAAATTCTCCTCCCTGAAATCCGGACAATCAAGGGCTCCTTGCAATTCAAACGGCAATCCCGGAAAATAAGCGATCAGTTCAATGCGGAGTGTGGGATCGAGTTCGGTTTTCTTTAGTGTACGGGCAACCAGGGGCAGGGCTAATGTACTTCCCGAGCCGTTGGATCCGTGATTAAAATGAATAGCGGGCGTAGCTGCACCAACACGGGTGACCATCACCAGTTTCGGGTTGAATGCCCCAAACCACGCATCGGAATAATTCTGGGAGGTTCCTGTTTTACCAGCCCACGGGAAAGTAACTCCATAAACACTTGCCATCGTAGCCCCGGTGCCCTCCCTGACTGCTTTCTGGAGCATCGCACTCATCAGAATACTGGTTTCGTAACTGATTATCCTTTCCTCCGACCGCATGAATGAGCCTTTGTATATAATGGTCCCGTCAGGAGTTGAAATAGATACAATTCCCTGAGGCCTTACAGGATACCCACCATTGGCAAATGCGGAATAGGCAATGGCCAGTTCATAAACACTTGCTTCGGCAGTGCCCAGCGCCAGCGACGGGGTGTTGTCGAGAGTAAAGGAAAATCCCATTTTTTCCCAAATTTCATTCACCCGGTCAAATCCGACTTCCATATACAGGTTGACTGTCGGAATGTTCATCGACCGGGCAAGCGCACCGGCCAGGGAGTATTTTCCACCGGTTGAAAGGTCATAATTGCTTGGACTCCAATCATCGAATCCTGATATTTCAATCGGTTTATTATCAAGATACTGGCAGGGCCGGATGCCTTGTTCCAAAGCAGCCGCATAGATAAAGGGCTTAAAAGCTGATGCCAGCTGACGGCGTGCAAGGATCTGATCATAAGGATTGGTCTGGAAATTGATGCCGCCCACCCAGGCTTTTATTTCCCCGGTACCCGGATCAATCGCTATCAAACCGGCATGAAGGATGACATCCGAAAGGTTTAGTGTGTCATTTATCTCCCGTAGAATCCGGGCCCCGTTGGTCCCCTTGTATTGGTCCCTGAGTTTTTCCTGCATCTCAGGTAAATGTTCACGGTAAGACTGCATGGCAAGTTTCTGGAGCTTGAAATTCAAGCTGGTCCTGATGATCAACCCGTCCTCTTCAAGGTTCCACTCCTTGCCTGTTGCTCTCTTGATGTCAGCTAAAATCTGCCTGGCATCGTTTTTAACCCTGACCAGAAAATAATCTGCCGGTCCTGCAGATTCCAGATTGGCATAATCCAGCTTCAATGGGAGGGTGCATAAGGAATCGGCGGCGGCCCGCTCCAGGTAATTGTATTTTGCCATCTGCAGGATGACCACATTTCTGCGGAACCTCGAGCTTTCGGGATTCAAATGGGGATTGAAAGTTGTATTGGCCTTGAGCATCCCGATGAGTGTGGCAGACTCCTCAATGCGCAGGTTGCCGGTGGTCTTGTTGAAATATCGCTGAGCGGCAGCTTCAATGCCGAAAATGTTTTCCCCGAATGGGACGGTATTCAGATATAGCATCAGGATATCTTCCTTGCTGTAAACCTTTTCCAGCCGGTGTGCAATCATTGCCTCCCTGATTTTATTGACAGGCATGGTAATAAATCCATAACTTTTCCGGCCGAACATGTTTTTCACCAATTGCTGACTGATCGTGCTTCCCCCTCCGGAATCAGGATCCCTGAATAGAATTGACTTGAAAATGACCCTCAAAAGGCTGCGCGTATCAATGCCCGTATGCTGGAAAAACCTTGCATCTTCGGTAGCCACCAAAGAGTTGATCAGGTGATCGGGCATCACATCATAGGCGATATTTGTACGGTTCTGAGCAAAGAACTTACCGATCAGTTCACCGTTTTCGGCAACAACGAGAGAGGCCGTTTTGTTTTTATACTGCAGAAGATCAGCCTGCTCAGGTAAACGTCCGTATGCCCCGAGAAAAATGGAGAGGATAAAAATCCCAACCAGAAAAAATCCGGTCAGGAAAAGAATAAGTAAAACCTTTAGGGTCTTTTTTATCATGGCACAAAGATACATCTTCCCAGGTCTAATTACCTGAAAATCTTTGAGGTTCCCTTATCTGGCGATTTGTATCTTCACCTTCCTGTTTTTTATTCTCTGGTCCGATACCAACTGCAACAGCTCATCGGCCTTGTCCCTTTTTACCGCTGCATAGGAAATATTGTCCTTGACATCGACCAGCCCCAGATCCTCTTTATCCAATCTCCCGGCTTTCAGCAAGAATCCAACGATATCCATTTTGTTCACCTTGTCTTTTTTGCCGGCCCCGATGAAAAGCGTAATCCATGGGGGATTCTCCGGCAAATCGTATTCGGCCGGGAGATGATAACCCTCGGGGGCGGGATCAATATAATCAGGAAGCACCTCATCAGCCGAAAGGATGATAAACGTGGTACCGGTTGCATTCATGCGGGCGGTCCGCCCGTTCCGGTGAATAAACGCATCCCCTTTTGACGGCAGATGGTAATGGATGATATTTTTAATTTCCGGAATATCCAAACCTCTTGAGGCCAGATCGGTGCTGATCAGTATATTATTGCTTCCATTCCGGAACCGGATCAGAACACTTTCACGGTCAACCTGCTCCAACCCTCCGTGGAAATATTCATTTACCACCGATTTGCCGGTCAGAAAATGGCTTACCCGTTCAACCGATTCTTTATGGTTACAGAAAATCAGTGTCGATCCGCCTCCCAGGCTGCAAATAAGTTTAAACAGGGTGACCAGTTTATCCCGGTCTTCAGATATCACCATCTTTACCGACAGGTTGCCGGCCTTTTCCTCATCCGTCGAAAAATTGAGCCGGGTCGGGGTTCTCAGACCGACAAAATCGGGAATTTCAATGGATTGGGTAGCTGAAGTCAGGATGCGTTTCCTGATCGACTGGACTTTCCTCAGGATGAAGGACATTTCTTTTTCAAAGCCAAACTCCAGCGATTTATCAAACTCATCAAGAACCAGATTGTAAATGAAACCGATGTCAAAATTCCCCCGGTCGATATGGTCGGCAATCCGGCCGGGTGTACCAATTAACACTGCCGGGGGCTCCGACAGGTTTTTCTTTTCAATGCTCATCGAATGACCGCCATAGCAGCAATTAACTTTAAAATTGGTTCCCAGCGACCGGAAAACCTGCTCAATCTGAAGAGCCAGCTCCCTTGAAGGTGCCAGGATCAGGGTTTGAACGGTTTTTTGCTGCGGATCAAGCTTCTTGACCAGGGGAAGCAGAAAAGCCAGGGTCTTTCCAGAACCGGTAGGGGCAACCAGAATTACGTCGCCTTTTTTCTCAATAGCTTCGATTGAAGCCACCTGCATCTCATTGAGCCTATCGATTTTTAAATGGCCGAGTATCCCGCTAATACTGATATCGTTTTGCATGACGCAAAGGTAACTCAAATGAATTATACAATGAGTGAATCAGTGAAATCAGTGGATTGGAATGTTATTTCTGCCAAGGCAGGTGATCAGACAAACCTTGCCAATGATTCCGGAGGGAACCAGGGCCCAGCGGGAGGCATCGAAGGGCTGATATTTGATATCGACAAAATTGATATCATAAAACTTTTTCCATGGAATTTTATCCTGGTCAATTTTCCTCATCCGGTTGGCCGAGAGATTTTGGACAATTATTTCGATGGTATTTTTTTTCTTGAGAACATTTCCGGGAATTTCAAGGGAATAGGGTAGTGACCAGATTGTTCCGCATGGGATGCCATTAATTGATATATTAGCGGTCTCCCGGATATCATCAAAAACCAGCCGGTAAGTATTCGATTTATTAAAATTATTAATCGTAAAACCGGATATATATTTTGCTTTTCCACAAAATGATTTCAGACTGTCGTCACCCCATTCGGTCCATGAATTTAGCTTGACAACAGAATATTTTGATTTTAATCCCAGGTTATTTCCTGAAATAAAACTAACCTCCCAAGGATCATTTAAAATCAGGGTGTCAGAATTGATTGTGGAATTCCAACTACTTGAATCAGGCTTTGTCATATAGGTTTTAATGAAACAGGATTTACCCGGGGGTAATTGAAGGAAAAATGGATCCGGATTTTGAATAAATCCTTTTTTTAAATTCAGCGGATCAAAAATTTCAATATATTCTGATTTTACCGATAGTGAAATATTGCCTTCGTAAAATTGATTGCTTAAATTGGTAATAAAATAAACAGTTCCATTATTATTTCTTTTTCTGATAAAATCAAGTCCTTTTAATTTAATTTCTTCCTGACGGATATTTATTGATTTTAATTCTTTGACCAGGTCACTTGAAATGATGGTTTTTGCTTTTAATTTATTTTTTAGACTGATTAACTCTGATTTATTTTCCTTTTGTGATAAATATCCCGAAAATTGCTCTGGTAATTTATTCGCAAAAATAATTTTGATTCCATTTTGCGCCAGGGAGTCTAATAATTTCAAAGTATTTTTATTGATAAAATCCACTTCCGGAATTATTATCACAGAATAGGATGAATTTGAATTTTGCGACAGCTTTCCGCTGCTGCTTATTTTTAATTGTTTTAATTGTTTATCTGAAATATAATCAAAGGCAAAACCATTATCCCACAATAGTTTGGAGGTTTTTCCAAAACTTGATTTTCCAAACCATTCAGAATAATGATGCACATCAAGCAATAATAATAAATCACCGGGATATTTTGTCCATAAGTCGTCGATCGGGAAGTAGAGGAGAATATCATTATCAGGACTGGAATTCTGCAGCAGGTTCTGACACTCCTCTATATAGGAATTCAATAATGGAAATTCGTCCCAGAAATGCGAAGAACGGCCAAAATTTGTGGAGGCGTAAAAGAGCCAGCCGGGATAGGTTTCATTTTTCGGGGAATAGGTTATTCCCTGATAAAAAATATGATTGATCCCGGCAATAAAAAGTTCATCTACCTGGGGCTTGACCATGCTCAGCGATTCCCTGAAATGATCGGCCAGCCAGGTTGCGGTTTCTGAACTGACCAATTTTTTATTCAAAATATGTGCCGGGGAGGAGGCAAATTTCATCATCAGCGGGCTTGGGCGTCCAAAGGTTTTCTCTTCATAGTCGGGATCGCACCCGAGTTTTGGAATCGGGAAATTACTGCAGCCGAATGATTCGGTTTCAGGAATGTCGGAGATCCCATATAAATCGAGGAGGTTTCCGGGTGAACCATGAGCCTGGTACCGGGTTTCAGATCCACTTTCCCGGCACCATCCGGTCCAGGTTGACGCAAACTCATTGTATAGCAAATCTGCTAATGTCTCCCTGAAATCATGGACAATTAATGGTCGCACCTTGTCCGAAGTGTCCATGAGGACAGGCAATGCTTCCGTGAATTCATAACCTTGCATTTCCTTGAACCGGCCAGGAAACCGGAATGACCAATTCGCTTGATACGCTTCGTATGAATCATGAAACCACGCTCTTGGCTTAATCTTAAACTTTGTTTCCGCAAAAATGGAATCAAAATGGACAAGGTACTTTTCCATTGCCCTTTCATCAAAATAGTCAATTACCAGGCCTTCTCCACCGGGTGCGGCTCTTTTAACTTTCTGATTGGTATTGGTGATACCGATACAACTCAATTTCCAAGTGCCTGGATCAACATGCTGATGGATAATTTTCTCCGGAATTCGTGGACTTAGATTAAATTGTTCGCCCTTTCCGTTCGAAGCGACAATACCGATTAATTCAAGAAACCGGTTATTGTTTATCAGGGTATCCGGATCAATTGAAATAATATCTTCGACATCAATCTTATATTCCTTGATCGTGAGTTTTTTTGCAACGAAACGGTTATTGATCCAATTTCCCCCGAAAGGCCATCCGGTCCCAAGAGAAATATCCACCCCAAGATTCAGATGATTTGCCTCTTCGATGGTAAAACGGACCATTTCCATCCAATTTTCACTTAAGAATGGAAGGAATTGATTTTCGAATCCTTTAACCCCGTATACCGGAACGATATGGACTCCGCCTATCCCGGATCTTGAAAACTCACCGAGTTCCAATTTTATTTCCTCTTTATCGACCGCGCTCCCCATCCAGAACCAAAAGGTCCAGGGTTTGCTGGTGCTGATTTTCGATTGTGAAAAACCAGCGTTTGCATAAAGGATGAATAAAAGCATGGAGAGGCTGATCCCCAACATAAAAAACCGCTGACTGCACGCCTCTGGTATTTCATGTTTTCGATCCATGGTGGCTAAGGTATAAATTCTTCAGGTAAAATCAGATGGAATTGTTTATCCGGTCACAACATTACTCAATGCCCCGTATTAATTGAAAAACGACAGAATCAAATATTTTTTAATCATAATCCGGGAATTTTTTGGTCATGATAACCGAAAAATATTTCATACATTACATTCATTGTATGAAAGTTGCATGAGTTAAGCCCGCTTATGAAAACCTCGGACTTTGATAAAAATCTCGCAATCCGGCCATGGAAACCAAAAATCGACATGGTTCCTCATCTGACCATTGAGACCAACATGACGTGCAATTTTCGATGCAAAAGCTGCTATAATAAGAACCGGAGCCGGGTAAAAACACTCGAAGAAATTAAAAGAGAAATCGACCTGGGACTGAGCATGCGGAAAGCGGATACCATCACTCTTCTTGGAGGGGAACCCAGCATTCATCCGGAACTGCCTGAAATAATCAGTTACGTCAAGAGTAAAGGAGTGGTTACCCAGATGTTAACCAATGGGTTTGTTTTCCTTTCCGACCCTGATGATACTCTTCTGAAACAATTGAAACAAAATGGATTAGACAGGGTTCTGCTGCATATCGACGAGGGCCAGGAAGAGTATGAAAATCCGATGGAATCGATTCACCGGTTTCTGAAAAAGACTGAGAAACTTGATATCCTGACCACCCTCTCCTGGACTATTTACAAAGGAGGGGAGGGTAGGATTCCCGACCTGATCAGGGAATTTTCCGTATACCCCAATTTCGATGGATTTTTATCGACGCTCGAGCGGTCGTTCGATGAGATGGTACAACACCGGGTAATTAACAGCGAAGGGCCGCACCTTAAAAATGAGTATGACAGCCTCCTTCAATCGCTCAGCCTGCAACCCTCCGTTTACCTGCCATCCAGCCTCGAAGGCCATTCCATTTCCTGGCTGGTTTACCTGTATTACGTAAATTCAGTAACCCAAAGAACATTTTATTTATCGCCTGCATTAACCAGATTATATCAGAACTTATATCTCAGGACAAAAAAGCAGGAATTATTCGGAATACCTCCGGTTCACCGGTTTTTCAACCTAACCCTGATGGCAGCCGGAATCCTGGATTGCCTGATTAATCCGGGCAGGACCGGGTCGTTCCTTAAATTGCTGCAACAATCAAAGGGGATGAGCCTGCTGCGGTATCAATACCTGGCCATCCAGGACGGGCCACGGTACCATGCTGAGAACGGTAGTTTCTCCATTTGTTACCATTGTCCCGATGCCACCATCCGTAACGGAAAGTTAAGCCCTGTGTGCCTGGCCGACAGGATCAGCCCCAATCCCGGGGATACGCCTCCGGCAGGTGTAGCCTTGGATATTCAGGCCATTGTTTATGAACATCTTAATCAGTAAATGAAAAAAGCAGCCATCATCGGAGCTTATTTTGTGGTTTTCTGGATCCTGCTTCCGGCAGCATTGATCGTGAGTGCAACGATTGTCGATCAGGTCTTATTTGACGGTGTTCCATTGCCTGCCGGTTACAGAATCCCCGGTTGGATCCTTTTTATTTCAGGCCTTCTGATGATGCTGACTTCGGTTGTGCAATTCCGGTATTATGGAAAGGAATATCCGGTATCAGCCACTCCAACCAACATAATTATCCGCAAAGGTGTTTTTGCCGTATGGAGGCACCCGATCTATCTGTTTACCGTCCTGACCATGGCCGGCTTAGCCATGATCCTTCGGTCAAAGGGTTTTATATTCGTCATGCTGCCGGTTTTAATTATTGCAGTGGGATGGTATATCTGGTTCGAGGAAAAAAGCCTTGTCAGGCGGTTTGGAAAGGCTTACGAACAGCACAGGAACCTCGTCGGACTCGTGATTCCAGGCTTGCATCAATGGCTGAAATTTATTGCTTTTCCTGTTTTCAAGATTTTGTTTAATATCCGGGTAGATCAAAAGAAAAATATTCCCCCGGCACCTCCTTTTTTTGTCGTGAACAGCCATCGCAATTATCTGGATTCAATACTGATCAGTTATGGCCTTCCATGGCCGGTTAAGCCCATCAGCACCTATGAGATGTTCAGGAGCAAAACCCACCGGGCTATTTTTGGAAGACTTGGCGCTATCAGTAAAAAGCGGTACACTCATGATACGAAGAGTATTATCGCCATTAAAAACGCCCTGGACCAAGGATATCCGATTGGAATCGCCCCCGAAGGTGAACGGTCATGGACAGGTAAAACGCTGACATTCAAGCCTGAAACCCTTAGGTTATTTTTGAAGTATAAACACATTCCAATACTGCCGGTAAGGATAGAGGGGAATTACCTGCTTTGGCCCCGCTGGTCGCCGAAGATGCTGAGGGCTAAAATACGTATCTGTTTTGAGGAAGTTGTTCACGTGGATGAGGAAATGACACCGGAAGAACTGGAAAATATCCTTTTTGAAAAAATTCAGCCCCGGAAAAATATTGAACAACCCATCCGCTGCAAAAGTAAAAATAAGATTGGACGCTTGTCGCTGGTAGTATATCGATGCCCCGTATGCCGTACCCTCGATGCCCTGCACGAAATCCCACCCGGTATGCTCCGGTGCTCAAATTGCGGATGCGATATCGAAATTGATGACCGTTTCAGTCTGACCTATCCTTGGAAAGGAGGGACAGCCGTTCAGACGATTGATGAGGTTTATCGTGAAATAAGAATTGGTCCAAAGGATCTGACTCAGGCCGGAACCCACCCGGCAGATCTTTTCATACCACCGGCATTATCCGGACAGAAACTGATTTTCGCCACCGACGGTTCGTTTTTTAAGGAACAAGATAATCTCATGGTTCTACTGGGATCCGGACCTGTTTATCTTACCGGTACGGGAATCTCCTTCCTGCATCACAATGAACTGATCATTATTGAGTTCACTCAGCTGGAGAGTGCTACCATTGAAAGCTATTACAAATTGCAAATGTATGTCCCACCGGAGAAACAACTGTATCAGATTACCCTGAAAAAGGAAAGCGTGGTGAAATGGCAGGATATGATTGTTTTGATCATGGATCAATCCGGTTTGAAAAAACCTATTGTCCGATAATTAATACCCGGAAGCAAGGATGGCTGAACATACAATCATAACTGCCAGGAATATCAGCAAATCATTCGGATCAAACCATGTTCTGAATGATCTCAGCTTTGAGGTGGAACGTGGAATTGTACTGGGGATCGAGGGCGAGAACGGCAGCGGTAAATCAACCTTGCTGAATATTCTGGCCAGATACTGGAAAGCGGATTCGGGCAGTCTGGTAATAAATGGGAGAATTGGTTTTTGTCCGCAGAGCCCGATGCTGTTTGTACACCTGACGGTTGAGGAGAATCTGAGTTTTTTTAAACAGGCTTACGGTATGGGTAAAAACAGAGTTACAGACCATCGGATAGCCAGGCTGGACGAGCTTCTTCGGACTTTCAATTTTCCGGAACCACTTTCCAAAAAATGCTCTAAACTTAGTGGCGGTACACTCCAGAAATTGAACCTGATCATTGCGTTGATGAATGATCCCGATATTTTGCTTCTGGATGAGCCTTACGCATCTTTTGACTGGGAAACTTACCTTTCCTTCTGGAAGTTTTCAGAGAATCTCCGGAATGAAGGGAAAACCCTTATCATCATTTCTCATATCATTTATGCGCGGGAAAAGCTCGACCGTATATGGACACTCAGGAGAGGCAAACTGGTATGAGGGCAGGATACATCTATTCGGCTGTGCGCCTCTGGTTCATTGAGACGGTGCGGAACAAAATGGTCCTGCTATTGCTTTTCATCCTGCCGGCCCTTTTCTATTCCATTGCCTGGATAACCTTATCGAGTGAGCGGATCATTTTTATTCTTGGTTCGGTCAAAGGCAAACCGGTCGTTCCTGTTGTGCAGGAGCAGTTGGGACTCATTTTCATCGGCCTGGCGGCTACCGGACTGATCGCTTCCTTTCTGGCGCTGACCATGATGCAAAGGAACACCCTGGCCAAAAAAAGGCTGGTTCTCTGCGGATACCGGCCGGTTGAATTGTCGGCAGCCATCATCATTGTTGTGCTGATCACCACCTTGATAGTCAGCGCGTACATTGCCCTGATGGCTACCTTGTTTATGCATCCGGCTCATATCATGGGTATCATCTGGGGTTATATACTTTGCGGATATGTTTACGGCAGTTACGGATTGCTTATCGGTGCCATTCTCAAGGGCGAGCTTGAGGGAATTCTTTTTATCGTTCTCCTGGCCAACCTGGATGTTGGGTGGCTCCAGAACCCCATCTATTATTCCGGTGCCCAAACCAAGGCAGTCATTGAATGGCTGCCGGCATTTTTTCCATCGCAAACAACCATGATTGCGGCTTTTACCGACCTTCCCGCCGCTGGTCCCGGATTGGCGGGCTTTTTCTATGGTACAGTGCTTCTTATGATCGCATTCGCAATTTTTTGGTACCGAATTAAAATAACAAGATAGACCGGACATGGGATTTTATGAGTTCAAAAAATGGTTTTTTGATGTCTCGGATGGTGCCGAAGATTATCTGATTTTATTTGTTTCCCAGATAAAACTGGGGAAGAGGTATTTTACTTCCTTCCAGATGCATGGAACAAAGCAGGAACCAAATAAGGATCAGCAAACGAGTTTCGCTTGTTTGAAAACCACACACAAGAAAAATACTGACCGACAAAAAATGGTTTTTGAAGAAGGTGTAGTCGGATTTAATGACGGGGATGGCCAGGTCAGTTTGGATTTTAAGGATTACCGGATCAACCTTGATTACCGGGGAGCAAGTTTAAAGTGGCCTGACCGGTCCCCTTTATACAGCGTTCAGAAGACCTCGCTCGACTGGATTCCCTTAATCCTTAGCGGGAAGGTAACCGGAACCATTCAGGCCAACGGTCCGGTAATGATATACCAGGGTTCGTCGGGGTATTGCGATGAAGTGGTTACCGATATCCTGCCATGGAAGGTTCCCGTTTCGCGCTTATACTGGGGCCGCCTGATCGACAACAGGGTAAGTCTGACCTATTCTATTTTGCAGGCCAGGGGTAGTGTGCAAAAGGTGTCCCGGCTTTTTATGGATGTCGATGGGAATCAGTTTATTATTGATAATCTGTCACTTGAAATTCTGAAACGTGAGCATAGCCAACGCATGAATCTGAATTATCCTGAGAGGTACATCATCCGGTGTCAGCAGGGGAAGGTGTCAGTAACTCTGGAAATATCCGGGCACCAGGAAATGGTTTTGAATGATTTCATGGATTACAGGAAGGTATATGGAAGATTGGCCACCGGCCTGCTGAGATGGATTTCGCGTAACCCGAAAGGAATCAAGTTTCGCGCGTCAGTAAAGGTCAATATCCGGACCGCCGAAAAGGAATACCTGATTGAAAATGCCCGGATGATTGATGAATATGTTGAATTCCGGTAATTAAAAATGGAACACCATATACAGATTTATCGCGTTTTCCCGTATGAAGATTTTAATTGGTTTCACCCGCTTTGAAAACTGTCCAGGGCTGGGCTGGCCGGTCCGTTATCAGCCCTGTCATCCACCCGAACTGCGGATGCGCTTCCAAATAATCTTTGGCAACAAATGGCATTCCGCATGCTGATCCCCATCGACCTTTAAAGGACATTTCCCTGGCCATTTTTGCATCAAGAACTTTTCCGTCGACAGTGGCCTCCGGATAAAAAGGGCTGGTACCTGGTTGGTTGTGCGGTTCCAAATAGAAATGGCCGCACAGCGATCGACCGCCGGGAATATCTTTGTTCAGGTAGGTGTCAAAATGATCCGCCTCAAACTTCATGGCGAGATCAGAATCTATCTTTCCCTTGTTTTCTTTCATTAGTTGCGTCCAACGGACCCGGCGTGCAACAGCTGACATTTCTATATTGGTTTCTTCCTTTTGTGTTTCGAAACGAAGGATTCGAAGGTCCTCCGCCACATTTGATCCGATAAAAAAACCGTCTTTCTTTTTCTCAAATCCGATATTTTTTAGCCCAAGCTCCAGCCTGGCAATTTCATTGGTATTGATATCGCCTATCAGCCAGGCATTTGCATATCCACCGTTATTGCCCTTCTTCATTATTTCGCACCATTCCTCAATAGTCGATGCATATTGAGCAGCCGTTCGCATACGGGCAAATTCGGGAATGCCCTTCTCATCGAAACCAAAGAATGCCCCGATGGTAGTTTCTGAACCAACCAGCCCTGCACTGGTGACAAAGAAATCCGTGCCACTGTGAATAAATCCGGGTTGGGTTTGCATGAGTATCCTTTTCCCTTTCTCCGGCAGGATGTCCAGAACGACATTACAATAGGCGTAGTAAAATCCCGTCATTGTATTATGTCCCAATACGATTTTGCCATCTGCCGTCATAGTCCCCGTAGCAATGAACGAACTGCAGGATTCTTTAGGCGGAGTTGGAGCATTGGGCGAATATTTATCCTTAACTAAAGGCCACCAATACCCGATAATCTCAATATTCCCATTATACGTAACCAATTCATCCCTGCTGGCATTCACACCGGCTGCCTTCATCCCCTCGACGATTCCTCCAATTTCAGTCATGATTTCCGGATCGATTTTCGGTTCCAGGATTTCCACCGACTTCCTGACCAGCCATGGCCAGTCCATTGCGCTTTCATAATGCCATACCTCTTCCAGAATCCTGATGGATTCTCTTATTTCCTTTGCCATCAGATAACCGTGCTGAAAACCGCGCTCTTTCGGTTCTCCTTCGATGTGGAGGTAAATCCACCCGGCTTTCTCATGCCGGTTGGCTTTTGACAACCAGGTTTTCTGCTGAATCGAAAGCTGGTTTTCAGTTTGACTGTGGACCCAACTGGTGCTCAGACAGACCGATAAAAGGAGAATTATTGCTTTTTTCATAAGGATTGTTTTGATTAAATAAAGTTATTTGTTCTTATCAGATAATCAATATGTTAATATAAAAACTATTCCTTTTTTCTCTTAAGGTTATTTGGCATTTCCAATTTTTATCTGGAACTTTCAATTATGATGAAACCTCAATCTTTGATAACCCGTTCATTCGCCGGTTTCTTTCTCTTATCCAGATGGCGGTTCAGGTACTGGTCGCCGCGGGATATCCGCCGTCACCAGAAACTGCAAAGGGCAAAGATTGTAAAGTATGCCATCCATCATTCGCCTTTTTTCAGACAACATTATGAAGATTACAATCCAGATGCCTTCTTTACGCTGCCGACTGTGGATAAAAGGCTGATGATGGACAACCTGACCGGATACAATACCTTGAAACTGGATGGGGATGAACTGATCCGGTTTGCATTGGATATTGAGGTCAACCGTGACTTTTCGAGCCGGTTTCATGGGATCAACATCGGAATGTCATCGGGCACTTCCGGGAATAAGGGAATCATTATCACCACTCCCCAGGAGGAAAAATACCTCAAGGCGATGTATGCCTCGAGGCTGGTGCTGCCCAAAGGGGAAAAGCTTAACGGGGCCTTTATACTTCGTGTGAATACACCGGCTTTTAAATATGAACGGTTCGGTAACAAGTTGAATTACGTGAGCCAGCTTCAAACGATGGAACAGATCAGGCACCGGTTAGAGAAAATCAACCCGAATGTGATATCGGCCCCACCAAGCATGCTGAAACTCCTGGCCAGGGAACAGGAGGCGGGATCTTTGGGCTTGAAGCCCAAAAGTCTGTATTCATATGCCGAGGTCCTTGAACCTGACGTAAAAAAATATCTCATGCAGGTTTTCAACTGTCCGGTTCATGAGGTTTACCAGGGAAGCGAGGGTACCTATGCCATGACCTGCCGCGCAGGAAATCTGCATATCAATGAAGATATCGTTTTCCTTGAATTGCTAGATGCCCGGGGCCGGCCCACCATCGATGGACAGCCCTGCTGCCATCTGCTGGTAACCGACCTGTATAAGAAATCGCAGCCAATCATCCGGTATGCGATCAATGATATCCTTACCCTTGAACCCGGAAAGTGTGTGTGCGGATCCAATTTTCGCGTAATCCGGCGCATCCAGGGACGGGCAGATGACCTGATATGGGGTCTCCGTAACACCACGCGCGCGAAACACTTTATTTATCAGGATTATATCAGCAGGAAAAT
The DNA here is from genome assembly GCA_041662065.1 of Bacteroidales bacterium. Taxonomy (GTDB): domain Bacteria; phylum Bacteroidota; class Bacteroidia; order Bacteroidales; family UBA12481; genus UBA12481. Next base: position 67,623 of record JBAZTE010000011.1, on the reverse strand, counting down.
CATTTCGATTTCCGCTGAAGTGGATGATTATCAGGTAATTCAGGAATCGTTTAGTCTGATACGCATCCGGATTAAACTTAAACCCGCGGCCGATAAGAAAGTCATCATTCAAAAGATCAGGGAGGGAGTCGTGGATGTTTTCAGGGCTTACGATTGCCTGTTACCTGAGGTGGTGATAGAGGAAGGGGATCCCGTGGTCAATGAGAATTCAGGAAAGCTAACGCGTGTAATAAGCAATATCAAAAATGAAAACAGGTGAAAGAATCCACAGTCTGGATTTGTTGAGGGGTATCGCACTCATCTTCATAATCTTATTCCATACCTCAGTGTATAATTTTGCCAATATTCATAAGATTGATTTCAGCAATCCGCCTATCCTGATTGTGCTGATCAGCTTCCTTATTTTATGGGGCGGATTGATCATCCTATATTCGGGATTTGCGAATACCCTGATGCTGGCTGGCAGGCTGGGGGGACCAAGGGAATTTAGACCGTTTGGTTTCCTGATCATTTCCGGCCTCATTTATATCCTTGTCCATTATCTGCTGGTGCTGATCTTCGGTCGCTGGTCAGTCGATTTTATGAATAATCAGCCGAATCTCACGGCCATAGCTTCCACCATCCGTTTTGGGTCCCTCAGCCTTCCGGAAACGTCCAAACTTTTTGAGGGGACTTCCCTGTCAACGATTGCGCTTAATCTGATAGTTATCACGCTGATAAACTTTGCTTTATTAAAGAAGGGAGGCATTGATAAGGAAAATCGCAATTATTTGATTTTGTTATGCGGTGGATCGCTGATCATGGTTTTTTCTTACTTCAGGATTAACCTGTTCTCGATGTTCCAGGATGCGATAACCGATGGAAAAGCCGGATGGGCGATAGCTGGCAGCTTTTTCCTCGCAAATCCTTATCCGCTGATTCCATATCTGGCGTATGGGCTCTTTGGTTCTGCAGCTGCTTTAATGTTTTATAAGGGCCAAAGGAAACTGATCGGCAGGTTCATGATCCCGCTTGGTATTGCATTTCTGGTTTATGGAGTTGTTGGCGCCATGAGGTATGACAAAACCATTTCCACCCCGGATATGTTCTGGTATTTTAAAACCCATTTGGAACTGGGAATCTTTTTGCTCACGCTTTCCGCTTTTCTGATGGGAGCCAGGAAACATGGACATAAGAAATCCCGGTTTCCGCTGATCATGTGGTTCAGCCGCATCAGCCTGACCATCTATCTATTGGAGACAGTGGTTTCTGAATTGCTGGGCAAAGCCGGACAGATCATATTCCCCGGATGGAATGAAACGATTAACGGCTGCCTGATCTTTGGGGCCCTTAATGTTGCACTCTGGGCTATTATCCTGTATTTCTGGCGTAAGATCGATTTTCGCTACAGCTTTGAATATTTCTGGGTAAAAACGTTCTCGAAATTTGGAAAAGATTCAGGTAAACTAATGGACTTGCCTTAGGTCCCGCTGGGCCCAAGTGCCTTGATAATCTTTTGCTTAATGAGGTCATTCACTTCTTCGGGTTTCATTTCTTCCGGGTAAACCGGAGGTAAATATTCAATGCTGATTTTTGTCCCTGCCTTGATCCGCTTACGCCCCGACGACATAGCCTCATAGGCACCTTTGATAGCTATCGGTACAATCGGAATCTTAAATTCGGTACTCAAGATGGCATAGGTCTTTTTAAAATCACCTATTTTACCGGTCTTGGTACGGGTGCCTTCCGGAAAGATCAGGATTTTCTTATTCTGTTTGACCACTTCGGCCATTTTCATGATGGAACCTTTCAAATCCTTTGATAAGTCCATCACGATCACATTATTATGACGCGCCAGATACTTCCGGATGCCACCTTTTACGTGATCCTTTTTAGCGTAGGAGTAAGTCTCATTCAATGTCTTTCTGTTGAGATAGGCGAGTACCAGGAAAGCATCGAGTTTTGATTCATGGTTCGGTGTAAAGAAACATGGTCCCTCTGGGATGTTCTCCATGCCTTTGGCCTCAAATCTGAAGAAAAGGCTGAAAAATCCACGCACGGCTCCGACAATCGTACGAAGCATGAACGATGATTTTGGTAAAACGACCTCTGAATCCTCCTTCAGGTCGCCCGACCAGGTCGATTGATCCCCGGTTTTATGAAAAAGCTTATTCTGCTGAATGTAATCCGCGATTTTACGTATCGAAGGAAATTTCAGCAGTTGCTCATCTTCCATTTTTATTCCGAAAGATTTTTCGATGTAATCAATCAGGCCGATTTTGCCGAGTGAATCCAGTGAAACATCAAAAACAAGATTATGATCAGGCAGGATATCCATATCCACCTGACTTTCAATATAGGATTTAATAGCCTTGTATTCGGAGGTGGTTGGAACCTCGGCCGCGCTCTTTTTAGTATCCTTCGGTTCCAGGAATGCGGCAAATTTGAAACGCTGAAGCTTTGACAGGCGGGTCCTGGGCAACTCCGACTTGATCAGGGTGAATTGCATGATCCGCTTGTAGGAGCTCATCTCGGCATTAAAAGGAGAGATGATGCTATCACGGAAATACTCGTTGATATCTTCAACACCATTTTCAGCAAGGAAATTGAAATCAGGCAGTATCAGAGCGTGCAGCATATCATTATGCATGAAAACCCCGGCTTCCTTTATAGCCGGCGAGAACCCGTCGAGCTTCATTTCCACTTCCACAGGGTTGATATTCTTTCCGTTCGGCAAAACAATGATCTCCTTTTTGCGTCCCGTTATGTACAGCATTCCGTCTTTATCCAGATATCCCAGATCGCCGGTATACAGCCATCCGTCCTTGATGACCTCCGCTGTTTCTTCAGGACGGTTATAGTACCCTTTCATGATACTCGGTCCTTTTGCAACGATCTCGCCATCACGTATCTCAACGGCTAATCCAGGGAGGGCCTGGCCGGTTGATCCGATAATGACCTTATCCGGCCGCGGGAAAGTGATCATCGGCGCGGCCTCGGTCATGCCAAAACCTTCCAGGATATCGAAGCCGATACCGTAAAAGAACGTGCCTACCTCTTTGTTAAGGGCAGCTCCCCCGGCAATCATGAACTGAAGGTGCCCGCCAAAGCCCTGATGAACCTTTTTCAAAATCTTTTTGCCCAATGACCTGTTTTTTGAAAACAAAACAAACTTAAGCAAGGTACTCGCAATGAAACTCTTATCAATTTTAGCCTTGATTCCCCTGTACATGAGCTCGTATAGCCGGGGAACGCCGAGAAAAACGCCAACCTGATTATCAGTAAAGGTTTTCATCAGGTCGGATGATTGCATGGAAGGGGCTATGGGAATGGTACAACCAACATACAATGGTGTGAGCATGGACCCGACCAGTGGAAAAACATGATGGAGGGGCAGGAAGATCATTACCTGACGTTCTGGAATATAAATCTTGCAGTCGATGACTGCCTTCATGTTCTCGTGAATATTGGTATAGGACAACATGACGCCCTTTGGACTCCCGGTAGTACCTGAAGTATAGATGATTACAGCGGTTGTCTCAAGGTCATCAGGACCCATCCAAACGCTTTCATGAAAACTGTCATCAGGGGTGATGTCTTCAAAAACAATTACCCTTGGTTTATGGGTGGTTTTCTGATCAATTTTAGCCATGGTCTCCTTCATGGCTGAACTGGTAAACAGCAATCCTGGCTGGCAATCATCAATAATATAGGCTACATCCTCGGCTGATGCAAGAAAATCGATCGGAACGGGAATGCAATCGTTCTGCAATGCGGCGTAAAATGCATAAATCCACGAAGGTGAATTTTCGGCATAGATGGCCACCTTGGAACCGGTTTTAATAGCTATCAATTGGGCAAACTGCTGGACCCGTTGCAGCAACTGTTTGTATGTAATATTCCCCTGGCTGGTAACAAGAGCGATTTTATCGGGAAAGGAACGGTTTATCAGAGGGTTGGACATATCCAAAATGTTTTTGTTCATGTAAAGTAACGAAATCCTTACATTGCACCCAATAAAATTCCATCTGTTTGAATTATCTCCAGGCCGAAAAAATTACCAAATCCTACCGGGAAAATTCCCTGTTCGAGTCTCTTTCACTGACCGTTGAGAAAAATCAGAAGTTAGCGCTTATTGCCCGTAACGGAGCCGGGAAATCAACCTTGCTGCGTATTCTGGCAAATGTGGAAGAGGCGGATTCAGGAATCGTGAACACGGTTAACGGACTGACGATCGGGTTTCTTCAGCAGAATCCGGAACTTCAGGATCATCTTGAGGTGATAGAGCAGGTGCTCTACTCGCTACCGCATCTTTCCATGGCCATCACCAATTATGAGGAGGCTATTATCAGCGGTGATCACCAGGCACTTGATAAAGCGATCCTGGAGATGGACCGGCTGAACGCCTGGGATTGCGAGACCCGGATCAAAGAAGTCCTTACTCAGCTGAAGATCGGTGATCTGACTCAAAAAGTGGGAGAACTTTCAGGCGGTCAGCGCAAAAGAATTGCCCTGGCGGCTGTTCTGGTCCCGCAGCCCGACCTGCTGATACTTGATGAACCGACCAACCATCTCGACCTGGATATGATCGAGTGGCTCGAGGAGTATCTTAGCCAGTCGTTTATCACGGTCCTGATGGTTACGCATGACCGCTACTTCCTCGACCGTGTTTGCACCGAGATACTTGAGCTGAACGAGAAAACCCTTTATCGTTATAAAGGGAATTACCAGGTATATCTTGACAAGCGTCAGGAACGGATTGAATGGGACCAGAAACAGGCTGAGAAGTCCAGCGCAGTGATGAAAAAGGAGCTGGAATGGGTCAACCGGATGCCCAAGGCGAGGGGAACGAAACCAAAGTACCGCATCGAGGCATTTGAACAATTGAGGGAGGATTCAAGGAAGGAATATCAGGCTGAGATAGGGGATATCAGCTTTATTACCAGAAGGATGGGTAAAAAAGTCCTTGATCTTTACGATCTTTCCAAATCTTTCGATGACCTGTTGTTATTCAAGGATTTCAGCTACAAATTTCAGCGTTTTGAAAAGATCGGCATGATTGGCCCCAATGGCATTGGAAAATCCACCTTCCTATCCGTTTTAACCGGAGCACTCCAGCCCGATTCAGGTCGGATTGATGTTGGAACGACCATTAAATTCGGCGTATACCGCCAGGAAGGCATTGAATTCAATCCGGACGACAAAGTCATCGATGTGGTGCGTAAAATCGCGGACGAGGTGGAGCTCGGTCCGGGCCGCTCCGTGAGTGCCACCCAATTTCTTGAAATATTTCTTTTTCCGCGTCATGTGCAATATGGATTCGTCTCCAAGCTGAGCGGAGGGGAAAAACGGCGATTGTACCTGCTTACCGTTTTGATGACAAATCCGAATTTTCTGATTCTTGATGAACCGACCAATGACCTCGATATATTGACACTTAATGTATTGGAGGATTACCTTCTCCGGTTCGCCGGGTGCGTGATTATCGTATCCCACGACCGCTATTTTATGGATAAGGTGGTGGATCACCTCTTTGTTTTTGAAGGGGCCGGCGTTATTCGCGATTTTCCGGGTAATTATTCCATTTATCGCGATCATAAAGAGGTGGAGCGGCAGCAAAGCCTTCGTGAAGCTGCCCCAAAAGAAAAGAAAGCCAAGCCAAAACAAGACGTTGGCAAAGCAAAGCTTTCCTATAAAGAAAGGGTTGAACTGGAAACGCTTGGCAAGGAGATTGCGGCACTGGAAGAGGAAAAACGCAATCTGGAGAGGGACCTGGGCTCCGGATCGGTGCCGCCCGACGAATTGCACCGCATGAGCCTCAGGATCGGTGAAGTCCTTACCCTGCTGGATACGAAGGAGATGAGGTGGCTTGAGCTGAGTGAGATAGAGGAGGGCTGAGACCTCCCCCTGCCCGAAAGCCGTCAACCTAAGGGACAAAATCGACTTTCTTTTGGAAAAGTTTGAAGTCAGAGATTCCAATTCAGAATTCCGAATGCCGAATAATTAGATCCAAGTATTTGTGAAGTAGCAATTTACAACTTCATTTTAACCTGAATCTCCAACTCAGCATTCGGAATTCTGAATTGGAATCTCAACCTTTTAACTTCTCTTTAATAAGTCCAATTAGATCCTTAAATTGAAGGCTATAGGGCCAGGGGGTGGGTATGTCAGGAACCTGGTGCCTCACCCTGCAAAATAGCTCTCCAGCTCCTTCAGCGTACTTTCATTTTTGGCCATGTCATACCTGACCTGCCCTTTTTCGAGGATCACGATCCGGTCGCAGACCTCGGTGACGTGATTCAGGTCATGACTTGACACCAGGACGGTAGTTCCCTTGTTCTTCTTGAGGTCATTCAATATCCTGATCAGGCGCAGCTGCGTCGAGGGATCCAGCCCGTTGAACGGTTCGTCGAGAATGACGATTTCAGGCTTGGCCATCAGGGCTGCGGCAACCCCGATCTTCTGTTTGTTTCCGTGTGAGAAATCCCTGATATACTTGCTCTTGCCGAGTATCTCATCTGCAAAAAACTCTTCATATTCCTTGTAAAAAACGGTAAGGTCCCCTTTCGACATATGATGAATCTGGCTGATGAAATCGAAATATTCCTCCGGCGTCAGAAACTCGATCAGAAACCGGTCATCCAGATGGGACCCGGTGTAGAATTTCCAGCTGGTGGTTCCCTTTACGTCCGTTCCCTTGGATTTTATCCAGCCGGAATTGGCCCGTATCAAATCCAGCATCAGCCTGAAAAAGGTGGTCTTGCCGGCACCATTGTTGCCAACTAAACCAAAACTTTCACCTTGACGGATCACCAGTTGGGGTATCGACAGAACGGTGGTTCCGCCATATATTTTTGTGAGATTATTTACTTCGATCATGATGGTTTGTTTTTATATTATTATTCTCTAAACCCTTGAGACATGGTGTATCTGTTCTTCATGAACTGATTGGTAACCACGCCGATCATGGTTTTGTTCAGCACCAGGCCGGTCAGACCGAGCAATCCGATGAAAATGTATCCGCCTACCGGTAGTTTAAAATAGTTGAATACCCAAAAGATGGCCACCGGTAAAAGAAAACCAGGCAGCATGGATAGCCAGTGAGTGGCCCCCATTCCCTGATAATTGAAGCTGGCGCTGCGGCTGAGATCCATTCGTTTGGTACTGTAGGTGGATACGAACAGGAGAACAAATGACAGGAATCCAATATTATATAAGAAAGTGGCTGTATTGATCAGCAGGATATTCAAACCGTAAAAACCATAAGGGATAGTCAAAACATAACACAGCGTTGAAATGGCAATGGCGAGCAGGTATTTCGCACGGACATATTGTTTGAAATCAGCATAGTTGGCGAGTATGGTATCAAAATGGTTGCTCTCATAACTGAAGCAGTAATTAGTGTAATTGATCATGATGCCACCGGTCATGAATATCCCGATGAATACCGGGAAACTTCCGTTCATCTTGAAGGTGGGGTCATTATAAAAGATCAGGCCATACAGCAGAAATATCGGGGAGAGATAAAAGAGTGATTTTGTGCGTTTATGCCGCCATAAAAGCCTCAAATCAAGGGAAATCAGGTGACCGGTAAGGCCAATCGATTTCAGGTAACGGATTTCGCCCAATGAATCGGTACGGGTCTTTTTCTTCAGATTGACCTCATCGGGATATAACCGGCCGCGCAGAAAAAAATAATTTATCAGATATGCCCCCACCATCAATGCCAGAGGGATTACGATCATGACCGGATTTCTCAGTATGCCTCCCATCAAGTCCCTCGACAATTGTGTGATGGAAAAAATATGAAAATGGTCGAGTGCCATCAAACCGATCAATCCAAGGGCAAAAATGCCAACCACCCATGGTTTGTGCGCAAGTTGCCGCTTCACATAAGTGGCCAGGAAATTATTGGTAAAAACGAGCAGGATCATGGCCAGGATCCAAACCCATGCCATGACGGGGGAATACTCCGGTGAGATCACTTTTATGGCGAACGGGATGAAAACCAGCCAGGATAGGTAATTGCCGACACCAAAAATTGATTTTGATGCCACATAATGCACGATGGAAGATTTTTTTATCGGAAGGGTGAGGTAAGTCTCGAGATTTAGAACCGGCAGCGATTGCATAAAGAACCGTATCATGAATTCGAGGGCAAAATAGTACAAGACAATGCCATTGAACAGCACGACCGGATCCTCATCGGGAGCAATGCTTTTGAATAATTTGTCAATCATGATCCCCAGCATGACCAGATAGGCGAGCATGATCAGAAGCAGCAACCCCATGAGGATATTGAGTACTATCTGCTTCTGCCAGAAGCTGGAGCGCATGGACTCCTTGATCTGATGGGAAATAAACGATTTAATGATCATAGGCTAAAATAATAAGCAAACAGGTTTATCGATAGATATGGATTTTCCGGCAGGCGCCAGTTTGGCTGTTCCCGGATCCAAAGAAAACACATGAACCGAGTTTGAATTCTGATTGGCTGCAAGGAGAAACCTGCCGGATGGATGAATGACAAAGTTTCGTGGAGTTTTTCCTAAAGTGGATTGATTTTGAATCAGTTTCAAAGTGCCGGCTTCCCGGTTAATTGAAAAAACGGCGATGCTGTCGTTACCCCTGTTGGAGGCAAAAACGAACCTTCCGTTTGGATGCAGATGAACATCAGCGCAAGTATTTTCGCCCGTAAAGTTTTCGGGCAAGGTGGTGACGGTCTGCAGTTCAGTCAGTTTGCCTCGTGGCCCATCATAGGAGAAAAGGGTAAGGGTTGAATTCAACTCATTAACCGCAAATGCATGCTTGCCATCGGCGGAGAAAGTAAAATGCCTTGGACCGGCTCCGGGGGCTGTCTGGAACCAGGGTGTACCGGCAGCGGTCAGTTTTCCGGTCTGGTGGTTAAACTGATAAACCATGATCCGGTCGATGCCGAGGTCGCAAACAAAAGCAAACCGGTTGTCAGGTGAGAGGTTCACGGAATGCGCATGCGGGACCTCTTGCCTGCTTTTGTTGATACCGGATCCGGTATGCTGAACCATTTCAACCGGCTCGCCAACCTTGCCGTCAGGCAGCACCGGCAGAACGGCAACATTTCCTCCCATATAGTTGGCCACCAGGATAAATTTCCCGGTGCGGTCAAGCGTCAGATGGCACGGACTTGCTCCAAGGCTGGGTTGTGAATTGAGGAAAGTCAGCCTGCCTGTTTTTTCATCGCACGCGAAGGAGTTTACCGACCCGGAATTTTTTCCACCAAAGTCTGCTGTTTCATTGACGGCGTACAAAAATTTCCTTTGATTGCCGAAAACCAGGAAGGATGGATTTTTTGAGCCGCAAACGGCATCGGGTTGGATGGACCTGCTTTGACTATCAAAGTGGCATATGGTAATGCCTTGTCCTGGCAAATCAGTATAACTACCTATATATAAACGGTCTGTCATGGTTTCAGGTGCAAATAATGAAACCATGGCCTGTTTCTGGATAACGGAAACTCCAAGAGCACCCAGGCCAAAGTGCTGAATAAATGCGATACGGTTCATACGGGTTATTAAACCTTACTCCGCAAAGGTCTATTAATATTTGAATAATAACCATTGGATGACCTTTTCATCATGATCAGCGTGATAAAATTTTTGAATGCACCGGCTGCCGGAATTGTTGTAATTTTGAGCATGATACAAATGGAGAACAGAAGCCACCGGGCGATCCTGAGAGATCTGGCCCATCAGGCAATGATTGATAAGGGCCTATTGCCCGATTTTTCACCCGAAGTCGAAAATGAACTCGCTCAAATACATTCGTTTGTTATTGAACGAGAGGGAGTTACGGATCTCAGACATTTACTCTGGTGCAGTATAGATAATAATGATTCGCGCGATCTTGACCAGTTGTCGGTTGCCGAAAAGCTGGACAATGGATCGGCACGACTGCTTGTTGCGATTGCAGATGTTGACCAGATGGTCAAAAAATCGTCAGCAATCGATGATCATGCGCACCAGAATACCACCTCGGTTTATACTGCTGCAGAGGTTTTTCCGATGCTGCCGGAAAAATTGTCGACCGATCTTACCTCCTTAAATCTTAAAAGTGACAGGATGGCACTGGTGGTTGATATGCAGATTGATGATTTCGGTAATTTGCAAAAATCAGATGTATACCGCGCCGTGGTCCAGAGCCGGGCAAAGTTGAATTACAATAGCGTCGGTGCATGGATCGAAGGTGATGAACCAGTTCCTGATGAAGTTTCAGCGGTCAGCGGGATGGCTGAAAATCTTCAGCTGCAGGATAAAATTGCCCAAAAGATGAAAGATTACCGGTACGGACAGGGTGCCCTGGATTTTGATACTACTGAATCATTGCCGGTTTTCGATGGCGACATGATCAGCGGGTTGACTGATGTGCAGCGTAACCGGGCTCGCGACCTGATCGAGGAATTTATGATTGGTGCCAATGAATCCACAGCAGGATATTTGTCGGGCCATAATTTTCCATGCTTTCAGCGCGTGGTGAGAGTGCCGAAAAGGTGGAGCAGGATCTGTGAGCTTGCTGCCGAACGTGGATTTAAACTGAATGAAGAGCCCGATTCAAAGGCTTTGCAAGAGTTTATGCAGCTGGAAAAAGCTAAAAATCCGGACGATTTTTCTGATCTTTCCCTGAGCATCATCAAACTTCTGGGTCCCGGAGAATATTCAGTAAGCTTTCCCGGAGAGAAAATGACCGGGCATTTCGGCCTTGCCGTGAGGAATTATTCACATTCAACCGCCCCAAACCGCAGATACCCCGATCTTACTACCCACCGGTTGTTAAAAGCGGCCATGGCTGGAAATCCTTTACCCTATTCACGCGAAGAGCTGGAAGAACTGGCCGCTCATTGCACCCTCAAGGAAAATGATGCAAAAAAAGTCGAACGGCAAGTTTCCAAATCTGCTGCCGCATTGGTTCTGGAGCACCGTATAGGCGATCGCTTTGATGCCATTGTGACCGGTGCAGCCGACAAGGGTACCTGGGTCCGCATCATCCATCCGCATGTTGAAGGCAGGGTGGTCGATGGCTATAAAGGTCTGGATGTGGGTCAGCGAATCCGGGTTGAGCTTGTATCTACCGATGTGGAAATGGGTTACATTGATTTCAGGCGGGTGTAAATTCGGTATGTCAGAATTCTACTAGCGTGACGGGGTCCCCGCCTTCGCGGGGATGACACTGCTGACGAAGTTAACGTACTGTCCTACTGCCTACTGCCAACTGCCTGCTCCAGCGATGCCCGTTCTTTGGAGGCAGGTCCGCCTAGCTGGTAATCTACCAGAATGACCCGCACAAAATCCTTTGCTTTTTGTACCGATTGTGCCCTGACGCGGTGAATGTGGCCGGTGACCGGATTTTTGTTGAGAAAGGATGGTTTTTTATATTTAAGGGTCAGAAAAGGAAAACAGATTCCGAGCGCATGACTGAATGCTTCAAATCTGCTCGTCCCGCCAAGACCGATGGTATTGTCTCCTTCATCCTGAAGTTCATCATAGATAAGGGTACCGATAATTCCTTTGTCAAGGTAGTAAAGAAGTTTCTTGTAAAGGATTGATTTTTTTGATACCATGCTGGCTCCCAGTGCAAGGTCAAAGGTCTGATTTGGAATTTTTTCCGTTAAAATATGTTCAGCAAGATAACAGGCTGTCTGGGCGGCAACCACACTGCCGTAACTCGACGAGACCAGGACAAGTCTGTTAATTCCGGATCGGTCATCTGCCAGAATCTGCTCCAGCGAAGAGGCTATTATCCAATTTTTTTCCGGATTTCTAACAGGTCGCTGGGCACGATTCAAAGCCCAGAGCACATTCATGAGAGGTTGGTGGTGATAAATGCCCTTGATGACCTTAAATTGATGATCAAGGATTTCCTTGAAATCCTGTATAAAATTGGTGGTGAAAGCATTACCACCTGATTCCCGGTGATCACCCCCTGCAAAAAAAAAGAAACGGTATTCCATATCCGGTTATTCTGACCTAGGTGGGTTTGGCGGATTTTCGACTGAGCAACCTGATATAAAAAGATATTTTCGTCAGCTTTTTCCTTTCGTCCAGATCATCAATCATCCGGATCAAAGATTGCTTGAGATCAGGGTGCCGGGTGACTTTATTGATGACCCAATTGAATAATTTTGGATAGTTGATCAGCTTTTGGATCCAGGTTGAAAGCCGAAGTTCCTTCCAAAGTTTTTTGTATACAAAACGGTCATAATTTTTATTATAGGCAGCGTCAAACCGATTGGCCGACAATGCATTGGCTATGTGCTCAGCGGCTGCATAGCCCGACCACATGGCATTGCCGACGCCTTCACCGGTGAACGGATCAATCAGGGAACCGGCATCGCCGGTGAGCAGAAACCGGTCGCCCGACAAAGGGATTTTTTTTGATCCCAGGGGCAGTTCCCTGGCGGCCGGAGCAGAGATGGCCTCTGCATGCTTAAACCGTTCCGCCAGGTGGGGATTATTTGTCAGTGCATTCTCCATCACCTGCTTGAGCTTCAGTTTTCGTTTTTTCAGGATATCTGTCCGGATACCGGCACCTACATTGGCCCGTCCATCCGGTAACGGGAAAACCCAAAGGTACCCGGGTAAAAAATCATCCAGGAAATAGAAATCGACAAAATTCTCAGCATAAACGCCGGTAACCCCCTGATAATACTGGCGGATCCCGGTGGCCCGGTCTTTATCTCCCATGGCACCGTGCATTAGCGAACGGGCCAGTTTACTACCTGCACCTGTTGCGATCACACACATTTTTCCTGAAAAGCGCCGATTACCGGTGGTGTCAACCAGAGTGACTTTGTCATCACCATTTTCAATATGGCCAATCGCCACTCCCTGAATAACCTCGATTAACGGATTCCCCTTAGCCTCATCCATCAACAGGCGATCAAAGTCAATCCTTCTGATCACATGACCGGGCGGATCATCGGGGAATTTTGCATTAGAATAGGGGAGTGCAATCGATTGCATATTAGGGGCAAAGAACCTCACCCCATGTGAAGGCAACTGATCAGGCGATTGCTGGAGCTTTTTCAAAAGCTCCGGATCAATCCGCCGCAGCATGGTGATTACCCAGCCACTGAGACCATCACCGCAGATTTTATCCCTCGGAAAAGTCTCCTTGTCGATCAGTATCGACCGGATTCCTTTCTTAGCAAGAAACAGTGCGGTGGAAATTCCGGCGGGACCGGCACCTGCTATAACAACCTCTGATTGCTGGCCGGTTAATACTCTTTCCATGCTTTAATGGAGATGTCTTCCAGATCCAGTTTGCAGAATGCGGTGATAAAGGCTGCGGCCAGACGTGCGTTGGTTATCAGGGGCACATTGAAATCGATGGAATTGCGCCGGATGGTATAATCATTCCTCAATTCACCCTGTGTTAGGTTTTTGGGGATATTGATCACCAGGTCAATCAGCCCGTTGCGTATGTATTCCGTCACATTCGGGTTGATTTTTTCATCGGGCCAGTGAAGGATCGTTGCCGGAATGCCGTTTCCGCGCAGGAAATCACCGGTACCCGGTGTGGCGAAAATTTCATAACCGTGATTATCAAGCAAATGACAGGCTTCAAGCAAGTGAACTTTATCCTTGATGGGACCGGTTGATAACAGAATGTTTTTTTTTGGGATTTTATAACCAACGGATAACATCGATTTTAATACGGCATCGTAATAATCTTCACCGATACAGCCCACTTCACCGGTCGATGACATGTCGACTCCTAATACCGGATCAGCTTTTTGCAGCCTCGAGAAGGAGAATTGCGAGGCTTTGACTCCGATATAATCGAGGTCGAAAATGGATTTTTTCGGTTTCTCATAGGGCTTGCCGAGCATTACCTTGGTAGCCAGTTCAATCAGGTTGGTTTTTAACACTTTTGAGACAAACGGAAGCGAACGCGATGCTCTCAGGTTGCACTCAATAACCTTGATATCATTGTCCTTGGCCAGGAATTGGATATTGAACGGTCCGGTAATGTTAAGTTCCCTGGCAACCTGTCTTGAAATCTTTTTAATTCTTCTTACTGTTTCGAAATAGAGCTTCTGCGGCGGGAAAATCATGGTTGCATCCCCGGAGTGCACTCCGGCAAATTCAACGTGCTCACTGATGGCATAAGCAATCAATTCGCCTTTCCCGGCAACGGCATCAATTTCTATCTCCTTGGCCTGCTCGATGAAATCAGTGACTACCACCGGGTGCTGCTTGGATACCCTGGCGGCCAGCCGCAGGTAATTATCGAGCTCTTCCATGTTGGATACCACGTTCATGGCGGCGCCCGACAATACATAGGAAGGCCTGATCAGTACCGGGAACCCAATGCGATCGGTAAAGTTGTGAATCTCCTCAATGCTCGTGAGCTCCTGCCATTCCGGCTGGTCGATATCCAGAGCGTCGAGCATCATCGAGAACTTGTGGCGGTCCTCAGCGCGGTCAATGGAAACCGGTGAGGTTCCGATGATCGGCACAGATTGCTCGTGAAGCCTCAGTGCCAGGTTATTCGGAATTTGTCCGCCCATCGATACCACCACACCCAGCGGTTGTTCAAGGTCAAGGATGTCCATCACCCTTTCAAACGATAACTCATCGAAATAAAGCCTGTCGCTGATGTCGTAGTCGGTTGATACGGTTTCGGGATTATAATTGATCATGACTCCCCGGTAACCTTCATTGCGTATGGTCAGCAGTGCATTTACGCTGCACCAGTCAAATTCCACCGAGCTGCCAATCCGGTAAGCCCCGGATCCTAAAACGATTACGGATTCTATATCATGTTGAAAATCAACATCATGAGAAATTGATGAGTAGGTGAGGTACAGGTAGTTTGTCTGCGCCGGATATTCCGCGGCCAGTGTATCGATTTGACGCACATAAGGTACGATACCGGCCTCTTTTCTGAATTTTCTGACCTTCAGCATATCTTCCTCAATCTGTTCAACCGGACTTTTCAGGATAAACCGGGTGATCTGGAAATCAGAAAAACCGCGGATCTTGGCCTCCCTGATCAGCCTGATGTCAGTAGATTCGAGTGAATTGTTCTCCTCCAGCATATTTTTTAACCTGACAATATTCCGGAGCTTGACCAGGAACCAGAGGTCGATGCCGGTGAGTTCATGAATCTCCTCAACACTCATCCCGTTCTCCAGGGCATGGGCGATCACAAAGATCCTGACATCGGTCGGGGTCCGGAGCTCATGCAGGATACTATCATATTGCATTCCCCGGTTTCCAACAAAACCGTGCATACCCTGACCGATCATCCGGAGACCTTTTTGAATGGCTTCTTCGAAGGTGCGACCAATGGCCATAACTTCACCCACACTTTTCATGCTCGATCCGATCTCGTGTGAAACGCCTTCGAATTTATCCAGGTCCCAGCGTGGGATCTTCACAACGATATAATCGAGGGCAGGTTCGAAACAGGCTGTCGTGGTCAGGGTAACGCTGTTTTTAAGCTCATGCAGCCCATATCCCAATCCTAATTTTGCAGCCACAAAAGCCAGGGGATAACCGGTGGCTTTTGATGCAAGCGCTGAGGAACGGCTTAATCGTGCATTGACTTCAATGACCCGGTAATCCTCGGAATTCGGATCGAGGGCGTACTGGACATTACATTCACCGACAATCTTGATATGGCGGATGATTTTTATCGATAAAGCCCTGAGCTTGTGATACTCACTATTGGTAAGTGTTTGCGAAGGTGCGACAACGATGCTTTCGCCGGTATGGATTCCCAGCGGATCGAAATTCTCCATATTGCAGACTGTGATGCAATTGTCGAAACGGTCTCGAACCACTTCATACTCAACTTCTTTCCAGCCTTTCAGCGACTTTTCAACCAGTATCTGGGGGGCCATGGTTAACGACTTGGTGGCAAGCTTTTCCAGCTCTTCGCGATTGTCGCAAAATCCGCTGCCCAATCCTCCCAATGCATAGGCTGACCGTATAATCACAGGATAGCCGAGTTTATCCGCCGCCTTGTAAGCATCTTCAATCGTATTAACGGCTTGGCTCTGAATGGTTTTAACATCAATCTCATCCAGACGCTGAACAAACAGTTCCCGGTCTTCGGTGTCGATAATGGCCTTAACCTGGGTCCCCAATACTTCAACACCATACTTCTCCAAGGCTCCTGATTTATAAAGCTCCACTCCGCAATTGAGGGCCGTTTGTCCCCCAAAAGCGAGTAAAATCCCTTCGGGTCGCTCCTTGCTGATGACCTTCTCAACGAAATACGGGGTAACCGGTAAAAAGTAAATCTGGTCGGCAATGCCTTCGGATGTCTGTACCGTGGCGATATTCGGATTGACGAGTATGGTGTAAATCCCCTCTTCACGCAATGCTTTTAAAGCCTGCGATCCTGAGTAATCAAATTCACCGGCTTCACCGATTTTCAGGGCGCCAGAACCGAGTACGAGGACTTTACCATATTGATTGGCAGTATTTGGCACCATGGTTCAATTCTTATGGTTTTTAATTTTCTCAATGAAATCATCAAATAAATATTCGGTATCAGTCGGACCGCTGCTGGCTTCGGGGTGGAATTGCGAACTGAAGAAAGGCTTGCTTACGTGCATGATTCCTTCATTGGTATCATCGTTCAGGTTCCTGAACAACGGCTTCCATCCCTCAGGCAGGGTCGAATCATCAAGTGCAAAACCATGGTTCTGCGAAGTGATGTAAGCTTTGTTCGTGCCCACCTGAAGGACGGGCTGGTTATGGCTTCGGTGCCCGTACTTAAGCTTGTAGGTATCTCCTCCTGCGGCAAGTCCCATGAGCTGGTTACCCAGACAGATCCCAAAGATGGGCTTGTCGCCCTGAATAGCATGGTGTAGGTTGGCGATGGTTTCCCGACATTGTTTTGGATCACCCGGTCCGTTCGAAATAAACAACCCGTCATATTCAACAGATTGAAAATCAAAATTCCAGGGGACACGGATCACTTCAGTATCCCTACGGAGCAGGCACCTGATGATATTATTCTTTACCCCGCAATCCACCAGCAGGATCCTGAATTTTCCTTTACCATACCTTATCACCTCCTTTGTACTCACCTGATCGACAAGATTAATCACGTTGGGGTTGATGAACGGGATATCTTCATCGAAAACAATCTTTCCAAGCATGGCTCCCTCTTCGCGGAGATGCTTGGTGAGTGTCCGGGTATCGATCCCGTAAATGCCGGGAATGTTAAACTCTTTAAGCCATTCCGACAGGCTTTGATCAGCATTCCAGTGACTGAAATCAAAGGAATAATCTGAAATGATGAGTCCGCTGATATGGATATTTTCGGATTCAAAGAATTTGAGCATGCCATGCTCCCTTTGTTTTCCGGGAACTCCGTAGTTCCCGATCAATGGGTAGGTGAGCACCAGTATCTGTCCGCGGTAGGAGGCATCGGTGATACTTTCGGGATAACCTGCCATGGCGGTATTGAAAACTACCTCTCCGGCCATGGCTGTTTCCGAACCGAACGACCATCCGGTCCATTCAGTGCCGTCCTCAAGAACGAGTTTTACCGGCCTGCTCGCCGGATGAAGTATGTGTGGTTGGTTCATCAGATGTAATTTCGTCGGAATACCATGTTTTTACTTTCTCTCTCAAATTGTAGTTGGAACTCATCGTTTCACCATAGGCTCCCGCCGACCGGATGGCGATCAGGTTACCCCGATGTGTTTCAGGTAAATTTACTGCTTTCCCGAAACAATCCGAGGATTCGCATATAGGCCCCACCACATCATACAAAGTGTACGGACCGGCGGAGGATAAGTTCTCAATCAAATGAAACGCCTGATAGAGTGCCGGACGGATCAGTTCGGTCATACCGGCATCGAGAATGGCAAAGCGGGTTTTAACACCCTCTTTGATATATAAAACTTTGGAAATCAGGCTTCCGGATTGAGCAACCAAAGCCCGGCCCGGTTCAAAATGAACCTCCTGACCCGGTTGAAGATCCAGATGCTGCCTGAATATTTCGAAATAAGATTTGAAATCAGGTTCCGGACCATCAGGATTGGAATAGTCGATGCCGAGTCCGCCGCCTACATTGATTATCTTGGGTGTCAGCATGTTACAGGCAAACCAGGCCTGGATTTCGTTGATCCGGGTACACAGTCCTTTGAACACATCATAATTGGTGATCTGAGAACCGATATGGAAATGGAGGCCTTTCCAGTCAAGGTTATCTGCCTTTTCAAGAAACCGGGTAACCTTTTCCCAGTCCCACGGGTTGATGCCAAATTTGTTTTCCTCGATTCCCGTGGTAATGTAATGATGCGTGCGGGCATCCACATGAGGATTGATCCTCAGGGAGATGGGCGCCTTTAGTCCTTTCCGCGCAGCCAGGTCATTAATGACTTCCAGCTCCTGGATCGACTCCGAATTGAAACAGGATATCCCTTCATCCAGACCGAGTTCTATTTCCCAGTCCGCTTTGCCAACACCTGCAAATACGATATCTGACGGATCGAACCCGGTTTCCAGAGCACGTCGGATCTCATATCCGCTCACACAATCAGCCCCAAAACCATAGCTGCTTATCATTCGGAGAATGGGAATATTGGCGTTGGCCTTCAGTGCATAATGAACATGGTATCCATGTTGGCGGGCCAGGCTTTCGACGGTAGACAGGGTACGGTTGAGCCTGTCGGTATCGTAATAATAAAATGGCGTTTCAATTTTCTGAAACTGATCCACCGGGAATATGGTTTTCATCGGCCCTGAAAAAGGTGAATACTGAGTGCGTTCAGTGCCTCAATTTTATCTGAACTTTTGATGAGCAGGGAAATATTGTTGTTGCTCGATCCGTAGGAAATCATCCGTATGGGTATCTGCCTGAGGGCTTCCAGAGCCTGAACAGCCATCCCGCGGCTTTCTCCGATCATGTCTCCAACCACGCATATAATGGTCTGATCATGAACTACCTCAACCGTCCCGTAATTCTCCAAATCGGTGACGATTTTTTCCAGATTGTCGGTCTGGTCGATGGTCATGGAAACCGATACTTCGGAAGTGGCAATCATATCAATGGAAGTGCGATGGCTTTCGAAAATCTCGAAAACCTTCCTCAGGAAACCGAAAGCCAGCAGCATACGGTCGGATTTGATCCGAATGGCTACAATACCATCCTTTGCTGCCACAGCCTTGATCCCGTGACCGGTGGTTTTACCAGTTATGAGGGTGCCCGGTGAGTCAGGATCCATGGTGTTTTTAAGCCGTACCGGAATATTTTTATCCTGTGCCGGTCGCACACTGGTCGGATGCAGGATCTTGGCCCCGAAATAGGCCAGCTCTGCCGCTTCGTCGAAAGAAAGGTCATCGATACGAGTAGTGCCTTGTACAAATCTGGGATCATTATTGTGAAAACCGTCGATATCCGTCCAGATTTGAATTTCTTCCGCTTCGATGGCTGCGCCTATGATGGACGCCGTATAATCCGATCCGCCCCGCTTGAGGTTGTCTACCTCACCGAATGCATTGCGGCAGATGAATCCCTGGGTGATAAAAAGGCAGATATCCGGATGCAAGGCGATCTCACGGTTCAGGTTTTCACGGATATAATAATTATCGGGCTCCTGATCCTTGTCGATACGCATAAAACTCAAGGCAGGCAGTAGGGCACAGGGAATGCCGGATTCCTGCAGGTGATAAAACATCAGGGCGGTAGAGATCAGTTCACCTTTTGCCAGGACCGATTTTTCTTCATGTTGGGTGAACATGTCACGGTTGAACTCATCCAGATTATCAAAATGAGAATCGATCATTTGCAAACCGTGGTTCCTGTATTCGTCCGTACGGAACAATTCGCCGGCAACCAAATGGTACTTTTCCCGCATCCTTTCAAGGAATATCTTTGCATGGGAATGATCCTTTTTGTATAAATATTCAGAGTAGGTAACCAGATCATTGGTGGTACCCGACATGGCAGACAGTACGACTAACTTGGGGGTGGAATCGGTGATTAATCTGCCTACTTCCTCGATTCGCTGGGGGGTTCCAACGGATGTGCCCCCGAATTTCATGACTCTCATTGTGGTCATAGTTTAGTATTTTAATGGGAATCAGCTGTAAACAGCGCCAAACCGGGGCACAAAGATAGCTAAAAAACTTAAATTTGTCCACTCGTATTTTTGGAACTATGGTTAAAAAACTACTTCCTTATGTTTTAGTCCTGCTGATAGCCGTTACTGCAGCGGTCATCCTTTTTAACAAAAAGGAGACGAAGGAGACTGCCTGGCAGAGCCCGGCAATCACGGTGGTACCCGATGATGCAGTATGGATACTGGAATCAAGGTCAGTGCCCGATTTGCTCAAAGCATTGATCCAGTCAGATCCCCTTTTTCCTTCCCTGGAGCAGATCGGGAATATCACCCCGCTGATGAGGGCTTTCCGCAAAATCGACAGTCTGATTAGCCGGAACTCGAGGTTCAGGGATTTATATGCCAAAAGTCCGGCCGTCGTGTCTCTCCACCAGACCGGCAAGAACCAGTATCAGTTCCTGATTATTTTCGAAACTCACGGCTCAGCCGGAATCTCGGGTGCCGGCGATCTTTTTTCTGAATTGTGCGGCCGACCGGGAGAATGGTCGCAAAGAACATATAACGGACAGCAAATCAATCGGATCACGTTTGGACCAGAGTCTCAGATTCCTGGAGTATCCCTGGCTGAGAATTCAAAATATATGGTGCTGAGCCCGTCACCCATTCTGATCGAGAATGCGGTGCGACAGATGAATAAGGACCGCAGTTTGTACAATAGCCCGGCTTTCAGCAAACTGGCGCAAACGGCGGGACAAAGTTCCCTGGCAACTATTTACGTCAATCTTAAAGCGTTTCCGACCTGGATAAGCTCATTGGTAAACCCATCCCTGAAACGTAAATTGGAAATGTTTACAAGATATGGTGACTGGGCTTCCCTCGACCTATCCCTGAGGAATGATGCTTTGTGGTTGAATGGATTTGCTGTTGAAGGAGATACCCTCAATTCTTATCTGAACTTGTTCAAGAACCAGGAACCCCAAAAACTCAATGCCGAGGAATACCTGCCTTCCTCTACCGCAGCTTTTTATAGCATCGGGGTCGATAAGCCAGCTCAATTTCTGAAAGGTCTTTCGGATTATCTGGGAGGCGGGGAGGCGGGCCGGAAAAGGAAGAGGATGCTCGATCATGCCGTTGCCGTCATGAAGACGGATATAGTGAAAGAATGGACCGAGCTTGGCTTCCACGAGCTGACCATCGGGTATTTGTGCGGAGTGGCCGATGAAACCGTCCGCCCGGTGGCACTGATCCAGGTGAAAAGCGCGAATCAGGCTAAAGAGAAGATGCTGAACCCACTGAACAAGTCGTCAAAGAAAATTTTCAAAGTTGACAACCAACATGAGTTTGAATTCTATCAGGCACTCTTTGATGGACTTCCTGAAATTCTCGGAGGTAGTTTTTTCTCTGCTGTAGCCGGTAAGTTTTTCACCTTTATCGGAAATTTTATCGTGCTGGCCGATGATCAGAAGACACTCGAGGAAGTTGTGCATAAATATGCAATGAATAAAACACTGGCATTCGATGCGGTATATTTATCCCAATCGGGTTTGGTGACCACCCGTTCCAATGTTACTTGCTATGCCATTCCTTATAAAGCACGGCCGCTTTTAAATAAAATAATGAATCCCAAAGTATTGAAAGCCTTTTTCGCCAATGAGCAATTTTTACTTAAAACGGGCGCCGTTGGACTGCAATTCCAAAGAAGCAACGGAATGTCACTGCATAATATATTTGCCTCTTTTGTGGAGATTGATTATACCAAGCCGCAAACCATCTGGGAATCAAAGCTGGATGCCAGATTATTCACCAAGCCTGCGATCGTGATCAACCACCTGACACAGGATAAGGAGATCATCGTCCAGGATGAAGCAACCTATGTTTATCTGATCAGCACCTCCGGCCGGATATTGTGGAAAAAGAATATCGGTGAACGGATCAATTCTGAAATATTCCAGGTGGATGTCATGAAAAACGGGAGACTGCAATACCTGTTTTCCACGGTAACCGGAATCCACCTGCTCGATCGAAATGGTGCCTATCTGCCCAGGTACCCGGTTAAATTTAAATTGCCTGCCACTAATGGCATGGCTTTGGTTGATTTTGACCGGACCAGGGATTACCGGATATTGATCGCCTGCTCTGATAATAAAGTATATGCTTTCGATAAAAACGGCAAGCTGTTAAAAGGATGGAACTTCGGACCGGCCTCAGGAGCCATTACACGGCCGGTTCAGTATTTTAAAATTCAGAATAAGGATTTTATTGTTTTTACTGATCCAGTAAAGGTGTATATACTCGACCGGAAGGGTACGGTAAAAGTGAATCCTGAAAAGGATTTTCCGGTTTCGGCCAATAACCGGATCATTTTCGAAGCGGCCGTGACAGGTAAAGGTTCAAAATTTCTGATGACAGATGTTGATGGAGCGGTTTTCTCCGTTTTTATGGACGGAACGGTTGAATCCCAACAATTCGGGGTATTCGGTCCCGACCATTTCTTTACTGTTGAGGATGTGAATAAGGATGGTCTGAAAGAATATATTTTTGTTGACCGGAACAAGCTGGAAATCTTTAAGCAGACAGGTGAAAAACTGGCGTTAGATAAACTCGATGGTCCTGTTAGTGCCCCTCCTGATGTTTTTGTAATGAATGACAAAATGAAAAAAATCGGTCTAACGGTTCCGTCGAAACGGCAGGTTCTTTTGTTTAACGGGGATGGATCTATTTATCAGGGCTTTCCACTTTATGGTCAGACCACTTTTACGATCGGAAACCTGGAAAAATCCTCCACCTATCAGAACTTGCTGGTTGGAAGCGACGAAGCCTGTCTTTTAAATTATGCAGTAAAATAGAATGCCATGTCGGTACTTTTATATTTATTATTGATCTATCTGATATTTAGATTTTTGAGGAACATTACGGTCTTCGCAACGAGATCGCGCAATGTTCAGAAAGATACTTTTGAGGAACCCGCGCCAACTCCAAGACCGACAAAATTGATCGAGAAGGAGGAGGGGGAGTATGTGGATTTTGAGGAGGTGAAGGATTAATGTGCTAATGAGTTAATATGCTAATATGCTAATTGGTGTGGGTGTTAGAGGGTGTGTGTGAGGGAAACTTTTCAGGGTATTTATTGTTATACATGAATGATGGAAAAGGTGGTTGATTTTGCCAGGGAGTTCTATTTTCTGGTCAGTGAAATGGCTCCTTATCTTTTGTTTGGTTTTCTCTTTGCCGGGATGCTCAAGGCATTTTTTCCGGCACAGGGCATTGTGCGATATATGGGCAAGAGAAATTTCAGGTCCGTATTAAATGCTTCCCTTTTAGGTGTTCCATTACCGCTGTGTTCCTGCGGGGTTATCCCCACCGCGGTTTCCTTTTACCGGCGGGGAGCAACCAAAGGGGCCACCACTTCATTCCTGATTTCCACTCCGCAGACCGGGGTCGATTCGATTTTCGCCACCTACGCCCTGCTCGGATTGCCCTTCGCGATCATCCGTCCGATCGTTGCGCTGGTAACAGGTCTGATAGGCGGTACCGCCAGCCATTATCTTGACAAAGATCAGATGAGCCCTGCCGAGAAGGATCCTGAGAGAGGTGTGAAACCAAAAAAACTGGCATTCACTGAACGGATTAAAATCATGTTCAGATATGGATTCGGCGAACTGCTGGAAGATATCGTCAAATGGCTGTTAATCGGCCTAATAGCAGCTGCGCTGCTTTCCATGCTCATCCCGGAGTCCTTTTTCAGCAAGTATATCGGCAATCCATGGATTGAGATGCTGGTAGTGCTGGCTGCTTCTGTTCCTCTTTATATTTGTGCTACAGGATCAATACCCTTGGCTGCCGTCCTTTTGATGAAAGGGATATCACCGGGTGCTGCATTGGTCTTTTTAATGGCGGGTCCTGCTACTAACGTTGCCACTATGATGGTGATCAGCAATACAATGGGCAAAAAAGCATTTCTGATTTATCTCTCTTCCATTGTTGGGGGAGCACTTTTGTTCGGAACCATTGTCAATGAATTGTTGCCGGCCTCCTGGTTCAGCATGAGCCATATGAGTCACCATGAACATATGATGGCAGGGAGCCTGGTCAATACTTTATCCACCATCCTTCTGTTTGGTCTGATGATACTGGCAATCTGGAATAAATGGCTGAAACATATCTTTTTACCAAAAAAATCAATCGTCATGGAACAAGCAAAAAATCCTTTTTATACCACGATCTCCGTTCAGGGAATGACCTGCACCCATTGCAAGGCCACGGTTGAGAATAATATCGGAGCTCTTGAAGGAGTCGAGGAAGTCACAGCCGATCTCCAAACCGGTGAAGTGCTGATCGGAGGTGATAAGATTAATCTTGAGAAAGTGGCTGCACGGGTAAATGAACTTGGTTATCTTTATAAAGGTACCGTTAAATAAATATGGAACGAATTTTAACCTTTCTCCGTCTTCTCGAGCAGAACAATAACCGTGAATGGTTCAATTTGCACAAAGCTGATTATCTGAGCGCTAAGAGTGAATTCGAGGAGTTTATCAGCCGGATTATTTTACAACTTGGCATGGTTGATGCCAGAATTCAGGGAATGAAAGCTTCAGAGGTGGTTTTCAGGATTTACCGGGATACCCGTTTTGCCAATGATAAGACACCCTATAAGAATAATTTTGGTGCCCACCTCTCACCCGGTGGGAAAAACAGCGGTGAACCCGGTTATTATTTTCACATCCAACCCGGGGAAAGCTTCTTGTCAGGTGGAATTTACATGCCATCCAGTGACAAATTAAAGGCGATCAGAAAAGAGATTTTTCTTTTTCCGGAAGATTTTACCGCCCTCATTGAAGCCCCCGATTTCATCCGGAATTTTTCATTTTTCCAGGACGATAAGCTGAAGCGTCCGCCATTGGGTTTCCCTGCCGATTTTCCGTTGATCGATTATCTGAAGTACAAGCACTTTTGCCCCTGGGTTCCGCTGTCCGACGAAATGCTCGCCATGCCTGATCTTGCCGTGAAAGCGGTTAACTTCTATTCAAAGATGAAGCCGTTTAATGACTTTATCTACCGGGCATTGGAAGATTTGTGAGCATCCCTGGTTGCTACCGCATCAGGTTCAGATTCAGATCAGGATTAAATACTATATTCGCGGAAAATTATGAACCAATTCCGACATCAGTAAAAGTCAATCAACAAACCTATGTTTAGCAAAATCTTATCTATGAGCACTTTGAAAAAATTTCTTAAATTTCTATTTGGTATGCCGTTTATGGGAATACTGGTGGTGTTCCTTGCATTCTGCATGGCTATGGCCACCTTTATTGAAAACAGGAACGGGACCACTGCCGCTCAGGCAGTTGTTTATCAGGCCTGGTGGTTCGAATTAAGCGTCCTGCTTGTTTTCATCAATATCCTGGCAAATATTATCAGACTGAAACTGTACAATCTCAAAAGACTCCCGATTTTCCTGTTTCACCTGGCTTTTCTGATCGTGATCGCCGGAGCCGCCCTCACCCGTTATGTGGGAACCGAAGGGATCATGCATATTCGCGAAGGAGAAACCACAGCGGATTACATCAGTTCCGACACCTATTTTTATGTTAAAGCAGAAAACAGTGCCGGAAAAGTTGAGAAATTCCAGAAAATTTTCATTTCTCCGGCCAGCAAAAAACAGGTCAATGTTTCCTTCAAGCTGGGCCACGACAAGGTCCATATCAAAAGCAACGAATATGTCAGCGGCGAATCCATGAACATGGGAAGCCAGATGACGGAAGCCGGTAGTCACGCAGATGTGATGCAGATCAAAGTGATTGTCAACGGGGGGGCGCAGGAAATGGTGATCAGGGGTCTTCAGAGAAATCCATTCATTGATAACCAGTTTGAGATCAGTGGAATAAAATTCACCGCCTGCTTTGGATCCAAGCCGATGCAATTACCCTTTACTTTAACGCTTAATGATTTTCAGCTCGAAAAATACCCCGGATCCATGAGCCCTTCCTCATTTGCAAGCGAGGTTACGCTGAATGATCCGGCTGACAATACAAAAATGCCCTACAGGATATTTATGAATAACATTTTGAAGCACAATGGGTATCGCTTTTTTCAATCATCGTATGATAATGATGAGATGGGGACCGTTCTTTCGGTCAGTCATGATCCGCTAGGTTCAGGGGTGACCTATCTGGGCTATTTCATGATGTTCGGATTCATCATTCTGTCCCTGTTTGCCCCGGGCGGCCGGTTCCGGAAATTACTCAGGGACAGCAGGAAATCTGCAGCAGTGGCAGGATTGCTTCTGCTGATGGTCATCCTTCCGTCGTTCAGGGCTTCCGCTCAAAGCTATCCTAACCCGCCAAATGCGGCTGAAGCTAAAGCGTTCGGCAAAATTTGGGTTCAGGGGAGTGAAGGACGCATGAAACCGGTTAATACTCTTTCCTCCGAGATGTTGCGCAAGATGTTCGGCAAAAACATGATTGCCGGTATGACCCCGGAACAATTCTGGCTGAGTTTGCTGACCCGTCCGGCCGAATGGTCACAACTGAGAATATTCGAAGTGAAGGAGAGCGAGATCGCCAATATGTTCCAGATTTCGGGCGGGAAAGGTTCCTACAGTGATTTCTTCAGCAAGGATCAATACCTGATGGGCGACATGGTCAATGAAGCAATGCAGAAACAACCAAACCAGCGCAACGGATTGGATAAATATATCATCAAGCTTGACGAACAGCTCAACGTGTTTTATATGGGGATGACCGGACAATTGCTTCAGATTTTTCCTGATCCGCGCGATAAGAAGGCTAAATGGCATGTTCCTGGGCAGCCGCCCCGCGGGCTGATCACAGAGGATTCCCTCATGATCGTGGGTTCATTCAGCGAATACCTGAAAGCAGTTGGAAGCGGAAACCTTGCCCAGGCTAAGATCTACCGCGACGGAATCTCCCGGTTTCAGAAAACCTATGGCGCTTCTCTGATCCCATCGGCAAAGAAGGCCAATCTTGAAGTCCTTTACAACAAGGCCATCATTTTTGAACGCCTGGCGATTTTTTATGCCATGGTTGGATTGCTGTTCCTGATTGTACAGCTGTGGGCTCTTTTTAAACCGGCAAAATGGCAAAAAACTTCCTCCTGGGTATTCGGAGGTCTGTTGTTTGCAGCCTGGATACTCCATACCATCGGTCTTGGATTGCGCTGGTACCTCTCCGGGCATGCGCCGATGAGCAATGGTTATGAATCGATGATATTTGTTGCATGGGGTACACTCCTCGCCGGATTTGTGGTGGTCAAGCGTTCACAGCTGCCGCTTGCACTCACCGGGGTTTTGGCTGCCCTTTCACTACTGGTGGCTCATCTTAGCTGGATGAACCCCGAGATCACCCCGCTTGTGCCGGTATTAAAATCGGTATGGCTGACGATTCACGTGGCTGTTATCATGACCAGTTACTCCTTTTTAGGTCTGGGTGCCCTGATCGGATTGATTACGATGTTTTTGTTTGTCTCTAAGACCAAGAAAAACCATGTCAGCCTCACAGGTCATATCAAACATCTTACCCGGTTAAATAAAATCGTGATAATCGTTGGATTGTACCTGATCACTATCGGTTGCTTCCTGGGTGCCATCTGGGCCAATCAATCCTGGGGACGATACTGGGGCTGGGATGCAAAGGAAACATGGTGCTTGATCAGCATACTGGTATACAGCTTTGTCGGTCATATGCACAATATGAAGGACTTCGACAATGATTATGCATTTAACCTGGGCTCAATATTCGCCTTTGCATCCATTCTGATGACTTATTTCGGGGTGAATTACTTCCTGGGAAATAGCATGCATTCGTATGCCGGCGGTGAGGCAGCTGCCGTGCCGGTCTTTACCTATGTTATCCTGATCGCCGTCGTTGGCCTGTCTTATGTGGCTTATTTCAATGAGTTGAAGTTCGAGAAGAAGAAGTGACGGGTGAAGAACGCCTCACGCCTTACGCCTAATCCTTAATACACCTTACGCTAAACCCGTAGTACTGTGATAGATTAATCCTGAAATAGCCCGGCAGGTCCCTTTGGAAGGATATCTCGATGGCATTATCGCCTGATGATTTGGTAGAAGTCCAGAAATTGGCCACTTGATTCATCATCTCTGATTTTCCGGCGGTAGATTTCTGCCCGGCCAGGAACATCCGGAAATCGCTTGTACCGGTCACTTCCAGATTGGCTTTTGCCAGATCGCCACCATAAAAATCAATCAGTTGCTGCCATTCATTGGCGGTTGGAATATGCCAGCCCTGCGGGCATAACCCTCTGGATTTCTCTGTGGTTGATCCGTTCATAACATCCGGCCAGGTATATAATCCTCCGTAAAGCGCGCAGTTTGCAGGCTGATTGCTGTAACAGAATTTTCCGGCACTGGCTTCATTCAGGTTTTCAGCCATCCACCATTGAGAACCGATTTTGACGGTGCCGTAATAGATACTTTTCTGTTTGTCAATAATGAGCCCGGTTTCATTGTTCCCGTCAGATACATTTGCACTCAGGCTTGTCGTATCGGTTAGTCCTCCCGAGTCCATGACCTCCATGCGTATCCTGAATTTTCCAGGTATTCCGAATTTGTGATAGGATGTTTTTTCTTTGGCATATTCAGTATCCCAAATTCCATCGCTTTCATAGTCCCAGCGCACTTTTAACAGGTCGCCAAAATCCTCACCGTCCTTGGTGGCTCCGGCATCGAAATAGAAATTGGATGTCTTGTTTCCATACTCATAGGCGGTAAAGAAAGCCGCAGTCGGCTTAAGATTGGAGTGCCCGATCCAGATTTTAACTTTAATCTGATTGATCAATCCCCACTGATCACGGATTTCCAGGATCACTTCATTCTCGCCTTCTATTGGGAATTGATGGCCGACGATGGGACTGGCCAGATATTCAGTGTCAAAATCCGGGTCCTTGGTAAAGTTCCAGCGGTAAGAAAAGGTGTTGCCTGCGTCATCGGGATCAAAACTTGTTGAAGCATCAAATAGTACCGTATCCGAGGTGGTCGGCACTACCGGAGTATAAGTGAACTTTGGAACCAGTCGTGGATTGCTCAGCGAAACACTCACCGGTTTCCTGACAATAGCCGTCAGGCCCTGCGGGTCAATGACCTCCATGGCTGCATTGTAGACACTTGCTCCGGAATAGAAATGACTGACTACGGTCTGCTCGGAATACGGAGTATCGTATATGCCGTCACCTTCCCAATCCCAGCGTACTTTCAATGTATTCAGGCTATCCTCGTCATCCCTGGTTTTTCCTGCATCGAAAACAAATTCGGTGCGAAGATTGCCCGTAGGGGGTGAAACGGTGAAATGCGGCTGCGGGGCACTGTATCCGCGTGCAACCTGAACCTGGGATTTAATTGTATCGCTCAAACCGCTTTCATTCCGGACTTCCATTCGTGGATTATAAGTCCCGGGTTTGTAGTAGCGGTGTGTGAATTTTCTTGACCTGGAGAATCCGGTATCCCAGATGCTGTCATTATCCCAGTCCCAGCGTATGAAAAGGATCGTATCATCAATATTGGTGGCTTTTGATTCGGTGGCGTCAAACTGGAAAATTGTAGTGGTCAGCCCGTTGGGGATCGGAAGCTTAAACGCGGCTATCGGCGGAGTCCTGATGATTTCTTCCTTGTTGCATTGTGTAAGACCCGCAATAAAAAGCGGGAGGATCAGGAGATATCGGATCTGTTTGGTCTTCATGTTCTAACGGGTAAATTGAGGAACGACATGTGTGGTTTTATCCTGTTTAACTTCGGTGGTGCCTATGGCCCATTTCATTCCGAATTTGCCACCGGGAAAACTGGCTGCTGAGCAGGAATCGCCCTCGGCAATGCAGATGATGCCTGCCTGGTAATAGTAAACCCCCGGAGCCAGATCAAACTGATAAACCAGCTTACTGTTATACACATTGGCCATTTGCAAAAAGTGGCCTCGGTAAAGAGATTCTGCATCCTTGGCCACACTCAGGTCGGCTCTTAAAACCCGGCTCGGTGGCAGGAACGAGCCCGGCACGCGGAATTCAATTTCCAGGGTGCCTGAAATCTTCGGTTTGGTATTTTCGTTCGGATCAACCGGGTCAACCGGAGGCTTGACACAGGAAACCAGGACAAGTAATCCAGCAAGTATCCAGAGGGATGATTTTTTTATCATGACGAATGCTTTTATTAAAGATTATTGGTGCTGTCGCGGTCTTTGGTGTGATCCAGAAATCCGAGGTTCCTGGTAAACTGACCGTAAGCAATGCTGTCGATGGTAACAGGTGACAAAAGGAGCTGGTCAACGTCGATTTTCGCAGCCGAGCAAAACAGACCGATGCCATTGGTGATATTGCTGTACACCGGTTTTTCCATGAGTGCACCTTCGGAAGGTGAAGTGGATTCGATGTAATATTTCATTTCCATACTTCCGCTGACGATTTGAAAATTCATCCCGATCACTTCCCGGGTAATCCCGCTGCCATCTGACAGATTGTCCTGGAGGATGTGCATGAATCTCGATCCGCTGATGTCATTGCTGAGGTATTCGGCATCGGAACCGGGACTGGCAAAGGTCTGGGGCCAATCCAAATGTTTGATCTTTTCAATTCCGTCAACCGTTTCTTTGTAATTGAACCGGAGCACAACCTGATAAACCCCGGCATTTGCAACCGGTTGCCACCGGCAGGTATAATTATTGCCGCTGTAGAGACTTATTTTCCGTTCTTGAATGGGCAACGGGTCAATGACAACCAATTTTCCCAGTGATGACGTTTCAGCATAAAGAATTTTTTCCTTGCTGCCCAGATAGATATACAGACGGTAAATCTGATTGGGGACGATATTGGCTTTAGCCATATACAGGATGTTTTTTTCACTCGGGAAGAAACCCGAATCCTTCGGTATTTCGTTTGTTTCGGTAAAACGGATCGTTTCTATGACTTTCCCGGCCGACCAGCGCTCCATGGTTACCACAATCTCCCCTGTAAACAGCATACTATCCTGATCCGGCGGAAATTCCAAAGCAGCCTGATCGATCAGGTAGGTTTTTTGTAACCTGACATACTGGAAGGAGTCAGCCGAGTTCAGCACGCAATAAACTATCGGAACATCCTGGTTTGTTGAGTTGATTTCTATTCCGGTTTCACAGGATACCATCAACCCCGCGGTCATAACAGCAAGGATTAAGCGTCGCCACTTTCTATTCTTTTTTATAATCATTTTGAATACCTAATGGTAAAAAAACCAACAACTTTGCCCCGGGGGATAAAAGGCGGCGTAAAAGTACGATTCATAAACAGATAAACAAACAGGTATACCTTAAACTCAAAGCATTTTCACATTTTTTAAGACTTTCAAACCGCCGGATGGTTTAATTGTCAGACCGGTTTGGATAGGTTGATCTGCTTTTTTCTTGCGAAGTAAAGGGCTTTACCCGCTGAACACAAAAGGTATAAGAGTACCAGTGAAAAGATGATTGAGGCTCCGGATGGTATATTTCCGGCATAGGAGATAATTAAACCCAGGAGAGATCCTAAGAAGCCGAAACCAATTGATAACCACATGATCTTTTTAAGGTTGTTGGAAAACAACAGCGCTGTGTTCTGGGGGATGGTCAATAAGGAAAGTACAAGAATGATCCCGGCCACACGGATATAAACCACGGCCGTGAGCGCAACCAATCCGGCCAGCAAATATTTGAAAAGGCTCACCGGCACCCTGCTGGTCCGCGCAAATTCCTCGTCAAAGGTTAAATACTGGATCAGCCGGAAAAATGGAATGAATAATGCAAGTACCAAAGTCATCAGGATCCCCATGAT
The DNA here is from genome assembly GCA_041662065.1 of Bacteroidales bacterium. Lineage (GTDB taxonomy): Bacteria > Bacteroidota > Bacteroidia > Bacteroidales > UBA12481 > UBA12481. Next base: position 35,771 of record JBAZTE010000011.1, on the reverse strand, counting down.
CAGTATATCGGAATAGGAAACGCTAAGAATATTGCCGAACAGGTAGCTCATCAGGTTTGGGGCATAGCCGGGAGCAAGAGAGATAAAGATAATTCCAAGTGCCATGCCAAATGACCACATCATGGCGATAACCGAATCTTCCCTGATCTTATGAAATCGTGACAAATATTCCACACTCAGTCCTGAGATCAATCCGAAAACGGCTGCTCCTATCAGGGGGTTGATTCCGAAGAAAAATCCCAGCCCCAAGCCTCCGAAAGAGGCATGCGTGATGCCGCCGGTTATGAAAACCATTCGCCGGGTTACTACATAAGTTCCTATTATACCTGCAGTTATGCTCCCCAGTAATGAGGCCGCCAGGGCAAAAAGAATAAAATCGTATTTAAAAAAGTCAAGAATCATGGGAGATGGGTGTGCAAAACGCGATGGGGAACATGACCGTGCGTAATCAGGTCGATCGGACAATTATAGGATTCCAGTATTTCTTCGGTGATCTGGTTGCTCGGATGGTAATGAAGTTGCCGGTTGACGCAGGCAATGGTACGCACCGATGAAACAATCTGGCCGACATCATGGCTGACAAGCAAAATAGCCGTTTCTCGGCTGATCATTTCGAGGAGGTAATATAATTCCTGTTCAAAACGGTTATCGACATAGGTTACCGGTTCATCCAGAATCAGGAGCTGAGGATTTGATATCATAGCCCGCCCGATAAAAACCCGCTGCATCTGTCCACCCGAAAGCTCGCCGATACTGCGTTTTGCCAGATGAGACATTCCGACTTTCGCAAGAACCTCCATGGCCCTCACTTTATCCTTTGAGCTAACGCGGGTAGTGATGCCATGGACTTTCAACAAGCCGCTCAAAACCACTTCCAACACCGAAATCGGAAAGCGATTGTCAAAATTGTGCGTTTGCGGCAGGTAGCCGATATTGGTTCCTTTCGGGATGATGACTTCGCCGCTCCAGGGCTCCAGTAATCCCATGATAATCCTGATGATAGTGGATTTTCCTCCGCCATTCGGACCGATCATGCCGATAAAATCCCCGTCCCGGATCACCAGGTTTATCTGGTCGATTATCGGTTCATTCCGATATCCAAATGTCACTGATTTAAGTTCAACTAAGTTCACAACAAGAGCAAATAACAAATATCAAAAAGCAAATCGCAAATAAATCTCAAACCTCAAAACTCAAACCAGGTACCGCCCCCTTCCCTGTCATCCCGGCGGATGCCGGGACCCCGTCGCTGACAACGAATGCCATCGAAGGCGTAATTACCTCTGATCCATCCCGGCGATCTCCTTCGCAAGCCTCTCCATTTCAGCAAGCCAATCCGGCGACATCGGATCAATGGTAATGACTTTGGCACCCGTTTCACGGGCCAGGGTCATCGCATTTTCCTGGTCATATTCCTTCTGAATAAAGATAGTATTGATTTTTTCAGTTCCGGCGAGGTCGACCAGGGTTTTGAAATGTGAAGCAGTCGGCTCTTTCCCTCCCAGTTCCATCGAGTGTTGGATTAGATTGTAATCTCTTGCCAGGTAGGCGAGTGCGGGATGAAAAATTAAAAAACTGCGATGTGAAAGGTTTTTAAAACGGTTACTCAAAGCAAAATTCAAACTATCAAGCCTGATAATCAGACGATTAAGATTTTGGTCCACCATTTGCCGGCAGGAGGGATCAGCCTGGATCAGTCCAATGGCCATACTTTTGGCAAATTTTCTGGCCTCAACCACCGACATCCAATAGTGCGGATCAATCCCCTCATGGTCATGGCCATGTGAATCAGCTGTCTGCATCATTTCACTGCCATGGCCGCCTTCGCCTTCTTCATCGGCGATGAGATCAATGCCTGCGGAAAGATTGACGATGGTAAGGTCCTTGTAATTAGCTCTTAATTTTGGAATCCAGCCTGTTTCAAATCCAAGATTTCCGTTAATAAAAAGAACCTTCGATTTTTCCAATTCCTGCAACTGACGGGGAGTGGGATCATAGTTGTGATGGCTCACCCCCGGCGGGACCAGTACATTTATCTTGAAATGATCACCGGTGAGTTGTTCGGCAAAATATTGATAGGGCAGGATGGTGACCGTGATTACCGGCCTGGATTCATCGGCCTGCCTGGATTTGCATCCGGTAAACAGCGCAAAAGGAATGAACAGGCAGACAAGAGTTTTCTTGATCATTGGTTGAATGGAAGATATTTTTTGATGGTTTGACGATTGATATCATTTACCGAATTACTGCCATCGGAAGTGTACATAACTTCAATCTTGTCATGATAGGCTTCCTGAATTTTATGCCTGACCATCTTCATAGTCGAATTGATCATGTGGTTTTGCTCTGTAAATGGTTCAGGAACGATCTGGAAAGTGGAGGGTATCCACTTTTCCGGAAATTGGTTCCGGTACTCGGCAGTTTCCTTGAATTTATAAAAATCCTGTTTTATGGCCTTGAGAAGTACTTCACTGTCAGCGATTTTGTGTTTCTCAACATATTTGGAAACTTTAGGACCATCCAGGGTAACAATGGCTGTGGTATATTTTTTCATATCATTGTAAACCATGGCCTGCAGAATAAGTTCAGATGAATTCTGAATTGCCTCTTCAATTCCTTCCGGAGAATACTTTTCACCATCGGCGGAAATCAGCAGGGCTTTACCGCGACCAACCACCATCAGGAACCCGTCCTCATCGAAATAACCCAGGTCGCCCGTATATAACCAGCCTTCTTTTACCGTTTTAGCTGTCGATTCGGGATTCTTGTAATAACCTTTCATTACATTATTTCCCTGGATCACCACTTCTCCTTTATCCCCCCTGGCTGCTTCTGTTCCGTCGTGCAACAGGATCCTGCAATCTACATTGGGCACAACCCGGCCTGATGATCCCAACTTATGCACTTCGGGCGTGTTGGCGGAAATGATCGGGGTGGCTTCACTCAATCCATAGCCCTGGAAAACCGGAACCCCAATGGTATAGAAGAAAACTTGCTGCCTGATATCCAGCAGTGCGCCTCCGCCTACTAAAAAGCGGATATTGTTGCCAAAAATCTTGCGGACCTTTTTAAATACCAAGGCATCAGCAATCTTGTATGGAATGAAATTGATCAGTTTAACAAAAAACCCTGCTTTCTTGTATCCGTCCTTGTTAATCCTGATTCCGGCGTTTAATCCGGCATTGAAAATGCCGTTCACAAATTTCCCCTTGGCTGCAATTCCGTCTTTGATCTTGGTCATGAAGTTACCCGACAAGGCAGGGACGGTCAGGATGAAATGCGGATTGCACTCCACCATGTTAATAGGTATATTTTTCAACGTTTGTACTCCTCCACCCCTGGCATCGACAAAATAGAGACTCAGGCCGCGAAGGAGGGCGGCATAAATCCCTACCGTGTGGGCGAATGAATGGTCAAGAGGGAGAATGATATAAAGCCGGTCGCCCTCTGTGACATTGAAATACTCCATCGAGTCCGTGCAATTCGAAAAATAGTTCAGCTGGGTAAGCATAATGCCTTTAGGATCACCCGTGGTGCCGGATGTATAGGAGATGGTCACCACATCATCTTCAGATAATTGTTCCTCGATTTTATCCAGCCCGGGTTCGAATTCTTCAAACTGATGTTTTCCGCTCCGAAGGACATCCAAATATCGGACCACATCTTTGGTGATGTTGATACCGAATTCCTTGCAATCCTTTTCGATCGGCTGAAGGTCGTCGTCGAGATAAATGATTTTGTGGGTGAACTCAAGTTGTGTCCAGATTGAGGCCACCTTCTCGAAGGTGTTTTTTGAAACGAATATGGCTTTGGATTCGGAATGGTTAAGCCGGAAAAGAACTTCATCCGGCATCAGCTTTATGGAAAGCGGAACGGTGGTTCCTCCTGCGTAAATAATCCCATATTCGCCTGTTAACCAACGGTTACGGCCTTCTGCAAGGATGGCGACCTTGTCCCCTTTTTCAATCCCCAGTTGAAGTAGTCCGGCCGCCAGGAATCTCGATTCATGAAGCACCTCGGGATAGGTCAATCCCACCCAGCCGTTATCTCCTTTTTGATTCGTATAGGCCGTTGATGGATATTTCCCGGCACTGGTTCGCAGCATTTGGAGAACTGTTCGTTTCATTTTTTTTGGTTTTAGGTTAAGTGAGGTTCGTTTAAAAGGTAGGGGTCCCCGCCTTCGCGGGTATGACAGGGTCGAAACACCTTCACAATCCCTGAATCTGTAAATTCAGAATTCAGAATTCTGCATTCGAATCTCATCATTTTGATTTCATTTTATCAACTTCAACCGCTCATTTAATGTATTGAGTAGCGTCCCTGTCCGGTCGCCAGAATACTCCCAGAACATGATTCCGCCCAGGTGCTCCTCCTTAACGTATTCTGCTTTAAGACCGAGTGATTCGGGATCATCATAAGAGATCACCATGGCTGAATCTTTCGAGTACAGGTAGGGAGCTTTAGCCACCGGATCCCAATAGCGCGTAAACGTATTCTTGTTCAGATAGGTGTTCAGAAGTTCCGTATAAACCTTATACTGGCCTGCGGTGGTTCCTTGCTGGTACAGTCCATGATTGATATCCGGTACCCCTCGCCAGTACCGGCCGTAAAAAGGCACACCGATAACCAGCTTTGCCGCGGGAACACCGGCATTTTTATGCCGTTGAACTGCAACGGTTGCACTGATCGCGGCCGCACCCTGAATATCAGTCTTCCAGAGATTGGCATGATGTCCGCTCACTGTGCTAAGACCACTGTAAAAGTCATAAGCCATGATATTGATGAAGTCAAGGTATTTATGGGCTTCACCCAGATCCGTCCATTTGAAGTATTCCTCATCGGCCCCGGATGCAATGGTCAACAACAGAGGGTTGCCCTTTTCCCTTTTCAACTCAAGGCTCAACTTGTCAAGTTCTTCGCGTAATATCTTGAGCATCAAGGTAAAATTCTGTTTATCCACAATACGGTATACATTGCCGCCACCCGGTTGACCGGGATATTCCCAATCAATATCAATTCCGTCAAATTGATGCTCACGTATCATTCTGCATCCGCTAAGTGCAAATTTCATTCGTGACTCAGGGGTTAGTGCCGCATCGGAAAAGCCCTCGGCGCCCCATCCGCCAACCGACAACATAACTTTCAGATCCGGGTTTTTGCTTTTAAGTCCGACGATCCGGGCGGCGGATTCCTTGATCCGCTGCTCCTGCTCAGGATTTCTGCCATGGAATGCCATTTCTCCGTCAACCACCTTGGCAAAGGCGTAATTGATGTGAGTCAGCATCCGGATCAGGGAATCAGGGTACTCCGCCTGCCGGGCACCCATCATGTAGGCGATAAGTTTATAACCTGTCCTTGAGGGTTGACTCGTTGCACTCAATGTCACCAGGGCAGCGACCAGGCACAAAAGCATTTTTTTACGAATTCCGGACAGTATTTTCATTTTCTATCGGCCAAGAAGCTAAAAATACAATTTAACACCGGAATTCGGTTGCCCTGAAAAATTTTATCTGTCAAGTCCCCCGTCTTTCGTCTACCGTCCCCCGTCCCCCGTCTTCCGTCTTCCGTCTTTCGTCTCTACCTCCAGCTATCCTTAAGCACGGTAATGCCTGCCGACTGTTCATTTCCGCCGACGCTCAGTTTCACGGTATATTCACCGGGTCCGGTTTGAGTATTCAGATAATTCGGATCGGCACCCTGCCCGCGGCCAAACCTGCCGCCGCCCATTCTGCCGGCACCGCGGCCACCACCGGCGCGTGCACGGTCGGCTGCCTGTTTTTTAATTTCTTCTTTCTCTGCAGCAGTAAGTTCACGCACACGTTCCTGATAGTTCCAGGTTAACTGGTTAATGCCCGGCCCTCCTGAGGTTTTCGATTCATAAAGCAGTCTTTCACCTTCAAAAACCCTCATAACCACATCCTTGACTGAATCTTTCGAGTAATAATAAACCTGCACTCCACCCGGTTCGCTTTCACCGGCAAAATTGCTTGATGAACTGTTGTTTTCACTGACTCCCTTCCATTGGATCCGGGTCTCCGGTTTGAAGAGGAAAAAGTCGGACTTAATAACCTCGGGAGTAAGGTTCTCCAGATAGGATATATCGGCAATCCATAGGCTGCGTCCATGAGTGCCCACGATCAGATCATTTTCGCGGGGATGGATCTTAAGGTCTTCACAAGCCACAAAAGGCATATTACCACGCATTGAAGTCCAGGTATTGCCCCCGTCGATTGACACGAACACCTGTTTTGTGGTACCGGCAAACAGGAGCTGAGGATTTCGGAAATGCTCACGGATCACGCACACAGGTTCATCCGGAAGATTGGATGCGATGGAGGTCCAGGTCAGACCGTAATCCGTGGTTTTAAAAACAAACGGACGGAAATCGTCGTGGCGCAAACCGGTCATGGTTACATAGGCCGTTCCGCTGGAGAAATGCGATGGCTCGACACGGCTTATCCAATAGCCCGGGTGGTCCTTGATATTAGCTGTCAGATCGTTCCAGTCCTTCCCGCCGTTTTTGGTCACCCAAACCTTTCCATCATCAGTGCCTGCCCATAAAACTCCCGCTTCGAGATAGGATTCTTCGAGGGTAACGATAGTAAAATAGGGAACGTTTCCGGTGGAATGGGTATTGGCCGTGTCATTCGTTGTCAGGTCGGGACTGATCTCCGTCCAGGTATCACCGCGATTGGTGGATTTCGCTACTTTATTTCCGCCGTGATAAATGGTTCTGGAATTATGAAGCGAAACAACGATCGGGGCATTCCACGCCCAACGGTCCATCTTGGCATATTGAATATAGGAGGATTCCCCGGTTTCCATATCGTTGCGGCTGATGGACCCATTCTGCGATTCATTGTATAACCAGCGGCTGTCATCCCAGTCCACCACATTATACATACCATCGCCGCCACCGGTGGTTTTCCAGTCTTCAAGTTTGATCGCTCCGCCACCCCTTTTTGTGGACGGCCCCTTGATCGAACCATTGTCCTGCAAACCTCCATATACATTATAGGGATAATCGAAGTCGTAACCTACGGCGACAAACTGGCCAACAGCAAGAAAATCAGGATGATACCAATTTAATCCCGAGTCGTAGGTTATGCCCAGACCGTGATCATAACCTAATAGAAAATGTTTCGGGTCCCTGGAATCGATCCACATGGCATGGTTATCGCCACCGAACCGGAATGCCGTTTTCCAGTCTTTACCTCCATTGGTGGTTTCCCAAACGCTGATCCCGATGATATAAAAATGTTCGGGATTGGTCGGATCAATACGCACCTGCTGGTAATAATAGGCGGGTCCTCCACCGATGCTCTGCCCGTCGGGACTCACTTTCTTCCATGTTTTACCCCCGTCGTTTGAGCGATAAACCTCATCGCCTTTTTCATTCTGCCCCCTTTTTGGAGCTATGCCGTTTTTCATCATTTCCCAACGCTGGTCTGTTGATATACTGTCGATATTACAGTTTTCAATATTGGCATAAACAACTTTAGAATTCGACGCCGAAATATCCACACCGATGCGGCCCAGTATGCCAACCGGCAATCCGCCGGCGAGTTTGGTCCAGGTGGAACCGCCATTGGTTGATTTGTATAATGCACTGCCTGGACCACCGGCATTGAATGTCCAGGGTTTCCGTTCCTTGTCGTATGAAGCGGCAATAAAAACGTCAGGATTGGTCGGATCCATCACCAGGTCCACCACACCAATCTCCCGGTCATCGAGGGTAACTTTAAGTACCTGCTTCCAGGATTTTCCTCCGTCGGTGGTTTTAAAAACCCCTTTATCGCCCTTTGGTGAATAAAGCGGACCTTCGGCCGCCACCCATACGATATCGGAATTTTTTGGATGGATAATAATACGGCCAACATGCTGCGAATTTTTCAATCCCATGTTGTTCCAGGTTTTTCCGCCATCGGTGGATTTATAGATTCCATCTCCGTAATAGGCGGTCCGGCTGTTGTTGGCCTCACCTGTCCCTACCCATATGATATCGGGATTCTTTTGATCCATAGCGATATCCCCGATACTGATGGCACCTGCCTCATCAAAAACGGGTACAAAACTGATTCCGTTATTTACCGTTTTCCACAATCCGCCCGAAGCCAGTGCCGCATAAAAGGTGGCCGGATTCTTTTCATATACCGCAACATCAACGAATCGCCCGCTATGCCGTGTTGAACCGATGGAGCGGTATTTGATTTTGCTGAGTACATCCTGCGACAGATTTTGTGCAGTCAGGTTAATTCCGGTCAGAGACAAAGTCACAAGAAAAAGTACGCTGATGAATTTTTTCATGGGTATTTTTTGTTGGGGAGGAGCCGCGGCTCCTCCCGCTTTCTCCTTCCTGGTTTCAAGAGCCAAATTAATCCAATCGGTGTATCATTGATCCGGAGGAGGATCATGACGATGCTGTTTTAACATGATTTAACTTTTGTGCGTGGCATTTTTTTTATTTTTAAGCAAAATATAACCTGGAAACCATGAAAGCTAAAACCTTCATTATTGCTTCCGCCTTGTTTCTCATCGCCACAGTTCCCGTTGTTTCACAAAAGAAAGTAGCTGACCTGCCCTTCCATAATATGCAGGAATATAGCTGGATGCGGCTGGCTACCATTGTTCCTGAAGTTACCGACCGGATCATTCTTCCCGTTGGAACAGTGGAGTCACATGGCGCCTGTCCGATAGGGACAGACAACTTTATACCTGAAAACCTCGCCGATCATGTTTGGAAAGAGGTCAATGCACTGGTAGCACCTGCTGTTAATCATGGAGTTACGGGGGCATCAATTTCACAATTCCCAGGCTCGATTATGATCAGGCCTGAGATTTTTCAGGAATACATATACGATATACTGAAGGACCTGGTCAGGACCGGTTTTAAGAATATCCTGATCATCAATGGTCATGGAGGGAATACCGAACCCATGCAAAAGGCCATCACGAAGCTGCATATGGAAACCGGGGCTCATTTTATGATTGTCAGTTGGTGGGAAGCAGCATGGAATTTAGCGGAGGAAGTGTACGGGCAAAAACCTATACAGTCGGGACATGGCGATCTGGAAGAAGCAGCGCTCGTCCTCTCAAAATACCCTGATCTCATTGACCGCGAGATGTATGAAAAACTGGGCAAGGACAATCTTGGTCATGCGGGTACCGACAAGGGAGTGATCATGATGCCGGCCTGGGCCACCACACGCTTGCCGGAAGTTAGTGTGGGGTATCTGGATTTTGATGTTATAAAGGCCAAAGAATATACGGTCAAAAAGGCAAAATTCATTATTGATACATTTAAGGAGGCGGTGAGCCGTTGGGAAATGATGGAAAAATGGCGGTAGAGACAGATGATAATCTGTCTCTACACGAAATTTCAAAATTTTCTCTAATTTTCCAATAGAATTATAGACGTACTAACCTTGTTTTCCTTACAAGATATTTATGAAATTTGATTTAGGCATCGATATTGGATCAACCTCGGTCAATACCGTATTGATTGATGATACCGGTAAAATCAGGGAAGAGTTTTATGATTACTGTTACGGAAAACCTTTTCACCAGTTAGCCTTCAGGTTGGAAAAAATATTTTCGGTGTACCCCGAAACCGACATGAAATCCATGGTTTTTACCGGAATTGGCGGAAATAAAGCTGCGGAGGTGCTTGGAGGATTGCATGTCAATGAAATTATTGCTCAATCAACTGCAGTATCAAGGCTTTATCCCGAAGTGCGCACCGTGATTGAAATGGGCGGTGAAGATTCAAAACTTATTTTCATGGATCAGGGGGCTGTTGCAGAAATTTCAAGGCTGGCCGATTTTTCCATGAATAGTTTATGTGCAGCCGGTACCGGGTCCTTCCTGGACCAGCAGGCTAAACGTATCGGGGTGAAAATCGAGAAGGAATTCGGGGAAATGGCCCTGAAATCGAAGAATCCGCCTCGGATCGCCGGTCGTTGCAGCGTTTTTGCGAAAAGTGACATGATACATCTGCAGCAAGTTGCCACGCCGGTTGAAGATATCATTGCGGGTTTGTGTTTTGCCGTCGCCCGAAACCTGAAGAGTACCCTGGGACGGGGGAAACATTTCGTAACTCCGGTCATGTTTCAGGGCGGAGTCGCTGCCAATGCGGGAATGGTCAGGGCCTTCCGTGAAGTGTTGAATCTTGGTGACAGTGACCTGATCATTCCGGAGCACTTTGCCTCCATGGGAGCGATCGGCGCGGTATTATACAGCCGGAGCCTGAATACATCGCTTCCGGAATACCGGGGGCTGGAAGTTTTGAGATCTTATCTGTGTGAATATGAGAAATCAGGCGGACAGAGTCTGGCTCCGCTCCAACCGGTTACTTCAACTTACAATAAGGACATTGTTCCGCTTGATTCAGGAGAAGGTAAGACCGAAGTTTATCTGGGGGTGGACGTGGGTTCACTCAGTACAAACATTGTACTGATCAATTCCGATAACGGGGTCGTGGCACGCAGATACCTTCCAACCGCGAGTCAGCCCATTGAGGCTATCCGGAAAGGGCTCCGCGAGATCGCTGATGAGGTGGGCGACCGGATAATTATTAAAGCTGCCGGATCCACAGGATCTGGCCGTTACCTGACAGGTGATTTTATCGGCGCCGATTCTATTCAGAATGAGATCACTGCCCAGGCAACCGCTACCATTTATTTTGATCCGGAGGTGGACACCATTTTCGAGATCGGTGGACAGGACTCTAAATATATCCGGGTTGAAAACGGGGTGATCGTTGATTTTGAAATGAACAAGGTTTGTGCAGCGGGCACCGGTTCATTTCTTGAGGAACAGGCGGAACGGCTTGATATAAATATTGTTAAAGAATTTGAGAAGTTGGCATTTGAATCTTCAGCGCCTTCGAAACTGGGTGAGCGATGTACCGTTTTTATGGAGAGTGATCTGAATTCATGCCAGCAGAAGGGGGAAGAAAAGGAGAACCTCGTTGCTGGATTGGCCTATTCAACCGTTTTGAATTATCTCAACCGTGTTGTTGGAGATAAACCGGTGGGAAACAGGATTTATTATCAGGGGGGGGTGACCAATAACAAGGCTGTTGTTTCTGCATTTGAACAGGTTACTGGCAAAAAGATACATATACCACCTCATTTCGATATTACGGGGGCCATCGGTTCGGCCATGCTTGCACGCGATAGTATGGCACCGGGGCAGGCCTCCAGGTTCAAAGGCTTTCATGTCAGCGATGTCGCCTATGCGACAAGTACATTCGTTTGCAAGCATTGCGCCAACCATTGTGAAATTCATGAGGTAAGGATCGAAGGGGAAAACCCGTTGTTCTTCGGAGGTATCTGCGACAGGTACGATGCAGAAGAAAGAAAGGGTGGGGGTATGGAAGTTCCCGATCTTTTCAAGGAACGCACCCGGATTTTGATGGAAGACTATCAAGCGGAAAAGGACCCGTCGAAACTGTCAATCGGAATCCCGAGGGAGCTGACGATATTTTATCAGAATTTCCCCTTTTGGAGGACCTTACTTGAGGAGCTTGGGTTTAATGTGGTCCTGTCTGCCGAATCAAGCAAGAAAACGCTCACCAGGTCCATTGAAATGATGACCTGCGAAACCTGCCTGCCAATCGAAATGGTGCACGGACATGTTGATGATCTGCTGAAGAAGGGAGTTGATTATGTCTTTCTGCCATTCGTGGTGAATGCGAAAGGGGCCGAAGATAATCCCACCAACAACTGTAATTGTCCCTGGATCCAGGCACATCCATTCATGGTCAAGGCGGCCTATGCTGATTCCCCTCTTAAAGATAAATTGCTGACCCCGACTTTCCATCTCAGATATTTCGATACCGCATTCAGGGAAGAAATTCTTGAATTCGCAAAAAGCAGCTTTAATATTTCGAAGTCCATCGTTCTTGATGCGGTTAAAAAGGCCGATGAAGCCCAAATCCGTTTTGAAAAAAGGATCGTGGAGAGGGGCAGGGAAGTGATCGCCAATCTTCCGGAAGGAAGGCGCTCTTTTGTTGTGATCGGCCGGTCTTATAATACTACTGATCCTTCCCTCAACCTGAATCTGGTCGAAAAGCTGAGAAACATGAATATCCTGGCTATTCCGATAGATTTTTTGCCCTTGAATGAAGAGAATGTATTCGATACTTATCCGATGATGTACTGGCCCAACGGCCAGAGGATCATCGCAGCTTCAAGGATCGTTGCCAAAGATGAAAGGCTTAATGCGGTGTACCTCGGAAATTTCCGTTGTGGTCCCGATTCATTTTTAAGGCATTATTTAATGAACGAGATGAAAGGCAAGCCTTATCTGCATCTTGAGGTGGATGAGCATAGCGCCAATGCGGGAATGATTACCCGGATCGAAGCTTTTATCGATAGCCTGGATGGCTACTACAAATCAAAACGGCCTAAGATCAGCAAGGAACTGCCAAAAACCGGAAGAATTCTGCCGATCACTGAACGGACGTTGTATTTCCCCAACGCAAATGATGTGGTATGGGCATTTGTGGGTGCCTGCCGGGGGGTTGGGATGAGGGCTGAACTGCTGCCCTTGCAGGATGAAACCGATCTTGCCATTGCCCGGAAGTATACTAACGGCCAGGAGTGTTTCCCTTTCATTTGCACGACGGGAAGTTTCCTCCGCAAACTGATGCAGCCCGGGATCATTCCGGGCGAGACGGCCTTTTTTATGCCGGGTCATAACGGTCCGTGCCGGTTCGGGGGATACAATAAACTGCAGGAGATGATCTTTGAAAAGCTGGGCTATGGTGCTGCTACCATTATCCATCCAAGCAACGAGGATAATTATAACAGCATTGCACCGGGCAACCCGGTAAAATGGAGGATGCTGGCATGGCGCGGTATGGTTGCTGTCGACCTGATTCGTAAACTGCAGCAGCAACGGCGTCCATACGAACTGGTACAGGGGCAGACCGACGGTGTTTATAAAAAGGCCCTTGAAGCTATAGTAAATTCACTCGCCGGCGGAGGCAAAACACTCCGGTCGGTTCTTGACCAATATGCTCAGGAATTCACAGCCATACCTTTTTCGAATGGCCATCGCAAACCAATTATCGCGGTGGTGGGAGAAATTTTCATGCGTGATAATCCGTATTGCAGTGCCCATATGGTCAGAAGGCTTGAGGACCTTGGGGCAGAAACCCTGATGGCCCCGTTTGCCGAATGGATTGCCTATTCAACTTATCGCTACGAGCGTGACAGCAAATGGAAAAAAAATACCAAAGACCGTATAAAATCTAAAATTCAGGGGGTTTTTCAGCACCAGTTCGAACAGAATCTCTTTGAGGCGGTGCGGAAACATACACCGATCGGCCCGGTGGTTAGGGTAAAGGACATGCTCGAACACTGCGACCAGTACATTAATCATGATTATGACGGTGATCCCCCATTATCGCTGGGAACCGCATCCATTCTTTCCGAAGGCTATATATCCGGCGTGGTGAATATCCTGCCTTTTACCTGCATGCCCGGAACACTGAATACTGCGGTCTCCGATTTATTCAAGCGGGATCATGATTACCTTCCCTGGGAGAATTTTGCCTACGACGGACAGGAGGACTCCTCCATTGAAAGCCGTTTGCAGGCTTTTATGCACCAGGCGAAGGAATATTCAGCACGGAAAAACCTGGATAAACTGCATATTTTTGTATGAATCCGGGTAAGGATCACGGAATGAGATCTTTCGAAAGTAATATCCGGAGTCAATTATGACCTGGAGTTTTGTTTATTTATTTGTTTATTAACAATTTGTATTTAAATTTAGAACTTAAAATCACCTGATCTTAAGAACTTTTTTGCTCTTCCATTGTACGTAATCTAATCTAATTTAATCTAATCAGATGAGGACCGTTAAAATTGTTTGCCTGTTTTGCCTGCTGCCGATCATTGGAATAAACAATCTTTCAGCGCAGTCGAGATTTACTCCCGGCATTGGATTGGCCATTAAAGCATCAACCAATGGTCTCGGGGGAGATGTGGTGTATAATTTCCATCAGAAGATGAGCCTTCGCCTGGGGTATGAACAACTGGGCTACAAAACGGATTTTGTTTTTGAAGAACAAGGGATCAAGTACGCCACTAATCTGGCATTCAAAACAGGCAGCATTTCCCTGTTATTTGACTACTATTTGGCAAAATATATCTTCGTTACCGCCGGTGTGGGTTATAACCTGTTTCATGCCGATGTTAACGGGACTGCAGACAGCTATATCCAGTTTGGGGATATCCAGATACCCAAGGAAAAGATCGGCACGTTCAATATTCAGGTCGATCCTTCGCTGAAAGTATCCCCATATCTCGGAGTGGGTTTTGGAAGAACGTTGGGATTGAAGAAAAAACTGGGATTCGCTTTTCAATTGGGAGCGATATATCAGGGATCACCAAATCTAACCATTCAGTCGACCGGATTACTTTCCCCGACCTCCAATCCGGACCAGGCCCAGGATATCAAACTTGAAAACCAGATAAGCCAGTACTCTGTTTATCCGGTTCTCAAGCTTTCGTTATCGTATAAAATCCTAAGTTTCTAATCCTTTCGTTAAGCAAAAAAAAATCATGACCATGATAGCAAAACTCAATTCCAGGATACTTGCACTTACCGCATGTATCCTCCTGATAGCCGGCTTCACCGGTTGTAAGGATATGTTTGTCAATCCGTTAGTTGATAAAGACACCGGTGATGATGTGACTCTTTTGTTAATCGACCGGAATTTTATTAAAACCAAATTTGTGGTCAGGCTGGTCGATATTGCAACCCAGGAGCCTATCGACCAGGAAGAGGTTGAAGTCCGTTTTGTCGGAGATGATGCCAATAACCTGATAAATTTCTCCGGCACCAAGGGTACAAATTACAAGACAAGTTCCGGTTTTGTCGAAATCGGATACGATCCCAACATCGTTTTAAGTGATCAAGATCCTCAGGTCTTTACAATCATTGCATTAAGCGCTAACTATGTATCTGGCCCACAGGTGGTCGAGTTTACCACTGATGGTGTCAAGAATCTTACCATCAGAATGATTCGCACCACCTTCGGAAAATCAGCCAATGCATCCATTCATGGCGAGCCTTATGATATTACTTTTGCCGGCATCAAGGACAATCCCAATCTTGGTTTCAACAGGAATATAAGCTCGCTGTCAACCGGAACCGCCTATGAGTATGTTAACCTTTATATGCCGACCACCGCTGGAAATATTGTTTGCGATAATCTGACAGATAATGTGGTTTATGCTGATTTTGGGGTATATATCCTCCGCTGGGGGGCTGCCGGAAGTATTGTGCCACCGGCTACTCCAAGTAGAAATTCCAACCTCATAGCCGGTGATTTTATTTATTCCAGTGTTAAAAGGACCGGTTTGGTGAGATGCAACAGCGGGCTCACCATCGGCGTTTCCCGCGCGGATGGAAAAGCCGGTACCGGAACCTTTGATTACAAGATCACTTTTGCTGATGGCGCTACTCAGACGGGTAGTGTTACCTGTACTTTCCCACAGGACAATCTGGTTGAACCGATCTATTACCCGTCTACCAATGCCGCTGTTAAAGTGGAGGTATTCGGGGATGCTCAGTATAATATTTCGGCAGCAGTGAATCTGGCATCCTCTTGCGGAAGCCGGGCTGATTTTTTTGCCACCCCAAAAAGCAACCTGAATGCCATTCGGTTCATCGTTCAGTATACTTGCCCCAATGTTCCTGTCGGGATTGCCCTGTCCATCGGCGGACAATTCAGAAAAGTGGGCGCTACCGGAGCCTGGACTGATTTTGAATTTGAGGAAGGGATTTGCACACTTCAGATGGAGCCGTTGGCCGATTATGATATACAGGTCAATATTGACGGTGTATTTTATTCCTTTACCGTTCCGACTGATCCGATCAAGGTAGATGCATTTATTAAGGAGCAGACCAGCACGGAATACACGATTAAAAGGCTTCTCATTGAACCTGACGAATTCGGATTCACTGTAACGACTGATATTGAATTTGGAGCAGGAATCTGTGATTTGCTGAAATAGGGCAACAGTCCAATAGTATTTTGTCACCTCCCGGGTTTACCTTTACGAACCCGGGAGGTGTGTTTTATGGCAGTCAGTGTTATTTCTTTTCTGACAGTTTCCTTACTCCCACCATAACCGGAATCGGACGGTGCATGATTCCGGATGGTTTATTGACAGTTTGGATTCCGTTGCCCGGCTTTTGAATCAGCAGGATGCTGCTGCCGCCGCCATCCAGGTTTAAAGCCTGTGTGCACCCATGCGAATGAAAAAGGGTTGCGAGTTCATGAAGGGAAATTCCCTCGCTGAACCCGGGCTGGCGGCCATCGACAACAACAAAAAGAATCCATTTCCCGGTATCATCGAATCCCAGGGCTGAGCGTGGGTGTAGAGTCTTGAAAGTCGAATCCGGAATGATTTTGTTGTTCTCAACAAGTGTGCTTCCCCAATCGGAAACGGCCTGCACGACTGAGTCCCCTGCTGCCGGATCCCCGATGTGAGGATGTTCGCGTCCATCAACCCAGAAGGCTGTCCGACCCGCCTGGACAGGACTGATCACCTTGCCATCGCTGACCACCATACCCTGCATATCCACAGGCCGGCCTTTGTACCAGCCACGGAGGTCATTTTCGTTTCCTGGCATCCCAGCAAAAGCATTGGCATTAATGGCTGCCAGCGGCTTGTATTTTTCAAACAGGTCTTTTGGCAGGGTCAGGGAGCTTTCAGCCGGACCCTGGCCATCCGGATCTTCCCCCGTCAGGGTAAAAACCTCCAGATTGCGACAGGTCAGATCTGCCCTTAAATAATAAATCCGGAGAGGACGAGGTTCGGAACGCACCTCTGTCCAACAGGTCAGGGTGCCTTTTTGCGTGGGATTGAGATCGGTAGTATCTTGCCCTTCAGCAATATAACCCGAAAGACTGAGTAAGATCAGCAGGACTTTGGCAGTCATCTGTTATAATCGGGAGCTTTCCCTTGACCTTCTAGTTCTGTTTGGAACTGTAAATATCCAGGGTTTTCGAGGTTCCGTCGGTAAAATGAAGTTTGACACCTACCAACCCGAATTTATGATTGGACATGTATTCCATTTTGGAGATGCCCGGCTCACTATGACCGGTTTCTTCAACCGCTATGGTCTTGATCATCATGCCTCCCCAATAGTAATCATCATCCACCGACTTGCTCTTCACCTCCCTGGTCAGGGTTTCATTTCCTGTTTTAAGGGTATACTTGTCGCCGACCTTCGCATCATATTTAACCAGGATCAATTTACCCCCTTCATGCACGGTTTCAATACCCTCAGAGGTAAACTTCGTGCTTACCGAACCCGAGATGGTGTTCCCCGAAACCGTTACCCCAGATAGATAATTGGCTAAGGCCAGTAGCTTGGAATCCGTTACCAACCCGGTAAAGTCAATTTTAGAAACACCGCCGGTAAGTTCTGTTACTCTCGCCGATGCATTGGAAATACCGGAGATGCCTGAGAAAGTAAATGAAGTGTTCACTTCTCCGATCGGTGATTGAGATCCGCCAAGGGATTGGGTACCCAAACCGTATTTTTCACATGCGGTAAATGCGATCGCCATCAGGGCAATAATCATGATTTTGGTTTTCATAACATTAGTGGTTAGTTCTTTGACCCTAAATTACAAAAAAATCTTTACCATCACCACTCCATGTCTTCCAACCATCTCGGCATATTGTATAGTGAACTTGCCAAGATCTTTTTGTCTCCACAAGTCACGGACTTTTAGTTTGCCTGATATACCAAGGTCCGACCACGTAGCCGTGACCAGTGCAGGAGATTCCCCTCTGTTAAAAAGGCCGACGGCTATGGAACCGTCTTCCAGATCTCGTTTCCATACTTCGAGGTCACCTTTTTTATTAACGCGGTATCCCGGTTTGCCCAATGGATCCTGGTCCACTTCGATGATTTCATCATTAGTTAAAACATTGAGGGTGAACTCATCCAGTCGGACCATATCCCCGCTGTATATAAGCGGTGCAGCAACGAGTGACCACAATGACATTTGGGTATACTGTTCATTCGGGGTGAGCGGAGTCGGAACTGTCTGGCCCTGCCAATTGCTAAGATATCCGAAAAGAAGGTAATCGGGATCATTCCATCCGCCTGGCCCGCCGTATACATGAAGGCTGTCTGTACTGTAGACATCAAAACCGTCGCGGAAAAGGGCTGTACCGATTCCTTCGAACGAGCCTCCCAGGTCACCAGCCGTTCGCCAGCTGTTGCCGCCAACCTGTTTGCCCCATTTCCAAACATCCCCCATACCATACTGGCACAGATTCAAAATGATATCTCGTGGTTGTTTATTTAAGATGCTGCTAATCAAAAGATAAGGTTTCTGAAGCTCTTCCAGGCTCTTGTCTTTTGTAATCTGTCCATAGGAACACCAGTCATATTTCAGAAAATCAAATCCCCAATTCACAAATTGCTTTACATCCAGATCTTCATAACCATAGGCACTCACATGACCTGCACAGGTAAAGGGTCCGGGAGAGGTGTAGGTACCTGCTTTCAAGCCTTTGGAATGGATATAATCGGTCATCGCCTTCATATCCGGAAACCGCTTGTTTACTTTGATATTGCCATCGGCACCTCTTGGCTCACCGCCAAGCTCAGGATCTTCTGAGGATGGTTTAACCGACCAGCAATCATCAATATTGACATACATATAACCATGGTCGATCATCCCGGTCGTAACCATGGCATCGGCGGCATCGCGCATGATTTTATCGGTGACGTGATTTTCCCATACATACCAGCTGTTCCAACCCATCTGGGGGGTCAGGCCCAGGGTATTGCCGCACACAATTTTAAAGGGGCGGTCGGCGGTTCCAAGATCATTCGTAACCCTGAATATAGTGAGATACTCACCCGATTGGCCAATGGAACCGGAAATGATACCGGTAGCCGGATCGATCGCCAGACCGGCGGGAAGGTTAATGACTTCATATTTCATTGGTTTGTTCCCTGTGGCCGGGATTTTAAAAAGGAATGGGCAACCGGGTCTCACACCGAATATTTTTGTGCCGTTAATCCTTGGTTTTGGACCCGGTTTAGGGGTCAGGATGATAGCAGGTTCTACAGGAGGAAGCCAGGCCTTTATACCTCCCGTATTTCCTGAAAACTGAGCCAGTGCCCAATCGGCATGGTCATAATCTATACCGTCGCCGGCATCTGTAACCATTAAAAGCAGCTCTTTAACTTTTGTTAGTTGAATGTCAACGGGGATGGCCGGTGTACCTGGTTTCATGACAGTCGATTCCCAAAGAATTTTTCCATCACCTTCAATTTTAAACTGGATGGATCCCGGCGTGTTGATAGCCTGATCATCGACTCCCACCTCTGCCTGGAACCGGACCGGCTTGCGATTAAGTAAAACACGGATGGTGCTGGATGCATGGGTTCCGACGCCAAATTCATATTTCTTTCCGGCGATCGAGAGCTCCTTGCCGGTGACTGATTTGTCAATCCGGGCTTTTCCCCAGCCCTGTCTGGTTCCGGATAGGTCGAGGGCTGAAAGGCGCAGGGTCTCATTTTTATTTCCATCGCAGGCAATGAGGAATAACGTTGCCAACAGGGCAGATAGCAGCGATCGGGATTTGATTATGTTAATCATCTTGGATTGTTTAGGTAGGTTTCATGTCGATAAAGTTAGAAAAGTTTAATCGCGAAACCGCTGCGAGAATATTTCCGGAGTTACCTATCCAATTTCTTGGATGGAATTAAAATCTATTCTCAAATCAGCCTCCTTAATATTTCGTTATAATTAAAAGTGCCATGCGGAAAGTCCTCTGCATGGCACCTGAAATCGAAATTTCCATTAAGGATTTGTGAGGCTGTCAGATTCTGACAGTCTTTATGCTTTGAACTTCAAAGTTACCGTCAGGGTCTCCGTCAACAGTGTAAATTTTCCTGTTAATCTTAACCTGAGCATCCGGCGAAGCTTCGCCGGTGGATTGTTCAACCATCTTCCCCATGAGTAGGATGGCCTCCGTGGTTTTCTTTGATGTTCTTATTCTCTGCTTGATCACCGTGCAAAAATACAGGTAAAATATTGAATCGATGTACCGCTAATATTAACAAATCGTTAATAAACCCAGGTGTCGCCCGTCTCACGGTCTCACGGTCTTACGGTCTCACAGTCTCACAGTCTCACAGTCTCACAGTCTCACAATCTACCGTCTAACGTCCACCGTCTACCGTTTTCTAAAATAGGCAGTATTATATTCTACAAAATCCGCGACCATCCTCGGCGTTTCAATCGGAAAATGATGCCCTTCCAACTCCTGCTTGCCGCGGGTGCTGGGAACGATTGTCGCAATCCCTCCCAGTTTCACATACCGGTCAACCAGCACAAAGGTGTTAAGCTCAGGGGGAACCACCACATCGTTCAGACCGATCATATGAAGGATCGGCACTTTGGCTTTTGCCAGGGCGTCAAGGTTGTCAATGGGGTTGTCCTGATAAGCCAGTGCCTCGGCATCGTCCTTAAAACCATACATTTCCTTAATCAGATTCCAATCAGCATCACTTCGCTTTCCACCGATAAATGCACCAGGCCATGTTTTGAAGTCACATACCGGAGCTTCAGCATAGATGCAGCTGACACGGTTGGGATACCGCTTGGCAAAATTGTATACAAATAAGCCACCCCTGCTAACTCCTTCCAAAGCTACATTAGGGTAAAAATTATGAGTTAAAATCAGGTAATTATAATACTCGTTCCAAACCGTAACCGCCTTGGGACTTCCGATCAGTTCATCGGTATTGATATAAGTAACATAATATCCCTCAGATAATAAGATGCTATCGATGTCGGTATGCCAGTCGGGGAACCGTGCATTCCATATCCATGGATTTCCCTCGGCGGGATGATCCGGACACACCACCCTGCAATCACGGCCCTGAAATTTGAAGTCATATCTTATGAACCCTTTCCAGGTAGTTATATTACCCGGAAAACCACCATCCTCTTGTGCATAAGCACCACTTCCCATCGCGAACAGACAGAAGGTGAGGAAATAAATAACTCGCTTCATATTAGCATATTAACTCATTAGCATATTAGTATGTTATTTTTTTTCTACGAACCCTGAATCTTTATGATCCCTTACCATCGTGCGGAGAGCATGGATCATCTCTTTCAGGTTTTTCAAACCACCCCAGGTGAACCAGATAGTCACAATAATGGAGGTGATCAGGTATATCCAGGTATAAATTTTCCAAAACGACATCCAGGTTTCGTTTTTAACTTCGGTGGTCAGGTTGTAAATGGTACCGATGATAAATACGATGGTCCAGAGTGCGGTCCAGGTATAGGTTGCAATAACCACCCCCTTATCGCTCCGGGTAAACTCCTTGGTGGTACCCATCACCTTCCATCCTTTAACAGCCTCTGTTTTCACCACATTCGTCTCACCGGCAATCGCAAATTGTCCGCGATGAAGCATTTTATCCATGTTGTAAGGTTCTTTGCATGTGAGTAGCGAAATCACAATGTATACCGTAGCTGCCGAGATCATGGCAATGAACCAGAACCACTGACCGTTGATAGGAAAATCGGGAATGATGGCGTTGAGAATAATGCCGGAGGTGGCGGTAACTGCGCCCGTGATCATTCCGGCCCAGGCAGCGGCGGTGGTTCCTCTTTTCCAATACAAACCTCCTATGATGGCGGCACCGGACCCCCCTACGAAAATCGCCCCTGAGATCGCCATGAACATGAATACTTTTTCGGTTTGCTGGAATAAAACGCTTAAAACAAAAATGGTAACTCCGACTCCCAGAATGGACAGTTTCAGATATTTCAGGTGCTGCTTCTGCTCGAATGGTTTCTTGCGCAACGGCATGATACAATCCTGAATGAAGATACTGCCCCATGAATGCATGTATGTGTTGTGACAGGTTATGGCTGCTGCAAGCATGATTGCAGCAAAAGCACCTTTGAATCCGATCGGCAGCAGGTAATTGAGAACCATGGGAACCCTGAGCTGGCTTTGCATTGCATCGGTGCCGGCGCCTGCGAGGGTGCCATTGATCGTATCAGCAACCGATTTAAAATCAGTATGATTGAAAATGGTATAGGCTACAATTGGAATAAATACCAGAAAAAGGCCCCATTGAGGGATCAGCCGCCAGTTGGTCAGCAGATCAGCCATCTTGGCTTCGTGTGCATTTTTTGCCGCGACATTGAATGAGGAATTACCCTGCCACGATAGTTTGGTATAAACCAGTCCGAACATCCCGATAAAGAAAAACCAGATGTTGAAATCCTGGACCTTGCTCGACTGAAATGGGTTGATCAGCGAGGCATCACTGGGCGCGGCTTCCATAGCTTGAGCAATGTGTGCCCAGTCCACTTTGATAATCAGCAGGATAACGATCACTACAAATACTATATTGACGAATACCCCCTGAACAAAATCGGTAAACATAACAGCAATATGTCCGCCTGTGAGTATGAAAAAAAGCGGGATGGCTACCATGAGGGCGGTAACAATGATAAATGTAACTGAGTAGGGGCCAATCTGGCCAATTTCCGGGATCCCGCAGAAATAGATGAAAAACCGTGCCGTCACCGATGGAAAAATCACCATATTCACCAAGCCCGATGTAAAGGCGAGGAAACCGGAAAAAATCCTGAAACTCCTGCTATACCTGACCTCAAAAAACTGGGCCATTGTCATGACTCGTGTTTGCCTGTAACGATAAACCACCCAGCCGGTTACGCTCAAAGCGACAAGAATGATCGTGGTCAGCATTTCCCACCAGCGGGCATTGAACCCGGCTGAAAAGTTCTGCTCCATGGCTCCCACCACGGTAATGGCACCCAGAGCGGCGGTTCCCTGAAACATTGATATGATGTATCTTCCGCCGGTGCGGCCTGTGGCCAGAAAATCCGTGACACTTTTCATCAGCGTCTTGCTCAGAAACACAAAGCCAATCATCAAGGCTAACAACAATAGCACGATTGACCAGTCTAACAGGGTGAGGTTCATGATTTTAGATTTGTTTTTAGAGGTTGTTTGTCTTTTGGTGCTTTTTTATTTTTGGAGCTTATTTGTTTTTTGCTATTTGCCTTTTGGAATTTATGCTTATTTGTTTTTTGAGATTTCGCTACCGCATTGTCGTATCAGCTCTGCGATGGTTGACACAGCCAGTCCCACACAGGTATCCGCAGCTCCGTAATAGACAAGCACTTCCGATGAAGGCAGCGCAAATCCTTCAGAATCAAATTCTTCAACAATGATCCCGCTCGGGAAAACTACGTTCGGGACCTGTCCCATGAGCTCCCAGGGTTCACGGGGTTCAAGGATATTGTAAAAACCGCGGCTGATCACTGTCGAAGGATCCTTCAGGTCGAGGAGAATCACCCCCGCCTGGTATATATTTGAACTGCCGAAATGAGTGGCCACCCCATGATAGAGGTGAAGCCAACCCTGACGGGTTTTTACAGGCGGGGGTCCTGAGCCGATGAACTCATCCCAGTAATGAAACCGGCCCTCAATGACCGGTGCAACAGGCACCCAGTCGATCAGGTTAACCGATGAAGAGAGCCAGATGGTGCTTCCGGAGGTCGGACCGCTGCTATGTCGGGCCTTGTTTGGCCGGTCGAGCCGCATGTATTTACCTCCTATTTTCTCAGGAAACAGGACCCCGTTCCTGATATCTTCATTTGAGGTGATCCCGAGGAACCGGAATTCTTTGAAATCATCGGTCTGGCCCAGTCCAAGCTGGCACCCGGCGTCCATGTCCATTGCGAACATGATATAATAAGTTCCTTCGAGGGCAGTGATCCGGGCATCATACATATGATAGACTTTTTCTTTTATTTTTTCAATGCCCTTAAAATCAACGATTTTGTCCTCCATGGTAAAATGAATTCCGTCGGCACTCTCCGCCATCACCATAAATGTTTCCCTTGAACGGCTCTGAGTGCGGACCATCATCAGGTACTGATCTCCGAACTTAATGGCTCCGGGATTGAAAACGGAACTGGCATCAATTAAGTGCGGAGTGATATCGGGGACATCGGCTCGGGTGAGGATGGGGTTGAAATTATGTCTTTTCATGGTTATTTGTTATTTGTTATTTGGGATTTACCCCATCAGTACCTCAACTCTGCATATATCCGATATACCTAACGGCAATATATTTCCGATAATTATTTGACCATCAACTCGCATTTCCTTAACGCCCTTCTCTTTTGAAAGAGGGTTCAACACATGGATAATGTACCGTGTTCCCCTGTGCACCCGCTCAATGGTGAATTCTTTCCATGAGGATGGGATGACCGGATCGATGATCAATCCGTCATATCCGGCTCGTGCGCCGAAAATGTAGTCCAAAACTACGCGGTACATCCAGGCCGCGGTCCCGGTTTGCCATGAATGGCTGGCACGGCCGGCTGTTTCATGCTCGTTGGAGGTAATATATTGGGAATAAACGTAAGGTTCAGCATAAAAGGTGTCGGAATCGATGCGGTTGGGAAGCATCTTTTTGTAATACGCAAATGCTTCATTGCCGCGACCCAGCATACACTCAGCCTGGATCAGCCAGGTGGTGGGATGACCGAAAATGGCGCCATTCTCTTTTTTCCCCCAGACACAACGGGTAACCAGCCCAATATTCGGATCAATTTCGCGGTAAGCCGGAGTACATTTTTTGGGACCCTCAAAACTGTCCAATTCGTGGTGAACGCTATCCAGGGCTGTCAGCTGGCGATCCTTATCCAGACCGGCCAGAATAGCCCAACTCTGGGTATTGATGAAAATTTTTCCGTATTTATTATCCTTTGACCCGATACGTTTTTGATTTTCGCCGAAAGCCCGTATATACCAATCCCCGTCCCAGCAATTTTCATCGAGTGAAAGCGCCATTTTCTGACTGACCTTTAAAACCTCAGATTTAAGATCATTCCTGCCAATCCTGTGGAGGAGGCCGGTCAGCAGGTTTAGCATCGATACGTAAAACATGCCTCCCCAAACACTCTCTCCGCCGTCCGTTCCGCCGATATAATCAAGCGTATCATTCCAATCGCCGCGGCCGAAGACCGGCAATCCGTGTATGCCCAGATTGCCCTTAACGAAAACTACTACCGACATCAGGTGATCAAGAATGGTCCCTTCATTGCCATCCGTAAAGGGTTCCATCGATTCCAGAACTCCGAAATCCCCGGTTTCCTTGATGTAATCCGTTACAGCCAGGATAAACCAGAGAGGGTCGTCGCAGTGTTTGGTGAATTCACCTTGTCCATCTCCGTAAAAATGATGATAAACTTTACCATCGCTCTGCATTTGTCTGGCCAGCATGAGTATGCGGCTTTTGGCCTTTTCCGGGTCAGATATGGTAATGGCGATAGTATCCTGCGAGGTGTCGCGGAAACCGAATCCCCGGCCAATTCCCCAATAATAAAAGCTGGTAACCCTTCCGATATCAAATGCCACCTTAGCCTGGTAAGGTGACCAGCCGTTCATGAACACATTCACATCATGATCCGGAGTCAATACTTTTGTGAAACTAAAGTATTGAGCCCAATACTCTTTAACTTCCTCGAAGGCCTCCTCCACCTCCCTTACCCCTTTAAACTTCAATACATTATACTTACTTGAGCCTTGTGCCTTGAGCCTTGTGCCTTCATTTGAGCCTTGAGCCTTGTGCCTTGTGCCTTCAAAATCCTCCTTCGGAATCACCCCGAGCTGAAAAATAACGTCCTTCGCTTCCCCTGGCTCCAGTTCAATTTCGATCTGTATGGCCCCCACGGTATTGCCGAAGTCCGTATCCTTGCATCGCAGCGCTTTGGATTCCAGTGCCAGTGGATTGGTTTCATTCCGGTAAAATCCGATAAACTCCTCACGAACAGTTTCATAGCCGCTGATTGGATGGTTCACCGTGAAAAATGCCCATTGATCCCATTCCTTGTTCTCCTGTTGCTGCGTTCCGCGGGTCTGCGTTACCCAATAGGTTTTGGTTGCGAACAGGGTATTCAATTCCTTATCCAGATGGGCCCGGTTGAAATGCTGATCATCACATTGGTTAATCAGGTCAATCAGGGCATGGCCCAAAGCAAACTCAACATAACCGGTTATTTTTAAACGTCTTTTGCGGCCCGACCGGTTGGTCAATACCGATTTCCAGATTTCACGGTTATCCGCCCCCGGAACGAAAAATAAGAGATCGGAATGGATGCCTTCAATATCAGCCTCGACACGGGTATATCCAAATCCATGGGCTACTTTGTATTTTTCCAGATGCTTCCCGACAGGCTGCCAGGTGAGGCTCCACATTTCACCGGAATCCCGGTCCTGAACATAGATATATTTACCGGGCCGGTCGGCGGGAACATCGTTGATCCGATAGCGGGTGATCCGGCCATGCAGGGGTATTCGGTGGTAGCTGATCCCTCCGCCATTGGCCGAAATAGTCGAGAAATATTCGTTGTTGTAAAGGTAATTGATCCATGGACGCGGAGTGGCCACATTATCAATAATATACTCTTTTCCGTCTTCTGAGAAATGCCCGTAATTCATAGTGATAGTTTGGAAGCGAAGATAGGAAATATGCTAATTTGGTAATATGCTAATATGATGCTAATGTGCTAATGTGTGCGGTACACAACCTTCGGAGAAGTGTCATCCCGGCGAATGCCGGGACCCCGTCACGCTAGCAGGATTTTCGCTATCATAATCTCTAAGCCACAAGCTTTTGAACATTTATTGTTCAATAATTTGGGTAATTAGATTGTTTATTTTATGCGCAAATTTGTGGCTAACAGTACTCATCTTAATGACCAATAACCATTAACCATTAAAACTATTCCCATGACCCTCCAAATCCTCCCCTTCTTTCTAATCCTGGCCGGAGCCACAACTTACTCGCAAACCACCTTTGATCTTCAGGGTCACCGGGGTTGCCGTGGGCTAATGCCTGAGAATACCATACCAGCATTTATCAAGGCAGTCGACCTGGGAGTAAAAACCATTGAAATGGATGTGGTGATCACTCGCGACGGGCAGGTAGTTGTTTCACATGAACCTTACATGTCTTCGGCAACCTGCACCGACAGTTCAGGCAATCCGGTAACAAAGGACCGGGAAAAAGAATATAAAATATTCGGAATGACAATGGATCAGGTCCGGAAGTTCGACTGCGGCATACGGCCATACCCTGATTTTCCGGATCAGGAAAAGATAAAAGTGAGTAAACCACTTCTTAGTGAAGTGATTGCAGCTATTGAGGCCTATGTAAAACAACACGGTTTGTCGCCGGTGAAATATAATATCGAAACCAAATGCTCACCGTCTGGTGATGATGTCTTTCATCCTAAACCTGAGCCATTTGTTGATCTTCTGATGGCCGTCATCAACGGTAAAGGCATTGGTTCCCGTTGTATTATCCAGTCGTTCGATTTCCGGACTCTGAAATATCTGCATGGCAAGCAGCCCGAAATAAAAACAGCTATGCTGGTCATGAATATCAAATCACTCAGCGGCAACCTTAAATCTTTGGGTTATACGCCGGAAATATTCAGTCCTAACTACTTGTTGGTTAATA
This sequence comes from Bacteroidales bacterium, assembly GCA_041662065.1. Lineage (GTDB taxonomy): Bacteria > Bacteroidota > Bacteroidia > Bacteroidales > UBA12481 > UBA12481. The sequence goes on along the minus strand of JBAZTE010000011.1, from coordinate 8,180 downwards.
AGAAACTAGTCCGTAAGACACATAATTCGGGAATGAAAATCATTCCCTGGACGGTAAACAAAAAGGAAGATATGGTCAGGATGACTGGTATTGGCGTAGATGGATTGATTACCGATTATCCGAACCGGTATTGAACATCGTCATGATGTTTTCGATCGGAATCCCGTCGTGCAGCGAATGGTCCGACGCCAATACATAACCGCCTCCGGGTGAGGCAATTTCAATCGCCTCCTTCACTTCTGCTGCAACATCTTCCGTGGTACCAAAAGGTAAGGTTCGGGTCGAATCAATATTACCGATGATGCAGAAGCGATTACCGTACTTTTCCTTGATCGTCTTCAGATCCATATGGGCTGTACGCTGGAGCGGATGAACCGAACAGATTTTTGTTCGGGCCAGATCATCAAGATAGGCATTGATGTTACCACAGGAATGCAGGAGGACCGGAACCCCCAGGCTATCGATATAATCGGCCAGATCGGCAATATAGGGCAGGAAAATCTCCCTGAAATGATCGATGGCAAAGAAACAACTATTGCTGTCGCCAAGGTCCTCACTGATCCACATTCCCACACAGCCGGCTTCCACCGACCGCCGGGCAGCTTCCTTGAAATAATTATTGGAAAGCTTAAGGACATCGGTGATCAGTAGCGGTTCTTCATAGATCGCATAACAGATCCGCTCAAAACCCATCAGGAGCCATGCCGTGCATAGCGGGCCGCTCACCCCTCCAAGTATGGCCAGGTCATTGGTGTTGGCCTTCAAGGCTGCTAATATTTCGGAGTCGCGACCGGGTAGCGTGGGATCGGGAGCTATATAATTGTTCAGGTCCTCCCTGGATTTTATCGGATAATCAATCGGTGCATCGATCGGCCATGATGAGTCGTTTTTTTGATAAGTGGTACCCCATTCATCCTGGTAAACATTGGCTGATAAATATTTAGGCTGCAATCCGGAAAAACCTCCGAATGGCACCCAAACAGCATCATGGTTCAATACCATGGCACATTCGACTGCATCGCGGCCATTGTAACTTTCAGGCCGCCTGCCGATCAAGTGTTCATAGAGAGGCTGCTGAAATAAAAAATCGAAAGTCGGAATCCTGTCAGGGACTTCGCGTCGAAGGGCAGCCAGGAATCTTTCCTTGTGGGTCATGGTTGGTTATCGTTTATTGGCACATTGGCACATTGTCTAATTGGCACTTTGGTGAATTGATTTATCTTTAGAGCAAATTAATACAATATGAAACGCTTTACCATTCGGATCATGGTTTTATTCTTCGTGATGTTCACTTTGACCTGCCTCACCGAGGCACAGGATACCCAATATGTTCGTAAACAATTGATTAAACTATGCGGACCGGAAATGCACGGTCGCGGATATTACAAACGGGGCGACAGCATTGCGGCGTTTTATATCGCAGATCAGTTCAAGAGTCTGAGAATCAAGTCGTTCGATGGAGATTTTATCCAACGGTATAATTTCAACATCAACCGGATCAACCGAACGATCGTGAAATTCAACGGACAGGAGCTAAAATTCAATAAAGATTACGTGGTCAGTCCCTATTCAGGCTCCGTAAAGGGGACCTTCAAGCCAGTCATGATCAATTCTGCTTTGATGCAGAATCACCATAAGTTCCTCGAGGCGATAAAGGGAGCAGCATCACCAAAGGTGTTGATTCTCGACTCCGCCGGACTGAAGAACCCGGGCCTTTACAGATTTATCCGTGGTTTTGCCACCGATACGGAATTGGACATTGCTGCTATCATTGAGGTCTTTCCGGCCACTCCGGGCACCTACCCGGGCCGGACGCAGAACAAGGTCGCCGAGATCAAAATTGGCAAGCCGTCCATTCCCGATGGAGGACTAACCGAGGTGCAGCTGGATATCGAAAGCGAGTACAATGAGCATTATCCCACCCAGAATGTGATTGGTTATCTGCCCGGACAAACCGACCAATACATCGTTTTTACCGCACATTATGATGGTTACGGATCCTATGGGGAAGGTAATTATAATGCTGCGGCTGAGGATAATGCCAGTGGAACAGCTATGGTCATGGATCTGGCAAAACATTATATGCAGGGTAAGAAACCCTACTATTCGGTTGCGTTCATGCTGTTCAGCGGAGAAGAGGTTGGATTGATGGGTTCCAAAAATTATGTGGCCAATCCGCTGTTTCCATTGGATAAGATCAAGCTCGTAATCAACCTGGACATGGTTATGACCGGTCAGGACGGAGTCATCCTCTTTGGTGGTAACGGCCGGCCAAACGAGGCGAGTATTGTTCAGAAGATCAACGAGGAACATCAATATATGAAAAATGTTGAAAATCGCGACGGGACTGCCAACAGCGACCATTTCCCCTTCCAGGAAAAAGGAGTTCCCGCCCTTTTCTTCCTTACCAAAGGGCCTTCAGGTCGGGGCCATGGCCCGGATGATACCTACGACAAACTTCCGCTGTATGCTTACGAAAACCTGTTTAAACTGGTCATTGCAATTCCCGAGGAATTGAAGAAACAGGAGAATGTACGGTAGAGACGGATTATTATCCGTCTCTACCGTACATTCCCTCCGGTCCGATTCCCGATATTTCAACGGTCCCGGATTTTATCATCCCGACCAATGTTTAGGTTCCTTTGGTCAAATAAAAAATAATATCAGCTTACCGGGTAGTAATTTTACCCGATCGTGAGGTTCATTTCTTTCATATTATTGCTTGTTGGTTTTCTCTTACCACCACTGAAGGTAAATGGTCAGGGGAGAAGCAGTTTGCTTTATAGTAATTTCGATGGGATATCGGGAATATTCCTGAACCCATCCAGTGGGGTTGACAGCCGGATCTATATGGATATTCAGGTGGTTGGGGCATCGTTTCTTGGCGAGAACAACTTCTTTTATATACCCAAGCAGGATTTTCGTTTCACTAATTTGCTGTTCAAACCTTCGGCCTTGCCCAGGTACGGTGACCATCCTTTTTTTGCTCAGGGCATCCCTTTTAAAAACTATACAGGGATAAAGAGTCCCAGCCTGATTTTAGACGGAAGTGCTACCGGACCCTCCATTCTGATCAGCACAAAAAAGGAATCCATCGGCTTTTTTACTCGTCTGAGGGTGGGTGCAAGCAGCAATATCCCTGAGCCCCTGCTTATGTTTACTTTATACGGATCATCCTACGAACAAACTTTTAAAGATATTGATATCTTCCCGGCAGTGAAGGCCGGCTATATGCTTTGGAGTGAAACCGGTGTTCATTATGCCCGTTTGCTAAACCCGGGATACAATAATAACTGGTATTTGGGTGGTAACCTGAAAGTTCTGAGCGGTTACCAGGCAGCACATCTCAGTAATGATGCAATCGCCTATTCACGCGATACGATGGATGGATTGACCGTCAATAGCATGAACCTGAATTATGCTTATGCCTTTGGGGGGAGTTTTCTCAAACCTGCCGGGTACGGTGCTTCTATGGACATTGGTCTGACCTTTGTCAAACGGGGAAAAACCCGCGCTACCGAGACGTACCTGAAGCTCAGTGAACAAAGTTCTGGCGACTATCAGTACAAGGCCGGGATTTCCATTACCGATCTCGGAGCTATCCGTTTTTTCAGGGCAGCCACCGGTGTCAGAGTTCAAGCAGATCATCAGGTTTATTTAGAGAATTGGTATAAACAGGTGTATACCTCTTTAGAGTCAGTCAGAATTGCACTTGCAGAAGCGGTATACGACCCTGCAAATCCGGATTTTAAAAGCAGGGACCGTTTTTCTGTTCCGCTGGCTCCCATTGTGTCAGCTCAATTTGATTACCATTTGTTCCCCAGGATCTTTATCAATAGCTCAATTGATATCCCTGTTATTTTTTCAGGCCAGTTCATACATCAACCGTTGCGGGTGCAGATCTGTCCACGCTGGGAATCTGAGAAATTTGGACTATGGATCCCGGTTTCCTACAATGCTGTAAACGGTTTTCACACCGGCTTGGCTGTCAGGCTGGCCTGGCTGATCATCGGAACGGAAAGATTAGGTAATTCGCTGGCCTATAAAGATTTTACCGGCACCGACCTTTACATAAGTATTCATATACCCCTTACGAAAAGAAAATAACCCGCGTCCGAGTCTTACGTCTCACAGTCTCACAGTCTCACAGTCTCATCCTCTTCCGTCCCCCGTCTCCTCAGCACAATATCTTCCAGCTCTTCCAATGATTTCCCCTTGGTTTCAACCAGGTATCTCCAATAAAAGAAAAAGCTGATCAGTGTCGCCAGGCAGTAAAAGCCGAACACCGGTGCTGTTCCGAAATGCCCCATGACGATCGGGAACAAAAAGGCGGTGGCGCAGTTGGCCACCCAAACGGCGAATGAGCTGATAGCTGTGCCCCGCGAACGGATGCTGTTCGGAAACATTTCCGATAAAAATACCCAGACTACCACTCCCATGGTACTGGCAAATGAGGCCGTGAATCCAACAACACACGCCAACAGCACAAACCCTCCCAGAAATTGGTAGGTCATCCCGAGTGCGATCAGTCCGAGGAAAAATGCCATCCCCAGGGCTCCCGCCATCAGAAGGACTTTCCGTCCGATCTTGTCGATCAGAGACATCCCCAAGAGGGTAAAAACGAGGTTAGTCGCACCGATGATAACAGTCTGGATCAGAGCAGAGTCGCTTGAAAAACCTGCGGCCTGAAATATCGAAGGGGCATAATACATGATCACGTTGATGCCTGTCAGCTGGCTGAATACACCGAGCATCATTCCGATGAGCACGATGCGGGTATAGGGTTTGCGAAAAATCTTAACTCTGATTCCACTTTCATTGCTGCGGGTGGATTGGATTATCTCATTTAATTCCGGCTCAATATCCGTTCCGGGATTCAACCGGGCAATCACTTTCCGGGCATCATCCGGACGTCCCATCAAAACCAGCCAGCGCGGGCTCTGACTGACGAAGAAAAGTAAAATAAAAAAAAGCAGGGCTGGCACAGCACCTGCGATAAACATCCATCGCCAGTTATAGTCACCGGTATTCACCAGCAGATAATTCGAGAAAAAAGCCAGCAGGATTCCTGTAACAATAGCCAGCTGATTGATGGCGACCAAACGGCCGCGCATCCGCGCCGGTGCTATTTCGGAGATATACATGGGTGCCAGCACGGATGCCCCGCCGATGGCCAGTCCGCCGATAAACCGGAACAAAACAAAAACAGTCAGTGAATTTGCGAGTCCGGTCCCAACTGCTGATACGATAAAAAGTAAAGCCATAATCTTCAACATCAGTCTTCTGCCAAATAAATCGCCCGGTTTTCCCACACTCAGTGATCCAACCACACAACCGATCAGGGCTGTTGACACCGCCCAACCCAGCATCGCGTCCGACAGAGTGAAATATTTGGTAATGAATGGAATGGTACCGCTAATCACAGCCGTATCGAATCCAAAAAGCAATCCGCCGAGTGCGGCGGAGAAACTGTTCATGGCGAGGTAGAGGCGGGGGGAGGGCATGGTAGGAGAGGGTTAGACGTTAAGACTGTGAGACTTTGAGACTATAAGACAATGAGACTGTGAGACTTTGAGACTATAAGACTATAAGACTATAAGATTATAAGACTATAAGACGGTAGACGGTGGACGGTGGATGGAAGTGGGTGAGATTGTTGCACGGCTTAGAATTAGGTGGGGCTAATTTAGCAATTATTTCTTTTTTTGCTCACTGCGCCCCAATCGGCAGCATTGTCATCCCCGCGCAGGCGGGGACCATGTCGCTTACCACGAATGCCAATGAAAGCGTAACCGAGCTTCAATCGGCAGCAGTGTCATCCCCGCGAAAGCGGGGATCGCTACCCCTACCATAAATGCTCCTGAAAGCATCTCTCAATAATTTTATACCTTTGACCGCACCAAGTTGATTATGATGCGATCAGGGCGGAAAATATTATCACTGTTTTTATTGGTGCCGATACTCACCATATTGGCCCATAACTCCATTCCGCATCACCATCATGGAAGTCCGGTGGAGGTCTGTTGTGCAAATCAAACGGATCATTCCGGTTCACTGACTCATTTGGATTCGCGGGGCCATACTGCTGCAAATCACCATGATGCATGCTGTTTTAATCCCGAATTTACCTTTGATCTTTTTAAATTGCTGATTGCAGCACCTGAAACTGAGTTTTTACAAATCGAATGCCCGCAAAACAGTGTCGGTTTCAATTACATCGGATTCTTCTCCTGTGTTTTCGATATATCAAATTATCCTGCCCCGAATCTCCTGCGTGGGCCTCCGGCTATGTCTTGATTTTACTGATTTCAAAAGCACTCATTTACAAGGCGTTATTAATTAATATTCTCGATTTTGGGAATATTTAATCCGGACAGATTTCCCTTATTATTCATCTTGATTGCAAACCATGATTAATCGAATAATCTCATTTTCCATAAATAATAAATTCATCATCGGGCTGTTTATCCTGGCATTGATCGGGTGGGGAACCTATTCCCTGACCCGGTTACCTATCGATGCCATCCCCGATGTAACGAACAATCAGGTGCAGGTCATTTCTTTGGCGCCATCACTGGCCGTTCAGGAGGTCGAGAGTTTTATTACCGCTCCGATTGAAGTTGCGGTTGCCAATATCCCTAAAATCATTGAATTAAGGTCTATTTCAAGGTTGGGCCTCTCGGTCATCACCGTCGTTTTCGAGGATAATGTTGATGTGTATTGGGCCCGACAGCAGCTAAGCGAACGGCTTAAGGAGGCTGAGGAGGTTATCCCTCCGGGACTTGCCCAGATTTCACTGGCTCCGATCTCTTCCGGTCTTGGTGAGATTTTCCAGTATCGTCTGGCAGTAACCAAAGGGTACGAGAAAAAATATAATCCGATGGAGCTCAGGACGATCCAGGATTGGGTGGTCCGCCGGGAAATGCTTGGAACCCCTGGTGTCGCCGATATCAATAGTTACGGGGGATTCGTGAGCCAGTATGAAATAGCGGTAAATCCTGAACAGTTGCGGGGGATGAAGCTGACCCTGACAGATATTTTTATCGCACTCGAGAATAATAATGAAAATACCGGAAGCGCATACATCGATAAAAAGCCCACAGCCTATTTCATCCGGGGGATCGGACTGGTAAAAACCCTGGGTGACATCGAAAAAATTGTCGTAAAGAATACTGATTCCGGTATTCCGATCCTGATCAGGGATGTGGCAACGGTTCAGTTTGGCAGCGCAACCCGTTACGGAGCCTTTGTGGTGGACACCACCGAAGCCGTCGGCGGGGTAGTCATGATGCTGAAAGGGGCAAATGCCCATGAAGTCATTGATAATGTCAAGACCCGTATCTCCTCCATTCAAAAATCTTTACCGAAAGAGGTCAGGATTGAACCCTATCTCGACCGGTCGGAACTCGTTGGCCGGGCCATTGGTACAGTTTCCAGAAACCTCATTGAAGGAGCCCTGATTGTAATCTTTATATTGGTCCTGCTGCTGGGAAATATCCGGGCCGGACTGATCGTGGCTTCGGTGATCCCGTTGTCGATGCTGTTTGCCATATCCATGATGGGCCTTTTTCATGTGTCGGGTAACCTGATGAGCCTGGGAGCTATCGATTTCGGACTTATCGTGGATGGGGCTGTTATCATTGTCGAGAGTGTGGTCCACCGGATTTTTATCACGCGGAATGATTATCAGGGTGCGGCAAGACTGACCCAGCGTCAAATGGATGAAAATGTTCTGGATTCGGCAAAACGCATGATGAGTTCTGCAACATTCGGTCAGATCATCATCCTGATAGTTTACCTTCCGATCATGGCACTGGTAGGAATTGAAGGAAAGATGTTTCGTCCGATGGCCCAGGTGGTTACGTTTGCCCTGTTGGGTGCAGCCATCCTTTCACTTACTTATGTGCCGATGGCTTCAGCGCTGTTTTTGAGTAAAAAAACTACTCATCAACCCAATTTTTCCGACCGCCTGATGAATTGGATGAGGAAGGCTTTTAACCCGGCGATTGGATTTGCACTGAAAAATAAGCTGATGATAACATTATGTGCTGTGGCACTGTTTGTTTTCAGTCTGTTTACATTCAGCCGTTTAGGCGGGGAATTCATTCCCCAGCTTGAAGAAGGGGACCTGGCCTCGGGAGTGATGACCCTGCAGGGTGGTTCCCTGACTCACACGGTGG
>JBAZTE010000010.1:0-185672 GCA_041662065.1 Bacteroidales bacterium | reverse complement strand
CGGGATCGACCAAAATTAAATCAGCGAAATAGCCTTCACGGATAAACCCCCGGTTGCTGACATGGAAGAGCTCGGCCGGTGTGTGGCACATCTTCTCCACGATTTTCTCAACAGGTATCAGGTTTTTGTGATGAAATTCCAGCATCACCGGCAGGGAATGCTGGACCATGGGTGCACCGGATGGCGCTTTTATATATATATTATCTTTTTCCGCAAGGGTATGGGGTGCATGGTCGGTGGCGATTATATCAATCCTGTCGTCGATAACTGCCTGGATGAGAGCATCCTTGTCTTCTTCGGATTTTATCGCCGGGTTCCACTTGATGAGGGTGCCCTTGTCGGCGTAATCCTTATCATCGAACCACAGGTGATGCACGCAAACTTCGGAAGTGATCAGTTTGTTTTTTACAGGTCCGGGATTTTCGAGCAGTGACAGTTCTTTTGCTGTTGACAGATGGATCAGGTGCAATCGGGTACGGTGACGGTGTGCCAGTTCGGCCGCAAAGGAACTGGATTTATAGCAGGCTTCGGTCGAGCGGATCAGGGGGTGATATTCCATCGGGATATCATCGCCAAACTGTTTGCGGTAAAGCTCGAGGTTCTGGCGGATAATGCCTTCATCTTCGCAATGAACGGCGACGGGCAGCTTGCGGATGCGGAAAATCCCGTCCAGGGCCATCGGGTCATCGACCAGCATGTTGCCGGTGGAGGCTCCCAGAAATACCTTGATGCCGCAGGTCAGGCGGGTATCGACTGCATGCAGCTCGGCCAGGTTGTTATTGGTGGCTCCGATGAAGAAGGCATAATTGGCCATACTTTTTCCGGAGGCCAGCTCGCGTTTTTCGTTCAGGAGTTCACGAGTGGTGGTCTGGGGAATGGTATTCGGCATGTCCATGAAGGAGGTGACACCCCCGGCGATGGCTGCTTTTGATTCGGTATACAGATCGCCTTTGTGGGTGAGGCCCGGGTCCCTGAAATGAACCTGGTCGTCGATGACACCCGGAAGGAGCCATTTCCCCTTTGCATCGATGACCTGGGTATTCTTCTTTGGAGCCGGAAACGCTGAAGCCGGGTAGATTTTATAGATTATCTGGTCATGTATCTCAACATGGCCCACCGTGCGGACGCCCTCATTAATGATGAGTGCGTTGGTTATCAGATAATTACTCATTCTTGATGCTGATGTGTTTATTGTACCTGGCGCGCAAGCTGCTGATTTTCATATGGATAACTCCAAGAACAGCTTCGCTCATAATACCGCCGCTCATTTTTGATGAGCCCAGTTCCCTGTTAATGAATATAATAGGTACTTCTATGATGTTAAATCCGAGTTTCCAGGCTTTGAATTTCATTTCGATCTGGAATCCGTATCCTTTCATCCGGATCCGGTCGAGGTTAAGTCGTTTGAGCAGGTTGCGCGACATGCAGACGAATCCGGCGGTAGCATCGCGGATATCCATGCGGGTGACGAGCCTGACGTAGTGGGAGGCATAATACGACAGGAGCAGGCGCCCGATCGGCCAGTTGACGATAGCGACCCCTTTTTTATAGCGGGATCCGATGGCCATATCGGCGTTGTTGTTTACGCATGCATTATATATAGGTATGAGGTCATTCGGATTATGCGAGAAATCGGCGTCCATTTCGAACACATAATCATACTCATGGTCGAGGGCCCATTTAAAACCGGTGATATACGCCGTACCCAATCCGAGTTTACCCGGCCGTTCCAGGAGAAACAGTTTTCCGGGGAATTCTATCCTCATGGATTTGATTATCGCTGCTGTTTGATCCGGGGAATTATCGTCGATAATGAGGACATGGAATTCCTTAGGCAGGTTAAATATGGTATTAAGAAGGGTCCGGATATTTTCTGCTTCCTGGTAGGTAGGTATAATAATGAGGGTGTCGGCCACGTGAAAAAAGGTTTCGGTTTTTATATAGCGGATATCTTCCGTACGAAGATAGTAGATTTTGGTTTAAAAGAAGCGGGTATAAGGCAATTGACCGGATGAATCGGAAAAATATTGGGCTGACAATAAGGTTTTTAAGAGAAATAGTAAAAAAACTTTGCAGATGTGTTTGTGGAATCGGAGTATAGCCCTATATTTGCATTCCATTTTTGATGGATGTGTTCTTTAAACGGTCGGTAAATGTTGGGAAAAAAAGTTGAAGAAAGTTTGGATGTTGATTTTTTTCCTCTATCTTTGCACCGCTTTTAGAAAAAGATAGTTCTTTGAAAAGATTTGAAGAGTAACAAAGGTCAGGTAAAGAAGAAGTCAATTCTTTTTTTATTGAATTTGATAATGATGAATCTTGAGCAATGATTTAACAATTACAACGAAGAGTTTGATCCTGGCTCAGGATGAACGCTAGCGGTAGGCTTAACACATGCAAGTCGAGGGGCAGCACGGGTAGCAATACTTGGTGGCGACCGGCGCACGGGTGAGTAACGCGTATGCAACCTACCTATAACTGGAGAATAGCCCTCTGAAAAGGGGATTAATGTTCCATAAGATTCAGGAACCGCATGGTTTCTGGATTAAAGCTCCGGCGGTTATAGATGGGCATGCGTGACATTAGCTTGTTGGTGAGGTAATGGCTCACCAAGGCTACGATGTCTAGGGGGTCTTAAAGGATGATCCCCCACACTGGTACTGAGACACGGACCAGACTCCTACGGGAGGCAGCAGTGAGGAATATTGGTCAATGGGCGCAAGCCTGAACCAGCCAAGCCGCGTGAAGGATGAAGGCCCTATGGGTTGTAAACTTCTTTTATACGGGAAGAACCCTCCGACGTGTCGGAGACTGACGGTACCGTACGAATAAGCATCGGCTAACTCCGTGCCAGCAGCCGCGGTAATACGGAGGATGCAAGCGTTATCCGGATTTATTAGGTATAAAGGGTGCGTAGGCGGACCTGTTAGTCAGTGGTGAAATACTACGGCTTAACCGTAGAACTGCCATTGATACTGCAGGTCTTGAGTACAGTTGAGGTAGGCGGAATGTGTGGTGTAGCGGTGAAATGCTTAGATATCACACAGAACACCGATTGCGAAGGCAGCTTACTAAGTTGTAACTGACGCTGATGCACGAAAGCATGGGGAGCAAACAGGATTAGATACCCTGGTAGTCCATGCCGTAAACGATGATCACTCGCTGTTTGTCCATTAGGATAAGTGGCTGAGCTAACGCATTAAGTGATCCACCTGGGGAGTACGGCGGCAACGCTGAAACTCAAAGGAATTGACGGGGGCCCGCACAAGCGGAGGAACATGTGGTTTAATTCGATGATACGCGAGGAACCTTACCTGGGTTTAAATGTAGGACGCAAGTCACGTGAAAGCGAGACCCTCCTTCGGGACGGACTACAAGGTGCTGCATGGTTGTCGTCAGCTCGTGCCGTGAGGTGTCGGGTTAAGTCCCATAACGAGCGCAACCCTCATCGTTAGTTACCAGCGGATAATGCCGGGGACTCTAACGAGACTGCCACCGTAAGGTGAGAGGAAGGTGGGGATGACGTCAAATCAGCACGGCCCTTATATCCAGGGCTACACACGTGTTACAATGGCCAGTACAAAGGGCAGCTACCAGGTGACTGGATGCTAATCTCAAAAACTGGTCTCAGTTCGGATCGAAGTCTGCAACTCGACTTCGTGAAGTTGGATTCGCTAGTAATCGCGCATCAGCAATGGCGCGGTGAATACGTTCCCGGGCCTTGTACACACCGCCCGTCAAGCCATGGAAGCCGGGGGTACCTAAAGTCTGTAACCGAAAGGAGCGGCCTAGGGTAAAACTGGTGACTGGGGCTAAGTCGTAACAAGGTAGCCGTACCGGAAGGTGCGGCTGGAACACCTCCTTTCTAGAGAGAGATTTATCAACCCCTTAGGGGGTATATCTTTACCTGTCCTTTACTCTTCATTTTTTATATAACCCAGAGCATAAGAGCTACGAGCTCTTTTTATCAGTCCCGTAGCTCAGTTGGTTAGAGCACTACACTGATAATGTAGGGGTCCGCAGTTCAAATCTGCGCGGGACTACAGAATTATTGGGGGGATTAGCTCAGCTGGCTAGAGCACCTGCCTTGCACGCAGGGGGTCAACGGTTCGAATCCGTTATTCTCCACGAAGTGGATTCTAATGATTGGTTAAGCTTTGGGTCATCACTTGAGCCTTGTGCCTTGCGCCTTGTGCCTTCAAGTAAATGGTTATTATGGTAGCAAATCTGGTTCGACTCCGGATGTAACCACAGTTTCGGGAAACCGGAATAAGTTCTTTGACATATTGTAAGAAAATTCTAATTTAAAGTAATTTAAAGGTAATAACTGAGATTACTCAGTGCCAAGAAAGTAAGTAAGAGCGTATGGTGGATGCCTTGGCTCTCAGAGGCGAAGAAGGACGTGATAAGCTGCGAAAAGTCGCGGGAAGTCGCAAATAGGCTGTGATCCGCGAATGTCCGAATGGGGCAACCCAATACCGTGCGAGCGGTATTATCCCGCAAGGGAAGCTAACCCGGGGAACTGAAACATCTAAGTACCCGGAGGAAAAGAAAACAATAGTGATTCCCCAAGTAGAGGCGATCGAACGGGGAATAGCCTAAACCACAACAGTTTCGGCTGGGGTGGGGTTGTAGGACTGCTATCCGGAATTAATCTTCAAGTGGAACCATCTGGAAAGTTGGACCATAGGGGGTGATAGTCCTGTACACGTAAAAAGACTAATTCCATGCAGTATCCTAAGTAGGGCGGGGCACGTGAAACCCTGTCTGAATCCGCCAGGACCATCTGGCAAGGCTAAATACTCCTGAGAGACCGATAGTGAACTAGTACCGTGAGGGAAAGGTGAAAAGAACCTCGAACAGAGGAGTGAAATAGTACCTGAAATCATGCGCTTACAAACGGTCGGAGTCCCGATTTATCGGGATAACGGCGTGCCTTTTGCATAATGAGCCTACGAGTTACCGTTACTAGCAAGGTTAAGTATTTAAGATACGGAGCCGAAGCGAAAGCAAGTCTTAATAGGGCGTCTAGTTAGTAGCGGTAGACGCGAAACTTTTGTGATCTACCCATGGTCAGGTTGAAGTCCCGGTAACACGGGATGGAGGACCGAACTAATAAACGTTGAAAAGTTTTTGGATGAACTGTGGGTAGGGGTGAAAGGCCAATCAAACTGAGAAATAGCTCGTACTCCCCGAAATGCATTTAGGTGCAGCCTCGCGGTTGAGTCTGATAGAGGTAGAGCTACTGATAGGGCTAGAGGGCTTCACCGCCTATCAAACCCTGACAAACTCCGAATGCTATCAGATATACGCGGGAGTGAGGCGTTGGGTGCTAAGGTCCAGCGCCGAGAGGGAAAGAACCCAGACCATCAGCTAAGGTCCCCAAATGTATGCTAAGTTGTGGACTGAACGAGGTGCGGTTGCATTGACAGCTAGGATGTTGGCTTGGAAGCAGCCATTCATTTAAAGAGTGCGTAACAGCTCACTAGTCGAGCGACTGTGCATGGATAATAATCGGGCATCAAGCATGCTACCGAAGCTATGGACTTCAATTTATTGGAGTGGTAGGGGAGCATTCCAGTCTGCGTCGAAGGTGGATCGTAAGGTCTGCTGGAGCGTCTGGAAAAGCAAATGTAGGCATAAGTAACGATAAGGCAGGTGGGAAACCTGCCCGCCAATAGACTAAGGATTCCTGATCAACGTTAATCGGATCAGGGTTAGTCGGGTCCTAAGGCGAACCCGAGAGGGGTAGTCGATGGATAACGGGTTAATATTCCCGTACTCACATATACTGCGATGGGATGACGAAGTCGCGTAAGGTCCGCGTACTGACGGAATAGTACGTTAAAGGGTATAGGCTATGAGACTGGTAGGCAAATCCGCCGGTTGAGCTGAAACCTGACAGTACCGTGAGCCTTCGGGCAAGCGGATAGTGACCCCAAGCATGCTTCCTAGAAAACTCTCTAAGCTTCAGGTATATGTGACCCGTACCGCAAACCGACACAGGTAGTCAAGTAGAGTATACTAAGGCGCTCGAGTGATCCGTGGCTAAGGAACTAGGCAAATTAGACCTGTAACTTCGGGAGAAAGGTCGCCTCCAAGCAATTGGAGGCCGCAGTGAAATGGTCCAGGCGACTGTTTAGCAAAAACACAGGGCTATGCGAAATCGAAAGATGAGGTATATGGCCTGACACCTGCCCGGTGCTGGAAGGTTAAGAGGGGATGTCATGACGCAAGTCGGCAGCATTGAATCGAAGCCCCAGTAAACGGCGGCCGTAACTATAACGGTCCTAAGGTAGCGAAATTCCTTGTCGGGTAAGTTCCGACCTGCACGAATGGTGTAACGATCTGGACGCTGTCTCAGCCACGAGCTCGGTGAAATTGTAGTTCCGGTGAAGATGCCGGGTACCCGCAACGGGACGGAAAGACCCCGTGAACCTTTACTGCAACTTAACATTGATTTTGGGTAAATGATGTGTAGGATAGGTGGGAGGATGTGAAGCGGCGTCGCTAGGTGTCGTGGATCCAACCTTGAAATACCACCCTTTATTTATCTGGATTCTAATCCTGAAAGGGAGACAATGTTTGGTGGGTAGTTTGACTGGGGTGGTCGCCTCCAAAAGAGTAACGGAGGCTCCCAAAGGTGCGCTCAGCATGATTGGTAACCATGCGTAGAGTGTAATGACATAAGCGCGCTTGACTGTGAGACTGACAAGTCGATCAGGTAGGAAACTAGGGCATAGTGATCCGGTGGTTCCGTATGGAAGGGCCATCGCTCAAAGGATAAAAGGTACTCCGGGGATAACAGGCTGATCGCTCCCAAGAGCTCATATCGACGGAGCGGTTTGGCACCTCGATGTCGGCTCGTCACATCCTGGGGCTGGAGAAGGTCCCAAGGGTTGGGCTGTTCGCCCATTAAAGTGGCACGTGAGCTGGGTTCAGAACGTCGTGAGACAGTTCGGTCCCTATCTGTTGTGGGCGTTGGAGATTTGAGAGGACCTGACACCAGTACGAGAGGACCGTGTTGGACATACCTCTAGTGTACCTGTTGTGGCGCCAGCTGCATCGCAGGGTAGCTACGTATGGAAGAGATAAGCGCTGAAAGCATCTAAGCGCGAAGCTTCCCTCAAGATGAGATCTCCTTTAAGGGTCGTCGTAGACTACGACGTTGATAGGCTGTAGGTGTAAAGGCGGTAACGTCAAAGCTGAGCAGTACTAATTACCCGTAACTTTATGGCTTAAGCTGATTTTTCTCTCTTATTACCTTTAGAATTTTCTTACCGTATGTCAATCATATTATCCCTTTCATTAGGGCATGAGCTTTAGGTGGCTTAAGCGGCGGGGTTCCACCTCTTCCCATTCCGAACAGAGAAGTTAAGCCCGCCAGCGCCGATGGTACTGCATTCGTGTGGGAGAGTAGGACGCCGCCGACTTTTTTTAAAAGCCCCGATTCACCAGAGTCGGGGCTTTTTGTATCTTTACCCGTCATGAAAATACCGGCCTTACTTATTCTCCTCCTGACTGCTTCATTTCCCCTGTTCAGCCAGAAAACAAAAAAATCCGAGGTAACCCGGTTCCAATATCAGGTCAATACACGGATCTCAACCCCGCAACCCATGGATACCACCCTCCCGGGCAGCCAACGCCACCATGCCCTCTATTCAACCTTCGGTTCCTGGTCAGGCCTCGGAAATAACGGTCTCCCCGCTCTTATCAACCAGTACCGGCCAGTCAGAAATGCCCTGAACCCTAAATTATTCGAGGGTTTTGACGCCTATGGAGTCAATAGCCCCGACCTGATATTCTATTCATCCAACAGCCCCTATTCCTTGCTCCGCTACTCCAGCGGCGGAACCGCGGATAAAAACGGCCAGACCATCGGAGCCATCTTTGCCCGGAACCTGAAGAACAAAAGCAATATCACCATTACCGGCAACTATATTAATTCGGAAGGCCATTTCGCCAGCCAGAAATGCAACTCCTCCATGATCCGGGCAAATTACCTGCTCAACCGGAAAAACTACTCCCTGGTCACCGGAATCGCCCGATACTCTTTCGGCTTCGCGGAAAATGGCGGACTGGAATCGGATGAAGAACTTACCAATGCCAGTTTTCCAAATCTTATCAGTGTAAACCTTTCTGCGGCTGCAACTAAAATCAACTTTCTCTCCTGGCAGGGGGTTCAGACCTGGACTCCCGGAAAAAAACACTCAAACCCTTCCCCGTCACCGGCCAACAACCTGAAGCAAGATAGCCTGAAACCAGACAGCCTGCCTATGCCGCGTCCGGCTGTAATTGATTCCACCGTAAAAAGCCCCGGACTGCGCTTGGTCCATACCTTCAGAATTGCCAATGTTACCAGGAAATATTCGGATGCTAAACCCGACACCTCATTTTATCAGAACACTTATTCAGACGATAGGATCACCAGGGATTCCATGAAGTTCCTGTCATGGATAAATGATATCAGCCTGCTCACCGATACCATACATATCGGAACTCATCCTGTTTTGATCAAGGGAGGGTTAAACCCGGAATTTTTCCGCTACCAGTTTGAGGACAGCATTAACTATGGTTATTCCCTTGGCCTGAATGGCAGCATCGTCAGGAAGGGCCTGTACACCTCACTTGGATTTTCGGGGAACTGGGTTGCGGCTGGTTACAATCCGGGCGACTTTAATGTTACTGCTTCTTATTCTCTCATTCCCGGTCAACGACCCGACGGATCGGAGATTTCCCTGGAGGTTTTTACCCGCGGCTGCTCTCCGGATCCTGTGATCCGGTATTACCGTTCAAACCATTTCCGGTGGAGCAATGATTTTGCCCGGCAATTTGAATCCGGCTTAAAAATCAGATGGAACATTCCTGCTGCAAAAGCTTCGCTTGGAGCCAATATTACCACTAACAAGGGTTGGGTCTATTTTGATCCGGAAGGTCTTCCGGCCCAGCTTAATGACCGCATGACCGTGTTTTCACTGCGCGGAACCAAGGATTTTGCCGCCGGGGCTTTCAGATCGACCCTTTCTGCCTTGGCTCAATATAGCACATCGGATAAAATCCGCCTGCCCTGGTTCGCTGGATCCACGTCAACTTATATGCACCATGACATCAATTTTAAATCAACGGGTGGGAAGCTGGAGGTGGAATATGGGTTGGATCTGGACTTTACCACCGGATTCTTGGGCTATGCCTATATGCCTGCAACCGGGATATTCTATGCAGAAAATGAAAAGGTCCTGGGCAATTATCCCGGTCTGAACGTATTTGCCCAAATGAAGGTCAAGCGAACGCGGATATTCGTTGCCTGGTGTGAAACCTTTGCCGATCTCCTGCCTCAGGAATCCTTTGCCGTGCTTCACTATCCATCAATGAGGCCTCACCTGAAATACGGATTTTACTGGCATTTCTATGATTAATGATAAAATCAGGCATCTGCAGGAATGCCTCAAAGGAGAACTGCCCGGACGAAAAGCCCAGGAACTTATGGCTCCGTCGATCCGGCCGCGGGGTTCGGCCCTTTTCGATGGAAGCAACCCTCGATCAAGTGGCGTAATGATTTTATTATTTCCGACCGAGCAGGGAATCAGCACTGTTTTTATTGTCAGGACAGCCGGAGGGCCGCATGGCGGACAAATTTCATTGCCCGGGGGTAAGCAGGAAAAATCCGATCGCGATCTGTCGAAAACCGCCTTGCGTGAAACACAAGAGGAAATCGGCGTGGATCCTTCATCGATCCTGGAAATAGGGACCCTGACCCCCCTTTACGTTCCGCACAGTAATTTCTTTATCCAGCCTGTCATCGGGTTTGTTGAATTCCATCCCACCTTTATTCCAGACCAAAAAGAAGTTGCCGGGGTTATTGAAATACCCCTAATGCAACTTTTCGATCCTAAAAACAGAAAATCGATGATATTATCGGCCGCCGGTGCTGAGATTACCGCTCCCTATTATGAGGCTTCCGGACACCGAATCTGGGGCGCCACTGCCATGATCATCAGCGAATTTGAACGGATCTTTATTTCCTGTATTTCCGGATAAAATCTTCTACCTCAGGCACTCCGCCTTGATAGACCAAATATCCGTTGTACGGTTCCCGGCCTGTGATTTCTTCGTTGATCGGTTTCAGCATAATCTCTTTAACCTTCTCAAGATCCGATGTTTGACCGAGTGCCCAGCCCAGCTTGATATAGGCGGCTTCGGGAAGCATATTCTCCAAGGGGATGACCCCCATGGCCATGAGGTCACGGCCTGTATCATACACATACATATGGACATAGCCCCATAGGGTTTGCACCGTCATATAGATGGCCACACCCAGGTCCCGCGCCCGCTCAATGGCCGGATACAACTCCTTGTTTACATGGCCAAGGCCGGTGCCGATGATGATAATCCCCTTATAACCCAGATCCACCAGCGAATTAATGGTATCCGGATGCATATGCGGGTAAAAATAGATCATCGAAACCCGGTCTTCGAAAAACGGATAGATATCAACGTTCCGGTCTTTCCTCCGGTGATTGTACTTTTTCTTGATCAGCTTGATCTCTCCGCGTTTAACGGTGGCAATGGGGGTATCTCCGATGGTGCGGAAAGTTGAACGGTAGGAGGAGTGCATTTTCCTGACGCGGGTTCCGCGGTGAAGGAAACCGTATTCATCGGATGTCGGTCCGAACATGCACACCATAACTTCGGCAATGTCCCCATGTCCGGCTGCATAACAGGAATGCATCAGGTTAAGTGCCGCATCTGAAGAAGGCCGGTCGGAGGAACGCTGGGAGCCGACCAGTATGATGGGTACCGGCGGATTCTGGACCATGAACGAAAGTGCCATGGCCGTATGGTGCAGGGTATCCGTACCATGACCGATCACAATACCGTCGACCCCGCTTTCGATTTCTTTTTTTATGGCGATGGCCAGGGCTTTGTATTGATCGGGCCCCATATTTTCACTGAAAACGGCGAATACCTTTTCGGTATTCAGGTTGCAGATCTCGGCCAGCTCCGGAACAGCCCCGTATAATTCTCCCGGCGAGAAGGCGGGAATCACTGCACCGGTGCGGTAATCCAGCCGGCTTGCAATTGTTCCGCCTGTTCCGATCAGCTTAACCTTTGGAAGATTCGGAGTGAAGGGGAATTCTTTTTCAGGGATCTTATAATTGGCCTTGAAATAGTTTATCTCCTTCATTGACAGTATAGTAGTCGTATCAATTCCGATATTGTACCCGGTGGCTATTTTCACCACGATGTGGTGTTTGTCATCGTTTTCAGCCCGTGGAAGGACGGTTCCTTTAAAATAGCCCCTGGTCGTTTCAAATTCTGCTATGCCCCAAACCCTGACATTAAACTTTTTTAATATATCGAGGCCTTCCCCTTTATATCCCTGGAAAAAATCTTCGTTCATAATGAGTCTGTGGACAATTGTTCGGTGATTTCTTTTGCAGCCTGTACTTCGATGAGCCGGCTGTATTCGTTGAGCGGAATATTTCCCAGCGCCTGGTTACGGATCTGACCCATCAGCCAATTGACAACAACATCGGGCTGGTTGGATTTCCGGATCTCGCGAAATTTTCCGATCAGGAAGCTGACAGGGGCGAGCAGCTCTTCCTGGCTCCGTTTTTTAAATTTCAGGCTGGTGAGTATGCTGGTAAAATCCATCTTCGGATATTCCATCAATACCGACAAAATGGATTTTGCTATCGCCGGATCGAGGCGGTTTGAACGGATAAAGCCAAACAACTCATAGATGATTCCGGGAGAAAACTCTTTATGTGGATGTTTCTGGCCTTCAAGGTATTTAAGGGTGTGTCCGAGGAAAATCCCGATCATTTTATGGGAATAACCCAGCTCATCCGAAATCTTTTCGATCAGTGGTACCAGGTTCTTTTTCAAAAGGTACAGGTAGGTGTCGGCGGGGATTCCCCATTCTTTCATTTGGGAGATCCTCGTGCTGACCGGCACCGGGAGTTTCTGCCCGAGCTGGTTGATATACTCTTCGGTTAAAGGGATCGGAGCAGAATCGGTATCCGGATACATGCGATCGGCACCCGGCAATACGCGTTCGAAAAGGGTAGTGCCGTTGGAGAAGGCTTTCCGGGTTTCCCTTGGAACAATGTCGAAAGCCATCAGGCAACGTTCCCGAATGGTATCCAATGCGGTCTGGATGTCCGCCTCGGGTCCCCAGAATACAATCTGCGCATCATTTCCATTGCTGTTCAGCCATTTCCTGATCTTGTCGAAATCCAGTTGAGGTGATTGGTCATTGATGGATTCGGAAGTGACGAGATTCGGTTTTTCAATGCAGGCGATCACTTTCAGTCGGTCGGACAATTCATCGGCAAAGCATTTACCCGGTTGGGTGAAATGGGACAGAATCCCCTGAAATGAAGGTAGGTTAACCGCATAAATCCGGTTGCCGCATTTGCGCGCATTGTTAATGACCGCATCATCTGAATTTAACTTCTCATAAACCAGGGGAACGGATTTGATCTGCCAGGCGGTTTTTTCCGGGATCCTTTCTTTGAGTATCTCCCTGATCCTCAATAAGGCAAACTGCCGGAAGGCTTCATTATGGCTAAGACGGGGAATCCATTTATTATGTGATACCCCTTTGATTTCGACCCGGTCGCCGCCCCGGCAGCTGACATTCACATCTTCGCGTCCCGAACCGATGCCGGTTCTGACCCGTCCGGTGCTGCGGTTGAGGAAACGGATATATTCCGCGGCTTCCCGCAATTCATAAGGAGTTTCGCAATCGGGATAGGTCACCGTTTCAATCAGCGGCATCCCCAAACGGTCGGTTTTATATATTCTCGTATGCCCGATATCTGAAATTTCACGGCATGAATCCTCCTCGATACTCAACTGGATGAGCCTGACTTTTTTGTTCGACAGCTGGATTTCACCTTCGACGCCCAAAATGGCCGTACGCTGGAACCCGGTCGGGATGCTGCCGTCGAGATATTGTTTCCGGGTGATATGGACCTCCCCTACTATATTCAGGTTCGACAGCAGGGAGATTTCCAGGGCATAGTCGAGGGCTTCCCGGTTGATTTTGAATGGCGGCGTGTCGTCAATATCATACGTACAGGCATTTTCATTATTCAGCCGGTATATGATCTCTTTGCGGGTTTTGAATTCCATTAGGGCCGTTCCGTCGTATTCGCCCATTTCACTTAGCGTAGGGCGCATATGACGTATCAGTTCACCATCATAATCGTCATCATGGTTGTAGATCCCCGCAGGACATCTGCAAAAAAGTTTCTGGCGTGTATTCAGTTGCTGATGAACCTCCAGACCTGACATGAACCCGATCCGTTTCCAGTCCTCGGAGGTGGCCTGGTGTAGGGGGACGTAACCTATCGCCTCTTTGGATTCCAGATGGTTACGAAGAGCATCAAATGAATTTCTCATACAATGGGCAGAAAATTTGAAAATTAGTCAAATTTTATAGTTTTTCCGGGGCTGATCCGGGTTAAAATTCTTGAAGGTATCAGCATCATTATCAGCGTCAGCACTAGCGTTCCCGCGTTGAGCAGGATCAGGTGAAGAGGATTGATATGTATCGGTACCGAATCGACAAAATAGGATTGGGGATTCAGGGAAATTACTTTGAAATGATCCTGGATTACTGCTAATGCTAACCCAATCAGGTTACCCAGCAGCAATCCCTTCCCAATAATGTATCCCGCCTGATAGAGAAATATCCGGGACATCGACTGGTTGTTGGTTCCCAAGGCTTTCAATGTCCCGATCATTTTAGTACGGTCGAGAATGATGATCAGCAAGCCGGAAATCATGTTGAATCCGGCGATCAGGATCATCAGGGTCAGGATTACCCAAACATTCGTATCGGTGAGACTCAAAAAATCGAAAAATCCAGGTGCCAGATCCTTTAATGTTTTGATTTGAAGTAGATTGCTTGAATCAATATTTAATCGGTCGATCGATTCGCGAATAGTTTCGGCAACCTCTTCCATTTTTGCCGGGTTTACCAGCCGGATTTCAAATCCGCTGATCTCACCTGATTTCCAGTCGTTGATTTCCCTGATTTGCGAAAGATTGCAATAGACGAAAACCTTGTCATACTCCTCCAGACCGGTTTCATAAATTCCGCAAACTTTAAACGGCCTCATCCTGGGAGGATCCTGTATGAAATAAGTGGTCAGCTTCATTCCGGATTCCACCTTCAGGAGTCGTGCAAGTGACTTGGAAATAAGGATCTCCAGAGAATCGGGATTATTTGGATCGGGAATCCTGCCAGCCGAAAGGTTCTTTTTAAAGAAACCCCAGTCGTATCCGGCTTCCACCCCTTTCAGAATAATGCCTTCGAGTACCTTTCCCGACTGAACGATGCCCGGTTTAGTGGCAAAAGGGTATATCCCGCTGACCTCCTTATTTTTTTTCAATTGTTCGAGGAAAGGCTGATCCAAGCTGATCGGACCGGCTTCCCATGAATTATTTGCGCTCAGGCTGCTGATTTGAATATGCGATCCAAAACCGGTAAGTTTATCCTTGATTTCTTTTTTAAATCCGGTAAGAATCGCCACTGACAGGATCATGACTGCAAGGCTGAGGGAAATGGCAATAACAGAAACATTAACCAGGGCATTGGCGCCCGATTTTTTACCCGGATGGCTCCGGATGATTCTTTTAACGATGAAAAGTTCGAAATTCACAGGCGAAACCTGATTTTAGGCAAATGTATCAATTATGAAGTTAAAACCTTTAACATGGCTGGTTATCCTGCTCTGTTCCGTAACAGGAATACAGGCTCAGCTGTTTCCCGGCCTCAAGCAATCCCGGGTTGTCTGCGGAGCTGAACGAATGGGACTCTACCTGCCTGGCATTGCCGGGAAAAACATCGGACTGGTGGCCAATCCTGCCAGCAGGGTGGGACCGCTTCACCTATTGGATACCTTGCTCCGGTCGGGAGTTCAGGTGCAAAAGGTTTTCGCTCCCGAGCATGGATTCAGGGGAGAGGAAGAGGCCGGGGCGACCATCCGGGACGGGAAAGATCCAATGACCGGTATTCAGGTTATCTCCCTCTATGGCAACCATAAAAAGCCAACCCCGGCGGATCTCAACGGGATCGATGCGGTTATTTTCGATATTCAGGATGTAGGGGTACGCTTCTATACCTATATTTCAACCCTGCACCTGGTTATGGAAGCTTGTGCGGGTGAAGGAAAGCCGGTGATTATCCTGGACCGGCCAAATCCGAACGGATTTTATATTGACGGACCGGTATTGGACACCGCTTTCAAGTCATTTGTCGGAATGCATCCGGTTCCGGTCGTTCATGGCATGACTATCGGGGAATATGCCCGGATGATCAATGGAGAAAAGTGGCTTCAAAATGGCATGCAATGCGATCTGACAATAATACCCTGCATGGGTTATGATCATTTCACCGAATATATTCTTCCGGTAAAACCTTCGCCAAACCTGCCCAACCAGCTCTCGGTATATTTGTATCCCACGCTTTGTTTTTTTGAAGGATCAGTGATTAGTATCGGGCGCGGCACCGGCTTCCCTTTTCAGGTTTACGGACATCCGGCTCTTCCCGGGGATTTTAAGTTTACGCCGAAATCCATTCCGGGGACCAGTCTGCATCCGCCACTTGAAAATAGGCTTTGCAGCGGGCGCGACCTGCGTCGCGACGGCCTGGCCGAGCTTTCGAAGAATCCCGGTCTGATGATTGAATGGCTGATAGATACCTACCGCAAATCGAATTTAAAAGCCGGTTTCTTTAATGGTTATTTTGACACCCTGGCAGGGGGCAAACAACTGCGGACACAGATTGAGTCTGGAGTTTCAGCACCAGAAATCCGCAAAAGCTGGCAACCGGGATTGCAGAAGTTTCAAAAAATGAGGGAGAAATATTTGCTGTACGAGGACCGTTAAATGTAGGGGAGGAGCAACGGCATAAGCAGTCAACCTAAGGGTTTTTTGCTCTCTGAGGGTGAAGTTTGAAGTAAGAATGTTGAGATTCCAATTCAGAATTCCGAATGCCGAAGTACAAGATTCAGGTCCCCATGAAGTTGAAGGCTACTACTTCATAAATACTTGAATCTCTAACCTCGGAACTCGGAATTCTGAATTGGAATCTCAACTTTTCACCTTCCAACCTGGGTTTTGTAGGAGAAATATCCCTTCGGTTGACCGCATAAGCCCCGGCTCCTCCCCTACGGAAATTATTAATCCTTATATTCTTGGAGCGCGATCCGAAGGCATTCAACGGCATTCCGGAGATCATCCAGCTTGAGTACGTAGGCTATCCTGACTTCATCTTTACCCAGACCGGGTGTTGCATAGAAACCGGCGGCCGGCGCCAGCATAACGGTTTGGTTGTTGTAGTGGAAATCAGTCAGCAGCCATTTTGAGAAAACATCGGCATCTTTCACCGGTAATCTGACCGTGGTGTAAAAGGCACCTTTGGGATTCGGGCAGAAAACACCCGGGATTTCATTCAAAGCCTTGACCAGAAAATTCCTTCGGGCAATATACTCTTCGACCACCTCGTCGAAATAGGACTGAGGGGTATCGATCGCTGCTTCGGCAGCTATCTGGCCAAGACCGGGAGGGCTCAACCGTGCCTGGGCAAATTTCAGGACCGTGGAGAGTATATCGCAATTCCGGGTGATGACGCAACCGATCCTCACCCCGCATGCACTGAACCTTTTTGATACGGAGTCGAACATGACGGCATGATTGTCGAGGCCTTCCAGTTCAAGTACGCTGTGATGCTTCACCCCGTCGTAGCAAAATTCACGGTAAACTTCATCTGCAAAGAGGTACAGATTATGCTTGAGTACCATCTCGCGCAATTTCAGCAGCTCTTCCATCGAATAAAGATATCCGGTCGGGTTATTGGGATTGCAGATCATTATCCCCTTGGTTCTGGGAGTGATTAGCTTCTCGAACGCTTCGATGGGAGGCAATGCAAAACCATCTTCGATTTTAGACGGAACCGGGATTACCCTGACTCCAGCTGCAATCGCGAAACCATTATAGTTGGCATAGAAAGGTTCCGGAATAATCACTTCGTCGCCCGCGTCCATGGTGGCCATCAGAGTAAAAAGAATGGCTTCGGATCCCCCGGTGGTAACAATGATCTGGGTGAAATCGACATCGATACCGATTCCCTGATAAAAAGTGGCCAGTTTACGCCTGTAGGATTCATAGCCCGCTGAATGCGAGTACTCCAGAACCGGTTTGTTGATGGACCGTATGGCGTTCATCGCGGTTTCGGGAGTTTTAATATCAGGCTGACCGATATTCAGATGGTAAATGATCCGGCCTTTTCTTTTAGCTTCCTCGGCAAACGGAACGAGTTTCCGGATGGGGGAGGGCGGCATGGCAATGCCTCTCGAGCTGATTCCTGGCATGGTTTGAGTTTAAGGTTTCTTGAACATATTTTAAATCTTCCCGGTTAAGTCTTTCCGGTAGATCATTCTGCTTATTTCTTCTTTACCGGGGTCGTCGCGGACTTTTCGGTTGTGGCAGCGGACTTATTGTTCGTAGCAGGCTGGATCACCAGATTTTTGAACGACTCCTGCTGGGCTGCTTTTTGACCGCTGTTTATGACGTCTGATTCCACTTTAACCCCCTTGTTTTTGTCAAGTGTCCTGTTGGTCTCGGTTTGTATCATCAGATTCGGGTCACCGACTGCAGCTGCATCCTTTTTTGCCGGACCCAGATCGCTGGGCTGTGTATTAACCTTACCCTTGATAGTTATCCTCACCGGGGAATTATTGGCATTTGAAATCACTTCGACGGTTTTATTGAAAACTCCGGGCAAGGTGGTGTTATATTCAATGCTGATGGTTCCTTTTTGTCCGGGAGCCACCGGTTCTTTTGTCCAGTTTGGAATGGTACAGCCGCATGATGACTTAACCTCGCTGACAACCAGTGGTTTTGTTCCTTTGTTGGTAAAGGTGAAATCAACTTTTCCATTGGCACCGTAGATAATAGATCCGTAATCATGGAAGGTGATTCCGTCAACGGTTTTGTCGAAAACCATATCACCGGTCGATTTTTTCGACTGGGCCTGCACCATTGTCAAAGAAAGAAAAATCGTAAGTGTCAATAAACCAAGCTGTTTCATTTTCATATTTTTTCCACTTTAAAAATTACAAATTTACAATAATCACTATATATAACGGCTTTTGGGGCCTCATTATTTTGTTGGAGAATGTTGTTAATTTTACGGCACTTTTTTCAAGGGTGCGACCCATCAAAATCATAAAAATTAAGAATGAACAATCTGGATATTCCGGCGAAGTACGATCCGTCAAAAACAGAAGATAAGTGGTATTCCTATTGGGTGGAACAGGGCTTTTTCCGCTCGGTTCCCGATTCCCGGGAGCCCTACACCATCGTGATTCCGCCGCCGAACGTAACCGGTGTGCTGCACATGGGCCATATGCTCAACAATACCATTCAGGATATTCTGGTCCGCCGGGCCAGGATGATGGGGAAGAATGCCTGCTGGCTGCCGGGTACCGACCATGCCTCAATTGCCACCGAAGCCCGGGTGGTTGCCAAGCTTCGGGATCAGGGTATCAGGAAAACCGATATCACGCGCGACGAGTTTATTGAGCATGCCTGGGAATGGACACGGAAGCACGGCGGGATCATACTGGAACAATTAAAGAAACTGGGTGCTTCTTGTGATTGGGACCGGACCCGTTTTACCATGGATCCGGGCTTATCCGAAAGCGTGCTGCAGGTTTTTGTCGATCTGTACCGTAAGGGATATGTTTACCGCGGGGTCCGCATGGTGAACTGGGATCCGCAGGCACAGACCGCGATTTCAGATGAGGAAGTCGTGTATAAGGAACTGCAATCGAAACTATATTATGTCAGATACCCGATCGTGGGGAAAATCGACAGTTATTTAACTGTCGCTACTACCCGTCCGGAAACCATTCTGGGGGATACCGCCGTTTGTGTCAACCCCAGTGACCCGCGTTACCACCATCTGAAAGGTGCCAGGGTGATCGTCCCGATGGTTAACCGGGAGGTTCCTGTTATCTTTGATGAGTATGTGGATATCGAATTCGGAACCGGGGCGTTGAAAATCACCCCGGCGCACGATACCAATGACTATACGATCGGACTTAAATTCGGCCTCGAGGTCATCGATGTGTTCAATGATGATGGGACGGTTAGCGACCAGGCAGGTTTATTTGCCGGGATCGACCGTTTTGAAGCCAGGAAACTGGCGGTTACCGAGCTTGAAAAAAGCGGTAGTCTGGTTAAGGTTGAAGAGTATACCAACAAACTTGGATATTCAGAGCGAACCGCTGCAGTGATCGAACCGAAATTGTCGAGCCAGTGGTTCATCCGGATGAAAGAGCTGGCGGAACCGGCGCTTCTGAATGTGATGAACGATGAGGTGAGGCTGATCCCTGCCAAGTTTAAGAATACCTACCGCTACTGGTTGGAGAATATCAAGGACTGGTGCATTTCCAGGCAACTCTGGTGGGGTCACCGGATACCGGCCTGGTATCTTCCTGATGGAAAGGTAGTTGTGGGTGTTGATGAAGAGGAGGCGCTCAACGAAGCCAGGAAGGTGACTGGCAATGACGGACTGAAAATTTCCGATCTGACACAGGATGAGGATGTTCTGGATACCTGGTTTTCCTCCTGGCTATGGCCGATTTCTGTTTTCGACGGCATTCGCAATCCTGACAATCCCGATATCAACTATTACTACCCGACCAATGACCTGATCACGGGACCAGACATCCTGTTTTTTTGGGTGGCCAGGATGATCATTGCCGGATATGAATATCGTCAAGCTAAGCCCTTTGCCAATGTTTACCTGACCGGCATGGTTCGCGATGCCCTGCACCGCAAAATGTCGAAATCACTGGGAAATTCTCCTGATCCCCTTGACCTGATTGCCAAATACGGTGCCGACGGGGTGAGGGTGGGCATGCTTTTATGTTCCTCGGCCGGTAATGACCTTATTTTTGATGAATCGCTGACAGAGCAGGGAAGGAATTTTGGAAACAAGATATGGAATGCTTTCAGGCTGATTTCCGGATGGGAAATTTCCGAAAGCATCGCCCAGCCTGAGACTTCGCGGCTGGCCAATGAATGGTTCACCGCGCAGCTGAACTATTCGCTGGAGCTGCTGAACGACCATTTCTCGAAATACCGGCTGTCGGAAGCGCTGATGGTGGCTTATAAATTGTTCTGGGACGATTTCTCTTCCTGGTATCTGGAGATCATCAAGCCGGCCTACGGGCATCCGATTGATAAAATTACCCTGAATGAAGCCATGCTCAATATGGAGAAACTGATGCTGGTTTTGCATCCGTTTATTCCATTCATTACCGAGGAAATCTGGCAGAGGGTTTCAGTGAGAAAACACGGCGAATCCATCATGGTTTCCATGCAGCCTGTTGCAGAAAAATACAATCCGGAACAGATCGAGCGGTTTGAGAGGATGAAGGAAGTCGTTGGATTTGTCAGGTCGGTGCGGGCCGAGCGCAACATACCGGTCAAGATTGAGCTTTCCCTCGAAGTGAAAACCACGGATTCAACATACGACAGTTACCTCGATTCCATCCTGGTAAAATTACTGAACCTCAAAACCGTTGCTGAAATTAAGAACGGAACGCCGGGATCGGCAAGCCAGGTCATCCGGTCGGTCGAATATTATGTGCCGCTGGCCGGTTCGGTTGATGCAGCTGCTGAGAAGGAGAAACTGAACAAAGAGCTTGAGTATACGCTTGGTTTTCTGGATACGGTAATGAAAAAGCTGTCCAATGAACGGTTTGTCAACCATGCCCCCGCGCAGGTGGTGGAAACCGAGAAGGCCAAGCAGGCCGATGCCGAGGCGAAGATCAGGGCGATCAGGGAGCAGATTGAGGGGCTGGGGCGGTAGGCAACGTAGGGGAGGAGCAATGGCTCCTCCCATTATCAGTAGGCAGTAGGCAGACTATGAGACTATGAGACTATGAGACTATGAGACGGTGAGACGATAAGATTTTAAAATGATGGAAGACAATTATAAGTTCAGGGCGAATGTGCTGGAGCAGTACCTTCAAAAATCTTCATACGATTTTACGAGGGATGATATCATACGTTTTGTTTCGGGGAATGGGATAAAGATGATGAATTTCAGGTATGTTGCGGAAGACGGGAAGTTAAAGCTCCTGAATTTTGTCATTCACAGCCTGGAGTACCTGGAGGTGATTTTATCGACGGGCGAGAGGGTGGATGGCAGCAGCCTGTTTTCATACATCGAGGCCGGATCGAGCGATTTGTATGTGATCCCGCGTTTTTCGACGGCATATGTCAATCCGTTCTCGACCGTCCCGACCCTGGATATTCTATGTTCATTTTACAACAGCGACGGTTTGCCGCTTGAGACAGCCCCCGAATACATCCTGCGTAAAGCGCACCGATTATTCAAACAGCGCTCGGGAATGGTTTTTAAGGCCATGGGTGAACTTGAATATTATGTTCAGGGGAAAAAAGAAGAATTGTATCCGGCCGATGATCAGCGAGGGTATCATTCAGCCAGTCCGTTCAGCAATTACGAATTTATCAGGCTGGAAGCGATGGATCTGATCTCCAGGTGCGGAGGCAAGATTAAGTACGGACACAGTGAGGTAGGGAATTTCAGCACTGATGCCGAGAGTTTTGAGCAGCATGAAATCGAGTTTTTACCTGTTGAGGTAGAGGAGGCAGTGGATCAGCTTGTCCTGGCCAAATGGATTTTGCGGCAACTCGGTGAGAAATATTCGGTGAATATCAGCTTCGCTCCCAAAATCACGGTAGGGAAGGCAGGGTCAGGATTACACGAGCACATGTACCTTGAGAAAGACGGGAAGAATGTAATGGTTGACGACGGCCGCCTGAGTGTGACTGCAAAAAAGATGATTGCCGGGCTCATGGATCTGGCCGGGCCGCTTACGGCTTTCGGCAATACCATACCTACCTCCTACCTCAGGCTTGTTCCGCATCAGGAAGCTCCTACAAATATTTGCTGGGGCGACCGGAACCGGTCGGTGTTGGTGAGGGTGCCCCTGGGCTGGCTTGGCGGGGTTAATATGGTGAGCGATGCAAATCCGCAGGATAGGTCCCTGAAATATCAGGGAATAAGCAAACAAACGATTGAGATCAGAAGTCCTGACGGATCGGCTGACCTGTATCATTTGTTCGCCGGATTGGTCGTGGCTTCGCTGCGCGGTTTGGAAATGGCCGATGGCCTGGAAAGAGCAGAAGCACTGTATGTTGATGTGAATATTTTCAAACCTGAAAATAAAAAACGGCTGGATATGCTCGAGAAACTTCCGGATTGCTGCTACGGATCAGCCGGACTGCTGGAGAAACGAAGGGCTGTTTTTGAAAAGGACGGGGTTTTTCCGGTAAAAACAATTGACAGTTTTATCAGGAAACTGCGTTCATATGGCGACCAGGGACTGAGCGAGCGGTTGTACGGTAAAACCGACGAGATCCGCACCCTGGTATATAAGTATCTGCATCACATGTAATTATTGTGAAACCTTTTTCTTCCTGGCGTTATGGATGTTGATGTTCAACTCAAATCCGATGAGCAGCACCAGCGAGTTGACGAATAGCCAGATCAGGAAGGCAATCAATGTTCCGATGGAGCCGTAAAATTTATTGTAGGTACCGAAATTGTTGATGTAAGCGGAGAATCCGACGGAAGTAAGTATGATAAAAAATGAACTCAGGATACTTCCCGGCGAGAAGAAACGGAATTTACTGTGTTTGGCCGGCGCGAAGTAATAAAGGAACGATATGCTGAAAAAGGTGGATAT
This sequence comes from Bacteroidales bacterium, assembly GCA_041662065.1. Taxonomy (GTDB): domain Bacteria; phylum Bacteroidota; class Bacteroidia; order Bacteroidales; family UBA12481; genus UBA12481. Next base: position 162,870 of record JBAZTE010000010.1, on the reverse strand, counting down.
CAGGATAATGAGCCACTTTCCATTCAAAAACAGGGCAATCAGGAACTTATTTGTCAAAATATTTCTGGCTTCCAGGAAGTTGATCACGATACCTGAAAAGATGATCAGAACTACAGCAAGGGATATCAGCATGCAAAAGATGAGGATCAAAACCAGGGAAATTCCCTGGCGGTTAAGCCAGGTCCGGTTATCCGGATTATGAAAACTGGCATTGAAAGCGTTGATAAGGGCTGCGATACCCCCACTGGCGAAAAACAGGGAGAGTATAAACCCGAAGGATAACAGATCATTCCTTTTCCTCATGACGATTTCCTGAATGGAGCTCTGGATGGATGAATACACATTGGCAGGCATCAGGTCCTCGAGGGTGGTCATCAGGACCGACTGGAAATTCTCAATCGGAATATACGGGATCATGGTAAACAAAACGATAATGGCAGGAAACACCGCAAGAAAGAAGTTGTATGCAATGGCTGAGGCCCGGGTGGTAAGGGTTCCGTTGTTCATGCCCTTATAGAAGAAAGAGGTGGTATCATAGAGCGTCAATCCTTCGAAACCGGGAAGTACCGTCCGCTGGGCCGTCTTTTTTATCAGGCGGGAAACCTGCTGAATGGCACGGGTAATTCTGATTTTGATGGCTCGGAACAATTTCATGCTGATCAGGATATTGCTTTCAAACTCATGTCCAAACTGAAAATCTGGTGGGTGAGCGCTCCCACCGAGATGTAATCAACCCCGGCCAACGCATATTCCCTTATATTTTCAAGATTTATGCCTCCGGATGCCTCGGTCTCCATGCGGTGGTCAATCAGCGACACGGCTTCGGCCAGTTTTGCCGGCTCGAAATTGTCCAGCAGTATCCTGCTAACCTGCGGGTGGTACAAGATCAACCTTACATCCTCAAGATTACGGGCTTCAACCTCGATTTTCATATTCAGGCCCTGATCAGCCAGGTAACGGACGGTATTGATTATAGCGCGGTCAATCCCTCCGGCATAATCGATATGGTTATCCTTGATCAGGATCATATCATACAAACCCATTCGGTGGTTATATCCGCCTCCGATCCTGACGGCTTCCTTTTCGAGGAACCGCATGTTTGGAGAGGTCTTGCGGGTGTCAAGAATCCGCGTCCTCGTACCGCTTACGGCTTTAACATAGAGTGCCGTGCGGGTGGCGATTCCACTCATGCGCTGCATGATATTCAGCGAAAGCCTTTCAGTCTGGAGGATGGATTGCTGCTTTCCTGTTACAACAAAGACCCGGTCACCGGTTTTGACTGGCGTTCCATCCGGGATGGACACGGTTACCTCCATCGAAGGATCGAAAGCGGCATACACCCGTTTTGCCATCTGAACCCCGGCAAGAATACCCTCCTGTTTGATCAGAAGGACCGCCTTCCCCAATGCATCTGGCGGTACGCAGGCAAGGGTCGTATGATCACCGGATCCGACGTCTTCAAGCAAGGCATCGGCAATGAATTTATCGATCGGATCCATAGTCATCTGAATAGTTTATATCAAAAGTATAAAGAAACTATAAATTGGCGCGGAAATTGTAAATTGTTCAGCCATTATTGATCTTCATCAGAATGAACCAACCGGCTGAAATCAGGTCGCGCGACCTGCTGGTTTCTTTCCGTTTTCTTCTGGTGGCAGCAGTCATCCTGCTGTCGGCCCTGGTAATGGATCCCATTGCGCACCAGAAGGAACCTGTAAAAGTCAAACCTTCGCAGATTGAAAAGGGTTTTCACCGTAAAATCAGGTATCTCGAAAATACCGCCCGGGAGGCATTGGCCAAAGTGACCCGGTTTGGCTGGCCGATGGTCCTGGATAAAGACCCTGGTTTTACTTCACGTTATGCGCGCGACAATGACGGGATAGCCCTTTTCCTCCTCGACAGGGATTCGATGCTTTTCTGGTCGGATAATTCCCTGGTGGTGGAAACCCGTGAACTTCTTCAGATGGAAAGCGGCAAGGTATACACACTGGCCAACTGTTATGTTTACTCCCGGGTATACAGGAATGAAAACCGGACTGTTGTCGGGGTCGTCTTCCTGAAGAAATTCTTTCCATACAATAATGAATTGGTATCCGATGCTTTTCTTGTTGGAAGTAAAATCCCGGCCTCTTACCAGTTAAGTATTCCTCAGGTGACCGGCGCTATCCAGGTTTCCGATGATCAGGGGCAATATGTTTTTTCATTGATACCAAGCGGAGAGGTAACTGCCAGGGATACATTGCATTGGATAACCTTGCTGCTTTACCTTGCGGCTTTTATTTTCCTCCTCTTTTTCTTTAACGATATCCTCCGCCTTGCTTTCCGGATCCGGTCAACGGGATGGTGGTTGCTTGCCTTACTGGCTGATTTAATCCTTATCCGGCTGTTTTTCTGGTATGTCCGTGAACCGCACTGTGTTTTCAACCTGCCGCTGTTCACTTCTTTCAGTCACCCGGTTTTTTTTCTGGGATCAAGGGGTGATGTCCTGATTTCGATTGTTTTACTGCTGTTTTTTGCTTTCCGGTTTGCACGCCATTTTGAACTTTTTCCCGGCAGGGCATCTGTTTCCGCTGAACCCGGAGGCAAGCGCCTGGTTCAAAGTCTGGCCCTTGCCGGATGGCTTTTGGCAATCATCTGCTTTCTCGGTGCCATTTCCCTGATACGCTTTTTGCTGGTCCAGCGGACCGGGCTGCTTGAAATCTTCAGGATACTGACCATCGATTTCTCCATTTTTCTTGACATCCTGATGGTGGTGGTTATTCTGGTTGCCTACCTGATAATCCTTTACCGGATTATTTCCCTGATCAGGTCGAGGCTCACCTGGGTGCAAAGCATCATCGGATTGGTCCTGATGTCGTTCCTGTGCTTCGGTATCGCCTGGGACTCGGGAGCCGGCCACGACTGGGGCAGCCTGGTTTTCTTTGTCCTGTTGGCTGCGGTGTTAGTGTCTGTCCAGAGAGCCGCCCGTATCCGTTTAAGTCATGGTCTGGTGACGGTTATCCTGATTTTGGTTTCAGCATTTATGGTCTATTTTATCGATGATGTGAACCGCACCAAGGAGACTAATCAGCATAACCTCATCCTGAGCAAATTGTCATCGGAACACGATCAGATCGCCGAAATGCTGCTGACCCAGATCGATCCTGATATTAAAGCCGACACGGTGCTCGCGTCGTTGGTGCTTGATCAGAAAATGAAGCCGGACGACCAGCAGATGGCTATCACCAACTACTTAAAAAACAGATATTTCGGATTATACTGGAACCGTTTTGAAATCCAGGCCTATTCCTGTGGTGCGGAAAGCCGGACTGTGATACAGCCAGACAACACCGAGGTCAGATGCCTTGACATTTTCCTTCGTGACAAGCGCGACCGCTTTGGGAGAAAACTGCCCGGCACTTCCGGATTCTATTACCTCGATAACTTCGACGGCGTGATTGAATATCTCGGTGTTTATGATCATTTCAGCAGGGATACCACCATAAGCACCAGCCTGATCATTAATATTTACTCCAGGTTTGTGGCACAGGAACTCGGCTATCCCGAACTCCTCATTACCGGTAAAATCGACCGCGACAGTCTGGATCCGGGCTATTCCTGGGCCAAATATCATCTGGGTAACCTCCAATCGACCAGCGGTGATTATGATTACAGCCTCACGAGCGACATCTATCCCGGTAAAAAAGGGGAGGTGGTTTGGTTTAAATCGGAGGGATACCAGCACTGGATAAAGAAAATCGATTATAACAATGAGATCGTCATCAGTCGGCAATCGAATAAAACAGCCGATAATCTGGTCTGCTTCTCTTATATTTTTGTTTTCCTGTTTTTGGTCTGGCTGATTCTGAACGCCATACTGACCTGGCCCAGGGGATTAAAGTTGCCGGTCCTTGGATTGAAGCAGCGCATTCAATTTACCATGGTCTCATTTCTGGTTTTCTCCTTCATGCTGATTGGCGGAGGGATGACCTACTACGTCATCCAGCAATATAAGCAAAGCAACCGCAAGCTGATTATAGAGAAGACGGAATCCCTCCTGGCGGATTTTCAGAACAAGATGGGAAAAGTGAATGCCCTGACCAGGGAATGGCAGAGTGAGAATTACAGGAGCCTGAACGAACTGATGATCAAGTTCTCCTATGTGTTTAATACGGACATGAATATTTTTGATCCTTACGGTAACCTGGTCGTATCATCAAGGCCCGAAGTGTTTGAATATTTCCTTGCCGGCCACAAGATGAATCCATTGGCCTATGATGCGATACATCATCAGGGAAAGCCCCGGTTCATTATCAGGGAGAGTATTGAAAGCCTGGGATATTATTCCTCTTATGTGCCGATGTATAACCAGTACAATAAGCTCCTCGGATATCTTAATCTGCCTTATTTCAGCAGGCAGAGTGAAACCAGCCGTGAAATCTCGACGATCGTGGTCGCCATGGTCAATGCTTATTTTATCCTGATCCTCCTGACCGTGTTCCTCGCTGTTATTCTTGCCAACCAGGTGGCACGGCCATTACAGCTTTTACAAACCAAAATGGCCGGATTGCGTTTTGGAAGGAAAACCCAGACCATTGAATATCAACGCGAGGACGAGATTGGCCGCCTGGTTAAGGAATATAACCGGATGGTGAGCGAATTGCAGGCCAGTGCCGAAAAACTGGCCAGGTCGGAACGCGAGAGCGCATGGCGGGAGATGGCCCGGCAGATTGCCCATGAGATAAAAAATCCGCTCACCCCCATGAAACTGAGTGTCCAGCATCTGCGAAAAGCCTGGAAAGACGGGGCCCCGGATCTGGATCAGCTTATCGATCGCATGACAAACACACTGATCGATCAGATAGAAACCCTGTCAAACATAGCCAATGAGTTTTCGAAATTTGCCCAGATTCCGGGTTCGCACTTTGAGGCCATCGACCTGACCCAAAAGATCCAGCGGATCACTCATCTTTTTGAGGATACCTGTAAGATCAATCTTCATAAGAATTTTAAAGGGACCCGCGAGATCCTCATTTTTGCCGATCCGGAGCAGGTGATCCAGGTTTTTAACAATCTGATCAGGAATGCCGTTCAGGCGGTACCTGAGGGAGTTGACCCGGTAGTGGATATCACTATTGATGCGATTGAGGATAGGGTAACGGTTACGGTGGCCGATAATGGTGCAGGGATCGCAGAGGAGCTTCAGTCGCGTCTTTTCGAGCCCAATTTCACGACCAAATCATCGGGCATGGGGCTGGGGCTGGCCATCACCAAGAAGATAATGGAAGGATCAGGAGGAAAGATCTGGTTCGGGACCCATAAGAATTCTGGAACCAATTTCTACCTGGAATGGCCGGTATTTAAAGCGGAATAGATCACCAGGTTATGAGTGCGCTGGTATCCTTGTTGCTGAAATTAAAGCTCCGGTCGACCACATAAAATACATAGTCGAATTCCCGGAAAGGAAGCGGGCTAGCTTCCGTATAAGGATATTCAACGGTCACCGAAATATCGGCAATGAGTGTTTTGTTCTGACCTGTCGGGGTCAGGTCGGGAATGCGGTATTTCCTCAATCCGTCAGGCGCAGGAACCTCTGTTAATACCCCGTTTTCCATTTTGTATTCCTGAAGAAACAGGTTATAATAGAAAGCGCTGTCGACACTGAACGGACCGGTATTATCATTCACTCCCAGACCGACATCACCATTGCCGTCGGTGAGGTGAAACGTAAGGGTCACCCTTTTAACGGGATTGTCAAGTGCGTCAGTGGAATCCTTGGATGAAACGGAAGTAAAACTGATGGCCGGTTCATCGGGATAATTTACAATTTTCTTACAACCGACCAGGAGGATCAGCAAGGCAAGAAACTTAATCGGAATGGATAGCCTGGACATCATACGGATTATTTTTCCCTGAAAAATATTTGAATCGGAACCCCGGTGAAATTGAAGTTCTCCCTGATCTTATTCTCGAGGTAGCGCTTGTAAGGCTCCTTGATATATTGTGGAAGGTTGCAGAAAAAGGCAAATGAAGGGGTTTGGTTAGGCAGCTGGGTAGCATACTTTATTTTGATGAACTTCCCTTTATTTGCCGGTGGCGGATAGGCTGTGATCAGCTCCTGGAGAAGTTCGTTCAACTGATGGGTCGGAACTTTCTGGCGGCGGTTATTGTACACTTCCACGGCAGTTTCCAAAGCTTTCAATACTCTTTGCTTGGTAATGGTGGAGGTGAAAATGATCGGCACATCCGTATAAGGGGATATGCGATCCTGGATCTCTTTGGTGAATTTCTTTGTCGAATGGGTATCTTTTTCAACCAGGTCCCACTTGTTGACCAGGATGACCACCCCTTTCCGGTTACGCTGGATGTTGCCGAAAATCGTAATGTCCTGGGCTTTGACGCCATCCACCGCATCGATCATCAGAAGGCATACGTCAGCATTCTCAATCGCCCTTACCGAGCGCATAACCGAATAGAATTCAACATCCTCCGATACTTTGGCTCTCTTTCTCAACCCAGCCGTATCGACCAGGAAGAAGTCGAGGCCGAATTTCTGGTAACGGGTATGGATGGAATCGCGGGTGGTGCCGGAGATCGGGGTGACGATATTGCGCTCGACCCCGATCAGGGCATTTATAAAAGAGGATTTCCCCACATTCGGGCGTCCGACGACCGCAAATTTTGGAATATCGGGTTCGTCTTCAAATTCAGCTCTTTCGAAGGCACCGGTTACGGCATCCAGCAGTTCGCCGGTACCCGTACCGTTCACAGCCGACACCGGATAGATTTCTGCCAGGCCAAGGCTGTAAAATTCATTGGCCTCCATGAACCGCTTATTGTTATCTGCCTTATTGACAGCCATAAATACCGGTTTTTTAGCTTTCCGGAGGATTCCGGCAACGGTTTGGTCGAGATCGGTGATTCCGGATTCCACATCCACGCAGAAGATGATTACGTCGGCCTCTTCGATGGCGAGGGTGATTTGTTTCCTGATTTCCTCTTCAAAAACATCGTCCGAATTCGTGATATACCCGCCGGTATCGATCAGCGAAAATTCATGACCGTTCCAGAAAGCCTTGCCGTAATGCCGGTCGCGCGTTACGCCGCTCGATTCATGGACAATGGCCTGCCTGGATTGGGTGATTCGATTGAAAAGGGTTGACTTTCCGACGTTTGGTCGTCCAACGATTGCAACAATATTTGCCATAATTCTATCTTTCTGTATCAGAGTTCATAGCCAAAAGACTTCAGGCTTTCAGGTCTGTTTCTCCAATCATCGGCCACTTTTACGAACATTTCTAAAAACACTTTCTTTCCGAAAAAAATTTCGAGATCTTTTCTCGACTGCATGCCGACCCGCTTGAGAGCTGAACCTTTATGCCCGATCAGGATTCCTTTCTGCGAATCCCTTTCAACATAAATCACTGTACGGATGCGTATTATATCGGTTTCTTCCTTGAATTCCTCCACCACGGGTTCAACCGAGTAGGGGATTTCCTTATCATAGTTCTCAAGAATCGCGCCACGGATGATCTCTGTCACGAAAAACCGTTCAGGTCGATCGGTCAGCTGGTCGCGCTCGAAATAGGGAGGAGCTTCGGGAAGTAACTCAAGAATCCTGTTGAACAAGTTGTCGAGGTTAAATTTGAGCAGTGCTGAGGATGGAAAAATTTCGGCCTTGGGGAAAATCCCGTGCCATTTTTCAACGAGCTCCTCAACCATTTGCTGATTGCTGAGATCAATTTTGTTCAGGATGAGGAGAAGGGGGACTTCGGATTGCTGAACAATCTTGATGATGTCCGGGTTTTTATCGGAGGTTTCTTGGATATCAGTCACATATAAAAGAATATCAGCATCCGAAAGGGCGGATCTGGCCGCTTTCACCATGGACTCCTGGAGTTTGTATGCAGGCTTGATCAGGCCCGGGGTATCAGAATAGACAATCTGATAATCATCACCGTTTACGATTCCGAATATGCGGTGGCGCGTGGTCTGGGATTTTGCAGTAATCACCGACAGCCGTTCGCCGACGAGTGCATTCATCAGGGTGGATTTCCCGACGTTCGGGTTGCCGATTATATTAACGAAGCCGGATTTCATGGGATACTTTTTGCTTTTTGGGATTTGCTTAATGCTCTTGATGCATTTTGAGCCAGCCTACCTCTTTGGGGCTCATAAAACGCCATTTTCCGCGGGCAAGGGTTTTTTTTGTGAGCCCGGCGAAATATACGCGGTCGAGTTTAATAATTTCAATTCCAAGATATTCGAACATCCTTCTGACGATCCGGTTTTTGCCGGAGTGGATTTCCACTGACAGATCCTTTTTTGACTGAGGATCGAGGAATGAAACCGCATCCACCTGCATGAAACCATCTTCAAGTTCGATACCCTTGACCAGTGTTTCCAGCATTTCTTCGGTCATATTCTGGGCCGTGCGCACCTCGTATACTTTTTTCACTTTGTATTTGGGGTGCGTTAGTTTACTGGCCAGTTCACCGTCATTCGTCAGCAGGAGTACGCCGGTCGTATTACGGTCGAGACGGCCGACAGGAAAAATCCGTTCGCTGGTGGCATTCTGCACCAGGTCGAGGACCGTCCGGCGGCCTTCAGGGTCGTCAGTCGTGGTGAGGGTATCTTTGGGTTTGTTGAGTATGATATATACTTTTCTTTCGTTCCTGATGGTTTTCCCATTCACCTTAACGATATCACCTTGATGGACCTGGGTGCCCAGTTCAGTTATTTTTACGCCGTTTATTTCCACAACCCCCCTGCTGATCAGGTCGTCGGCATCGCGCCGGGAACAAATTCCTGAAGAGGCAATATACCTGTTCAGGCGCACTTCGTCGGGCTGGAAAGTCTTATTAACAGATAACGGTTTCCTGTTCACTTTACATAAATTATTGAGTTTGCAAAGGTTGGCAAAAATTCGTTGCCCATTGCAAAGTTATCACGAAAACTCAATACCTTGCCCGATTGATCCACAACGTATGACACTTATTAAATCGATTTCCGGCATCAGGGGCACCCTTGGGGGACGTCCCGGTGACGGGTTAACCCCACTTGATATAGTCAAGTTTACAGCTGCTTTCGGAACCTGGGCTTTGCATCAGTCGCCGGCTAACGGTAAACGGCCTTTGATGGTAGTTGGAAGGGACGCCAGAACATCCGGTCCGCTGGTTGATGCCATAGTTTGTTCAACGTTGAATGCATTGGGCATCGATGTGGTCAACGCCGGGTTAGCCACCACCCCGACGGTGGAGATGGCTGTGCCTTACAGCGGAGCCATTGCCGGAATTATTCTGACGGCGAGCCATAACCCGGGTCAATGGAATGCATTGAAACTGGTTAATGGTCAGGGAGAGTTCATTTCATCACAGGAGGGAGAAGAAGTATTGCTTTTAGCTGCACAGGAAATGTTTGAGTTTGTGGCCGCTGATAAACTGGGACAGAGCGCCTCTAAGGATTTTCTGCCCTATCATATTCAAAAAGTCCTGGATTTGCCCGAAGTGAACCGTAAAGAAATTATACGCCGGGAATTAACGGTAGTGGTTGATGCGGTAAACTCAGTGGGAGGTGTGGCTATTCCGGACCTGCTTAATGCATTGGGTGTAAAAAAGGTAATTAAAATCAATTGCGATCCCGACGGCAGGTTTGCACATAATCCGGAACCGCTGCCCGATCATCTGGGATCATTGGCTGAAGCGGTTGTGAAGCACAAGGCCGATTTGGGCATTGCCGTGGATCCGGATGTCGACCGGCTTGCTTTGGTGAATCAGGACGGGACCTTTTTCGGCGAGGAAAACACGCTGGTTGCGGTGGCCGATTATTACCTCTCGAAAAACCCCGGAAATACAGTTTCGAATTTATCATCCAGCCGGGCTTTAAGGATTATTACCGAGAAGCATGGGGGTTCATACCTGGCGACCCCTGTCGGTGAAGTTCATGTGGTAACCGGTATGAAGCAATCAAATGCGGTGATCGGAGGGGAAGGTAACGGGGGTGTCATTTTGCCTGACCTCCATTACGGACGGGATGCGCTGGTTGGCATGGCGCTTTTTCTTTCCTATTTTGCCGGCGCGGGAAAAACCATGACCCAGATCAAGAGTGAACTTCCTGCTTTTGAAATGTCGAAAAAGAGAATCGATCTGCCGTCCGGTACCAATATGGAACGGGTACTCAATGGAATCGGGCAGCAATACAAAAACTATCCGTGCATCAAATCTGATGGATTGAAAATTGAATTTCCCGACAGCTGGGTTCACCTCCGAAAATCCAATACCGAACCGATCATCAGGGTTTATTCCGAAGCCCGGACCCTTGAGGAAGCGAATAAGCTGGGGAACCAAATTGTTCTTGAAGTGCTTGATTTTGTTAAGAATTGTTAAAAAAGCCTAATTGCCTGACTATTGTTTTATCAAACGGAATGGTTAAGTTAAGTTTGTAGCCGGATAATTTTTTTCAACAATCTTACTAATCCATTTTGTTATGAAAAGACGTTGGGTCTTTATAGTAATTCTTATTGTGGTTCTTGTTTCTGTTGTGATTTACAGTGCGACCCGGAAGGATAAAAGCGTCATGATAAAGGCTGTGGTAGAATCCGGGAAATTTGATGTTATCGTCAGTACCACCGGTGAACTCCAGGCACTTAATTCAGTAGATATTCGCGGACCTGAGGGACTCAGGGAATCCAGGGTACATAATGTCAAGCTCGTTGACCTGATCCCAGAGGGGAGCGTCGTCAAAAAGGGTGATTATGTTGCCAGCCTGGATAAAACCGAAGCTACCACCTCCCTGCAGTCCTATGGGGACCAGATCGAGCGTGACGAGGCCACGCTGCGCCAGGTGCAGCTCGACACCACGATGAGCCTGCGCGATTACCGGAATCAGATCAAGGATCTTGAATATGCCCTTGAAGAGAAGCAAATTATCCTTGACCAGTCGAAATATGAGCCGCCGGCAACCATCAGGCAGTCGGAAATGAACCTGGATAAAGCAAAAAGAGCTTACGAACAGGCAAAAACCAATTATGCATTACGCAAGGAACAGGCCGGAGCCTCCATGGTGAAGGCGGAAATTGCGCTGAAACGGCAATACCAGCAGCGGAATGAACTGGTTAAAGTATTGGATGCCTTTACTGTTTATGCACCGCAGGATGGAATGGTAATTTATAAGAAAGAGTGGGGCGGAGCCAAACGGAAGGTGGGTTCACAGATATCCGCATGGGATCCGGTGGTAGCCACTCTGCCTGATTTATCGAAAATGGTATCAAAAACTTATGTTAATGAAATAGATATCAGTAAGATAACGGTTGATCAAGTGGTAACAATCGGGGTTGATGCTTTCCCGGAAAAACAATATACCGGAACCGTAACCGAGGTAGCTAATGTGGGCGAGCAATTGCCGAATTCCGATGCAAAAGTTTTCGAGGTCGTTGTCCTGCTGAATGAGACTGACACCACCTTGCGCCCGGCCATGACCACTGTCACCCAGATCAAGACCAAGACCTATGATAATGTCAATTTCCTTCCTCTCGAAGCGGTTCACTCATCAGATTCCATGTCCTATGTTTACCTGGTTTCGGATAAAATCCGCCAGATCGTTGACTTAGGCGAGGCCAATGAGAATTTCATCATTGTCAATGAAGGTCTTGCTCCGAAAAATGAGGTTTATCTCACGGTTCCCGAAGGAGGTGATAAATGGGAATTCAAGGGCTGGGACATTTATGAAAAAGTCAAGCAGCGCCGGATTGTTGAAGAGAAGAGGAAGAAAGAGGAAATGGAGAGGATGCAGAAGGAGCAGGCTGAACGCGCCCGCCTGATGCAGGAACAGGGCGGTCCTCAGGGCATGCCCGGTTTCGATATGAAAAACCTTACGAAGGAGCAGCGCGATCAGATGCAGAAAATGATGAAGCAAGGTGGCGGAATGCGTCCCGGCGGAGGTATGCAGAGGGCTGAAGGTGCTCAGGGCGGCGGCGGAATGAGAATGCAGATACAACGCTAATCATACCGCTATGTTCCGAAGATATTTACATGACATCATTATTGCCGTTGAGGCCATTATGGCCAATAAGCTGAAGTCGGTGCTGACTGCTTTGGGGATCATTTTTGGGGTGGCTGCGGTGATTAGTATGCTAGCCATCGGACAGGGAGCCCAAAAAGAGATCCTTGATCAGATAAAATTGGTCGGGGTTAATAATATCATCATTGAACCGATTATCGATCAATCCTCCGGCGGCACTTCCGAAGAAGGGAAAAAGGAATCAAAAAAATTCTCAAACGGACTTAATCTTCAGGATGTTAAGGCAATACAGGAGGTGATACCCACGGTGAAGTCGGTCAGCTCTGAAATTCAGCTGAACTCATTCGTACAGCACAACCAGATTCGCCGTCCAACCGTTCTGATGGGAGTGAGTCCAGCCTATTTTTCCCTTTTTAACCTGGGATTGGAAAAGGGAATCCTGTTTAATGATTACCACGAACAAACCGGCCAGGCTGTGTGTGTCATCGGTTCCAACATCGCCGCTCTACTGTTTCCGGCCGAAAATGCCCTGGATCAATTTATCAAGGTAGGTCATAACTGGTTAAGGGTGATCGGAATATTGAACCAGAGGGAAGTGATGGTTGCCTCTTCATCAGCCGGTCTGGGGATATCCAATACCAACGATGAAGTTTTCGTACCCTCCAAAACCATGCTGATCCGTTACCTGAACCGGGCTATCGCCAACCGGAAAATGGGAGAGGTTTCCTCTAATGTGCAGATGTTCGGGGGAATGGGCCGCGGGATGATGATGGCCACAACGATTAAAACGGGATCAGACCAGGGTACGACCGAAAATGTTAACTATAATCAGCTGGATAAGATTGTTGTTCAGGTCAATGAAACACAAGAGCTCGCAACCACCACTGAAATCATGACCCGCATGCTCATGCGCCGTCATAACGGGGTGGCTGATTTTAAGATTACCGTGCCCGAATTGCTTCTGAAGCAGCAACAGCGGGCCAAGGATATTTTCAATATTGTGCTGGGTGCCATCGCCAGCATCTCCTTGATCGTTGGAGGGATAGGCATCATGAACATCATGCTGGCCTCAGTTATGGAACGTATACGTGAAATCGGAACCCGGCAGGCCATCGGTGCCTCCCGGAAAGATATCGTGGTGCAATTCCTTTCGGAGTCCACCCTTATCAGTATAGTCGGCGGACTTATCGGCGTTGTTTTAGGTATCATCCTGTCGAGCCTGATCACACAATTTGCGGATATAAAAACAATCGTGAAGCCCTTTTCTGTAGTGATCGCATTCGGCGTGTCAGCCGCAGTCGGGATCATTTTTGGGTACCTTCCGGCTAAAAGGGCATCGGAACACGATCCGGTGGAATCCCTGAGGGCGTCGTGAGAGAGGTGAGAGAGGTTAAGAGAGGTTAAGAGAGGTTAAGAGAGTTAAGAGAGGTTAAGAATAGATAGATTTTAAGATATTGTGATATGAGAAAAAACGTTGTTGTACTGATTGTTATCAGCCTTTTATTCCCCCTGCTAGGTTCTGCCCAACAACCGCAAGTCAAGGTTCTTGATTTGCAGGACGTAATTAAACTGGCGCAGGAAAATTCGCTGGATGCACTTCTTGCCAAACACCGTTTTCGCAGCAGTTACTGGTCGTTCAGGTCGTATCAGGCCAATTACCTGCCTTCGGTATCCCTGCAAACCGATATCGTCGATCTCAGCCGGTCCATCGTTAAGGATGTGGTTCTTGAGAATGGGGAATGGGTGACCAAATATGCCCCATCGAACAGGCTGAGCTCCACGGTAAGTCTGGAAGCCAGTCAGAATATCCCGATCACCGGCGGGCGTGTATATGTCAGTTCCGAACTCGGGCGGCTCGACCTCCTGAATGATGATCCGGCAACCCTGATGTCGACACCGGTGAGTATCGGCTTGATGCAGCCCCTTTTCGGTTTCAACAAGTTTAAATGGCAGAAGAAGATTGAACCGCTGAAGTATGAGGAAGCCAAGAAGACCTATCTGAGTGCGATGGAAGATGTCAATCTGAAGGCGGTACGTTATTTTTATGATCTGGCCCTCGCCCAGATGAATGTGAAAACATCCAACTTCAACGTTGCCAATGCGGATACTTTATATCAGATAGCAAAAGGGCGATATGAATCGGGAATGATTGACCAGGGCGACCTCATGCAGATGGAGCTTAACCTCCTGACAAGCACGGATAACCTCAATAAGAATTTTCTCGATCTGGAGATTAAAAAATCCAATCTCAGGACTTTTCTCGGGTTCATTGATAAGATCAACATCGAACTTCAAACCACGCTGGATGTGCCGAAACTCAAGGTAGATGTTGATCAGGCGATTCAGCTTGCAAGGGAAAATAATCCGCAGATGATTTCCATGGAACGGTTAATCTTTGAGGCCGAGCAAAACGTTGCCCAACAGCAGGCCAATGCCCGTTTCAATGCCAACCTGATTGCCAGTTACGGATTGACCCAGCGGGCAAGCGACTTCGCATCGGTTTATAAAAGTCCGCAGGAGTCGCAGCGGCTGAACATCGGAGTCACCGTCCCGATCCTCGACTGGGGAATGCGCAAAGGGCAGGTAAAGATGGCAGTATCGAGCCTTGATGTGACTAAGGTGAATGTAGAACAACAGAAAATTGATTTTGAACAGCAGGTCTTTTTGGACATCATGCAATTCAACATGCAGGACGAGCAGCTGATCCTGGCAGCCAAAACGGATACGATTTCAAGAACACGGTATGATATCACCAAACAAAAATTCATGATCGGAAGTGTGGATGTGCTTAAGCTGAATGATGCTCTGGCACAGAAGGACAGGGCGATCACAAATTATATGAGCGCGCTGAGGACCTATTGGAACTACTTCTACAATGTCAGGAAAACGACCCTGTTTGATTTTGAGAAGAACCAGATTTTGGAACAAAGTTATGACGACCTGATTAAATAGATAATTAGATGATTGGAGAGAGGTAATTCCGATACTGGAATTGCCTCTTTTTTTTAAAATAATTCCATTATATTTGCGCGTTCAAATTGGAACAGATTATAAAAGAATAATTTAAATCGGAAAAACATGCGTAATAAAGGAGCGATCAGGCTGGTAGCTATATTGTTGGCATTGGTTTGCGTCTACCAGTTATCCTTCACCTTTGTCACAGCCCGTATCGAAAAAAAGGCTGAGGCTTATGCCAAAGGCGATCCTATCAAGAAGATCTACTATAAGGATTCTCTATCAGGATTGCCGGTATACAACTTCCTTTGGTTGAAGAAGTATACTTACAGGCAGTGCCAGGAACGGGAGTTTAACCTCGGCCTCGACCTTAAGGGCGGGATGAACGTAATGATGGAAGTGTCTGTTGTTGACCTTGTAAGGTCGCTTTCAAATTACTCGACCGACAGCACGTTTACCAAAGCGCTGCAGATCGCCAGGTCAAATGTCAAATCGAGCCAGGACGATTTTGTCACCCTGTTTGGAAAGGCATTCGCGCAGATTGACCCGAATGCAAAGCTGGCTGCCGTTTTCAACACCGTTCAGCTTCGCGACAGGATCAAGTACAACTCTACCAATGATGAAGTGCTGGCTGTTTTGCATGCCGAAACGAAAATCGCCATTGACAACTCGGTAAAAATCCTTCGTGCCCGTATCGACCAGTTTGGTGTTGCACAGCCTAACTTCCAGGAAATGGGAAAAGCCGGACGTGTGATGATCGAATTGCCGGGTATCAAGGATCATGAACGGGTAAGGAAACTTCTCCAGGTATCAGCAAAACTCGAGTTCTGGGAAACTTATGAAAACTCCGAGGTTTATGGCTTTTTGCAGGATGCCGATAAAAAATTGAAAGAGCTGGAAACCGTTGCTGCCTTGCCTGCCGATACATCCGCCACAACACCTGAACAAGCCGCTGCGGCTGCTGCCGATACCACCCAGGCCAAATCCCTTCTAGAAAAACTGGAAAAGGATACGACCAAAGTTGCAGATGCTAAAAACCTGGAAGAATTTAAAAAGCAAAATCCGTTATTTTTCCTCCTGCGGCCGTATTCAGATAATAACAACAATTTAATGCCTGGTCCGGTGGTCGGGTATTCGCACTTCCGCGATACCGCTGCCGTTAACAGAACTCTCGCCATCCCGCAGATTAAAGCTGTTTTCCCAAGCAACCTTCGCTTCTACTGGTCGGCAGCGCCGATGGACAATAACCCGGAGTTGTTTTCTCTGGTGGCCATCAAAGTGACGAACCGTGAAGGTAAGCCTGCACTTGACGGTGCTATGGTTGTCAATGCAAAAAGCGACCTTGGCGGTACCGGCAACAAACCGGAGGTTTCACTGAATATGAACGGCGAAGGTGCAAAAATATGGCAGCGTCTGACCAAAGAAAATGTCAACCGTTCCATCGCCATTGTTCTTGATAATTATGTCCGGTCGAACCCGACCGTTCAGAATGAGATTTCAGGCGGACGGTCATCGATTTCCGGAGGAGGGATGACCATTGAAGAAGCACAGGACCTTGCCAACATATTGAATGTAGGACGTATGGATGCCCCTGCACAGATCATCGAAGAAGTTATCGTTGGACCTTCACTCGGTCGCGAGGCTATCAATTCGGGTCTGCTTTCATTTATCCTGGCCTTTATCCTGGTTCTACTCTATATGCTCCTGTATTATAACCAGGCCGGCTGGATTGCCAACGTTGCACTGGTTTCGAACGTATTTTTCATCATGGGTGTTCTGGCATCACTTGGTGCGGTACTCACCCTGCCTGGAATAGCGGGTATCGTACTTACACTCGGTATGGCCGTGGATGCCAACGTTATTATCTATGAGCGTATCCGTGAGGAATTGCGTGCCGGAAAGGGAATAAAACTTGCCGTAAAGGATGGGTACAAACATGCTATGTCGGCTATTATCGACGGTAACGTAACCACCATCCTGACAGGTATCATCCTGTATATTTTCGGTTCAGGTCCGATCCGCGGTTTTGCCACCACCCTGGTTATCGGTATCCTCACCTCACTGTTCTCCGCTATCTTCATCTCCCGCCTGATCTTTGAATGGCTGTTGGATAAAGACAAAAAAATTGCTTTCGGTAATAAACTGACCAACAATTTCCTGGTTCATGCGAACCTGAAATTTATCGAGAAAAGAAAATACATGTACATCCTGTCGGCTTCGCTTATGATCCTGTCGATCGGTTCACTGGCTATCCGGGGATTGAACCTGGGGGTGGATTTCAAGGGTGGACGTACCTTTACAATACGTTTTGCCCAGCCGGTAAATGTTGAAGCTTTGACCCTCAGCATTGAAAAAGCCTGTCAGGGTGTAACCCCGCAGGTGAAAATTTTCGGACCCACCAATCAGGTAAAAGTCATCACCTCATTTATGGTTAGCAGCCAGGATCCGAAAGTATCCGAAGTGGTGGATCAGGCCATATTTGACGGATGTAAGTCGATCCTGGCTCCCGGCACCGACCTTAAAACATTCCTGGAGAATAACAGGCAGGACAGTCAGCTCGTTGGGCCTACGGTTGCCAAGGATATTATGCGGGGTGCAATCCTGGCAGTATTCTTTGCCCTGTTAGTTATATTCCTGTATATCCTGGTTCGTTTCCGGACCTGGCAGTTTGGCGTGGGCGCTGTTGCTTCCCTGTTCCATGACTCGGTCATTGTATTGGGTTTCTACTCCCTGCTCTACAGCATCATGCCTTTCTCGATGGAAGTTGACCAGGCATTTATCGCGGCAATCCTTACGATTATCGGGTATTCCATCAATGATACGGTGATCGTATTTGACCGTATCAGGGAATATACGACCCTGTATCGAAAGCGCGGACGTCATGAACTCTTTAACCAGGCGATCGACTCCACCCTTGGCCGTACCCTGAACACCGCCGGTACCACCCTTATCGTTTTGGTCGCCATATTTATTTTTGGCGGACCATCCATCAGGGGATTCGTATTCGCCCTTCTGTTTGGTATTGCCTTCGGTACATATTCTTCGATCTTCGTAGCATCGGCAATTACGTACGACATGCACAGGTTGCGCCAGAAAAAACTGGGCTTGCCTGAGAATGAATAGCTGCAGAAAACCCGGACTAACCTCCGGGTTTTTTTTTTATATCTTTGGCAAAAAAAGAGGACAAATGGGCGGAGGAGAAATTATCGTTATTCTTTTAGCTGCATTGCTGCTTTTCGGGGCCGACAAGATGCCGGAGATAGCCAAAGGAATAGCTAAAGGCATGAGGGAATTCCGGAAAGTCTCGAACGATATCAAACGTGAATTCGAAGAATCGACTCAGGATATAAGAACGGATCTGAATGATGTGACGCAGGACGTTAAAAGGAATGCCGAAGAGGTCAATAAGAATATGCGGAGTTATATTGATGAATCAGAAGTTGCCAAGGATATTAAGGATATAGAGTCGGATATTAAAAGTTAGTCCGTTAACTTTTTTTAACAGATTCTCTCCTGTTTATCAGATTTTCAGGGTATTTGAGCCCCCCCAAAAACTTATATTTGCGCAAAATATCCCGTATGAAGAATGTTTTGCTTGGTCTGTTCCTGATCTTTCCCTTTTTATCCGCCCATAGCCTCAATGAAAAGAAACAGTTGACGGCTATTCGTACCACAGGCAAAATAACCATCGATGGAGTACTGGATGAGCCCGCCTGGCAAAATGCAAATAAAGCTTCTGATTTTGTTACCTATTCGCCGTCAATGGGCCTGCCTGAAAGCCAACGGACCGAAGTGAATGTGGTCTATGATAACAAGGCGGTCTACTTTGGCATCCGCCTTTATGATACCGCTCCCGACAGCATTTTGAAGGAGCTTACCAAGCGCGATCAGGTATCGGATGGTAATGTCGACCGGTTTAAGATATCGCTAAATCCTTATAATGACGGGCAGAACCTGTTCGAATTTGAGGTTTCTGCTGCCAATGTCCAGGCCGACTCCAAGCAATCCTCCGCCTCCAGCGGCGGACAGGATATGTATCATCACGGTGATCCGTCATGGAATACCGTATGGTACAGCAAAGTGAGTTTTACCGATAATGGATGGATGCTTGAAGTGGAGATCCCGTTTGCCGCCATCCGGTTTCCGAAACAGGATGTTCAGAAGTGGGGGATCAATTTCCAGCGGACGGTCAGGCGCACCCGCGAAACAACCACATGGAACCCGATCGACCGGAATTTTGGAGAGGAAAGCCAGGTTGGTGAGCTGACCGGAATTCAGTCGGTAAAATCACCGGTCAGGCTTGAACTTTATCCATTTGCTGCCGGATATTATCAACTGGCACCAGAGGGCAATGGTTTTTCCTACGCCGCCGGTATGGACCTGAAATATGGCATCAACGATGCCTATACGCTGGACATGACCCTGATTCCGGATTTCGGTCAGCGTAAATCCGACCAGCTGATCCTGAACTTAACCCCCTATGAAGTGAAATATCAGGAGAACAGGCAGTTTTTTACCGAGGGGATGGAGTTGTTTGACAAATCAGGATTGTTCTACTCAAGAAGGATCGGGAAACGTCCGGGTGGATATTATGAGGTGTGGGATAATCTTAAAGACGGGGAAAATGTGGTTCAGAACCCGGAAGAGGTCAAGCTCATCAATGTGACGAAAATATCAGGCCGTAACACTAAAAACCTTGGTATCGGCTTCCTGAATGCCATGACGGCCAATACCTATGCAACGGTCGTTGATCCTGAAAACAAGTCGAGAAGGGTGCTGACCGATCCGTTCAGTAATTATAACATGATTGTCCTCGACCAGGTTTTTGGGCGGAACTCCTATGTTAACCTTACCAATACCAATGTGTTGACACCCTCTACCACTCGTATGGCCAACGTTACCAATGTGGCGGTGAAACTGCGGGATAAGGCTAACAGGTATGGTGTTTCAGGTAGTGGTGCGGTGAGCCTCATTTATGATTCATTGACCGGAAAACCGGTCAGCGGACATACGATGAACTTCGGAATGGGCAAATATGGCGGAGCGTTTATCGCTTCCTATAATTTCGGACTGATCTCGGATACCTACAATCCAAACGATATGGGGTATCTCAGGAACAACAACTCCATTGGTCATGATCTGGCTGTTTCCCACCGGTTTCTTGAGCCATTCTGGATTTTAAACAATCTTTCCAATACTCTCGGGTTTGAATACAATATGATTTACAACCCGAGGGCTTACTCAGAGTTTAATATCAGTTGGTCGACCCAGTTGTTATTCCGGAATTATTGGGACACCCGGATCACGCTGGAATATAGTCCGGTTGAGACGCACGACTGGTACGAACCGCGCGTGCCAAACCGTTATTTCGTGAGGCCTGCCTATACCCTTTTTAATATTGGAGGATCAACAGATTACCGGAAAAAAGTTGCCTTGAATGCCGGCTTTCAATGGTTTAGAAATGCACGGGGTAACCAGGCATTGCAATACAACATTTCACCACGGTTCAGGCTCAATAATAAATTCAGTTTTTTTCCCTCGGTTAAATATCTGAGTGATCGCGGTGATGAAGGATTTGTTTCAAATTTTGATAATGGCTCCCTGGTTTTTGGCCAACGGAATATCACAACTGTAACTAATTCATTAACAGGGTCATATGTTTTTAATAATACATCGGCCCTAAGTCTGTCATTCAGGCATTACTGGTCGCAGGTAAACTATCAGCATTATTACCTGCTAAATTCCGAAGGCGGATTGGATCCATTCGAGAATCCGCAGTTTTCGACTGAAGAGAGCCGCGATTATAATATCTTCAATATCGATCTTGAGTACTCACTGAATTTTGCCCCCGGAAGCTACCTTACCGTGGTTTGGAAAAATAATATCTTAAAGGACGGTGTCGAATCCTTGCCGTTTTTATCCTATTGGGAGAATCTTCAGGGAACATTGGTGTCTCCGCAGACCAACTCCTTTTCCGTGAAAGTCATTTATTATTTCGATTATAAGAGGGTTCTGCCGGGGAAGACCCCCTGACTTTTGCCGGGAACGGATTATTCCGTTATTTTTACGGAAGAAAGGGATTCGTTTATGATCCGGGTTCAGGAAATCAGAAAATCATTCGGTAGTCTGGAAGTTCTCAAAGGGATTGATCTTGAGGTGTCCTCCGGAGAGATCGTGTCGATTGTCGGCCCCAGCGGAGCCGGAAAAACAACCCTGCTTCAGATCATGGGTACCCTCAGTCGCCCGGATTCAGGTCAGATACGAATACGGAATACCGAAGTCAGCTCGATGGACGACCGTAAACTGGCTGCTTTCCGCAACCGGGAGATCGGGTTTGTATTCCAATTCCACCATCTCTTGCCGGAGTTCACGGCGATGGAGAATGTGTGCATTCCGGCCTATATCGCCAGAGCCGCCAGGGGCAAGGCTGAAAAGCGGGCGGCTGAATTGCTTGATTATCTTCGTCTTTCCAACCGCATGGATCACAAACCGGCTGAACTTTCTGGAGGCGAAAAGCAGCGGGTGGCAGTGGCCAGGGCGTTGATGAACAGTCCCGCGGTAATACTTGCCGATGAACCTTCCGGCAATCTGGATTCGGAGAATCAGCGCGACCTGCACCAGCTCTTTCTGCGTTTGAGGGACGAGTTTCA
Organism: Bacteroidales bacterium; assembly: GCA_041662065.1. Taxonomy (GTDB): domain Bacteria; phylum Bacteroidota; class Bacteroidia; order Bacteroidales; family UBA12481; genus UBA12481. The sequence continues at coordinate 141,268 of JBAZTE010000010.1, read as the reverse complement.
TCAAACTTTCGTGATTGTCACCCACGATACAGCACTCGCTACTTTATCCGACCGGGTGATCACCATGCGTGACGGGCTGATAGTTTCGCATTGATTATGGCTCCTCTTACCCAAAGGGAGTTAAAGGACCTGCTGATATCCAAACACGATCAGTACAACCATCCTGAATTTATCCAGAACGATCCGATCCGGGTTCCGCATTCTTATACGATACGCGAGGACATTGAGATCGCGTCTTTTTTAACCGCGACGATTGCCTGGGGAAACAGGGCTTCCATTATAAAAAATGCTGAAAACCTGATGGACCGTATGGACCGGGCGCCCCATGAATATATCCTTTCTGCAGATTCAGCTGATTTGGACCGGTTGGAAGGATTTGTTCACCGGACTTTCAATTCCAATGATCTGGCCTGCTTTGTCAGGGCGCTGCAAGTGGTTTATAAGGAGCACGGGGGATTGGAGAAGGTGTTTGCGGATGGCTACCGGAATGGTGGAGTTTTTGAATCACTGGCCTGGTTCCGGAAAGTTTTCATTTCGTCGGGGCTGGAGGGCCGGACTTTGAAACACGTGCCGGACGTGGAATCGGGGTCGGCTGCCAAGCGGTTAAACCTTTTTCTGATGTGGATGGTGAGAAAAGACCTGCCGGGGGTGCATTTTGGCTTGTGGGATACCATTTCACCGGCCCACCTGATGATCCCATTGGATACGCATGTCGGGCGGGTGGCCCGGAGCCTGGGAATGCTCAAGCGTAAATCCAACGACTGGAAAGCAGTTGAAGAGCTGACCACTGAATTAAGCAAACTCGACCCTGCTGATCCCTGTAAATTTGATTTCAGTTTATTCGGTTTGGGATTGTTTGATCATTTCTGATATGTCTAATGCCTGGTTTCAATTTCGTCAGTTTTTGATCCGTCAGGACCGGTCGGCCATGAAGGTGGGGACCGATGCGGTGTTGCTCGGAAGTTGGGCACATATCCGTAGGGGAGGAGCCATGGCTCCTCCCGTTTTTCAGGGAGCCATGGCTCCTCCCGCTTTGCTGTTGGATATTGGCACCGGCACGGGGGTGATTGCCCTGATGCTGGCTCAGCGTTTTCCGGATGCGCACATAACAGCCCTGGAAATAGATGAGGAAGCAGCCAAACAGGCAAGGGGAAATGTTGAAGGATCGGCCTGGGCTGACCGGATTGAGGTGGTGCAGGCGGATTTCAGAATCTGGAGTCCGGACGACAGCAGTATGTTTGACCTGATTATCTGTAATCCGCCCTATTTTACCCGGTCGCTGAAAAATCCCGATTTTCTCAGAGCCAAGGCCAGGCATGATGATGACCTGCCGCTTGGAGTATTGTTGCCCAAAGCGTCAGGATTGCTTACCCCCGAGGGAAAGATCTCACTGATCCTGCCTGTTGAACGGACGGAAGAAGCCCTTGAGCTCGCCGCAAAATGTGGTCTGTTTATCCTTCGGAGGACTGATATCAGGGGAAATCCCGGAACGGCAATCAGGAGGGTTCTGCTTGAGTGGGGCAGGGAAGAAGGGCCTTGGGAAGCTGATCAGCTTATAGTTGAAACAGAAGTTCGGGGAGTATACACCGAGGAGTACAGAAGGCTGACCGGGGAGTTTTATCTTTAGGTATTCGTACAAAGTGGTAGCGATCCCCGCGCAGGCATTTGTGGTAAGCGACGCGGTCCCCGCGCAGGCATTCGTGGTAAGTGACGCGGTCCCCGCCTTCGCGGGGATGACACTTCTCCGATGTTGCCAATAAACCCTCTCACCTCTCTTAACCTCTCTTAACCTCTCTTAACCTCTCTTAACCTTTCTTACCTCTCTTACCGTTCTTACCCCTCTTAACGATCCTCCCGTCCTCCCGTCCTCACGCCTCCTCCTCTTCTTCGATAAACCGTATCCCGTGCTGTTCCAGTTCGGCGAGGATCGGCTGGTAAAACCCGGGTGAGGTGGGGACCTGAACCCCGGTGGCATGGATAGTTCCGTTCAGTACCAGACGGGTGGCAATAGCCAGGGGGGTTCCAACAGTGATGGCCATGGCCGTTTGGCGCTGATCCATGCCCATGACGATCAGCGAGGATTTGTGCCGGTAATTCTTTCCTTTAACCTGGTAATCAAAAACATGCTGCATCACGATCATGTCTTTGTCGTTAGGTCCGAGACACCATTTCTGTTCGAGTTTATGCTGCAGGATCTGAGCCGGGGTAGCATTGTGCAATCCGATCAGTTCCTTGTCGAACATTCCGAGCCAGTTCAATTTTTCAATGATGACCCCTTTAGCTGGGATACTCAGGTAGGCTGCGAGACGGTCTTGGATGGAACCCATTCCGGCAGGCAGGAAGGATTCGGTAAAATCGTACCAGGTATAATCGTTGGAATAATCCATGGTATAACTGTCGTCGGTCATGCCAAGCTGAACGAAAACATTCCATGCTTCGCAATACCCCGGGCGCCTCATCGTGCCGCGGATTAGCGTTTTAATATCGGGCAGGTTATATACCTCCCTGTATTTAAGCGAATCCCGGTTGGGATAAACCTCAAACTCTCCGAGGTTCAGTACCCTGGTCATTTCAACCGATCGGTACAACTGATGATAGGGGATATATTTGTACTGGCCGTCACGGATGTACATGGAGGTGCCCTGTCCGGCGAGGACCACATTCCTGGGGTTCCAGGTAAATTTATAATTCCACGGATTATCATCGGATTCCGGAGCGATAAGACCACCGGTAAAGGAGCGGAAGCCGGTGAGCTTGCCTCCTTTTGACTTTATGGCATCAATGATACGCATGGCCGACATATGGTCGATACCCGGATCAACTCCAAGCTCATTGAAAAAAAGGATGCCTTTCTGCCTGGCCTGATAATCCAGCCTGCGGACCTCCGGGGATACATAGGATGCCGTCAGCATGCTGCGGCCGGCTTCCAGACAGGCTTCGGCCACCATCGGATGAAACCGCGCCGGAAGCATCGAAACAACCACATCCGACTCCTTGATGCGACGTGTTTTATCTGTTTCGTTGAATATGTCGAATGCAATGGCTGTGCCTCGCGGATGGTTATTGATTTTTGTCGCTGCAGCCTTTTGATCGATATCGCCAACGGTAACCATCCAGTTCTCATCATCTGCATGAAGAAGGAGATAATCAATCAGGCTCGACGTGCTTAGTCCTGAGCCCAGTACCAGAATACGTTTCATGTTGTTTCAGATATGCGGTTGTTCTGCTAAAGTAAACAATTACGGTGGTTTGGAAGCGTTTTGGACAAGGGAACCAGCGGATAAATTTTATCTTTGTTCAAATCGAAATCTTAAGGATGGCATTAAACGAACCACTGGTGGACACGCCGCTGATGAAGCAATACATGGCGGTTAAACATAAATATCCCGATGCAGTTTTGCTTTTCCGGGTAGGGGATTTCTATGAAACCTTTTCGGAAGATGCCATAAAAGCATCTAAAATTCTCGGCATCACACTCACCAGGCGCGCGAATGGGGCTGCCACCTTTGTTGAACTGGCCGGATTCCCTTTTCATGCACTTGATACCTACCTTCCGAAGCTTGTCAGGGCCGGAGAACGGGTGGCCATTTGCGAGCAGCTCGAGGATCCGAAGCTGACCAAAAAAATTGTCAGGAGGGGCGTCACTGAACTGATCACCCCCGGGGTTTCGATCAATGACCAGATACTGGAACATAAGGAAAATAACTTTCTGGCTGCGGTTCACATTGAAAAGCAGATGGCCGGGGTTTCCTTTATGGATATCTCAACCGGTGAGTTCGTTACCGCTGAAGGTTCGTTTGAATATGTCGATAAGCTGCTGAACAACTTTGCCCCCAAAGAGGTGCTATTTGAGCGGGGAAAAGAAAAACTGTTTGAAAATTATTTCGGTTATAAGTTTTACACGTATAAACTCGACGACTGGATCTTTACCGCTGACGCAGCTCAGGAGCGGCTGCTTCAGCAATTCGAGACGACTTCCCTGAAAGGATTCGGTATTGCCGGTATGTTGTCGGCGACGATCTCAGCCGGTGCGATCCTGCATTATCTGGACCTGACCCAACATGAACGGACCAAACATATTCAGACGATATCCCGCATTGAGGAGGATAAATTTGTATGGCTCGATAAGTTTACCATCCGGAACCTGGAACTGTTCCAGTCCATCAATGAAGGAGGCAAAACGCTGATCGACGTGATCGACCAGACTATTTCCCCGATTGGTGCGAGGTTACTTAAAAGATGGATGTCGTTGCCGTTAAAGGAGATACAATTGCTCAATGAGCGATTCAATGTGGTGGAGTATTTTCTAAAGCATCCTGATTTCAGAGAGCATATTGAGGACCACATCCGTCACATCGGCGATCTTGAGCGGTTGATATCCAAGGCGGCTATCGCAAGGATCAGTCCGAGGGAAGTAGTACAGCTCAGGTTTGCGCTGTCGTCCGTGGAACCGGTAAAACTGGCCTGTGAATCGTCCGATGATGCCACACTCCGGCGTATCGGCGAGCAGCTCAATCCCTGCCGGACAATCCGCGACAGGATCGAAAAGGAATTGGTGGCCGATGCTCCGAACCAGGTAGGTAAAGGACGTGTCATCGCCGAAGGTGTGTTGCCGGAGCTCGACGAACTGCGGGACATGGCTTTCTCAGGGAAGGATTATCTGGCCAATCTTCAGGAACGGGAAAGCACACGCACCGGAATTACCTCATTGAAAGTGGGATTCAACAATATTTTCGGATATTATTTTGAAGTCAGGAACCTGCATAAGGATAAAGTGCCACCCGAGTGGACACGTAAGCAGACATTAGTGGGAGCCGAACGGTACATCAATGAGGAACTGAAGGAGTATGAAACCAAAATCCTGGGTGCGGAAGAGAAGATCCTGGAGATCGAGACCAGGCTGTTCAATGACCTGGTGGTTTCGCTGTCAGATTATATTACGCCGGTACAGCTTGATTCCAGGCTGATCGCAACACTCGATGTGCTGAGGTCATTTGCTGCTACAGCCATTTCAAACCGGTACATCAGGCCTGCATTGACCGATGAAAATGTGCTCGAAATCCATCAGGGGCGACACCCGGTGATTGAAAAGCAATTGCCTGTCGGTGAGGAATATATTGCGAACGATTTATATCTTGATACCGAAACACAGCAGATTATCATTATCACCGGTCCGAATATGGCCGGTAAATCCGCCTTGCTCCGGCAGACTGCCCTCATTGTGCTGCTGGCCCAGATCGGCAGTTTTGTGCCGGCCGAATCGGCCACCGTGGGTATCGTGGATAAGATTTTTACCCGTGTCGGAGCTTCGGACAACCTTTCACTGGGTGAATCCACTTTTATGGTGGAGATGACTGAGGCTGCCAGTATCATCAATAACCTGTCGCCGAAATCCCTGGTCCTGTTTGATGAACTGGGCCGGGGAACCAGCACCTACGACGGGATTTCCATAGCCTGGTCGATCGTGGAGTATATCCATGAACACCCGACGGCCCGGGCCAAAACCCTTTTTGCTACTCATTACCATGAACTCAATGAGATGGAGGGATCATTTAAAAGGGTCTGCAACTACAATGTTTCAGTGAGGGAGCTTGACAACAAGGTCATCTTTCTTCGAAAACTGGTCCGTGGCGGCAGCGAGCACAGTTTTGGCATCCATGTGGCCCGGATGGCCGGTATGCCCAAATCCATCGTAGCCCGTGCCAACGAAATCCTCAGGGAACTCGAATCCTCGCATCGCACCGAATTGACCAAAGAGCCTGTGAAGGAGCTTGCCAGCCACCGGGAAGGATTGCAGCTATCCTTTTTTCAACTCGATGATCCTGTTCTCAAACAAATCCGCGATGAAATCGCGCGGTTGGATATCAACAACCTGACACCAATGGAAGCCCTCAATAAGCTCAACGAGATCAAGAGGATTACAGGGTTGAAATAATTTGCTAATGTGCTAATGTGCTAATATGCTAATGTGCAAGGTAGCAGCAGAGGGGTGGCTGGTTACAATAAGAAGTGGTTGAGGCCGGCCATTTTCAAAAGATTGATGATGTCGGGTTTCGGGTCGGTAAGGTACAGTTTGTGACCTTGTTTTGAAGCCATTTTCCAGCCTGATAGTAACAGGCGTATTCCTGCGGAAGATAAATAGGTAACACCGGTGAAATCGATGATTACGTCTTTTTTAATATCGTTGAGTAATCCATAAAACCAGTGTGCAACGACATCTGCGCCGTTTGTATCCAGCTTCCCGATAAAAGCCAGTTCCAGGTTGACTTCGTTTTCCTTGATAATTTTCATTTCCATGGCACAGGATTTTTATTTTTACGGTTTAAATTTACTCAATTAGATACACCTGACGATGTCAACCTGTGAATGGCCCTCCACCGACCCCATGATGATCGAATACCACGATATGGAATGGGGAACACCTGTCCATGACGATGTGAAATGGTTTGAATTCATCGTGCTTGATGCTTTTCAGGCTGGGCTGAGCTGGCGGACCGTTTTACACAAACGTGAAAATTTCAGGGTTGCCTTCGATCATTTTGATCCTGCCACCGTATCGAAATACGGGGAGGATAAGATTACTGAACTGATGAATAACCCGGGAATCATCAGGAATCAATTGAAAATTCGCTCGGCAGTGATCAATGCAAAGGCTTTTCTTAAGGTCCAGGAGGAGTTCGGGAGCTTCGACCGTTATATCTGGGGGTTCACAACTGGCCGGGTAGAGCATCATGAACTGACTTCGCTGAAGGGAATGCCCGCGAAAACCGGATTGTCAGATCGTATCAGTAAAGATTTGATTAATAGGGGATTCAAGTTTGTGGGTTCCACAATTGTGTATGCTTTTCTCCAAGCTGCGGGAATGGTAAACGATCATCTGGTGCAGTGTTTCCGCTATAAAGAATTGGGCGGATAGCGGGGCGCTAAAAAAAAGTGCCCGAATTTTTTCGATAAAAGCAAAGTTCCTTTATATTTGCAATCCCAAATGCGAGAATAGCTCAGTTGGTAGAGCACGACCTTGCCAAGGTCGGGGTCGCGGGTTCGAGTCCCGTTTCTCGCTCCAAACATTAGCCTGGATGTCACTACCACATTCAGGCTTTTAACTTCACACCCACACCCATGCCCACACACGCACCACACTCACACCTCACACCGAAACTCACACCCATTTTGCCCGGGTGGCGGAACTGGTAGACGCGCTGGACTTAAAATCCAGTGGCCATTACGGTCGTACCGGTTCGATTCCGGTCCCGGGTACTTTGAACAACAATAGCTGGCCAACGCCGGCTATTGTTATTCAGGACGGTTGACGGTGGACGGGAGATGGGAGACGGTAGGGGAGGAGCAACGGCTCCTCCCTTTTCACACGGAAGACTGAAGACCGGGAGACGATTACCGTTGGTTGAATTTGTCGAATGCCTCCTGGTCCCAATGAATATTCAGGGGATCGCCTGAAAGGAAGAGGACCAAACCGGTGGCGTAGGAAACCATTGAAGCCATGTTGTCATAGTCCATGCGGTCGGGACTGTCCGTGACTTTGTGGATGAAATTCATATCATCGGTGGTTACCAGGGTAAAAGCCGGAATATTGAGAATAGCCTTTTCTCCCTCTCGCCTGATGGCCAAAGGGGCATTATCCGAAGCAAAAAACACCCCGTCAGGAGTTTTGACTGTTTTTGCCACTGCCCACCCGGTATTTTTATTGTATTCATCCAGCAGGTCATCAAAATCAGTAAACATATGACCGGTAAGGATATACCTGTTTTTCCCGAGGGTAAGGCTCTCTCCTTCCATTTCAAAATTCAGATTCAGTTTGATTTTATCCAGCGGTACCGGAGGATGCTCCAAAAACCATCTCGATCCCTTCATCCCAATCTCCTCGCCACTGTATGCCACGAACAGGATCGACCGCTTCGGTTTAACCGGTGAATTCCTCAAAGTCCTGGCCAGTGCCATCACCGTTATGGTTCCGGTGGCGTTGTCATCAGCGCCGTTATAAATGGAATCACCGTTCACGGGCTGCCGGATTCCGATATGATCAAAATGGGCCGAAAGGATAATCCATTCCTTTTTCAACTCCGGATCCGATCCTTCAAGCAGCCCGATTACATTTCGTTCGTGCATATCGGAAGGGACCCTTCCTTTGATGTCATACTCCTGAAAATAGCCTGTTTCAGTCGAATACGGGCTCAATCCGGCTTCCATGAAGGCAGTGGCAATATAGTCAGCCGCCTTAACCATTTCGGGTGAGCCGTTCTTCCTGCCTTTCATTTCATCGCCGGCAAGATAATAACACCATGCTTTTAATTCTTCGGCAGTAACCGGCCTGCTGTCCTGGGCGGATGTGCTGGTCATGCGGAACAATGCGAGTATCGCGAGAATAATCAGCTGTTTCATGCCGTAAAGATGAGAATTCGGAAAAACTTTTCTCCATTTTTATATTTTTGATTCACCTGTTTAACAACTTCAAGATGAATAGAAGAATTTGCATGGGTTTCGGAATCCTGATCCTGGTCTTAATCGCCACGGTTTCATGCCAGAAAAAGAACCCGATCGTAGAGATCCAGACACCCAAAGGGAATATTGCCATCGAAATCTATTTAGATAAGGCACCCATCACTGCAGGTAATTTTTTGAAAATTGTTCAGGACCATATCCTCGACGGAGGAAGCTTTTATCGGACACTCCGGTCGGTGAATGATTCCAATCCGGTTAAGGTACAAGTGCTGCAGGGAGGAACACAGGGGCTCGACAGTGTGGCGAAAACGAAGCCGATCGTGCATGAAACCACTCAACAAACCGGGATCAGGCATCTCGAAGGTGTGGTGTCCATGGCAAGATCGACTCCGGGATCCGCCACCACTGAATTTTTTATCTGTATTGGAAATCAACCCGAGCTTGATTTTGGCGGACGGAGAAATCCTGACGGACAGGGTTTTGCTGCATTTGGGAAAGTTATAGAAGGGAGAACATTGGTGGAAGAAATTTGGAATGGCCCGGCTCAGGGGCAGAGAATTGACCCGCCGGTACGCATTCATAAAGTAATTGTGAGATAATGGAAAGCCATCGCCTGTCCTTACGTTTACCGGAACGGGGAATGAAAATCCTTCGGTTCCCCCTGACCCGGTTTGTTTTAGCCCTGATATTCATGGCGGCCTTCATTGGATTCGGATATAGTCTGGCGGCCCTGCCGTGGAAAGGAGCCTCAGCTGCGAATAGTTTATTGTCAAAGATTGTGGTGATGGTCCTGTTATGCAGCTTTGCATGGCTGGGATATTGGTTTTACTGTGCTACTGTGGAGGGAAGGCATCTTCTCGAACTCGATCCGCGAAAGGGACTCCGGCAAACTGCCTATGGATTGCTCTTTGGCTTCGGCTTCATTTCCCTGATCATGGGCATTATGTGGCTGGTCGGCGGATACGATGTCACCGGTCTGACCAATATCTCCTCCTTATGGCCGATGCTCATCATGGCGATACAAGCCGGCATTGTGGAGGAAATAATCAGCCGGGGCATTATCTTCCGGATAGCTGAAGATGCCCTTGGTACCTGGTGGTCGATCCTCCTCTCCGCTTTGATTTTTGGCTTTATGCATAGTTGGAATCCGAATGCCACGGTTTTTAGTTCGATTTCAATCGCTTTGACGGCCGGGGTCATCCTCGCAATGTTTTACGTGATCACCCGCCAGCTCTGGATCCCCATCGGTCTTCATATCGGCTGGAATTTCACGCTTGGAGGAATTTACGGAGCCCCGGTTTCGGGAATGGAGCCGGCGGGACTGCTGTCGGCAAAATTCTCCGGACCTGAGTGGCTGACCGGTGGTGCATTCGGCCCCGAGGCTTCTGTGATCACCGTCGGGGTATTTGTGATATTGGGAGTTTTCCTGATCAGGAAAAGCCTGATCGATAAAAGTTGGATCAAACCGATGTGGAGGAGGTTGTAATGATTATCATCAGTCAGGCTGCTAAAAAGGATATTCAGGTAATCACTGATTTCCAGGTTGCAATGGCCATGGAAACGGAAGGAATAAATCTCGATCCGCAAACGGTACTGCGCGGGGTCAGCACCGTGTTCGAACATCCCGCTAAGGGTTTTTATCTGGTGGCCATAGAGGATGGCCGGACCGTTGGTAGCCTCATGATCACGTATGAATGGTCGGACTGGCGTGCCCGCACCGTGTGGTGGATCCAGTCACTTTATGTGATTCCTGAATACAGGCGCCTGGGAATATTCAAGAAAATGTATGCCTGGTTGCTTGAAAAGGTTAATTCCGATGATTCCATCGGCGGTATCCGGCTGTATGTCGACCTGACCAACCACCATGCCCAGAAAGTATATGAATCGATCGGCATGGACGGGAACCATTACCGGTTTTATGAATTCATGAAATGATTATAATTTCCGGATCACCATCATCCCGTCGAAAACCGGGAGGAGCAGGTTCTCAACGCGGGTGTCCGCCTGAACATGATCGTTAAAGCGCATGACGCCGCGGGTAAAATGATCACTCTCGGGGATTTCGGTTTCAAGAACCTTGCCGCTCCATAAAGTATTATCGGCAATCAGGAAACCACCCGTGCGGGTTTTCCTAAGTGCTGCCTCATAATAATCCACATACTGATCTTTCTCCCCGTCGATAAAAACCAGATCAAAAATGATATTCAGTTCAGGTATGATAGTCAGGGCATTGCCAATATGCAGATGAATCTTTTCGCGGTCGGGCGACTGGCTGATCCACCCCGATAAGAAGGGTTTCAGCTCATCGTTTATTTCGATCGTATGCAGTTCGGCACCTTTGGGAAGTCCGGCAGCCATCGACAGCGCTCCGTATCCTGTAAAAGTTCCGATTTCCAATACCTTGTCAGGCCGGATCATCCGGCAAACCATTTCAAGAAATTTCCCGGTCAGATGATCGGAGGTCCGGCGGGGATGGTGCATCTTGACATACGTATCTCGAAAGAGGCTGGATAACAAGGGGCTTTCAACCGTGGTATGGTCGATTACGTATCGGTCGAGTTTCGGATGCGTGATTCCTTTATGCTTAAAATAATTGCTCATTTAAATATCAGCATCGAAAGTTTCTCGGGGGCAAGTATCTCGTTGGCCGTTTCCATTAAAAGATCGGCGGTGATTTCTTCAATCTTTTTTGCGATGGTCTCCATCGAATCAAACCGGTTGAAAAACATAATGCTTTTCCCTAACGTAAACAGGAGGTTCTCCTTGTTGTCGGTCGACATTGCGATTTGTCCGAGTATCTGGTTCTTTGCACGGTGCAATTGAACAGTGCCCAATTTCTGATTCCTGAGTAGATTGATCTCCTTGTGCACCAGTGCGATACTCTTGTCCAGTTTTTCCGGATCGGTGCCGAAATAAATGGTCAGCACCCCGGTGTCCACATAAGGGGTGTAGGTGGATTCCACATTATAGGCGTAGCCATGTTTTTCGCGAAGCGACATATTCAGGCGCGAGTTGAGTCCCTGTCCCCCTAATAGATTATTCAGGAGAATCAGGTTCATCCTGCGGGGTTCCATGGCATGGTAAGCAATATTGCCCATCACGCAATGAGCCTGAAAGGTGGTTAATTGTTTGATTTCTTTAGTTGGCGTATAAGTGATGACCGGAGCCCGCTCGGCTTTCCGGATTTTTGTTTCCACATCGCCAAAATACTTTTCAACCAGCTTAATCAGGCGTGGAAAGGGGGTTTTTCCAACCGAACAGATCACCATCTGATCGGTATCATAGGTGCGGTCCATGAAACTGCGGATGGCTTTCTCGTCGAAAGTCTGCAGGGTTTCAGGGGTCCCCATGATATTCCGCCCGATCGGGTGCGAAGGATAGATCAGTTCTTCAAAATCGTCAAATATCTGGTCCGATGGGTTGTCTTTATAGGAGTTTATCTCATCGGCAATGACTTCCCGTTCCTTTTCCAGTTCATTTGCCGGAAAGGTGGAATGGAAGATGATGTCGGCCAACAGCTCGATCGCACGTTCATAATGATGCGATAAAAATCCTGCATAGAAGGTGGTTTCCTCTTTTGTTGTGTAAGCATTTATTTCACCCCCGACATCATCCAGCCGGCTTAAAATGTGGTAGGCTTTCCGGTGGGTGGTTCCCTTAAAGATCACGTGTTCAATGAAATGGGCAATTCCATGTTCATGCTCCAGTTCATCTCTCGAGCCCGTATTCAGGAGCAGTCCGCAATAGGCCACTTCATTGTCAGCGGGCATATGAACCAAGCGAATTCCATTTTTCAGGGTATGAATAAAATACTCCATTTCAGCTTATTAATAGGGACGCAAAGATATAAAAAGGGTTATATGCCGTTAGATTTTTAACGGACATATTGATCGTAAACATTTTTTACTATACATTTGTTGCCCGAAAGAAAGGGTGCCATAGCTCAGCTGGTAGAGCAACGGACTGAAAATCCGTGAGTCCTTGGTTCAAATCCGAGTGGCACCACCTCCAAAAAACCGATAATCCTCATTTAGAGGATTGTCGGTTTTTGGTTTTAAGAACAGGACCAGTTTTTTGACAACCTGTTTGCCGGGTTTCTTCATATGATAAAGTTTATTCCTACTTGCACGGTATTCCCAAGTGGCGAATTTTTATAAACCGGCATCAGGTAAGAAACGCTCAGCCGGGCCAGAGTCTTGACTTTCCGGCCAAATCTGAAATTACCCGACAATCCCGCCGTGAAGAATTTATTGTTGCCTTTGGTTGCGCTTTGGTTAAAATATCCGGCTCCGGCTGAAAGAAATCTGTAATTGTAAACAATTCCGAATGAATGGGTGAATTCACTGATCTCCTCCTGAAAACCGGCGGGTGCATCGTAAAATGATTGTATCATCCCCCGGAAAACACCGACATTCGGGTCAAACCCGGCCTGGATGACCCGATCGCCATTCCGGTCGGTCGAATCGGGATAATAGACCGGCGGGGTGGGGACCAGGAGTTTGGTAAATTCGTATGAAAAGGTCAGGCTTTGCCGGCCGGGGAGGTTAATTCTCAAGCCATACCCGGCGGAGAGACAGGCCGGAATAAAATCTTTATCGGAGTTCTGGGTGTAGCTTATTTTAGAGCCGACATTTTTTATCGAAATGCCGATGAAATGATCGACCTTCCCGTTTCGTCCGGGTATTTGTCTGGCAAATCCGAAATCTGCGGCCAGGGCTACTCCCGGGTGCGATTCAATACCTCCGATGTAATACCCTCCGGTGAGGTTACTGTAAATATATTTCAAACCAACCCCGATTCCGGTCAGCTTATCCAGGTTGTAGGTATAAAAGAGAGTACCCGCAAATTCGTTGGGGTGGAATCGCCGGCCGGTTCCAGCGATTGCAAAAGTACCCAGCGAAAAGTACCGAAAACTCATACCGAGGGTATGCTTGGCATTCAGCCTGTAGCTGGCGCCAATGCCGAACAGGTTCATATCGGGAAAGCGAGCCCTGAGCCAGGGGGTATAGTCAATGCTCGTTTGGAGCCTGGCACTGTCTAAAGCCAGAAGACCCGGATTTCCGTAAAGGCCCGGTCCCGCTGTGCCATCGGGAACCGAGGTGATAACTCCGTTGATGGCCGGGCTCAAAGGGATGGTAAGAAAAGGGACAGCATAGGTCAGGTTGTTGATTCTGCCTTCAAGGTTTTGGTTTATATTCTGACCAATGGTCATTTGCACCAATGCAAAAAATAAAACGGCGGTGATAGTTTTGCGGTACATGTTGGACGGGTTAAGGTTAAGGAACCTGCTTTAAGAATCTCTCAATTGTTAACGACCTGACAATTGGAAAATTGTTTCTGTTTCCTTCAAAATTATTCTGCTATCTCTTTATAACAGTGACCTGCTCAGGCCGGTTGCCTTCCTTAATGCTCAGAATGTACATCCCGGCCGGCATACCCGATGGTTTCGGTGAGCCTGCCAGATACATCAATTTTCAAGCTGTTTTTCACCCGTTTTATTATGGTTCCCTTACAAAGATTCTGTAACGGATCGGCACTGGAACTGTCTAATGAATCCGGATGCGCATTCCCCAAAACCGGAATTTGCAGTTTACTATGTTTTTTTAAATAATTTTAGCCTTTTATACTCAAGGAATTGTGCCAAAATCCCGCCTGAAATACCTTTCTGAAATTGAGCTTAATAAGAATCTTTACTTATTGCTTGTTTACCGGTTCCTTGTTGTGATGGCTCTGTTTTCGATCTGCAGGGTCGCTTTTTACCTGATCAACCGGGGATATTTTCCAAATACCACTTTGCCCGGAATGCTGAGATTAATGAGCGGGGGCCTTGTTTTTGATACATCGGCTGTTCTTTACACAAACCTGCTCTATTTTATTGTTTTTCTACTGCCGTTTACGTATCGGTATAACCAGGTCGTCCAAACCGTAATGAAGTATTTCTTCCTGGTAACCAATAGTTTAGCCTTATCGGCTAACTGCATCGATTTTATCTATTTTCAATTTGGGTTTCGTCGCACCACCGCGTCCATTTTTAGTGAGTTTAAACATGAGGACAACCTCGGTGCCCTGATGCCAAAGTTCATTGTAGGTTACTGGTATGTTGTGTTGATCGGGCTCGCCCTGATAGCTGTGCTTTATTTTTCATACGGGCCGTCCCATATTTCTAAAACCATGCGGTTCAAGGATAAAAAGACCATTATTGGCAGATTGGTCAGCGGGACCATTTTACTTGGTGTTTTCGCCCTTTTAATAATTGCAGGACTGAGAGGTGATCTCAAACACAGTACCCGGCCGATCACGCTCAGTAACGCCGGTAAATATATCAGTGAGCCGCTTGAGGCCAATATCGTGCTTAATACACCCTTTGCGATATACAGGACTATCAGCAAGCAGTTTTTAGAAAAGGAGGGTTATTATTCCAATGAAGACGAATTGGATAAGATTTACACACCCGTCCACAAGCCTGTAGTCACTGAGCCTTTTAAGCCTGAAAATGTGGTGGTCCTCATTCTCGAAAGCTTTGGATGCGAGTACACCAGGAGTTTTGGAGGGTACATGGAGAATGGAACCTATCAGGGTTTTACCCCGTTCCTTGATTCCCTGATCGGCAACAGTACGATGTATCTGGAGTCGTTCAGTAACGGCCGCAAATCCATCGATGCCATGCCCTCCGTCTTAGCTAGCATACCCATGATGGTGGAACCCTTCCTGCTGACTCCCTATTCCTCGAATAAAATCAACAGCATTGCCTCGATTCTGAAGAATGAAGGCTATTATTCAGCTTATTTCCATGGCGCACCAAACGGATCGATGGGTTTTGATGCTTTTGCCAAATCGGCGGGATTTGAAGATTACTTTGGATTGAATGAGTATCCCAATAAAAAAGATTTTGATGGTTCCTGGGGAGTATGGGATGAAGAGTTTTTTCAATTTTTCGCCAACACCATGAATGGATTCAGGCAGCCATTCTGTTCAGCAATATTTTCTGTTTCTTCCCATCACCCTTTCGTGGTTCCTGAACGTTATAAGGGAAAATTCAAGCATGGCCCGATGCCTATCCATCAATGCATCAACTATACCGACTTTGCCCTGCGCAAGTTTTTCCACACCGCTTCGAAAATGCCATGGTTTAACAATACCCTTTTCGTTATCACCGGTGATCATACCAGTCAGTCGGTGCACCTGGAATATAAGACCAACCTGGGTGCTTTCCGGGTTCCCGTAATCTTCTTCAAACCGGATGGAAGTCTTAAAAAGGTGGTCAATGGTCTCGCCCAACAGATCGACATACTGCCGTCTGTTCTCGGGTACCTGAATTACAGCAAGCCCTATGTGGCCTTTGGGCGCAATCTCCTGAATCCGGCAGAGGAGCCCTTTGTAATTACCTACACAACAAATACTTACCAGCTGGTGATGGGCGATTATCTTTATCTTTTCAACGGCCTGACCGAAACAGGTTTTTACAATTATAAAAAAGATGTTCTCCTATCAAAAAATATTACCGGGCAGTTCCCCGAACTGGAAACGAAAATGAAAGGCAAGGTGGAGGCCTTTATCCAGCAGTATAATAACAGGATGATTGAAAACAGGCTGACCGTGACGAACGACAGGTAGAGACGCATACATGCGTCTCTTTTGATCGTGAAGCGTGAAGCGTGAAGCGGAACACGTCCACCGTCCCCCGTCTTCTCAACCGGGTCCCTTCCCCTGGCCCCTGCTATCGATATATGGAAATATGTCACTAATTTGCATCAAATTTATTTCGATGCGCGGATTGTTGATTTCGGGCCTTTTTTTGCTGTCAGGTATGCTTGCTTTCGGGCAGGATGGGGCAGAAGGGACTAATTTCCCACGATACCCGATACCCGCCGAAATCCGGCTGAAATCTGCCGTCAAGCTCCCGGCCAAGATCAATCTGGCCAAAAGCAAATACTTCCCTGATATTTTCGAACAGTACGGATGGAGCTGCAACCAGTCGAGCTCGGTGGGATACCTGCTGACCTATGAGCTGAACCGCATACGTAATGCCGACGCGGGACTACCTGAAAACAGATATTCACCGGTTTATGTATGGAATTTTTTGAACCGGTCAAACCAGGGTGTGGGAGTCAGCTATTTCGACAGCTGGGAGATCATCAAAGCCGGCGGAACCCCGAATGAGATTGATTTTCCAAATGTCCCCGACTTGTCCTATTGGATGTCGGGGTACGACCGATATTACCGGGCCATGCAGAACAGGGTACTGAACAACTGGTCGCTGCCCATTGGAACCCCGGAAGATCTGGAGGTGATAAAACGATATCTGTATGATCATTTTACCGGTTCAAAATTCGGTGGGATGGCTAATTTCCAGATTGCCAGCGGGGGGATGAATGTCGGGCACCTGCCCCGCAATTCTTATGATGAAGGGGCAGCTTTCATTACCACCTTCGGTACGTATGTCGGCCATGCCCTTACAATCGTTGGTTATAATGATTCCATCCGGCTCGACCGCAACGGCGACGGGGAGTATACCAACAATCTGGATATCAATGGCGACCGGGTAGTTGACCTTAACGACTACGAAAAAGGCGCACTTATCGTGGCTAACTCATGGGGGAAAGGCTGGGGTGATAATGGTTTTGCGTATGTTCCGTATCATTTGCTTGCCCTGTATGGATATGAAGGTGGACTGTGGAATAAATCGGTGCATATTGTTGATGTGGCCAAATCCATTGAGCCTATCCTGACAATAAGGGCAGGGCTCACCCATGCTAACCGCAATAGCATCCGCCTTATGGCTGGTATATCAAATGATCCTAACGCCACTGAACCCGAGCATGTTCTTGAATTTCCGATGTTCCGGTTTCAGGGTGCATCCATACCATTGTCGGGGAATGGAGGGCCGGATGACAAGCTTTTTGAGGTGGGCCTCGACATATCTCCACTGACCGATTTTATTAAAACTGATGGACCTGTCCGTATTTTTCTGATTGTTGATGAGAGAGATGGCTGGAATGTCAACGACGGGATGATCCGTTCACTGACGGTTTTTAATCAGTTTAATTCAAAAGATTCAACCGTTTGCGACCTGGTAAATGTTCCGATTCTCAATAATAAGCGTACCCTGATGAGTGTGGTAAGGGAAGTGCGTTTTAACCGGATTGATATTAAGGAGGTACCGAAGCAGTTTGCAAAGGCAGGAGAGTATGTGTCAGTACAAATGAATGTTACCGGCGCAGTAAGTCCGTTTAAATGGGAACTTGTGCCGGATTACAAGATCGGATATTCCGAAGTGCCGGTCCCCGACTGGGGCAATGGACACCTGTTGTATAACGGACAGTCGGGCAATCCGGTCTCGCGCGTGGATCTGCCATTTGATTTTTGGTTTTTTGGCGTGTCCTATAATCATTTTTCCATAACCGAGGATGTCGAGCTGTTGTTTGACCAGGAGGAAAATGAATATCCCTATGCAATTGATACCAGCTTGGTTTTCAGATCTAAAAAAAAGATCAACGGATTCGGTTCGGACCTGGATTATTATATGGGAGATAACTCCATTAGCTGGGTGGGAACTGATTCACTGGTAGCCATCACCTGGAAAGCAATTGCACCCACCCCGGAAGGGGGGACGCCGGTGAAAATTGTATGCGAAATTCATCCGGATGGCCGTATCCGTTTCATTTACGATAAGCCGGATGCCTTATTCCCTGACGGAACTGCCAGAGACCTGGGAGTTTCCAACGGCGACAGCCGGCAGTTTCTCAGGATCGCTCAGTTTAACCCGGATCAGTTGAGCAGCGTCAATTGTTTGGAGATAAACCCATATTTGTGTCCCGAAGAAACAAAATTCGATGATACGGGTTGGCTTTTTTGCAGACCTGGCAGGCCAAACACCCTTTATGAGGTAAAAGTTAGGGTAGTTGATAAAAACAACCGGCAGGCTTATTCCACCATTCAGATTTCCACAAAGGACCTTAACGGGGTACCATTATTGTCGGAAGGCTTCCCCAATCCCTTCGTCAATCAAACCTCCTTCCGGATCATCGTTCCCGAAAAATCGGTTGTGAAGGCCGAGGTATATGACTTGCGGGGCTGCAAAGTAGCTGTTCTGTGCGACGGCGAATATACTGCAGCCGAATATGAGGTTTCATGGAACGGAACCAGCAGTAACGGCGCACGGGTATTGCCCGGGGTGTATATTTGCAGGCTCCGGGTGGGCGACCGCACCGAATCCCACAAGATTATTAAATCCCACTAAGCGGTATTCCTTATTATGGGCTGATTTCCTTCGGGAAGTTGGATATCCGTTTATTTATATCTAAATTTCTAAATCTAATTATACGATATAGCCATGGATTATCAGATTTTAAAACCGCAGCAGACAGGAAGGGTCGGATTACTTACTATATCACGGCCGGCTAACCTGAATGCACTGAATTCGTTGTTTTTTACCGAATTGGTCGATTATCTGGATTACATTATAACGGATGAACCTTTTGAGGTTTTGGTGATCACAGGCGAAGGCAAGGCATTCTCGGCTGGTGCTGATATCTCAGAGATGGCTGGATTAACCCCTGAGGGTGCCAGGAGGTTTTCGGAACGTGGCCAGCAGAGTTTTCTGATGCTCGAGGACCTGCCCATCCCGGTGATCGCAGCCGTAAACGGATATGCCCTCGGCGCCGGATGTGAGCTGAGCATGGCATGCGATATAAGGTTGGCCTCGGTTAAGGCCCAGTTCGGCCAGCCTGAAGTGAGTCTCGGTTTGGTCCCCGGCTATGCCGGGACACAGCGCCTGTCGCGACTGATCGGTTTAGGAGGGGCACTGAAATGGATACTGTCGGGATTGAATATGGATGCCAGTGAAGCCTACCGTATCGGATTGGTTCAGGATCTTTCGGAACCCGATAAACTGCTTGAAGACGCGCTGACCCTGGCACGGCGGATTGCCACACGCGGGCCGAAAGCGGTCAGGACTGCGAAAATCCTTCTGAGAAAGGGGATCGACATGAATTTTCAGAAGGCGCTGGATATGGAGAAAGAGCACTTTGCCGATCTCTTTAACGACGAAGGGCTTGAAGGAATGAAAGCATTCCTGGAAAAGCGTAAACCATCATGGGACCAAGAAAAGTAAACCAGCCGGTCAGGCCTGTTTATAATCTTCCGGAATAATCTCGCCCTGAAGGATATAATAACCGTTTAAGGCCAAATTTTCCACATCGTCTTCATTCGGATAGGTGTGAACCGGAGCGATCTTTCCGATCCTCGACTGCAGTTCATTCATGAAGATATTACTGTTAACCAGGCCCCCTGTAAGCAGGATGGCATCCACCTCGCCGGATAAAACCGCATACATCGAGCCCACGGTTTTGGCAACCTGGTATGCCATGGCTTTCAAATAGAAAATAGCTTTTTCATTACCATTGCTGGCCATATGGTCGGCCGAATAGCCATCGTGAACGCCCAGATAGGCAAATAAACCGCCATCGACTGTAATCATTGAATAGAGCTGATCTTGAGTGTATTTCCCGCTAAAGCACAGATTGATCAGGTCACCGATCGGAACCGATCCCGTGCGGGAAGGAGTAAACGGACCATCACCATCGAGGCCCTGATTGGCGTCGATTACGCGCCCTTTGCGATGGGCACCAACTGTTATCCCGTTACCCATCTGGGCAACGATCAGGTTCAGCTCATCATATTTTTTTTGTACCGTTTTGGCATATTTCCTTGCGACAGCCTTTTGTTCCAGGGCATGGAATACCGACCGGCGGGTAAAATCGGGGTGCCCCGAAACCCTTGCGATTTCCTCAAACTCATCCACCACTACCGGATCAGCCACATAGGCCGAGGAACCTGTGATCCGAAGGGAAAGCTCGCTGGCTATCAAACCGCCAAGATTTACTACATCTTCACCTGAATATCCGGATTTTAAATCATTGATCATCTGATCGTTGACATGATAAACTCCGGCATGTACGGGTCTGACCAAACCCCCGCGGCTGATAATGATTTTGATGCATTCGACCGGCAATGCGTTTGAAGTCAGTTCCTTCAGAATTTGTTTGGTTCGGTATTCAGTTTCATCAGCGTAGTGGTGGAACTGTTTCCGGTCAGTTTCAGGATGCACCACTTTCTTCAGAAACAGAAGCTGCTGGTTACGGAACAATCCAATATTGGTAAAGGGAATCCTGGGGTTGATAGCCAGAATCAAATTTCCGGGGAAAGTTTTATATGCGTCCATAAAGGTTACTTATTGAGGCGTGAAATTATAAAAAAATCCAACCGATACGGTTAAATTCATTAATATTGGAGCCATGAAAAGGATAGATTACATAAGGTTTGCAGTCATAGTTTTATCGCTGTTGACAGTAATACAGGCCAAATCACAGCAGCCTGACGAAAGTGGCATGATCAGAAAGGTTTATAATGAAGCCCTGACCAGTTATGAAGCCTATCATAACCTCGAGTGGCTTTGTAAGAATACCAAAGGAAGGATTTGCGGGAGGCCGGAAGCTGCGGAAGCAGTGGAATTCACCCGACAGACCATGAATAAAATGGGGCTTGACTCGGTCTGGCTTCAACCGATCATGGTAAAAAGCTGGGATCGGGGGGAGAAAGAAATTGCACGTATCGTGTCAGCAAAATTCGGTACCGTAAGTGTTCCCTCCTGCGCATTGGGCTGGTCGACAGGTACCGGTGATCCCGGATTGTCGGCCAAGGTGGTGGAAATAAGAAGCATGGATGAATTAAAAAAGAAAACAAGAAGGGAAATTGAAGGATGTATTGTTTTCTTTAATCAACCGATGAAACTCACCAACCTCGGAACCTTCACTTCATACGGCGAGTCGGTTTGGCAGCGGACAAACGGTCCGGTGGAAGCCGGCAAACTGGGTGCCGTCGGTTGTGTGATCCGTTCGATGGGAATAGAGATTGACGATTTTCCGCATACCGGTATCACGCGTTATGACGATACGGTTAAACCAATTCCAGCTATCGCTATTTCTACCCGTGCAGCTGAGATGCTGAGTGATTATCTCGCTGCAGATCCGGGTCTCAATTTCTTTTTCCGCACCACCTGTTTAGCCGGTCCGGATGTACCGTCATTTAACGTGATCGGTGAAATCCGCGGTTCGGATTTCCCCAATGAGATCATTACCATTGGCGGTCATCTTGATGCATGGGATATTGCAGAGGGTGCGCATGATGATGGCGGGGGCTGCATCCAGTCGATGGAAGTCCTGAGGCTTTACCTGGCAACCGGCATCCGGCCGAGGCATACGGTCAGGGCAGTGATGTTCATGGATGAGGAAGTCGCCCAGCGCGGAGGCCAGCAATACGCCAAAGAGGCATCGGACAAGGGGGAGAAGCATATTGCAGCCCTTGAATCGGACCGCGGGGTATTCCAGCCTAGGGCACTGGCCGTCACGGGCAACCCGTCTCAAATGAAAAAACTGGCTGAATGGCAGCCGCTTTTTGATCCCTACGATGTAAAACTGATCAGCGGCGGCGGGGGCGCAGATGTCGGACCGCTGAAGAGTTTTTATCCTGAAATTCTTTTCATGGGAATAATTCCGGAGGATCAGCGTTATTTCAAATTGCATCATGCGGCATCCGATACCTTCGAACAGGTCGATCGCAGGGAGATGCAGCTCGGTGCAGCAGGGATGGCTTCTTTGGTGTATCTTTACGACAAATACGGTCTGTAGAGACAGGTCGTGACCTGTCTCCGCACCGGATCTGGCAGTAGGCAGTATGTAAAATTTGTAGCACTATGAAGAGAGCATTGTTATTCATTATCTCAGTTATTTACAGTGTAACCGGTTTTGGCCAGCTGATCAGCAAACCGAATGTGGCGATCAAACCGATGACAGGGCTGTCAGTGACCAGCGTGGTCACCAATGAAACTTCAACCCGGGTGACCATCCGCATTGTCAACGGCAAGCAGCTTCCACCCTTTTCACTGCGCACGCGCGACCTGTTTATCAGGCCGGTGAGTGATCCGAACACATTGAAATTGATCAGCGCTGAAAATGCCCCTTTTGCCCCGGAAAAGCATGTATTTACCAAAGTCAACGAGGAATTTGAGTTTACCCTGGTATTTCAGCCTTTGCCAAAGGGAACCAAATACTTCGACCTGATGGAAAATATGCCCAAGAGGGAGTTCTATTTACAAGGGATCATTCTCGATCCGAAGCTCAATGAGATTATTACCCGGGGATTCGATTCTTTCAGCCGGGCCGACGGTAACGGAGCTCTCAAGGCATTTATTGAAATGGCAGAATATGATCTTTATTTTGAATATGGCATGGCCTATTTCAATATCATTTACCTGCTGGCCTCTTCGAACCGCATCCCTGAGGCCAAGGAATGGTATGCCAAGTTCAAGGACCGGTTTTTCTATGATAAAACATTGATGGAAAATGAATTGGCCAGACTGGGAATCTTGCAGAAATTAAAATAGCTATATGAACTACTTTTTGGCACTGGTCCTGGGCCTGATATGTGGCCTCGGAGGTAAAATGCAGGTCACGGAATCCACTTCGCGGGAGTGGGTTGGCGGTTTGCAGGAATCGGGCTACGGTACTGATTTTCAGTTGAAATTGCTGGTAAAGGCCGGCTCCGATCAATTGCAGTTCGATGAACTTTGGGTGGGTGATATTCATATGAAGGTGCGCTTGATTGCAGATCCTGCCAATCTGCAAACAAAGGAATTTAAAAAAGGCAGCCAAATTACGGTGAAAGCCGGCCTTACCTACCGGCCCGGACCTGATGAGAAAATTCAGCTTCAAGGCGCCGATCTCATTCAAAAGCCAGTTAACTTTAAGGGTGAAGGATTGTTAGGTTATACGTATAAAGGTCACAAAGCTTACCTGGTGATTAGAGAGTTTAAAAAGCTTGAGAAAATTATCTATCCTTAATCTTTTTCTGATGGACAAGAAGTTGATACTGATGATATTGGACGGTTGGGGAATCGGCACCCGGTACGCCGCCGATGCTATCCGTAACGCCAATACCCCCTACATAGATTCGTTGCTGAAAAAATATCCCCATTCAAAACTCAGGACTTCAGGTGAGGATGTCGGGCTGCCCGAAGGACAGATGGGCAACTCGGAAGTCGGGCACCTGAATATAGGCGCCGGGCGGGTAATGTACCAGGATCTGGTTCGGATTAACCGGGCCGTTGCTACAGGCACCATCAAGCAAAACCAGGAGCTCCGGGAGGCATTCGGCTATGCCAGGGAAAGCGGAAAGAAAGTGCATTTTATCGGATTGGTCTCTGATGGCGGCGTGCACTCCCTTGACCATCATCTATATGCCCTGTGCGATATGACAAAAGAGTTCGGACTCAAACAGGTTTTTATTCATGCCATTACCGATGGAAGGGATACCGATCCATTCAGCGGAAAGGGGTTTATTGAGCAGCTGGAAGCATATCTTGAAAATTCAAACGGGGTGATTGCCTCCGTGATCGGCCGTTATTACTCCATGGATCGCGACAAGCGATGGGAGCGGATCAAGCTGGGATACGATTTATACGTTAATGGTACGGGAAAACCGGTCACCAGCATCACGGAGGCCATTCAATCCAGCTATGATGAAGGGATAACCGATGAATTTATCAAGCCGACATTTAAGGCAGATGCTTCAGGCAAACCCGTGGCTACGATTACCGAAGGAGATGTGGTGATCTGCTTCAATTTCCGCACCGACCGGTTAAGGGAAATGACGATCGTGCTGACTCAGCGCGACATGCCTGATTTAGGCATGCACACGATTCCCCTGAAATATTATACCATGACCCGGTACGATGATACTTTTACCGGGGTAAATGTCATTTACGATAAGGATAACCTGACTGAAACGCTGGGCGAGCTGATGGCTGCCGCCGGTAAGAAGCAGATCAGGATTGCTGAAACGGAGAAATATGCGCATGTGACCTTTTTCTTTTCCGGCGGTCGCGAGGAGCCTTTCGAGGGTGAAACACGAATCATGATCCCCTCTCCGAAAGTACCGACTTATGACCTTCAACCCGAAATGAGCGCATATCTGGTCAGGGATGCTATTGTAAAAGCGCTGAAGACCCATGAGGCGGATCTGGTGGTGTTGAATTTTGCGAATGGAGATATGGTCGGGCACACCGGTGTGTGGGATGCTATTATCCAGGCTGTTGAAGCAGTGGATGCATGCGTTCAGTATGTGGTTGATACCGCCATTGCCAATGGCTATACGGCCTTGATCATCGCTGATCATGGAAATGCCGACAATGCGGTTAATCCGGATGGGAGTCCGAATACGGCGCATTCACTGAATCCCGTTCCCTGTATCCTGGTGAGTAAAGATTACACAGAAATCCATGATGGAATACTCGCAGATGTCGCACCGACCATTCTGAAAATAATGGGTATGAAACAACCCGCCGTAATGACTGGAAACTCTTTGGTCTGATGATCGAAATAGGACATGCACTGGTTAGTTTGGATGTTCTTCAGCGAAAATTCTGCTGTAATCTGAATGCCTGCAAAGGAGCTTGCTGCATTCTTGGGGATGCCGGGGCACCCTTGACCATTGAAGAAGCCGGTGAACTGGAAGATTATCTGGATGAGCTCAGCCCGCTGATTTCCGGAGATGGATTGTTTTCCATCATGGAGCAGGGTGCTTTTGTGTATGATGTTGATGGGGAGATTGTTACGCCACTGATTGGAAACAAGGAGTGTGTGTATACCCTCTTCGAGAATGGCATTGCCTTTTGTGCGATAGAAAGGGCCTATCAAACCGGATTGATTCACTTCAACAAGCCGGTTTCATGCCACCTCTATCCGATCCGGATCAAGTCATTCGAAACTTATGATGCCGTGAATTATGACCTTTGGGATATATGCAATCCTGCCCGCGAAGAGGGTGCCAAGCAAGAAGTTCCGGTCTATATGTTTGTCAGGGATGCCCTGATCAGAAAATATGGTGTGGAGTGGTTTGAGCAACTCGATTATGCCGCCAAAAACCTCGATTTCGAAAAATATGATTAAGAAAATCTGGATTCTGCTGACTCTGTCTTTCCTGATCAGTCAAACAGGTTTCACCCAGGAGAAAAAGAAGAAAGAAAAGTCTTCCGAACCGCCTGATTCCTCGGTTGTTCTGAGTTCCGGCCGGGTGGTTTATAAGAACCGCATCTACCGCCAGAACGCATCCTATCTGACCTTTGGCTATGGTGCAGGGTATGGATTCGAATCGCAATTGGTGGAACAGAATATGAGCCTTTCGTACCACCAGTTCATTAAAAGAATTGGCTTGCAGATCGGTTATCATGCCTCCTCCGACATAAAGGTCTGGTGGCGCTCTTATCAAAAGCTGAACGACCTGTTCCTCGGGGTCGGAAAACGATGGGAAAGCACCAGGTACAATTTTTCCGTTTTCGGTGGGCCCAGTTTTGCTTACGGCAGCTATATTGCCTGGAATGAAGAGCGACAGAAAGATTGGGCCTATGGATTTGCAACGCCGGGATTGTATACCGAATTGCAGGGCACCTACAAATTTACCTATGATATAGGGGTCGGACTATCTGTTTTTGCAAGCGCCAACCGTTATTATTCAGTAGCCGGCGCCCAGATCCATCTTTTCTTCTCCACCGCCTTCGTCCGAAATTACTAATAAGAAGGCAGAAGGCAGAAGGCAGAAGACAGAAGCAAGTAACCTCTAACCAATAACCAATAACCAATAACCAATAACCAATAACCAATAACCTCTAACCAATAACCAATAACCACCATGCCATCCATCAACGAATACCTCGCCCAGCACCAGGAACGCATCCTCGAGGAGCTCTTCGGTTACATCCGGATTCCATCCATCAGTTCCATAGCATCACATAAGCCGGACATGTACCGGGCAGCCGAATACCTGAAGAGATCCTTGATCAGTGCAGGTGCCGACCATGCCACGGTGTATGAAACCGAAGGCAATCCGGTCACTTATGCTGAAAAAATCATAAACCCAGATTGGCCGACCGTACTGGTTTATGCCCATATGGATGTTATGCCGGTTGATCCGATTGATTTATGGCATACGGATCCTTTCGATCCCGTCGTGGTGGACGGTAAGATTTGTGCCCGCGGTGCCGACGATGATAAAGGTCAATCATTCATGCACATCAAGGCGTTTGAATATCTGGTGCAGACCGGACAGCTTAACTGCAATGTAAAATTCATGATCGAAGGCGAGGAGGAAGTCGGTTCTCCAACCCTCGGCGCGTTTTGCGAAAAGCACAGGGAAATGCTCCGGTCGGACATCATCCTGGTTTCGGATACCTCCATGATTGCCCCTGATATCCCATCCATTACAACGGGATTAAGGGGCTTGACTTATCTGCAAATTGAAGTTACCGGCCCCAATCATGACCTTCACTCCGGTTTGTTCGGCGGTGCTGTGGCCAATCCTGTCATCATTCTTTCAAAGATGCTGGCATCCGTTCATGACGAAAACAACCGCATTGCCATACCCGGATTTTATGATCAGGTGATGGAGCTGACCGATGTGGAGAAAAAATTGTTGTCGCAGGCCCCGTTTGATGTTGAAAAGTATAAATCCATGCTTGGCATTGGCGAAGTATGGGGAGAAAAAGGTTACCGGGTACCGGAGCTGACCGGGACGAGGCCGTCATTTGATGTTTGCGGGATCTGGGCCGGATATACCGGAGAAGGAACAAAAACCGTATTGCCGTCGAAGGCTTTTGCCAAAATCAGCTCGAGGATTGTTCCGAATCAGGATCATCATGAAATCGCCCAACTGATCAAATCGTATTTCGAATCCATTGCCCCGCCACAGGTTACGGTTGAAGTGAGCGTTCTTCATGGGGGTCCGGCTTACGTTTGCCCGATCACCCTGCCGGCCTATATGGCTGCAGAGAAGGCTTTTGAAGATACTTTCGGCAAGCGGCCTGTTCCTTTCCGGAGCGGCGGCAGCATACCGATCATTTCAACTTTCGAAAAAGTGTTGGGTGCCAAGTCTATTCTGATGGGTTTCGGACTCGAATCCGATAATATCCATTCTCCCAATGAGAGCTATCCTGTATGGAATTTTCTGAAAGGGATCGAAACGATTACAAGGTTTTATCACCATTATTCGGATTCCGCAAAGCGGTAAAAAGTATACGGTGACAATCCTGCTAGAGTGACGGGGTCCCCGCCTTCGCGGGGATGACAGGGAAGGGTCGGTTGCAAGGGAAAGGTACTGCCCGCATTCGCGGGGATGACAAAATGTATTTAGAAAGGGCGTCGGGTAACCGGGGCCTTTTTTTATAAATATTGTTCAAGAGGTGAAAATATCGATAAATATTTCAAAAAGTTGATAAATATTTGAACGTACCCCCAAAAAATAGGGGGGGTATATCAAAATATTTTATATTTTTGTCTCGAAATGTATATTTAACCCGATACCCGATACCCGATACCTGATACCCGATACCCGATACCTTAAATTAATTACCATGTCAAATCTACGCGTTGAAGCCGTAAGGGAGTTGTTTTCAAGAAGACCGTTAGCGGTTGAACCTCCCGGTGAAAAAGTGTCGGACTATTACGGAGTCCACACTTTTGGTTTGGAAACCATGAAAAAGTATCTGCCAACGGAGGCCTATGAAAATGTTAAGAAAGCGGTCGACACCTGGGGGTATATCGACAGGAGGTCGGCTGATTCGGTGGCTGCTGCCATGAAGGCCTGGGCCATGAGTTTCGGGGTTACCCATTACACCCACTGGTTCCAGCCTTTGAACGGTTCAACTGCTGAGAAACACGACGCATTTTTCGAGCCTACAAAAGACGGCAAGATGTTTGAACATTTTGGCGGCAAGGAGCTGATTCAGCAGGAGCCGGATGCATCATCGCTTCCCAGCGGGGGTATCAGGAACACCTTTGAAGCCCGCGGATATTCGGCCTGGGATCCATCATCACCGGCATTCATCGTTGATAAAACATTGTGCATTCCCACCGTATTTGTTGCTTATACCGGCGAAGCGCTCGATTTTAAAACCCCGCTGCTGAAATCCCTGTTTGCCCTCGATCAAGCTGCCGTTGATGTATGCCAGCTATTTGACAAGGACGTGAATAAAGTGATCGCCACCCTGGGATGGGAGCAGGAATATTTTCTCGTTGATGAGGCCCTGTATTATGCCCGTCCCGACCTGGTTCTCACCGACCGGACGCTGATGGGCCATGCTTCGGCGCGAGACCAGCAGCTGGCCGACCATTATTTCGGATCGATTCCGGAACGGGTTACCGCTTTTATGCGTGATCTGGAGTTTGATTGCTATAAACTGGGCATACCGGTCAGGACCCGTCACAATGAAGTGGCTCCAAACCAGTTTGAATGCGCCCCGGTGTTCGAAGAGGCCAACCTGGCAGTTGATCATAACCAACTCCTGATGGACATCATGAAAAAAGTGGCCAGGAAACACAATTTCCGTGCGCTGCTGCATGAGAAGCCTTATAAAGGCATCAACGGTTCGGGTAAACATAACAACTGGTCGATGCTGACCAATACCGGGGTCAATCTGCTCGCCCCCGGAACCAATCCGAAATCAAATCTTCAATTCCTGACCTTCATCGTTAATACAGTCAAAGCAGTCTATGATTATTCTGACCTGCTGAGGGCCAGTGTGATGTCGGCCGGCAATGAACACCGTCTGGGGGCTCATGAAGCTCCGCCGGCCATTATCTCGGTATTCATCGGACAGCACCTCACCCGGATCCTTCAGGAAATTGAGGACAAAGTGCCGGCCGTAGATATGACCCCGGATCAGAAAACGGAGCTTAAACTGAATATCGGTAAGATCCCGCAAATCCTGCTCGACAATACCGACCGTAACCGTACCAGTCCGTTTGCCTTTACCGGTAACCGGTTTGAGTTCAGGGCCGTGGGTTCCTCTATGAACTGTGCCGCCCCGATGACTATCCTGAATGCAGCGGTGGCCAACCAGCTAAAGGAATTTAAAGTTGAAGTGGATACCCTGATGGAACAGGGGGCCAAAAAGGATGAGGCCATCTTCCGCATCCTCAGGAAATATATCATCCATTCGAAAAAAATATTTTTTGAAGGCAATGGTTACGGTGATGAGTGGAGAAAGGAGGCAGAACGCCGCGGTCTCTCCAATATCAATGATGCACCGGATGCATTGAAAGCATATGTTGAACCGAGAAGCATTGATATGCTGGGCAGGCTGAATGTGCTTACCGAGCGCGAATTGAATGCCCGTTATGATATCCGGCTGGAAATGTTCGCCAAGAAAATCCAGATTGAATCAAGAGTGCTGGGCGACCTGGCCGTGAACCACATTATTCCAACAGTAATCAAGTACCAGAACCGTCTGATCGAAAATGTCAAGGGGTTGAAGGATATTCTTCCGGCCAGTGAATTTGCGGATGCCGCCAGTTATCAGCTTAATGCGATCCGGAGGATATCAAAACATAAGGCACTGATCCTTGAAATGGTAGATGAAATGGTTAACGCCCGCAGGGAGGCCAACAAGATTGAGGATGTCAGGGAACTGGCCAATATATACAACAGCACCGTCAAGCATTTTCTCGATGAGATCAGGTATCATATTGATAAACTGGAATTAATTGTTGATGACGACCTCTGGCCGCTGCCAAAATACCGCGAGTTGCTCTTTGCACGCTAAATAGGTTGGAACTAGGCAAATAATGCCTAATTTTGATCGTTATAGTAGAAAAAGCGCTTGTATGAAATTATTTCGTTTTATCACGGGTTTGACCATGGCCATTTTGCTGGCTGGTCCGGTGATGGGTCAGAAAAGGGACCTGGTTGTTCAGGCTGATAAAACTTTTAGCGTAGGTGAATATTTCAAGGCTGCCGAGAAGTATAAAAAAGCCTATGCTAAGGAAAAGGACCGCCAGAAAAGGATGGCGCTCACTGTAAAAATCGGGATTTGCTACCGTCTGGTTAATGATACCAGGAAAGCCGAATCCTATTTTTCAAGGGTGGTGAAGCAGAAATCCCCTGATCCGAAGACTCATCTGTATTATGCCGAGGTACTTAAGATCAACGGCAAGCTGGATCTGGCGAAAAAGGAATACGAGGAATACCTGAAATCGGAACCAGGCGATCTGATGGCGCTGGAGGCTTATCAATCCTGTGATTCGATACAAACCTGGACTAAAAATTTATCGCGGTACCAGGTGGCCAACGTAAAGGATTTCAACAGTAAGTTCAATGATTATAGTCCGTTTTTTGCATCCAGGGACTACAAGGAACTTTATATTTCATCTTCCCGTGATGGTGCCGTCGGCAATAAAATCCATGGCGGAACCGGTCAGAGTTTCTCTGATATCTTTTATACACGGCTGGATAACAAGCAGAAATGGGCAGTCCCGACCCCGGTCGATAAAGTGATCAACAGTATTTATGATGACGGTGCGCCCTGGGTGACCGAGGATGGTTCAACCATGTATTTCACCCGGTGCCGTTACGACAAGCAGATGGCGCTTGGTTGCCAGATCATGATGGCCAAACGGTCGGGCACGAAATGGATGGACCCGGTAGCTGTACCTATTTCCAAAGATTCTGTGGTCATTGCGCATCCGAGCCTGACCGAAGATCAGCTGACTATTTTCTTTGTCAGCGATATGCTCGGAAGCATCGGCGGCAAGGATATCTGGATGGCCAAACGGGAAAAGGCGGATGGTCCGTTCGGGCCTCCGAACAATCTTGGACCGGAGATCAATACTCCCAAAGATGAGATGTTTCCATTCGTGAAGACTGATTCCCTCTTCTATTTTTCCTCAAACGGCCATCCGGGCATGGGAGGCCTGGATATTTTCAAGGCCCAGCTAAAACCCGATGGCAAGTGGCAGGTTGAGAATATGAAAGCCCCCCTCAACAGTTCAGCCGACGATTTCGGAATTGTCTTCCAGAAAGATGAAGAGAAAGGCTATTTTACATCAAGTCGTCTGGATAAAAGCAAAGGCGGCGACGAGATTTATTCTTTTGTGCTTCCGGAAAAGCGTTTCAATATGGTGGGCCGGGTGATCAATGAACGGACCACCATGCCTCTGGGGGGTGCGGATGTCCGGCTTATCGGTAGTGACGGTACCAGTTTCGAGTATAAAACGGACTCGACCGGGAATTTCTCCTTTAAATTAAAAGAGGAGACCGATTACCTGCTGGTGGCATTCAAAAAGGGTTTCCTCAACGGAAAACTCCGGGAGACTACCATGGGACTCGAAGCCAGCCGTGATTTCAATGCTACCCTCGTTTTGGCCCCGTATGAAAAGCCGATCGAGCTGCCTAATATCCTGTACGATCTGGCAAAATGGGACCTGCGGCCTGAATCGATGGTAGCGCTGGATGCATTGGTTGAGACCCTCGAAGATAATCCGAATATTACGATCGAGCTGATGTCGCACACTGACATCAGGCCTTTCAGGGCGATGACCAACCTCGAATTATCCCAGAACAGGGCCCAGTCGGTAGTCGATTACCTGATCAGCAAAGGGATTGCTTCGGACAGGCTCAAGGCCAGGGGTTATGGTCCGGATGTGCCCAGGGTAGTGGATGAAAAAATTGCCGCTCAATATAAATTCCTCAATGTTGCCGATACTTTATCGAAGGGATTTATTGATCTTCTTCCCAATGACCAGGATAAGGAGATTGCTCACCAGTTAAACCGCCGTACCGAATTCAGGGTGCTGAGGAATGATTACGTCCCCGGCGGACAACCCGGAAACGAAATCGATGCTCAAAAACAAATCCTCATGCGGGGAATGGAAGAGCTTCAGCAGGGTAAGAAAAAAATAATCAAGAAGCAGTAATTTTTCTACCTTTGCACCTCGTTATGGAGCAGGGTAACAGATATTCGCAACGCG
Source organism: Bacteroidales bacterium (assembly GCA_041662065.1). Lineage (GTDB taxonomy): Bacteria > Bacteroidota > Bacteroidia > Bacteroidales > UBA12481 > UBA12481. The sequence continues at coordinate 108,956 of JBAZTE010000010.1, read as the reverse complement.
GCGTTTCTTCATCCAAGGAAGAGGTCCATGAAGCCATCAGGAAGCTTGATAAGGGCTTGTATCCCAAGGCTTTCTGTAAGGTTATCCCTGATATTCTGACCGGCGATCCTGAATGGTGCTGCATCATGCATGCCGATGGGGCCGGGACTAAATCCTCACTTGCTTACCTGTATTGGAAAGAAACCGGCGACCTGTCCGTATGGAAAGGCATCGCCCAGGATGCAGTGATCATGAATATCGATGACCTGCTTTGCGCAGGTGCCACCGGTCCGATCCTGTTAAGCTCGACCATCGGGAGGAATAAAAACCTGATACCGGGAGAAGTGATTTCCGCCGTGATACAGGGTACGCAGGATATTTGCGATTTTCTCACCGAAAATGCCGTTGAAACTGTTTTCTGCGGGGGTGAGACTGCTGATGTTGGAGACCTGGTCCGTACGATTATAGTCGACAGTACGGTCACCACTCGGATGAAAAGAGCCGATGTCATTTCAAACGACCGGATTGCCGGAGGGGATGTAATCGTTGGGCTATCCTCATCGGGGAAAGCCAATTATGAAGAAAAATATAATGGCGGCATGGGCAGCAATGGATTGACGTCAGCCAGGCACGATGTTTTTGCCCACCATCTTGCGGCAAGATATCCGGAATCCTTTGATCCTCAACTCCCTGATCATCTGGTTTACTCCGGCCATACGGAATTGACTTCCCCGGTGAGCGGCACCGGCCTCAACGCCGGCCAGCTGGTACTCTCATCCACCCGGACCTATGCGCCGGTTGTCAGGGCCATTCTTGAAGTTTTAAGGCCGGACATTCACGGCATGGTTCATTGCTCCGGCGGAGGTCAGACAAAAATTTTGCATTTTGTTGAAAATGTTCATGTGATCAAGAATAACCTTTTTGATCTGCCGCCCCTGTTCCAGTTGATCCAGGAACAGTCGGGAACCCCGTGGCGGGAAATGTACAAGGTGTTCAATATGGGTCACCGGTTCGAGATTTACCTTCCGGAAGCTTATGCCCGGGAAGTTATCGATATCTCGGCAGGTTTTGGAATTGAAGCCAGAATCGTCGGTTTCTGCGAAAAATCGGAAAAGCCCGGATTAACCATCCGCAGCCAGTACGGCGATTTCTTCTATTAACTTCCCCCGCAAATGTTTTTGTCATCCCGGCGAATGCCGGGACCCCGTCCCTTCGAGATAACCTCTCCGCGAGGGCACAATTATTGATCAACTTACAACCCGAAAAAGAAAATTAACCCATGTTATTAGATAAGTTAGCAGGAATAGCTGCCCGGTATGATGAGGTAGCCCGACTGATCACTGAGCCTGATGTGGTCAACGACATGAAACGCTATGTTCAGCTCAACAAGGAATACAAGGAGTTGACCAGGGTGGTCGCCTTTTATAATGAATATAAAAATGTGACCGAGAATATCGAATCCGCCAAAAAGATGCTGGAAGTGGAAAAGGACGAAGAGATGCGCGAAATGGCCAAGGAGGAGATCGATAACTTAATGCATCGCTGGAACGAGATGGAGGAGGAGATCAAAGTTCTTCTGCTCCCGGTTGATCCGGAGGATGCCAAGAATGCCATTGTGGAAGTCCGTGCCGGTACCGGCGGCGATGAAGCCAGCATTTTCGCGGGCGACCTTTTCCGCATGTACTGCAAATTCTGCGATATCAAAGGCTGGAAATACAGCATCAACACTTTTACCGAAGGTACAAACGGTGGTTATAAGGAGGTCATCTTTGCCATCACCGGAGACGGGGTATATGGGGTGATGAAGTATGAATCAGGTGTTCACCGTGTTCAGCGTGTGCCTCAGACCGAAACCCAGGGAAGGATCCATACGTCAGCCGCAACGGTAGCTGTATTGCCTGAGGCAGAGGAGTTTGATGTTGAACTTCTTCCTTCGGATATCCGGGTGGATACCTATTGTTCGTCGGGACCCGGCGGACAGTCGGTGAATACAACCTATTCAGCGATCCGCCTGACCCACATGCCCTCGGGGATTGTTGTGACCTGCCAGGATCAGAAATCCCAGATTAAAAACAAGGAAAAGGCCATGATTGAACTCCGCACCCGCCTGTACAATATGGAGTATCAGAAATACATGGACGGAATTTCTTCAAAAAGAAAAACGATGGTCAGCACCGGCGACCGTTCGGCAAAAATCCGCACTTACAATTATCCGCAGGGCCGCATGACCGACCACCGGATTTCGTTAACCATGTATAATCTTCCGACAATCATGAACGGGGATATTCAGGAGATTATTGATAAATTGCAGATTGCTGAGAATGCTGAACGCTTGAAAACTGCTGAAACTAGCCGCTCATGACATCAGAAGAACTTAATCTGGAGATCAGGAAGAAGAAATCCTTCCTGTGTGTCGGCCTCGATATCGATCTGGCCCGCATTCCTGCTCATCTGCATCGCGCAGCCAATCCGGTTTTTTCATTTAATCGCGCCATTATCGATGCAACGGCTGATCTGGCCGTGGCCTATAAGCCTAACCTGGCCTTTTACGAATCCCTTGGGACCGATGGTATCCGGCAACTCGAAATGACGGTTGATTATATCCGGTCGAAAGATCCGAACTTGTTCATCATTGCTGATGCCAAGCGCGGAGATATTGGCAACACGGCCGAACAATATGCCAAGGCTTTTTTTATTCATTATGATTTTGATGCGATCACCCTTTCACCTTACATGGGAAAGGATTCCATTGAACCTTTCCTCCAGTTTCCGGGCAAATGGGCGATTGTGCTGACGCTGACCTCCAATCCCGGGGCGAGCGATTTCCAGCTGTTGAATGTCGAACAGGACCAGCCGCTTTATGAACATGTGCTTATGCAGGCAACTTCCTGGGGTACAACCGATAACCTTATGTTTGTGGTGGGCGCCACCCGTCCCGATTATTTTCGCAATGTACGCCGTATTGCTCCCGAGCATTTTCTTTTGGTACCGGGGATAGGTGCCCAGGGAGGATCGATGGAGATGGTGATCCATAACGGCAGATCCGCAAAAGGCGGACTCCTCATCAATAATTCAAGAGGAATCCTTTATGCGGGCAGCGGCCTGGACTTCGCACAGAAAGCCCGTGAAGCCGCCCAGTCGATGCTCTATGAATTCGGTTTATAAAATAATGGGCCGATAATTTCCATTTCCATGTCCGTTCTGCATCTATATCTGAAAAAGAAAACAGATGCAGGAAGATTTTCTTCAATATCTCTGGAAATATGGATTGTTTCCGGCCGATCAGTTATTAACAGCCGATCATCAGCACGTTGAAGTGCTGACCCCCGGACAGCTTAATACCGACGCAGGTCCCGATTTTTTAATGGCACGGATTCGGATTGGGGAAGCCATATGGGCCGGACATGTGGAAATCCATGTCAAGGCTTCCGATTGGTACCGTCACAACCACCATGAGGATCCTGTCTATGATCCGGTCATTCTGCATGTTGTTTACGAAGCGGATTGCACCGTCAAAAGGACTAACGGAGATCAGATCCCGGCGGTTGTTCTTCCTGTAAAACCCTCTTTTCTTGATAATTACCACCGAATACTTTCGACTATTTCCACGGTTCCCTGCGAGGATAACTGGAAAAAACTTGAACCGTCGGAGGTGGAAAACTGGATTGTGAACATGGGCATCGAGCGTATGCAGACTAAATCAGATGAGGTTTATAAACGATTGACAATCAACAGGGGAGGGTGGGACGAAACCTGGGTTCAGATGATTGCACGGTCGTTCGGTTTTGGAATCAACCAGGATATTTTCGACCGCTTGGGTCAATCTATCCCATTGTCCGCCATACGTTCGACCGGATCCAACCTTTTCAGGCTGGAGGCCATACTTTACGGCCAGGCAGATCTGATACCGGTGAGGAAACCGGATCCCTATTCCAGGGCGTTAATGGTTGAATATGGATTTGTCCGCCAAAAGTTCAACCTGGTGGCTTTGAAGAATCCGGGCTGGAAATTTCTGAGAATGAGACCGTCAAACTTTCCAACCGTGAGGATCGCTCAACTGGCTGCATTCCTGGCTGGCAACCCTGAACGCCTCCAGTCGGTCATTCACGGATCGGAAAATGAAATGCACCTGAAATTCGATTTTCCGGTATCATCTTATTGGAAACTTCATTATGATTTCGGTAAGAAATGGGCTGACCGGGATACCGGCATGGGCTCCGAAACGAAAAACCTTTTTCAGATCAACGCTGTCTTGCCTTTCCATGCCAGCTATGCACACTGGAACGGGGACTCGCATGCCTGGGAAAGCTGGATGGAGAAGCTTGAAAAGCTGCCATCGGAAAATAACAGGATAACCCGTATCTGGACCGGATATGGCTACCGGGTGCCCAATGCTTTTTATTCACAAGCTTTTTTGCATCTCTACACCAAATATTGCCACTGCCGTTGTTGTCTCGGGTGCCATATCGGCCAGCTCCTCATCAGGGGCAAGGGAAGCTGAATGGATTTTTGCTAACTTTACCTGATGGTGAAAATTCTGCTTACCGGAGCCAACGGACTCGTCGGACAAACCCTTGTCCACCGGATTCAATCCATGTCAGGATTTGAACTATTGGCCACTTCAGCCTCCGGATGTAAGATAAAGAATCCCGGAAATCTTCGTTTCCGTCAGATGGATATCGCCGTGAATGAAGAGGTTAAGGAAATTGTAAGTGAGTTTAAACCCGATGCGGTTATTCACTGTGCCGCCATGACCCAGGTGGATCCCTGTGAACTGGACCCTGAACGGTGCGACCTGGTTAATATCGAGGGAACCCGGAATGTGGGGAAAGCTGCCGAAGCCTGTGGGGCGCGGTTTATTTATCTATCCACGGATTTTGTTTTCGACGGGCTGAAGGGTCCGTACAGCGAGGATGATCATCCAAATCCGGTGAGCGCATATGGGTGGTCGAAACTGCAGGGCGAATTTATCACCCGCTCGCTGAAAATCCCATGGGTGATTGTCCGCACGATCCTGGTATATGGTGTCACACCCTCGATGAACCGGAGCAACCTGGTCACCTGGGTCCGTGATTCGCTCATGGGTCACAAATCCATCCGGGTGGTCGACGATCAGTTCCGGATGCCGACCCTGGTCGATGATCTGGCTGAGGGCATAATGGAGATTGTTGTGCGGAATAAAACCGGCATTTACCATCTTTCAGGACCGGAAATGACTTCGGTTCTTGATTTTGCAAGGATTATAGCCCGCTCTTTTAATCTGGATGAATCGCTTATTTCACCGGTTCATTCGGATGAACTTAAACAATCCGGCCACCGTCCGGTTTCAACAGGATTTATTCTTGAAAAAGCACAGGATGAACTTGATTTTTCTCCACGGACACTTACTCAGGGCCTCAATGTGGTACGAAATTTGCTTGTCAATTCTGATATTTAGAAATCTGACCTCCCCGGAAAGTCCAATAATTATGTTAGGATATGAAAACTAAATATTTGCTGGCCCTGTTTTCTTTGTTGGCCGTCAACAGTTGTGATAGAGAAGGTTCGGTAACTCCGACGATCAATCGTTTGAGCGGCTCGGTATGCAAGGGGAATGGTTTGAAAGCAGCAACTGACCAATCTTCCGACAAGGATTGCATTCAATACTCCTGGGAATCCGGAGATTCGCTGGCCATCAAACACGTGAATGCAGCCTTTAATTGCTGTCCCGAAGGATTCAGGGCAGATGTCAAGGTAGAGGGTGATACGATCATCATCACCGAAAATGAGAATTCGGCCCTTTGTGATTGCAACTGTTTGTATGACCTGACTTACAAAATATCGGGTATTGATAAAAAGACCTGGTGGATCCGTGTTGAGGAGCCCTATATCAACGGTTCGGATCAGGAAAAGATCCTGTTCAGGGCAGAACTCAGGAAGAATGCGGATGGAGAATTCTGTCTGACCCGAAAGAGTTATCCCTGGGGATTATAAAGAATGAAATAATAGAAATTTTGCAGATATGAAGTCGTTTAAATATTTCCTGCTTACATTGGCTATGGCCGGTGCTGCGTATTCTTGTTCGAAGGATAAGGACTATGAACCAAAACCCCTTGATCTTCCAACCAAGTCGGCCGGGATTATCTTGGCTGATAACACATTCGGCTTGGATTTGTATGCACGGCTGGCATCGGCAGCTGCTCCCGGGACTAATCTGATGATCTCCCCGCTGAGTGTATCACAAGCATTGTCAATGACATTGAACGGTGCCGGAGCCGGTACGAAAGCCGCCATGCAGGAGGCCTTAAGGGTTGCCGGATACAGTATGGATGAACTGAACGACCTGAATAAAGCTCTGGTAACAGCGCTGGTGGCACATGATGAAAAGGTCATTATCTCGGTGGCCAATTCCATCTGGTACAGGAAAGAGTACACCATCCTGCCCGATTTTGTCAGCCGGAATCAAACTTATTATAATGCGGAAGTCAGGCCGGTGGATTTTGCCGCATCCGGCTGTAAGGATGAAATCAATCAATGGGTTTCCGATAAAACGAATAAAAAGATCGAGAAGATAGTCGACCAGATCAACCCTGAATCCTTCATGTTCCTGATCAATGCGATCTATTTCAAGGGAGCCTGGACGCATGAATTCAATCCTAAAAATACCGGTAGACAATCCTTTTATCTTGAAGACGGTAATACGGTTCAGGTGGACATGATGCACCAGAAAATGGATATGAACAGCTATGCCAATGAGGTGTTTACATCGGTTGAGCTCCCTTATGGAAAAGGGAACTGGCGGATGTTCCTGTTCCTGCCTGAAACCGGAAAATCGGTTGCTGACGTTGAAAAAACATTGACAGCCGCGAATTGGGAAAGTTGGCTGACCAAATACGACAGCATCCACGAAGTCCAGTTTTCGCTTCCAAAATTCACATTCTCCTATGAAGAAAGTCTGAAAGAAGTCCTGTCAGCCATGGGCATGGAAGTTGCCTTTACTGACCGGGCTGATTTTACCGGTATACTGCCTGAAGGCGGATTGCTCATTACCGGTGTAAAACATAAAACCTTTATTGAGGTCAATGAGGAAGGGACTGAAGCTGCTGCCGTGACTTCGGTGGAGGTCGGCACCACCTCAATCGGGAATTTCATCTCTTTCGACCGGCCTTTCCTCTTTGCCATTGCCGAAAGATCCACCGGGGCGATACTGTTTGTTGGGAGGGTGATGAGACCGGAGTGAGGAACGTTAAGGAGGTTAAGAGAGGTTAAGAGAGGTTAAGAGGGGTTAAGAGGGGTTAAGAGAGGTTAAGAATGTTAAGAATCTTAAGATTTGGTTATGAAAATAATATCCGGGTTAGTGGTTTTAGTTGGGATTGCCTGTGGGACGTTCAGCTGTGAGCGGCCGGGTGGCGATCTTGGGTCGCTTTCGGTATCGGTAGCTTCCGACATGGTGTGCAGGGCCAGCGTACCGCTGAAAAGTAATGATCCCCCGCAGGAGAATTCATGCATCAGGTATAGTTATGATGGGGATAGTGTGCTTACCATAAAGCATTTGAATGCAGGGTTTAATTGCTGTCCTGAAAAGTTTGCGGTTGATATTGAAGTCAAGGGCGACAGCCTGATTATCCGCGAGGATGATTTCAAGCAGGGATGCAAATGCAATTGTTTATATAACCTTGATATACTGGTGCATAATATACCGGCTGATACTTATCATGTTCGTTTTGTCGAGCCTTACATTAATCATTCAGAACCACAGCTGATCTTTGACCTCGACCTGAAAAAAGAGCCGGAGGGGCAGTTTTGCGTGACGAGAGGTGAGGGGTGGTGGATGTAGGGACGGGGGACTGTGAGACTGTGAGACTGTGAGACGGCTTGGCAAACCGCGAAAACTGATAATTGATAACAAGGAATATCAAATGATAAAACGAAAACTTCTTTTAGCTGCGCTGGTGTTGGGAGCCTTGGGGTTATTCGTGTCATGCCATGAAGAACAGGATGTGAATTGCCCATATGGATTTAAAGAGGGTATTATCGTGTTTACCGGTGCGCCGGAGGTGGACGGTTGCGGCTGGATGATTTCGTTCGATAGCCCGGACAACGGCGTTACCTATCATCCGGTTAATCTGGATAAAGATTATCAGGTCAATGGCCTCAATGTCCTGGTAAAATACACAGCTGATCCGGAGGAATTCCGTTGCGGCAGGGGAGGTGCCACTTATCCGTCGATAAGGATTACCGAGATAAAAATGAATGCTCCAGCAGTCGGCATCTTGCATGACAATGAATGGGACAAGTATTCCATGGATGCTTTCCGTCTGGATTCAGCCTTTGTGAAGGATGACAACCTGCTGATGCGGGTAAGTTACAGCGGAGGGTGCAGGGATCATGAATTTAACCTGTGGAGGCTTCCCACCAATGCGCTCGATCCACCTCCCATTGAGCTGGCTCTTTCGCACAATTCAAACGGTGATCTTTGTGAAGCCTGGATTACCCGTTGGCTGGTGTTTTCGCTGGTTCCCCTCCGTGAAAAGAATAAACATGAAGTCAAGTTCCTCCTCAGGGGCTCGCCTGAGATGTCGGCGTATTTCGGAACGTTTACTTATGGATACTGAGACTGTGAGACGGTGGACGAAGAAGAAGATCGGTGGACGAAAGAAAGATCGATAGAAGTGTCATTCCCGCGAAAGCGGGAACCGGCTGACTCAACCTTTCATTATGCAGGAGCTCCTTCTTTACAATCCTCACGATTTCGTTTGGTGAACTCAATCTTTTCTGTAACTTTGCGCGTTAATTTTAAGACAACTGTAAAATTTTAGTAAACATGTACTTAACGGCAGAAAAGAAACAAGAATTTTTCGAGAAGTACGGGAAGTCCAATACAGACACCGGTTCACCAGAGGGACAGGTTGCCTTATTCTCTTACCGTATCGCTCACCTGACGGGCCATTTGAAGAAAAACCGCAAGGACTTCAGCACCCAGAGATCATTGATCAGACTAGTAGGTAAACGCAGAAGGTTGCTCAACTACCTTAAAGACCGGGACATATCGCGTTACCGGGCGATTATTAAAGAATTGAACTTACGTAAATAACCCAGGAAGAAAAGGCAATTTCATAATTGCCTTTTTTCTTCTTAATAAATCCGAATTTATATCATGTATCAAGCGTATCAGAAGACCATCACATTGAAGGATGGACGGACGATAACCATTGAAACCGGTAAACTGGCCAAACAGGCCGACGGTTCTGTGGTAGTGACCATGGGCAAGACCATGATCCTGGCGGCCGTTTGTGCCTCCAAAACGGCAAAAGAAGGTGTCGACTTCATGCCGCTCAGTGTTGAATATAAAGAAAAATTTGCGGCAGCCGGCCGTTTTCCCGGTGGATTCATGAAAAGGGAAGCCCGTCCGAACGACAATGAAGTGCTCGTTTCCCGCTTGGTTGACCGGGCTTTGCGTCCACTTTTTCCCGATGATTATCATGCAGAGGTTTTTGTCAGCATCAGCCTGCTGTCAGGCGATACAACCTGTCCGCCCGATGCCCTGGCAGGATTAGCTGCATCTGCTGCATTCGCCCTTACCGATATCCCCTTCGCCGGACCGATCAGCGAAGTGCGCGTGGCCCGTATCAATGGTGATATGGTGATCAACCCGGGCATGGAAGAACTTGAAGATGCCGACCTCGACATCATTATCGCCGGGACCTATGATAATATCATGATGGTTGAAGGTGAGATGCACGAAGTATCAGAATTTGAAATGCTTGAAGCGATCAAGTTCGGTCACGATGAGATCAAGAGGCACTGCACCGCCCAGCTCGAAATGCGCAAAGATCTTGGAAAAGACAGCATCCGGGAATACAATCATGAAACCAACGATCCTGACCTGAAAGCCAGGGTTTTTGCTGCTACTTACCAGCAGGTTTATGACATCGCCAAAGCTCAGAAGCCTAAGCATGAACGTGCCGAAGCCTGGGAAAAAATGGAAGAGGAATATATCTTTTCATTAGGCGAAGAAGCCACCGACGTTGTTAAGGCGATGGTGAAGCGGTATTTCCACGATGTGATGAAAGAAGCTACGCGTAACATGCTCCTCGATGAAGGTATTCGTCTGGATGGCAGGAAGACTGATGAAATCCGTCCCATCTGGAGCGAGATTGATTATCTTCCCATGGCTCACGGATCGGCTATCTTCACCCGTGGAGAGACCCAATCACTGACCACCATTACGCTGGGAACCAAACTCGACGAGAAAATCGTTGACGAAGTACTGACCCAGGGTAAAGACCGTTTTCTTCTTCACTACAATTTCCCGCCTTTCTCCACCGGTGAAGCTCGTCCGGTTCGCGGAATCAGCCGCAGGGAAATCGGACATGGCAACCTGGCCCACCGCGCCATCAAACCCATGCTCCCGGGTGTTGAGGACAATCCTTATGTAATCCGTATTGTTTCTGATATCCTTGAGTCGAACGGATCTTCATCCATGGCCACTGTTTGCGCTGCAACCCTTGCCCTGATGGATGCCGGAGTTAAAATGAAGAAACCGGTTTCCGGTATCGCCATGGGACTCGTGGTTGGCAAAGACAAAAGATACAAAGTGCTTTCGGATATCCTCGGTGATGAGGACCATCTGGGGGATATGGACTTTAAAGTCTGTGGAACCCGCGATGGGATTACCGCTTGCCAGATGGATATTAAAGTTGACGGACTCTCTTACGAAATTTTAGCCGAGGCCCTCGAACAGGCAAACCGCGGAAGAATGCATATTCTGGGTAAGATACTGGAAACCATTTCCGAACCGCGTGAAGATTACAAACCGCATGTTCCGAGAATTCAGACCATGACGATCCCGAAAGATATGATCGGGGCAGTCATCGGAACCGGTGGAAAGATCATTCAGGAAATTCAATTACGTACCCATACCATCATTACTATCGAGGAAAAAGACGGTATCGGATTTATTGAAGTTGCCGCTCCTGACAAGGAAGCCATTGAAGCTGCCATGGAAATCATCCAGGGTATCTGCGCTGTTCCCGAAGTGGGTCAGGTTTATAATGGAAAAGTAGTTTCCATCGTTGCTTTCGGAGCATTTGTTGAGATACTCCCGGGTAAGGAAGGCCTGTTGCACATCTCCGAGATTTCCTTCAAACGTCTCGAAACCGTTGAAGAAGAACTCAAGGTCGGTCAGATGCTTGAGGTGAAACTCATTGAGATCGATGAAAAAACAGGAAAATACCGCTTGTCAAGAAAAGCGCTTCTCGAAAAACCTGAAGGTTACGTTGAACCTGCACCCCATGATCGTGGTCCCAGGCGCGATGACCGTGGCGGACGCGATGACCGTGGTGGACGCGACAACCGGGACCGTCGTGATGGCGGAGACCGGGGGCCGAGACCTCCCCGCAGGGACTTTGACCGTCGTTGATAGACCGGTTAATAAGATACCTCATTTAAAATCCCTGCAATCGCGGGGATTTTTTATTTTTAGACGATGGAAATCGCGCAGAAATATCCGTGTCATTATCGTCTGGTTATCATCGAAGGTAATATCGGGGCGGGTAAGACTTCACTGGCCACCCGGATCAGCAGCGACTATGGCAGTCATTTGATCCTCGAAAGGTTTGCCGATAATCCGTTCCTGCCAAAATTTTATCAGGATCCTGAACGTTTTGCCTTCCCGCTGGAGATGTCGTTCCTGGCCGACAGGTATACCCAGCTCAAAAAAGAACTTATTGATCCGGATATCTTTGCCCCTTTTATCGTAGCCGATTATTATTTCATGAAATCACTGATTTTCGCCGGTAATACCCTGAACGGAGATGAATACAAGCTTTACGCACAGCTTTTCCATATCATGTATTCATCCTTGCCCAAACCGGATCTTTACGTTTATCTTCATCAGGACCCTGAAAATTTACTGACCAATATCTGGAACCGGGGACGGGATTACGAATCCGCCATTACCGCCGATTATCTGAAAAAGATAACCACCGGATATTTTGATTTTTTCCGACAGGAACCGTCAATGCGGATATTAGTAGTGGACACCCGCGAAATAGATTTTGTCAACAATCGGGAAGATTATCAATCCCTTCTTGAAACCATTTTCGTTCCGGATTATCCCCTGGGATTAACCAGAGTTTTTCCTCACAGGGCTGAGTAAAGTGTATGTTTAACAATTTTCACTAACCGTTTGATTTTTGAAGTTCATCTCCAAAAGATTTATATTTTTGTCGTACATTGAAAAACGAAATAACAAACATAAAACCGGTAGTTATGAAGAAATTCAACCTTAGTATTTTGACAGCTATTGCACTTATTGCCCTTTTTTCGGGCTGCAGCGGGCTGAATAAAATGAAGAAATCCGCCTCTGGGATCAAGTATGAAGTGAAACCAGAAATCCTGGAAATGCATGGCGGAAATGTGGGGCTTACTCTCGACGCTCAGTACCCTGCAAAATTCTTTAATAAAAAGGCGATTGTGGTCGCTACTCCCGTGTTGAAAACTCCCTCGGGCGAAGTTGAATACAAACCTCTGACCCTCCAGGGTGAAAAAGTTACCGCTAACAACAAAGTGGTGAATTATGCTTCGGGTGGCAAGGTTACTTATGAAGGAACCATTCCTTATACCAAGGAAATGCGCCAGTCTGAACTTATCATCAAGGTTGAAGCCTCCATGAAAGCAAAAAAAGTTGCTTTTGAACCAGTAAAAGTTGCTGATGGGGTCATCTCAACTCCATTGCTGCTGGCCAATCAGGCAGGTGAAACCACCTTAGCTCCGGACAAATTCCAAAGGATCGTTCCTGAAACTTATCAGGCTGATATTAAATATGATATCAACAAGGCTGATGTCAAGAAGAGTGAAACTGCAAAGGCTGATGTTACTGCTATGAAGGAAAAGGTCAAATCTGCCAATTCAAAATCAAATTATAATATCAAGAGTGTTGATGTGTCTGCTTATGCATCACCTGACGGAACCCTTGCACTCAATGATAAACTGGCTAAAGAGCGTTTGAAAACAGGTTCTTCCTTCTTCAAAAAAGAGCTGGAAAACATGAAGGTTTCAAAAGCCGATCAGAGTGAATTCTTTAAACTGATGTCGACCGCTGAAGATTGGGAAGGTTTCAAAGATTTGGTTTCGAAATCAAATATTCAGGATAAAGACTTGATTTTACGTGTATTATCAATGTATAACGATCCGGATGTTCGCGAAAAAGAAATCAAGAATATTTCAGCTGCTTTTACCGAATTGGCTGACCAGATACTGCCTGCCCTGCGTCGTTCAAAGTTTACTGTTAATGTTGACGTTGTTGGGAAATCAGATGCCGAATTGCTGAGAATTGCTACAGCCAATCCTTCAGATCTCGATATTGAGGAAGTCCTGTATGCTGCTACCCTGACCAAGGATGTTAAGGTTCAGAATGGTATTTATAAAGCTGCAACTGAAAAATTCCCGACTTGCTATCGTGCATGGAATGATTATGGTATGACTTCTGCTCAGTTGGGCGATTTTAAAACCGCCAAAACAGCGATTGAAAAAGCCAACAGCCTGAAAGCCAATGACCCGATCGTATTGAATAACCTGGGTGTGGTTGCTCTTGCCGAAGGCGATTATGATAAAGCTGAAGGTCTGTTCCGCAGCGCATCAAGCGTTGGCAGCCAGGCCGATCACAACATGGGTGTTGTCAATATCAAGAAAGGCAACTATAGTCAGGCTGTTACCAATTTTGGTTCTTCCTGCCTGTTTAATGCAGCTTTGGCCCAGACCTTGAACAAGGATTATGCAAAAGCACTGAAAACCCTTGATTGCATCACCGAACCAACCGGCATGACTAACTACCTGAGGGCAGTCATTTATGCACGCCAGGGTCAGAGCGCCAATATGTTCAAATCACTCGAGGCAGCCGTTGCTGCCCAGTCTGATCTGAAACAGATGGCAAAAACCGACCTCGAATTCGGCAAATTCTTTGCAGATGCCAAATTCCAGGGAATCGTGAAATAATCGATGCACCGAATATTAAAAAGGGCCGCTTCAACCGAAGCGGCCCTTTTTTTATTGTCACGAGTGCCCTTCGGAGAAGTGTCATCCCCGCGAACGCGGGGACCGTGTCGCACATCATGACATTCAATAGAGCTTTAATAAGAACCTCCTTAGAGTCAGCCGGTCCCCGCCTTCGCGGGGATGACACTTCTATTGGGAGTAAGTTATTGCAGGATGAATTTGATTGGAATAGTCTGGCGGACATTTACCAGGCGGCTTCTTTGCTTACCGGGCTTCCAGGTTGGGGAGGATCGCACGACGTTCAGGGCGGCTTCGTCGAGGACCGGATCGGCGCTCTTTGTGATGGAGACATCGATCACTTTCCCTTCTTTATTGACCACGAATGAAACCTCAACGGTTCCGGAGATGCTTTCCTCCATAGCTTTATATGGGTACTTGACATTAGCCTGCGCCCAATTCCTGAAATGATCGAGGTTTCCTCCCTCAAATTCCGGCATTTCCTCGCAAACCAGGAAGAGCATCTTGTCTGCATCATCTTCAATAGTTTTATCGTTGAGCGACGGATCTGCACGCTTGCCGTCCAACACGAATGCTACCGGTAAGGAGAAGGATACGTTGACTGGTTTTCCCTGTTGCCTCCCGGGTGTCCAGTCGGGCGCGGATTTCAGCAATCTGAATGCTTCTTCATCCAGCACGGGGTCAACCTTTCTGACAATGTTAGGCATCACGATTTTCCCTTTTGAATTGACCACAAAGGAAACATATACCGTACCTTGTATTTTATTTTCCAAAGCTATCGCCGGATACTCCAGATGAGCCTGAACCCAGTTTCTGAAATCCTCGAGTTCGCCGCCCTGAAAGGTCGGCATTTCTTCAACGATCATAAAAACCTGGGAGTCTTCGCGTTCCATCTCCGACTCTTCAGTAACCGGGGGCTTTACCGGGATACCCAGATCCTCTTTTGTTACTTTATCCGGATTGCCGGCTTTCCCGTTGATGATGAATTTAATAGGTATGGAAAAGGCTACATTGACCTCTTGCCCCCTTTGCTTACCAGGACTCCAGGCCGGTGCAGACTGAAGGGTTTTAACGACTTCCGCATCTAAAATCGGGCTGGCACTTCTGATAATGTTAATATCTTCCACCTCTCCCTTTTTGTTCACCATAAATGAAACATATACTGTTCCTCCCACTTTTGCGTCCGGCGGGTACTTCACGTTACTCTGCACCCAATTCCGGAAACCCTCGATTGTGCCACCCTGAAAGGTTGGCATTTCTTCAACGATCAGAAAAACCTGTTTTGCTTCCTCTGATTTATTCCGGATTTTGGCTTCCTCCGCTTCCTTGAGTTTGGCTTTGATTTCATCCATGGTTACATCGTCCATGGCCATAACGGTAATACCGTCTTTGCTCCAGGTCTTTTCCCCGGTTTTTACGAATCCCATTCTCTTTAGCTGCTTCTCAACCTTTGCTGCAGTCTCTGCCTTTATCTTCTGATTTTTGTCCTGAGCGGTGGCACTCCAGGAACTGCCCAGAATCATCCCTGCCAACAACGGTAGCAGGAGCAGGTATTTCCATCCTGCCAGGTGGTTTGTTGTGTTTTTCGAAAGCATGTCAAGTCTCCTTTTTAAAAATGATTGTTTGTTAAATGGATGCATCAAAATAAAATGGGGGACTTTAAACTGATGGCTGACCAATATTTGCGAATACCCGGTTCGGTCTGCGGTTGAAGTCAGCCGGTCGGCCAGGTATTCATGGGTAATCATTAATTCCTTATGCAATAAATGGATGAATGGATTGATGAAAAACAGCAGTCTCACGGCACCATAAAAGATATTATCGACGGTGTGCAATTGCCTTGCATGAACCAATTCATGCTCCAGGATGAGTTTTGTTTCGGGCCGATCGGGCACGAAGGGTTTTGGATAGAAAACGGTTCTGAAGATGCTGAATGCGGTCCATCCTTTATCAATCACCACTATTTTCAACCGGTTATAACGGTGAACGGGTGCTTTTCTCGTCATTAGTATCAGCCTGATCCAAAGTATCACACTGAACAGCAGAAGTAGTCCTGCCATGGAAAAATATATCCAAAGTGCAAGATCAGCCGGATTAGTGTGGACTAAGGAAGTCATGACCATGGGTTCAGCCTGGTTTAAAGGCTCTTCCAAAGCGACCGGAGCTGATGGCAGCCATTGGATCTCGTTGACGGGAACGAGGAAATTCATAACGGGACTGATCCAGGGCAAAATCAGGGCGGCGGCTAAACCTGCCACCAAAAAAATCCGGTTGGCCATGAAGGAACTGCTTTTACTAAAGCCTGCCTTATAAACTCCGTATATCAGGATGATAAAGAGGTTAGTGAGGATGAGATTTTGAATCAGGCTCATGGTTTCTTATCTTTAAGTTGATCCAGTTTTTTTAGTACTTCATCCATTTCCTTCAAGTTGATATTCTCCTGTTTGGAAAAGGCAGAAACCATTTGCTTCAGACTGCCATCGAAGTAATTCTCCAGCATCTTCTTCATCGAGAAATGCGAGTATTCCTCCTTGCTGACCATGGTGGAATAACGGTGGGTGGGACCGAATGCCTCATGATCGATAAACCCTTTGGATTCCAGGATGCGTACGATTGTGGAAACCGTGCTGTATGCGGGTTTCGGAGCCGGCAGCTCTGCAATGATGTCTTTAACGAATGCAGGTTGAATGTTCCACAATACCTGCATGATCTGTTCTTCGGCCTTGGTTAAATCGCGCATGTTGTCTCATTTATTTCAAAGGTACAACGATAAATTTAAATAACCAACTAAAATATTAGTTAATATACTAATTTGCTAATTTGCTAATTAGCAAATTAAGTGGAAGAGTACGATGCCGACGCTGACGGCAACATTGAGTGAGTGTTTGGTTCCATACTGAGGAATTTCGATGGCGGCTTCGGAGACAGCGAGGACTTCGGGGGAAACGCCATGGATTTCATGGCCAAAAACGATAGCAACGGGACCGGCGGGATTGAAATCATTAAGGTTGATGCTCAGGGTGGTTTGCTCTGCCGCAAATACATGGTAACCTTTGGCCTTAAGATCAACGATGGCGTCGGTAGTGTGTTCGAAATACTGCCATTCGACTGATAATTCTGCACCCAGGGCGGATTTGTGGATATCCCGGTGCGGCGGTGGGGCGCTTATCCCGCACAGGATCAGTTTTTCAACCCTGAATGCATCGCAAGTGCGGAATATCGACCCGATATTGTTCAAACTTCTCACGTTGTCGAGCACAACGATTATCGGATTCTTTTCCGATGATTTAAATCCATCGACTGAGAGCCTGCCGTGTTCATCGTTTGTGAGCTGTCGCATGATGGTAATTTTACGTAAAAATAGCACCATTGGGGATAACCAATGCCGGCGATTTTTGTTTCACTTAAAAAAATTGCAATTTTATCGCCTGCAAATAGTTATTTAACCAGAAAATCCAGTTTTTATGAATCTTCACGAATATCAGGCAAAACAATTGCTGCAGTTACACGGTGTTCCGGTTGCGGAAGGGCTCATGGTTGAAACGCCTGAAGCAGCGGTCGAAGCTGCCCAATTGATACAGAATCAAACCGGCACAAAATTCTGGGTGATCAAAGCCCAGATCCATGCCGGAGGTCGCGGCAAGGGCGGCGGTGTGAAGATCGCTTCATCGCTGGAGCAGGTTAAAGAACTGGCAACCCGGATTTTAGGGATGACCCTGGTCACACCCCAAACAGGACCTGAAGGCAAACTTGTTCGTAAATTATTGGTGCAGAGGGATATGTATTATCCGGGTGCCGACGGGAAGCCTAATGTCAAGGAATTCTATATGAGTGTATTGCTCAATAGAAAGACGGGAAAAAACATCGTGATGTATTCGACCGAAGGTGGCGTTGATATCGAAGGTGTGGCTCATAATACCCCGCATCTCATCTTTACTGAAGAGATTGACCCGGGTATCGGTATCCTTCCATTCCAGGCCCGTAAAATCGCCTTTAACCTGAAGTTGTCGGGAATGGCCCACAAGAACATGGTGAGGTTTGTTACTGCACTTTACAATGCTTATATCGCTACCGATGCATCTCTTTTGGAGATCAATCCGCTGGTTAAGACTTCGGATGATCTGATCCTGGCTGCTGATGCCAAGGTCAATCTTGACGAAAATGCCTTGTTCCGTCATCCGGACTATGCAGCCCTTCGTGATCTGAATGAAGAGGATCCCACCGAGGTGGAAGCTTCCGGATACAATCTTAATTTCATCAAACTCGACGGTAATGTCGGGTGTATGGTGAATGGGGCCGGATTAGCCATGGCGACCATGGATATGATTAAACTATCAGGCGGACAGCCGGCTAACTTCCTCGATGTTGGGGGCACAGCCAGTGCTCAGACTGTTGAAGCCGGCTTCAGGATCATTCTCAAGGATCCGAATGTAAAAGCCATCCTGATCAATATTTTTGGTGGAATTGTGCGTTGCGACAGGGTTGCACAGGGAGTTGTGGATGCTTATAAGGTGATTGGCACCATACCGGTCCCGGTTATTGTCAGGTTGCAGGGGACCAATGCTGTTGAAGCAAAAGTCATTATCGACCATTCAGGTCTCAAGGTTTCCTCGGCCATTACGCTCGAAGAAGCTGCTGTCCTGGTGAAGGCAGCGGTTTCCTGATCTATCTTTGTAATAAAAACCAGGCGATGCCTGGCGGAATCATGCGGTTTAGTGTATTGATTATATTTCTTTCCTTGTTTGTTAGCGTTATTCAGGCTCAGGTGGCATCAAAAATCAAGCAGGATACGCTCCTCCGCACGACTATTGTAAACGGAGATACCATGCCTAGCATCGAACTGAAAGAGATTGTGATTTTACCGCCAAAGGTTTTTAAGAATCGTTTTCAGGAGCGTCAATACTGGAGATTGGTTGCCAATTTGAAAAAGGTGCTTCCATTATCGAAAATAGTGGCCGCCACCGTAAATGAGGTGGATGCAAAGCTGGCTTCGTTAAAAACCGAAAAAGAGCGCCGGAAGTATATTAAATACATGGAAGATGCGCTCTGGAAAAAGTATGAGGCCGATTTGCGGCAGATGACGATCACGCAGGGCAAACTCCTTTTCAAACTGGTCGATCGTGAAACCAGTAATTCCACTTATTTTTGGATTGATTCCTACCGTGGTTCGGTTAGTGCATTTTTCTGGCAGGGGGTTGCCCGGCTCTTTGGCACCAACTTGAAATCAGAGTACGACCCCAAGGGGGAGGATGCGATTATTGAGCAAATCGTGACGTATATCGAGAGAGGCTATATATAAGGCAGAAGGCACAAGGTAGAAGGCACAAGGCTCAAGTAAGGAGGAAGTTGAGCAAGAGAGAAAAAGGATAAAGAGTAGCTTCCTTTAACCTTTTCGCTTATTCTTAAAGACTTTTAATCACCACACATTACCCTCGGAGAAGTGTCATCCCCGCGAAGGCGGGGACCCCGTCACACTGGTAGGATTTCAGCAGGCGGGGACCCCGTCACACTAGTAGGATTTCAGCAGGCGGGGACCGCTTTATGTTTACTTGATCTAACTTTCAGAACTTACTTGAGCCGTGAGCCTTGTGCCTTGAGCCTTTATTTATTGAGCCAGCGCAATAAGCGCTTCCACCGTATTCATCGCGCCTTCCGCAATATCAACAATACTAGCATCCAGCATATAGCACGGACTTGTGACTACCTTGTTTTTCCGGTCAACGACAATTTCCCCGCCGGTGGTGGGAGTATGAACAGCGCCCATGGCTTCCACATTTTTGATGGCTGCGGCGTCCTGACCCATGGTGATGTGAACCCCTTTCAGAATTTTAGCCAGAATTACCGGGGAAATGCAAAGTGCACCAATCGGTTTACCTGCTTTATTCATCGATGTCACCGCCCGCTCAACTTCTGGATTCACGGTGGCATCAGCGCCTTCGAAAGCATAGGTGCACAGGTTCTTGGCTACCCCAAATCCGCCGGCAAACATCAGAATATCAAATTCAAGTGGGTTGAATTCCGAAAGAGGCCGGATTTTCCCCCGGGCAATGCGCGCCGATTCCACCAGGACATTCCGGGTCTCATCGGTGGGCTGTCCGGTGAAATGATTGATCACATGGTACTGCTTTACATCGGGAGCAAATACTGTATAGGTTGACCCGGCTTTGGCAACGGCGTACAGCGTCATTACCGCTTCATGAATTTCGGCGCCATCCCGGTTTCCGCAACCGGCCAGTATAACGGCAAATTTCTTCTTCTTTTTCATGATCATGTATTTTATTTGCCACTCGCATTCAGGATGGTCTTAATCGTGTAGATTAAAATCTTCAAATCAACGAGCAGCGACATGTTTTCAATATACAAGATATCATATTTTAACCGCTCAATCATCTCATCCACGTTGGAAGCATAACCGAATTTCACCTGGCCCCAGGAGGTAATGCCCGGCCTGACCTTCTGCAGGTGATTAAAATGCGGTGCTTTTTTTATGATCTGATCAATAAAGTACTGGCGCTCTGGACGCGGTCCAACCAGCGCCATATCCCCAATCAACACATTATAGAACTGGGGAAGTTCATCCAGGCGCATCTTTCGCATAAACATCCCAAATCCGGTGATCCTCGCATCATTATGGCTTGAGAGAGCGGGGCCGTCAGATTCGGCATTGCTGTACATCGACCGGAATTTGTAAATCATGAAGGGTTTGCCGTAGCGGCCGATCCTTTCATGGGAATAGAACACAGGACCTTTGGATGATAGTTTGACCCCGATCGCCAGGAAAAGGTAGGCAGGGGATAGAATAAGAAGGGCAAAAAAAGAAACAACGATATCGATGATCCGTTTGAGGTTGGCTTCCCAGGCAGGCATAAGATCATGGCTGATCTGGATCAGCGGCGTACCGATGATGGATGACATTTTTACCATACCGGTGAGAATATCATACATATCTGGTATAACCTTGATTGTTATCTTTCTGTATTCCAGTCGATTGATTATTTTTTTCAATAGTTCGTGCTCTGAGCTTTCGATGGCAATGATCACCTCTTCGACAGGATATTCAGCGAAGATTTTCTGAAAGTCGTGAATCGTCCCGAGGTGAGGGATGTGCTTGTCCATCAGGTATTCCTTATACTTGCTGACACTGATGAATCCGATGAACCTGTTCCCGGTCGACCGCGGCTGGTTCTCCATTCCGAGATACAGATCCTCCGCTTGTTTGTCGGAGCCGATCAGAAGGGTGGGGAAGCCAATGATCCTGTTATGGATCCGGTGTGCCGAAATAGTGGTGAAAATGAGGCGGGGCACATACGTGAGTAAGAAATGCAGTCCAAAGAGGACCAGGAAGGAGAGGTAATAATTGGTATAGGTTTTAACCGTATCGTCGAGGATCAATACAAAGAAAATAATCAGTACCCCAATAAAAGTAGTTCCTATCGTTTGTCCCAGTTCGCTGAGCCTGGATTTCCGGAAAACTTCCTTGTAATATCCTGTGATAAAATAAAATAAGATCCAGGCCAGAGGAATGATGGCCAGTCCGAGAAAAAAGGAGTGATCAAATTCAATGGGAACCGGGTAGCCAAATTTCTGGGTCTCGATATAGATTTTCCGGAATACAAAAAACAGGGTCCAGCTGGAACCGGCCATCAGGAAATCGGAAATCAGATACTTCAGCAGTTGTGTTTTCCTGTTCATTAAAAATGAATCAGTTTAATATTGTCCATTATAATTCCCTGTTTGGCCGCCCCGGTGGAGTCCCAGCCGGCTCGGAAGGCAGGCCTGAAAA
The DNA here is from genome assembly GCA_041662065.1 of Bacteroidales bacterium. Taxonomy (GTDB): domain Bacteria; phylum Bacteroidota; class Bacteroidia; order Bacteroidales; family UBA12481; genus UBA12481. The sequence goes on along the minus strand of JBAZTE010000010.1, from coordinate 87,199 downwards.
GTTCAGTGGTCAGGTTCTCGGTTGCGGTAGTATTCAGATCAATATAGATACGGTTCCAATGCTTAGAAGGCCTCATGGCTATGATGGTGGTCCAGACACCGGATTCACCTTCCATCAGGTACATCCCGAATTCCAGCGTGGCCGTGCTCTTGTAATCAAATTCAAGCAATGCCATCGACCCATTCTTGGGGAGTTCGAAATCAGTGCTGCTGTAAGCTTCGAAAAATCGGTTCTTTTTATCCAGGTAAATGGCGCCTGAATAATGGCCCTCCTTGACAGAATCGGTCTGATTTCTGTATACGGTATCCGTATAGGCAGGATACAGGAAAGATACCCCGGCATCTTCAAAATCCTCAATCCACACAAACTTGCATTCAGGTTTATAAGTGGTGGTCGGGACAATGGTGATAATTTCACCGGGAATAAAATCAAATTGACCTGTACCGATATAAGGCTTGAAGAATGGATAAACAGCCCGTGACCCTTCAATTCCGTTAAGCTCAAACACCGGTTCCAGATAAAGGCTCTGCAAACCGGTTATCAGGCTGGGAACCATGGTCGGCATTTCGAAAATTCCGAGAGAAGTGCCGCCGACATTGAGTTTGACGCAGGTCATCTTGTGGCTTGCGGAACCCTGTTCAAAATTGGTAACTTTGACAACCACTGTATCCACCTTGATGTAGGAGGGGATATCTTCGGGCGGGTTTATTATATTACAGGAAAGGGAAAGACAGCAAAGGGTAATCAACGGCAAATACAACCAGGGTTTATGCATGTTTGTTTTTTTCTGATATTTCACCTCGCAAAGTTAATAGAATTGTAATGATCGAAGACAGCTTTATGCATAAGGGATTGCGCCGGAAACTTGTTGATCAGGTTCATTCCAAGGGGATTTCGGACCAGCGGATTTTAGATGCCATGCTGAAGATACCCCGACATGCATTCATTGATTCCTCCTTTCTCAAATTCGCCTATCAGGACCAGGCTTTCCCGATTGCTTCAGGCCAGACTATTTCGCAGCCATATACTGTTGCTTTCCAAACTCAACTGTTAGATATACAGGTACATCAAAAAATTTTAGAAGTGGGGACTGGTTCAGGTTACCAGGCGGCCATTCTTGCGGAAATGGGAGCCCGTGTCTATACCATCGAGCGTATCAGAAAACTCTACCAGACAGCCCAGTCCATACACCGTGAATTGGGATATCCGATCAAGTTCTTTATTGGTGACGGTTATCAGGGACTTCCCTCATATGCTCCGTTTGACCGGATACTGGTCACTGCCGCAGCCCCTTGTATTCCGGAAGCACTTAAACTCCAATTGGTCACCGGAGGTATCCTCGTTGCTCCCATTGGTCAGCGGGATTGTCAGATCATGACGAAATGTGTCCGCACCGGGGAAGATACTTTTGAAATTTCTACACATGGAAGCTTTTCCTTTGTCCCGATGAAGGAAGGCCTCGAATAATCACCCATGATCCGCTTTCTGCGAATGTCAAATCAATTCTGTTGCCTGAGATTCCTTATACTGGCGTTGGCAGTCATATTACAACAGGAGTATGGCCTGTCGCAGGACACCACTCTGCTTCCGGTCAGGAATCTCCGCCTGGCCATCCATGTTTTTCAGGACGATGCCGGAAACGGCAACTTTCATAAGGATTCGATTGACCAGCAAAAATTTCTTCTTCAGCTGGTAGAATGGGTCAATCACCGGCTGGCTAATCTTGATACCTTAAAACCTTCCGCCTCTTCACCTTATGTGGCAGATAGCCGGGTGAGGATCAGGCTGGATAAAATATTATATCATTGGGATACCTATGCATGGGATTGTTCAGGTGAGATTGATGCCCCTTATATGCGCGAGCAATATGTTGACGGTGATTCCTCACTGAGTTATCTTGATAAATATCAGACCCTACCGGTTTTTATCGGGGCAAATAATCCGGTTGTAGGAGGGCATTCCCGGAATATTGGCGACCGGGGATATATTGCCATCCGGGGATACTATGAAGCGTTTCTCCGGGAAACTTTCGAAAAGGCAATAGATGAGTGCGGCAGGAACCTGGTTCATGAACTCGGGCATTGTCTGGGTCTCTCGCATAACTTCAGCGGTGGACCGGGAGGCGATCAATGCGATAATTGTGAGGATAATGGGTGTCCGCTTGAGGGCACTTCCAATAATATCATGGATTACTGGCCTTCGTACGGGTATGCGCTGTCGAAATGCCAGTTCAATCAGATCCATTTTTATCTGCGGGGCGGCCGTGGGAATATTTCGGAGGTTGTGATCAATGACAGCTGTTACCGGGTATCAGGTCCCCGCCTGCAAGGGAATGACCAGGGAGGGTATGAGGTTTCAGGGGAAGAAATTATAGGTACGGGGGATACCGTTTATATGCATCAGGACCTTTTAGTTAAAAAGGGTGGGGTAGTTAAGGTCAACGGTTATCTGTCGATGCCGGGAGAAACAAAGATCCAGGTTGAACCGGGAGGACAGCTGGAAATCAACGGAGGAACTATTGGAAACCTGTGCGGAGATTTGTGGTTGGGGATACGGGTTGCCGAAGGAGCTGATACCCTGCCTGCCGGGGTGTACCTGAAAAACGGTGGTACCATCGAAAATGCCCGGACCGGATTCGAAGCCTCCGGGAATGTAGAAGCGGTATTGTTTGGCGGGATTTTCCGCAATTGTATTGAATCGGTTGTTTTCCTCTCGGGTGCTTCAGATTCGTTGACTATAAGGAATTGCAAATTTTTAATCACGAACAGGTTAAATCATTATGAAGAAGGGATTACGCCAGGGGATCTGGTCCGCACTGAATCTGTTCAGAGGCTTGAGATTTCGGGAAGCCGGTTTGTCAATGAACCGGGCACCCTGATTTTTGATGCGGACTGGATGGGCACCGGTGTGTCAACCAGTGATCCTTCGATGGAAATCCGGGATTGTGAATTCAGAAATCTGACTTCAGGAGTGGATGTGGATAATCAAAATAGTGATTCCAAAGCTATTATAACTGCTAATCGGTTTATAAACAACCGGTATGGAATTCGCTCCGGTTCGTCCGGAGTTCAATTGATCTCGGATAACCGTTTTGAACTTCAACGGTTTAACCTTGGAAGCACCCTGGGGCTTGCCATATCCAAACCAGGGCGATTGGTGGTGAACGGAAATGTATTTGAATCGGAATATGGCGGAGGCAGCATGACCGGGATTTATTTTGAAAATGCCGGTGATGAGAATTCTCCGGTTTTTGATAACAGGTTCTCAAACCTTCCGGCAGCAATATTTATGAACGGCATACCGGATATTGAAAAGGGTCTGTCGGATTGGGCCAATGGTTTGGTACCCTTTGAGAACCTGAAGTTGGGACCACAGTTCAGAAATAATCAATTTGACAGGATCGATAAGGTTTTGGCCATCATGGTGGATTCCGCTTTTGGCACAGCTTGCGGGACTGCCACCAACCTCCCGGTTGAATCTTTGATACCGGCCACCCAGTGGGCGACCGGAGGCTTTGCGTGGTATTCGGCCCAGCTTCCCCTGATGGCCTTCAACGGATGGAATCCGGTGATCGGGAACAGGCCGGATGACGGTCTTTATTTCTTTATGAATTACCTGGGAATCAGTGACCCGGGATCCGGGACCCTGACTTTTGCCGGGCGGGATAGCCTGAGAAAATACCTCCGCGATTTTATCGCCCTTGAAGATTCATCGGCTCTGTTTCCTGGTCACAATGTTTATGAGGCACTTATCAGGATCAGTGACGTTCCGGCTGCTCTCCGGTCAGCTAAAATTGCCCGGTCGTGGTCGGGACTTCACGCAGAAGATCAACTCTGGCTCCTCGATGCTCTTTCTTCTGTTGCCGGTCGTTTTACCAAACAGGATAGTCTGCTTACCGTTCTGGGAACCGAACTGGCCAGGGCTAATGCCGACCGGTGGAGTTCATTCATTCCGTTTGTTGTTCCGGATTCTTCAGTGCGGATTGATCATGCATGGATGAAGCAGCTTCCTGACTTAACTGCTTTCCGCTTTGAACGGGCACCGCAGCAACAGGACGCCCATCCGGGTTTCCGGGTCTATCCAAATCCTGCCGTTGATTATATCCTGGTCCAGCCGGAAACCGGTTATTCTTTTCAGGACGGCTGGAATGTCAATATCCACTCATCAGATGGGCGTTACGTGAACCGCTTCAGGATAGAGAGCTGGGACGACCAGAAGTTATCAGTATCCATGCTGCCCGACGGTATATATTTCATTGAAATATTTTCCGGGAATCAATACCTTGGCACCGCGAAATTTGTGAAATCAACGCCGAAATAGGAATGCCCCAACTTAAAATATTTCCATTTAATCCTTTGCAGGTCAATGCTTACCTGATTTATGAACCCCATGGTGCCGGAATTCTGATCGATCCTTCCTGTGCCGATCAGGCTGAATTTGACGAATTGAAGGCCTTTATTGACAGCAATCATATCAGGCTGGATTACCAGTTGAATACACACGGTCATTTTGATCATGTTTTTGGAGTCCGGTGGGTCCGGGATGCTTTTCATCCCAAATATCTGATTCACAAGGGAGACGACCAGTTCATCCGGATGGCGGGTACCCAGGCCCGCAGCTTTGGCTTTGATTACAGCGGCGAGGTTCCGCAACCAGATGCGGAACTGATAGATAACCAGGTAATAACCGCAGGAGATATCAGTTTAAGGGTCATTCATGTTCCCGGACACTCCCAGGCTTGTGTGGCCTTTTATGAAGCTGTGACCGGATGGCTGTTTTCAGGGGATACCCTTTTTGCAGGAGGAATCGGCCGCACTGATTTGCCCGGCGGCAGCACGAAGCAAATTTTACGGAGTATCCGTGAGAGACTGCTGGTACTCCCGGACGAAACTATGGTCTTTCCAGGCCATGGGCCTTCCTCAACCATTAAAAAGGAAAGATTAACCAATCCTTATCTATAGTTAGGGCAAGAGGTTAACCCTTTCGGTTAAACACTGCATAATGTCATACTTCTTCTTAATTTTAGGCGCTTATTTTGTTTTACAACAATCCTTAAAATATGATCACTGATCAATTCATTTACAGGCATATCGGGCCAAGGCCCCATGAAATTCAGGAAATGCTGGAAAAGGTGGGTGCAGCCACCATGGAAGAGTTTATTTCCTCGGTTGTACCCGAACAGATCCGTATGAAAAAACCATTGAACCTTCCGGCCGGACTGACGGAACAGGAGTACGCAAAGAAGATCAAACTGATCGGATCAAAAAACAAGTTATATCGTTCATTAATTGGAATGGGTTATTATGGCACGGTGTTGCCTGCCGTAATCAAGCGTAATATACTGGAAAACGCTTCCTGGTATACCTCCTATACGCCTTACCAGGCCGAGATTTCACAGGGCCGTCTCGAGGCCTTGCTTAACTTTCAAACGCTGGTGATGGAACTGACTGCCATGCCGCTGGCCAATGCCTCCCTTCTTGATGAAGCGACCGCAGCCGCTGAAGCTATGATCCTGATGTTTAATTCAAGGTCGCGTGAACTCGTTAAACGTGAAGCAAACATTTTATGGGTTGATGAAAATATTTTTCCGCAAACCTTGGCGGTCATCCGGACCCGGGCGCTGCCGCTCGGAATCGAAGTGCAGGTGTGCAAAATTGTTCAGTCGCGCCTCACCGACAAGGTTTTCGGTATTATAGTCCAATATCCCGCCGGTGACGGTAAAGTTTTGATTTATAAGAAGACTTTAGAAAGGATGCATCAGCTCGGCGGATTATATACGGCAGTGAGTGATTTGTTCTCCCTTATACTGCTGACCCCTCCGGGTGAATGGGGTGCCGACATCGTAGTGGGCTCCACCCAGCGATTTGGTGTTCCAATGGGTTATGGCGGTCCTCACGCTGCTTTTTTTGCCACCCGTGAGGAGCTCAAAAGAAGCATGCCCGGAAGGATTATCGGAGTTTCGCAGGATGTGCACGGGAATAAAGCCCTGAGGATGGCTTTGCAAACCCGTGAACAACATATCAAGAGGGAAAAGGCTACTTCCAATATCTGCACGGCCCAGGCACTGCTGGCCACCATGGCAGGGATGTACGCCATTTATCACGGACCGGATGGATTGCTTGAGATTGCAGGTAAGATTCACCGATCCGCACATACCCTGGAGCTGGAATTGGAAAAATACGGTTACATTCAGGAAAACAAGGATTATTTTGATACCCTCAGGATCGTCCTGCCTGAAAAAATGACCATCAAACATTTCAAAGCCATCGCTTTGAAGTACCATTTCAATTTCCGCTACTTTGATGATGAAACCATTGGTTTGTCGACCGATGAACTCACCGATCTGGCCGAGGTGAATCTGATTCTCCGGATCTTTGCTGAAGCGGCTGGTAAAATGGTTCAACCTGTTTCGGAATTGGTGGATTCTGCCGGTTTTGAACCGGAATTTGCACGAACAACCGATTTTCTGACGGCCTCCTGTTTCAATAAGTATCAGTCGGAAACCGAGATGATGAGATACATCAAGAAGCTTGAAGGCAGGGACATCTCGCTTACCCATTCCATGATTCCGCTGGGCTCGTGCACCATGAAGCTGAACCCGGCAAATTCAATGTTTGCCTTATCATGGGATGAATTCGGCGCCATACATCCTTTTGTGCCAGCTGATCAGGCAGAGGGTTACACACAGCTGATCAAGGAGCTGGAAGCGGCTCTTATTGAGGTGACCGGTTTTCCAGCCATCTCTTTCCAGCCCAATTCAGGCGCATCGGGCGAATACGCCGGACTGATGGTCATCGAGGGCTACCACAGGAGCCGCGGTGAAAGCCACCGGAATATTGTGTTAATCCCCGCTTCAGCACACGGAACAAACCCGGCGAGTGCAGTGATGGCCGGTAACAAGGTGGTTGTGGTAAAATGCGACGACAAAGGCAATGTGGATATTGAGGATCTCAAAGCCAGGGCTGCGGAACATGCTGCAAACCTGTCAGCCTTCATGATCACCTATCCGTCGACGCATGGTGTTTTTGAAACCGGAATCAAAACAATGGCCGATATCATTCATTCTTACGGCGGTCAGGTTTATATGGACGGTGCCAACATGAATGCCCAGGTCGGATTAACCAAGCCTGCCTTGATTGGAGCAGATGTTTGCCATTTGAATCTGCATAAAACTTTTGCCATTCCTCATGGCGGGGGTGGCCCCGGGGTAGGTCCGATCGGAGTGGCCAGGCATTTAGTGGATTTCCTTCCTTCGCATCCGGTGGTTAAAGTCGGTGGCGAAAAAGGCGGGGTGGTTTCAGCAGCTCCTTATGGAAGCGCTTTGGTGCTGACTATTTCCCATGCATATGTTCAGATGCTGGGAGGCGATGGCCTGAGGGCAGCTACCGAAATGGCCATCTTGAATGCCAATTATCTGGTGGCTTGTTTGAAAGGGCATTATGAAGTGCTGTATACCGGCGCAAATGGTCGGGTGGCACATGAGTGCATCCTCGATTGCCGCAATTTTAAATCACAGACGGGAATCGAAACCGGTGACATTGCACGCCGGTTAATGGATTTTGGTTTCCATGCACCCACTCTCTCCTTCCCGGTTCATGAAACACTGATGATTGAGCCTACGGAAAGTGAATCAAAGCAGGAACTCGACCGGTTTGCTGAATCTCTTATTTCCATTTTATTTGAGATCAGTGATGTGGAAATGGGGATTACCGATATCGAAAATAATGTACTAAAAAATGCACCGCATACGGCAGTTCATATCAGCGACGATACCTGGAGCCACCCCTATGGAAGGCTGAAGGCCGCTTTTCCGCTGCCGTGGGTTGCCGAGAACAAATTCTGGCCTTATGTCGGGAAAATTGATAACGCATTCGGTGACAGGAACCTTGTATGCTCATGTAAAGGATTGGATGAGTATTAGTTGATAGGGGACAAAAAAACCGCCGGTGGGAATCGGCGGCTTTTTTTTACCATCGGTAGATATACTCCCAATTCCGGTAGCCCTGGATATCCAGATACCAGTCCTTATATTCATTGCCTCCGCTCGATACCCATTTGGCGAATGCAGGATAACCTTTTACCACATCCGTTTTTTCGATTGTATAGTCAAACGGGACAGGCACATTGATTGCCCATGGCAATCCGTTTTTAGTCTGATAATAAATACCGTTGCTTATGTCGGACACATCGGCTCCCGTTCCGAATAAACTAATGTCTGCCAGGTCGGTAGGCTCAAATCCACTCAAATGTATTTCATGGGAACGATCGGTCGTCCTGAAGATAAAGGGATTAAACTTTTCAATGCCGACTGACTCCTGTTGAACGGGTTCTTTCAGGTAAATCCTAAGGATTTTTTCGGAGGGCAAAACATAATGGAAACCCAGTGTTGTATTAATGCCGGGACTGCCATCCCCGGCATGGTTCAGTACGTTGTAAGCATTTGAAAACAGAATGAATGTAGATTTCTTCTGCCCGCTTTCCGTGCCATTTTCATTCCATCGAATGGCATCGTCATTGAATTCATAGGTGTTTTTTATACCCAGGATCGCATCGGTTGGCAAATCAATCTGCATACCAAATCCGTTTCTTAAACTTCCGCCGATCGCCCTTACTTGTGTCAGAATATCGATCTCAACCACCTGGTTATGCGCATTGGAAATCCTGTTGATATGATAATCAACGATCAGGTCATTGAAGTCATAGTCCCCCTGTGAAGGCCAGAGATCCTCAAAAGCATAGGTTCCCGATTTATCTTTGGCGGGATAAAAATCATCAAAAGCCAATTCCGGATTATCCGGGTAATTATCTTCCCAATCCAGTACGCCGTCCCCATCCCGGTCACTGTCAAGATCGTTGACATGAACCACTGCATTATCAAAATCCACTATTCCGGTTGACCCCTTATAAAATAATATCTGGCATGAGACGGTGCCTTCGGGCATCGATCCGACAATAGTTCCGTTTATCCAGCTAATACCCGGATTAACCATATTAAAGGAGAAGACCTCAATGTATTCTCCCGCCTGATTTCTCGGAACCAGGTACAGATAAGCATCCTGCTGACTATCAAATCCGCGTATGTCGCCGGAAAAGCTTACGACCTGTCCGGGTTGTGCATCGATAAGCTGGGTGAATCCGCCGATGCAATATTGAGGACTGTTGATTCGTGCGATGCTATTCCCACCTTCGTTAATAAGGGATCCGTAAGTGATAGCCTCGTTTGTCGCGTACCAGATCCCGGTTTTTTCAATTGGTGATGACCAAGTCTCCAGGCTGCTTAATGAAGCGGAGGAAAAATCACCGTTCTTAACCATATTCTGTACCCCTGTTTTGAGCGCTGTCGCGAAGCCTGTTACGAAATCTGAATTTCCGGGTAGAATTCCCTGTCTGAGTTTGGGTGGGGCGGTACCATAACCGGTATTATAATCAACGGTGAAAACTCCGTCAGAGTTTTCAGTAACTCCTCCCTGCAAGCGGATTGTGCGCCATCCTGCAAAACAGTTTGTGAATATTTTTACGGTGTTGAGTGGTACATTGAAGGTAACCTGATACTGGCCTTTGTTATCGGCGGAGCCGGTTTTAATCAGCGTCCCTGGCCGGCCATCCGCATTCTCGCTCCAGAATTCGATGATCCGGTTGGTGTTGCCATAGTTGACCGTGGAAGGGAGCCGAATGGACACGGTAATCAATTGTGTCATATCGAAACTGAATCCGGCAGGGGCAACCAGGTTTTTTGTGGTTTTTACCTCATCAATCACGACAGGATCTTTCTGACAGGAGGCCATCAGAACCGCCATTAAAAGCAGATATATGAATTTTACCAGTTTAATTTTCATTACACGTTTGCCCTTTTCGCCCACGGAACTCCATCCCGTTTACAAAAGTAGGTCAGAAACTCCCCACAGCTAATCGCTACGGCAAGGTATTTGACGAATAGACACGGATTATACACGAATGAAGTGCAGGTATAAAAAAATGAGGCTGCCCATAAAAGACAGCCTCCCTTTTTGTTCAGAATCAACATGGATTCAGGAAAGACATTTCGTTATTGTTTGGTCAGATTCATTTGAAAGCACCAATCAGTCCTTGGATAATCAAGGCAATAGTACAGTTTGAGGGTTTGAGCAGTGATGACCTGGTACATCAAGGTCCGGTCGGCCGATTCACTCACCCAGTCATTGTTGCCCCACCTGTGGGTCTGCATCAGATGGATCTCGGTGTTCTGCATGCTTACGGGATTAAAAGTTCCCTTCAGTGAGTTTGCATCGATCTCACTCGTCAGGAGTTTTTCAAATTGAAGGGTAATCACTCCATCTGCCGTGATATCAGCAGCAACATGCATGAGCCCCATACCAAAATCTATCGGGCCGCCTTCCCATTTCCCAATATAAGGTGCCGGTGCATTGGCCACCGAAGCAGTGAACTCTTTTGTGGTCCCGTCCTCAGCGGTCACCGTATAAACAACCGGTCCCGTAAAATCGGTCGGGACGTCGGGAGAAGGGCTTAACGAAGCCCTGGGCGATATTTCAATCGTGGGTACCAGCTGGTTGACGGAGGCGCCAAAAGCAATCTCGGCCGAGATGTTGGTGCCAACGATTTCTCCCATAAATACCCGATCCAGTTGTGCATTTTTGCTGGCTTCAAAAATGAAGGAGAGTACCTCCTTTTTACTGGATAATTCTTCCTTTTTGCAGGAAGATACGAATACTGCTCCTGCTAGCAGGAACAGGGCCAGAAAGGCGATCTTTCTAACCATGGTTAATTTTTTTTAGAATTTGGAGCTAGCGTGATAAGGCATCCTGAAGGAGGATGCTGAAGAGCTCATTGAGGCTCAGGCCCGCTATGGAGGCCTGTTTTGGGATAATGCTGTGCGGTGACATTCCTGGTATGGTGTTCACTTCAAGGAACCAGGGGACTTTGTCGACCAGGATGTAGTCCATTCGCACCACTCCCCGGCAATCCAATAAATCATAAATCAATGATGAAAGGTCCTGAACTGACCGAGCAGTCTCGGCGGAAATTCTCGCAGGCGTTATTTCGTCTGACATTCCGGGAGTATACTTGGCTTCGTAATCGAAGAACTCCTTTTTACTGATTATTTCGGTAACAGGGAACACTTCGCTGATTTTACCGGTCTTAAAAAGACCGCATGTAACTTCGGTTCCGACCAGTAGTTGTTCAATGATGGCTTCCCGGTCTTCGCTTAAGGCCCGCTCAAGGGCTGGCAGGAGTTCGCCTGGATGATTCACCCTGGAGGTGCCGCAACTGGAACCTCCATTATTGGGTTTAATAAAGCAGGGTAATCCAATATGTTCAACAATATATTCTATATCAACCGGCTGGTCTTTCCGGATGAGTATCGACGGAGAAATATTTATACCGCATTGCTTGAGATACTGATTGCAATAGAACTTGCTGAATGTAAGGGCACTGCTGAATGATCGGCACCCGGTGAAGGGGATTCCGATCAGTTCAAAATAAGCCGGAAGGATCCCGTTTTCACCCGGGGTGCCATGGATGGAATTGATCACTGCATCAAAATGCAGGACCTGTCCGTTTGGCTGCCAGCTGAAATCATGCCGGTTTACCGGATAAACAGCACCATCCTTATCATGTACAAACCAGCCTTTATTGGAAATGACAACTACGCGGGCATCAAAAAGTGCCTGATCGAGATTGTTTAAAATATTGTTTGCACTTTTAATGGAGATCTCGTATTCGGAAGAGTCACCACCACCCACAATTGCAATTTTTAAAGGACTGGAATTCATTACTTTCTGTTTTCGGAGTATGGTCTTTTATTCTGAATTATTTACGGTTTTAAACCTTTAAATGTTTCAAGTTTCCTGATGCTCATGCGCACGTCCGCCTAAATAGGTACGCCATTTCCGGATCACTTCGGTCATATCCTCCGGCAGTTCGGAATTGAACTGCATCCATTCCTTTGTTTCGGGATGTTTAAATCCCAGCTCTTTTGCATGCAACGCCTGGCGTGGCATGACTTTAAAGCAGTTTTCGATAAACTGGCGGTACTTGGTAAAAGTGGTTCCCTTGAGAATCATGGAACCGCCATAATCGGAGTCGTTGAACAATGGATGACCGATGGATTTCATGTGGATGCGTATCTGATGTGTTCGCCCGGTCTCTAAACGGCATTCAATCAGTGATATGTACCCCAGCTCTTCGAGTACTTTATAATGGGTGATCGCCCTTTTCCCCAAATCGCTGTTTGGAAAAACGGTCATGACCTGGCGGTTTTTCGGATTCCTGCCGATATTTACATCAATGGTACCCTCAGATTCCTTGGGTATGCCCCAAACCAGTGCATGGTAGATGCGGTGCGAGGTTTTGTGAAAGAACTGCTTTGCCAGGTAACTCTTTGCTTTTTCTGTTTTGGCAACCACCAGCAAACCGGAGGTATCCTTATCAATCCGGTGAACCAATCCGGCCCTGATATCTTCCTGGGTAAACATCTCCAGCGTCTTATACCGGTGCGCCAGTGCATGCACCAGGGTGCCGGTATAATTGCCGTGAGCAGGATGAACGACCATGCCGGGTTTCTTGTTTACAACGAGCAGGGAAGAATCCTCATACACAACATCAAGTGGAATATCTTCGGGAATCAGCTCGAATTCCTTCCGGGGAAAGGTGAGCATGATGACGATCACGTCACCGGGTTTGACTTTATAATTAGCTTTTACCGGTTTGTCGTTTACGAAAATGCATCCGGCATCCGCTGCATCCTTGATTTTTGTGCGGGAAGTGTCCTGGAGCCTGTCGATCAGGAATTTATCAATGCGTAGAAGGGACTGGCCCGGATCAGCGACAAATCGAAAATGTTCAAAAAGCTCTTTTTTCTCCTCCAGCTCATCGAGGTGTAACCACATTTTATTCATGAAGGATCATCAGCTTTTGACGGGTGTTGGTTCCTGAATCGGATTGAACCTGAATGACATAGATTCCATTTGGAAGATCACCTGCTGAAATCTTGCAAGTGGGTCCTGACTCCATAAAACTTCTAAGAACCCGGCCCTGCAGATCCGTTATTCTTATCCTGATAATATCAGATTGATTTCCGCAATCGATGAGGATCTGATCGCTGGCGGGATTGGGATAAATCCTGACCTGTCCGGCGGGTCCGGTTACCAGGTCTGCCGGTTCCACTCCTGATTTCCGCGATTTATTCATAAAGACCGGCCTGATCATCAGGGCCCCATTGAATTTTGAAGCCTGCCAGGTGCCGGTCGTATTAAAGAAGATATCCGCTCCATGGTCATACTGACGGTCAAAACCGACATTCAAAAAGTCAGCGGTGGTCTGTATCCAGCCGATGTAATAAACACCGCTGACGATCTGAGCGGTATCGAGCGATATCCGCTGAAAGGAATCGATTCCGCTGTATTGGGGAACGGCACCCTCCTGGACATAAATCAACTGACCAGGTTTGTTGTTATCGTCGGCCCAAACGGCCAGTCGGAAAAACTTTTTACCGGCATCGGCAAAACTCCGGTTGAAATAAAAATCAACGGCTGCCAGTGAATCCCCGTTATTCAGATTATTGAAACGGTATGCGAGTTTTGCCGTTCGCGAACCCTCCCCCACAATTCCATAACCAGCTTCAGCTGAACCATCATCGTATGCATAGTAATCGGAGAATTTTTGCACCGAAACAATTTTGTCGTTGCCGGGAATCCAATCGGTTGTGACCTGATTCATATCGAGCGTCACTTGAAATGATTGCGAATCGACTTCGCTGCTGGTAAAGCCGTAATTAAAGGCGATATCGTAATTCAGGGATTGCAGGGCCTTGACTTCATCGGCCGGTAATTTCTTTTCAAAACCGGGACTGGTTCCGCGGATGGGGGTGATGCTCAGGATGGGCGAAAAATCCCGCCGGTCCGTTGACAGGTTATTCAGGCCGATCTGGAAGATAGCCCTGACCGCAGAGATTCCGGCTATTCTGAAATGTTCCCAGGGTATTGCGGTATAATTCAGGAGGAGCGAACCCACCGGACTAACCAGGGCGCAATCCTGCATAATGGTATCATTGTAATGACGTCCATTATTAAGATACACGTAATCAAGGTTGTAGTGATCGGCATTTACTTTCAGGCTGGGTTCATAAGCCTGGGCAAGTGAAGCATAGTTGCGGAAACGGAATTGGAAACCTTTTTGCAGGAACCGCGAATCCGATATGTTCAGCATGACGATTTTAAAGTCGTGTGTTGCCGAGCCTGGAGTGCTCCAAACCCGGAACCAGTGCCTGGAGGCGGGGGCGTAGAATTCAACGACTAACGAATCATTCGGTTCCGGTGCATCCCCAAGTCCTTGTGGCTGATAAAAGAAACTGAGATAAATCGTTGTATCCAGCGGAAGGAAAAGATCGATCGGTTTGGAGGTAAAGGCATCAGCCAGGAATGCCTGGGTGGTTGCATCGGTGTAAACTGCTCCTAATGAATCGATTGCGTCAAAAGTAGCTACACCATATGTGGGAGGATTAATGGCAAAGGTATGATTGATGTAAACCAGGTTATCCGACCACCGGCTGTTTTCGGAGAAAGGAGAAGGACCGCTGAAATCATCAAGAAATGGCAGGTTCAGTGTGTCAGGTGTACCCGATTTTACCGGGATTGAATTTTTCTGGCCGGAGAGCGCCGGATTTGAGGTTACCGACAAGAGTTTTTCCTGCGCTTGCAAGCCTGCCATCGAAAATAAGGCAAGAAGAACGATTGACGGAACTATATAGCTGATTTTCATGAACACATTATTGAATTTGAGTGGTATCATCTTGAACGGATTCATTCATTAAACGGGTTGAATCCAACAGATTGATTAATACCGAATCACACGTTAACCAGATGTCGATGGAAAATCCAAGACGGGCCTGATTGCTGTAATTCGGGAATTGCTTATAAACCTTGGCCAATGCGCTATCCCTTGAATTGGTGACTGTAGAGTCATAACGGATTGCTCCAAGGTTAAAATAGTTATTCAGGGCGATGATCCGTGCCAGGTCGCGGCTGATCCCAAGTAAATAGGGAACCGCAGCGCGCTCGTCACTTAAGCCGGCCCCTACAATCAGGGTTATTCCTGACCCTTTTTGAATATCTGTCCCTTCAGCGATCAGCCTCCCTTCGAATTTTTGCTCGAGAACATAAGTCGGGGCAAGGTGCGGAATATACTCGATGTTTGAAACATGGAGACCGGCACTTTTCAGCACCGCTTCAGCTTGCCGATATGGCATATCGAATGCTTTCGGCATTTTAATCATCTGCGGGAACCAGCTGTTGGTGATCAGGAAGATCTTACGGTTTTTCTTGATCCCTGAGCCTGGCTCCGGGTATTGGTCGAGAACGGCCCCACGGGGTGATTCAGCGAGGAAAGTCGAGTCCTGAACGATCCAAAGGAGCTTCTTCTGTGCGCAGATTCTGCCGACCTGCTGCAACGACATGCCGGTGAAGTCAGGAACGCGCACCTTGGTTCGGTGACCGGTATAGAAGTAAAGGCTTATCTGAACCAGTATGATCAGTACAATTGTAATCCCAATGGCAATCAGAACATTTTTCCAGAAAATCCGGCTTAACAGGAATTGAGTTACGGGTGACTTCATAATTGATTACAGATGCAATAACAACGTTTCGGCAAAGATAAAATTATATGATGGATTGACTTAATAGATTTTCAGTGTGTTGTACAGGGTATCGCGCTCAACGGGCTCCAGTCCGCTGCTCCGGATCAACGATACCAATCCGTCGGTCGACATGGCCGGATTCTGATCCTCAGCCCCGGCCATGGAATAAATCCGGGTAGTATCTTCAATCGTTCCATCCAGATCATCCACCCCGAACGACAGGGATAATCCGGCAATTTCTTTTCCGATCATCGGCCAATAGGCCTTCAGGTGCGGAAAGTTGTCAAGAAAAATGCGGCTGACCGCGTAATTCCGCAAGTCCTCAATAGTGGTGACCTCACCGATCACACCCAATGGATTATTGGCTTTCCGGTATTTTAACGGGATGAAAACCTGGAAACCGGAGGTCCGGTCCTGTAATTCCCTTAACCGGTTCATATGGTCAATCCGGTGTTCGTATTTTTCCAGGTGACCGTAAAGCATGGTTGCATTGGTGGGAATCCCGGTCCTGTGTGCTGTTTCGTGAATGGAAAGCCATGTGTCGGAGCCTGTTTTATCCGGACAAATAGTCTTTCTTAATGTTTCATCGAAAATTTCTGCACCCCCGCCGGGGATGGAATCCAATCCGGCTGCTTTTAACCTTTTCAGTCCCTCTTCGACCGAAACCTGACTTTTCCGGAACATGAAGTCGAGTTCGACGGCCGTGAAGGCTTTTATAAACAAATCCGGATTCAAGGCCCTGATCTGTCGCAGGATATCTTCATAATAGTCAAGTGAGCGGTGCGGATGCACGCCTCCGACAATGTGAACCTCTGTTGCTGATAAGCCTTTGTACTTGCTGACCTCGGACAGGATATCATCGATGCTCATTTCCCAGGCACCTTCCTGATTGAATTTTCTTGAGTAAGAACAGAAACGGCAGCTGTGTATGCAGATATTGGTCGGCTCAATATGGAAATTGCGGTTAAAATAGACATGCTTACCGCTTTTTTTCAGTTTTACCTGATATGCGAGCCGGGAGAGATACCCGAGTCCGGCATGCTCATAGAGATACAATCCATCCCCGGCACTGATCCTCAGACCAGATGAAACGGCCTTTTCAATTTCTTCCAAACGATTATCCAGAACCCCGGTCATACCCTTATTTTCTTAGTTTTTACGGCCCACAAAGGTACGACAAAATGCCATTTGGGCGACCCGCTATCTTTTTCGATATTTGTTCTCCATCAATTATGACTAATAAAAAGCAAGCAATCATTATCGGTGCCGGTCCGGCCGGGTTAACCGCAGCTTATGAGCTGCTGGCAAGGACTGATATTGAACCCATCGTTCTGGAATCCACCGGACAGACCGGAGGCATCTCCCAGACCGTGGAATATAAGGGGAACCGGATGGATATCGGCGGACACCGGTTCTTCTCCAAATCCGACAGGGTCATGAACTGGTGGCTGAATATTCTTCCAATCGAAGCCCTGGGTCAGATCATGGACGATTTGACTATCACCTACCGGAATCAAACAAGAAACATCACTGAGATCAAATCGGGCAATGGCACCGTCAGTGGCGATAACGTGATGCTGGTGAGGAACCGGCTGTCGAGAATATTCTTCGGCCGGAAATTTTATTCTTATCCTATACGGCTGGATTGGAATACATTGAAAAACCTGGGGATCAAAAAGATCATTCATATCGGCTGGTCCTATTTCATTTCCCGGTTAAAACCGATCAAGCAGGAGAACAGCCTGGAGGATTTCTTCATTAACCGGTTTGGTAAGGAATTGTACCGGACTTTTTTTAAGGATTATACGGAAAAGGTGTGGGGGGTACCCTGTAATGAAATCAAGCCGGAGTGGGGGGCGCAGAGGGTTAAGGGACTTTCGGTATCGAAGGCTTTGTGGCATGCCCTGAAATCCATTTTCCCAAAGGAATCTGGTGTTGGTCAGAAAGGTACAGAAACCAGTCTCATTGAAAAATTCCTCTATCCGAAATTCGGTCCGGGCCAGCTATGGCAGGAGGCGGCAAAAAGAGTCGTTGACATGGGAGGTATGATCCATCATCATTGTGAAGTTAAAAGAATAGAATCGGTTGAAGGACGGATAACCGGGGTTTGGTTCAAACGCGGGACTTCCGGTGAGGAGGAATTTCTCGGGGCTGATTTTGTTGTCTCCACCATGCCGGTCAAGGACCTGATCCGCGGTTTGGGAAGCTGCGTTCCCGGGCGGATTGCTGCGGTTGCTGAAGGGTTGCAGTATCGCGATTTTATCACCCTCGGGCTACTGTATTTGAAGATGGAGGTGTGCAGGCCGGATTGTCAGGAGCATAATCGTGTCCCTGATAATTGGATATATATTCAGGAAGCGGACGTTAAGGTCGGGCGTATCCAGGTTTTCAACAACTGGAGTCCTTACCTGGTGAAAGACCAGGATACGGTTTGGCTTGGACTGGAATATTTTTGCCAGGAGGGTGACGGTCTCTGGATTTCGACAGACAAGAACCTGATTGATAAGGGAATAGCTGAACTGCATAAAATGGGTTTCTGTAATCCGGATGATTTTCTCGACGGAACAGTGGTGCGGATGCCGAAAACCTACCCGGCCTATTTTGGAACCTATGGGCACTTTGATGAAATCCGCCGGTTCACCGATTCATTTGCCAACTTATTCCTCATTGGCCGCAATGGTATGCATCGTTATAATAATCAGGATCATAGCATGCTCACTGCCATGACTGCCGTTGATCTGATATTGGAAGGGAACACGGATAAGGACTTAATATGGACTGTTAATACAGAGGAGGAATATCATGAAAGCTCTGAAAAATAAGCCGGTTCTACTCCTGGTTCTTGCCGTTTCGATGTTTATCATAGGATTATATGCCACGTTGGGTATCCCTTCAAAAGAAGGATTTAACCCCAGCGATGATGGGGTCATCCTGGCACAGTCATACCGGATGCTTCAAGGTGAAGTTCCTCACCGGGATTTCATCTCGATCCGCCCGGCCGGATCGGCGGTCATGCACCTTATTCATTTTTTCTCTCCCATCCCGCTCGAGATCTCAGCACGCTGGATGGTGTTAATCGAGTACTTAATCTACTCGATAATGATAACACTTTTGTTGACGGGATCCTGGTTTAAGGGGTTCAGGAAACTTAACTACCGGTTTCTTGTTGCCGGGAGTGTGGTGGGGATTTTTATCCTGAATCAAAATCATTATAACTTTTTCCCCTGGACCACCATCGACGGGCTTTTTTGGTTCAGTATTGCTTTGTATTCCTGGTTCAGGGTGAAATCCGGGCTATCCGGAAAACTGTTTATCTGGCAGGTGCTGGTATGGTTAGGAGTCAGTTGCGCCGTGCTGTGCCGCCAGACTTTCGCCTTGCCCGGAGCGATTCTGGTGTTGCGGATGGTGGTATGGGTTATCGGGCAATCCGGACAGTCGCGGCAAGCCTGGGTCCGCAGTCTCCTTCTGGCAGCCATGATCGGATTGGTGCCAGGTTGGATATATGCCAGTGTTCTGACTTATGCCGGTGCATGGCCCGATTTTTTCCAGCAGATGACCGGTAGGACCGAATTATGGGAAACCGGGGTAGTCACGTTCATACAGGCATTCTGGCATTCGCCGGCGCCGGCCCTGTTCGGATTGGCTGTTATCTCGGGATTGATTAAAATATGGAGTACCGAATCGGGCCGGGACAGTTTGCGCATCGATGTTTTTCTGATGCTGCAGAAGTACCTGAGCTTTGGCTTTAAGATTGCTTTAGTGTTTCTTATTTTCATTAAACCTGCCTGGTTATTCCAGATATCCCTGTTTTTTTTCTGGATGCTGATCCTGGACATCCTCCTTATTTATTTTCACGATGGGGTGCTTCCCCGGTGGATCCGACCTGCGTTCTGGATTTTACTAGTGGCCTGGACAAGTGCCATCTCACTTGGCGATAATGCTCCGATATTTGCACTCGGCTGGCTGGCCGGGACTGCAATTTTAATACAGATAAAAGATTTCTCAAATCGAATCTATCGAAAAATAAGGCCTTTTCAGACAATTGCCGGAGTGGTACTTTTACCGTTACTGCTGTTATCCGCTCTCATTGTGCAAACCAGGGTTAATTACCGCGATCTTCCAGCCAAAGAGCTGACAAAAGCCGGAGGTGATATCTTTCCCGGATTGCGGGGGATCAGGCTGTCTCCAGCCATGTCAGATTACCTTGGGGAAATCAGGAGACTATATCTGGAAGCAGGAGCGCCGAAAGGAAGATTTGCCGTTTGGCCAAACAATGCCCTGATTTACCCGCTGCTGGGCAGCCCCAATCCCTTTATTCTGGACTGGATGCAGCCGGCGGAATTTGTCGGTAATGAAAAAAGGGTAATGGAATCGATCCGCAAGGTGCTGTTGGGGGAGGAGGTCATCATCCTGGTGGAAAAAGTTAATATTAAATGGATCACTACCGGGAATATCCCGGTCGACAGCAGATCGGCTGATTACGGATATCTCAGGATGCTGGATTCCCTCGCTATCCCCCTAAATGCAGTGAGCAACAGTTTCAATGTGTATCGCACCAAATAAAAAATCCCCGCTGCGGGCGGGGATCAAAATATCATCATAAGGTGAGTACCTTATACTTTATGCCTTGGTTCGTCGGATACGGTAAGTTTTTTACGTCCTCTGGCACGACGGTTTGCTAATACAGCGCGTCCGCCAACAGTTGCCATTCTTTCGCGAAAGCCGTGTTTGTTCTTTCTTTTGCGGTTGTGAGGTTGAAATGTCCTTTTCATGATCGTATCTCTTTTACGTAAATATCCCTAAAAATTGGATGGCAAAGATAGAGATTATTTAATAAAAACAAAACCATTGACCGGTTTCATTCGATTGGGAGGTAAATTATTTTTTTTGTTTTGAAGCATTCCTCCTCAAAATAGTCGGAAATATCCGTCACCCTGACATTTTTAGTAAATGGCCGGATCTCATTTTCGATATCCCCGCCTTTTAGATAAATGATCCCGTTGGGTATTTCATTAAAACCGCCGGATTTGATAAGTTTTCGAACCCAGGAAACGAATTCCGGAAAAGCGGTGACAGCCCGGGAAATGACGAAATCGAATTTTTCCTGTATCTCTTCGACCCGGCCCCAGTGTGTTTTAACATTCGACAGCCCGATTTCTTCAGCTATTGACTGCACCACTTTAAGTTTTTTTGCGACACTGTCGGCCAGAGTAAACTCCACGTCGGGAAAAAGGATGGCCAGTGGGATACCCGGAAAGCCGCCCCCGGTTCCGGCATCCAGAACCCTGGTTCCGGGTTTTATCGAAATAAACCTTGAAATAGCCAGGGAATGCAGCACATGATGCAGATAGAGAGCATCGATATCTTTTCGGGAAATCACATTGATCTTTTCATTCCAGGAACGATAAAGACCATCGAGCCGTTCATATTGGCTGAATTGCTGCTGGGTTAAATTTTGAAAATGTGAGGCAACCGGATTCAATTCAAACTTCTTTTGAAATGATATGATACAAAAGCTCTTTGGCTCTAAAAAGTTGGGCTTTCACCGTACCGATCGGCAGATTCAGGGTTTCGGCGATCTCTTCATAGGAATATTCCTCAAAATACCGGAGCTGGACCAATCGTGAATATCTGGGTTTCAATTCCGTGACAATGGTTTTCAGGAATTCTGTTTTTTGTTTGCTGATCAGCACCTCCTCAGGATCGGGGGTATCTGATTGCAGTTGTACCGGATTATCCTCCTCTGCATCCCTTCCCTGACTGTCGATTGAAATCGTTTTGGTGTGCTGTTTTCTTAAAAAGTCGATGGCGTTATTATTGGCAATTTTGAACAGCCAGGTGCTGAAAGCGAACTCGGGCTCGTAATTGTTGATGAATTTGAATGCCTTGCCGAATGCCTCAATAGTCAGGTCCTCAGCATCATCTTTATTATGAGCCATCTTCAGGATCATGAAAAAAACGGAATCCCAATAACGGTTAAGCAGCTGGGCATAGGCATGCTGGTCGCCGCTCCGCGCCTTTTGGACCAGGGCATAGTCTTGCTTCGCTTTATTGGAAAGATCCGAAGTCATTACCAGTTGAACTTTTTGGTTTTACTTAATTTGGTCTTCATGACCAGGAATCCTGATATGGCCGGCATGAAAAGGTCATAGATCAGTGAGAACAGCCAGAGCCCGTCTTCTTTCAACCTGTTCATCGTGAGTTTGACAATCCAGAGGTGGATAATCCACCGGACCAGCAGGAGGAGGAAAAGGTAGCCGGGAAATTTCCAGAATGACAGGAGAACGATCAGGCTCAAGTAAAAATACTCCCGCGAAATAAGTTCAAGGCCGATCAGGAAACGGTGCCAGGTGCGGTAATAGAAGCCGGCTGTGAGGTGACGCCTTTTCTGTCGAAGCCAGTTGTTCATGGTGAGCATGGGCTCGGAAATCGTCTTGCTGTCGGGATCGAATTCCACCGCAGTATTTGTTTTGCTGGCTGTCTGGTTGACAAAAAGATCATCATCGCCTGATTGCAGATGCAGCTGGTTTGCGAATCCTTTATTATTAAAGAAAAGCGACCTCCTGTACGCCAGGTTCCTGCCACAACCCATATAAGGAATTCCCCGGATGGCAAAGCTGAAATATTGCTGGGCGGTCCAGAGGGTATCCATCCGGATGAACCGGTTGACCAGTCCTTTCTTCTTTTCATAGGCTCCATATCCCAGTACGATCTCTTTTTTTGGCAGGAAATTGGACTGCATGCAGTTGATCCAGTTTCGGGTGGCTGGACGGCAATCGGCATCGATGAACAGGAGCTGGTCGTAACGGGCTGCTTTTACGCCAATCGTTTGAGCCAGTTTCTTGGCATGGGGATAGGGGTGGGTATGTTCAATCCGCGTAACATAGAGGTGCTTGTATTTCTTTTCCATTTCAGCGAGCACCATGGCCGTATCGTCCTGCGAACCATCATTGACAACGATAACCTGAAATTCGGGATAATCCTGTTCCAGAACGTCAGGCAGGTATTTCCTAAGATTATCGGCTTCGTTTTTCGCACAGATGATCACTGAAACGGGATCCGGCGTTTGCTTTTCATTGACCTTCCGGTAGCGGTGAATCCGAAGGAAAAAGTAGAAATAATAGAATAGCTGGATACACCAGGCGATCACGGTAAGTCCGCCAATTGATAAAAACAGAAAATCGGTCCAGTGGTCTAATGTTATACGAAATAAATCTGTAAGTACCTGAATCATAGAGCATATAAAACTAAAACAAAAGGACATGACCAGTTTGGCCACCAAAGATAGTTTTAAAATACCATATCTTTACAGTTTTGCGACCGATGAATTTCCGCATAGAATCCACCGATTCCCAAAGCAAAGCGAGGGCTGGTATTTTTACCACAGCCCATGGTCAGGTTCCCACTCCCATTTTTATGCCGGTAGGCACGGCGGCAACAGTTAAAGCCGTACACCAGCGTGAGTTGGCCGAAGATATTGATGCTCCGGTTATCCTGGCAAACACTTACCACCTTTACCTGCGGCCCGGCATGGAGGTCCTGCAACAGGCAGGCGGGGTGCACAGGTTTATGAACTGGAACCGGACGATCCTCACCGATAGCGGCGGGTATCAGGTATTCAGCATGGCGGCGAACCGGAAACTGACCCCGGAAGGCGCCAGGTTTGCCTCACATATCGATGGCTCCAGCCACCTGTTCAGTCCGGAGAAGGTCGTTGAAATCCAGCGGATCATCGGAAGCGACCTTACCATGGCCTTTGATGAATGCACCCCTTATCCCTGTGAAGAAAAATATGCCAGGGAATCGATGGAACTCACACACAACTGGCTTTTGCGGGGGATCGAGCATTTCCGTAAAACCGAGCCGATGTATGGCTTCGATCAGTTTTTTCTCCCGATCGTTCAGGGAAGTGTCAATCGTGACCTCAGGAAAAGATCGGCCGAATTCATTGCAGCACAGGATATGCCGGCGAATGCGATCGGCGGATTGTCGGTCGGTGAACCGGTGGATATGATGTATGAAATGATCGAAGTCGTTAACGATATCCTGCCAAAAGACAAGCCCAGATATCTGATGGGGGTGGGCACACCGGCGAATATACTGGAAGCGATCAGTCTCGGGATCGACATGTTTGATTGTGTGATGCCTACACGAAATGCCCGCAACGGAATGCTATTCACCCGGAACGGACTGATGAACATGAAAAATGAGAAGTGGAAATTTGACTTTTCCCCAATCGATCCTGACGGAACTTCTTATGTGGACCGGTATTATTCCAAAGCCTACCTGCGGCACCTGATCATATCCAACGAGAGACTGGGCGCCCAAATCGGCAGCATTCACAATCTGGCCTTTTACCTGTGGCTGGTCAGAGAAGCCAGGGCGCATATTTTACTGGGGGATTTCACCGACTGGAAGCAAAAAATACTACCGCAACTTACCAACCGTTTATAACCTGTGCTGAAACGCCTGGATATCTATATTATTAAAAAGTTTCTCGGAACTTTTTTTCTGGCCATCGGATTGATCATACTGGTTGCTGTGGTGTTTGATTTTTCCGAGAAAGTGGATGATTTTATCAACCATCATGCACCCTTAAATGATATCCTTTTTAAATATTACCTGAATTTCATCCCTTTCTTTACCAACCTGTTCTCCTACCTTTTTGTCTTTGTGTCGGTGATTTTCTTCACCTCAAAAATGTCGGTGCACAATGAAATTACCGCCATCCTTTCAACCGGTGTCAGTTATCGCCGGCTGATGGTGCCGTATATGGTCTCGGCTTTTCTTATCGCCCTTTTTAGTTTCTTCCTTTCAAACTATTTTATTCCGTTTTCCAGTATAAGCCGTCTCGAATTCGAGGCTAAATATCTCGACAAAGCCTATGGAACCCCAGAGCGTGACATTCACAAGCAGATTGACGAAGGGGTGTTTATTTATGTCGACAACTATAACCGGCGAAATAATTACGGCGGGAAATTTTCGATTGAAAAGTTTGAAAAAGGGGTATTAAAATCAAAAATGATGGCTGAATCGATCAAATATGATTCAATCAACAAAACCTGGAAGATTTTTAACTGGTGGAAGCGCGATATCGATGGGATCAAAGAAGAATTTTCCTTCGGGGCCTCAATGGATTCAGCCCTCAACCTGTCGCCTGAGGAATTCAACCGAAATGCAAATGTGGTAGAAGCCATGACTACCCCTAAACTGAAAAAATTCATCAAGCGTGAATTATCAAGGGGCCACTTCGAGGTATATTATGAAATTGAGCGGCACCGCCGGTTTGCCGGCCCGTTTGCGGTCTTTATCCTGACCATCATCGGGGTATCGCTTTCCAGTCGCAAGATCAGGGGCGGAATCGGCATGCATATTGGCTTCGGCATAGCCCTGAGCTTTTCCTATATCCTGTTCATGCAGGTTTCCAAAGAATTTGCCAATGCAGGCGACCTTTCGCCCTGGCTGGCGGTATGGCTACCCAATTTCATTTATGCCGCCATTGCGGTCGTGCTCTATAAATTGGCACCGAAGTAAGATCTTAGTTTCCCTCGGAGCATTGTCATCCCCGCGAAGGCGGGGATCCCGTCGGTAACCACAAAATTATTGCCGCACCTTTTTCTCCAGGAAACGAAACAACAGCACGAAACTCCAGGTCAGGATCAGACCTCCGGCCATAACCCAGATCACGGTTTCGGAAATCGCAATATTGGGGAAGTTCACATTAATGTTAAGTCCTGAAAACCAGGAATTAATATACCCGGATATTTTTTCAAACAGGGTTAATGAAGGCAGGTGCACAACAGGATCCGCAGCCTGACCAGTGAGCACCAGTCCGATTAAACAGAGGACAATAGACCCTGGAATTCCCCATTTAAGCCATACCGGTGGTTTATAGGGCTTCAGTCTTGCCTCATCAGGAATGAGCCCGATCCGGTGCATGATCTCATCCGTAAACCAGGATGGTTTAGAAAGCGGCTCTTCTGACCGAATCATCCCGGAGAGAAATTCGTCGTGAAGATCTTCTTCAGTAATCATTTTGTTTGCCATACATGGATCTCCTCTCTTAAAACAGATCTGATCTGATCGTGCATTTTCTGCCTCGCACGGAACAACTTAACTTTTACATTACTCTGAGTCAGACCGGTCATTCCGGCCAGCTCTTCAATTGAACACTCTTCCCGGTAAAACTGTTCTGCCAGGAAGATTTCATCCGGATCCAATACTCCGTAGGCACCCTTCAGCAATTTCCGCATGTCATCGAGGTTGAGCTGGCTGATGGCTTCGTTTTCGTTGCCCAGGTCATGCCAGACCTTATCATCCGGCTCATATCCCGTTGAAAACCGGTCCTTTCTGATTTTACTGATGCACGTATTATACAGGATCCGGTAAAACCAGGTCGAGAAAGCCGAGTCGAGCCGGAAGCCCGGCAGTGCCTCATAAGCCTTGATGAAGGCTTCCTGGGCGGAATCGCGGGCTTCCTCTTTGTTTCTCAATATCCTGAAACAAAGATTATATGCCTTATCCCCGTATTTCTCAACCAGGAATGCAAAGTAATTCTTTTCACCCCGGAGAACCATCCGGACACATTCAGTATCGTTTATAGCGTGCATTCGACAGTTTAGACGCCTGATAACAGAAAGTGGTTACAAAATTGTAACCGATTGCCGCAGCATGCGTCAAAAGAGCAAATTAAACATAAAAACAATGGAAGCAGCATTTGTATTTGTCGTATTCTTTCTCTCCATCTTCGGTGTTTTTTACCTGTATATAACCACCAGGAACCGGGAGAGAATGGCCATGATTGAAAAGGGTGTTGACCCGGCCCTTTTTTCATCAGTCCGGTTGCCGAAGGGCATCAAGGACCGGGGTATGGGGTCGGGAGTGAAGTTTACCCTGAAATCCGGTATGCTGATCATTGGAATGGGCATTGGATGTGTGATCTCAGTTTTATTTAATGGCCTGGTCCACCAGCCGGTTTATTCGTTACTGGTGGTTGGCATCATCTTTATTTGCGGTGGTTCGGGTCTTGTAGCCGGATTTTACATGGGCCGCAATCTGGAAAAGAAAGATGTGGCGGAATAACCTATTCCGGCCCGGTGTTCAATAACCGCAATGGCAAACCCATTGCGGTTTTTCATTTAACATCTTTTAACAACCCTGAGATTTAAACCTAAAGCGTTTATCTTTATCCAAAAGCTAAATCTTAAACTCAACCGTGGAAATCAGAATCGAAAACCTGAACAAGATTTACAAGGGAGGCAACAAAGCCATCTCCGATATCAACCTCGTTATTGAGGATGGCATGTTCGGACTGCTTGGACCTAATGGTGCCGGTAAATCAACGCTGATGCGGATACTCGTAACCCTGATGAAACCCACCTCGGGTAAAGTACTGGTCAATGGAATGGACCTGCAGAAGAACCGCAAGCAGGTGCGCACCCTGTTGGGTTACCTGCCTCAGGACTTCCGTTTCTTTGCCAAGTACCGCACCTGGGAATTCCTTGATTATTCGGCGAGGCTGGCTGGATTGAGGGATCGGACCATACGTAACCGTGAAGTTGAGCGAATGCTGGAGCAGGTGGGACTTTTTGAAGCCCGCGACCGCGGCGCCGGCAAGCTTTCAGGCGGCATGAAACGCAGGCTTGGCATAGCCCAGGCCCTGATCGGGGATCCGAAAATCGTGATCGTGGATGAGCCGACAACCGGCCTGGATCCGGATGAAAGGATACGCTTCAGGAACCTGTTGTCAAAAATGACTGAAAAGGAGATGATCATCATCCTTTCAACTCATATAGTCGGGGATATTTCCAGTACCTGCAGAAGCATGGCCCTGCTTGAAAAGGGAAGGCTGGTATTTGAAGGCCCGCCCGATAACCTGGTTGCCCAGGCACGGGGACATGTTTTTCAGATGACTGTATCGAACCGTGAGTTCGAAGATGTGAAAGAAAACTATAATGTGATTTCAACGATCCCATCCATTAATGGTTGGGATGTACAGGTAGTCGCAAAGGATACCGGCAGTTACCCTTCGGTTCTGATTGAACCCAACCTCGAGCATGCTTATGTGTATTTTATGGAAATGGTGTTAAATGAACCGCAATTAAAGTATTGATTATGAAAACTATCAGAACTATAGGGACAATTGCATGGTTTGAAATGCTGATTCTTTTCAGAAGCTGGTTCTTCAGGATTTTCGGTGGGTTGATCATGCTGGTCCTTTTTGTATTTAATATATCAGTGTATAAAAATGGGGGTGGCAACTGGGCGGTCCAAAGCATTCCTTCCAATTTGCCCTATTTCAATATCCTCATCCTGAGTCTGACACAGGCATTTATCGCCATGTTCCTGGCACTTGATTTTCTAAAAAGGGACAAAAAACTGGATACTTCCGAGGTTATTTTTACCCGTTCAATGACCAACTGGGCTTATGTTTGGGGAAAGACCATCGGTATCCTTGCAGTTTTCGCTGTCCTGAATATTCTGGTTCTCATCCTATGCCTGATCCTTAATATGGTGATGAGCAATGTGGGGGTCGACTGGGCCGCTTATCTTTATTATCCACTGGTGATCAGCCTGCCATCCCTGATATTCATTCTCGGCCTTTCCTTTATGGTGATGTCTGTTTTGAAAAATCAGGCTATTGCGCTGGTATTCCTGCTTGGTTATACCGGGTTGGTCATGTTTTTCGGGAAGGATAAATTCGACTTTATTTTTGATTTCATGGGCTTTCGTTTGCCCATGGTCCATTCCGATTTAATCGGCTTCGGATTTGAGGGAAAATTACTCCTGCAGAGGGGTATCTATTTTGTCCTTGGGTTATCCTTTATTTCAGGCAGCATTTTGCTGATGAAAAGGCTTCCGCAATCCAAACTGCACACTTCCGTATCCTGGATCATGACACTCACCCTGGCAGCAGCAGGTCTCGCCGGAATTGTATCCCATGCCGGCAGCACTAAAAGCGATACCACCTTCAGGACGTCGATGATTGCGTTGAACGACAAGAATTTCTCGATACCGGTATTGAGTCTGGAAAACTGCGACCTGCAGATTCGGCATGATTCACGGACCATTGCAGTAACGGCAAAAACCACCCTCACGAATAAGACGGGTGGGGATATCTCCAAAACAGTTTTTTCCCTGAATCCCGGACTCACCCTTGAAAACCTCACGATCAACGGATCGAAGACAGTCTTTGACCGGCAAAAGCAATTGGTTTTTGTCACCTTACCTGCCGCGATCCTGCCAGGGCAGAGTGTACAGGCCGAGTTTGTTTACAAGGGCGCCATTGATGAGCGTGTGTGCAACCTGGATATCAAGGAAGAGCAGGCGGCTGAAAAATGGGGACCTGATTTCATTATTGCCATCCGAAAACGGTTTGCCATCCTGGAAAAGGAATATGTACTCTTAACCCCGGAATCAGCCTGGTATCCCAAACCGGGAGTCCTTCACGGTTCGACCATCTCGATTCTTCCAACATGGAATTTTACAAAATTCACCGCAACGGTTGAGACACAGAGCGGACTTCAGCCGATCATGCAGGGGAAGGTTGAAAATTCGGGTAAAACCTGGGTTTTTACTCCTGAAAATCCGCTTCCCGGTATGACCCTGATTATCGGACCGTATAAACCTATGAATTTACAGGCAGGTGGAATGGATTTCGAATTAGATCTGATCAAGGGCCATGATTATTTCTCCACGGTTCTCGATTCGATCTCGGATACCCTGCCCAAGTTCATCGGCGATATGAAACAGGATATTGAACGCCGGCTTGGATTAAAGTATGCTTATCCGCGGTTGCGCCTTGTGGAGGTTCCGGTGCAATTTTATGCCTATTCCAGGTTGTGGATTAAAAATCGTGATTTTTTACAGCCTGAAATGCTCCTTCTCCCGGAAAAGGGAAGTATGTTGTTGCGTGCCGGTTTCGGGATTGAACTTAAAAACACCATTCAGCGGACTAAGCAAAATGAGGAGTCGCTGACGGAAAAGGAGATTCAATTGCGCGTTCTGCGGAATTTTATCACAGAGAATTTCAGTCCGGGCGCTTCAGATAATCGTATGATGTTCAACATGGGTGGCCCGACGCAGTCCACCGATACGGATAAAAAGTTCTCAATTTTTCCAAACTTTTTCACTTTTGTCAACCACCTGGGATCCAATCAGTATCCGATACTGAATTCAGCCATCGAAGCTTATCTTACCAATACCGGGGACACCCAGATGGGTGGATTCGGGATGGGAGTGAGTGGTCTTAATGCTGCAGAACAAGCTAACGTTGAATTGCAGAAGAAGTCCTTTAAGAAGCTTCTGAGCACCGAAATGGATAATCTTGCCCTGAGGCAGGTCATCGATGCAAAAGGCAAGTATTTCTTCACTTACCTTGAAGCTATAGCCGGGTCGATTGATTTTATGCCGTTCATTTTAGATGAAATCGCAAAGACGCGTTATCAAACTCTTGATTTCGTGCAGTTCTCCAATGATTTTAGGGAAAAATTCCGGTTTAATGCAGATTCACTCGCTGCCCGGTGGTATGTCAGCGAGCAGCTGCCCGGCTACCTGATCGGGCATGTGCGCGTGGTAGAAGTGCAGCAGGATGATCGCACCCGTTACCAGCTGCTCTATGAGGTTTCAAATCCATCGAAAGAAGGTGGATTGCTTCAGATAACCCTGCGTTCCGGGGGCCGGGGTGGTATGGGCGGAGGCCGCCAGGGAGGCGGAGGGAGAGGTGGAGCCACTTTTGCATTGGCAGGCCGTAATGCCGCCACCGACAAGTTTTTGGTGGTCCCGGCAGGACAGGCACTACAGGTGGGTTACATACTCGATGAACAGCCCAGGGCCATGTCGGTCAATACCTTGATATCCACAAATCTCCCAAACAACATCGGTTATCCGTTCCCAAAACTGGAACAGATCAAAGGGTTTGAACCGACTGAAGGGATAAAACCCATTCCATTGATCCTGACCATGAGTGAACCGGGCGAAATAGTGGTAGACAATGAGGATGTCGGGTTCACCCTGGTTGGTGCAGCCAATGTTAGCCGGATGGTTAAATGGTTGAAGATCAATCAAAAAAATCCAGAGGTACCTTATGAGAGCATGCGTTCATGGAGGCCTCCGACCTTCTGGACACCGATCATACAATCAGGCTTTTATGGTGATTTCATCCGATCGGCTGTGTATGTCAAATCAGGTGAGGGTGACCTTTCCGTAGAATGGCGCACGCTAATACAAAAGCCCGGATTTTATGAAGTATATACCTATCTGAATCCGAACCTTGCCCGAATGGGAATGAGAGGCGGCGGTCCGGGCGGTGGCGGTGGACAGCGTCAGCAGGGCGGACCGGGTATGGGCGGTGGTATGCCGGAAATTACCGATGAATATCATTTTACCGTATTCCATTCAGAAGGTAAGGAGGATATCACGGTTGCGTTGAAAACGGCAGAGACCGGTTGGAATAAATTGGGATCATTTTATTTTGCCGCCGATACTGCAAAAGTTTCGATGACCGATAAGAATACAGGCCGGAATGTTGTTGCGGATGCCGTTAAATGGGTGAAGCAACAATAATCCGCGTAGGGGAGGAGCCGCGGCTCCTCCCATTTAACCAAATGAGGAGCCGCAGCTCCTCCCATTAAAAGGAACACAGAAGACAGAAACAACCTATATTAAATTATGAATAAGAAAGTGTTATTGTTTGCCCTGGGATTTGGCCTGTTATTTTCAGGCTCCCTGGGGGCGCAGCAGCTGATAAAGTTGCAGGATGCATTACTCATTGCATCAAAAAACAGTCCTGATATAAAGATTGTGCAGTTGAACCTGGTGCAAACCCAACAATTGCTCCTGGCTACCGAGGCATCTTATAAGGCTAATTTCAGGGTTAACTTGAATCCCCTTACTTACAGCAATGACCGGGTTTTCTATGCCCTTGACAACGAGTTTTATAACACCAAGAATTTGAAAAGTTCAGGAAATTTTAATATCTCCCAGAGGCTCCCATGGACCGATGGAACGGTCTCCCTGACCAATACGCTGTTCTGGCAGCAGAGCAGTATTGAGAAGTATTCGGATATTACCAGGAAGTTCAATAACAACGTCAGGTTGCAGTTCGATCAACCGTTATTTACGTATAATCGTATGAAGCTGGAATTGAACACTTTGCAATTGTCGTTTGAGAATTCCCAGTTGAATTACAATATTCAGATGCTGTCCCTAGAACGGTCGGTTACCCAGCAGTTTTATTCCGTGTATAACCAACAGGCAAGGCTGCAGATCTCACTTGAGGAATACAATAATCAGAAAATCAACTTCGAGATAATAAAAAACAAGGTTGAGGGAGGATTATCGAGACTTGAGGAGCTCTACCAGGCCGAACTCAACCTGGCATCGAGTAAATCCGCCTGGGAAAATGCAAAGGTGTCGCTGGATAATGCAAAAGACAATTTCAAAATGCTGATCGGGATGGATATCTTCAGTGATGTGAATGTCCTGGCTGATCCTGTTGTTGACTCGGTGCCGGTTAATCTTGACGAAGCGATCAAGCTGGCACTGGAAAACCGCATGGAGTTAAGGCAGCGGCAGATCAGCATTGAGAATGCCCAAGCCAGCCTGACTCAGACCATGGCTTTCAATGAATTCGCAGGGAACCTTTCACTTTCAGTCGGTCTTCTTGGCGACAATGAGAATTTCGGTAAAATCTTTGCCGCACCGAATGATAATGAGCAAATTGCCTTAAGCTTGCAAATCCCTATCTTCGACTGGGGTGAACGCAAGGCACGAATAAAAGCCTCACAAACCAGTATTGAGACACAACAGGTAAACTATGATGATCAGAAAAACACTATTATCCAGACGATCAGGCAGACCTACCGAAACCTTCAGAACCTGTTGAACCAGATTACCATTGCGGAACAAAACGTCCGCAACGCTCAGCTCACCTATGATATCAACCATGAGCGTTATGTAAACGGCGATCTCACCGGCATGGACCTGAACCTGTTCCAGAACCAGCTTTCCTCGAAGAAACTCGATCTGATCAATGCCCAGATCAATTATAAGCTCGAGATCCTCAATATAAAAATTCAATCCTTATATGATTGGGAAACCAAGACATCCATTGTACCAACCGATATTAAAAAAAAGTAAACTGATATGAAATCTCACCGAAACTCCCTCATTACCTTCCTGTTTTCCGGATTAGCCATACTAGCGGTCAACGGTTGCAAGAACCAGCAGACGGATGCTGAAACTGAAGTTGCCGTTCCCGTGTCAGTCCTTGACATCAGGCCTTCATCGATCGAAGAATTTATTGAGACAAATGGAACAGTCTATCCAACCCGTGAGGTTGAATTGAAATCCGAAATGTCGGGTAAGTATATGCTGCAGAATAATCCACGCACGGGCCGGCCATGGACTCTCGGCGACAGGGTTTCGACCGGCAATGTGATCGTAAAATTTGAAGATGCCGAGTATGTCAATGCTATCCAGATCGATTCAAAAAAACTGAACCTTGACGTATCGGAAAATGAATATGAAAAGCAAAAATCACTGATGGATAAAGGGGGTGCCACCCTTCGTGAAATGAAAACCTCCGAGCAGGCACTCATTAATGCACGATATACCTATGCGGCAGCTGAATTGCAGATGGCCAAGATGGTGGTTAAAGCGCCTTTCGACGGGGTGATCGTTGACCTTCCCTTTTACACATCGGGAAATAAACTTGCCACCGGGCAATCTCTGGTTAAGATAATGGATTACAGAAAGTTGTATATGGAATTCCAGCTTCCCGAGAAGGATCTCAGGCATATCTCAGTCAACCAAAGGGTCAGGATACTTAACTATGCCTTGCCCGATGATACCCTGTATGGTATGATCAGCCAGCTATCACCGGCTATCAGTCCGGATACCCGTAATTTCAAAGGCGCACTTACCATTACCAATGATGACCTGAAACTAAGGCCGGGAAGTTATATCAAGGCTGAAATTATTACCGAGAAGAAAGACAGTACCATTGTTATTCCCAAGAGCATTATTGTATCGCGCCAGCGGGGAAAAACCGTGTTTGTCATTGATCAGAATACAGCCATGGAGCGGGTGATAACCACCGGATTGGAGAATCCCGACTCGGTTGAAATCATCAAAGGCTTGCTAATGAATGACCGGGTGGTTATTGAAGGATTTGAGACCCTGGCCAACCGATCAAAAGTTAAAATCGTCCGGTAGTCGGGCATATCCAAACTATCATGAGAAAGATTACCGAGTTTTCAGTCAGATACCCGGTTACAGTTACCATGTTTATCCTGGCAGTCATCCTGTTGGGTTACATATCATTTGGCAAACTGGGCACGGATCTGTTTCCGAAGCTGAACAATCCGAGGATTTACGTAGAGATCAAGGCGGGTGAGCGGCCACCGGAAGAGGTTGAGAAATTATTTGTCGATCCTATCGAATCAGTCTGTATCAGGCAGAGCCAGGTCATGGGCGTTTCCTCCGTAACCCGGGTGGGGATTGCACAGATCACGGTCGAATATGCATGGAACAAGGACATGGACGATGCTTTTCTGGAATTGCAGAAAGCCCTGGGCACCTATTCGCAGAACAGTGATATCACTTCACTGACCATCACCCAGCATGACCCGAACGAATCACCTGTGATGCTGGTGGCCATGCGCCATGAGACCATGACGGACATGGATGAGCTCCGGCAGATCGGGGAAAATTACCTGAGGAATGAATTGGTCAGGCTCGAGGGTGTTGCCGATGTTCAGATGGAAGGCCAGGAGCAGAAAGAGGTCCTAATCAGCACAAATCCTTATCTGTTAAATGCATTCGGCATTACCACTGCGGAGATAACCTCCCAGATTACCAACTATAACCGGAATGTATCAGGCGGATCCATTGTTGAAATGGGAACCCAGTATGTTATCAAGGGGGTGAGTGTATTTTCAAACCTGAATGACATATCCGAACTGATCGTCGGGTTTAAAACCGCCACTACAGCTACCACAGGAACGACTGCCACGACAACCACAGGAAACCGCGTTCCGGTTTTTCTGAAGGATGTGGCCGAGGTTGAATTCAAGAATAAGGACCCGGAGAATATTGTCAGGATTAACGGAGAGCGCGCGATCGGACTGGCCATTTTCAAGGAACCCAGTTTCAATACGGTGAAGGCCGTTGAGCAGCTCAAAGAGGAGTTTGTGACCCTCCAGAAATCTCTCCCCGGCTATTCTTTCCAGATCATTCAGGACCAGGGGACATTTATATCCACTGCCATTGGGGAGGTTGAATCCACTGCTTTGCTCGGGATCGCCCTGGCGGTTTTCATCCTGTTCGTTTTTTTGAGAAGAATAGGAACCACGCTCATCGCGAGTGTGGCCATACCAATTTCGATTATTGCCACTTTCAACCTGATGTATTTTAACGGGTTGACATTGAATATTATGACACTTGGAGGACTTGCCCTTGGGGCTGGGATGCTCGTAGATAATGCGATCGTGGTTCTTGAGAATATTTTCAGGAACCTCGAACGTGGCATGACCATCATGGAGGCCGCCATTACAGGAACCTCCCAGGTGGGAGGTGCCATTACAGCCTCCACCCTGACTACGGTTGTGGTGTTCCTTCCGATCGTCTATCTGCATGGGGCATCCGGTGAATTATTCAAAGATCAGGCATGGACCGTTGCATTTTCGCTGGTTTGTTCCCTGATCGTTGCCATTTTGGTCATACCGATGCTGTTTGCCCGGTTCATCAAGCCGGTGAGTGCTGCCAAACAGGTAAAAGCCATTGGTTTTAAATGGTATCCTGCCGTGCTCACTCAGTTTTTGCGTTTCAAATGGCTCATCATTGCAGGATCCTTGATTCTTATGGGAATAGCTGCCATGCTGATCAAGCCTATCGGAAGCGAGTTTATGCCAAGAACCGAAGCCAAAGAATTTTCAGTTGAGATCAGGCTGCCCGAAGGCACCCAGCTCACACGGACTGATATGGCAGTGAAAACGCTGGAGCAGATGGTTCGCGAAATGCTTGGCAAGGACCTGAAAAACATGTATGTGCGTGTCGGGCCATCAGCCAGCGCTTCAACCGATCAGTCGATCTTTGAGAGTGAGAATACCGCTTCCATGAAAATATCACTGGTGAATAAAGCGAGCCGGAAAACGGATGTCATACTTGCCGGCTTAGGCAAGCTTTTTGCTTCCATGCCCGAGATCGAATTCAGTTTTGTACAGGACGAGACTGCCCTTCAGGCAACATTGGGCACCGACGAAGCACCAGTCATGGTTGAGGTGGTCGGTAAGGATTTTGCTCAGATAGAGCGCCTGGCGAAGGAAGTGGAAGTGATCATGCAGTCGAATAACGATCTCTTTAACATAGAATCTTCGATCCAGCCGGGAGCTCCCGAAGTGGAACTGGTCATTGACCGTTACCGGGCCGGCATGTACAATATCACTATCGATCAGATTACCAGTCAGGTTACCCAGTTATTGACCGGTACCGCAGCCGGCAAGTTTGATTATAAAGGTGAGATGACCGAGATTCGTCTGAAATTGCCGGATGTTGACGTCAGCCAATTGCAGGATATAGCACTAAGAGTGGGTGCTAACACTATCAGGCTTGGGGATGTGGCTAATGTCAGGGAAGTTACGGCGCCGAAAGAGATTTTACGCACCAATCAGAACCGTGTCGGGCAGGTTTCTGCCCAGCTGAAATTGGGAAAACCGGTTGACCAGGCTATCCAGGGACTGGACCTGCAATTGAAACAGGTTGTTTTACCTCCGGGATATACGATTCGTCAGGCCGGTGAAGAACTCAAGCGCAAGGAGTCGATGAAAAACCTTGGTTTCGCCCTGGTTCTTTCGTTGATTCTGGTATATATGGTTCTCGCTTCGCAATTCGAATCCTTAGTGCATCCGTTTACTATCATGCTGACCATTCCGCTTGCAGGGGTTGGAACCGTATTCCTGTTCTTCTTCCTGGGAATGCCTTTTAACATGATGGCCTATATCGGAATCATCATGCTTGCGGGTATAGCGGTGAACAATGCCATCATACTCGTGGATGCCATAAATCATCTGAGGCTGGGAGGAATGAACCGGCACGATGCAATCGTTCAGGGCGGTCTGCAGAGAATCCGGCCGATATTGATGACCAGTCTGACAACCATTTTGGGACTGTTGCCCATGACAATCGGATTCGGGCAGAGTGTTTCGCTCCGGGCACCGATGGCACTGGCGGTTATCGGCGGCATGGTCACCAGTACGCTCCTGACCCTGATTGTTATACCTTGTTTTTATGAGGTACTGGACCGGCTGACCACGGGAAAAAAATATTCCAATGCACCAATTAGCTAAGGAGATCACCAGATGAGGTTTATCGTAACAAGGAAGGTTCTGATCTCGATGGTTTTTCTCGGGCTGACGATACTTGGGATTGTATCCTACAGTCAGTTGAAGATCGAGCTCTTCCCGAATGCAGAGGCGCCGTTCCTCGTGGTACAGGTGTCGTCACAAACGGAGGTCGACCCCGGCTATATGGAAAAACAGGCGGTAATTCCATTGGAAGGCGCTGTTGGCGGCCTTCCGGGGATTAAGGAACTGACGTCTACGGCCGCACAGCGGAGGGGAACCATCACGGTTGCCTATGAGCCCAAGACCAACCTGAAATATGCCCAGCTGAAGCTGCAGGAACGTATTGACGAGGTAAAGGTTACCCTTCCGTCTGAATTTACGGTAACGGTAATGAAGGTCGACCTTACGCAGGCGGCAAATCAGGTTATGGCGCTTGAAATCAGGGGAACGGGCGGGGCCAACCGTATCCGCCAGATTACCGATGAGAAGATCACCCCGCGAATGGAGAGTGTGGATGGTATCGCAGGAGTTACCGTTTTCGGAGGGCAGGAGAAAACCCTGGAGATCACCCTGAATAAGTCTGCCTGTGAAGCCTACGGTATCACTCCGTTCCAGGTACGAAATGCCATTGCGCAGAACGGGCGTGACCGGACTTTCGCCGGACGGGCTTTTGCCGGCAACAAGATGTATTTTGTTCATGTTACGGCAGAGTATGTTGATACACGCGAGATTGAGAATATAGTGATCAAGGAGGCCGGGCCGGTCCTGCTGAAGGATGTTGCCACTGTTTATTTTGGGGTCAAGGAGCAAACCTCCTATGCCCGGGTGAATGGCATGGAATCCGTCACCATGAATCTGGTATCCGACTCTCAGGTCAATATCATTGATGTTTCACATTCGGTAAAAACACTGGTTGATGAACTCAATAAAGAGTTCGGGCCGCTGGAAGTGGAGGTCAAGATTCAGGAGAATATGGCCGAAACTATGGAAACCAATATCGATCAGATTATCAATCTGGCGATTACGGGTGGTTTACTGGCTGTTTTCATTCTCTGGATTTTCCTGAAAAATATCAGGCTTGTTTTATCCATCGCATTGGCCATCCCGATATCGGTATATGTTGCCTTTAACTTTTTCTACGCCGCCGGAATTACCCTGAACAGCCTGACTCTGGTTGGCATGGCACTCGCCATCGGCATGCTGGTCGACAACAGCGTGGTGGTGCTGGAGAACGTGTATCGACATGCGTCGAAAGGAGAATTGCCTGATATTGCGGTAACGCACGGCACCACTGAGGTGTGGCGTTCCATAGTAGCATCGACATTAACCACGGTAACCGTTTTCCTGCCGTTCCTGTTTTCCGACAATTACCTGATCAGGATCCTGGGGGCAAATATCGGGATTTCGATTATTTCCACCCTGCTGGTGTCCATGCTGGTTGCCTTGATGCTGATCCCCATGCTTACCCATCTGATTTTGGTACGGCGACCGCATCAGGCCCCTCAGATTTTTGAAAAAATATCGCTCCATAAGCGTCTGATCCAGATTTATCTGTCGATTTTAAAATCCAGCATCCGCAATCCAGCGGTTACTATAATCGGTGCGATGGTCATTTTCTTTATCACCCTGATTGCAGCATTGACTTTTTCGAATAATAGTCTTAAGGAGGCTCAGACCAGGGAATTGAGAATCGCCATCACCATGCCGCAGGGAACGACGCTGGATGCCACCGACCTTGCTGTCAGGACCATGGAAGAGCGATTGATGGACCTTGCAGAAAAAGAGGATATTACAACGTCCACCCAGGAGGCTCAAGCCACAATCAGCGTTAAACTGGTTGAGGATTTTGAAAAGATTAAAAAGCGCAAATTGCCTGAAATCAAGGCTGATATTGAAAACAGGATCAGGAATATTCCCCAGGTGACTTATGAATTCCAGCAGTTCTCATCCAGTTCGGGCTTTTCCGGAGGCGGGGGAGGCGGTGGCGGCGCTACCGGTGCCGGGGGTCTGGAAAGCCTGATGGGCATTGGCACACAGCAGGAAAAAGTAATCATTAAGGGACAGAACTTCGATCTGATGAAAGCTGTTGCCGAAGATGTTAAATATTACCTGGATGAATTGACAACGATACAGCAATCCACGGTCGGAGTTCAGGATAATCGTCCCGAGGTACGGATGGCATTCAATACCCGCGAGATGGGTGAACGGAATGTTGCCCTGAACTCGGTGATGTCGGAATTAAGTTCATTCCCCACTGAAGTCAGTACAGGGGTTGTATTCAAGGAAGGTACCGAAGAATACGATATCCTGATCAAATATGACGAGGTGGTGGTTGATAAGAACAAAACCCGGACCATGGCTGACCTGCAGAGCATGGATGTACCTTCCAGCGACGGCAGCCGGCATCGTTTGACCGACCTTGCCAAGGTTTACTTTGCTTTCGGCATGGGTACGATCAACCGGTTAAACCAGGAAAAACAAATTCAGCTTACCTACCGGTTTGATGCTGAAACCAACGGATCCAAAGCTTTGCTGGAAGCCGCCCGTGCCGATGTCGATAATTTGGTGGGGAGCATGAAGATTCCGGCCGGTGTTGCCGTTGAAGTACAGCATGAAGTCAACCAGTTTCAGGATTTCTATTTCCTGCTTGCTGCGGCTTTCATTCTGATTTATATGATCATGGCTGCGGTTTTTGAATCCTTCAGTACACCTTTTGTGCTGCTGCTCTCGATCCCGCTAGCCGGTATCGGTTCCTTTCTGGCGATACTGTTTACGAAAACCTCTCTCATTAACGCCAATGTTTTAACCGGATTCATCATCTTGATTGGTATTGTCGTGAACAACGGGATTATCCTGATTGACTACACCAAAATTCTGCGCAAAAACGGTAATCGCAAGGTCAGGGCATTATTGGTGGCCGGTCTGGCCCGTTTGCGCCCGATTCTTATTACAGCGGGCACCACGGTTGTTGCTATGATTCCAATGGCTATGGGCCAGGGCGATTATGTGTCGTTGATTGGAACCCCGTTTGCCGTTACTGTGATCGGTGGATTAACGCTCAGTACTATTCTCACCCTGGTATTCATCCCCACTTTCTATTCGGGGCTCGAAAATGCGCTGGATTGGATGAAGGAGCAGAAGCTGAGCATTAAGCTGATCATGTACGGACTGATGATAGGACTTACCGTACTGGTCTATTTTGGTATAGAAGCCTTCTTATGGCAGGCGGTCACCTTTTTACTGATCATTATCGGTGTTCCGGCTTCCATCTGGTTTATTATGAACAGTTTGCGAAAAGCTAGCGATACCGCCATTCCATTGGATCAATCCATTGTTATCCGCATCCAGAACCTGGTCAAGATTTACGAACGCGACGGACGGTTTACCAGGCAATGGAAAGCCGGACTGGCGATCCGCAAACGCCTCGGGATGGAGAAGGAAATAAAGACCCTTAAGGATATGGATAATATCCTGTGGCAGTTACCGATTCTGGGATTTCTGATCTATTTCGTTTATTTCTTCCTCGAAGCCGGCTTCTGGATCTTTCTGCTGAGTATACCGGTTTATTTTATGATCATGGGCGTTTATGCACCGGTGAGAGCTTATCTGCGCTTTAAAAAGCCGGCAGGATTGGTAAACAGGCTTAATCAATTTATTTATGGTTTGATTTTCTGGGGCTTTCCTGCATTCAGTATCATTTTGTATCAAATACGGTGGCACAATGTAGCCCTGGATATTTTGATCGGATTGGTCTGGTATCTGGCACTGATCGTTTACACCACTTCAGAGCGGCTCGCCCGTGAGAAAGTGAATGTAAACCGCATCACCGGCCGGTTTGGAAGGATACGCAGGGGCTGGTACAGGATGGTTCAATCGATACCGGTTATTGGTAAAAAGAAGAAGCCATTCAAGGCCCTGAAAGGCGTATCGATGGAAATCGGACAGGGGATGTTCGGGTTGCTTGGTCCGAACGGCGCCGGTAAAACAACGCTGATGAGGATTGTATGCGGCATATTTGAGCAGAGCTACGGTAAGATTTGGATCAGTGGCGTGGACACCCAGGAAAAACGTGAGGAGCTGCAGGGTTTGATCGGCTATCTGCCACAGGAATTCGGTATGTATGAGAACATGACATCAGGCGAATACCTGAACTATCAGGGTATATTGAAAGGGCTGAAGAATCCCGAAGAACGTGAAAAGCGCGTTGATTTCGTTTTAAGTTCGGTTCACATGATCGAGCATAAAAATGAAAAAATCGGCAGTTACTCAG
This sequence comes from Bacteroidales bacterium, assembly GCA_041662065.1. Lineage (GTDB taxonomy): Bacteria > Bacteroidota > Bacteroidia > Bacteroidales > UBA12481 > UBA12481. The sequence continues at coordinate 45,954 of JBAZTE010000010.1, read as the reverse complement.
GCGGCATGAAGCAGCGTATCGGGATCGCCCAGATCCTGCTCCACCTGCCCAGGATACTGGTGGTGGATGAACCGACCGCAGGTCTCGATCCGCGCGAAAGGATCCGTTTCAGGAACCTGCTGGTGGAACTGGCACGCGAGCGGGTTGTCATCTTTTCAACGCATATCATCGAGGATATTTCGAGTTCCTGCAACCGGGTTGCCGTGCTCGATAAGGGAGACATGGTTTTCCTTGGCGCACCTGAGGAAATGTCCCTAACAGCGGTCGGACATGTATGGCAGGTTGAGGTAGACCTGACTGAGTTTGACCGGATATCGGAGCTGTACAAAATTGTTCACCACATGCGCGACGGGCAGAAAATCCGCGTGCGCCTGCTTGCTGAAACCAAGCCGTCGCCGGATGCCATACCCGTTCAGCCCCTGCTTGAGGATTCTTATTTATGGATGTTGAAAAAAGCGATCTGATATGAAAAGTAACCGAGTTGCCTTAATCTGGAACTGGATCTTCAATATGGTCCGATATAATCTCAAGATTATTTTCGCCAATAAGTTCATATGGTTCATGCTGGCCTCCCTGGCTTTTTTTGTGGGGATATTGCTGATTACGCTTTTCTCCAGGGGGAAGGTTGATACGGGGACCATTTACAACCTCCTCCTGTTTCCCGGTCTCCTCCTGGTTTTTTATCCCACTGTTTTCGGGATTCAGAATGATGAGGATACCCGGGTGCTGGAAATCCTGTTCGGAATTCCCGATTACCGCTATAAAGTATGGCTTGTCAGGCTTATCCTGATCTATTTCGTGGTATACCTGATCCTGGTGCTTCTGGGCATCTTCTGCTCCTGGGCCCTGCTGCCGTTCCCTGTTTTTAATATGGTATGGCACCTGATGTTCCCGATCTTTTTCATGGGCACGCTGGCGTTCCTCCTGTCCACCTTCATAAAGAACGGCATCGGAACGGGTGTGGTCATGATCATCATCGGGGTGTTTTTCCTCGCACTCATCGACCTGCTTGAAAAAAGCAAGTGGAACATTTTTCTCAATCCGTTCAGCATTCCTGACGGAATGAGTGAAAATGCCTGGAAATCGATCGTTCAGGACAACCGGATCATTTTGTTTGTGGGGATAGTCCTCGCGCTGCTCGGGGGGCTTACCAGCCTGCAGAAGAGGGAGAGGTTTATTTAAGAGGCTCCGCTTCGCTACGCTAATTATGCTCCCTTCGGTCGCTAATTATGCTCGCTGCGCTCGCTAATTGGTTCGGCTGCGCCTCACTAATTAGCTCGGCTATCGCCTCGCTAAATTTTGACCTCAGTGCTTTATTTAGTTCGCGAAGCGAACCAATTAGCGACCGAAGGGAGCCGATTAGCGAGCGCAGCGAGCATAATTAGCGGAGCGAAGCGGAGCATAATTAGCGAGGCGCAGCCGAACCTTTTACCTCGTATAATACCCGATCATCTCCCTGATCGTCTTCGTGCACACCGGGCAGAAAGGATCGCCCAGCCAGTTCATTTTGCATTTGGCCATCGGGCTGAAAATACCTTTCGCACTGTATAAACCGCCTTCGTATGCACCGAGGATGCCGTCAAATTCAGGCTTTCTCGGGGTGGGAACCGGAGTGCCCGGTTTAACCATCTTTTTCCATTTTTTGCTGAAATCAACCAGGTTGGTGACGTTGGGCTGGATCGGTTCAACGGTCATGTCGATATAATCCTGATAAGCCACATCGCTGGTGTAATACTCATCGGCCAGCCAGGTGAAAGTGTGCCCGAATTCGTGAACGAAAACGCCGATGGATTGTTTGTTGAAAGCCGTAAAACAGCCGTAATAATTGTAAACCCCGCCGCCGCCGTATTTTTCAGAATTGACGAGAATGATGATAATATCATACGGAACATTGGCTGCTACGTCACGGACCGATTTGATATCGTAGGTCATGTTGTAACGTTCACTGTCGAAAGTATAAAACCCGGTGCTGAAAAGTGTGTTCTTGTAGATTCCCTTACCGGGGATGTCAGTTCCCGATTCGATGGAAGGCGCTTCAACAAGCCAGCAATTGATTTGATCCTCGGCGGCCGTAAAGGGTGGAGTATCAAGGAGGCCTTTGGAAAAACTTTTTACTGCTTCACGGAATTTATCCATTTCACCTGCTGTGAATCCATCGGGTAAGAACACCACATCAATCTTGGTGGCAGGATCACCGGAGTCATGAACCATATAGGATTTGTATACGGGACCCGCTTCCCTGCTGATAAAATAACTTGACGGATCGATCTGGTATTCAAAGGTTTTAACCAGTTTTGTCTTGCGATCGCGGCTGTATAACTGAAGGGTCGCAGGTTTTTTCGGAAAAGGAATAAGAACGGTTTCATAGAAACATCTGGAGGTCAATTTCGCCTCGGCCGTTGATTGCCATTCACTGTATAAGCCGGCATATCCGCGAGAATAAATCAGCTTTTTACTCGCTTTATCATAGAGTTCTACCCGGTATTCACCCCACTGAAAGGGATCTAGCAGGTGAACCCGCGGGCCCGACCATTTGCCTTCCTGTTTCATCTGCTCGAAACCGATTTGTTCGGATGTCGCCGTACCGCAGCGGTTGTAATCAAACCGAAGGGTATTGTCGGTGAAATAATCTTCATACCGGATCTGGGCATTTAAACTCAGGGCGGTAAGAACCGTCAACATTAAAAATAACTTTTTCATAGGAGTCCTTTTTTGGTAATAACCAACGGTAAAGGTAAATTACATTGTATTTTTGCCAAAGTTAAAACCAATACTTTACAGCAGAATGGGAGATAATCTGATTTTATTGTTCAAACGTTTATCCGAATGGCTTGAAACCTGGGGCTTAACCGGTCCTTTTGGCCGGTTTTTACATCTGGCAATCCTTCTGGGTGTACTGTTTCTCGTGGGTTTTGTGATCGACCGGCTCAGCAGGGGCCTCATTAAACTGGTTATACACCGGATCGTTAAACGGACGGAGACCCCTTATGATGATATCTTAATGGAAAAGGGCGTTTTCCGGAGAATCGCGCATTTCGTGCCGGCAGTAGTGGTTTACTATATGCTTCCGCATGTTATTAACGGAGTTTATTTCGTGGATAACGTTGAACAGGACAAGGCCCTGAAGGCATTCATTATCCTGACACAAAGGGCAACTTCCATTTATATGATCATCGTCGGGACCTCGGTCTTTCTGACCGCCCTAAAGGCCCTGAACGAGATATATACTCATCTCGACGTATCAGGCCGGGTCCCGATCAACGGGTATATCCAGGTCGTTAAATTTATCATCTTGCTGATTTGCACCATCTGGATACTCTCCGAAGTATTCGGTTTTCAATTAAAGGGATTCTTTACAGGCCTGGGGGCCTTTATGGCCGTTCTGGTCATTGTGTTTCGGGATACATTACTCGGATTGATGGCTTCTATCCAGCTGTCAGTCAATAAGATGGTCCGAGTTGGGGATTGGGTTACCATACCTTCAAGAAATGCTGACGGGACGATTCTGGATATCACGGTAAATACGGTCAAGGTTGAGAACTGGGATAAGACGATTACCACCATGCCTACCTATTCACTGGTATCCGAGTCGGTCCAGAACTGGCGCGGAATGGAGGAATCCAATGGCAGGCGCATCAAGCGGTTCGTTAATATCGATATGGGCACGGTACATATCTGTTCTGATGAATTGCTGGAAAAGCTGGAGAATATCCACCTGATTTCGGATTATGTGAAAACGAAAAGAGAGGAATTGTCTGCTCTAAACAAAAAATACCCGAATGCCGATGCCTCCGTTGCCAACGGAATCCGGTTGACCAACCTTGGGGTTTTCCGCAAATACCTGGAATGCTTCCTGAAAGAACACCCGGATATTCAGCATGAGATGACTACCATGGTTCGCCAACTGCAGCCCACCGACCGTGGAATTCCGATTGAGATTTATGGTTTCACCAGCGAAAAAGCATGGGAGATCTATGAAAATATCCAATCAGATATTTTTGACCATGTCCTGGCAGTGATTCCTGAATTCGAGCTCCGTGTATTCCAGAACCCGACCGGCGCCGATTTTAAACAATTAGCCCGGGCTATAGATTGATATGGTCATTGAACGTAAATACCTGGTTAATCAGATACTCTGGCCGGATTTGCAGAATCCTGTCAATGCCAATCGGCGATTGGCTATCAATCCAATAAACCAATGGCAATGAACTCACCCCTGTCTCCCGTCTCCCGACTATCGTCTACCGTCCACCGTCCACCGTCCACCGTCCACCGTCTACCGTCTATCGTCTTCTTTCTCCTGTCTATCATCGTTCTTCTCTCTTCCTGCCTTAGCCTCCGTCCGGTGGCTAAAAAGGCTACCTCACAGCTTTTACTCTATAATCCCGGCAAGGTGATTCTTCATCCGCAGTATAGAGTTTACCATTCCACCGAAACCGAAAGCATGGTTTTCTTTAAGCTACTGACCAGCGAAGTGGTATTCAATCAGGCTAATCCGCAGGTAAAAAACCAGGCCAAGCTCCGGGTAATTTATACCATGTACAGTTCGCTGGCCAACAATGAGGTGGCCCAGCGCGATACACAACAATTTTTTATCGACAAGGAATCGGTTACCGATCAGATTCTGGGATCCATCAAAGTGCCGACCACACCGGGTAAAACGTACCTTCTCGACATCACTCTTGAAGATCAGATCCGGCAATTTGCCGTGAGGGACCGGGTTGTACTTGACCGCTTTCAGCCAGATAACCAGCAGGATTGGCTGGTGCTGAATCACCCTGAGAACAAGGTTGCATTCGAGCAGTTTTTCTACCCGGGTGAATCTTTCAGGCTGATCAGGCAGAGCGATACCTCGGAGAGGGTGTACATTTCGGTCTTTTCCCCGCGAAACGTTTTACCGCTTCCACCTTATTCCCTCGATGAGCAGCCGGATAACCTTCCGCTGCCGGACTCGACCTTTTTCATGGCCTATTCCGAGCAGCTGCTTTATACTCTTGGCGGACCCGGGATTTATGTTTTTCACTTTAAACCGGAGCCCGCAAAGGGGTTGTGCCTGACCCAGTTCGGCGATCATTACCCGCAGGTGACCAGGCCTGAGGACATGCTTCCGCCGTTGCAGTATATTACCACACATGAGGAATATCTGAAGCTGACAGCCAAGCCGGACCTGAAGGCGGCGGTGGATGAATTCTGGCTGGACAAGGGAAAATCTTTCCCCAATGCCCGCGACCTGATCCGTGTTTACTATAACCGGGTTGTTTTTGCGAATCTTTATTTTCCTTCCAGCAAGCAGGGCTGGAAAACCGACAGGGGCATGATTTACCTCCTTTTTGGGCCTCCGGTAGCTGTTGAAAGAACCGAAACCCGCGAATCATGGATCTACGAAGGTTCCGAAACCGGGGAGAAGATTACCTTTGAGTTCAATCTGACCGAAGATTATTGGATAGGTTACGATTACAAATTAAGAAGAAAAGAAGAATTCCGACCCCTCTGGAACAGAGCAGTTGATTCCTGGCGGCGAGGTAAAATATACAGCATATAATGGAACAGCAGGATTATATTTTCGGGTTAAGGCCTGTGCAGGAGGCTATTGAGGCCGGCCGGACGATAGAAAGAGTCATGATCAAAAAAGGAATGCAGGGGGATGGAGTCTATGCCCTCATGCACCTGATCCGGCAAACGGGAATCCCGTTCCAGTATGTTCCGGTGGAGAAACTCAACCGGATGACCCAAAAGAATCACCAGGGGATCATTGCCATCACATCCATTGTGACCTACCTTCCATTTGAGGAAATCGTTGCCCGTGTTTTTGAGGATGGACGTGACCCTCTTATCGTTATCCTCGACGGAATCACCGATGTGAGAAATCTTGGGGCTATTGCACGGTCAGCCGAGGCAGCCGGTGCCGACGCCATTCTGATTCCTGAAAGGGGAGTGGCACAAATCAATCCAGATGCCATGAAAACCTCTGCAGGAGCCTTGGCCGTTATCCCGGTCTGCCGTACGCCGGATCTCTTGCGAAGCATCAAATACCTGAAAAATGCCGGTCTGAAAATTACCGGAGCCACCGAAAAAACCGATATCCTTTTTTATCAGGCTGATTTTAAAACCCCTATGGCCCTGATCATGGGCGCCGAGGATCATGGCATCAGTCCCAATATCCTTGCTCTTTGCGACCAGGAGGTGCGTATTCCCATGCTGGGAAAGATAGCTTCGTTAAACGTGTCAGCAGCGGCCTCAGTGATCCTTTTTGAGGCGGTTCGGCAGCGCAGCGGGGGGACGTGAGGGTCGTGAGGCGTGAAGCGTGAGGCGGAAGAAAAGATCGGTAGACGAAGAAGAAGATCGGTGGACGAAAGAAAGATCGGTGGACGAAAGAAAGATCGATAGCAGTGTCATCCCCGCGAAGGCGGGGACCCCGTCACGCTGGTAGGATTTCTGCCGGCGGGGACCCCGTCACTCTAGCAGGATTTCTGTCGGCGGGGACCCCGTCAGGCGCCACGTTTTTTCCCGTACCTCGCCTTTGCATATACCAGATAAAATGTTCCAACGATATTTGCCAGATAATTAAGCCACAGCGGCCATTGGAAAACTCCGGATTCAATATTTCCTGCAGCTATATAAATGAAGGTCAGGAACACCCCACCGGCCCACATCAGCAGGAACGACCAATTGAAACTTGATACATCATGTGTCCGCCAGGTCTGCCATACCTGGGGGATCACCCCGATGCTCAGAATGATATTGCCAAACCAGCCAATGGCTTCGTATAGTGACATTGCCTAATGAAATTACTGATTATAGCGAATTTAGAATTTTTCCTGTAATATTAACGGTTCCGACGCGTTGAAATCTAACCAGCGTGACGGGGTCCCCGCCGGCAGAAATCCTGCTAGAGTGACGGGGTCCCCGCCTTCGCGGGGATGACACTGCTGCCGATTAAAAGTACCATATTCTTTCGTCCACCGATCTTCTTCTTCGTCCCCCGATCTTTTCTTCCGCTTCACGCTTCGCGCCTCACGCCTCACGATCCTCAAGATCCTCACGATCCTCCCGCCTCCCGCTCCTCATGCGCCGCCTCCCACTCTTCCATCGCCTGTTCGAGTTCCTTCTTCAGGACTTCATACTCCGCGTATGGATCTGGTCCGGCGTTGGCTGACATGCTCTCCGGATCGGCGAGGAACATTTCAATCAGGTGAATGCGTTTTTCCAGATCGCTGATTTTTTCTTCGGCTTTAGCAATTCTTGTGGCTTTTTTACGGTTCTGACGATCGATCTCCCTCTTGTCTTCGTATTTCTGTTTATTGTCGGGCAGGGTAACGTTAACGGGAGATTTGTCCGGCTGTATCTGTTCCTGACGATTCTTCTGTTCCTGCTTATCCAGTTTTTGAACCACATCTTTCCGCTCAATCTCCTTCAGGGTGCTCAGCCTTTTCTTGTTCAGGAATTCAAAAATATCGCCCGGATGCTCCTTGACTTTCTGGTCCCGGAATTCAAAGATCTTGGAAACGAGCCCATCGAGGAAATCCCTGTCGTGCGATACCAGGATCAAAGAACCGTTGAATTTTAAAAGGGCCTCTTTGAGCACCTGTTTGGATCTTAAATCGAGGTGATTGGTCGGCTCATCAAGAACCAGGAGGTTTTTTGGCTCCATCAGCAGGCAGGCCAGTGCCAGTCTGGATCTTTCCCCTCCTGAAAGCACTGAAACTTTCTTGTCGATATCGTCGCCGCTGAAAAGGAATGCACCAAGGATATCCCGCATTTTCGTCCGGATATCCCCGATTGCCACATAATCAATGGTTTCCAGGACAGTTTTCAGGGGATCCAGTACATCGGCCTGGTTCTGGGCATAATACCCGATTTTGAGGTTATGTCCCAGTTTGCAATTTCCCTCAAATTCCAGTTCGCCCATGATGATCCGGGCCATGGTGGTTTTCCCCTCGCCGTTACGGCCTACAAAAGCAACTTTTTCCCCGCGATGGATGATCATCTCGATTTTATCGAGTACATGAGCGGAGCCATAACTTTTACTTACATCCTCTGCCTCAATGAGTATAGTTCCTGCATGTGGAGCGGGCGGGAATTTAATATGGATGGATGAACCGTCGATCTCATCAATTTCAATCCGGTCGATTTTAGCCAATTGCTTGATCCTCGACTGTACCTGGACGGATTTGCTTGCTTTATACCGGAAGCGTTCAATAAATTTCTCCGTTTCATCTATCTTTTTCTTCTGATTGGTATAAGCTGCAAATTGCTGTTCGCGCCTTTCGGCCCTGAGCTTGAGAAATTCGGTATAGGGTACGCGGTAATCCGCCAGGCGTCCCAAGGTGATCTCCACTGTGCGCTTGGTCACCCGGTCGAGGAAAGTGCGGTCATGCGAGATCAGCAGAACCGCTCCACGAAAATCACGAAGGTAATCTTCGAGCCACTGGATGGATTCAATATCCAGATGGTTGGTCGGCTCATCCATCAGCAAAACATCGGGTTGCTGCAACAGAATTTTAGCCAGTTCGATACGCATGCGCCAGCCGCCGGAAAATTCGGCAGTGGCCCTTTCAAAATCCTTCCGCTCAAATCCAAGACCCATCAACGTCTGCTCAATTTCGGCCTCTCTATTACGCCCGCCGAGAATATCATATCTCTCGCTCTTTTCAGATAAATCGGAAATCAGCTTGTGATAGGAATCGGATTCATAATCGGTACGGGCAGTAATGTCAACCGTCAGGTTATGGATGTCTTTTTCAATCTGCAAGACCTCTTCAAAAGCTTTTTCCGCTTCATGAAAAACGGTGGTGGAGTCGGAATAGGCCATGTGCTGGGGAAGGTAGCCCAGGCGGATATTCGGCGGCACCGAGACAAACCCTTCCGTGGGTTTCATTTCCCCGGTGAACATCCGTAGAATAGTTGTCTTCCCGGCTCCGTTCCTGCCCACCAGACCGACGCGGTCCCTCTGACTGACGAGGAAAGAAACCTCCTTGAGCAGGTCAAAGCTCCCAAAACTTACCGTTACCTGGTCGAGGGAAATCATATTGAAAAGGGCTTTAATTCATAATTGTATCCCCACATCAGGCCGTGCAACGGCTCCTTAGTGGGTTGGACGCCGCATACCTGATAGGCTGGTCCGGAATGATGTTCGTGGACCAGCGCTTTTACCATGGTGACGCGTGAAGAGTAACGTATGACATCGATGCCGGAAGGTCCTCCCCAGGCACAGATCACATAATCTGATTTGGCCAGGGTGGTTTTTAAAAATGAGTCATTATCGATCCCGGTCACGGCTATTTCATCCAATGTTTTCAGCCGCTCGTTTACTTCGATGGCATCGGTGGCCCGGAAGGCGAAAATGTTGAGTATGCGCAGTTGCCTGACATCGGGGAAATTTATCCAGACATAGGTTTCCACCTTTCTTATAGTGGAGTCCGATCTTTTTTCATCCGCTGAACTTGGATTCTTGAGAATCACTGTCATGGTTTTGGTGCGGCCGCGATTTAAAAGATCGGCCTTGTAATTCATTTCCAGGGTGTACCTGAATAAGCGGTCGGGTGAGAAGTCAGCACGGATGCTCTGTATATCCACCTCACTGTAATGATCAACCTGTCGTCCGATTCGGGCCATACCGTTTTTAATTTCCCGCAAAAGTAACAAACTTCGCGATTCCGGGCGACCGGATTATGGATGCGGTCTGGTTTTTGCCGATCGTTTATTACTTTAGCCGACATGAAATCATCATTTTGAAAAAGAAACCGCTGCCTGTTTTACATGGATTAATGGTCGAGTCGATCGGAGCCGAAGGCAAAGCCATTGCCCGGCATGAAACCCGTGTGGTATTTATTCCCATGGTCATTCCCGGCGATGTGGTGGATGTTCAGATTACCAAAAAACGCCATTCTTACTGGGAAGGCAATATGATCCGCCTGGTAACTCCATCACCGGGCCGGCAGACCCCGGTTTGTGAATATTTTACCATTTGCGGAGGATGCAAGTGGCAGATGCTTCCCTATACCGAGCAATTAAAATTCAAGGCCAAACAGGTATCCGATCAGCTCATTCGTATCGGCCGGTTAACGCTTCCCATAATTCCCCCGATCATCGGAGCCGATTCATCGGAGTTCTACCGGAATAAAATGGAATTTACCTTCAGCAGCCGGAAATGGCTGGTGGCGGCCGAAATGCCGGCCACCGGATTCCCTGAATCCATGCCTGGACTCGGATTGCATATCCGCGGTTTGTTTGATAAAGTGGTGGACATCGATAAATGCTGGCTCCAGCCTGAACCGGCCAACGAAATCCGGAATGAGGTGCGGCGGTTTACCCTGGATAATGGATTTACTTATTTCGATCTGAGGAATCAGTCGGGATTGATGAGGAACCTGACCATTCGATGCACCTCGACCGGAGAGTGGATGGTCATTGTAAGTTTTCATGAGGACGATCCGGAGAAGAGGAATCTCCTAATGGATCATCTGGTTGAGAAATTTCCTTTTATTACTTCCCTGGTTTATGTCATTAATCCGAAAAGGAATGATACCATAAATGATTTGGAGGTGCATACATGGTATGGCCGTGATCATATTTTTGAAGAGATGGAGGGGCTGCGGTTTAAGATCAGTCCTAAATCTTTCTTCCAGACCAATACCGACCAGGTTCATCGATTGTACAACATGGTCAGGGATTTTGCCGCATTGACGGGCAATGAAATTGTTTATGATCTGTATACCGGAACCGGGACGATAGCCCAGTTTGTTGCCGGCAAAGCGTCCAAAGTTATCGGGGTTGAGTATGTGCCTGAGGCCATTGAGGATGCAAAGGTAAATGCCGGCCTGAACGATATCCGGAACGTGTCATTTTTTACCGGGGATATCAAGGATATCCTGACTGATGACTTTATGGCAACCCACGGAAAACCCGATGTGATCATTTTGGATCCGCCAAGGGCCGGCGTCCATGAGGATGTCATTTTCGCTATCCGGAAAGCTGCTCCTGAACGCATTGTCTATGTCAGTTGCAACCCCGCAACGCAGGCCCGCGATCTGGCCCTGCTTTCAGATCTGTATACGATCGATGCAGTTCAGCCGGTCGATATGTTTCCGCATACCCATCACGTTGAAAATATAGTCGGGTTAATAATTAAACCCTGAAACCCATGAGTACTTTAAGCATTGTCCTGAAGAAACTTCCGTCCACTTACTGGTGGGCAAACTCGATGGAATTGTTTGAACGCCTGGCCTGGTACGGGATGTTTATCCCGCTCTCGCTTTACCTGACCGGTTCCACCGAAACCGGTGCCCTGGGATTTACCCAGGTGCAGAAGGGAACGCTCATGGGCACCGTAGTGATGGTTTTATATTTTCTGCCCTTACTTACCGGCGCGATCGCTGATAAATTCGGATTCCGGAAAACGCTGATCGCTGCCTATATAGTGCTATCGACGGGTTATTTTGCGATGGGTCAGGTGAGTTCCTATGCCGCTGTTTTCATGGTTTTCCTTTGGGTGGCGCTTGGGGCAGGACTTTTCAAACCGGTTATTCAGGCTACGGTCGGCAAAACAACCGACGAAACAACTTCATCGCTGGGTTTTGGCATCTTCTATATGATCGTCAATATCGGATCCTTCATCGGTCCGATTGTAGCTTCAGTCTTGAGGGGATTTTCCTGGAAATACGTTTTCATGATGTCATCGGTATCCATCCTGGTGAACCTGATTATCGTAATATTCTCTTACAAGGAACCGGAGCAGCCGAAAAACACCGATCCGCTCGGCAAAGCCATCCAATCGATATTTAAAAATATTTTCAAGGCCCTGAGCGATATTAAATTGCTGATTTTCCTGATCCTGGTCATCGGTTTCTGGACCATGTACAACCAGCTTTTTTACACCCTTCCCGTGTTCATTGATCAGTGGGTAAGAACAGATGTTATGTATGAATCCATCCGCAATATCTGGCCGGGATTTGCCAGTGCGCTGGATACGCAGAATAACGGCACGATAGCGAGTGAGATGCTCGTGAATGTAGATGCTTTGTTCATTGTATTATTGCAGATCGTGGTGTCGACCGTCGTCATGAAGTGGAAACCGCTGAATGCCATGATCAGCGGTATGCTGGTGTGTACGATTGGAATTTCGCTCACACTCCTGACCCAAAACGGGTTCTTCCTGATTCTGGCGATTTTCATTTTTGCTATCGGGGAAATGTCTTCTTCGCCCAAAATTTCCGAATATGTGGCCAGGATTGCCCCGAAAGATAAAGTGGCGCTCTATATGGGCTGCTCCTTTATTCCTTATGCCGGCGGGAACTTTTTTGCAGGCCAGATCTCGGGCGGGGTCTATCAGCATTTGTCCGACAAGATTTCCCTTCTTCAGCTGGATGTTGCGTCAAAAGGACTGAATATCCCGGCTATCTCAGAGAAATTTACGCAAACTGATTATTTTAACCGGGCAGCTGAACTGATGGGAATGAACGGAAGGCAACTCACCGATTATTTGTGGACCACCTACCACCCCAACCGGATCTGGTACATTGTTTTCGGGATAGGATTGGCCACCGTTGTGCTGATGGTGCTTTATGACCGGCTTTTGATCAGGAGTAAAACGGTTTAAGATACCCGGTTCATTCTTCACCACAGCAGGCCTATGTGGTGAAAAGATTTTCGGGATTCCTGCTTATCAGGATGTTGTTGGTATTGAGTCGGAGGCAGTAATCCAGGTCGCGATCAAATCCTTTCGATTTCAATACATTATAATGAGTGGCTTCTGCCAGTGCCAGATGAATGTCGGTTTTTGCCGAATTCCAGTGGTGGATTGCCAATCGGCAAAGATCATCCAGTTCAAATTCTCCTGAATTCTGCAAATTGCTGCAGATCAATCCTGCACATAGAAAATCATCGAGTGAGAATTCGCCGTTTGTGCCTGCACAGATCAGCTCTACCGGCAAGGGCTGTCCAGTCAGATAATCACATACAGCCTTTTGGTTAATGAAGGCTCCGATAATCAGTTTTCCGGCATCCCGGCATTTCGAAATTGCCAGGGTACCATTGGTGGTAGTAAGCACGATGCCTTTGCCCCGGACTTTGCCCGGTGCATACTCCAGAGGTGAATTGCTGAAATCAAATCCCCCGATCGGCATCGCCTGTCGCTCACCTCCAAGCAAAACTTCATCGGATTTCAACTGGAGTGCTTCCTCAATAGTGGCCACCGTTTTAACCCAGCTGGCGCCGTTTGCCAAAGCTGTAACCATGACTGTGGTTGCCCGCAACACATCGATAACCACCGCTATCTTTCCGCGGAGTTCAGCCTCACGGATGTCTCGTGCTGTTACGGTGATATTTATCTTTCTGATCATTCGTTCCTGTTTGAATTTTAATGTAATAGGTTTGAAATTTATTTGTTTTTTGTTTTTTGTCTTTTGTTATTTGTTTTTTGTTATTTGAAGGTACACCTTCTGCACCATCTCCTGATACTCGGCCACCGGATCACTCAGGTGGGTGATTCCCCCGCCGCTCCGGTATTGCATTCCTGATTCCGTTTGCTCGATGAAACGGATCATGACGGCGCTGTCGAGGTTTTGTCCGTCGAATACGCCGAATATTCCGGTGTAATAGCCGCGGGGACCGCTTTCTGCCTCGCGTATGATTTCGAGTGTGCGTTTCTTGGGTGCTCCGCTGATACTGCCTGCCGGAAGAAGTGCATCAAGAATATTGCCAAGGTGGCGGAAAAAACCATCGGGCAGGAGTCCCCGGATCTCTGAACTGACCTGTAAAATCTCTTTATCAAGGGTCCGGATGTGATCGATGTATCTGTATCTCTTAACCTGAACACAGTCAGCTACTTTGCTGAGATCATTGCGGATCAGGTCGACAATTGTAGTATGTTCGGCGGATTCTTTCCGGTCTTCCAAAACCCTCTTTTCGGCCTCAGGCAGTGACGCATCGATAGTCCCCTTCATTGGATAGGAACTGATCATGCCTCCGTTAATCCTGATAAACGGCTCTGGTGAAAATACGACAAACTGATTTTCCATCAGGAGTTTGTACGGGGCTTCACTAAGTTCATAAATCTCCTCCAGGCTGAGATCGGTTTTAATCGGAGTGGGGAAGGTCAGATTAACCAAATAGGAGTCGCCTTGCCTGAGATGATGCAGCACCTGCTCAAAGGCCGTCAGATATCCAAGATAAGAAACCGGTTGGCTGTTTAAGCGGAAAACGCTGCCAACCACATTACTGTTGATGGGGTCAGGATATCCGGGCAAGGTGAACCGGAGCGTTTTAGGTACGGCGGATAACGGATAAACCAGCGGATAAATCTCTTCAAAATCGATGATAAACAGGAATGGTTCCCGATTGGTGCCATACCGGTTCAGTTCATCAATAAAGGATTTTCCAAGAAGCATATGGTTACTTTTTTCAACAAAGGTAAAATTGGTATCTTCACACAAACTTTTATTATGGTTAATATTCGCGATAAAGGCAAACCGGGATCAGGGATCCATGGCAATTACCGCAAAACAAAAGGGAAGCCTATTCTTTATCTAGCTCTATTATTGTTGGTTATCTTCATTATGGCAATCGTTTATAAACCAGGAAGGGACTCTGGCAGGATGATCAGGAATCAAAATAATTTCACTACCTCCACTTCCTCTGAACCAGATTTCAACAAGCAGGGCGAGTTGACCTTCCTAAAAGCGGATAGTACCGAAGTTGTTAAGATAGATATTGAGATCGCCGATGATGACGATAAGCGAGAAAGAGGACTCATGTACCGCCGTGAGATGGAAATGAACCACGGTATGCTGTTCATTTTCGCAGAGGAGGACCAGCGCTCGTTCTGGATGAAAAACACCTATCTCCCTCTTGATATACTTTACCTGGATGCCCGGAAGAAAATTGTCAGGATCCATGAAAATGTGGCAACGCTTAACGAAACTCCGATCCTGTCCGATTTTCCGGCCAAATACGTAGTTGAGGTAAATGCTGGATTCACAGCTTTATACAGGTTGCAGACAGGTGATATGATGACTTTTATCCGAAGATGAACTGACTTATTCAACAATGGGAACGCCGGCCGACCTGAATGCCTATAATCAAAAAATTCTTCGTTATGAGTGGGAATCCCTGATTTTTTTAATCGCCGAAGATATCGATATCAATTATATGTTTTTAGCTGAAATACTAAAGAAGACCCATGTTCAGGTCCTTTGGGCCGTCAATGGTCAGGAGGCAGTTGATATTTTCAAATCCGGAATGGCGATAGACTTGATTATTACAGACATACAAATGCCAGTCAAGGATGGTTATACCGCAACCAGTGAAATCCATGAGCTCTACCCACGGATACCGATTATCGCTTATACCGCTTATTCATACGAAGGATTAAGGGAAAGGGTGCTCTTAGCCGGCGCCAGGGAATGTTTGTTGAAACCTTTTGATTCAAGGCAGTTGTTAATTACCTTGAGAAAATATCTATTCAGTTCGTGAAAAAAATCCTGACAATCTGGGTCGGACTGATTTTGACAATCACAGCCTGTGTGAATGATAATGAGAAAGATATGTTTCCGCATATCGTCATCCAGGATTCAACCATTCATGGTCAGGTAGCCTGGTTCAGCTTCGATTCAACCCTCCTCGACCAGTTAAATAATGTTGATCCCCTCAGGTTCTGGGGTGACATGGAACGGGGCCGCGATCATAACCGGCTGGATAGTGCGTCTTTGGTGGTGGATGGTGTTCACGATTATCTGTCGGGACTGATCGGGAGATATGATTCCCTGGCGATTTCGCTTTGGTTTCTGCCCATGCCCAACTACAGACAGGCCTATCTTTTTGATTACGGTGCCGGAATGTTCGCAGCCGGCTTGGATGCCATCACCTCCGCCACCATGCCCAGGTTCAGGTTGTTCATTCAGCAGGATACCTCCAGGTGGTACTGGTCGAATCAAATCGATTTTTATTTTTGGCACCATATGTATATCGAGATCGGGGATACTCTGAACCCGCCGAGAATGTATATCGACGGCTATATGCCGGATACGGTATCGCGGCCATGGCCGATGCATCCGCTGACCGACCTTTTTTATGTGGCCAGGCCTTTCAATTCAGATATTATTGATACTCTGCTTTTCAGGGGTTATCTTGATGAGATGCGGATTTTCAACAAGTTCCTGAGCGAGGAGGAGATATTCAGCCTTTACTGGGAAGGACTTGGGGAACGATAAGACGATAAGACGATAAGACGATGAGACGATGAGATGGATAGGATGGGTGTTTGGGATGTTTTTGCTACTGGCCGGGTTGCCGGTGCAGGGACAAAATGACCTGCTCGATATGCTTGATCAGGAGATTAAACCGGTTCGGGTACCGGTGGATGCCACTTTTAAATCGACGCGGGTGATTAATTGCCATTCAGTGGAGCGGATGCGTGGCGGCGACCTGGAGTTTCATGTTTCCCACCGGTTCGGACTTATCAACAGCGGGTTTAAGAAATTTTACGGTCTGGATGAGTCGAGCTCGCATGTCAGCCTTGAGTACGGGATCACCGATTGGATGGAGGTTGGTTTGGGAAGGGCCACAGTGAATGAATACTTTAACGGATTCGCAAAGTTCAGCCCGATCCGGCAATCAAAAGGAAGATGGGCCATGCCCGTAAGCGCCTCCATCTATCTGGCAGCCATGACTACAACAAAGGATTATCCCGACCCGGCATGGGTGGTGGATGCCATTCACCGGCGGACGTTTGTAGCCCAAATCCTCGTGGCGCGGAAATTCGCGCCTTGGCTGAGCCTTCAGGTGAGTCCCACCTGGATTCACCGGAATATGGTGGCCACCCCACAGGATCCGAACAGGTTATTCGCTTTGGGAATGGGGGGAAGATTAAAGTTCACCAAGCGTGTGGCTCTTTCCATTGAATATTTTCTGCTTAAGGACCGGACCCTGCTAACGGGACCGCCCAGGTATAATCCATTGAGCATTGGCCTCGACATTGAAACAGGAAGTCATGTTTTTCAAATCTTTGTGACCAATTCCTTTAATATTCTGGAAAATGGATTCATCGGTGAAACTACCCGCACCTGGACTAAAAAGGAACTCCATGTTGGTTTCAATATTTCGCGTGTTTTTACTGTCATCCGAAAAAAACATGAATAAGATATTCACCTTAATCTTTCTGATTATCCTGTGCAACCAGGTGAGTGCCCAGGATACTCTCTGGTTCACCAAAACCGGACATCTTTATTTCATTTCTCACACGGATATCATTGATATTGATGCTAATCATTACCAAACAGGTTCTTTTCTGAATACCCGGACCGGTGAGATTGTTTTCACCCTGCTGATGAAATCATTTAAATTCTCACTCCCGCTTGCTGAGGAACATTTTAATGAGAATTATGTGGAATCAGAAAAATTCCCAAAAGCTACTTTCAAGGGTAGAATCCTTGATTATGATGCCATGAAATTATTTCCCGACATCGATTACAAGGTAATTGTTGAGGGTGACCTCACCATTCACGGCGTAACATCAAAAGTTAAGGAACAGGGAGTTTTGCGAAGAACCGGCAATGAGATCAGGGCAAATTCAAAGTTTACCATTCTTCTAGAGACCTATAATATCAAGGTTCCGAATATTGTGGAGGACAAGGTGGCCAAAGAGATACCCATTGATGTGGAGATGAAATACGAGCCCTATAAAAAGTCGGGAGGGAAATGAGGGATAAACGTTATCGGACCCGGATGACCATCGGTTTCCTGATTGTGGTTCTGACCGCAGCAGCAATCAGGGTGGTCCTTCCGCCCTATGTCAATCTATCCAGGGCCCTAGCCGAGGGTAATTACTCTTCAGGTGAATTATTCCGGGAGTTTACCGCCGACCCAAATGGTTCCTACCGGCATCTCGCCGGAAAGGTGATTATCATTGAAGGGGCGGTATTTGAAACCGGTAACGGTTTTGTCAGGATCGGCCAGGAAATGGCTCCGGTAAGATGTTTGCTGAGGAAAACTATTTATGACCGCAACCCATACTTTAAAACCGGTGACTGTATTATCCTTAAAGGTGTTTGCCAGGGACTGGATATGACCGAAGTTATTGTTACACATTGTATTACCATTAAAGGACCGGAACATTAATTGGAAATAGCAGCTGTTCTGTTGAAATGGTACGACCAACACCGCCGTACCTTACCCTGGAGGGGTAGCAAGGATCCTTACGTTATCTGGGTATCGGAGATTATTTTTCAGCAAACCCGCATTGATCAGGGAACCGAATATTTCATCCGTTTCATCAGCCGTTTTCCAACCCTGGCTTCACTGGCTTCGGCAGCGGAGGATGACGTCCTGCGTTTATGGCAGGGGCTCGGATACTATAGCCGGGCACGAAACCTTTTGTTTACCGCACGGCAAATCCAGAGCAACCTTGGAGGGAAATTCCCTGATGACTTCCATCTTATCAGGGAACTCAAAGGAATCGGGGACTATACGGCTTCGTGTATTGCATCCATCTGTTTCGGGCAGGTACATGCAGCTGTTGATGGCAATGTTTATCGGGTATTGAGCCGGTTGTATGCTAATCCGATCCCCATCGACAGCCATGCTGGTAAGATAAACTTTAAGAAAACAGCCCAGTCGCTGATCAGTTCCGATCGTCCCGGGGATTTCAACGAAGCCCTCATGGATCTCGGGGCTATGGTTTGCAAACCTCGCTCTCCCAATTGCAATAGTTGTCCGTTCATGCATCTGTGCCGGGCAAAGGAACTGGGCAGTCAGCTGGATTTTCCGGTTAAAGCGCCCGCAATGAAAAGATCCGGATCAGTGATCAATTATTTGTTGATTAGTCCATCGGATCAAATTATTATCAACAAGCGAAGCGGTAAGGGAATCTGGAAAGGCCTTTATGAACTCCCGATGATTCCCGGCGAGGTTGATCAGGAGGATATGGCTGCTGAGTGTCTCGAACAGTACGGACTTAAACTCGACTCCATCAAAGAAATCCGGAGGGTAAAGCATGTGCTGACCCATATAGACCTTGATATACGTTTTTATTCAGCTTTGTCTGATATAAACTCCAACGCTTTGAAAAAAGGGTTGATAACGGTACCCAAAAGCGAGGTAGCCGCCTATCCATTCCCGAAACCACTGGTCGATTTCCTTGCCGGTATAGACTGACCCGGTGCTATTCCTTTAGGTATTTATCGAGCCACCCAAAAAATTCCCGTTGCCAGAGAATTCCATTCTGAGCCGAAAGTACCCAATGGTTTTCTTCGGGGAACAAAAGCAAACGGGCCGGAATGTTCCTGAGACGAGCAGCATTAAATGCCTGCATTCCTTCAGTATAGGATATCCGGAAATCTTTTTCACCATGGATCACGAGGATCGGGGTGTCCCATTTATCTACAAAACGGTGCGGTGAGCTGGCATAACTTTTCTGGGCGACCAGATTGGTGCTATCCCAGTATGGACCTCCAAGATCCCAGTTGACGAACCACATTTCTTCTGTCTCGAGGTAGTTTGCTTCAAGGTTGAACATCCCGTCGTGCGCGATAAAAGCTTTAAACCTCCCATTGTGATGACCCGCCAACCAATAAACGCTGAACCCGCCATAAGATGCACCTACAGCGCCCAGTCGGTTTTTATCTACATAGGGTTCTGTGGCAACAGTATCAATTGCCGATAGATAATCCAGCATGTTCTGCCCGCCATAGTCCCCGGAAATCTGCTCCAGCCATTCTTGACCGAAACCCGGAAGACCCCGCCTGTTAGGTGCCACAATGATATATCCTTTAGCAGCCATCATCTGGAAATTCCATCGGTATGACCAGAACTGGCTTACGGTACTCTGCGGACCTCCTCCGCAATACAGCAGGGCAGGATACTTTCTCGAAGGATCAAATCCGGGGGGATAAATGATCCAGACCTTCATCTGCTTCTGATCGGTGGTATTTACCCAGCGCGATTCAACCTGACCCATGGCCAGCTGATCAAGCAGTTGCTTATTGACAAATGAAAGTTCCCCGGCTTCACCGGTTGAAGGGTCGACCTTGAATATTTCGTCGGGTTTCGACATGGATTTTCTGACGGCAATCAGCTTGCTGCCAGTGGGTAAAACCAACGAGTAATCATGAATGCCTGTAGTTATCTTGGCAATATCGCTGGTTGCGAGATTATAACGGTATATCTCGTCAGTCGCTTGATAATCAGAGATAAAGTAGATCGCTTTGCTGTCGCTTGTCCAGGCCAGGGAGCCTACATTCTGGTCAAATTGCTGAGTGGCATCGGCTCGTGTACCTGTTTGTATATCAAGCAAATATAATCTGTTCTTGTCGGCTTCATAACCATCGCGCTCCATACTTTCCCATGCGAGGTATTTACCGTCAGGGGAGAATGCCGGGTTGATATCATAACCCAACATCCCTTCGGTAAGATTGGTGGTCAGCCCTGTTGTAACATCATATTGATAGAGATCGGAATTGGTGGAGAGGGCATAATCCTTTCCGGCCTTCTTTCTGCAGGTATAGACCAGTTTTGTGCCATCAGTCGACCATGCAATCTGTTCCATGCCTCCGTTGGGTTTCAGTGGGGATTCCCAGGGTTGTCCCTCCATGATGTCGGTGACCGGGTCAAGCCGGCCTTTGTTTAACCCGGCAACAAAAACATGAGTGTAAGTCTCAACCCATTCATCCCAATGCCGGAACATCAGATCATCGTAGGCACGTGCTTCGGTTTTGGTCAGGTCGGGATATTTATCCTTGAGGTTAGGGGCGACCTTGACCTCCTTGATGAATGCAATATGTTTCCGGTCAGGCGAATAGTTAAATCCGGATATGCCATTTTCAATATCCGATATTTGTTTGCGGCCTGATCCGTCCGGATTCATCTCCCACAATTGGGTACTTCCTGATTCCCTGCTCAGGAAACCGATCTTTTCTCCATCCGGACGCCATATTTCCCCGGCTTCATTCACTGCCGTGTTGGTGATGGCTTTTACCGGACCCCCACTTACGGGAAGCAAATACAGATCGCGGAACCCTTTGTTCTGTTCGATGTTGTAATAAGTGATTCCAAAGAGTACCTGTGTCAGGTCGGGCGACAACTGCACATTACTTATCCTACCAAACGTCCACAAAACCTCAGGGGTCATTTTGTCGGACGAAAGCCGGACGTTTTCGGGCCGGAAACCTTCCTGTGTTTTCTGTGTGCATCCGGTAAAGGCGACAACCAGGAGAATGGGAATCAATCGGCTTAACCTTTTCATGCTATTTTTGTTGTATCGGTTTACCATCTGCTATTCTGTTCAATCCTTTGATTGCCAGTGGGAAGTTGGGCTGCAGTTCCATGGCTTTCTCATAATCGGATTTGGCTTTTGAGAGCTCACCATCGAGTTCGTAGCTGAATCCCCTGTTGTACCAGGCATCCACATACTGGGGGTTCCAGTAAATGGCCTTGCTGAACCATTTTCCAGCCTCCTTGAAATTCGCTTTATACACCATCTCAATGTATCCGCGGTTATAATATGGCTCGGTCAGCGTGCTGTCGATTTTAGCGCTGATATATTCATACTCCTGCTGAGCCTCATCCAGATAGCCATGATCCTGGTAGTAAAGGCCAAGCAGGTAATGGGCTTCAAACATATGCGGCTGAAGGTCGATGGCTGATTTCAGATACTGGACGGCCAGCTCGTTGCCCTGATTGGCGCAGATTTTTCCGGCCTGGATATAAGCGGCATAATATTCGGGATCCTTATCGATGGTAATCTTGAAACTATTCAGGGCACCCACCGAATCAGTGGTTTCCAGTGCCACCAGACCCTGAATGAAGTAAATCTGGGCCAGGTCGTTATTGATCGATAATACTTGTTTGAGCATCATTTTCGCTTGACCGTACTCTTTCAAATACAGATGGATCTCCGCCATTTTAAGCATTGCATCGGTATTTTCGGGAAATTTATTCAGACACACCGACAGTCCTTTTTTTGCACTGTTGGGTTCAGCATTGAAGATGTAATACTCTGCCTGGCTGATATAATAGGCCGGGGTCAAAGAGTCCATTTTCAAGGCAATCGTGATATCACTCAACGCCTGCGTATAGTTATTTTTATCGGCATAGATCTTTGCCCTTTTTGCAAACAGGTCCGGGCTTTTGGGATTTTCACGGATGAGTTTTTCGATCACCAAAAGGCTTGATGAATCGGGCGGGGTAGCCATAGCTGTGTTTTCGCCCTTTTTAACCGCTTTCTTGTCATTATTCCGGCATGAAATAAAGGTCACCGGAAGGAGGAGAAAAAAGAAAAGAGCCGTCCGAATGACGGCTCCTCTATTATACTTTCGCATTTTTAAGTGCTTCTTTGATTTTTACCGTGATTTCCTCAGCCAGTTCAATATTGTCATCAAGCAGTGATTTAACCGAGTCGCGGCCCTGACCTAGCTTGGTTTCCCCATATGAAAACCAGGAACCCGATTTTTTAATGATATTCAGGTCAACACCCAGGTCGATGACCTCACCTATACGAGAGATACCCGTACCATACAATAGGTCGAATTCAGCCTTTTTAAATGGCGGGGCTACCTTGTTTTTAACAATTTTCACCCGTGTGCGGCTGCCGGTCATGTCTTCGCCTTCCTTGATCTGGCCTATCTTTCGGACATCGACTCTCATCGAAGCGTAGAATTTGAGGGCATTACCACCGGTGGTGGTTTCAGGATTGCCAAACATGATCCCGATCTTTTCACGCAGCTGGTTAATGAAAATAACGCAGGTTTTTGTTTTGCTGATGTTACTTGTGAGTTTTCTTAATGCCTGCGACATCAGGCGGGCCTGGAGGCCCATTTTGGAATCGCCCATTTCACCTTCGATTTCAGCTTTTGGAGTGAGGGCGGCAACAGAGTCGATGACCACTATGTCGACTGCCCCCGACCTGATCAGGTGATCGGCAATCTCCAGGGCCTGTTCCCCGTTATCAGGCTGTGAAACCAGCAGATTGACCACATCTACACCCAGTTTTTCGGCATAATAGCGGTCAAACGCATGTTCTGCATCGATAAAGGCTGCTGTCCCGCCCTCTTTCTGGCATTCGGCAATGGCATGCAGCGACAGGGTCGTTTTACCCGAAGATTCAGGTCCGAAAATTTCAATTACCCTGCCTTTCGGATAACCCCCCACTCCCATAGCAATGTCGAGAGCGATGGAACCCGAAGGGATTACCGGGATATCCTCAATCGCATCATCGCCCATCCTCATGATGGTACCCTTGCCGTAACTCTTCTCTAATTTCTCGATAGTGAGCTGTAACGCCTTTTGTTTTTCTTTCTGGATTGAATTGTCTTTTTCCATTTGAAGTTTGATTAGCTGGTAATATAGATGCAGAAAACATGCAAAAATGGAGAAATGGGATCATTTTTCCATCTCATCCAACACTTGTTTTGCATGATTGTTGGTATTCACTTTGTCGATGATATGGAGGATCAGGCCCTTCTCATCGATAATAAAGGTGGTGCGCACAATACCCATGAAGCTTTTTCCCATGAATTTTTTTTCGCCCCAAACCCCGTAAGCATTCAATACCGATTTGTCGATATCCGAAACCAGATCAAAGGGCAGCTTGAACTTTGCCTTGAAACCATCATGCGACTTTGTCGAATCGGCGCTTACCCCGATCACCTCAAAACCCCTGGTCCGCAATTCGTCATAACCGTCGCGCAGGCTGCATGCCTCAAGCGTGCATCCCGGAGTATTGTCTTTAGGATAGAAGTACAAAATCACTTTCTTTCCAAGAAAATCAGTCAGGCTGTGAGTAACACCATCTGAACCGCTATAGGAAAATCCGGGGGCTTTGTCGCCAATTTTCAACTTTTCCATGATTCGTGCCATTTTCGTTAAAGTACAAATATATCAACTATATCCCGTTCAATTTCTCCGCCTTTTGGAAGTTTATTAACAGTCAGGTGTCCTGGTGTGAATAAAATTTTCTAATTTGGCATTCCCTAAAAAACAAGCAATGGGCCGGAATGTTACCAAGCGAATCCCTGAATCAGAAGATCTGACCAATTTCAGTTCCGAAGAAGAACATTTACTGGTTTTACATAATGATGATGTAAACACCTTTGTTTTTGTGATAGACTCTTTGGTTGTGGTTTGCGGCCATGAACCCCTTCAAGCTGAGCAATGCGCATTTATTACCCACCATCAGGGGGCCTGTGATATTAAAAAAGGGGGCATGAACACCCTGAAACCGATGCATCAGAGTTTAGTAAACAGGGGACTTCTGGTGACCATCGATTAATTAATCCTTATGACTTTATTCGGAATTGTATTAATGATTCTCGCAGGTTTGGTTCTTTTCCTGCTTGAACTGCTTGTCATACCCGGCATCAGCATCGCCGGAATTGGGGCCCTGATATTGATGGCGGTTTCGGTTTATCTGTCCTTCAGCCTTTTCGGAGCCACTACCGGAACCCTTGTCCTCTTGAGCGTCCTGGTGTCGATGAGTATCGTGATTGCATTAACCTTCCGTTCAAAAACCTGGCGTCGGGTTTCATTGCACGCCCAGATCAACTCAAAGGCCAATGATGTGACCGGACACGGAATTGTCCCCGGGGATATGGGAATTACCATCACCCGTCTGGGCCCGGTTGGTATGGCCCAGATCGGCGAATATCGGGTGGAGGCTCATTCCGAGGGGCCTTTTATCGACCAGCAGAGCCCGATTGTCGTCATCAGGGTGGAGCCTTCTTTTGTTGTAGTAAAAATTAAAACTGAATAATATGAATCTGGACACAAACACGATTTATCTGATCGGTATTATTGCTGCTTCCATTGTCGGTCTGGCGATTCTGATGTACATTGTTCCGCTTGGCCTTTGGTTTCAGGCGATGATCAGCGGCGTCAGGGTTTCTTTACTTCAATTGATCTTTATGCGGTGGAGAAAAGTTCCGCCAAGAGTGATCATCAATGCAATGATTGTCGGTACCAAAGCCGGGATCGCGCTCAAACGTGATGACTTGGAAGCGCATTACCTGGCAGGCGGTCATGTTCAGCTTGTTGTTAATGCATTGGTATCAGCCGACAAGGCCAATCTCGCGCTGGATTTTAAAATGGCAACCGCAATCGACCTGGCCGGACGAAACGTACTGGAGGCCGTTCAGATGTCGGTGAACCCGAAGGTGCTCAACACTCCACCGGTTAAAGCGGTGGCCAAAAACGGTATTGAACTCATTGTTCAATGCCGGGTTACCGTACGTACCAACATCAAGCAGCTGGTCGGTGGTGCCGGTGAAGAAACGGTGCTCGCCCGTGTAGGGGAGGGGATCATCACTTCCATCGGTATGGCTGACTCACACAAGGATGTACTGGCCAAGCCGGATTCGATATCCAGGATCGTACTGGAGAAAGGTCTGGATGCAGGAACTGCTTTTGAGATCCTTTCCATCGATGTGGCCGATGTCGATGTCGGGAAGAACATCGGTGCAGTCCTCATGATGGATCAGGCCAATGCCGATAAGAACATCGCACAGGCCAAAGCTGAGGAACGCCGGGCGATGGCTGTTGCCCTGGAACAGGAGATGAAAGCCAAGGCACAGGAAGCCCGTGCCAAGGTGATTGAAGCCGAGGTGCAGGTCCCGCTTGCCATGGCCGAAGCCTTCAGGGCCGGTAACCTGGGGATTATGGATTATCAGAAGATCAAGAACATTGAGGCGGACACGCACATGCGGAATTCGATCAGCGAACCTCCCGGAAAGCACGATAGGCCAAAAGACAAATAAAAGTTTGGATAGTGCGGTAAATTATTTACTTTTGCCGCACTTATCCGGAGAGATGGGTGAGCGGCTGAAACCAGCAGTTTGCTAAACTGCCGTATGCGATTAGTGTACCGGGGGTTCGAATCCCCCTCTCTCCGCGAAGTGGGTGTGTGTTTGGGTGTGCGGTGTGAGTGTGGATGCAGTGTTTTAATACCGAAAATGATGTTTGATTTCGAGAAGCTGGATCTTTATCAGGAGCTGAAGAAGCTGAACTTCATGGTTTATAAAAAGATCCGGACCATCGTTAATGCGGACCCCTTTGTCATCGACCAGTGGAAGCGAGCCAGCCTAAGCAGTTTGCTGAACCTTGCGGAAGGGACCGGAAGGATGACCTCGGCCGACAAACAGCATTACTACACCATCTCAAGGGGCAGCGTTTTTGAATGTGCCGCCCTGATTGAACTGGCAAAAGAACTTGGATATCTGACAAAAGAAGAATTTGATGAATTTTACCTGGGATACGAGAAAGCTTCAAAAATGCTTTTGGGCATGTACCGTTCTCAGGCATAATACTTAACAAACAAAAAACACACACAAACTCGACACTCAAACCCCACACCCACACCCACACACAAACCCACACACTCCTCGGGGTATAGCGCAGTCCGGTTAGCGCACCTGGTTTGGGACCAGGGGGTCGTAGGTTCGAATCCTACTACCCCGACGAAAAAACCGCCGCAAACTTAATTGCGGCGGTTTTTTTATGCCAACTGCCAATTGCCAAACGGGAGGAGCCGTTGCTCCTCCCCTACGGTCTACGGTTTACGGGAGGAGTCGTTGCTCCTCCCCTACGGCAGGCCTACTTTTCTTTTGCTTTCTTCTTGAAATATCCCTTAAACAGGAAATTGTGCTGCAGCGCTTCCAGGTCTTCATTCAGCTTTCGGGTGCTGAGCTCCAGGTTTTTGAGAGTAGCTTTCAAATCTGATGCGGCCGGCTGATCATGCAGGATAACCCCTGCCGGACTGTTGCTGTTATTCAGGTCGGAAGTGGCATTCTTCAGGTTGGCGGTCAGCTGCGTGGCTGTCTGTGCAATTTGTTTCAGCTCCAGAACGGTGGCTTTGATGGTGTTGAATACCACCGTGTCATTCACGAGGTTATAAGTCAGGCTTCCCTTCTGGTTCATTTTTGTCCCGTAATCTGATAGTGAGGCGGTGAGTTTTTCGGCATTCAAAGCGGCTTTTCTTAAAATCTCAACCGTTTGGCCCACATTGGCGAACAAGGCTTCGTCGGTCAGCAATTTACCCAACGTGCCCTCACCGTTCCTGATTTTTTTGCTGATTTCCTTGAAATCTCCGGTGATAGCCAGCAAGTTAATATTGTTTTCCTGCAGAGTTTTCAGCATGTCGTCCGTCGAGAGGGTTTTTTCAATGGTTAGTGCATCGCCATCTTGAATGGCTTCGGTACTGTCGGTTCCCCCGTAAATAACAATGATCTTGTTTCCGATCAACCCATCGGTACTGACCTTGGCTTTCGCATCCTTACGTATAAAGGACTGGGCTTCACGGTCGAGCTTCATGCTGACCTTGACCTGGGATTTACCGTAGAAACGGAGTGTACTTACGGTTCCGATTTTAACTCCGGAAAACCAGACGTTATTACCGGATTGTAAACCGTTTACCTCGTCGAACAGGGTGGTTACGGTGAATTTCTTTACGAAACTGTTACGCAGGTTGCCCACCGTTAGGATACCCATCATCAGGATTATCACTCCAATGAAAAGGAACAGTCCAACGATCACTGCCCTCCTGTGTATGGTCGATTTCATTTTTTACTGTATAAAATTGTAATCAAAAAAACTCTTTATCCGGATATCCTCCGTTTCAAATACCTCTTCAAATGACCCGACTTTTAAGAAATTTCCATCCTGCAGCATCGCAATCCGGTGCCCGGTTGACTTGGCGCAGGTAAGGTCATGCGTGATGATGATCGAACTGGTATTATATCTCCTTTGCACTTCATTAATCAGTTCATTTATTTCGGTGCAGGTGATCGGGTCGAGACCGGCAGTCGGCTCATCATAAAGCATGATTTCCGGCCGCATGATCAGGGTCCGTGCGATACCGATCCGCTTGACCTGGCCCCCGGAAAGGTCGGACGGCATCTCGTTTATTTTCTCCAGCAGCCCTACCGCATCCAGCACTTCCTCAATCGCATTGTTCACCTCTTTGGCGGTCTTTTTCTTGTAATTCCGAATCATGGAAAATTCCAGGTTTTCCTTGATCGTCATGCTGTCGTATAATGCACTGCTCTGGAAGATAAATCCCATTTTAAGCCGGAGTGCATGCAGGTCTTTCACGTTTAATTTATCGACTTCGAGGCCCAGGACATTGACCAGTCCCAAGTCGGGTTTTAACAGACCCGCAATGATCTTGATCAAAACCGATTTCCCGCTGCCTGATCGCCCGAGCACCACAAAGTTTTCTCCTTTAATGACATCCAGGTCGATTCCTTTGAGAACCTCTAAATCGCCGAATGATTTGAACAGTCCGCGGATCGAAATCACGACTTCCTTTTTAATATCCTCTGTAGAATTTTTCACCATTTTCTGATATTAAAAAGAGTTTATCCAGCTCGTTATCTGAACCGCAACCAGTTCCTCGGCAAAAATCAGGAACATCGAAAATACAACGGCCCGGTTGGCAGCTTTTCCGACGCCCTGGGTTCCGTTGATGGCATGAAAACCGCGGTAACATCCAACAATTCCAATGGTGAAACCATAAAAGAACGACCGGATGACGGCCGACCAGATATCGATGAAACTAATGGATGAAAAGGCACTTTCGATAAAGGTTATGAAACTGGTGAGTTCATTGGCATGGACATTCAGATAGGATCCCAAAAGGCCGACAAAAGTACAGTAGACCATTAAAACCGGAAGCATAATCGTTGTGGCTAAGACGCGGGTAACCACAAGAAATTTGAAGGGATTAACCGCCGACACGTCCATGGCATCGATCTGCTCAGTCACCTTCATGGATGCCAGTTCGGCTCCGATATTGGACCCGACTTTGCCGGCGGCAATCAGTGCAGTGACCATTGGTCCGATGGCCCGCACAAAAGCGATCCCGATCAATGAAGGAAGCCATGACGCGGCACCAAAGGAAACCAGCGAAGGCCGCGACTGCTTGGTGAAAACGATCCCGATAACAAAACCGGTAAGGGTGATCAGCGGAATGGATTTGAACCCCACTTCAAAGCATTGCCTCACGATTTCCCTGAACTCAACCGGCCTTTGAAAGACTTCTTTGAAAAATCGGGCCAGGAACTGATGGATTTTGTAAACGTCCACAAAGAATGAATCAATTTGTTTTGTGAACAAATCATTCCCCGACCTTCGTTTCTTTAGGGTAAGATAGAGAATGTTAATAATCCGTGTTGCTGACTTCCTGATGTTCATTTTTTACTGGATTATTAATTGACGGAGCCGCCTGAACGGTCAATTTGCCGGGCCGGACGTACTCTTTCTCCCAGATAGCGATAACCACGGTAGCCAGACAATTACCGATCACATTAACTGCGGTACGCGCCATGTCCATCAATTCATCGATACCGAGAATGATATAGATAGGCCACGTCGGCAATCCAAAACTGGCGGCCGTTCCCAGCAAGATGACCAGAGAGGCTCTTGGAACCCCGGCTACGCCCTTGCTGGTCAGCATCAACGTGAACATGATCACCAATTGCTTATCGATTGACAGATGAATTCCACTGATCTGGGCAACAAAAATGGTTGCCAGAGATAAATACAAAGTAGTGCCCGCAAGGTTGAAACTGTACCCGGTTGGCATAACAAAGGCGACAATCTTCCGCGGTACACCAAACTCCTCCATACGCTCCATCGCCATCGGCAGCGCCGACTCCGAGCTGGTTGTGGCAAAGGCAAGGGTTACGGGTTCGGCAATGGCCTTGATGAATTTCCTTACCGGGATGCCAAGAAACAAGGCAATCGGAAATAACACTCCAAGCAGGAAAATAAACAGGGATACATAAAGCGTGGCAAGCAGTTTAAAGAGGTTAACCAGGATGTCTATCCCCATATGGCCCACACTGTAAGCAATAGCTGCGAAAACTGCCAGAGGGGCAAAATACATGATGATCTCGGTAAACTTAAACATCGCATCGGCCAGTGATTCCGTGAACTTAATCATCGGACCATAATGCTGCCTTTTCATCATCGCTACGGCGATCCCGAACAGAATGCTGAAGATGACAATTTGTAAAACCTGACCTTCATAAATTGATTTTGCAATATTCTCAGGGAAGATGTGCAGGATGATTTCGGCTGTTGTTTGGGGTATCACTTCCGGGGCATTTGCCTGGCTGATGGCTTCAGGGATAGTCACCCCGACACCGGCCTTGCCGATATTAATGGCTATCAGCCCGATAAACAGCGCGATAATGGTTACCACTTCAAAATATACCAGCGATTTCCAGCTCATCCGTCCCACCTGTTTGAGATCCGAATGTCCGGCAATCCCGTTTACTATCGTTGCAAAAAGCAGGGGTGCGATGATCGTTTTTATCAGCCGGAGGAATATTTTACTCACCAGGTTCATTCCAACAGCGATCTCGGGAAGGTCGTGGCCGAACTCCGCGCCGACGATCATGCTGATCAGAATCCATGTCGTAAGCGACCTTTTAAAGATCGCGTAGAGAATAATCAGGCTCATTACCATCCACCGGCCAACTAAAAGTACTGTTGATGGCAGATCCCAGACATGGTACGCTTTGAGCAAGGTCAACAAAGCAACAATGAACAAACTGATGAATAAGCTATAAATCAGTGGTTTAGGGATGATTCTTTTCGGTGTCTCCCCATTTATTTTATCTGCCATTTCGCTGATCCGGTTCAGTATGAAAGATTATTGTTTCACAACAACTACAAACTTACGTATAACTTTTATTTTCCGTGGCTTCTACCTATTTTTAAGAGGCTCAAAAACTAAACTTATGTCACAATTTTTAGCGGAATTAATCGGAACAGCGATATTGGTCCTGTTCGGCGACGGAGTGGTAGCGGGTGTGGTATTGAAAGGCACCAAATCTGAACATGCCGGATGGATAGTGATCACGGTGGGGTGGGGACTGGGTGTCGCCCTGGCCATTTATGGCGTGGGAAGCATCAGCGGAGCCCATCTGAATCCCGCGGTTACACTGGCCCTGGCTGCTCAGGGCGCATTTCCATGGGAGAATGTTCCGAATTACATACTTGCCCAGATGCTGGGTGGAATAGTAGGTGGAACCGTTGTTTGGATGCATTATCTCCCTCATTGGAAGAATACGGAAAGCCAGACCACCAAACTGGCAGTTTTCTGCACCGTTCCTGCCATCCGTTCTCAATGGGCCAATCTGTTAAGTGAAATTATCGGGACTTTCGTCCTGATAACCGGCTTACTTTTCATTGGTGCCAATAAGTTTACCGAAGGTTTAAATCCTTTAATCGTAGGTTTCCTGATCATAGCCATTGGTGTTTCAATGGGAGGGACCACCGGTTATGCCATCAACCCGGCACGCGACCTTGGACCCCGGATTGCGCATTTCCTGCTTCCGATAGCAGGGAAGGGAAATTCAGATTGGGGATACAGCTGGATTCCTGTGGTAGGGCCGGTGCTCGGAGGGGTATATGGCGCACTCGTGTATGACCTGATTATGAAGCACAACGCAAGATGGCCCTTCTGGATTTTGTCAGGATTGATCCTCCTGGTTGTGGTCGCCGCAGTATACAGGCAGCTTAAAGAGGATCAGAAGAAACTATAACAGCGAAATTGCCATGGAAGAAAAATTCATTCTTGCCCTCGATCAGGGCACAACCAGCTCCCGGACATTGCTGGTGGATACAAAAGGAACCATCCGGGGAATTTCGCAAAAAGAATTCAGGCAGATCTACCCCAAACCCGGATGGGTGGAGCACGATCCTGAAGAAATCTGGGCATCGCAATGGGCAACCATATGGGAGGTGATGGAGGAGGCCAGGATCGATTTTAGCCAGATTGCCGGCATTGGAATTACCAACCAGAGGGAAACAACCATCATCTGGGATAAAATGAGCGGAAAAGCGATCGGGAACGCCATTGTA
The DNA here is from genome assembly GCA_041662065.1 of Bacteroidales bacterium. Classification (GTDB taxonomy): domain Bacteria; phylum Bacteroidota; class Bacteroidia; order Bacteroidales; family UBA12481; genus UBA12481. Next base: position 14,103 of record JBAZTE010000010.1, on the reverse strand, counting down.
TGGCAGGATAAAAGGACTGCGCCCATCTGTGAAATGCTTAAAGCGAAAGGGCTGGAAGATTATGTCCGTGAAAATACCGGTCTGGTGATCGACTCCTATTTTTCAGCCACCAAAATCAGGTGGATGCTAGATGAGGTGGAAGGTGCACAACATAAGGCGGATGAAGGGGGGTTATTATTCGGAACTGTGGATAGCTGGCTGATATGGAAACTGACCGGGGGTAAGGCTCATCTTACCGATTATACGAACGCCTCCCGCACCATGCTTTTCAATATCTCGACCATTGAATGGGACGACTTCCTCCTCCAGCAGCTGAATATTCCGCGATCGATGATGTCGGCGGTCAAGCCATCGTCCGGCCTCTTCGGATATTTTACCGATGATGGCCACCGGATTCCGATCTGCGGGGTGGCAGGTGATCAGCAATCGGCCTTGTTCGGACAGGCTTGCCTCGAGGAAGGCACGGTTAAAAACACCTATGGCACAGGCTGCTTCATGCTGATGAATACCGGGGATACCAAAGTCGTGTCGAAAAACGGACTGATTACCACTCTTGCGTGCAGTACCGGCGATAATATCCAATATGCCCTCGAAGGAAGTGTTTTTGTGGCCGGTTCAGCGATCCAATGGCTGCGCGATGGTTTGAAAATTCTGAAGAGTGCCGGGGATTCGGAGAAAATGGCCACGGATTCAGCCGGATGCGAGGATGTTTTTGTGGTTCCCGCTTTTGCCGGACTTGGAGCGCCTTACTGGGACATGTATGCCCGGGGAGCGATTTTTGGCATAACCCGGGATACCACCGGCGCTCACCTGGCTAAAGCCACTCTCGAATCGATGGCTTATCAGACCCGTGATGTGCTCGAAGCCATGGCAGACGATTCCGGTATCAAGGTAAAATCACTGAAAGTGGATGGTGGTGCGGTAGTAAATAATTACCTGATGCAATTTCAGGCTGATATTCTTAATGTCCCGGTTGAACGCCCCGAAGTGGTTGAAACCACGGCTATGGGTGCAGCTTACCTGGCCGGTATGTACCTGGATTGGTGGGATTACCGGATTATTCGGACCGACCGCAGGATCGACCGGGTCTTTATTCCGCTTATGAATTCCGACAAACGCCAGACCCTTTACCATAAATGGCAGGATGCCGTGCAAAGGACGAGGGGATGGGCCGTGAAAAATTAACCCGTTGGTGTAGGGGAGGAGCCACGGCTCCTCCCATTTGTTATTTGTTTTTTGTCATTTGATATTTGGAATGCGATGGAGAGCAGATCTGAGAAACTGAACAGACTCCTTTCGGAGCACTGGGACCTCCTGATCATCGGCGGCGGAATTACCGGTGCCGGAATAGCGCTTGATGCCGCTTCCCGTGGCATTAGAACCGCCCTGGTGGAGAAGGGTGATTTTGCTTCGGGAACAAGCAGCAAATCCACCAAACTGGTGCATGGAGGACTCCGGTATCTTAAACAACTCGAGTTTGCGCTGGTCAGCGAGGTGGGACGCGAACGTGCCATCGTTCACCAAAATGCACCCCATCTGGTGATCCCCGAAAAAATGCTCATGCCGCTGGTCAAAGGCGGAACTTATGGCAGGCTCTCCTCTTCTTTCGGTTTGGAAGTATATGATATTCTGGCTAATGTAAGGAAGGAAGACCGCCGTCATATGTTGTCGAAAGAGGAAACGCTGGCTCTCGAACCCCTATTGAATGAAGCTACCTTGCTGGGATCAGGGTTCTATTCAGAATACCGGACCGATGATGCGCGGCTGACAATCGAATTGATCAAGGCTGCACAGAGGAAAGGGGCTGTTTGTCTGAATTATTGCCAGGTTGAGGCCTTGAACCATAAGGATTCAATGATCTGCGGAGTCGGCTGCACCGACCCAATCGAAGGGAAAACATTTAAAATCAAGGCGGGTTATGTGGTAAATGCCTGCGGACCCTGGGTCGACCATATCCGGAAAATGAATGACTCCATTACCAAAAAGCGCCTGCACCTGACCAAGGGGGTCCATATCGTTTTGCCGCACGAAAAGCTGCCCGTCAGGAATTCCATTTATTTTGATGTGCCCGACGGCCGGATGATATTTACTATCCCAAGGGGACGCACCACTTATATCGGCACCACGGATACCGATTATAAAGGAGACCTTGATCATATCGTCACTACAAAGGAAGATGCTCAATATCTGATCAATGCCGTTAATAATACCTTTCCGGGTATCCGGCTTGGAATGGGGGATATCGAATCGAGCTGGGCCGGAGTGCGGCCGCTTATTCACCAGGAAGGAAAGTCGGCCTCTGAAATTTCGCGCAGGGATGAGATATTTGAAGCTCCCGATGGTTTGATCTCCATTGCCGGGGGCAAATTGACAGGGTACCGGAAGATGGCACAAAAAACGGTGGATCTGGTAGTTAAACGAATGGAAAAAGCGGATGGAAAGAAATTCGGACCCTGCACCACCCGGCATATCCCATTAACGGAGGATCCCCTGTGGAATGAGGAGGAAGTCAATTATTACAAGGGGACGATCGCAACGCAACTGAGTAACTTTCAGCTGCCCGATTATTATGCCGCTTACCTGGTCGCCAATTATGGAAAGCAGAGTGAATCAATCATCAGCTCATTGAATGGTTTTGCCGGATCTGAGCCCGAGGAGGCACTCATCCGTTCGGAATTGAAATTTTGCGTTGAGGAGGAAATGGTATGCTCTTCTGATGATTTCTTCGACCGCCGGACCGGAAGGCTTTGCTTTGATATCGGCAGTGTCATACATTATAAATCAATCATTGCGAAAGATTTAGGAGGCTATTTGGGGTGGTCGGAAAAGCAAATTGTCGAGGATGGAACCGAAATGGAAACGCGGATTTGTACCTGCCAGGTTCCTGCTAGCGTGACGGGGTCCCCGCTGCATAAATCCTACTAGCGCGACGGGGTCCCCGCCTTCGCGGGGATGACACTGCTACCGATGTTCATGCGGTGAAGTTGTCATCCCGGCGAATGCCGGGACCCCCTCACTCTAGTAGAATTTACCCGGGGACAGAGCCGCGTGCCATTCTTAACAGAACCCCTAGTTAAGCATCACCTGACCCCCCGTTACCGGGATCGCCTGTCCTGTCTCATATTCCTGATCGATGACATAATAAATGGCCTTCATCACATCTTCAACCGTGCAACCCCGGCCTGCCGGAACCTGCTTCTCATAATACCGTTTAACATCATCAAGGGTCTGGGCATCAGGTACCTTGCCCGATCGTAAATATTGTACGAACAACCCATTTTCCGGGTCCGACCACAACGGTCCGTCGAAGAAGTTGCCCGGACAAATCGAATTTACTTTTATGTGATATTCAATCAGTTCAAGGGCAAACGACTGGGTCAGACCCACACCGCCGAATTTACCGCCTGCATAGGTGAAATTCTTCTTGCTGCCCCTTAAACCGGACTTTGAATTAATCTGAATGATATCGGTGAAATAGCCGCTCTTATACCCGGCCTGAATTTTAAGAACCGCTGAAGCGTATTTGGCACACAGGAAATACCCGGTATAATTCACTTTGGTCATGAGCTGGAATGTCTCCGGACTCATTTCATCCAATCCCCCGGCATGCAGGATTCCGGCATTACTGATCAGTACGTCCAATCCTCCAAATTCAGCCACCGTCGTAAAAATCAACTCTTTCACCGATTCGGGGTCAGAGACATCGGTCCTGACAAACAGTGCCCTGTTGTTTTTGGCACACCGGTTCAGATCGTCGGCCATCGCGGACCCTTTTGGCTCATTCAGGTCGGCAATGATGACATTCGCCCCCTGCGAGAAAAGATCTACGGCAATGCCCCCGCCAAATCCCTGCGCAGCTCCGGTAACTATAATGATCTTGTTCATTACTTTACCGCTGAACGTTCCGCGCGACATATTATGCCGGTAATTCTCGGATTCCCAGTTCTCGATAAAGGAGATCTGAGAGTCGGCAAGGAAATTGGGGCCGCCGAAAGACTGGCTCAGAAAACTGATCTTCATGAGATCCTCGAAAACATCAAGCAGGATGTTGGTCATTTTAATGCTCTCATCAACAGCAATCAATCCGATCCGATTGATCAGGATGATCTTTGGAACACCTCCAAAATCAGTCTTATATCGGGCCAGTTTTGCTTCAAATTCCCGGATGATTTCCTGCGCAGGTCCTGTCGATCCCACATACAAAGGCCGGGCCCTGCAATACACAATGTTATCGGGGGTAAAGGGCAGGGAAACCTGTAATGACTGATTCTGATCGCCGGCAAAATGCTGTATTAATGCATTTTGTCTGACTTTAAGGATTTTAATCCCCGTGGTTGACAGGAGCATGCGGATGGCGGGCAAAACCTCCACTGTTTTTGAGTCTAGGTTCAAGGGGCTGCGGTCAATCGTTAAGTGATTGGCTTTGTTCACCTTATCGAGGGTATCCTGATATAATCTATTGATTTCTTCAACTGAATCGGCGCTGATGAATACTCCGTGATTCTGAACGAGGATAACGGACGGATCTTTGGAAAAGCGGGTGCGATAAGCCGAGATTTCAGCCCGCAGTTTCTGGAAAAGAACATATCCGGGATCGGTGTATTCAACGAACAAAACATCCTCCGGGAAAATCCTTTTCACCGTTTCAACGCAATTCCGGCCGCACAACAAGGCATTGATCCTGGTTGGATGGGTATGGATCACAAACCGGTATCTCAGCAAATGATGCAAGGGTGTTTCAACCGAAGGCCTGAGATTGCGGTCATTATCGACGCAGCATTTCATCATCCCCTGGAGGATCAGCTGGTCGCGCTGGAACGGGTTGTTGGGAAAAGTTGCGGACAGCAACTCATCCAGCAGACTGCGGTCCAGTTTAATCAGCTCCTGCGCGGTGAGGCTGCCCAGGCGGGTACCGCTGGCCTTTACGAACAGGAAGTTTTCATCTTTCCAGGAGGTGTTGCCTCCGCCTCCGATGACAAACTCATTATCGTTACCAAAGAGGTGCGATAATTCAAGCAGCTGGTCCAATGACTTATCCATATCGTTTAGCTGTTAGTGAAGTGGTACACAACTGCCTTTCCAAGAGCCAGCATGGTTGATTTTTCATCCTGTGCAAGCATGTTCCAGCGGACGACCGGGCTGTTCAGACCCTTTGCCCGGAGATACTGATGCGCGGCCAGGATACAGGCCCCGTCAAAACTAATCTTTTTTAGTTCTTCGGAGAGGGGTACGCGGTTACGGCAGGATACCGTGAGGGGAATTAGATCCGGCGTATTGTGCTCGGTACCGAACAGAATGATGAAACTTTTTCCCTTAAAGAAATTTACGAAATCTTCCAGGATAACCGCATCGTTTCGGCCGGGGATAAATTCGATGCAAAAGATATTTTTCTTGATTAACTCGTTGAAAAACTTCTCTTTATCTCTTTCAAAATCGGTGAAATTACCCTTGGAATCATCCAGCAGAACCGGGTAACAGGGAATGCCACCGGCATTTGCGATGATGTCCATAACGGCATCGACGGTGAGGAATGCTTTTTCATCCTCTTCAATGAAAGCTTTTCCTCCCGCTTTCAGCAGATTATTGCGGATTTCAATTTCAATGGAAGAAAAACCATTCATGTCTGCCTGTGGTTCTTTTCCATCATAAAGCAAGGTCAGAAATGCCTTGCGATCAGCACTTTCCGGATATTTCTCAAACAGTGCAATCCGCAGGGCCTTGGCAATATGCCGCTCCCGCACCAGGTCGCGAGCATAGTTCTTTCGGATTTCCCGGTAATCAAGGTGTATCTCCGACCGGATGCCGGCCAGAACGGAATTGGTTTTGCCGACCATGGCTTCCACCTGGCGCAGGCTTTCTAACTTAACCGTTTCCACCAACCCGGCATGCGCCGCATCCAGGCTATCGGGATAATCCAGCCCTTTTCCGCTGAAATACGTTCGGCCCGGATTATTCGGATCATTGACCCGGATTCCATTTTCCTGCATTTCCCGGTCGAGAGCAATGAATTCGATATTGAACAATGGAAAAACCCAATTTTCCACGGCATTGTCATGAAATTCCAGATATCCGCTGGTGGTGTAAAAGTCGTTAATACCCAATATCTTAACATCTTCCTTCGCTGCCATTTCGAAAATGGGGTTAACACCGGAAAAGGCGCTGAATGAATAGGGGGTATGAATATGCCCATTTACCTCATAGCACAGGCCGGCCGGAACGGGAATGGCCAATAACTCATCAACGGACGGGAAAAGTTTCAGAAAATGTTCCATGGGATCAAACTCCGTATTTATTTCTTCTGATCTGTTCGTTCGGCGTGATATTGCTGGAAACCATATGGCCTTTTAACGGGATGATCCTTTCATGGATTGCATCGATCAGCCAGTCGGGTTGAGGGAAGAAAGAATTTTCAAGTTCGTAGGCCGGAACAATCCAGTTGCGTGAACCCACCACCACCGGTGGAGCATCAAGATAATCAAATGCCAGTTCGGTAATGGTCTGTGCCATTTCCTTCAGGAAGGATCCACGGCTTGATGCATCGCTGGTAAGCAGTATCTTGCCGGTTTTCTTAACTGATTGGATGACCGGTTCATAGTTAAAAGGAGATAAGCTCCGTGCATCAATGATCTCGGCAGTCAGATTATATTTTTCTTTGAGGATATCGGCCGCTTTAATTGCAGTATATAAGGTAGATCCGATACTTAAGATAGTCAGGTCCTTACCTTCCCTTTTGATATCCGGTTCACCGATCGGTATCTCGTAATATCCTTCTGGGACTCCGCCTTCATGGAACATCTCACCGATATCGTAAATACGCTGACTTTCGAAGAAAATCACCGGATCGGTACCCTGGAGTGCTGCGTTCATCAGTCCTTTTGCATCATAAGGGGTGGCAGGGAAAACGACCTTCAATCCGGGGATATGTCCCACCAGGGCCGACCAGTCCTGCGAATGCTGGGCTCCGTATTTCGAACCTACCGATACCCTGACCACCACCGGCATCTTGATGACATTTCCGCTCATGGCCTGCCATTTGGGCAACTGGTTGAATACCTCATCTCCGCATCGACCAAGAAAATCGCAATACATGATTTCGACCAATGCCCGGCCGCCGCACATTCCGTAACCTACCGCGGTGCCTACAATGGCACCTTCGGAGATCGGGGAGTTGAACAGCCTGTTATACGGAAGGGCCTCGGTCAGACCTTTATACACCGCAAAAGCACCACCCCAGTCGCGATTCTCCTCACCATAGGCAACGAGAGTGGGATCTTTGTAAAACCGGTCGATGATGGCCTCGAAAATACCATCGCGCAATTGGTATTGCTTTATTTTAGAGACCGCTTTGCCATCTTTTCCAAGGTAAAAACGTTCTTTTGCCTTGATCTGCCTGACCCTTGGATTTTCCTCCATGGGGGTAAGCACGTGACATTCGCTCTCTTCCATCCGGTCGACCGACTGGTTGGAAAACATCATTTCGCTGATGGTTTCCGGATTTTTCACCAGGTTAAGCAGGGGCGATACGTTATCGTCAATGGTCAGTGTGAGGGTATGCTTAATCTCAGCAATGGTGTTTTCGGTAATGGTGTCAAGTTGCTCCGCTGTGGCAATCTTCGCATTGATCAGCTCAAGGCGAAAAGCCCGGATGGAATCTGCCTTTTCCCAGGCTTCCACTTCTTCTTTCGAACGGTATGACCCTGCATCCGAAGGGGAATGACCGCTTATCCTGTAAGTCAGGGTGTCGAGCAGGACCGGGCCTTTCCGGTCTTCGAGGATTTTCTTTTTCCGTTTAAATGCATCGATAACGGCCAGTGGATTGTATCCGTCGACCCGCTCGGCATGCATCATTTCAGGATTCACCCCGGCACCGATACGGGCAAGGATGTCGTATCCCATGGTTTCACCGCTGGTTTGTCCGCCCATGCCGTATTGGTTGTTCATGACATTGAACAGAATGGGTAATCCGCCTTTATATTCACCCGTCCATAAGGTGCGGAACTGGTCCATGGAAGCAAAGCTGATGCCCTCCCAAACCGGGCCGCAACCCATGGAAGCATCGCCAATGTTACAAACGACAATACCCTTTTTACGGTTCACCCGCTTGTATAAGGCCGCACCCACCGAGATATCACCCGAACCGCCCACAATGGCGTTGTTGGGATACACCCCGAAAGGAGTGAAAAAGGCATGCATCGATCCGCCGAGTCCCTTGTTGAATCCGTTTTCACGGGCGAATATTTCAGCGAGGGTGCCATACAAGAGGAATTTTACTCCGAGATCTTTTACATTACCCTGATGGCCCTTTTCTACCACCTTGAGTGTGCTGCCCCCGAAGAAATTCTTCATGATTTTCATCAATGTGGTGTCGTCAAGCTGATGAACGGCTGATAGGCCTTTCGCCAGGATCTCTCCATGGCTGCGATGAGAGCCGAATATGTAATCTTCGATCGATAAATTGTAAGCCATTCCAACGGCCGAAGCTTCTTGTCCGATAGAAAGGTGGGCCGGACCGGGATGATTGTACTTGATACCGAGGTACTCGTTGGTTGTCTTGATTTTATTCAGCATCACCTCAAACTCGCGGATGATGACCATATCGCGGTAAATCCGGATAAAATCTTCGGTTGAGTAATTTGCCTTTTCCTGGCTGATAGTTTTATTATACTGATTAACAGGGATATTACCAAAAGTGATCTGTCCTGGTTTTCTGACCTTTAAAGGATCAATATTTTGAATTCTTGGCATTTTTATTTGATGTTATTGGTTGTTAGCTGTTTGTACTTCTCTGCCTATTCATGAAAAGTAAACGCTGTTTCCTTAAATATCTCCGAAACCGTCGGATGCGGGAATACTACCTGTTCCAGGTCACCTAGCCTCATCTGCATTTCGATCATGATGGCCGCTCCGAAAATCATTTCGGAGCTTGGGTTGCCGATCATGTGAACACCGAGGACCTCGTTGAATTTTTCACCGACGAGTATCTTGATCAGACCGTTTTTACCCTCATTTTCTACGACAAAACGGCCAGTGTATGCCATTGGAAGTGTCCTGACCTTATATCCTTCTTTTTTTGCTTTGGCTTCTTCTTCCGTCAGTCCCACGCAGGAAACCTCGGGATTGGTGTAAACAATGGCCGGAATGGCATCGTAGCGCATCCGGTCAGCTATCCCGCAAATATTATTTATAGCCACCTCGCCTTCGCGGCTTGCCGTATGAGCCAGAAGCGAAAATCCGGTAATATCTCCTGCCGCATATACATTGGGGATGTTGGTCCGGCATCGCTCATCGATTTTTACCCCTCCGCGAAAAAGTTCAACGCCCAGCGCCTCAATGTTAAAACCCTGAACGACAGGCTTTCTTCCAACGCTCATCAGGATCTGCTCACTGGTGACGCTGCCGGTTTTGCCGTCTTTTTCAAAGATGACCTCTTTGCCTTTGATTTCGATGACTTTGGACCCCAGATGAAATTCAACACCTTTCTTTGCAAAATCCTGACGGAGAAGGACACTCATCTCCTTGTCGGTGGGACCGAGTATCTCATCCAGCATTTCAATGACCGATACCTTGCATCCCATGCTGTTGAAAAAACTGGCAAATTCCATTCCGATCACCCCTCCGCCAATGATCGTGAGTGATTGTGGAACTGAGGTGATTTCCAGTATTTCGCGGTTGGTCAGGATTTCTTCCCTCACCAGACCCTTGATCGGTGGGATCAGTGCCTCGGATCCGGTTGCGAGCAACAGGTTGCGGCACTCATAGATAGTTTCTTTTGCTTTTATTTTGATATGATCCGCTGAGCGTTCAGAAATTACAGCCTGATCATACACCACCTCAATATTGCCTTTTTTCATTGCTGCGGTAATTCCGGCCACCAGTTTGGCGACTACCTTATTCTTCCGCTGCATTATTTTGGCAAAGTCATAAGTCACCTCGCTGCAGTTGATCCCGTATTTGCCGCCTTCCCTGGCATGATCATACAATTTGGCTGAATAGAGAAGGGTTTTAGTGGGGATGCAACCTTCATTCAGACAAACCCCTCCCAGTTTCTTTTTATCAAATAATACTACCGACAGGCCTTTTTGTCCGGCGCGCTCGGCCGCCACATATCCGGCTGGCCCCCCTCCAATGATCCCGACATCATACATAGTATAGAGTTTTATATTAGAGAGTAATATCAAGATTCTCAATCTCCAGGCGGATTTCCCGCAGGAAGGCCGATGCAGGTGCCCCATCCAGCGCCCGGTGATCATAGGTCAATGATAACCCGATATAGGGCACGAAGCCAAACACCCCGTTCCCCAGGTCAGCAGGCCGGGTGATGATGGTGTTCACCCCAAGGATGGCAACCTGGGGTAAATTGATGACCGGGGTGAATAATTCCACTCCGTATGCTCCCAGGTTGGAAACAGAAAATGTGGCCGATTCACTGGCCAGCAGTTCAGGGTTGATGTTTCCTTTCTTACAGCTGTTGGCAACAGATTTGAGTTGTGTGGCCAATCCATCAATGGAGAGGTCATCAGCATTTCTGATGGTCGGGACCATCAGTCCCCGCTCGGTATCGACGGCCAGTCCCAGGTGGACTTTCCTGAAAATGCTGATCGAGTCGCCGAGAAAATGGCTGTTGACCATCGGATACTTTTTCAGGGCACGGATCACTGCAAAGCACACCAGATCATTGATCGTGATGTTTTCACCTTTGCCTTTCTCAAACAATTCCTTGGCTGCTTTCCTAAGTTCGAGCAATCGCCTGGCATCGGCGCTGGTATGGTGGGTGAGCTGGGCGGAATTCCGGAGTGATTCCTGCATTTTTGCAGCAATGATCTTGCGCATGTTACTCAGCTTCCTGATCTCAAAATCGCCCGGTGTGCTTGCAGGCGATAACAGATCCCGGGAGATGACCCGGTTTCCGATACCGGTCCCCTGAGCGGGCATGGCCTTGCCGGATTCACCGCTGATGGCCATAGCCAGCGGCGTTGCATAGGTTGCGCTCTGTGCTGCACGGGTGATGTCCTGTTCAATGATCCTGCCATCCGGACCGGTCCCGCTGATACCTTCAAAACTGATCCCGGCCTTTTGAGCCCTTATCCTGGCACGGGGCGATATCTTGATTTTCTCTCCGGATAATCTCTCCGCCACGGGCGCCTGAATGGTATTCTTAGCTTCAGGTATTGCAGCGATTGCAGGGGATTCCTTAGAAATAGCGGCAGTTTCAGCTTCGTCTGGCTCACTTACCTGGTCACCCCGATTTCCAATGAAAGCTACAGTTTTGAGAACCGGAACTTCATCTCCTTCCAGGTATAACCTCTTCAGCAGGACTCCCGTAAACTCCGATTCACATTCAAAGGCTGCCTTGTCAGTTTCGTAACTGTACAAAACGTCGCCTTTCTTGATTTCATCCCCCTCTTTTTTAAACCAGGTGCTGATGATGCAGCTTTCAACTGACTGTCCCTGGCGGGGCATTATAACCGGATTTGCCATGTGGTAAATTGTTGACTATTATTCTAACTTATTATTACATGTTGCAGTAATAAGAAAAATTGTTTTTCAAAAATACTTATTATTATTGATAAATTCATTAGTTTTGATAGAAAATTAACGAACTTGTATATACATGTTAAAGTACCGCATTATTTACGAGTTGCTCAGGAAACACATTCTGGAAGGCGTTTATAGAGAGGGAGATTATCTTCCTTCAGAAAACGAACTGTGCCGGCTGCATAATATCACCCGGCCCACGGTCCGGCATGCACTGTCCAAACTCACCAACGACGGACTGATCCACCAGCAACAGGGAAAAGGGAGTATTGTGCACCATATCCCACAGGATATCGGTATCCTGTCCGTTTCGGGAACAACATCGGCCATCGGCAGGAAAATTCTTAAAACCCATATCCTCCGCGGACCAACGATTATCCAATGGCCCGAGAAGTTCATTTTTGACCTTTCAACCACCGAGATGGAATCGGGGTGCATTTACATGGAGAGGATCCGCCTCGTGAACGAATTGCCCCTTTTTTATGATATCAGCTATATTGCGAATGTCAATCTCACGCGATTCTGCTCCCGGACCTTCGAAAACAAATCCTTGTTTGAGATTCTCCGGAAAAACTATTCCATTGAGATCAAGGGTGGTGTGCAACGATTGAAGGCCATTGCCGCCGAAGGAAAAATCATCGACCTCCTGAAAGTCAAAAAGGGCAAGCCGGTCCTGTATCTGGAGCGTAAACTGGAAACCAGCAGGGCCAACTTTTACATCTATTCATCGTTATACTGCAACACCGAGACTCACGCGCTTTATGGCGCATTTTAAAAATTAAGCATGAAAACCCGGGCGGTAAGAATTTACGGAAAGAACGATTTGCGATTGGAAGAGTTTGAGTTGCCTGAATTGCAGGAGGATGAAATTCTGGCGCACGTGATTTCCGACAGTATTTGCATGTCTTCGTATAAAGCGGCCAAACAGGGTTCCGAGCACAAAAGGATCCCCAATGATATTCATATACATCCGACCATTTTTGGCCATGAATTCTGCGGTGAAATCATGGAAGTCGGTGCTAAATGGAAAGATAAATTCCGTCCGGGCAGCAAATTCTCCATCCAACCGGCGATGAATTATAAAGGCAGTCTCGATGCTCCGGGCTATTCCTATCGTTATATCGGCGGCGATGCCACCTATGTGGTTATTCCCAATGAAGTGATGGAGATGAATTGTTTGCTGGAATATACCGGCGAAGGTTATTTCATGGCCTCACTTTCCGAACCGATGTCATGCATTGTTGGAGCTTTTAGCGCTAATTACCATACAGTTACCGGTTCCTATGTGCATCACATGGGGGTGGCCAAAGACGGCAACATGGCTATTCTTGCCGGTGCCGGAGCCATGGGGCTCGGGGCCATCGACTATGCCATCCATAATGATCGTCGCCCGGCTTTGCTGGTTATCACGGATACCGATCCTGAAAGGCTCAAAAGGGCGGAATCCATCTATCCGACAACGGAAGCAGCCAAACTCGGTGTAAGACTGGTCTTTGTAAATACCAGGGAGATAAAGGATTTCGATGAATTTCTCCTTTCGCTGACCGATGGTAAGGGATATGATGATGTTTTTGTTTTTGCCCCGGTCAGGCCGGTCACCGAGCAGGCCGACCGGATCTTGGGCCGTGACGGGTGCCTGAACTTTTTTGCCGGACCTACAGATCCGGATTTTAAGGCGGAGTTCAATTTTTTTAACGTGCATTATGCGTCTACCCATGTGGTTGGAACCAGCGGAGGGAATACCGACGATATGGTGGAGGCATTGAAACTGATGTCGCAGGGAATCATCAACCCGGCCGTCATGATCACCCATATCGGCGGTCTGGATGCCGTGATCCCGACGACGCTCCACCTTCCGCAGATCCCGGGCGGGAAAAAACTGATTTACACCAATATAAGCATGGAGCTGACCGCTATATCGGATTTTGCTTCCAAAGGCAGGGAAAATCCGATGTTCCGGGAGCTCGGCCGGCTGGTGCTGAAACACAATGGCCTCTGGAATACCGAAGCGGAGAGTTTCCTGTTGGAAAATCACTCGAGAATGGCACGCGGATGACGCGGATCCCATGACGGCTGCCACGGAGAAGTGTCATCCCCGCGAAGGCGGGGACCCCGTCACACTATCAGTATGTTCCTTGTAGGGACCCGCGTCATCCGCGTGCCATTCTTGTTCTAATCATCATCAATTAACTAGCAGGTTATGTTAATTAACTGGAATACACTGCAAAACGGTTCAGATATAAGGGGTGTGGCAACTGAAGGCGTACCCGGTGAACCGGTCACCTTGACTTCAGCAGTGGCTGAGAGCATTGCGATGGGGTTTGTTGCCTGGCTGTCGGAAAAATTAGGCTTCGGACCCGAAAAACTTACTATTGCTGTTGGCCGTGATTCCAGAATATCCGGTCCGGCCCTGATGGAGGCTTTTATCAGCGGATTGCTCCTCGCCGGTGCCAATGCTGTCGAGTGCGGCCTTTCCTCCACTCCGGCCATGTATATGTCGACCGTTTTCACCAAAACCAGGTATGAGGGTGCGGTTATGCTAACCGCCAGCCATCTCCCGTTTAATCG
>JBAZTE010000009.1:0-209949 GCA_041662065.1 Bacteroidales bacterium | reverse complement strand
AGGAATATAAAAAACTGTTTGATGAGCTGATCGATTTATATGGAATCGGGGAAGAGGAGGAGCCTCTTTTCGACATGGTTCAGCAGGCCGAAACCATTTGCAATAATATCAAGGGACGGCTTCACCGGACAGAACAGATCATGCTTTTCCTCCGTTTTCTGGAATTAGCCCGGGTGAGTGCGGTCAGCCAAAAAGCGAACGACCTGTTCCTGAATGTTTCACGGGTCTTTTCAATAGGTGCCGAAGAGTATAAAACTTACCGGTCCTTTATTTACGGACTCACCAGCCAGGAAAACAACCACAGGGATTTCCTTCTTATCAACCAGGATGAAGATTCCAAACAACCAGCAATAAAACACATCAGGCGGGAAAACCTGGATGGCGAAATTGTTTTCCTTTTCCTTAAGGATATTGGTCATTATATATTTATTTTCAGGGGAAAGGAAAATCTTTATCTCGAAGGAAACCCCATTTTACCCGGACGGTTTTATGCTTTCAAAGAAGGTGGCATCATCCGCGGAGCGAGGGTATCTCCCATCTATTTTACCGATGTTAATGCGGCCTTTTTCGATCAGGCCGAAACTCCGGCTTTCACCCTTAACGGGCAGAATGCAGAATTTAAATTTAAAAACAGCAGCAATGGGCTGTACGAATTCAGTTTCAGAGAAAGGTCGGGACAGCTGGTGGCCATCATGGGTGGCAGCGGTGTTGGCAAATCCACCCTGCTGAATATTCTGAATGGCAATATCCCCCTGGATAAAGGCCGGATTCTGGTCAATGATCTTGATATTCAAAAAGACAAGAGTAAAATAGAAGGCCTGATCGGATTTGTTCCGCAGGACGATCTGCTTTTTGAAGAGCTCACGGTTTGGGAAAATCTATATTTCAACGCCCGCCTTTGCCTGGATAATTATAGCGAAGAAGAAATCAACCAGGCGGTTACCAGAGTTCTGCAGGAGCTGGAATTATTCGAATTCCGCAGTTTACAGGTGGGAAGTCCGCTAAAGAAATTCATCAGCGGCGGGCAACGGAAGCGGTTGAATATTGCACTGGAATTGATCCGTGAACCATCCATTCTTTATGTTGATGAGCCCACTTCCGGTCTCTCCTCCATGGATTCGGAGAAGGTGATGCTGCTGTTGAAACATCAGGCACGCAAAGGAAAACTGGTCATTGTGAATATCCATCAGCCCTCTTCCGATATTTTTAAATTGTTCGATAAACTCTGGATCATGGATAAGGGCGGACGGATGATCTATACCGGAAATCCGTTGGATGCCATCATCTACTTCAAGGACCTGACCAACCATGTCAATGCGCTGGAATGCGAATGCCTGCAATGCGGAAATGTCAATCCTGAACAGGTTCTGGAGATCGTTGAAACAAAGAAAATAGATGAGTCGGGTAATTTCATTCCCGAACGACGGTTTCCACCCGATGAGTGGTACCAGCTTTTTAAGCGGAATATCGAACCCAAGGAATTTGCCGAACACCCTCATCAGACAGGGACTCCCACCACTAATTTCAAGAAGCCGGGGGTGTGGAAACAGCTTCGGATTTTCTTTGCCCGTAACCTCAGGATCAAGGTCTCGGATAAGCAATACCTTCTTATCAACCTGATTGAAGCTCCTTTGCTCGCCCTGATCGTTGGGTACTTTACCCGGTATTCGGAGAGTGGCGAATATGTTTTCTCCCAGAATAAAAACCTCATATCCTATATTTTCATGGCCATTGTGGTCGTACTTTTTATGGGTATGAGCGTTAGTGCCGAAGAAATCATCAAGGACCGCAAGATCCTTCAGCGTGAATCGTTTTTAAACCTGAGCCGGTTCAGCTACCTCAATTCCAAGGTGGTTTTTCTGATCTTGCTCTCGGCCTTCCAGACGTTGACTTTTGTACTGGTCGGCAACCTGGTCATCGGGATATACGGCTTGACCTTCCCTTACTGGATGGTGCTTTTTTCGGTTGCCGTCTTCTCCAATTTGCTGGGTCTCAATATTTCAGCTGCTTTTGACTCGGTGGTAACCATCTATATCCTCATTCCGCTGATGCTGATTCCCCAGATCCTTCTTTGCGGGGTGATCGTCAAATTCGACGATCTCCAGGATAAAACAGCCAATAAGGATGCTGTGCCTATTGTGGGTGAATTAATGGTTTCGAGATGGGCATTTGAAGCCCTGTCCGTTGAACAGTTTATGGGGAACCGGTATATGGCCCCATTTTTCAGCGAAGAAAAAAAAATCGCTCAGGCCCGCTACCGGTCCGACCTGCTTCTGACCGAACTCATCGGGCGTATCGATTTTGCAGCCGGCCAGGTGAATATGGGTAAAGGAGCCGAAGAACTCGCCCCAAGATTGACCATTATCCGGAATGAAATCAGCGAACTGGATAAGGAAGGAGCTCTTCCGCCACTGGCTGTGGTCGATTCGCTGGTACCTCAGAAGTTTTCGGATCAGGTTGCTGAAGCAGCGAAACAACATTTGCAAGCTCTCCAGAACTATTATACAAAACAAAAAGATCTGCTCCGAAAACAAAAGGATGAGCAGGTCTGGAATCTCAATCAGCAGTATGGTAAAGATTATCTTTTCAACCTGAAACAGAAATACCACAACCTGGCCATTGAAGATCTTGTGTTAAATACCAATACCAAAGAATATTACAGGGAAACCAAATCAGGATTGATGCAAAAAGTCGCACCGATTTATAAAGCACCTGATTTTAATTCGGGCAGGGCACATTTTCTGTCATCTGAAAAAATAATTTTTTCCCTGACAATCAACACCCTTGAGTTTAATCTTTTTGTCATTTGGATGATGAGCCTGATTTTGTATATTGCATTGTATTTTAATTGGTTCCGAAAATTACTGAATGGAATATCGGGTATTAAAACACACTAGGTGCGATAGTTCACAACCTGTGTTAAATAGTTGAACATTGTTGATACAGAAATACTTACGCCAATGCACAGATTCCAGTACATGATGAAATTCCGCTCCGGTGTATTGCGCCTGTTAGCATTAATTTCTGTTGTGGTTAGTGCAACCGCGCTCCCGGCCCAAACCGATACCCTTCCGGTGGTGACCACCGAGGTCAATGTGGATCTGGTCAGCCGTTATATCTGGCGTGGCATGGATGTCAGCAAAGGACCTGCTATCCAGCCCTGGCTGGCAGCCTCCTGGAAAGGTTTCAGCATTGGCTCCTGGGGATCCTATAACCTGACCGGTGAAGGCTGCCAGGAAACGGATTTCTTTGTTGCCAAAACCTTAGGATTCATTACCGTCTCGGTTTGGGATTATTGGACTTTTGATGACACTTCCGATCTTGATTTTTTCAACTTTCGTGATGAAAGCACGGCCCATCTTCTAGAAGCACAGATATTACTTTCCGGAGGTGACAAGCTTCCTTTCAATTTCCTTGCCTCTTATATGTTTTATGGCGACGATCCCTCGAGAAGCCTTTATTTTGAATTACAATATGAACCCAACTTAAATTTTGCCGACCTGATGCTTTTTGCCGGATATCAGGCCAAAGGGGATATGTATAACCCTAAAAAGGGCTTTGTTAATGTTGGATGCACCGTGGAAAGGTCCATTGATATTACCGATCGGTTATCGCTGCCACTCAGCCTGAGCCTGGTAGTTAATCCGGCAGACCGGAAAGCCTGGCTGGTTGCAGGCATTACTTTTTAATATTTTCTATCACTGGTTTGATCAGAATCCTTGACAATGAATAAAAAATCGATCGAGAAGATATTACGAGTTCACAACCAAATGGAAGAACTGACCCGGGTGGAAGGATTTTTAGAAGAAATCGGAGACACCTGGGGGCTCCCGATGCCGTTAATGCTTTCCATAAACCTGGTACTTGAAGAGGCACTGACCAATGTTATTCTGTATGGTTTCGATGATGAGAACCAGCACCTGATTGAGATTCATTTTACCCTGGACAGGGATAGGCTGGGCATTTCGATAGTTGATGACGGACACGAATACGATCCCACTGTAAAAGCCGATCCCGACATCACCTTACCGGCCGAGGAAAGGCCCATCGGTGGTCTGGGCATCTTCCTGATAAAAAAGATTATGGATACCGTTGAGTACCAACGAAAAGATAATAAAAACTATTTAATACTTACTAAAATTATAAAATCATGAATGTTCAAGTTGCAAAATCGGCCGACTATACAATAGTCAGTGTTGAAGGACGGGTTGATACCACCAACGCCGGCGAATTTGAAAAATCGATGATGGAGGTAATCGACGGAGGTTGC
Organism: Bacteroidales bacterium; assembly: GCA_041662065.1. Classification (GTDB taxonomy): domain Bacteria; phylum Bacteroidota; class Bacteroidia; order Bacteroidales; family UBA12481; genus UBA12481. The sequence continues at coordinate 205,679 of JBAZTE010000009.1, read as the reverse complement.
ACCCGGCTGATCCTGAATTGCTCTGATCTTAGCTACATTAGCAGCTCCGGATTAAGGGTTTTTTTAATTGTACAGAAAAAAATGACGGCACTGAGAGGCCAGTTCAGGCTCAGCAACCTGCAACCGGGTATCAAGGAAATTTTCGATATCTCTGGATTTTCTTCTATTTTTTCCGTGTTCACCGATCAGGCTGCTGCAATAAAAGGGTGAGCAAATTCAGGGAAACATTATGAAAATAAAGCTTTTTTACCTGTTCATCAGTTTGGCTGTTGTGTCGACCGGATGTAAAAAGGAGCCGGTTATTCTTCCCGATGTCCTGGTGACTGCAAAAACCCAACTGACGGCGCGTTTCCTGATCCTCGATCAAAAGATGGCCGAAGCTGCGTCCTACATGGCTTCAGTGAACCTCGACACCACGCTTGTCCGGGCAAAACTGCTTGAGCTGGTCAATGAATTCCCGGATATCATCGAATTTGCACAGATCACCCCTGCGGGGATCATGAAAATCATTGAACCTTCCGCATATCATGGCACCCAGGGAGCTGACATCAGCAACCAGGAGCATGTGATCAGGGCTTATGCGTCCAGGCAGCCGGTTTTGAGCCAGGTTTTTCTTGCCGTTGAAGGGTTTAATGCTGCTGTTGTCATGCATCCGGTCCTGATCAACGGTGTAATCGCAGGAGGGATCACAGCCCTTTTTTATCCTGAGACCATCCTGGGACTGATCATGCGTCCCTTAAACGAAGGGCTGACTTTCGAGCTTTGGGCCATGGAGAAGGGAGGCCGGTTGATTTACGACGCGGTGGCATCCGAGATCGGCCATAACCTGATAACCGGTGAGGAGTACAAGGAATTTCCCGAACTGGTGGCAGCTGCCGGGAAAATTGATGCGGAGGACAGTGGAACCGTCACTTACTCCTATTATCAGGCCGGAACAACTGTGTCTGTTAAAAAGCTCACCTATTGGACAACCTATGAATTTCACGGCACTCAATGGAAACTGGTCTGGGGGCAACCTGAATGAACCCCGGTGAAGTTACCCGCTGAAGCCCTTAAATTACCCGTATGATTACATTTGACGAATATTCCGGTTCGTTTGAAATTCCATGTGACCGGTCGATCCTGGATTTCGGGGCAAAAGATCAGGAATACGCCATTTATGAGGGCTCAAGACCTCTCCTGACCCCGGGCGGCAAAGGTTTTTCACACGCTTCTGAAGATCTGATCCGGCTGATAGTTACTGACTTACAGCTGCACGGCAGTTCATCATTGTTGGAACTATCCGCACCGGTACTCTTTTCATTCACGCAGGACATTATCGATACCGGGATTGATCCGTTTCTGTCTCACTGGTCGGACCACCTTGCTTCGGATCCGTTCGTACGGATCAAAACGTCAGGAGGTTCAGCTGTGCGGCCATTCAGTCCGGATGATCCGCTATTTACCTTTTCATTCATTTCGCTCACCGGCTTGATCGATATTGTCAATAATTATTCAGGGAAAGTGATGAGCGAGGTCATTTTGGAAGAAAGTGAATCGCATCCGTTTCCGGAACTTCTGCACCTTAGCTATGCGCGTCTGACCATCGACTGTAAAGTGGCTGTCCAGGCACTGAGCCATGTCCATGATTCTGGTATCGTGATGCCGCTTTTACTGGTATCCGGCGAAATCAGCCCTGTTGAATATGCAAAAGGACTGATCGCACTTAAAATACAGCCGAAAGAATCGTTTCCTGATATCCTGGCCGGCGTGTCCGGTGTGCTTGCCTACCTGGGACTATTATCCCACAAGCCAGGGCAGGATAAACCAACCGACCTTCTGATCTGCGCAGGCGAAGGAGACTCGATCGAGTTTAAATCGACCCTGCGTTGGGATATCCGGGCGGCTAAAACCAATCCGGCCATTGAACGTTCCTGCCTGAAGACCATCTCCGCCTTCCTTAATTCAACAGGTGGTACCCTCCTCATCGGTGTCCGTGATGACGGCTCCATTGAAGGCATTGAAAGTGATAAATTTGCCAATGAGGATAAATTCCTGCTGCACCTTTGGACACTGATCAGGATTTGCCTGGGCAGGGATTTCAGTCCTTATATACGTACAAGGCTGGAAAAAGCAGAGGATAAAACGGTTTGCGCCGTCGATTGCCAGCCTTCCGATAGACCGGTTTTCCTGCGTCAGCCGGGTTATCCGGAGGAGATGTACGTCAGGGTCGGACCTTCAAGTAATGCCTTGGATATCAGTGAAGCCCTGCGCTACATCGCTGACCATTTCCGGCATTGAACCGGAAGAAAATCAGCTGATATTCAGCACCTCATCCAATCCCGAGATTTTAAAGGTCTTCTTTACGAAAGGCTGGCAATTGATCATCGAAAATTTTCCCGGACCAGCTTGTTTGGCATGGCTTACGCAAATACGGATGAACGAGGAAGCGATATAATCCACTGCGCCCACGTCGAAAACCATTTTATCTTCAGGCTTCCAGTTTTGCATAATCGGTTCGGCTTCAATTAATTCATTCACCTTTGCGGCGGCAGTAAAATCCATCCGGCCGGCAAAAGTTAAGGTGATCACTTTTTCCTCGGGGTTATAATGGAAGGTTAACATGGGGATCGGTTTAATGATTTTTATAATATTCATTCATGATGGCATCGACAGGCAGTGATTCATCGTAGTAACTCGCCTGATTAAAGCTGAACCACAATTCACTCGGTTTCCGGCGGCTGACCCGCTGGATATTGATCAGGTTTTTGGCTGTGATATTTTCGGTAGTGATGTTTTTCCCTCCGGTTCCGCATCCCAGTGTGAGAGATGGAGCCAGCTGGTTGTAGAAGTACCCCACCGCGCCCTGTGAAGTCGGGGTATTCACCAGGATCCGGCCGGCATTGAGTATTTCGGAATAATCCATGATGCGTTTTTCATCATTGGCATAAATACCGGCACTGTGACCGATTCCTCCGAGGTAATTCAGGTCGATGCAGTAATTGATTGCCGCATTGTAATCTTTTGCACTGTAAAAGGCCAGTATCGGGGCAAGCACCTCAACAGAAAGAGGATACTCGAACCCTATTCCATCCAGTTTTGCAATCAGAATTTTAGTTCCCTCTGGAACCGTAATTCCAGCTTTTTCTGCAATAACCGAAACCGGCTGTCCAACCACAAAGGGGCTCATGCTATGGGATTCAGGAACAATGGCGATCTTTTCAACTTTCCTGGTCTCCTCATTATTAAGGAAATAGCAACCTTGACGTTCAAACTCTGCGCGGACTTTTACCTCGATGGTTTGAACTACAACAATAGCCTGTTCGCTGGCGCAAATCGTTCCATTATCAAAGGTTTTCGAGGCAATGATACTGCTTACGGCAAAGGGGATATCAGCGCTTTCATCAATGAAAACCGGTACGTTCCCAGGCCCCACACCAATAGCGGGATTACCCGAACTGTAAGCTGCTTTCACCAGACCGGTTCCTCCTGTAGCCAGGATCAAGGCCACTTTGGGATGGGCCATGATCATCTGGGTGAAATCGCGGCTTCCTGATGAGATCATCTGGATGCAATCCTCCGGTGCGCCGGCTTCCATGGCCGCTTCATAGCATATACGCACAGCCTCAGTGCATGCTTTTGCCGCTCCGCGGTGCGAGCTGATGATAATCGGATTCCTGGATTTCAGGCAGATAAGGATTTTGAACATCGCCGTGGAAGTAGGATTGGTTACCGGTATCACGGCAAGAATGGGTCCGAGCGGCTGGGCAATTTCCGTGATCCCGGTGCGCGGATCGGAAGAGATTACCCCTACCGTTTTCTCGTTTTTAATACTTTCATAGACCAATTGGGTACCCAGCACATTCTTGATCACTTTGTGTTCCCACACCCCCATGCCGGTCTCCTCCCGGGCCATTTTCGCAAGTTTTACCCGGTTTTTAAAGCCTGCCTTAAAAACCGCCTCCACGATGCGGTCGGTTTGCTCCTGATCAAACTGGTGAAACTCGGCCGCAGCGAGCTGAGCCTTGTCCAGAATCTCGTTTGCTTTTTCTAATAGATTATCTGCCATCGGAATAGATAGTTTGTTTGATGGCATGAATATAACGAATAATAATGAGGTGGTGAATACCGCAGTTGAATACGATAGCACTACGCTCTGTGGGAGCTGGAGCCCCAAGAAGGCTCAGGTCCTTTGCCCTGAGGGAGCCGGACCCCCAGCCTGAAGGGACTAGCTATCTGCCCTGAGGGAGCCGGACCCCCAGCCTGAAGGGGCTAGCTATCTGCCCTGAGGGAGCCGGACCCCCAGCCTGAAGGGGCTAGCTATCTGCCCTGAGGGAGCCGGACCCCCAGCCTGAAGGCTGGGGTTAGTGAAGTCTGCCGATTGAAATCCGGGTAAAAAAAATAGGTGAAATATCTCCATAAGAGGTGGGAATTTGCATCTATACTTAAAACTCTTGAAATATGGCATACGTTAGTAATTACCTTCATTGTGTCTGGGGAACAAAATGGCGGGTACACCATTTCACGACTATGAATCAGGCTGACATCCAGATACATATTTATAATAATGCGCATCAGAAGGGAATCTGGATTGATCGTATTCACGCTTATGTTGACCATGTGCACTGCCTGATTTCTCTTGATCCCGACCAGCAACTTTCAAAGGTAATCCAGCTGATTAAAGGGGAGTCTTCCTTTTGGATAAACAGGAATATCCTTCTAAACCAGGAATTCAAATGGGCCGATGAATATTATGCTTCCTCAATTAGCTCAAATGCTCTGATAAAAGTGCGGGACTACATCCAAAATCAGGAAATTCATCATAAAACAAAGTCGTGGGAACAAGAAGAGAAGGAGTATCAGGCGATGATTACCAAGCTTCTCTCTCCCTTCAGGTTAGATCGGTAGACTTCACTAACCCCAGCCTTCAGGCTGGGGGTTTGAGCTCCTCGGGCCCAGGTCCCGCACCAGACTGAAGGCTGGGGTTTTGGCCATACCAGATCAGTACAGCTCAGACCCCCAGCCTGAAGGCTGGGGTTAGTGAAGTCTGTCGAAGGACACTCGGTACAACTTACCTGTGCATGATTTATCCATCAGGATGAGATCACAGGGTCTCTCTGTTAAAAAAGTGATTCCCCTCTGGATTGTATATTATGTTCAGTGCGCCCGGCAAGACTTTGATTTCGAATTTCTGCGCAAAATGGAGTTCCCCGTCCACGTGAAAAGGAACCTTTTTATCAAACTCGATGGAGATCTTATCGGTCTGATGGTAATCCACCTTTGGGTTGTTGATATGCGTGCCTTTAGGCACCATGAGTAAAATCCGGAAACGCTGAAGCAGGTTGAGTTTCTTCACATTGCACACGTCCAGCAGTCCATCGTTTGCTATCGCCTTCGGAGTAATAAAAAATCCCCCGGCAAACCGGCGTCCGATCGCTACCGTATTCATAAAACAGGTGGAGGTACTTTTCTGGTCGCCCGACACAATGGTCATCTTCTTTTCCTTGAAAAACAGAAGGGTCTTAACAATATGCCAGATGTATTTATACTTCCCGCCGAGCTTGACCTGGCCCGGTTCAATATAATTTTCGGCAGCGACCTGGGCATCAAATCCAAGGCCCATTCCGTTCAGGAAAAACTTGCCGTTGCATGAACCCACATCCATCAATATGGTGTTTCGTTCAAAAAAAATACGCCAGTGCGAATCATCAAAACGATTGGGGAATCCGAGGATCTGGATAAAATCATTTCCGGTTCCTGCCGGTATCAAGCCAACAATGACATCTTTCCTGCCAATCAGCGGCCGGGAGATTTCATTCATGGTGCCATCGCCCCCCACTCCAATGATGTATTTATACCCTTTCGAGGCGCAGGATTCCGCCAAGTCGGTAGCATGTCCGGTGAATTCCGTATACAGGATATCAGCATCCACACCGTATTTCCGGATCATTGCCTCCAGGGTGGCCACATGCTTTTTGGCAAAGCCGTTGCCCGCGATGGGATTGACGATAAAAACCCACCGGTCGTTAGTATTGGTCTGATTTGTCATCAGAATTTAAATTAGTTTGTTTTCTGATTGAATATAAGCGGATTCGATGACCACCTTTACTTTATCTAAAATGGCATGATCGTCTTGTTCGGCAAATTCCTCCCAACCAATCGGCTTATGCACAACCACTTCAATTTTCGATTCAAAATTGATGGTAAACCGGTTCTTGGGCTTGAGCAGGAAAAACCCGTTGAGAGTAACCGGAAGTACGCTCATTTCTGTTGCTTTCAGGATGTGGATGAAACCTTTCCGGAAGCGGTTAATATTCCCATCCTCTGTCCGGGTGCCCTCAGGAAAAATGGCAATGGTCCGGGCCCCGGACTTTTGCACCAGGTGACTGATCATTTCCTTGGTATTCTTAACATCACCCGATCGCATCGGAACATAATGGGTAAGCTTCAAAACCCGGCCAAACAGTGGGACTTTCAGCAAGTGTTCGCGTCCGAACCAGGAAACCCCGGGATAGAAAGCAAGGATGGCCATGATATCAAACAGACTGGCATGGTTGGCCAGCAGGATGTAATTCTTATCTTTTTCGATATTCTCAATTCCCTTCACCCTGAGCCGCTTGCCCAGCATCAGGAAAATCGTCCGGGCCCAGAAGCGCATGATTCGCCTGACCGGCTTGCTTCGGTTAAAAGGTGCTACCAGTAAAACAAGGAGAACACAAAAGGCGGTAAACAGGTAAAGCAGAAAAAAAACGGCAACGGAGATTGCCCCATAAAAATGCGCCCGCCTGATCATTTTCTTTCCCATTATCAATTCTATCCCAAAGAGAAGGTAAATAAACGGAAAAATTGGTCAAAAACCAACGGTCTGATTTTTAACGCATCTCACTGAAAATCCGCTCGTCTTAGTGTATTTCCAACGGTAAACCCCTTCAGCATGATAGATCAGTCCGCGGCCCCATGCATGGGCCTCATCGGTATAGGAAGAGGTCCAGAAGCTAGCAATATCGCCGATAAAACTGTATTCATTCTTCTCATAAATTCCGGATGGAATAGCATTGAAACGTACGGAATTCTCGCCGTTCCCGCCCGAATTCCAGCCTTTCCTGGCTTTCAGGCCAATCCCGACACTGCCCGATATCCGCCACTCCAGACTGTCGGCATCAGAAGCCGACATGCCTGCAAAAATCTCCAGGATTTTCCATTCCCCGTCGGTGGGCAGGTGCCAGCCGGCCGGACAGGCAATCATGGCTTTTGCCCAGGTATAGAGCCGTCCGTAAGTATTGCAATTTCCCTCCGCCGAGTTGTAGCACCAGGCTCCGGTTGTGTCAGTCAATTTGATCTTCAGGTTTTCAGTCATCCAGGTCTGGGTGCCGATCTGTACAAAGGGATATTCTGTCCCATCCCGCGAATCCACAAAGGTGCCGTCGAAGTCGGTGACGGGTTCGATGGAGTTGCATGCGGCGAGGGCCGTGCACAGGAGAATGATCGAAGAAATCGTGAAGCGTGAGGCGTGAAGCGTGAGCCGAAAGAGAGGAATATTAAACATTTAGCAAAGATAAGTATCTTTCATGCACAAAACTGATGCTATGGAACGTAGTGCGAATTGCCTGAAGAAGTTGGAACGAATGAACAAAACCCTTCGCCATGAAGAGGCCGACCGCGTTCCGGTGAGTGACCTTTTCTGGGGAAGTTTTCTTGAAAGATGGCGCAGGGAGCTCAATCTGCCGGCTGATGCTTCGCCGTATGATTATTACGACCTCGACTGGCAGGTGACGGTACCCAATATGGATCCGCACATCATGCCCTTTGAGGTGTTGGCTGAAACCGAAGACCGGATTACCGTTAAAACCGGATTTGAGGCGGTGATCACCAAGATCTATGCTGATCCGATGCCCCGTTATGAGCGGTTCCTGACCCAGGACATTGATGAACTCAAGCATTTTCGTTTCGATGATCCCTGGGACGACCGGCGGTATTTCAGTTCGGGCGACCATCAGCTAGGAGGCGTTGGTGATGGTTTCACCCGCAATCTCCCACCCTGGGTCGATACGGTAAAATCCATTTACCCCAACTTTCCGGTTTACGGAAGCGTATGTGAAGGGCACGAAACCCTATGGCGCATAATAGGTTCACAAAACACGCTACTCTGGAGCCTTATGTATCCCGATGAGCTTGGTGCCTTCATCCGGAGGATCAACGAGTTTATGCTGGGTATCACCAAAGCCCAGATCAAGGCCGCCGGCGGAATGCTCGATGGCATGGTGATCTGGGGGGATGTGGCTTACACGTATGACCTGCTGTTCTCTCCGGATTTCTGGCGCGAGCATTTCAAACCCGGCATTAAGGCGATGGTGGATGAATGCCATAAGGCCGGACTGCCGGTCATCTATCATGGTTGTGGCAATGTCAAACGGATCTTCGAAGATTTCATTGAACTCGGCGTCGATGCCTATAATCCGCTCGAAGCAAAAGCCGGACTCGATGTGGTGGACCTCCGTAAACAATATGGTCACAGGATGGGTTTCTGCGGCAATATGAACGTGATGGAATGGGCAGATTGCACCCCTGAACAGCTTAAATCCATCGTCCTGCGAAAACTCAACGCCGCCAAAGGAGGGGGATTCATCTTCCAGTCGGACCATTCCGTCCCGGATACCGTTTCCGGAGCTAACTACGATTACGTCGTTAAACTGGTAAGGGAATATGGCCGGTATCCATTGAGGCTGGGAGAGCATAATTTGCTAATGAGTTAATTTATTACTGTTCAGGCAGCGCTCTGGCAACCGATCCACCTCACGCCCGGCCGTTGCTATTGTGCTCACTGCGCTTTGCCCTGATCCACCTCACCCCCGGCCCCTCTCCCGCGCTCGCTTCGCTCACGGGAGAGGGGCCGGGGGTGAGGTGGATCGGAAAGTAAGGCGGTACCTGACCAGTAACGTTAATTTGCTAATTTAAGTATGGCGTTGTTTGAGGTTTGGTTCTTAATTGTCATGTGCGAAGAAACCCCAGGTTGAAACCTGGGGTTAGTGAAGTCTGCCGTAGGTTATTGTGGGTGCTTCTTGAGCAGTGTTTCGTCGACCGCAATCACAAACCCGCTGATACCCGATTTATCCAGGGCGGTTTGAGCTTCTGTTGCCGTTGGGAATTGGCGGATGAAATATTTATACCAGCCGTCCCTCTTGAAAACCAGCACATCTTCCGACAGTTTGAACTTGGTTTTATAAAAGGAAGGTTCGACATAGGTTTGTGATTCTGCAATCTGAATGACATAAACCGTCACCACCTCTTTCCCTTTAGGCTCCTCCTTAACCGGCACCTGCAACTCTTCCGTCTTCCGTCCTTCGTCTACCTTCTTCTCGTCCTCCGTCTTATTCTTTGTGATCACGAAATCGAGTCCGTCTTTAAAGTCCCCTTCCGAACCGCCTCTCATGGTGAACGGTATTCCGTCAGGGGTCGCGGTCATGCCCAGTTTCCTCATTTGGGAGGTATCGATGCGGGCGATATAGGAACCACCCGGGAGCCCGAGGAAACTGAAATAACCATCAGGCTCAGTCAATGTTTTGGCGAAATACTTGCCCTTGCCGGTATAGAATATAACCGTGATCCTGCCATAACCCACGTCGCCGCCTGCACCCCTCAGGGAAACCACTCCGGCAGCCTCACCCATGATGGTGATCGGAATTTCGACCATCTTGAACTGGTTGGGATCGACCATTACCCTCACATTCTTCATGCGCATCTGCCAGGCAATATTATCGAAGCTAAAGCTGTTCAATTCAATCAGATAGCCCATATAAGGTTCAAGATCATATATCCGGATCACTGAATCGCGCTTGCTCTGCTGCACGCGGCCGCCATTGATGCTGATTTTCAAACCGAGCACTTTGGGTTCGCCTTTGTCGTACTTTCCATTGGCGTTATTATCCAGGAAAGGCATAAGCACCACCCCGCCCTTGCCCACACTGGCACGGTTTGAAGCCCCGATAAATTTGTTTTTCGCGTCGACCATCAGGCTGCCGCTGGCCGATTCCGAAAAAGTATTGATTTGATTGCTCCGGCGGTAGTTGAAAGATGCCTGGGCCATGCCTAGTTCATAACGGAATCCGAACTGTATATTCTGCAGCGCGGTTTTGAAATTGTATTCGTATGACAAATTGAGGTAACCCTTGTTCATAAATTGCTTCTCCACCTCCACCTTCGCCAGCATCAGCTGCATGCTTGAGTATTCGAACTGCAACTGCGGACGAAGCATGATTTTAGCCGGAAGCCTGAGACCGAGTGCCAGGTTGCTGTATATATAAGGATTGGCCAGGTCGGCCAGCATGGCATAGGTGGTCAGGTTCGTGCTTATTCCAAAAAATACGCCTGAAAGCAGCCAGTCGGCCGTGACATATTTGGTGGTCGGCATGATGTTCTGGGCGGCGGAGAACCGTGAATAGACCGAAAACCCGCGCGCTTTCAGCGGAAATGATATGGATGCCTTGCGTTCCTCGAGATAATTGAAGTTGATGGCCTTCTGGTTCCGGTCGTAAATGGTATAGTTCAGTTCGATCTGGAAATTCCTGGGGGTTCGATAATTCAAAATCCCCTTGCCTCTCACCCCATAGGTATATTCGCCGGAAAAAAGGATCTTTTGGCCAAGTCTGACGGACGTGTTCACAAACGGCATGAAAGAGCCGGAAGTCACTGAAGAGAGATATTCCACACCGGCACCGACGGCCAGTGACTTGCCCAGACCGTAGTTTGCATTCAGCCTGGAGAAGCGGCTGAGCATGCTGTCCTGAACGATCCCGGCGCTGGCCGTATACTGAAGCTCCCCGGCCGGAAGAAAATTATAGGGAATATTAATGTATTCCGACTTGGATTTTTCCTCACCGTAAGTCCCGTAAAAACGCAGCAGCACATTGGTTGCTCCGTACATCAGCGGGACCTCGAAAGTGAAGAAACCCGATGCATCGGCTTTCTTATAGTCCACCAGCACGTTGTTCACATACAATTCCACCGCCCAGTCGGGTTCGGTATAATCCGACAGAGTGTAAGTTCCGAATGACCGGCGGTAGGTAGTGGGAGCATTGGTCACCTGCACACCAAGAACCGGGTTAAAAAGGGAGGAGGTAGCACCACTGGCAATCTTACCAATGCTGATTTGCCTGAACAACTTGCGTTCGTTATTCACCAGGCGCCACAGGTATTGCTGGTACTTTTCCAAAAAGGGCTGACCGGCAGAGTACTGCAGGTTTACCCGGGCTTCACCACCGAACACAATGCCCCCGAGGGCCAGGTTCAACCGGCTCTGTTTTTCGCCGCCCAGCTCCTGGTTTGCCGTCACGGCCCAGTCGGCCATGCCAAACTTGAAAAACGGGTGGCTGTGAGCGATGGTGGTATCCGCAACCACCTCCCCTTTCATCTTCACGATATTCGTCCGCATGAATTCCAGCCGCATATCGCGGATCACCGGCAGCTCGATCTTGGTATTCATAATCACCGACATGCTCTTTGATTTGAATTCGCAATCGAGCCCGAAAACCTCTCCAAAGAAGAACGACCGTAGGTAAAGGCACGTTTCGGTGCGGATCATATCATCGGGTTTTGTTTGAATCACCCTTTTACCGAATTTGATCCGGTTGTGCAGCTGATCCACCACATAGGGGGTATCCGGGTTGATGTAAAACCCGCCTATGGAATCGCAGGTTGGCGATGCGACATTTTTGATCTTCAGAAAGTTGAATATCTCCACAACAGGCAGGTAAACCTGCTCGTTCATAATCATCGCCGGCACTTCTGTCCCCCCAACCCGCTGCACCATCAGGAAAACCGAAGTCTCCACATACTCAGGGTTGACCTGAGCAGCCAGTTTCGGGCTGGTCCATAAAAAAACGAAAAGCGATAGGCACAGAGCATATCGCATTAAAACGGTTCTATATGGTTTCCAGTGAATTTCCAAACTTGCCGTAGGTTATTCCTGGATAAACATGATTTCGAACGTGCAGCTGTAATTGCCGGCAGGAAGTGTAGCTGTCGCCACCGTCAGTGTTCCACCTATATAAACAGTGGAATTGGCCCACGAAGTCGTAAACGGGGAGATCGGATCCGAAGAATCCAGGGTCAGGTTCATAATTCCACCATTCGCAGACATCTGAACCACAGGTCCGAATAGAATATGGAGCATGGTGCTGTAAACGGCATCGACTTCAAATCGAGCGGCTGAAACCAGTGCACTGGAAAGGAGGATTATATTACCGGTCTTATCCCGTGTTCCATTCGTGTGTAAAATCACCGTATTTCCTGTGGTACCACAACAAAAGGTTCCAAAATTCATATCCGCAACCTTGCTGATGGTCAGGGGCCGCGGCGGCATCTGCTGGGCCCCGGCCTTAGTGCCCGGCAAAAGGATACCCATCCAAATCATCAGAGGCAATAAAAGCCTTCCTAAAAACCCTTTTTGAATGAGACTATTCATAGTTTAAACGCATAAGCAATTTTTCCGACTGTGCACGGTTGCCAGAGATCACAGTCACAATATAGAGTCCAGCCGTTACATTGAGTTCGATGGGAACTGTTTGGCTGCCTAACACCTCCTGGCTTAGAACCACCTGTCCAGACATATTGGTTACCCTAAAAGTTCCCCGGGTATTATACGGGAGCGTTACCCGGGCCAACAGGTAGTCAGTTGACCTGATAATTTTAAACAGGTTCTTCGTGACAGCTGCAGGATCGGTGATTTCAGTCAGTGAGAATACCAGCGAAAAGCGCTGGTTGTATTCTCCGGAATTCAGGTCAAACCGGTATTCGGGATTTTGCTGAAGATCCTGAATAATGGCTTTCTCGGCATCCAGGAAATAAATATGCAGATAAGAAGGTAAGGTGCTGATATCTTTTGCCTTAAAGACAATGGAGCCAGTACTCTTCAGGTTCAGACCCAACGGAATCTCAGTTATGCTATCATGAAGCATTGGCATTCCGTTAATTGACAGCTGTTTGGATTCGAGAGAAAATGAATAAAGGTTAGGTACCTTGGGATCGGTATTCAGCATTTTCAAGGCATCCTTATCGCGGTCGAAAGCCTGCCTGGCTCCGTTTTCAAAATAAATGACCGCGGCATCCTCGAATGCTTTTTCAATTTCATAATTCGTCGAAAAGCGCAGGATGGAACGATAATCAACTGGAACCGTTTTTAGGGCCGGGGTAAGGTCCGTAGTGCGGATTGCATTCGTAAAATTGAGGGTTGTTTCAACGGTACCTGTGCCATTAACATGAACCAGGAAACCCTGCATGGAGGCAATCAGGTTGCTGTTCGGGACATCATCTTCAACGCCCGTGACATAATTTTCAGATGGGACGCCGTTGACATAGCTCCGGTACTGACCGAGGTACTGATAATCCAAATTCTCCGTTGCAGCATCAACTGGAATTACATTTGCACTGGGACTGCTGGCCCGGAAGAAATAGATGGCATTATCCACAGCGCTGCCGGTCAGATCAACCAGATTCCAGTTAATCGGGGAAGGATAAGGGTTCCCGATGAGATTAAATCCCCTGGTGTAATCCCGGTTATGGCTGAATAAGGTTAACCCTATGTCACCATTATTGACCGTTCCGTTTAAATCAACCAGTTCAATCCGGGGTAACGAACCAAAATTTGCTGCATAGCCAAGCATAGGTACCAATGGTAAGGAAGGAGTGGTATAGGTAACCCAACCACCGACTTTATCCAGGTTGGTGACCGCTTCCAACTGATTTTCGTTATACTCGTAAAAAGTCGGGAATGTGGCGCCCAGGTCCAGATGGCCTGCAAATTGCCCTACCGTAGCTTCCTGAAAAGGGGAACTTATATATTTATATCCGAAAGCAACCGGGATATATCTTTGCATGGTGACATTTCCCACTATGTTACCGAGGCCGGATCCGTCAATGAGGGCTGTCTGGCCCGAAGATGAGAGAAGAGTCAGGTTTCCGCTTGAAGTCAGGTTGCTGCCTCCCTGCGTCACCTTCACAATTCCTGTGATATTAAGGGGTCCGGAGAGGGTCACTCCGACCGGATTATTGACCGTTAAATTCTTAATGGTGTTGTTATAAAAATAGTCCGTTCCAATCACCTGGCTGACAGATCCTTTCATCTCAATGGTTCCGGCTGAAGCTGTGAAGGTCCCGCTGTTGCCGATTACTCCGGCAATCTCAAGGGTATAACTATCAACAGTAACCGCGGCACTGGATTCGATAGTCAGATTCTTGCAGCGGTTGGACATCCCGGTGGAGAACGCTGGGTAATTAGGCAATCCATTGGCAATGATGACATTCGTTGTTAATGAAGGCAGGATACCGCAGGCCCAGTTTCCGGTGTTATTCCAGTCTTCATCCACGTCTCCGGTCCAGGAACCGTCTATCCTGATGATAACCGGGGTGGTGGCTGTTTCCGGACCACAACCGCCACCGCCTGCCATTGAATAGGTCACTGTATAGGATCCGGGAGTTGAAGTGGCGATATTTATTCTTCCTGTTTCCGGAACAATGCTCAGGCCAGCGGGGCTGGCAGAGAAAGTACCACCCTCTGTTCCTGTTAATGAAACATCAAATTCACCCATATTCGAACAGAACGGATTCCCGGCGTAGCTGATAGTTGCATACGGGGGTTCGGTAATGTTGACTGTAGAGGTTCCGGTTATCGAATTGGAACATGCCGGTAACGTTTGATAAGCAATGCTGACCAGACTGTAAATGAATGTTCCGGAGACCGTGGTCGGTGCGGTAACCGTTGCAGTAGTGCTGGCTCCTATGTCAACAGCCGTTTGGTTAATTCCGTTGATACTGTACAGAACAGAAACTGGTGTGGCTTGCGGATTGGTAAAGGTTATGGTTGGTGCGGAAGCATTCTTGCAAACCGTAGTGGCACCGGAAATGGATGCAGTAAGGTCCGGGCGAATGGATACCAATACCGATGAAGAAACAGCTTCTGTGCAACTGCCACTTTTCACAACTGCCCTGAACCAGGTATTAGCGGAAAGATTGCCGATGGATGCGCCGGATAGAGTTGAAGATGTTACGGCAATCGTTACAGGCGAGGAAAATCCGGCATCTGTTGATTTCTCCCATCTCTGAATAGTGCCTGTGTGCCCGCTTAGTGTAAGTGCAGCAGGAGAAGTCCCGGTACAGATGGTCTGGGCTGATGCCACCGATCCTCCTATGGACGTAGCATCTATGGTTATTTTAACAGAACCGGAATTGCTGGCTGAACAGGTCCCGCTTTGCACCACAGCCCGGAACCAGGTATCGGCAGTCAGGTTGCCGATGGTCACCCCTGATAAGGTCAATGCAGTGACAGAAATCGTGATTGGCGAGGTGAACCCGGCATCGGTTGATTTCTCCCACCTCACCACAGCGCCTGTATTACCGCTCAGGGTAAGGTCTGATGGGGCAGTGCCAGTACAGATTGTTTGATCCGATGCAACGGTTCCACCCACTGAGGCAGGATCAATGGTTACTTTGATGGAGGAAGAATTGGCTTCGGAACAGGTGCCGCTTTTTACGACGGCCCTGAACCAGGTGTCGGCTGCAAGGTTCCCAATGGTGGCACCCGGCAATGTCGATGTGGCAACAGATATGGTTGTTGGTGATGAGAACCCTGCATCAATCGATTTTTCCCATCTCACCACATTGCCCGTATTGCCGCTCAGAGAAAGATCCGCAGGGGCTGTCCCGGTACAGATCGTTTGATTTGAAGCAACGGTTCCTCCGACTGAAGCCGGATCGATCGTGACCAGAATGGAAGAGGAATTGGCTTCCGAGCACATCCCGCTTTTGACAACAGCCCTGAACCAGGTATTGCTGGTGAGGGTACCTATGTCGGTGCCTGTCAGGGTAGATGTTGCAACCGTCAGGGTAACCGGTGAGGTAAAACCGGAATTGGCCGATTTTTCCCACCTGATGACGCTTCCGGTGTTCCCACTCAAAGTCAGGCTCGACGGTTCGGTCCCGGTGCATATCGTCTGATCACCTGCAACGGATCCGCCGACCGACACCGGATCAATGGTAACCTGAATGAGGTAGAAGGTCTCACATCCATTTGAACCGTTTCTAATCCAAAGAGTCGCATGGTAAGTATCGGCGGGAGCGGAAGCTGGGACGGTTATTGAAAACTGGCTGGCGGGTAAGGTGGTGAAGGCCACATCCTGAAACAATGCCGCTTCAGCAGCCAGGTTGAAATCAAGACTGTAATGGGTTGGTCCGCCTGTAATTGCACTGTAAGTCAAAATGGCTGAGGTGGTACCGGAACAAATCGATGGATCGGATCCCAGGGCAATGGTTGGCACAGCATAAACATTGGCCCTTACCTCAGAACGGGTAGTGTTGGTGCACCCACTGTTGGTGGCATCCACCCAATAGGATGTGGTTGTACTGATCACCGGTGTTGTAAAATTGTTGCCGGTCGCTAATGCTGATCCTCCGGATGAATTGGCATACCAATTAACCGTTCCGATATTTGCCCCGGCATAGATCGTGGTTGATCCTGAACCGCAAATAGTTCCATGGGTGACGCTGATTATTTCCGGAGTAGCATAAACGGTTACTGCCACTGCCAGACGGGTAGGAGATTCGCATCCTCCGGCCGTCTGACTGGCATAATAAGTATTACCGGTAACCAGGTTAGCCGTTGGAGCAATAACTGACCCACCGGTTGCAGCATTGTACCAGATGATTCCGGTTCCGGTTACCGACAAGTTGCTGACCTTGGGTACGTTGGTACTACAAAAACTCTGACTGGCTGCACCGGTCGGCGGTGGAGTATTGGTAACAAAAAGGGTAGGCAAATCCGTTAAGGTTGATGAAGTACAACCACTTGCCGAAGTGACAGATACCAGATAGGTGACCGTGGACGAAGGAACATTAGCCTGAAGCAGTGTAAGATTCAGGTTACTCCCGGTTCCGGTAGCTGTAACGGCAGGACTGAGTGAGCTGCCCCCCTGCGTTTTCAATTCGTAAACAAACCCGCTTTGTGCACTGGTAATGGTGAAAATGACATTGCCAGACGGAGGATAACAGACCGAAGCATCTGAAACAGCCAGGCCGGTGCTTATCGAAGGATCAGCTGCCGGCTGGGTTACGACAAATGGGAATGAATTTGAGGCAACACCATTATAATCGGTTACCACCAGGTTGTAGGTCCCTGCTGTCAGGCCCGACTGATCTTCGGCTGAAGCTACCAATCCGGAACCATTCGAAGTTGTCCATGAATAGGTATAAGGCGCAACCCCCTTTGTTACGGTGACATTGATGGCTCCGTTATTCCCTCCGTTACAACTTACATTTGTAATACTTGTGGCTGCCTCCATGGCCGGTTCCCCGGTAACACGAACATTGTCAAATTCCCTATACTCACCGGCGGTATTCTGAATACATAATATTTTGATCTGCATGGTAGTGCCGTTGGGAACACCGGAGCAGGACGTACCAGTCCAAGTACCGGTCATATACCCGTTATTGGCAAACTGAACAAATGCTCCGCCATCGATGGAATACCAAAGCTGGATATAATCCTGGTTGGCATCCAGGGCGCTTTGCCCGGTAGCAGCCACAGAAACGATGATTCCGGTATAGCTTGAAATTGTGATTGACTTGGATAAAAAGTAATCGGCAGTATTGGTGTTAACGGTCACTCTCATCACCGAATTGACAATATTATAGGCGGTTCCACCGGAGATCGTATAATTGCCATTGGCCGGTCCGGAAAACAGCTCCTCATAAATAGTTCTTGAGCCTGTATTAGTACAATTGGCAGAATAATTTACGGTAACTATTGCATCACAGGTACTTGTATTATTAGACTGATCCCTGACAGTAAGGGTAACGGCATTGGCTCCGATGTTGCTGGAATTAAAAGTGGTCTTGTTCAGAGAAAGAACCAGATTAGGGACACTCGTACAATCATCATAGGATCCATTGTTTATATCAGCAGGAGTAATGGTGGCATTTCCGGTTCCATCAAGCGTAACGCTGAGGTTTTGGCAAACGGCAGTTGGCGGGGTAACGTCGGCGACGGATCCTACTGTTATTTGCTTAGTATTGACACAAGAGTGAGTAACATCAGTCACGGTGACTGTGTAGTTTCCTGCTGCAAGGTTGGTGGCTGTCGGGGTGATCTGGCCGCCTGCTGCCACGTCCCATAAATAGGTAAAGGTCGGTACCGGGCTGGTTCCCGGTGAACTGGCTGAAACAGTCGCCGAGCCATTGGCCCCCCCACAGGTGGTATTGACAATGGTCCCGATAGTGATCAAAGGAGACGGGAACACGACAATAGGTGAACTTGAAGCACTTGCTGAACAAAGATTGGTCCCGGTAACCGATAAAGAGAATGACTGTTCCGTGTAAATACTGATATCCGGGGTATAAACAGGATTGATAATGGTTGAACCGCTTAATCCCGTTGTTGGATTCCATAAATACGAAGGTGTTGCTCCGGCATTGGAGACTGTGGCATTCAACTGGATTACCGTCCCATTACAGGCCTGATAAATATTCGCGGTTACGGCAGTTATGGTGGGCTTCTGGTTTATGGTCAGGACCATTTCATCAGAACCTGTACAAGAAGGTGAAGCTCCCAATTGATCCTGTGCATGAACCGTAAAAGTGTAAGTTCCCGCCGGGATCGTATTGAGAATGGTCGGATTTGAAATGGAGTCATTACTCAGATAATTAATTCCATTCGCGGGATTGCAAGTCCATGTATAGTATATACCTCCCGAACCCGTCAATTGGTCCCCGGATTGTCCTTCACACATCGAAAAATCAGGACCGGCATTTGCACTAAAGGCTGCAATGGCGGGAATGATAATATTGGCTTCGGTAATCGAGTTACAGGAATACTGGTCCTTGACAGTAATATAATGCGAGGTACCTACAATATCAGATCCGTCGGCTTGAGTTGCCGTTATGGTAAATATATTGTCGGCGGCCTGAAAGACCCCCCCGTCCAGACTAAACTCATAATTATTCGGATTCAGTCCGTTCTGCATATTTACCGTAATGGTGGCCACCGGGTTACCCGACGACTGGCATTGGATAACCGACACTGAGGATGTTTGAATTTGGGGAACGTCAACAATAGTTACGGTTGTTTCGAAATAAGTTGGAGTAACCGCACAGGGGCAACTGTTATTGACCCTGAAAATGACCGTTTCATCTCCTTCAATAACGCCGTCAGACTGGGCTTTGTAATAGTAGTCCACCAGGTTCAAATTGGCAGGAATGGTTGCTGAGGTTGGGAAGGTTCCGTCCCCGATAATGGCGCCTGCCGGTGTGGTGTAAACAAAATCGGTACCGTTCGTAGCAGTACCTGCAAGAATAATCGGAAAAGTAAAGGGCTGGCTGTTGTCGGCACCCGCGGTCCGCTGAAAACGGATATAACTGCCTTCACAACCTTCATACATGGAACTGGCCTGACCGGAAATCCCATCCAGCATACTGGAAATTTCCACTTCATTGGACGTGAAACTCCGGCCTTCCAGAAAAACACCCGAATCCCATTTTTGGTCGGACACGTCAGCTACCACAATTTTTATATGATAGGTCTCGCAGGCAGTCACAGCATGTGTTGCTGAGAGCATGGTGGTTCTTCCGTCAAACTCCATCTCCAAGGATCCATTTCCATTTGCATATTCCAGTTGCCTTCTTCCGGTGCTTGGATTGTTAATGTACCGGTCCTTAAAATGTCCATTGTCGACATAATAGGTCTCATTCAGAGGTGGATTCGACGGAGCAGCGCTGACCGGAGCAATCAGGTAATAATAACGGCTGCCAGCAGTTCCATAGGCGCCAATAGCATCGTTAGGAACCCTTTCCCAGGGATGTCCAAAATTAGTCGGATAGGTCATCAGTGCGAGAAGATCGGCTTCGAAAGTGCTCCCCTGTGTATATCCCTGGCCATGAACGGTATTAATGGAAACAGGGGTTGAGGTGGATGGAATCAGTGCAATATTCACCGCGGTAGAAGGAGTGCCATCACCGATGCCGGGACCACTCAGCAAAAAGGCAAAAGCATCGTTGTATGCAGCCGCAACAAATTCCGCATACTCCTCTGAGGCAAACACATAATTGAATTGTATGGTATTTCCGGCCGGTACAAAGTCGAACTGGAGCACCGCTGCATCCGCAGAGGTCCCGCTTGTAATAGAATTGATACTGGCATCTCCGGCGCCTCCATGTTGCGTGGTGGTACCGAAATCCATATTCGGTCCCTCAGCGTCAGCGATGTTGCCGGTTGAAAGAATGATCCCCTCGTTAATTGGAAAACTTGAGGTGCCCTTGGTAAAGAAACCGATTTGAGAAGCCGTGCCGGTAAAAGTCACATTACTGGAAGTTAAACAACCTTTGACCAGTATATTCTGAACCAATTGCTGAGCGGTATAGGTGTTTTCCGGAGACTTGCGATTGACGGAAATGGACCCTGCAGGGGCTGAATCATCGTCGGTATTGGTAACTGAAACATCAGACGCGTCTATTCCGTTATAGTCAGGGTCAGTACTGGTGGCCAGTGCAGTGACGATTGAATAGGCAATATCCCCGTCCATGAGGGCATCATTTACACCAGTGACCGTGACTGTTTGAGGGGTGCCCCAGTTTGCCGTTGTAAAGGTTAAAGATGACGGAGAAACAGTTCCTTCAGCCGTGTTGCCGGATGACAACCCGATCACAACATCCGCCGAAGGCTGGGTTTTTAACATAACGCTAAAGGTGGCCTGCCCCCCGGGTTCGGTCGTAACCAAACCGGCTATAGGAGTCACCGTTATCCCTGGATACCGCCTCTGGGCCAAAGCAAAACTGCCAAATGACGTGATTCCGTTTAACTGCGTACTCGTTGACGTTTTCGTTCCAACCGTCGGATAGGACCAGGAGGCGCTGTAAAGTCCTCCTTCAAGATCCGCTGTTGATACACCCGGGTCCAGATCCCCGGAAACAAAACCGAAAGTAACACTGTAATTATTGAACGTCGTACTGGCATTTGTAAGGGTCCAGGTTCTGTTCACACTCAAACCGGGATCCAGATCGCAGGTGGCAAAATTAGCATGATCAGTTCCTGTTGTACTGGCTACCACCCCACCAGCACCCGTAACGTTTGAAAAATCCAATGTTACAGGAGAATATACCGTTGCATCTCCGATATGAAAAACTCTTGAATCAGCCCCGGTCGCATTGTTCATCTGCAGATTACCGAACACATGCCCGGATGTGCGTGACACCGTGGCCGTATTGGCTACAATAACTTTATTGGCACCTGTGTTCAGGACTGAATTCAGGGAAAGCTGACCACTTATTGTAACAGTTGCGTTGGTCAAAGTTACTGCGCCACCACTGTTGTTGATGGTAAGGTTATGGACTGTTGCCGGCAAGGCGCTCCCGGTAACCTGAGCAGCAGTACCCTGATAAGTATAGTCAGCACCAGCGTTATAAGTTTGTATCCCGGTGACCTGGATGCTTCCGGTTCCGGCAGTGGTTGAGATTCCTAGTTCGTGAGCAGTAATAATTCCGGCCCCGCTGTTTAATGTAAAGGCCCCGGTGCTTCCATCAATGACTGAGGTCCCCACATCCAGAATGGAACCACTGTTCACTACAAAATTGTATGTATTTGCCGAGATTGTACCACCGGTTTTTGTATAGGTCTGTACCCCCGATTTCTTAAAGTTGAATGTTAAAACATTGGACGAATTTCGGGTATTGACGGTCACATTGGGATACATGACAAAATCACCATACAGGTTGATCGTATTGGCTGAGGTACCTTGTGTTGAGGAGGGCCGCAATACGACGGTGTTGGTTCCATCACCCAAAACAAAGTTTCCTAACACATTTAATGTATACGGGGTTGTACCTAATGTCAGCTGCTGACCACTGGTATTTAAAACCGTAAAATTCCCATTGACCGTTGTCAGGTTGTTAGCCAGGGAAATAGCGCTTGTTTGGCCGGCGCAGTTCCAGGTGAAGTTTCCAAATGATTGAGCGAAACTGGCGACTGTAGGAACCGTGCCCGTCACGCCGGTAATGGAACAGGTTGATGCCGGGTCCCAGGCAGCCGTGGGAATGGCACCGGAAGTTGCTGCATGGATATAGGTTCCACCACTTCCAAAAGCCAGGGTACCGGTAGTCGTTATCGGGCCAATTCTGTTTAGCGTCCCATTAACCAGGAAATCGGGGGTTGCAGCGCCATTCGCAATGGTTAAGGTGAACCCGGAGTTGATGGTTACCTGTCCACCCGCGTCAACAATCACATCGTCAATGGTAAGGGTTGCGGCAACCGCTATCACATGCGGGCTAAGTACTGTGATATTAGTTGCAGAGCTAGTCGGGGCCAATGTTGCGTTAAACCAGCTGACCCCGTTATGCGAACTCTCCCAGGTACCGGCGGTAGCCCAGTTACCAGAAACCCTCGACCGGAAATAATCGGTGGCGACGGTAGTTGCATCAGGGGTTGCAGAGGTTTCCACCCCGGCACTCCAGATGGTCCCCTTACGTGTAAAAAACTTAAAGTAATACGGGGTGGCATTGGTCAGACCGGTCACCGTTTGCGGGGAAACGGTACCTTTATAAACAACATTGCCTCCGCCGAAGGATGTCCCCAAGCCGAAAGTCAGGCTGGCACTATATGCGCTGCCGTCACCGATTGGCGTTCCGGTCACCGATGAAGCGGCCCTCGCGACAATCATGATTTCATCAAAACAATTGACCGGGTTGGTCCAGGAAAGGATGGCTTCTCCATTTCCGGCAGCGGCTGAAGGTGAACTTACATTGGTAATCCCGTTTATAATTTCAAAAGTGGAACCTGCTGTTCCGGTAATTGCCGGGGATGCACAATCAATCCGGATCTTATACCCGGTTCCTGAAGCGGTTCCGGCTGGGATAGTGATCGCGATACTACCCGATGGATTGGTTCCGCTGATACTCGCTGACCCAACCGTAACCGGACTGGCAAAGCTGCCGGCTGCATTCGATAAAACTGCAGTAAATGTGGTGCTACTGTAAATTCCCCCGGAAGTATAAGCAACCGAACCCGAAGCGCTGTTTGAGGCATCCAGACAGAAAGGTGTCACTGTTACTGCACCGGCGGTAGTGGAATTACCCTGCGGCACGACCTCACCATCCGATAAAATAGTGGCCGCAAAATAAGTGCTGCCGTTGAAAAACCGGATCTGGGCCAATTGTGCCTGGGTTAAACCGGCTGACGATGTCCCGATGGAAATCCTCCCAGCAGTACCTGCAGTGCCATTATAACCACCGGTCCATCCCGATATGGTCAGTGTTTTACCGGCGGTCCAGCTAACAGCATTGCTCGCAGCGAAAGAAAGAATATGACTTCCCGTACCCAGTTCGAGTGCAGAATTTTCAGTTAAAGCCAGCGTGCCCACCACATCACCGTAACCGGTTGTTATACCGGTGTTGAAAGTACCTCCGTTCAGGAATATTGCACTGGTATTGGAAAGAATATCTGCGGCCCCCAATGTCAGAACGCTGGTGCCGCTCAAAGTGGTCGATCCTGATACAGTAAATGAAGATGATGGGGCAGCCTGGGCAGAACCGGAAAGGATAAAACTGCCACCAATGGAACTGACTCCGGTCAATGATTTAAAACCGGAACCTGTCAGGGTCAGATTATAATAGGGCCCCGTACCGATGGATTGTCCGGCCCCGTTAAAAACGACTGTACCTGTGTTTGCGCTGAAAGTTCCGCTGTTCGCCCAGTTTCCGCTAACCGTTAAGGTATTGGAAGCCAAAAGGGTCAGCGTGGCTCCGGCATTTATCGTAAGGTTATTGCACACCGCAGCAGCCCCTATCGCCGGCTGATTACCCCCCGAATGGATAGTAACATCCGTAGATGATATGGGCAGGAATGAATTACACCAGTTGGAAGCCGTATTCCAGTCATTACTCGTGGAACCCGTCCAATAGCCGGCTCCTCCAACCGTAATTGTTGCGGTATTGCCAGCACTGGCTACTATAGTACAGCTGTTCAGGGTCAGACTGTTGACTGTCAGGTTCGTGGTGCCCGGAGTGATCAGCGATGGGGTATAGAATGAGCCGCTGTTACCGCTGCTAACGGTCATGCTGACATCTGCGGGGCCATAGGCATTGGTTGTGGTCAGTGTGTAATTCACCGTATAGGTACCATTTGGCAGACTTGTTGCGCCAAGAGTTATCAAGGAAGCACTGCTCGAACACACGGTGGTCGCAGTAGTGGACAAACCGGTCAGATTGGGATTGGGACTGACCGTGATGGCTTTGGTATTTCCGGATGATGCCGTTGTGGCACATCCGTTAAGGGTAAGGCTGTTGATGGTCAGGTTTGTGGTGCCAGCGGAACTCAGGACCGGAGTATTAAAAGTTCCACTGTTGCCGCCACTCACAGTCATGGTGGCATCGGTGGGTCCCTGAGCATTGGTCGTTGTCAGGGTATAATTGACCGTGTAGGTTCCGTTGGGCAAACTGGTTCCAGCCAGGGTAACCACTGACGCATTTCCTGCACACACATCGGTGGCGTTAGTCGACAGGCCGGTTAGATCCGGATTGGGAGTAACCGTTATCGCGAAGGTATTTCCGGCGGATGCATTGGTGGTACATCCGTTGAGAGTCAAACTGTTTATTGCCATGTTAGTGGTACCCGCAGAGGACAAAACAGGTGTATTGAAAGTACCGTTGTTACCGCTGCTCACGGTCATCGACACATCGGTGGGTCCCTGTGCATTGGTCGTTGTGAGGGTATAATTCACCGTATAGGTGTTATTGGGCAAACTGGTTGCACTCAAAGTAACCAGAGACGCGTTACCTGCGCATACGTTCGTTGCATTCGTTGTAAAGCCGGTCAGATTGGGTTGGGGCTTAACAGTAATTGCTTTCGTGTTTCCGGTTGAGGCCGTGGTCGTACATCCGTTAAAGGTAAGACTGTTGATGGTCAGGTTAGTGGTGCCGGCCGATCCCAATCCCGGGGTATTAAAGGTTCCGCTATTACCCCCGCTGACCGTCATGGTCACATCGGTTGCCCCCTGAGCATTTGTGGTGGAAAGGGTGTAATTGACGGTATATGTTCCGACGGGCATGCTGGTTGCACCCAGGGTAACCAACGAAGTATTTCCGGCACAAACATCAGTGGCGTTGGTCGAAAGACCCGTAAGATCAGGATTGGGAGTAACGGTAATTGCCTGGGTATTTCCGGTGGAAGCAGTTGTGGTACATCCATTGAAAGCCAGACTGTTTATGGCCAGGTTTGTAGTGCCGGCTGAAGCCAGTGCCGGCGTATAGAAAGTGCCGCTGTTGCCCGCGCTTACCGCCATGGTCACATCGGTTGCCCCCTGAGCATTAGTCGTAGTCAGGGTGTAATTCACCGTATAGGTTTCGTTAGGCAAACTTGATGCGCCTATTGTCACCAGGGAAGGACTACCTGCACACACGTTGGTTGCAGTTGTGGACAAACCCGTCAGATTTGGATACGGCTTAACCGTTATTGCTTTCACATTTCCGGTTGATGCGGTTGTCGTACATCCACCAAGGGTAAGACTGTTGATGGTCAGGTTTGTGGTGCCGGCAGACGCCAGTACCGGAGTATTAAATGAGCCGCTGTTGCCCGCGCTTACCGCCATGGTCACATCGGTTGCCCCCTGCGCATTGGTCGTAGTCAAGGTGTAATTGACCGTGTAGGTACCAACCGGCAAGCTCGTCGCTCCCAGGGTTACCGTCGAATAACTCCCCGCGCAAACATCGGTTGCGGTGGTTGAGAAACCGGCCAGGTTGGGACTGGGGCTAACCGTGATGGCGTGGGTATTGCCACTGGAAGTAGCCGTTGTACAACCATTCAGGGTCAGGCTGTTGATGGTCAGGTTTGTGGTGCCGGCTGAAGAAAGTACGGAAGTATTGAAGCTACCGGTATTGCCACTGCTAATGGTCATCATAGCATCGGTCGGGCCTTGTGCATTGGTCGTAGCCAGGGTATAATTCACGGTATAGGATCCATTAGGCAGACTTGTTGCAGAAAGGGTAACCACGGAAAAATTCGCGGCACACACGTTGTTTGCAGTTGTCGCCAGTCCGGCCAGAACCAGATTAGGAGTCACCGTGATAGCCCTGGTATTGCCTGATGAAGCTGAGGTGGTACAGCCATTGAGAGTAAGGCTGTTTATCGTCAGGTTTGTGATACCTGTATTGGCCAGTAAGGGTGTATTAAATGAGCCGCTGTTGCCGCTGCTCACCGACATGGAGGCATCTGTGGGGCCCTGGGCGTTGGTCGTTGTAAGGGTGTAATTAACAGTATAGGTTCCATTCGGCAGGTTTGATGTAGTCAGGGTAACAACCGAATAATTCCCTGTGCAAACGTCTGTTGCACTCGTCGCCAGACTGGTCAGATCCGGATTGGCTTTCACCGTGAACGCGGTAGTGTTACCGGTTGAAGCCACTGTGGTACATCCGCTGAATGTCAGGCTGTTGATCGTCAGGTTCGTGGTACCGGGAGATGGCAGCGTAGGAGTAATGAAGGTTCCACTGTTTCCGCTCGTGACAGTCATGGATTCATTGGTGGGACCCTGCGCATTGGTTGTGGTCAGGGTATAATTAACCGTATAGGTTCCGTTGGGCAAACTGGTTGCAGCCAGGGTAACCGTCGAGGCACTTCCCGCACATACACTGGTCGCACTGGTCGATAAACCGGTGAGACTGGGGTTGGGTGTAACCGTGATCGAACCTGTATTGTTGGATGTGGCTGTGGTTGTGCAGCCATCCAGTGTCAGGCTGTTGACTGCCAGGTTGGTTGTGCCTGCTGAGGCAAGCAGAGAGGTGCTAAAGGAACCACTGTTGCTGCCCGACACCGTCATAGACGCATCTGTAGCGGTTTGAGCATTGGTGCCCGTAAGGGTATAATTCACCGTATAGGCTCCGTTGGGCAAACTGGTGGCGGAGACGAGAATCGAAGAAAAATTGCCGGCGCACACGTTCGATGGATTGAGTGAAAGTCCTGCAAGGTCGGGATTGGCTTTCACAGTAAAGGCCGGCGTACTGGCGCTCACGCTCCGGATGCAGGTTGGGGTGGCCGTGAAGGTGATGGCCGTGATATTGACCTGGTTCGATGCGCCGGCAGTATTCAGTGCCAGGGTAGAGAATGTTCCGCTACCCGGACTCCCGGCTGTGAAGTTCAGAGAAGCAGAAGTACTGCTGATTGTATTGTTCCCACTGACAGTATAAGTTACCGTATAAGCACCGGATGTCATCAGGGATGAATTTACGGTCACCGTGCTGGCGGACCCGGCACACACTGCTATCGCGGTAGCCGTCAGGTCGGACGCAACCGGTAAAGGATTTACCGTCAGCCCGGTCCCGTTGTCGGTTCCAATGATCACCGGAGTATTGCTGACCACGCGGATCCGGTAACCGGTTCCTGACGCAGTGTTAGCCGGGATAGTGGCGGATATGGTTCCAGCACCGGTCTGCGTCAGGGTTCCAATGTCCACTGGTGATCCGAATCCTCCGGAAGCATCCGACAACTGAGCGGTGAAAACGTTTCCAGGGGTAAAGGTCCCGGTTTTGGTGAACGGAACTGATACTGCCGCTCCTGCACAAAATGGCGAACCTGTAATGGAGTTGCCCGTAGTGATTGTCTGTTTTTTTGTGGCAATTACGAAAAAGCCCGAGCCGGAAGTGGCGTTGGAATTATTAATTGATGAGCCTGAAACAGTGCCTCCGATAGAAGTATAGGCACCCGACTGAAGTGTACTTTTTCCGATAACCTCCTCGGTGGTCAGAGCCGAAGGACCGGTCAATGAAACATTGCCGGTAAACGAGCCGGAATTGAGATCCTCTTTCCAGTATCCGGTATTGCTGATGGCTGAAAGGGTTGCGTCATAGGTCGAGCTACTGATATCGGTGGTAAAAGCCTCAAGGGTAACCACGGGAGATGAAGCGGCTGATGTTGCCAGGGTAAAGGGCAGGTAATTACCCGCGGATTTGCCAACCGGAAAATTGTACGTGCCCGTTCCGATCAACCATTTTATAGGCCCGCTGATAAATCTGGCTGCTGAACCCCCAGTAATTGCATTGGTGGCCGGGTTATTGACATACAGGATATTGGCGGGGGTAGTGGTTACGATTCCACCGGAAAGGGTAAGGGTTCCGTTCACCGTTTCCGGGTTGTTCAGACTGACTCCACCACTTGTATTTGCAATCGTTAGGTTATTAAAGACCGTTGCCGAAGATCCTCCGATAGTCTGAGCTGCTCCACCATTAAAGTGGACTGTCCCGCCATTCGAAGTAAAAGTTCCGCTGTTGGCGAAATTACCTGCCAGACTCATTGTTCCGGAGGTTGAAGATAGCGAACCTCCAGTAATGGTAAGACTCGACAAAGTAACAGCTGCGCTTCCGAAAGCAAGATTTCCCGCACCGGCTTTGGTTAAACTTCTCGTTCCATTATTATTTATCCCGCCAACGGTTAAAGTTCCGCCTCCGGTGGTACAGGTAATGATCGCATCTGCTCCCATGGTTACCGCACCTGTGCCTAAATCCAAACTACTGGTACCCGGAAAGGTGAAATCGCCGTTCCATGTTTGGGCATTGTTATTGGTCAGCGGCCCAATGGCACTTCCGCTGGTATTGTCAATAGTCGTACCGCTACCGATGGTCAGGGAACCCGACCCGATTGCACTGAGATGATTAATATTCAACTGACCGCTGCTCAGGTTTGTTCCGCCCGAGTAAGAATTGGCTCCCCATAAGGTCCAGGTTCCGGAATCCTGCTTGATCACTGTTCCTGTACCCGTCCCGATGATACCCGATATAGTCCCCCCAAGAGTTCCTCCCAATGTTAAGTTGAAACCTGATCCGGAAATGGTACCCGTATTACTTAAGCTGATTGTACCCGTACCGCCAATGATACTGCTTGCATTGCCCAGGGATACTAAACCGTTGTATGTTGCTGCGTTCCCGCTGTTCATTAATGCCCCGCCAAGCAAAACTCCCGTTCCGCTTAAGGATAGTGCCTCGAAGGTCCCGGTATTTGCCAGCGTGAACCCTGCCAGATCCAGAGCGGCTCCCGCAGACACTGTGGTTCCTGAACTTGCTGTACCGAGTGGAGTATTTGATGTGTTACCTGTAGCCCCAAGTTTAAGAATTCCAACGCTGATCAGGGTTGTACCATTAAAGGAGTTTGCTCCTGACAAGGTGAGGGTACCATCGCCGGTTTTTATAATACCGCCATCACCGCTGATGGTCCCGGCATGGGTTGAACTGGTATTATCCGACCCGATGGTTAAGGTAGCTGCTCCGAGGGTTACATTTCCTCCGCTTGTGCCACCACCCGAGAGGGAACCGATTGTATTATTAAAACCCGTGATATCCAGCGACACTCCTGAAGTATTCGCCAGAGTGACAGCCGATGTTACACCAAAAGCCTGCGTCGCAACTCCGGCTTTCAACGTGCCTCCATTTACTGCGCTTGCGCCTGTATAGGTATTGGCTCCGGATAATGTCCAGATGCCTGAACCTTGCTTGGTAACTCCTCCAGTTCCCGTGCCTATGATGCTGGTCACGCTGCCTCCCTGTGTTCCACCGAGAGTCAGCGTGAAGCCTGAACCGGTAATGGTTCCCGAATGGCTCAATGCAATCGTTCCGGTTCCGCCTTCAATGCTGCTGGAACTGCCCAGTATAACCAACCCGTTATAGGTTGCTGCGGCACCGCTGTTCATCAGGGCTCCGCCACTTGAAACACCCGTTCCGTTTAATGTAAGGGCTTCGAAAGTTCCTGCATTTGCGAGGGAAAAGCCTGCCAGGTCAAGTGCGCCGCCAACCTCAACAAGGGTACCACCGACCGCAGTGCCCAGAGGAGTATTGTCAATTCCGCCTGTCCCTCCCAGTTTCAATGTTCCAAGGCTAATGGTTGTTATACCGGAATACGTATTATTACCCGAAAGCACTAAAGTTCCGGCGCCGAACTTTACCAGGCCAAACGCAGTACTGATCACCCCACTGACTGACAAGTCGGCAATGGAGGATGTACCCTCGTCAGCAACTGTTAAGTCCCTTGTTCCATCCAGTGCTATCGGACAGGATATCGTTGCTCCCGTTCCACTTCCAGCGATTTTATTTACTGTAATACCTCCGCTGCCAAGATGCAAAATACCGGTCCCGGAGATGACCGATCCGGTGCCGCCATTTTCCAAAACTACGTTAGCTGGTGCTGCAGTTGCGCCAAGATCATAGCCTGATAAACTTAATGTTGATCCGGAATTAACAGTCAGGTCTCCGGTAATTGTTGCAATTGAATTTCCTAAGGTTTTTGTACCCCCTGCCGAAATTATAAGGTTGCTGTACGACTGAGGAGACACTGTTTGAGTACCATTCAAGTCATAATTTACTGTACTCCCTGAACTTAAAGTGATGGTGGTAAAACCGGTCGGGAAATTTGAGGCACCACCAACCAGGAGCGCACCGCCGGATGCCACGGTCAATGTTTCGGCTCCTGATAAGGCAAGGTTACTAAGAACCAGACTACCAACTATATTTAGGTTTTTTGCTGTTGCGTCAGCGGTCAGTGTAACGTCATGACCTGATTGTATATCTATCGATACGGCTGCCAGTGTTGGAATTGTGGTTGCCGATGCCCAGCTTGAATTATCATAGGATTCCTGCCAGGTGGTTGTATTGTTCCAGTTTCCGGTGGTAAAACTTCGAAAATATTTTGCAGCTTTAAGACTGATGGCTGTCAGGGAAGCACGTGCGCCTCCACTTAAGTTTATAGAAGAAACATCCGTAGTATTTGTGGTTGGAACGCTGCGATTAGCAACTCCATTCCTTATCCCTTGATCATTGGCAGTTGAAGACGGATTGTATGATCCCGTTTGTTCAGCAGCAGCACTAGACCAATTAGTTGCATAGCTACTTATAGTTCTTGCAGTTGTATTGCCAACGCGCACAGTACTGAAAATTTCAACGGCTTGATCATAAGCGTTTACCGTTAATGGAGTTGTTAACTGGAAGGGATCCACGGCCGTAGCACCGCTATTGTATGTTTGTGAGTTGTTAATGGGTGTGGTTTGATCGACACCGTCGAACACAGCAACAAATACATCAGTCATTGATGTTGTTCCTGTTTGTACTCTAACAGATAATGTAGTGGTGGTCGCTGCATCGAGTTTGGACTCATCAAAATAATACAACTGTGTGTGCTGTATCGTATTGCCGCCAATATCACCAAAGGAAGCGGAAGGTGTTTGGGAACCATAAGTAAGGGTCACAGTGCGGGTGCTTGACGCAGTCGTTGAGGATGCAATAGCAACAATTAATACACGATTAGAATTACTTCCGGTTGGTATATTATAAGTACTGGTTTGTGCAGTCGTTAAGGTGCCATGATATACATTGGACCATGAATTCAGTGCCACGATCTGTCCAAAAGCCGTAATGGTTCCGGAAAATATGCCCAATAGTAAGATCAGTAAGAGATATCTCAACTTATTTAGGCTAAAAGAATTGCTTAAAAAGGCCAGGCTAAAGCTCCTGATATCAATAACCAAACTGCTTGTCATGGTTACGCGGCGTTCACCGCCCAGTCGACTTTTGTATTTTGCAAGGTCCTTCATAATACTCCCTGGTCACATCGGTCTTTATCAAGTTTCATCGGTATCGTGAAACAGCAGCTTTTTTTACATTTTCCCAAAGAATAGCCACCCCCTCAACCCTACGCGCAAATATAGTCATACAATATATAATAAGGGAATCGACCCATCAAAAATCAAGCCGGGGATGCTAATCCATTCACCTGGAAAGTTTTAGATCATTTTGATCTATTTGCATTTTCCGGTTTAAGGATGATAGTTCATAATATGGAAAAGGTCGGGATGATGAGATTCCCATTTAGATTCCGATTGCCTGAAAACGAAATTCAGGTAACCCTGAAGTATCGTTCTACACTTCAAGATTACCTGAATCTGTTAACTCGAACTCAGAATTCTGAATTCGAATCTCCCCATTTTACTTCAATATCAACTCCGCTTCTGCAAACTTTCCCTTTTTGTCCTCAGCCTGAGCCGAGTAAGTCACCTGCAGTTTCCCGGTATGATAGTCAACTCCCTGGGCCCTGACTAAATCCATTTTAATCCGTCGCATGGGATTCGGGGTATACACGGCCACGCCCCTGAGGGTACCTACCTGCTGACCTCTGCCAGTTGGTGGAATATAAAACACATCGATATCACCATAAACCGACATATTTCCGGTACGGTTAAATGCCAGATTCAGCCTGGGAATCGTATCATTCACGATTTCGAAATTTAAGTCGGAAAGTGACACTTTAGTGCTGTTTTCACCTACCCTGATGATCACCGGAATCGTGATTCCAAAAATTGGAACCAGTTTAACAGAGAGGGTGGTGGTGTCTTTGGCTACCTCTTCGGCACCCAATGCGGTGGTTTTCGGTACGGCCCTGAAATAAATATGCGACCGGTACTCGCCCGGCGTGAGCTCGTTGGTACGGAACAACTGCATCTTAACCACCTGTGATTCATTCGGTGCCAGGGTTACGGTACGAGGGAAAAAACGGATATTCTTATCCGCAAAAAACTGACCCGGATCCGGTTCTTTAATCTCTTCAAAAGCCCCGTCTTCCTTCATCCGGTACTGTACCATCGAAACGTTAAAAGTGGCGGTATCACTCCCTGTATTGGCCAGGTTGAGCTCTTCATTCTTTTTGGCGCCTTCAAAAACAACCCTTCGCGGGGTGATCAGGAGGTTCCCCTGCGCCATCAAATCTGCCGAAAAATTGCCCGGCAAAATAAGGAGTCCAAAGAGTAAAGTAAGGATCACCACCGAATGGTTCGGGGCTAACCGGACATTTCTTTTTTTATTTTCGAACATGATTGATAAGCCTAGTTATTTCATACAAATATAAAAATTTAAAACAAGTGTGTATGAATATGTAAATAAACTAAAACTGTTGACTGAAGCTAGTTATATCCAAACGTGATTTCGTATGAACCAGTATATTCTCCTCTTGGATTTTCGTTTATTGAGCCTACCCTCAGGGTGGCACCCACGGAAACGGTTTGCGCGCCCCCTTCCATTCGCATATTGGCATCCCCGTTTTCAGGGACGGTTGTCCATCCACTCACTTCCATGGTACTCGTACCGTCATTGTTGGTAAGGATAACCGGTCCGATTGGCAGATTGATGGCATACGTGGCATCTCCCTGGCCCGATACGGTAAAAATCCCTGCACTCTGGACACTGGCAAAAATCGTAATCCCGGAAGTGTAATTCACAGATCCGGAGGGGGTGATGGTGATCGTTCCCCCCGTGGTACCCGGAAAAAAACTGCCGAATTTGAGTGCCTGAGTTTCGCGGGCGGCTATCGGGACCACCACATCTATGGAAAGCATGGCGGATGCGGCTACTTCGGTATTGGTATGAACCTGGGTATGAGCTGGTTTAATGGAGAAAACCAGACCGGTACAAATGACAAAAAATATCAGAATCCATCTTTTCATTTCAACTGATATTTGTAGGGTCTGTAAATGATCAGTTGTAATTAACCTTGACAATTAACTGGTTGGCATTGGCATATCTTCCGGCAACGGCATTAGCCGGTACCGTAAGGATAGCCTTTATCGAAATGGTGGTCCCTCCCTCTGCAATGGTTCCGGTATTCACATCATTGGTGCCGTCGGTCGATGCCCGGAAAGTTCCGGCCTTCATCCCATCGGTAGTCCCGGTCAGTACCAGATCATCCGTAGGAAGTCCGATCGAGAAAGTCTCGCCTGTAAGTCCGGTAACCAAAAACTTCGCCGTGGACGGCTCAGAGCTTCCGGTGGTCACGATGGTGGCTCCGCCGGTTCCGACTGTGGTGGTACTGTTATAGGCCAGAATAATGGTACCCGGCGTGCCGCTGGCGGCTACCGTACCAAAATGCATTTCAGCGGTTTTGGTGATGGCAATAGGGGTGATCAGGTCAACGGTGGTAGTGGCAAAGGCAATGGATTGTGCCTGTACTCTTACACCGAATCCCATCAGGATGGCTGCGAGTGTGAAGAGTTTTATTGAAGCATTCATGACGCAAAACTATTAAAATCGGTTCGCAAATTCTCCAGCGTCCTGCAGATAAACATTCTGATGCTACTGATAACTAACCGTTACCGGAAAGGTGGCCGAGGTGTACACTCCGATCGGATCAGTTGACTTTACGTTCAACGTAGCGCCTACATAAAAGGTTCTGCTGGTTCCGGTCAAGGTTCCGTTTGCTGTGGTTCCAACCACTTCGGTCCCTGAGGTTGCCACGTCGCAGGAAAAAGCGTTAACCTCCATGTAGTCCGCATTATTGGTATGCTTTACCTGGACTGCTGTAGTTGGAAGGGTCACCGTGTATTGCGATCCCGTTGTTCCTGAAATGGTAAATCCTGCAGACGTAATCGTACCCCCTGCCCGGCTTAGCGAAGTGCTTGCAGTTGGCGCAGCAATACCGGCAACGGTAACCGTTCCGGTGGTTCCGGCAACAATTCGGCCGAAATTAATGCTTGCACTACCAGCGGTGGAAATAGTTATGGCGGAGACGAGTTCGCCAGTGGCGGTGGCCGTGGCAGTTGTTTGTGCATTCACCTTGGTACCGAGTCCGAATAGGACTGTTGCCAGAATCAGTAGTTTTAGTGAGGTTTTCATGACCTATGTTTTTTTCTATTATTTCTGAGGTATATTAATCAATGACTAGCAATAAGCGTACCAACAAGGCCTGTGAATTATATTTGCTTTATTCACTGATCGTTAGGCAAATGAATCCAATTCTTTTCTTTCCGTTTTTTGGACTTTTAACCCAAGAATGGATTTGTATCATGAGTTTAAGGAAATCAGCAATCAGAGGCAAGTATGAAGGAATGATGAACAAATTCCCAATTAATAAGGCATCTTTAAGAGAAGTCTCTAGCAAAAATAAACTCTTTAAGAGTTAATAACTTAAAACCAGATTACCATACTTATCCTCATTTCAGATTTCGCACACCTGAGCACAAGCCCAGATCCGTTTCCCTTCCAAATTAATTCAGTCAATTAAGATGTTATTATTAAACAAGTTGGAAAATAAATGTTGGCAAACAAAAAAGAGCGCCACCATAAGGCAGCGCTCTTTTTAATTTTGTAAGAATGAATTAGTTGTATGCAATTGTAACATTAAAAGAACCCGAATAAGTTCCTATCGGTTTAGCGGCTGGAACATTCAATGTCGCACCAACGGTAAATGTATCCCCACTTCCTCCTAAAGTTCCTGTCAAACCGTCGACACCCGCAGAAGCTGTATGAGCCAGGAAAGTATTAACCGCCATGGTATTTGCACCAGAAGTTAAAGTAACATCAGACTCAGGCAACACAATACCATATTGATAACCACTTTCACCACCGACTGTGTAAGATGCAGCAGAAAATACATCAATTCCAGCAAGATCAACACCACCAGTTCTGCTACGATCGCCGGCAGTTGAAATAACTACTGTTCCAGGAGTCGTTGCGGAGATGGAAAAAGTTCCAAATTTTAATTCCGTACCCGCTGTAAGAGTCAATGTCGTAATAATTTTGGCTGACGCAGGAGTTGCGGCAAGAGTAGTAGTGGTTTGTGCGTTTGCGTTGACACCGAATCCCATCAGGACCAGTCCGAGAGCGAAGAGTTTAAGTGAAGTTTTCATTTTATTAAGTTTTTCTTTTTGTTTTCTAATTTGTTATCCAGTTCGTTTCTGACCGATATCAGTCAATAACTATACCATTTTGGCACGATTGATTTAATTGACTGATTTTGTGATTGTTGCGAGTTTGGCATAGTTTGAAAATATTCCGGAATCTGGAATATCCCATTAATTTTTGGAAGTTTTGAACATTTTTTGAGCGGGTCATAGGTCAAGGGTCGCCTGCTGAATGTTCCGGCAAGCGGCGCAAAACTAATAAAAATCGATTCCGTTTACACCAACGGTTGAAAAAAGTGGGCGGAAAGGGGCAGCGCTCACTCCGCTTCGCTTGGATCCACCTCACCCCCAACCCCTCTCCCGCGCTCACTCCGCTTCGCTTCGTTCACGGGAGAGGGGAGTGTGCTCCGGTGAAAATTTTCAGGAAAATTTCCAATCGGTGGTTGAGAATGCATCTATGATTAGAAAATAAGGAAATGGTATACATATATTATGACGGGCCCAGACTCGTCACCAAAGCGAGGGAATTAAGGCGAACACAAACTGAGGCAGAAATAATCCTCTGGGAGCAAGTACGAAACCGACGGCTTGGCGGATATAAAATTCGCCGGCAACAGGTCCTGAATGAGATCATTGTTGATTTTTATTGCACAAAGAAAAGACTCTGTATCGAGATTGATGGTCCTTACCATAATGAGCCCGTCATGAAAGGGCTTGACGAGCAAAGGGATAATGAACTGACAGAACATGGATTTGTGGTTCAAAGATATTCAAATGACCAGGTCATTCTTGACTTAAAAGCAGTCGTTGCCGACCTGCTATACATACTCGAAACTCTCCCGTCCGAAAAACGGCGGTACTTAAATCATAATCCTCATTTTGATTCAGGTCCTACAGGCAATTGCCATAATGATAAAGCTGTGACACAAAAACCTGAAACGGAGCACGCTCCCCTCTCCCGTGAACGGAGCGAAGCGGAGTGAGCGCGGGAAAGGGGCCGGGGGTGAGGTGGATCACACAGGAACATGAGGGGCTGGGGGCATTGCCGTAAACCTGACGGATATATTCTGGATAACAGAGGTTGGAAGTCAGAGATTCGAAGACCAATTCTGAATTTTGAAATTTCAGATTCAAGTGAGCATTGAGTCAGACCTGGATCTAACACCTAAAAAAGGAAAAAATTCGCGAAAATCCGCGCTCCCGGAGGGATCCGCGTCATCCGCGTGCCATTCTTAGACGTACTGGGGGAATTGATTAGTTATAATCGAAGGTGACCTTGTAGCTCCCAGTGTAAACACCAGTCTGGGTGCCATTGCCCATTCCCGGGTTCAGGGTTGCTCCAACACTTACTTTCTGAACGCCACCAGCCATGACCGAACCTTCGATGCCCTGTCCTGAAATGGCTTTCCAGTCGCCAATCGTCATGATGTCGGTTCCGTCAATCTTGGTGAGTGTGGTCGGACCTTCAGGCATGGTAACGGCGAAAGTGGCTGCACCGGCGCTGGATACTGAAAAAGTGGCCGGGGTGATTGTGCCGGTCGGGTTGACCAAAGCGGAAGTGGAGATGGAGGCCGTGACGCCGTCGACAACCTCGGCAAAAATGTGACCGGTTGCCGTAGCTTGTGCATTAACCTTCCCGAAGGAAAGAACCAGGAGGAAGAGGATACCTGCTGTTGTTAATGCTGCGTTTTTCATGGCGTTTTTACTTTTTATTTCGCTTTGTTGATTCAAATGTATGGCGCTCTAATAGACAGATAAACAGGGGGGTTCCACCATTTTGGATTCATTTGACGAATGGAGAGATTGATTGGCTAAATGCACTTCATGTGCGAAAAACCGTTTGACGAACGGACGAAAATTGAGGGTTTTCGTGTTTGAGGTTGACGTTCGTCACAATTTCAGTTTATGCCTCCGTGGTAAAATTTTCTATCTTTCCCCCCGAAACTTAATTAACCTTGAAACTATGACCCCACGAATTATTAATGGATTGGCTGAATTTCAGACCCTTGTTGGACAAGAGATCGGCGTATCCGACTACCTGGAGATCACCCAGGAGCAGATCAACAAGTTTGCCGATGCCACCCTCGACCATCAATGGATCCATGTGGATCCAGAACGAGCTCAAACTGAATCGCCCTTCGGCACCACCATAGCACACGGCTATCTGACCCTTTCGCTCCTTCCCTATTTCTGGGCCCAGATTGCCGATGTTAAAAAGGTTAAAATGCTGGTCAATTATGGCATTGAAGATTTCAAATTCAATCAGCCGGTGAAAGTGAACGATCAGGTGAGAATCCGGATCGTGATGGATGCCCTGACGAACCTCAGGGGCATCATCCGGACACGTATGAAGGTAACCATGGAGATTTTGGGTAATCCCAAGCCGGCCTTTGTGGGTTACATATTGTTTTTATATCATTTTACCGACTAAAACATTTTTTGGTGTTAATCGTTATACAATCTAAACCATAATAACATGAAAAAAAGAATCCTTTCAATCAGCCTCCTGTCCTTTGTTTTGATCCTGAGCAGCTGCCAGAAAATCAAGGACCTTCTAACTGTTAAGGTGGACACGGATTTCACCGTCAACCTGCCGGTAACCATTGGCACCTCACCGCTCAAGTCAACCCTGGGGACTTTCAACTCGACCGAGACTTTTGATCCGCTGAGCAATGCGGACCTGGCTACGTACAAAGAAAACATCAAGGGTTTCGACCTTAATTCGATGACCGGCACCGTTTCCGAATTATCGGAAGAGGTGACCCTGACGGATGCCACCCTGGTAGTTTCAACCTCACTGAATTCCACTCAATGGCATTTCACCAATCTCCAGATCACCAACGGAACGGTCATTCAGTTTGATGATGCCGCCGGTCAGTGGACGAAAGTTAATGACATTCTGGAGGAGCAAACTGAAATCACAGTGAATCTTTCGGGGACTGCCAATAAAACCAATGTGACTTTCACCCTCGCTGTGACACTTGGCGTGCAGGTGAGCGCTAAGATCTAAGCTTACGGAACAGTTTTTCCGCAAATTTCTTATAAAACGAAGGGTCGTCGGCCTGGATGGCTTTGAGCTGCTCCAGGCACGACTCCCTGTTTCCGTTTCGAAGGCTGATCAAGGCCAGATACCAACGTGATCTAACCCTGTAAAGACTATCCGACGGGATGATCTCCTCAAAAAGCCGGGCCGACTCGTTAAAATTTCCTTCCTCCATGAGCATCCGGGCTTCATAAAATGCGCCTCCGGAATAGGAAGTCGTATCAATCACTTCCAGGTCTTGCCGGTAATTGTTTTTAAATTTCTCATAGAGGGCAACCGGATTGGGCTTGATGATCAGCGGATAAACGAAAAGAGCCAGCAGAAGTACAACCACAGGAATGGCCATCAGCGACCAGGTTCGGTATTTCCGGTTCTTTTTTTTTGCGGACTCCGCGTCCATCTCCTCTGAAACCTCGATAATCAGTTCGACTAATGCCTCATTGACTGCGAAAACCTGCAACACATCATTTTTACGTGCAGTAGGATCTATCTCCTTGATCAGTAGAGCTTTATCAAGCCAAAAAAGTTCCGGGGAAGTATACTCCATGGATTCGATAATCAAAGCCGGATCGATATCCCGGCTCAAATACAGGAGAACTTTCTGCTGCTGAAGGGGCAGACTCTTTATTTGCCGGTTAAGCTGCCTGATCCGTTCGTCTGCCTCGGTCAAATCAAACAAGGACAGCGGAACCCCATGAACATCCAGTTCCTGATTTTCGGTCAGGGGGTTCTGCTCCAGCCATTTGCGGATTTCCGGTTTAAGATCCTCTTTCAATCTGACTTAAAATATTCTCGTGAAATTCACCCACAAATTTGGAATGAAAAATCGGATAAAGTTCCTTATCACGGAATTGTGAATGGCTTTTATAATGGGTCAGGTGGCTGATGCGGGTGTCGCCATTGGCCAGTTCAGTAAACCGGATTTCCTGCGACCCGTTCGAAACGCCATCTTGCAGATAACAGAAACAGATGGTTTTATTCTGTTCATCCAGCCGGGTGATCTCAAAACCCACTCCTAAATTTTTCAATCCTCGCAGCAAGCGAAGGTTCACATAAATAATATTGCCCACACGGATGGGCTCATTGGCATTTTCGGCATAGATAAACTGGTTATTGGGCTTCGAAAACAGAAATCCAAATTTCACCGTGTGTCCGTTCCAGGCTTTCCCGGGAGTTATGTTGATATATTTCTCCCAGACTTTATTGATCCGGGCTTTAACAACATAGGTTTTGAGATTGGTCTGATATCCTGATGAATCTTCAGCACGGTAGCAGGAGGTGGCAATATGCTGAAAATCTGTCGCGGTTTTAACATTCTCTTTGCGGACGAGGTCGCGGATTGCTTTTTGGGGAATGCGGTTAAAATCGATGACTTCCTCAGGAGACTGGGCGAGGACAAGGAACCGGGAGAAAATTAGTAAAAGGAGTATTAATGCAGACTTGCATACACCCACACTCACACCCACTCCATGGTAGACTGCGGTTTTTTGTTGGGGCGACCCTTGCGGTCGCCCTCTTTTATTGGTGTGGCGACCGCAAGGGTCGCCCCTACAAATAAGAAATCTCCCGGAGGTAGGTATGGGTGTGAGTGAGGGTGAGAATGTAGCGTTCACGATTGGGAGACTATTTCAATAAATTCTTAATTTTCCTGCCGCTAATGTATCAATAATTCACAGAATGATACTGGAACTCCATGATGGTGCGGTATACACGATCGTGAATTTCTTTGGGTGAAGGATTAAGCTCTTTCGCGGTAAAACTCCCGTTATCCACATCGATGCGCTCAAAAACCATCAGGTATAAATTGAAGATGATGTGTAAACTAAGATAATACCTGGGCTCCACCTGTCCGCTGATCCGGTCGAGGACCTGCCAGGTTTGGGCCCGGTATTCATCGGCCATCTGATAATATTCCCCCATCAGGTTTCTGAAACCGGCGGTGATCCCCGCCCCTTCGGCAATCTGCCGCATTTGACTGCGGGTAAGATCGTTGGCAAGAATCCGGTCGTCGGCAAAATAGCTGAGGTTATTAAGCTGGTCCTTCTGAAAATCACGGATAATATGTACGAGGTAACTGAATATTGCACAAGGCGTTGAAGTCGCTTTTACATTATATAGAGGATCTTGCCAGATGCTATCCCTTTTACTGATGCCGCAAAGGTGGACGAAGATCGATGAGGGGGCCACGGTTGCCCCTTCGGAGTATTCGAGAAAGGATTGAATGGTTGGAAATCCATCATTATAAATATCATAAACCATCGATCGTGCGAAATTCTCGATCGGCCAGGAGGGTATCCTGAACTTACGGATAGCTGAGATCAGATCATGCTGCAAAAGGCCGGGACGTCGTCCGGCATGAATGGACTGCACCCAGTCATTCACTTTCCGTATGAATTTTTCGCGGTCTTGTTCATCAATGTGCTTGTGCGCCGATTTATAGTCGTCGATCAGGTCGTCGATGCTGCGCATAAAGGAATAACAGGTTTTGGCTGCCCGGTATCGCTCTTCTTCCCAGAAGCCTGCAGCTACCAGGATGTTGGGATGATCCTGGATCCGATCGATCGGTATCCGGTTCAGAATATCAATATAGAGCTGCTGGTTTGGATCCATGATTGTTCAAAGATAAGGTCGTTTTTTACGTTTTTCCAACGAATCTTCCATTGAGTTCTATTTGGTCTGTTGTGGTTTAGAGAATCATTGCTCTTTTAATATCCTTTCACTGGCTAATTTCGCCGAGAGCAGGACAAGCGGAATGCCGTTGCCCGGATGGGTGCTGCCGCCCGTAAAGTATAGATTGGGGTACTTGTCGTGCCGGTTATGAGGCCTGAAGTAGCCCATCTGCATGATATTATGACCGAGGCTCCCGAACGTTGCCCCGCGCGATACATGGAACAGGCTCTCCCAGGTACCGGGAAGGTAGCATATCTCAAACTTGATATGGTTTTCCAAATCCTCAAAGCCCTGTTTCTCCAGCCGTTTAATCACCCACTGACGGGCCATAGTCTTGATCTGGTTCCAATCTTGGTTCCTGGCGGAGTCGATATGACCAACCGGAATAACTACTGAAATGGAATCCTGTCCTTCGGGTGCGGCCGTGGAGTCGGTGCGGACCGGGGAATGGATATAGAAACAGAACTCTTCGGAAAGAGATTTATCTTTAAAAATTGTATCCAGGCAATCACGGTACTGATCTGAAAGGAAAACATTATGCTGGGCCAGTCCCGGATATACTTTATCGATGCCCCAGTGGAACACCAGGGCCGAGCAGGCATGATTCAGCTTGTTGATCCTGTCGGCTTTGCGTTTATCCGGTAAAAGATTGGCATACACATAGGGCAAGTCGGCGTTGGCCACCACGATATCAGAGCTGACACGATTATTATCCTCGAACAGGATGCCGGAGGCACGGTTATTGGTTATCAGGATCTGTTTCACGGGTTTGTTGTAAACAAATTCCACACCAAACTCCTCCGCATATTCAACCAATTTTGTCAGAATCCGGTTCATTCCACCTTTTGGAAACATCGATCCTTCGAGCAGTTCAGCAGCAGGCAGCATCGAGAAAAGGGCAGGTGCTTCATAAGGGCTCTGGCCGACATAGATATTCTGGAAGGTAAAGGCCATCCGGAGATGAGGATGTTTGAAAAAGCGGTTGACAAAGGTCTGGTGGCGGATGTATGTTTTCAGGTCGATCAGCAGTTTAACATTCTTCAGGTTGACGAAATCGAACAACCGATAGAAATTACGGCCGAGCAGTTTTGACAGTCCAAGCTGAAGGAATTTGTATCCTTTATCAAGATAGGCTTTCATCATTCGGTAGCTGCCGGGCTCGATGGCTTCGAGCTGGGCCTCCATCTTTTCTTTATCGGTGGTGAAATCCAGGACCGATCCGTCATCAAAATAGAGCTGATAAAGGGTGGTCATCGGAAGGAATTCAATAAACTCATCGAGGTTGATATCGAGACTGGCCAAAGTCTCCCGGTATATTTCCGGCATCAGAAAAATCGTAGCCCCAAGATCGAAACGGTGACCGTCGCGGATCGTCTGGCTGACCCGGCCGCCGGGGGTGGGATTTTTTTCATAAACCGTCACGTCATAACCGTTTTTAGCCAGCTTGATGGCGGTGGCCACTCCGCCGATTCCAGCTCCGATGATCACTACTTTCCGAGGGGTGGGCATTGGGTTAAGAGGTTAAGGGGTCAGGGGTTAGGAGTTAGGGGTTAGAGGGAGCAGGGGGCGGTGTGGAAAGCAGCGGCCTTGGCGGGAACCATTGGAAGCGTTAGTTCATCGTAACGGGGTCCCGGCTTTCGCCTGGATGACAAGTGCTCTTTCTGAAGTTGGTAATCAGTGGTGAGCAGGCGTAAAAGCTCACGGTTTGAATTGGTGATTTTAGAGGATCTGGATTTTAACTTGATCAGGCTGACTGAAGCATCATCGGGCAGGTGTTTGATCATTTCGCGGAACATGCTGCCTGTGAGTATTTTATAGGTTGTAAACAGGACCACCTGCTTGTTTTTCAGCGAGGGCAGCTGTTTGGCATAATCCACCCACATTTTCTCCGGTTTCTGGAGAAAGAAGAGCAATCCGCTGGTCCAGCATCCGATAAAAATGGTATCCGCTTCCTGAACAGGAGCTTTCGCCAGTTGATACATGGGCAACACGGTTGCTTCCACCCCTTTGGCGGCAAGCTCAGCAGCAATTTCTTCACTATAGGCCGCGGTGGTTCCCCGGCGGCTGTGGTACAAAATAAGAGCACGATTCATGACTTGTTGAATTTGAGATCAAAATTGACAAACCCAGAAATTTCCTGAAAGTAAAAACCGGTGAATGGCGGAAAAAATGCGGTGAACAGTCCCGTCAACCTTTAACCGCTAACCGCTAACCTTTTAACCGCTAACCGCTAACCATCAACTAGCAACGCTGCATTGCATATTACGAGCTTTTCCCTACTTTCGTGCACATTAATTCATTAACTGAAATACATATGTCGAAGAACTTGATTTTCATCCTGACTTCGCTGATTATCACGGCAAGTGCACACGCCCAGGTTACCCATTGGAGGGGACCGCAAGCCAATGGTATATATCCTGATAAAAACCTGCTCAAAGAGTGGCCCGCTGATGGACCCCAGATGATCTGGCATTTCGACGAACTGGGCAAGGGTTTCTCTTCACCTGTTTTCGCAAACAACCGTATTTATCTTACGGGTACCATCGACGACCAGGGATACATATATATATTATCTATGGATGGCAAACTCGTTGCTAAATATCCTTATGGCAAGGAATTTATCGAAAGCTGGCCGGGAGCACGGTCCTCAGTTACCATTGCCGGAGGGTTGCTTTATATGGAATCGGGTTATGGTTCCCTTTTCTGCATGGATCCGAATACGGGATCAATCAAATGGAAAAAGGAATTCCTGAAGGATTTCGACGGGAAGAATATCACCTGGGGATAT
The DNA here is from genome assembly GCA_041662065.1 of Bacteroidales bacterium. Taxonomy (GTDB): domain Bacteria; phylum Bacteroidota; class Bacteroidia; order Bacteroidales; family UBA12481; genus UBA12481. The sequence goes on along the minus strand of JBAZTE010000009.1, from coordinate 161,533 downwards.
ACCGAGACTGTCGTTATTGATAAAGATGTCCTGTTTTGCACCCCGGGTGGACAGGTGAATAACGTTATGGCAATCAATCGCCTGACCGGCGAAACGATTTGGTCGGGTACCGGCAAACAGGAACTTTCAGCTTATTGCACTCCCTTGCTCGTTGAGCTGCCAGCCAGGAAACTGCTGGTTACCATGACGGCAAACAGCATTATCGGATTAGATGCCGGCAACGGCAAACTATTGTGGTCGCATCCGCAAACCAATGAATGGTCGGTTCATGCCAACACCCCGGTATATGCTGAGGGCGGGCTGCTTTGTTTCAGCGGTTACGGACAGGGTGGTCCGAAACTCAAACTGAGCGCCGACGGCAGTTCGATAACCCAGGAATGGTTTGCCAAGTCGTTCGACAGCCGCATGGGTGGAGCCGTTTATGTTGACGGTTATGTTTACGGATCGGGAGATACCTCAGGTAAGGAGTGGCAATGCCTCGACTGGAAAACCGGTGAAAAGAAATATGCTTCCACCGATGTGGCCAAAGGAGCCGTTATTTATGCTGATGGCATGCTGTACGGTTATTCCCAGAAAGGCGAGCTTTTCATGGCCAAAGCCACACCAGCCGAGTTTAGGGTAGCCGGCAAGGTTGCCATCAAGCTGGGATCGGATCAGCACTGGGCGCACCCCGTTATAAATGATGGTATCTTGTACGTCAGGCACGGCAATGCTGTAATGGCATTTAAAATAAAGTAAGAATCAGGAGGAAGGGAGAATGTTGAGATTCGAATTCAGAATGCCGAATTCCGAGTTTGAGATTCAAGTATTTATGAAGTGGAAATATCTTTGACTTCATGCTGCCCTGAATCTAACATTCGGAATTCGGCATTCTGAATTCGAATCTCTAACTTCATAACCATTAACCATTAACCTCTTATGCGTTTTATCTATACTCTCCTGCTCCTTCTTCTTCCTTTTGCGGGCGCTTTTTCACAGTCCGCGCAGTTCCGTGGCGAAAACCGTGACGGCAAATACGCCGGAACCGGACTTCTGAAAAGCTGGCCCGAAGGAGGCCCGAGGTGCATTCTTTCTATTGAAGGTATCGGTAAAGGTTTTTCGTCGGCAGTGGTATCAGGCGAAACCATCTATGTTACCGGAATGAAAGAAGGCAAAGATTATCTGTCAGCCATCAGTTTCGACGGAAAAATCAAATGGCAGGTTTCTTACGGGAATTCCTGGACTAAATCCTTCCCGGATACGCGCTGCACACCGACTGTCGATGGCAACCGTGTTTATGTGATGAGCGGAACCGGCCGGTTGGCCTGCGTCAATGTTGCCGATGGTACAGAATCCTGGGGGGTAGAAGCAGATGCTGATTTTGAAAGTAAATGGCATGACTGGGGGGTCGCCGAATCGATCCTGCTGGTGGATAACCTGGCCATTTGTACTCCCGCAGGTAAAAAGGCCGCCGTGGTAGCCTATGATAAAATGACGGGGAAACTCGTGTGGCAGACTAAAACTTCTGAAGGCCAGCGTGCTTATGCCTCGCCAATCTTGTTTAAATGGAAGGATTTCAGGTATATAATAGCCTCCACCACCAAGGAGATCATTGCCGTAGTACCCGAAACAGGTGAAATTGCCTGGACTTTCACACACTGGCAGGCCGACCGGGATCCGAACGAAGATGGGGGTCAGATCTATACGAATATGCCTACGGTTAAAGACAATGAGATTTTCCTGACCCGCGGATATAATTACCCATGCATGATGCTGACAGTCAGTCAGGATGGCAAATCCGTCACTGAAAAATGGATAAACCAAACCCTCGATAGTCACCACCACAGTGTTGAGCTGATCGACGGTTATTTGTACGGCCCAAACTGGATCAACAATGCCAATGGCAACTGGGTATGCCTCGACTGGAATACCGGCGAAGTCAAGTGGGAACAAAAATGGAACAATAAGGGCCCGATCATCTTTGCCGATGGCATGCTGTATATCCTTGACGAAAAAACCTGGAATGTAGGCCTGGTAAAATCCGACCCATCCAAATTCGATTTGGTAAGCAGTTTTAAAATCAACCAGGGAACCGGACCGCTTTGGTCGCATCCGACCATTTACGATGGACACTTGTACGTCAGACACGGCGATGTGTTGATGGTATTTAATGTTAAGTGAAAAATTACTATGAAGTAAGAATGAAGAGATTCGAATTCAGAATTCCAAATGCTGAATAATAGATTCAGGGCATAATGAAGTAAAAGATATTTCTACTTCATAAATACTTGAATCTCAAACTCGGCATTTGGAATTCTGAATTCGAATCTCAACCTTCAATTTTAATCTCAACCTTCAATTTTAATCTTCAATTTCTTAATATTGAACATACGCACCCGCCATATTATCCTTGCTGCTACTATAGTGGTGTTGACAACTTCCTTCACCTGGTGGCTGGCGCACGACCCGGTGCGCGATTTTAAGAAAAGTCTGCCGGGAACCGATAACCGGCCACCGCGTGCAGATTCGCTGACCGAACTGGTGCATATCGGGGAATACTTTTATGAGGCAGGCGGAACCCTTACCGAAGGCATTGAAACCTGGCCCCGGTTCCGAGGATCGGATTTCGACAACATAAGCAAATCAAAGATTAAGCTGATCGACGGTTTTGGCGGTCAGGTGCCCGAGATCCTCTGGTCATTGGATTTAGGTGAGGGACATGCCGGTGCTGCAATCTACCAAGGTGCGGTATATGTTCTTGATTATGATGAATTAAAGCGGAGCGATATTCTGAAATGCATCAATCTTGCCGATGGCAAGGAGATTTGGGAGCGTGGTTACCGGGTGACCATCAAGCGAAACCACGGCATGTCGCGAACGGTTCCGGCAGTGACCGAAAAATATATTGTGACGATCGGACCCCGTGCACACGTCATGTGCCTCGACCGGCTGACCGGCAATGTTAAATGGGGCCTGGATGTTGAAAAGGATTATAAAACGGAAATTCCGTTCTGGTACACCGGCCAGTGCCCCCTGATCGACAATGATCTGGCGATTATCGGAACCGGAGGAAAGTCGCTGATGATTGCCATTGATTGCGAAACCGGCAAAAAAGTATGGGAAACGCCCAATCCCAAAAAGTGGAAGATGTCGCATTCATCCATCATGCCGATGAATTTTGGCGGACGCAGGATGTTTGTATACAGTGCAGTAGGAGGTATCTGCGGGGTGGCAGCCGATGGTCCTGATGCGGGATCGGTTCTCTGGTCGTCGACCGCATGGAACAAATCAGTAGTCGCACCTTCTCCGGTTTGCATGCCCGATGGTAAAATATTCCTCACCGCTGGATATGGGGCCGGAAGTATGGTGTTGCAACTGGAGTCATCAGGTGGTACCTTTACGGCACGGATGATCGATCAGTATCTGCCGACAGAGGGATTGGCCTGCGAACAGCAGACCCCTCTTTTTTTCAGAGGGCATCTCATCGGTATTCAGCCCAAAGATGCCGGAGCACTGAGGAATCAGATGGTTTGTGTTGACCCGGACAACTGCCGGGTACCCGTATGGACCAGCGGCCCGGAGGTCAGATTCGGACTGGGGCCATACCTGATTGCTGACAATAAAATGTTTATTTTGAACGACGATGGCGTTCTGACGATTGCAAAACCGGATATCAAAAAGTATATCCAGATCGATCAGATCAAGCTGTTCGAAGGACAGGATGCCTGGGCCCCGATTGCGGTGGCCGACGGATACATGGTGCTGCGGGATTCAAAGCGGATGATTGCGATGAGGCTCGCGTTGAAATAAGAATGGCACGCGGATTTGCGCGGATCCCTGCGGGAACGCGGATTTGCGCGGATCTTTTAAATTTATAAAATTGAACAGGAAGCTTATCATATTGGTTTTATTGTTGCTGGCCGGAGTAATTGTGGGGCTGGTAGTGATCGATTTGCGCAATTCAAGGCTTGATAAAAGACCCGATAACCCCTATGAATATTCGGTGGACCAGTTCAAATCAGTCGATCCTGCATTGATCAGATATGAGGAAACCATCGATTTTACTTTCGGGGACCTGGATTTGCGCGGGATTGCTTTTGCTAATAACCGGCTTTACCTGGTGGAAGATTTTTACCTGGTGATCGTATCCCCGGAGGGGAAAAAACTGGTCAAGACAGAGTTGCCGGAATCGCCCATATGCGTAACCGCCTCATCAAAAGGTATTTTCATCGGATATAAAAATCATATCAGCCAATACACCACCGATGGTATGTTGGTGAAAAACTGGGAACCGCTGAACGACAGTGCCGTTATAACAAGTCTCGCCCTGGCGGATTCCCTGCTGTTTGCTGCGGATGCCGGCAACCGGAAAGTTTTAAAATACCGCACCGACGGAACCTTTTCCGGAAGCTTTAATGGAAAACGCGATAGCGCTGACCTCCATGGTTTTATCATTCCCAGCCCCTATTTTGAACTGGCAGTCAACCCATACGGGGAATTATGGGTGGTGAATCCGGGGATGCATGCTTTCGAAAATTATTCTTTTGATGGCACTTTGCGGGAGTATTGGGACAAAACGGGGATGACGATCGATGCTTTTTCCGGGTGCTGCAATCCCGCCCAAATGGCGGTGATGCCCAACGGATCGTTTGTCACTGCTGAAAAGGGGATGGTCAGGATCAAGATTCACAAAGCATCAGGAGAATTGGAATCGGTGGTGGCGCCAGCCGAAATGTTTGGGGGAGGTACGTATGCACCTGATCTGGCTGTCAGTCCATCAGGAGATATTTACGCCCTGGATTACGAAAAAAAAATGATCAGGGTCTTTCAATTAATAAAAACAAAATGAAGAGGAAAACCTTCATCAACAATTCAGGCCGGTTGATCCTCATGGGAGGGTTGGTATATCTGACCGGATCCATCATATTGAAGCGGAAAGTGTCAGCATCAGGCAAATACGTTTGGCAGATCGATCCGTTCAAGTGCACCCAGTGCGGACGATGCGCCACCCAGTGCGTCCGTGATTTGTCGGCCGTGAAATGCGTGCACGCCTATCAGCTTTGCGGTTACTGCGATCTCTGCGGAGGGTATTTCAAACCCAATACCCACAAATTGAATACCGGTGCCGAAAGCCAGCTTTGTCCGACCGGCGCGTTAAAACGCAAATATGTTGAAGAACCGTTCTTCGAATATACCATCGACGAGAAGCTATGCAATGCCTGCGGAAAATGCGTAAAAGGCTGCGGGTCATTTGGTAATGGCTCGTTACATCTGCAGATAAGACACAATCTTTGCCAGAATTGCAATGAATGCTCGATTGCACGGTTGTGCCCTTCGAACGCCATCAGCCGGGTGCCCATTGAGGCTGCCTACCAGATCAAGGGGGATTTTAAGAAACCGGTCATTACCGCTCCAAAATAATGAAGTGGATTAAAATCATACTTTTTCTGATGCCATTCATGATGGCATTCTCCGGTTTGCAGGCTCAGCAACGATTCCCGAAGCCGGAATTTCACAACAATTATGTCCAGCCGACACCAACCACCCCAGAGCCACGTGGTGTAGGGATGGAATTTATGGATGTATTGGTCCTGCTGGTGGTTCTGAGTTTGACCTCCTGGTTTGCCATTAAAAAGAGGTCAAGGAACGGGATCCTTTTGCTCACGGTTTTTTCGGCGATCTATTTTGGTTTTTACCGGAATGGGTGCATCTGTTCGATAGGTTCGATACAAAATGTGGCGCTCGCCTTTGCGGATCCGAAATATGTGATTTCCCTGTATGCCCTTCTATTCTTTTTGATCCCACTCATCTTTTCTCTTTTTTTCGGCCGGGTTTTCTGCGGTGCGGCCTGTCCCCTCGGAGCCATCCAGGACCTATTCATATATAAACCGATCACCATTCCAGCCTGGCTGAGAAAAACCCTCGGATTCATCCCCTATCTGTATTTAGGACTTGCGGTCCTCTATGCCGCTACCGGAACAGAATTCATTATCTGCCGGTATGATCCGTTTATTGGGATTTACAGGATGAACGGCCCGCACCTGATGATTTACCTCGGTATTGCCTTTTTGCTGATGGGCTTGTTTGTGGCCCGGCCCTACTGCCGGTTTTTCTGTCCTTATGGCGCGATCCTGAATGTTTTCTCCAGGTTCAGCCGGCGCCATCTTTCGGTTTACCAGACCAAATGCATCCAGTGCAAACTCTGCACCACCGCATGCCCTTTTGAGGCCATTGATTTTCCTGATGAGGATAAATCAAAACCCGATAACCGGAGCAATACCCGGAAGTTCATATTATATCTGGGTTTGATTCCGCTAATGATGGTGGCCGGAGCCTGGATCGGATCAAAATCGGATGTTTTCCTTTCCAGGGCTCATCCTGATGTTTATCTGGCCGAACTGCTGGTTTCACATCCGGAGCTGAAATCAGATTCGAAAAATATTGATATCCAGACCTTTCTGGCATCCGGTAAATCGCTGGATACCCTTGTTGCCGAAGCACAGGTTATCCGCGATAAATTCCATACCGGCAGCTGGATTTTAGGTGCGTTCCTGGGCCTGGTGATTGGCTTAATGGCTATCAACCAGGTGATTTTCCGGCGCAAGGATGAGTATCAGGCCAACAAGGGAACGTGTGTTAGTTGTGCAAGATGTCTGGATTACTGCCCGGTATAATTAAATATGAAAACCACTGAAACAGGGATGAAAGACCGAAAAGATATTGGCAATCAACAAGCGCAGGACCGGATTAAGCTCTTCGGGAACCTGATCAGCGTGACAGGCATATTCTGTCTGGCACTGGCGTTGCTGCTGTTGATCAACTACTGGCATGTCAGGCAAAACAAGCCGCTCGAGACAGAAGCGCTCAAGTCGCTGGTCCAGCAATTCCAGGCAGATCCGGAGAGTGAAGCGTTGAAAAAAGAGATCCGGAGTCTCGACCTGCTGGCCCGGAAGGCTTTCTTTACCTCCAACTGGCAGATAAAAACCGGAGCTTTATTGCTGCTGATTGGCGGCATCGCTTTTGCAACTTTTTTAAGAATTTATCATACCATGAAAGCCCGTATACTCGAACCGCTCATCGACATCTCCGATTCAAAAGTTACCCGGGTGCTGACACAGCGATGGATACTGATTACCGGCGGACTATTGCTTTGTTCCGCGCTCGCAGCGTCGCTGCTGACCACTGATTACCTCAAGTTTTATGAAGAAACGGGCACGGTTGTAGTACAGGCTCCCGCGGAATCTGCTGTTAAGGTGGCGGTAGTGGATGGGGTGGAGAAGACGGCGGACGAGAAGACGGCAGACGGGGGTCGGGGAACTGAAGCTGATCGGAGCGGTGTCATCCCCGCGAAGGCGGGGACCCCAACGCTGACCGCGAACGCTTCTGAGGGTACCACCTCCCTTTCTACCAATACTCAGCCGGTCCCCGCTTCCGCGGGGATGACACCAGCTACTGCGGAGATTACACCAGCATCCGGAGCACCACAGAAAAGTACCGACTTCATGAAGAACCACCCTTCTTTCCGCGGGCCATTCGGACAAGGAATCTCGTATGCCACGGGAATCCCGGTTGATTGGGACGGTGCGAGCGGTAAAAATATCAAATGGAAAGTCACACTGACTAAAAAAGGGTATAATTCCCCGGTTATCTGGGGCGACAGGCTGTTCATTGCCGGAGCTGATATTGAATCGAGGGTGGTATATTGCTTCAACCGTCTGGATGGTAAATTATTATGGGAACAGGTTGCGACAAATATTCCGGGATCGCCTGCGATGCCGCCTAAAGTCACCGGAGATACCGGTTTGTCGGCCCCCAGCGTGACTACCGATGGACAGCATGTCTATGCCATTTTTGCAACCGGCGATATGCTTGCACTCGATCTGGAAGGGAAACGGCTGTGGGCCAAAAACCTGGGTGTGCCTGATAATCATTACGGTCACTCCTCCTCATTGATCTGTTGGAAAGATAAAGTAATCGTTCAGTTCGACACCAATAAGGGCGGCCGTTTGCTGGCCCTGAACAACCTGACCGGTGATATTAAATGGGATACCCCGAGAAAATCAAAGATTTCCTGGTCATCGCCGATCCTGGTGGAGATTGACGGCAAGATGCAGATTATCACCACCTCATCACCAACCGTTGCCGGATATGATTTCGAGACAGGCACCCAAATCTGGGCTATCGATTGCTTGTCAGGGGAAGTTGGACCCTCGGCAGCATATGCCGATGGACTGATTTTCGCGGCTAACGAATATGCCACGCTGGCCGCCATAAAACCCGGAACTCCATCAGTGATCGTCTGGCAGGCCGATGAATATCTTCCCGAAGCAGCCAGTCCGGCTGTCAGCAACGGTCTACTTTTCATTGCCACCAGTTACGGGATGTTTGCCTGCTATGATGCAAAAACCGGGGCCAAACAATGGGAAAAGGAATATGATCAGGGATTTTACGGTTCACCGATGATTGCTGAAGGAAAAGTGTATGTGATGGACCGCAGCGGGGCCATGCATATTTTCAAAGTCGACCGCACGCTAACCAGTCTGGGGAACCCGTTGCTGGGGGAAAAATCGGTGGTAACACCAGCGTTCGCCCAGGGTGCGATATACTTGAAGGGGGAGAAGTCGCTGTTTTGCGTTGGAAAGTAGTGTAGAAAAGGTTAAGAGAGGTAAGAAAGGGTAAGAGAGGGTAAGAGTGTTAAGAGAGGTTAAGAGTGTTAAGAGAGGGTAAGAGAGGGTAAGAGAGGTAAGAGAGGTTAAGAGAGGTAAGAGAGTTAAGAGAGGTTAAGAGAGGTAAGAGAGTTAAGAGAGTTAAGATTGGAGAGGATGTTATCAGAAGGCTGGTGGCATCTGAAATAAAATGACCACTATTAGAACCGAAATAGAATCGATTTTACTGCAGACCGGTACGGGCCGGGAGGCGGTGATCCCCATTTTACAGGCTATCCAGAAGATACATAATTATCTTCCGGAGGAGGCCTTGCGGGAGGTATGTGCCTCTACAGAGATCACTCCTGAGCAGATCATCGGTGTGGCCAGTTTCTATTCACAGTTCAGGTTGAAACCGGTCGGTAAGCATATGATCAGGGTATGTGTGGGGACTGCATGCCATGTTAAGGGAGCTTCGCTGATCTTTGATGCCCTGCACCGGGAACTAAAACTGACCGGAGAGGAGGAAACTGACGAAGCCGGCTTGTTTACCCTGGAAAAGGTAAGTTGTCTGGGCTGCTGTACCCTGGCCCCTGTGGTTCAGATTGACGGGATCACTTACGGGCACGTGGCGCCCGACCAGGCAGGGAAAATTCTGGAAGACTTCCAGCGGCAGAAAGGGAAAAAAGATAAGAAATCGTATAGAACGGGAGAAGGTAAAGAAATTGAGGGGGAGATCAGGATAGGATTGGGATCGTGCTGCGTGGCAAGCGGAAGTGAAGGTATCCGGGAAGCGGTTGAAGAAACGGTTCATGATAACGGGTTGCAGGTCAGACTCAAATCAGTGGGCTGTGTCGGGATGTGCCACCAGGTGCCGCTGATGGAAATCGTGCCCGCACAGGGTGAACCGATCCTGTACACGCATGTCGATCCAAAAGATGTTAAAAGCATTATCGAGAAGCATTTCAATCCACCCTCCCTGTTAAAAAAGCTGAGTGTTAAAACATTAAACCTGATCGATTCCATCCAGAACGACAGCAGTTGGGAAGGGATCGAAAGATATTCATCAGAGATCAGGGAAAAGCATATTTTCTCCTTCCTGGGGCGGCAGGTTCCACTGGCTACTGAATTCAGGGGAGTGATAAACCCTTTGGATATCAGGGAATATGAGAGCCGGCAGGGATTCCTGGCACTTCGTAAATGTTTGTCCGGTTTGACTCCGGGACAGGTGGTTCAGGAAATCAAGGACAGCGGGGTCAGGGGTCGCGGTGGAGCAGGATTTCCTTCGGGAATAAAATGGGAATTGGTTGCCCGTGAGGAATCTGCGGTTAAATATGTCATCTGCAACGGAGATGAAGGAGATCCCGGAGCCTTTATGGACCGGATGCTGCTGGAATCCTATCCTTACCGGGTGATTGAGGGAATGCTCATCGCCGGATATGCAGTCGGTGCATCGGAAGGATATTTTTATATACGCGCCGAGTACCCCTTGGCGGTGAAACGAATCCGTGCGGCATTAAATAATTGCCGTGAAGCCGGGATTATCGGCCCGCAAATTTTTGGAAGCTCATATTCGTTTGATATTCATTTATATGAAGGGGCAGGTGCTTTTGTGTGCGGAGAGGAAACTGCGCTGATCAAGTCCATCGAAGGGAACCGCGGATTTCCAACGCAGCGTCCACCCTACCCCGCCGTATCCGGACTCTGGAATGCGCCGACCCTGGTGAACAATACAGAGACTTTGGCCCTGGTTTCATGGATTATCCGTAAGGGAGCCAAGGCGTTTAACCGTTTGGGAACCGAGAAAAGCAAAGGAACCAAGGTATTTGCCCTTGCCGGAAAGATCAACCGGGGAGGCCTGATTGAGGTGCCTATGGGAATCACCATCCGTGAGATTGTGGAAGAGATCGGCGGGGGCATTGCCAATGGCAACAAGTTCAAGGCGATCCAGATCGGCGGACCCTCGGGAGGTTGTATCCCTGAATCCCTGGCTGATACCCCGATCGATTTTGAATCGATGAAAGAGCTTGGAGCCATGATGGGATCGGGTGGCATGGTGGTGCTTGATGATACCGATTGCATGGTCGATATGGCGCGGTATTTTTTATCATTTACCCAAAAGGAATCATGCGGGAAATGCACGTTTTGCCGGATCGGGACAAGACGCATGCTCGATATTCTTGACCGGCTGTGCTCGGGTAAGGGAAAACCGGGTGATCTGTCTGAGCTGGAAACACTGGCCGGCTGGACACAGAAAGGGAGTTTGTGCGGACTCGGTCAAACGGCTCCGAATCCTGTCCTTACGACGCTCCGCTATTTCAGGGAGGAATATGAAGCGCATATTAACGGGCGGTGTCCGACGGGCAAATGTGCCGACCTGATTACCTATTCCATCAACGACAAGTGCATCGGGTGTACGCTGTGTGCTCAGAAATGTCCGGTGGATGCCATCGAATTCCGTCCCCATGAGCAGCATGAGATTGATCTTGAAAAATGTATTAAATGCGACACCTGCCGGCTGGTTTGTCCGGTTGAGGCGGTTATAAAAGACTGATAAAAAATGATTGAACTGACCATCGATGGGAAAAATCTGAGTGTGGAAACCACAACCACGGTTATGGAAGCCGCGCTGCAGCTGGGTATCAGCATCCCTTCGATGTGCCATAACGGCGATCTGCCCCATTTCGCTTCCTGCATGATCTGTATGGTACAAGAGGAAAGCAGCGGCAAGCTATTCACTTCCTGTACGGTGAAAGCGAGCGAGGGAATGAATATTGTCACCATGAATGATGAGATCAGGGAAGCCCGGAAAACCGCACTCGATCTGCTGCTGAGCGATCATGTCGGTGATTGCGAGGCTCCCTGCACAATCACCTGTCCGGCCCATATGAATATTCCGGAGATGAACCGATTATTGGCACAGGGCAAATTTGAAGATGCCTATCAAGTTGTAATTCAAGATATTGCTTTGCCATCCATTCTCGGGAGGATTTGTCCTGCCCCTTGTGAGGGTGCTTGCCGGAGAGGTGCGGTCGATGAAGGGATCTCGATTTGTTTTCTAAAACGGTATGCAGGGGATTTTGGTGCAGGGACCTCTGCCGAGGATCGTGTAGAGACAGATAATAATCTGTCACTACAGGCCGCCCCGGCGAAGGGTCGGGTGGCGATTATCGGATCGGGACCATACGGTCTGTCGGCTGCGTGGTATTTACAATTATTTGGTTATCAGTGCATAATATTTGACAGGAATCCATTGCCGGGCGGGGCCTTGCGATATTCTGTACCCCCTGAATTGCTACCGCTGGAGGTACTGGAACAGGAGATCGAACGGATCAGGCAGTCGGGGGTGACATTTAAAATGAATTCGGAGATTGATCCAGCAGGAATCAAACAGTTGGAAAAGGATTTTGATGCGGTGGTTTATCCTTTGGAGAAGGCACCAAAGATGGCCATAAAATCCTCAGCCCTCGGGAAAGAGGCAGCCTGGAAAATCAGGCAGCAGCTTGCGGGACAGCCGGTTGTGGGGGAGCGCCGGATGTTCAATTCCCGTTTTGGCCGGCTGATGGAATCCGAGGCCGTTGAATACCTGAAAGAATCGGTGGCTGGGAACCGGATTGAACCGGCTCTCGGGTTTGCTGCCGGGATGACAGCGGATGAAGTTATAGCCGAGGCTGCAAGATGCCTGCATTGTGAGTGCCGGAAACCGGAAACCTGCCTGCTCAGGATGTATGCGGATGAATATGGCGCCGAGCAAAAAAGATTCCAGGGGCCGCAACGTAAACCTGTGACCAAACAATTTCAGCACGAAACAGTGGTATATGAACCGCAGAAATGCATCAAATGCGGCATATGCGTGAGAATTACGGCTCTCTATAAAGAAGAATTCGGTCTCACCTTTATCGGCCGGGGATTTGATGTGGTAATCGGTGTACCCTTCAGCGAATCATTGCGGGAAGGGCTCACCCATACCGCTGAAGAAGCGGCAAATGCATGTCCTACCGGGGCATTGGCGATGAAAGGAGGGAGGAAGTGAGAAGCGCGGTTTTGTGCGTATTAGCAGTGCTTTTGATAGGGTTCGTACAGCGTGACGAGGTCCCCGCCTTCGCGGGGATGACAATGGAGCACAGTGCAGGACGTGATGCTTGCCCCGCCTTCGCGGGGATGACAGAGAAGGGGGCGGTGCAGAGGGAAGTAAGAGGAGAAAACAGGGGGGAAGCGAGGGGAAATCAGGCATTGACGGGCTTTGTAAATGAAAAAATCCCGGAAAAGATCCGGCAGTTGTGGAAGTTTAAAGCGGGTGATGAAATCAAAGCCTCGCCGGTGGTATCCGGGAATATGATGGTTGTTGGTTCAATGGACGGTTTTGTTTATGCACTCGACCTGAACGGAAAATTAATGTGGAAGATGGATACCGGCAACGGAATAGAAGCCCCGGCGCTGATCCTCGACAATATCGTCTATGTGGGAAATCTTACTGGCATTTTATTTGCCCTTAACCTGAAGGATGGGCACGTAAAATGGAAATATGAATCGGAGGGACAGATCAGCGGTTCGGCCAACTGGTGGAAATCAGGCAATACAACCCGAATCCTGGTCGGCAGTTATGATTACAACCTGCATTGCATTGATGCTGCTACCGGCAAAGGAATCTGGAAATACGAATCCGATAACTTCATTAACGGAGCCGCCGCCTGTGTTGACGGAAAGGTGATCTTCGGGGGCTGCGACGGTTTTTTGCATGTCGTCGATATTGTTACCGGCAAAATATCTGAAAAGATCGATGTGGCTACCTATGTTCCCGGATCTGCGCCTACCGCTGACGGATTGACGTTCGTCGGTGATTATGACGGAGGTTTTTCCTGTGTCAGCCTGGCGGAGAAAAAGATATCCTGGAAATATACCAACGACAAGGCGCAGCTTCCTTTTGTGGCATCCGCCGCGGTGAGCGGTGACCGGGTACTTACCGGCAGCCGCGACAGGCATGTTTATTGTCTCGGCAAATTAAATGGTCAGCTGATCTGGAAATACAATACAGGTGAAAAAGTTGATGCTTCTCCATTGATTTGTCAGGATAAAGTATTGGTTGCCAATATGCGTGGAGATCTGATCCTGCTTAAACTCAGCGATGGTGGTTTAGTCTGGACCTATGAAACCGGAACACCGGTTTTCAGCAATCCGGCGGTTGCTGATGGGAAGATCTTTTTAGGGGGACAGGATGGGTGGGTGTATGGTTTGGGGAGGTAGTTAGTGGTTAGAGGTTAGGGGTTAATTGGTTAGAGGTTAATGGTTAATGGTTAGAGGTTAAGGTTTGTTGAATTAGAGGTACAGGAAGTTATGGTGAGAATAATATTGATGCTGATTGCGGTAGTTATTTCGGTGGGCGGGATGGTACGGGGACAGGATAGTGCGAAAGTGAAAACTTTTGATTATGTCAGGCTGAAGCCGATTGTTCATTTTTTTGCGAATGCCGAGTATAATCCGACGAAAGATGTTGAAAAGGATTATTCCTTCTGGATCGGCAGGATGATGTTCGGATTTCAGTATCAGTTTGATAAACACTGGTCTTCAAGGGTTTTGATCGATCGAACCCGTCTGCCCGGATCGATGAATACCATGTACCTGAAAGTGGCCAACCTAAGATGGACCCCCAACGACCGGCTAGCCATTGAGGCCGGGGCAGTGAACCAAACCAACTTCATTCCTTTTGAGACTTTCTATGGATACCGGTTTGTGGCTGAAACTTTTCAGGACCGTTATTATGGTATTACCAGTTCCGATCTCGGGATCATTGCCTATTACAGGATCAGCAAACAATGGTCCGTTGATGGGGCGATCACCAATGGTGAAGGTCCAAGGATCGATCAGGATAATTTTGGCAAACTAAGATTTGCAGGCGGTGTGAATTTCTTTCCGGTTGAAGGTTTGACAGCACGGGTGTTTTACCAATTGAAATCAACAGGTGAGCCTCGCTATACCGCTAAAGAACAATTGATTAATTCATATATTACTTATCGGACCGGAGACAGGGTGCGGGTCGGAGTTGAGTTTATCCATGTTAGAGATTATCTGAATGTACCCGGACTGAGCACTTTTGGCGGAACTGCTTTCACATGCATCAGGATTTATAAAAGCCTTAGCTATCTGTTCAGGTACGACCGGGTGTGGCTAAAGGATCAGGCTGAAACTGCCTGGATTCCCACAACTATTGTCGCCAGCCAGAATGCCCTGATAACCGGTTTTTCGATTGCTCCGATTAAAGGGATAACCCTTTGTCTCAATTACCAGGGGGTATTTGCATTTGCCAAACCCTATGATCCCAGACACCGGATATTATTTAGCTTTGAATACAAGATATAACTTTCACTTTTCGTGAGCAGGTTAACAAAATGAGAATAATTCACATCATCCCGGGCTCAGGCGGTAGTTTTTATTGCGGTAACTGCCTGCGCGATAGTAAATATGTTATGGCACTGAGGAAAATGGGTCATGAAGTGATCAAGATTCCCATGTACCTGCCGCTTTTTGCCAACGAACACGATCTGGGTGAGGTTCCTGTTTTTTATGGGGCCATAAGCATCTACCTGAAACAATTGTATCCGGTGTTCGAGAAAGCGCCGAAGTGGTTCGACACCCTGCTGAATTCAAAGCCCATGCTGAAGCTGGCGGCAGGAATGGCAGGTTCAACTCGAGCTAAAGGTCTGAGTGAGATGACCATATCGATGCTAAAAGGGGAACATGGCCATCAACATGAAGAACTCGACCGTATGATTGACTGGATAAAGATTCATTATCCGGCTGATGTAGTTCATCTGTCAAATGCCCTGTTATCGGGATTAGCACCAAGGATCAAGCAGAAGTTGGGTGTCAAGGTGTTTTGCTCTTTGCAGGACGAGGATGTATGGATTGACGTCATGAAGCCTGAATTCCGCCAGGAAGCATGGAACCTGATGCATGAAAATGCCCGGTCCATCGACCGGTTCATATCAGTCAGCCACTACTTTTCAGCATTGATGAAGGACCGGATCGATCTGACCGATGAAATGGTCAGAACAATTTATCTGGGTATTGATCCGAGTGATTATGAGTACATTCCCGTTTCGGACAAGCCCCGGAACATCGGTTTCATTTCCAGGATGTGCGAAGAGAACGGACTTGACATCCTGGTTGAAGCCTTCATCAGCCTCAAGGACAGGGAAGGATATGAGGATGTCAAACTGATACTTACCGGGGGATCAACCGGGGATGACAAGCACTATATCAGCAAATTAAAGAAAAGAATAAACGAATGCGGTCTGGAGGGCCGAGTGGAATTTCAGGAAGATTTTGAGGAAGAAGGCCGCAAAGAATTTTTCCGCAAAGTATCGGTGGTATCGGTTCCCGTTCGGATCGGTGAAGCTTTCGGACTTTATCTGCTGGAATCCATGGCTTCCGGAGTCCCGGTGGTTCAGCCCGCTTTGGGAGCCTTTCCCGAAATCATCAAAAAATCAGGCGGCGGACTCGTCTATGAGCCCAATCAGCCGGTGGTGCTGTCCGATTCACTGGCCAGGATATTATCTGAACCTCACCTGCTGGGCAGTTTGAGTCAGTCGGGATATGAAGGTGTTCATAAATATTTCGACATATTTAACCATGCAAGAGAATTAGTTAATGCCTATGAATCCGTGAAATGAGCCTAAATAAATCAACTAATATGCTCCGGCTCGAACATGTGCGTAAATGTTATGGTAAACCCGGAACGCCAACACTCCGGATGGTCCTGCACGATCTTTCCCTGGAAGTAAAACGAGGGGACAGTCTGGCTATCATGGGCCCGTCAGGGTCGGGCAAAACCACCCTGCTCAATCTGATTGCCGCACTTGACAGTGCTGATGGTGGATCGATAGAGTTCAACGGGCAAAATCTTGCCGCATTATCTGCCGCTGAACTTGACAAATACAGAAGCCATTCGATCGGTCAGGTATTTCAGCTTCATCATTTGCTGCCCCAATGCACACTTTTGGAAAATGTACTGATCCCCACCCTGGCCAGGCCGGACAAGCCCAGGCGCGGTTTTTACAAAGAACGGGCCGGGGATTTAATCAGGCGCATGGGCCTTTGGGAGGTGCGTGATCAGCTACCGGGACAGCTTTCCGGAGGAGAATGTCAGCGAACAGCAGTTGCCCGTGCCTTGATCAACGATCCTGAGATGATTCTGGCTGATGAGCCCACCGGAGCACTGGATGAAGTCAACGCCCTGAACCTGATTGAGCTGCTTTTGGAGATCAATAAGATTGACGGCAAGACGATCATCATGGTAACCCACTCGCCGGAGTTGGCCGGGAAGATGGGGAGAGTGGTTGAATTGAAGAGTTTAGGTGCATAAAAAAGAGGTGCCTGCCGGTGGAAATCCTGCCAGCGCGGAGGGGTCACCGCCGGCGGAAATCCTGCCAGCGTGACGGGGTCCCCGCCTTCGCGGGGATGACACTTCTCCGTATTGAAATTAGTGATAATTGGCGTATTAGTAATTTATAATTTGGATTTCAGGAAGTTTGTAGCGAGGAGTTTATGGCATTACCGGGTACGCAACCTGACGGTGGCACTCGGGATGGCAATCGGTATGGCCGTGATCACCGGGGCATTGGTGGTTGGCGATTCAGTGCGGAGCGGGTTGAAGAACCTGGTGGGGATCAGGCTGGGTGAAGCTGATTTGTCGGTTTCAGCGGGCGACCGTTATCTCACTGATTCTTTGGCGATAAGGATGTCGGCAGAACTGGAGATTCCCTCCGCTGCAGTGCTTCAACTCCAGGGATCGGTATCGGCTGGTGGTGGAACCATCCGGATACCTAAAATCCAGGTTTACGGCATTGATGTTCCCTTCCAACAAGTATTGAGTGGGGAAACCTTTGACCCCTCAATGGCAGATAATGAAGCCGTTATCAGCGATAACCTGGCTGTAAGGCTCGCTGTAAAAGTGGGGGATGAGATTCTGGTACGCATCAGCAAACCGGGACCGGTTCCCATTGATGCCCCATTTGTCTCGGACGCTGACCAAATTGTGACAACGCGGTTGACGGTCCGGCTGATTGCCGGAAAGGACCAGCATGGCCGTTTCCATTTACAGAACACCCAAACAGCCCCTTTCAATGTGTTCGTAGGCAAAAAATACCTACAAAAACTGGCCGGTCTCGATGGATTTTCGAACCGGATCCTGCTTGCCGGCGGCGGAAAAGTTAGCGCGCAGCGGGTTGAGGAATCCCTGGCAGCCAACCGGGCCCTTAGTGATGCAGGGCTGCATCTGGATAGACATCCAATTACCGGTGAATGGATCATCAGGACCCCAAGGGTATTCTTCGACCTCCCCACCCTCACCGCTATTGAATCCATGTCAGGTGAAAAGAGTCTGTGGTTCAGCTATTTTGTCAATGAATTCAGGACATCAGAAAGGAAAACGCCCTATTCATTTGTTTCCACCCTGCCCGGGGACCAGGTAAAACCCGGCGAAATACTTATCAACCGCTGGCTGGCTGACGATCTGGAAGCAAAAACGGGGGACTCCGTTACGCTCAGCTTCTTCATGGTTGGTCCCCTCAGGAATCTGACAGTTAAAAAGATCGGATTCAGAATATCCGGAATTATTCAAATGGAGGATCCGCGGTGCGACAGGTTGCTGATGCCAGAGATACCCGGATTGTCCGATGCCGGAAATTGCCGGGACTGGGAGACCAGCATTCCGATCAATCTAAAGGATATCAGGGATAAAGATGAGAGGTACTGGAATCAATACCACGGTACGCCCAAAGCATTCATCAATCCGGGACAAGCAGCAGCACTGTGGCAAAACCGCTTTGGGAAATACACCCAGATCCGGTTACCACCGTCAGCTAATCCGGCTGATATTCAGAAGAGTATACTCAATCACCTTCGTCCGTCAGATATTGGAATCACAGTGTCCGAACCTTCCAGGGAGGGTATTACCGCAGCTTCATCGGGTGTTGATTTCAGCGGACTCTTTCTTGGCCTGAGTTTTTTCCTGATTGCCGGCGGTATCATCCTTACTTATTTACTTATCCGTCTTGGCCTTGAAGGTAGGCTCACCCAGATCGGTATTCTAAAGGCTTTGGGCTGGCCCGAAAAAAGGATCAGGCAATCATTGTTGGCCGAGTATAGTCTGATCGCCTTGATTGGAGTAGCTATGGGTTTGATATTGACCTATTTTTATACGGTATTGATTTTTAGGGGACTCAACGGCGTATGGAACGAAATTGTGCTGACTGATACCTTGAAGCCGGTATTCAAACCGGGAACGCTGGTTATGGGAGCCTTATTGAGTCTGGTCGTATCCTCCGGTACCGCCTGGTTGACCATCAAGCGCTTTTTTACCGGTAAGACCTCACAGATGCTGCGGCTTTCCTACCGGAATTATTCATCCTCTAAAAAAAAGATCCTGCCCTATGTTTTTGGAATTACAGGCATCATTTCGCTTGGCATGGCTCTTTACGGGCTGTTCCGTTTTCAATCGACCGGTCCAACCTTTTTCTTTGCTGCCGGCACCCTTATGCTGCTCAGCTTTATCGTTCTGGCCATTAAAATATTCAAGTACGATCCTCCTAAACCTGCACAGAACCTGACCCTGGCCTCACTCGGCAACAGCAACCTATACCGGAACAGCAACAGGAGCCTTTCGGTGGTACTGCTTTTCTCCATCGGTGTGTTCATGGTGATTGCCATCGGGGCAAACCGGAAAACGACCGGATTCTCTGTAGAGACAGATCATAATCTGTCTCTACAAAAAGCCAATGGGACGGGGGGATTTCTCTTTTATATGGAAACGACGGTCCCAGTCCCGGACAATCTGAATGATCCAACTGTCAGGGCCAGATACGGTTTGGAGACCCGATCGGAATTTGTGCAGATGAAGAGACTGGAGGGTGATGATGCCAGTTGCCTGAACCTCAACCGGGTGACCAATCCACCGTTACTTGGTGTTCCATCGGGCGCCTTTTCAGGCCGTTTCAGGTTTATTTCGCTGGCCGATAAAAAGTTTTCGGCAGATCCCTGGAAGTTGCTCGACCGGAAACTTTCACCCGGCTGTATCCCGGGGGTGGCGGATCAGACGGTTATACAGTGGGGACTGGGATTGAAGATCGGTGATACACTTAAATACAAGTCGGAGAACGGCGATACAGTAAATATTGTTTTGGCAGGCGGATTGGAGAATTCGGTATTCCAGGGAAACATCCTGATACCGGAAGACCTTTTTACGCAACATTGGCCATCGGTGAGTGGAACTCAAACCATGCTCATCGACGCCGATCCGGATAAATCCGAAGTTATTCATTCGGAGGTTTTAAATGTTTTCCGTGACTATGGGACGGAGCTGAAACCGGCGGTCCAGAAATTGGCGGAATTCAATGCGATTGAGAATACCTATTTATCGATCTTCCTGGTAATGGGCGCTTTGGCCATGCTTCTCGGCACCATTGGTTTGGCCATTATTCTGGCTCGCAATCTGCAGGAGCGCCGGGCGGAAATTGCACTTTACCGGGCGATGGGATTCAGCAGATCAAGGATATTCAGGCTGGTGATCAGGGAATATTCGACCCTGCTTTTCTACGGCACACTGGCCGGCGGCATTTCAGCCCTGATCTCGGTACTTCCGGGATTATTCAACCCTTCAGGTCAAGTTTCCCCGGTATACCTCATTTCCATTTTATTGATCCTGATTGTAAATGGCCTGGTGTGGATTGTTTTGCTGGGCTGGGTTATGGTGAGGAAGGCGGGGGTTGTGCAGAATCTGAGGACGGAAGAGTAAAATGGAAGGTACTGCCTTTCCCGATTTCGCTTTCAGCCCAGATGTTACCCTGGTGTTTTTCAACGAAATCCTTACAAATGATCAGTCCAAGGCCGGTACTGGGTTCGCCGTCGGTACCTTTACTGCTGGTCTGGTCATTCAGTTGAAAAAGCTTGTCCAGTAAATCCTGCTCCATTCCGATGCCATTATCCCTGACTGAAATTTCAACCATGTTGCCGCTGACGGGTTTGGCCGTGACGTTGACTTTGCCACCTCTTTGGGTATATTTAACAGCATTGTAGATCAGATTGCGAATAATGGATGAGAGCATATTGCACTCGCAAAACACCTTCAAATCTTTCGAAACATCAAGACTGACCTGTATCTCTTTTTTATTGGCCGTTTCATGAACCGACTGCAAGCTCTCGGTAATCTTGGGAAGCAAAGAAATGGATTGGGGGTCAAAAGAGGTGATTCCCCTTTCAATGCGGGACCACTCCAGAAGATTTTCCAGTAGAATGTAAAGGTTATCGGCAGATTTCCGCATCGACAGGGCCATCTTTTGAATCTCCTCGAGCCGGAGAGAGGGCAGGTCGTCGACCATCATACGGGTAAAACCGAGGAAGGAAGTAAATGGGCTTTTGAGGTCGTGGGCAATGATAGAAAACAACTTATCCTTTGCAGCAACGAGATCCTGGAGTTCCTTATTTTTAGATTTGATTTCATTTTCTGCCAGCTTCTTTTCGGTGATATCGATGGCAAAAGCAGCAATGTGCTCTTGTGGTCCGGGAAGCATGGCGTCGGAGAGCAATACAGCAACCCTTGAACCGTCGCGGCGTATATATTCCTTTTCATATGGAGTGCAGCGGCCTTTTTGACGAAGTTCACTGATCGCATATTCATCAGCAGGAATCCATTCCGGAGGGGTTAAGGAGCGCCAGTCAAGTTTCAGGGTATCGAATTCTTCACGACTGAAGCCCAGTAAATTAAGGTAATAATCATTAGCCCTGATCACCTTCCCGTCAACCGCTGCGATTATAACACCAACAATATTCAAATCAATGAACAAGTTGATACGATCCTGTTCAAGAAACAGACTACTTTCCAGTTCTTCCCTCGTTGGTTGTAAAGTTTTCATGACTGGATAATCTTACCTGACCTGCGTAGTTAAAATTAAATCATATTTCCACGTAACTGCTGTAACTGGCAGTAAATTACCGGATTCTAAGGCAAGTTTTTGACGAACGATTCCAGTAGGCGGCTGAACTTCGGCCGCCAAATAATCGTAGCTTTGAAAGGATAATCAAATAAAACATGAAAAAAGCAATTCTCTTTCTGGTGACGATATGGCTCGCAGGCAGCGGTCCGGGTTTTAGTCAGGCCAATGGCACAAAAATCAGCAACTGGCTTGTTGCAGGTTCTTTCACCTCTGCCCAAACCACGGATCTGTTAAGTTATCCGTTTATAGATGAGCCCAATGCCACTCCTTCTCATGGAGAACAAGCAGGGGAGGTACAATGGAAAAAGGTGACTGCCGGGTTTGTGGATTTTACCAAACAGGGTTTTGCCAAAACCGACCGTTGCGCAGCTTATGCCTTCACTTATATATATTCACCATCCGACCGGCTGGCAACCATCCGGTTCGGGTCAGATGATGGAACCATCATGTGGCTCAACGGGATAGGTATTCTGGAACAAAGAGTTAAGCGGTCGCTTATTGAGAGCCAGGACACGGTTTACGTTCAGCTGGGGAAAGGCTGGAACCGCCTGCTCATAAAAGTAGATCAGGGAAGCGGAGGCTGGGAGATGATTTGTTCGATGGTTGCCGGTGACCTGAGGAACAGCAATGACCATCCGGCTAAAGAGACCCTCGTGAAAAGCCCGGGAGCAGCGATCACGCGGATCGGAATAACAAAAATCAACCGTGAAACGGCTTCGTTAACCGTATCGGTAAGAAATAACGGCACCGCCCTCCTAAAGGATGTTCCCTGTGAATTTATTGAGGCAGGGGCAGTTTCAGATGGAAACCATGGAACCCCTGCACTATATTCTGTATTGATTAGCAGTTTGCCCGCAGGATCCACCATGACTGCCGGTTTTGATTTGCCTGTCGCTGAATTATGCGGATTACTGAGCAAACCAGGTGCCAGGATCAGGATTTCGAGCAGGGCCGGGATTAACGAAGTCGTCATTGAACCTGAAACTGCCACCGAACTTTTGTTAAAGGCGTTGGCCATACCCGGTATCGGAGAGCCGGACTTGCAGCTTTCCGCTTCATCGGTAACCTCGGCCATGAGGATGTACGGATTAACAACGGACATCTCCGCGCAGTCGATGAAGGCACTCGGATTGCTTTCCAAAGACCGGTTCCCTGAGGTCATGGGTATTCTAGATGAGATCAAGCGTAACATAATCAACAACATTCCGGATCTCCGCGGTGACAGCATTTTTGTGACCGGACATGCCCACATGGATATGAACTGGTTATGGCCCTACAATGAAAGTGTCAAGATGTTCCACGACAATTTCCGGCAGGCGGTTGCCTTTATGGAGCGCTTTCCGGATTACCGCATGCTGCAGAGCCAGGCAACGATTTACCGGCATGTGGAAGAGATGGACCCTCCCCTCTTTGAAAAAGTGAAAAAACTGGTGGGTGAGGGCCGGTTTGAGCTTGCCGGCGGAATGTGGACCGAGAGCGACTGCAACCTGACCGGTGGAGAAGCGCTGTGCCGCACTCTATTACTGGGACAGCGGTATTTTCTGGATAAGTTTGGCAAGATCGCCCGTGTGGGCTGGCTGCCGGATAATTTCGGTCATATTTCACAATTCCCGCAGATGCTCAGGCTCTCAGGAATGGATTATTACTATTTCCACCGGTGTGTCCCGTTCATAGGACCCTTCAGATGGATCGGCCCGGATTCATCAAATGTTCTGTGCTTCACGAATTACACCTATAACGGGGAGATCAGCCCCGCCTTGAAAAATGAAGTTGCGAGAATCTCTCCGATCACGCATAAGATGTTGCATCCAACAGGGATAGGTGACCATGGCGGTGGCCCGACATTGAAAAATATCGAAATGATCCATCAGCTTGATGGCACACCAAAGTTCCCGTCGATCAAGTTTTCCTCGGTTGAATCTTTTTTTAAGTCCACCGATAAGATGGCGGTAAGCCTGCCTGTTCACCGGGGGGAGATGCAGTTTATTTTCGAAGGATGCTATACCTCGGTTGCCGAGATCAAGGAGAACACCAGGAAAAGCGAACAATCGATGTACCAGGCTGAATTTCTATCGGGTCTTCGCTGGCTCTCCGGGAATGCCTATCCTGCTGCCGAATTGAAAAGTTTATGGGAAACGGTGGCTTTTAATCAATTTCATGATATCCTTCCCGGTTCGGCCATCTATGAATCCTACCAGGATGCGGTGGCGGATCATAAAATGGTTCAGAAAAAAGCAAATGCCATTTTTGAATCTGATTTCCGCAGGTTAGCTGATGAAATCACGTTTAAAACCGGAGCCGGACAGCCGGTTGTGGCGCTCAACATGCAGCCCAGGGGCGGCCAGGTGCTGGTGCAGGCCGAAATCTTCTCGCATGACCGTCCGGCAACGGCCAATCTCTCCACCTGGGGTGATTATTATGAATATGCACATGTAAAACCGGCCACGGGAAATAAAGTGGCAACCGTCCTTGTACGCGATGCATCGGGCAAGAGTTATCCGGCCCAGATCATCGGTGGCAAACAGTTTCCTCCGGGATACCGGTCAACGGTGGAATTTGTCGTGGACGACATGCCAGCCGGCGGTTATCAAACTTTTTATATGGACCCCATGGTAGCTGGATCATCGGTTGAAGAGATTCCGGAAAAGGACGGGGTTTTTGAGACCGATTGGTTCTTGGTTAAGATTGATCTTAAAACTGGGGATATCAGCGGATTAAAAGATAAGCGGTCGGGTAAGGAATACGTCACGGCCAACGGCCGCCTTAACCGGTTGCGGATGTGGATGGAAGCCCCGAACGGGATGAATGCCTGGACCATCGGTGCAACAAAGGAGATCCAGGATATCACTGATATTGTAAGTGTTGCGATCACTGAAAGGGGTCCGGTACGTACCACTGTTGAAGTGGTAAAAAAATGGGGCCGTTCAAAATTCATCCAGCGGACCTATATCTATAAGAGTTATCCCCGGATCGACTTCGACCTGGAGGCCCACTGGTTTGAAACGGGCGATGGCGTAAATCCGGCTCCGTTCCTGAAAACCACCTTTGATTTAGCCATTGATAATCCCAAGTTTTACAGTCAGGTACCCTTCGATGTGGTCAGTCGAGCCGTAAACGGACAAGAAGTCCCGGCGCAACAATGGGTGGATGTTTCGGATGGCGTTCATGGCCTGGCCCTGCTCAACCGCACCAAGTTCGGACATGCCTTTGACAAGGGTCAGCTCCGGTTGTCGCTTCTGCGGGCGACCTATTCACCAAACCTCTATCCGAATATCGGGATCAACCATATTCAATATTCCTTGTTTCCGCACACGGGTGACTGGAAGAATGGGGTCTGGGCTGAAGGGGAGAATTTCAATATTCCCGTTTACGCAGCAGAGCCACCCTCTCTGGCCCTGGCTAAAACCCACGCGACCCGGCCGGAGAACGGCTCCCTGATTTCAGTTTCACCCCCGGAAGTGGTGATGAGCGGAATCAAACAGGGCGAAGACGGTAAAAGCCTGATTATCCGTCTGGCGGAAGTGAACGGAAAGGAAACCGATGTGGTAGTTTCTTTGCCTGTTAAGGCGGTGAGCATTGCACGCATGAATATCATTGAGTTGCCACAGGATTCCGGCAATAAACCGTTGATGGAAGGCAATAAAGTGAAAGTCAAGTTAAAGGCGCATGAGATCGTTACGCTGTCAATAGGAGTGATTGATAGGGAATGGTAAAATAAAACGAGGAGCCAACAAACTCCTGGCTTTCCACCCAAATCTGTCCCCCGAGCATTTCAACAAAGGCTTTGGCAATCGATAAGCCCAGACCGGCCCCCTGCATATTCTGCTTGTTGGCAATATCCGCCTGAACAAAACGGTTAAAGATGCTTTCCTGATGATCGCTCCCAATTCCGATGCCGGTGTCTTTAACAAAGTATTCCAGGTAATCCCCCTTTTTTTCGTAACCGAATTCGATTGATCCCTCAATAGTGAATTTTACTGCATTTTTTACCAGATTGACCAAAATTGCATTTAACTTTTCCCTATCGGTACTGATCAATGCTTCTCTTCCCGACAGATTCCTTATCATGGATAGTCGAATACCCTTGCTTTCCACTGCAGGTCTGAAAAAATCAAAGATATAGTCGACCTGATCGTTAATATTTGTTTCAGAGATCTTTACCTCCATCTGACCTGATTCAATTTTCGAAATATCCACCAAATCGTTAATGATGGCAAGCATCCTGATTCCACTTTTCTCAATAATCTCGATATACGCATCATGTTCATCACCTGTCAGGTCAGGTTCCTTGAGTAATTCAGCAAATCCAAGAATACCGTTCATCGGAGTTCTGATCTCATGGCTCATATTGGCGAGAAAGGCCGATTTCAGGCGGTCGCTTTCTTCCGATTTTTCCTTGGCCGCGATCAACTCATCCTGGTTTTTCTTTCTAAGGTAGGCAGCTCCGATAGTATTGGCAGCCGCGTTCAGGATCTGTTGTTCAGTGGCTGTCCAGTCCCGCTCATTCGTGCAATCATCAAATCCCAGATAACCCCAGAAAACAGAATCAAGAATGACTGGTGTCAGAAGAATTGATTTGATCCCCTGCCCTTCAAACACCCCTTTTTCCGCCTCCGGAAATTCGCAGGTTTTACCCGATATCACTTTGCCGGCCGAAAGTGTTTCAAACAAGCGCGGATCGGAGGTTTCATAGGGTATATTCTGCATGAGTGGGTTATCGATCTGCGGATCAACTGAATCATCTGACCATTCATACATCTGGCTCATTAAAGGCAGCCGATAGCCAAGGGCTGAATGATTCTGGAAAATGTAAACCCGGTTTGCCCCGACTGCCTGGCCTACAATTTTCAGCGCCCCATTGATGCATTTTTCAAGATTTTCACCGGTGACCAGGAGCGCGGTTGCCCGCGCAATGGCATCCAGCAGCAGGTCCCTTTTATAAAGATCATCAATGGCTTTTTTATGAAGGGTCACATCACGGCCGCTGCCCACCACTCCGATCATCTCACCTCCTTCATTGAAAATAGGAGCCCTCCAAACATCGAGATGCAGCAATTTTCCGCGGACATTGCCATACTCGTCAAAATGTTCCGCCTGCTTTGAATTCATGACTATCTGGTCAGAATCCGAACTTTGTTGACCAAAGGAATACCAATCGGGTTGTTCTGGCTTATTTTGTCTTTCGCGCTCAACAAAGAACTGGTATTCCTTGCCGATGGGTTCATCAGTATCTTTTGTGAAAAGAAGGTGATCACAAACGGCTTTATTGACGAAAATATATCTCTTTTGGAGATCCTTTGCCCAGATCATATCTGACATATTATCGGACATCAAGCGGAACATGGTGAACATATTATGATAGCGAGCCTCTGCTTTCAGGATCTCAAGCTGCCTGGCAACCTGTTCAGTAATATCCTGAATGACAATCAGATTACTGCCGACTTGTTTTTTAATTGGCTGTTTTAATATCCGATAAGTTTTCGTATTGCTTTTGATTTCGATGGTACTTCCTGAAGCCTGATTTATAATAGCCTCAAGCAGCCAGCTTGCAGAAGCTTGTGAAGGCCGGGCGGTCTGACCAATGATGTTCCTGTTGGTGATCCCCAGGAAGACCATGGCGGCTTCGTTGATATCCTGGATCTGGTTTTGTTCGTCCAGGGCCATAATACCATCGGTCATGGTCTCAACCAGAGTTTCACGGGCGATGGGAACAAAATCAAGGAATTGGTAATATAAGATGGCATAAACCATCAGAATCCCGCTCAGAATGATGCTTATCGGCACCAGATCGAGTCCGGGTACCGGATTCAATCCCGTCAGGTACAGCACGCTTGCAAACCAGGGACACATGCATCCGATGAAAATAATCCAGCCTTTCAGACGGAAGGGCTGCGTATTTCTGATGATATATCTGAACAGGAAGATAGTAGCCAGGACCAGTAAAACATAACTATAGGCAAGGTAGAAAATCCAGAAACCCATCCCATGGTAGTATTCCATCAAGTTTGTTTTCCCGTATATTTCTGAAAACCCTGACCAGAACAAGTTATGCTTTTCATTAGTCATGGCGAGCAAAAGCGATATTGCCGGAAATACAAACATGACAAGTATGTTTTTCCGGGTAAGGAACTTATCAAATCCGGCAAAGCGAAGAACAAAAATCAGGTAAAGGACTGGTGTGGCTGCTCCTCCGATATACTCGAGTTTTGCCCAGAATATTTTCTGTATCGCGGATGTGGCTGCAGTTTCGAAAATGAGGAAAAAGGCTCCCAGGCCAGCTGCCATCATGAGCCAGCTGAGTTCTTTAGCTCCTTTCACTGATTTCCTCTGCAAGGCAAGGAGTGCGACAAAACAAGATACCAGGGATGTTGCGAGGAAGAATCCTGAGAAAATCGTAAAACTCTGATTCATTAAGCGTATAGTAATATCATTCCGTAACTCTGTATGGAAAAACAATGGTCCAAATTTAAGAAAAACCCCTTTCTGTCTGCCGGTTCTTTTACTGTTTGAGCTCAAATCTGACCGGGATTGTGACAACTGATTGAACTGCTTTGCTGTTCTGTATCGCCGGCAACCAGTCTTTTATTAGTTGAACCACCCGTAAAACCTCATTATCCAGATCCTTATGGACACCCCGGAGAATTGAGATCTCTCCCGGGTTGCCCAGGGAATCGATCATAATGTTAATAAACACCCTCCCTTCCGTTTTGTTTTCAAAACCAATGAAGTGGTCTTCAGACCGGCGGCGGTTGCTGTCACGGTAATATTTCCCTGTCCCGAGGTTTTTAACAGAATTCCGGCGATTCCGGCTTCTGCTTTAGCAGGATTATCCCCGATCAGTTCAGCCTGACCATTCACGGAAAACCTTACGGGTAGGGTATCTTTGCCGACCACGGTTCCTTTCGCATCAATCATTGAGGCGTATATAAAAATCAAATCAGGGATACCCGGTTCAAGGTTCTTCCCGGATAGGTCGGCCCTCACTTGAATACCAACTGACTTTCCAGGGGTTGTTTGCTTTCTTTCAGCAACTTTTACCCCAGTGATATACCCGATGGCCTCCAGGGTTCCCGGCTCAAAACCCGGGATTCTGAAGGTAAACGGGGGATGCGGAAGGTGAGTTGAATACTGGTCGGAGTCGGGTTTCTGACGGGCGACCAGCCTTCCGTTCAGATGCAGTTCCACTTCCTCGCAATTGCTGAAAACCTTGATGAAATCCGGTGATTCTTTTTCGAAATAACTGGCAATGAATACCATCGGTTTGCCGAAACCTTTCAGATCCGCAGCCGGACCGTATTGACTCTGGTAGAAATAGTAGGCAAATTTCGGCAAGCGGAAGATATCGCTGATTCCGGAAGATTCGATATCCGGGGCATATCCCCGGTTGTAATCGAACATCAGCCAGTTGGCATCACCCACTGCCGGCCCCCTGTAATTGTCGTTATGTGATTCCTGATAGTTGAGGGCTTGCTGCAGAAGCCGGATTTCACCATCGCCCCTCAGCTGACGCGATGACCGTTCCGCTTCCTTCAGATTGGAAAAAGAGGTTTGATTGAACCCCGCGTTCTGAGCATAGTACTCCCAATCCCCATATTCGCTGATCAGCAGAGGTTGGCTGCCGGCAAATGTGCTCCAGTAATCGGGGGGTTTGGAATGCTGACGTGCCGGAATAAAAACGTCGTAAATTCCTTCAATCCAACCACTCGTAAACACCTCAGCATAGGGCAGTTCCTGGTGAACCAGGCTATTTGCCGTTTCCATGTAAGTATTCGTCATGCCGGATTCATTCAGGGAAGCTTCCCACAAAATGATGGATGGATGATTTCTGTCGCGCCGGACCATATCCTTGATATCCTGATAACTGTTACTCTGGAATATTTGATCCCCGTAGAACTGCCATCCCGGAATCGCGTCCATCACCATGATTCCCAACTCATCGCAGGCATCCAGAAAAGCCGTGCTCTGCGGATAGTGCGAACAGCGAACAAAATTAAAACCAGCTTCCTTGATCTTCCATGCATCGCGAAACTGGGCGTTGTCGGGCAAAGCGTAACCAACATACGGGTATTCCTGATGGCGGTTGGTCCCCCGGATTCTGTATTTGGAGCCATTGAGATAAAAGCCACCCGTGGTGAACCTGATAGAACGGATGCCCGGTCTAATGTTCAGCTCTTCAATAACTTCACCTGCGGTAATCAACTCAATTTTAAGTATATAGAGATAAGGGTTTTCGGGAGTCCAGAGGTTAGGATTGAGGACATCAAAAATATTCCTGAAGGTTAAACAACCACCCGGAGCAACTTCTGTTTCTGGAGACAGGTTTTGCACAATGGGGTGAGATTGAGCGTCGCAGAGGGTCATTCGGACCTGGGCATTCTGCGAAGAATCATGGTCGTTCTGCACCTCCGCCTTGATCGTAATGGAAGCCTTTTCCCGGCTGACATTCTTATACTGAATCATGACGGCTCCGCCTGACCTGCGGTTGATGGCCACAGCATCCGGAAAATGAAGCCTGTCCTGTTTTATCAGGTATACATTACGGTAGAGGCCGCTGAAGAAGTTGAAATCAAGTCCGCGAATCGGTTTACCGGGAGGAATCTGCGGATTATCGCGGTTATCGAGTATGACAAGCAAACAATTCTCTCCCTCACTTTTGACCTTACCGGTCAGATCCACCTCAAAAGGAAGATAGCCTCCGTTGTGCGTAACAATCAGATTACCATTAAGATACGCGTGGGCTGTGTGCATGGCGGCCTCAAAATAGACCGACAGGCGTTTCGCTGCATCTACTGCCGGAACCCTGAAGAATTTCCTGTACCAGCAGATCCCTTGCCATTGGTCGCCTTTGATCACCATTGGTTCCAGATTGGCCGTATGTGGTAGGGTGACATTCTGCCATTTGATGTTGTTCGTACCGGTACGTTCAAACAAACCGGGAGAGGCAAGACTATCGCCATCCCGGACAAAATCCCATCCGTCATTCCAAGGTGCCCAGACGCTGGTTTTCTGGGAAAAGCCGGCAGATGCCGGAAGCAGGCAGGCGAGGATAACGAATAGCGTTCTCATATTGGATGTGGTAAATTACGGTGAAGATAAAATCCTTTGCTTCACGTTTCACGGTTTATTTTCACAAATGATGCTCCATATGAGAATTATCCGTATCTTTGCATACAATATTACAAGAATAAATAATCACAGGTTCATCCTTCCCCAAGCCGTTTCAAGCGGTACTATCAAAACAATCACAATTCTTCAGAGTTGAATATCATCCGGAATTACCTTTCGGGTTGCCTTCACACTTTCAATACAAAAGCAAAAAACATTTTTTAATAATTACATATCATGAAAACAGGAAAAGTAAAATTCTTTAATAACGACAAAGGGTTCGGTTTCATTAAAGACAATGACAGCAGTGAAGAGTATTTTGTACATCATTCCAATCTGATCGACAGCATCAAAGAAGATGACGAAGTAACTTTCGAACTTGAGCAGGGCAAAAAAGGCCTGAATGCAGTTCAGGTTAAAAAAGTCTAATATAGCCCCGGAGGGGACTCTTTGAAACTTCAGGGAGTCCCCGCCTTCGCGGGGATGACAATTCTCCGTCACGCGTCACGCGTCTCGTGTCACGTTTTCTAATTCCATTACATGCCATTCAAGGATTTAAATTTAGATGAGACCCTTCAGAGGGCCTTAATATCTGAAGGTTACACCAAACCCACACCCATACAGCAACAATCCATTCCGATTTTGCTTGATCATAAGGATTTGCTTGCGATTGCGCAGACCGGCACGGGTAAGACCGCTGCATTCGCCCTTCCGATTATTCAAACGCTCCTGCTGAAACCTGCTGACCCCAGCCGGGCGCGGCAGATAAAGGCGTTGATATTATGTCCCACCCGTGAGCTGGCCGCCCAGATCGGCCAGAATTTCAACTCCTATGCCCGTTACACACCGGTTCGCACCGGAGTGGTTTTTGGCGGTGTACCACAGGGTGCACAGGAAACGATGCTCCGAAGCGGCGTTGATGTTCTTATTGCCACTCCCGGGCGCTTGCTCGACCTGATGGGTCAAGGGTACATCTATTTCGGGAACCTCGAATGGTTTGTTCTCGACGAAGCCGACCTGATGCTGGACATGGGTTTTATCCCGGATATCAAAAGAATTATCAGGCAGCTTCCTGAACGCAGGCAGTCGGTCTTTCTTTCAGCCACCATTCCACCGGAGGCCATGAAACTGGCGCACGCTATTTTACATAAACCTGAGAAGGTAGATGTGACCGAAGAAATCTCGAGTGCTGACACCATTAACCAATCGCTCTATCTGGTGGATAAAAAAGATAAACCGGCTTTACTGATCAACCTTCTTAGAAGCAAACCTCATGCGAGCGCACTGGTATTTACCCGGACCAAAACGAGCGCCGACCGGGTTGTTTACAGTCTGATCCATGCCGGGATCCGTTCAGAATCTATTCATGGCAACAAAGCCCAGAGCGCAAGGATACTAGCCCTGAGAAATTTCAAGAGCAACCTGACCCGGGTATTGGTAGCAACCGACATCGCCGCACGCGGAATTGATGTCAACAATCTCGATATGGTCATTAATTACGAACTTCCGAATGTATCAGAGATGTACATTCACCGTATCGGACGTACCGGTCGGGCTGGAGCCGGCGGGGCAGCCCTTTCATTCTGCGATCCGGACGAAAAGAACTATCTCCGTGATATTCACAAATTGCTGCAGAAAAATATACCGCTGGCAAATGACCATCCTTTTATGAAACAGGAACGAAAGGCCCTCAGAATGGTTAAGGTGATAAAACCCTGATATCGAATTTCACGCAATAATCCTGTCAACTAGCTTTTTCCCCTCAGGCTGTCGATGTTGTAATGATCAAAAATAATTGCGATGGCGATCTTTGACAAGAAGGTAAACAGTAGAAAACCTAAAGAAAAAATCATGACGGCAGTTCTGATTTCGGTCAGTGAAGGGGTATATACATAAATCTGACCCAATACATCAGGAGTAAATCCTGGAATAATCAGGGCTATTCCTTTTTCGACATAAACACTGGCATAAATAAAGACTGCACCAATGTTTAAAGTCACAAAATTTTTTCGTGTCTTGGGTATTAAGAAAAGCATAAAAGCGATAAATCCCATAATAATTGATGCCCAGCTGTAAACGACAATTTCCCTGTTTTCGCCTATTCCGAACAACAGATATTTCCAATACAAAATATGCTCGGTACCTGAATAAAATTCTTTAAAAAGTTCAGCGAGGGTGAAAAAAAGATAGATAAACATTGCATAGACCATCAGTTCAGCAATTCTCCAAATAGCTTCATCCTTGATTTCAAATTTGGTGGTTTTTCTAAGGATCTGAAACAGAATCAAAAGAATGGCCGGACCTGAACAAAATGCGGATGCCAGGAATCTTGGGGCAAGTAGAGCGGAATTCCAAAAAACACGAGCAGGTAAAGCATTATAGAGAAAAGCTGTTACCGTATGAATGCCAACCGC
This sequence comes from Bacteroidales bacterium, assembly GCA_041662065.1. GTDB lineage: Bacteria > Bacteroidota > Bacteroidia > Bacteroidales > UBA12481 > UBA12481. The sequence continues at coordinate 128,401 of JBAZTE010000009.1, read as the reverse complement.
GAGAGGAATACTAAACAACACCAGGGGCAATACAAATTTTTTATTGTACTCCTTTTTGTAAAAAACACAGTATAACAAATAAGTCACTACCACGGAATTCAGCAATAAATAAGTCATAAGAACAAAGAAATCCCACGAAAGCATGGAAGACGGAAAGTTCATGGTACCCACGATTGGTAGCATATGCCAGAATCTCAGTGGGTTTCCAATATCAACAACAATAAACGAAATGCACATAATTACCGCGCAAACAGCCAGGAGTTCACCAAAAATCACAATTTCCTTGATTGGCTTCCAATTATATACATAGGCTGGAATAACCAGCATAATAGCCGCGGCCGCCACTCCGACAAGAAAGGTGAAATTACCGATATAAAAAGCCCAGGATACGGAATCCCTCATATGGGATTTAATCAATCCGAACCTTAACTGACCAAAGTATCCGTATCCGCCCCAAAGTACTAATAGTAGAAGGAATGCAAGCCAAATGTAATAGGCCTTGTTTCCCTTAAGTATTATTTTAATACTGCCTTTTAAGAAGCGAAAAAAATTCATATCAAATTTTTTATCTGGTTTTGAGCAATCGTTTTTATCCAAAGCGCTAAACGCCAAAGAAGTAATAGAATTTTGGTTGAGTATTCAATTCTTCCTTCAGGACGAGTACACGCTTATTCTCTAAGATGTACCGTATTTCACTTTCTGGATCCAGGAGATTTCCAAACTTTCTTGCTCCAACCGGGCAAATTTCCACGCACGACGGATATTTGCCTTCCCTTACCCTTTGAATACAAAAAGTACATTTCTCCACAACACCCTTCATCCTGGGCCTGTTTCCCAGATAATGCATCTCGGTATTAATTTCTTCCCCGGGCACATTCGGTTCGCCCCAATTGAAATGCCTTGCACCGTAAGGGCATGCTGCCATGCAATATCTGCATCCGATACACCAATTGTAATCAACAACAACTATTCCGTCAGGTTCCTGCCAGGTAGCCTTAACAGGACACACTGTGATGCATTGAGGATTGCGGCATTGCTGACAAGCGACAGGAATATAAAAATGCCCCTTTTCCGGAACTTTTTCAGGATTATAATGGACATCGGCATGAGCAAAGTCGATCCCTCGCTCTTTTTCCATCTGAAGCACCTGAATCCAATGAATCTGCGGATCGCGCGACTGATTATTCTCCTTTATACAGGCATAAACACATCGTCGGCAGCCAACACACCTGGATAAGTCGAGCGCGTACCCAAATTGAGTTCCCTCAATTGCCGGCTTATCGGACACGTGAAATTCCTTGCCGTACTTTTCTTTATACTTAGCTTCCAAACTCTTAACTATGTTATTCTTTTCCTTTTTGGACAAGATCCTGAAATTCTGCTGAAGAAACTCATCAATTGAAGCCATGTTACAGCCAGTTGCTGCGATAGCCGAAAAAGTGACAACCGATATGTTTTTTAAAAATGATCGCCTCGATTTTTCTTTTTTCATTTTTGGTATCATATTCAATGAATGATAGTTAGTTAATATCCTCCTGCCTGATTGGAGGAGGCTCCGGCGTAAGGTCTTTAAACTTGGGTGAGTGCGGATTATGGCAATTCACGCACAGCATATAGGTTTTCTTTCCGTTCCAGTTACCTGTCCTTTTTCCGTGAACTCCCACTTTCCAATCCCTGAGTTTATCACCATGACACTGGCCGCAAAGTTTGTATGACTCCTTAAAGTCCAACAATTTTCCACTGGCAAGCTTTAAAAAATCCCTGTTGTTCATATCATGGCAGTCGAGGCACCAGCGGTTTTCACGATCGTGATTAAACATCGCAGAAATTTCTTCGTGCATATCCTTTAATTCTCTTCGGTTCGGATCAGGCTTAAGATCAGTATGACAATAAGTGCATGGGAAAATATCATCACTGAATGGCGGCGGCGTCACGATGTCATCATCTGCTTGTCCACCTGGCCTGGCTCCGTCATTACTTGAATTCTCGGTCAGGGTTCCATGGTTAGCCAATTCAGATCCATTCCTGGCACCGCAAGAGGAAAGGAAAACCAAAATTGTTATAAAAAAAACAGCTCGTCCGGTACGATCATGCTTTCTGTTTTTCATGATAAAAATGATTTTCAATTAATAAAATCACAGGTTCAGTCATTTTGTTAAGGATTCTGAACCGAAATATGTTTTTGAAATCTACATACATTTATATTGATTATCAAAACATTTCTGCCCTTTTTGTTTTTTTTGCCATCCGCAGATACCGTTACGCTTTACCATTTTAACTAATTTGCAGCATGAAACAGGTTTACCATTGGGCCATCCTGGGTTGCGGAAATATCGCGAGAAAATTTAGCATGGATTTGAAATTACTGCCAAATGCAAGGCTCTATGCGACTGCATCGCGGAATTTGGATAAATCGCAAGCGTTCGCCGACACTTATGGGTTTGACAAAGCTTACGGAAGCTATGAGGAAATGGCGGCCGACCCGATGATTGATATAGTCTATATTGCAACGCCGCATTCTCACCACCGTGATCATGCTGTCCTATGCATAGAACAGGGCAAAGCTGTGCTGGTTGAGAAAGCTTTCGCGCTGAACGCTGGACAGGCTGGGGAAATGATCGATTGTGCCATGCGAAATAAAACTTTTATGATGGAGGCATTCTGGACCCGTTTTCAAGCCTCCTTCCGAAAAGCCATAGAGGTGGTTCGATCGGGGGAATTGGGCAAAGCCATGATGTTGCGGTCGGAATTCTGCTTTAATGCCCCAATGAATCCTGAATCGCGATTGTTCAACCTGGCACTGGGCGGGGGCTCCTTGCTGGATATTGGGATCTATCCTGTATTCTGGGCGCAGCAGGTATTCGGACAACCCTCGGAGATCAGCACAACGGTTGATCTGGCACCTTCCGGGGTCGACCGGAGCATTGCCATGATATTAAAATACCCAGGAGGTGAGATCGCACAGCTTTCGTCCAGTCTGGCGGTTTGCAGCGACACCCAAACCGAAATTTGGTGCGAAAAAGGGTTTGTCAGGGTCAAAAGAATCGATCCGTCGACTGTGAAAGTGACAGTATCCAGAAAAGATGCCTTTGAAGAGGACTTGACTTTTCATCTTGATCATGGATTCGGATTGTTTCTGGAGGCAAAAGAAGTGATGGACTGCCTCGATGCAGGTCTAAGGGAAAGCCCTATGCTTCCGCTCTCCTTCACCCTGGACCAGATGCAGTTGCTTGACCGGATCAGGAAGCTGGCCGGGGTCCGCTATCCGGTCGATCTTTAATCCTACCAGAGTGACGGGGTCCCCGCCTTCGCCAAAATCCTACTTGCGTGACGGGGTCCCCGCCTTCGCGGGGATGACACTTCTCCGAGGGTTGTTTAGTGTTCTCTTCCGCTTCACGCATTACGCATTTCGCATCACGATCCCTTCGTCACTTGTCGCTCGTCGCTTCCTCAGGATGTCTCTTCCATGGTGGCAGAAGCCAGAGCAGGAAAATCAGAATTAAGAAAGGTACAACGAGCCATACAACCGTCATGAGGATACCTTCAGATCCAATCAATTTGAGTTTAAAGGTCGTGAACCCGACGAGGCTTTTTGAGAAGAGCTGGCCACCGATCACTACATTCCAACGCATAAAGAAGATGCCGATCAGAACGAGGGCACTTGATATCAGGTAAAGGATTCTTCTCAGGCGGGCATTCGATTTAAACATCTGGAGATATGCCAGGGTAAGAATCGGGACCAGCATACCCATTCCCCATTGGAATATAAAAAGCGTATAGGTTAGTTTGCCCTTGACAAGCAGGTCAAGTATCTGAAAGGACTCCTCTGCTTCGTAAATCCTGTGTATCTGGTCGAGGCCTTCCAGGGCAAAGTCAAGGATTAAGGCAACCAGGAGAAATTTGGCAATCGTATCCAGGCAAACCATATCGATCAACTTTTTCCGAATATAGTTAATCATCATATAAACAAACATGACCAGTGCGATCCCTGAAACCATGGCAGAGAATATAAAAATAACGGGCATCAGGACCGTCGACCACCAGGGATTTGCCTTGACGGAACCAAAGATAAATCCGACGTAGCCATGGAGAAGGAATGCCGAAGGGATACCGATAACCGTAATGGCATAACCCAACCGGTCATCCCATTTAAGCGCTTTTGGGGAAATATCCTTCACACCCAGAGTCAGTATTTTGTAAACGTGCTTCATGAATCCGGTTTTCTCCTGCGACCATAATACCAGGTCGCGCCGGTAATCGAACCAAATCTCTAACAGTAAAACAACCATCAGGTACCAAATGTAGACATAGCCAAAAATAGCCATTGCAGAGGTTAAGTGAGGGGTGATCATGATCTCAAAAAACCGCAGAGGCTTACCCAGATGGCTGATCAGTGGCATGGTGGCGACCAGAAGAAAGGCCAGTGCAGTAATCAACGCGATGGTATAGGTTGGTCTGAGCACCCTCACCTTAAATACCCGTTCCAGTGATGCCAGTATAAAGGCACCTGCAACCAATCCGGTGATATATGGATACAGGACGATAAGGATACTCCAGTTGAGTTCAATTTCATTGGGATAGATGTAGCCATCGACCTTGGACAGCATATCATATAAATGCAAAAAATGTGGATTCATATTATTTGACCTCCGCCCTTAAACCGTTATAGTACACTTTAGGATCTGTATTCATGTGGGGTTTCAGCACCTGCCAGGAATACTCTTTTTTGAACTTCACAAGATCGCTATTCGGGTCATTCAGGTCGCCAAAGATTTTGGCACCTGTAGGGCAAACCTCCACACAGGCCGGCAGCTGTCCCTTCATAATCCGGTGATAGCAAAGGGTGCATTTATCCACCACATGGCTATCAGGATCGATATACCGGCAACCATATGGACAGGCCTGAACACAGTACCGGCAACCTATGCAATAATTAGGATCAACGAGGACAACACCTTCAGGGCTATCGAAAGTTGCACCCACCGGGCACACCTGTATACAGGGTGATTTCTCACAATGGTTGCACATTTTAGGCACAAAGAAGGATTTGAAAATATCAGCGTCAGGGACCTGCTGCTGAAACCCATCGATCCCTCCGTTTGGAGAGGTGATTTTCACGGAACCGTCGTTCAGGATGGTATATTGCTCCACCCAGGTGCGGAAAAAGAATGGCTCGCGCGATACCCCGTTCTCTGATTTGCATGCATCGGCGCACCTTCCGCAGCCTATACATTTCTCTAGATCGATCCCCATACCGTACCATGGACCATTGGGATTTTTCCGTTCGGTTGCATACAAAAGCTTGCCAAATGGGGTTAAGCCTGATGCTACGAATATGCCCCCGGTTAAGAGGGCCGCGTCGGTCAGGAACCGTCGCCTGGATTTTACTTCAGATTTAGCCATGGATTGTGGGGATTATGACATTCAATACATTTTTCACCGGGATTATGCTCCTTTACATTGATCTGAACAATATTATCAGACTTTCGCGCCGCGTTTTTCGTATGGCATATTTCGCAGAACTCCCTTTCCTTATGGACCTTCATCGGTATGATCGAATCCGTGGAATTCACATGAGCCAGACCGGGGCCATGACAGGTTTCACACGAGAGGGTTTTGTGCACATTGGGTGATTTAAGGTCGACCATGTCCTGATGGCACTCCTTGCATGCCTTTTCACCGGCATAGTGGGCGGTTTTCGCTTGATTTTCGGTTAAGGAAAGCCCTCGGTAGTGGCCGAATTCACCGAACGATTTCGGCACCAGGAAATGCCGGGCTACGAAGAAAAGCCCGATCAATATGGCGAAGAGCAGCGCCAGCCTTTTAATTTGAGGAGGCATAACTTTTGGGTTTTAGGATGTATCCAAATATATATATAATTAGTTTCACGCTTCACGTATTTCGTTTCACGCTTTGTTTAGTATCTAAATAATATTTATTTTTGTATAGCTACTAAACATTATTCGGATGAACAGCGAAGTCAATGAACTCGTAAAGCTATTCCAGGGTATCCTTCACGTTTATACGCTTTTTGAGAAACAACCCATTAATTACGGAACAGGAAGCAAGATTTATATCACTGAGGTTCAAACAGTTTCGGCGATCGGAGAGAATCCGCATGCCAACATGACCCAGCTTGCTGAGATCATGGGTGTTACGAGAGGAGCCATCTCCCAGACCGTCCGAAAGCTGATCGCAAAGAAACTCGTGGTCCGCCTCACTTCCCGCAATCAAAAAGAAATCAATCTAGGGCTCACCGACTTTGGAAGAATGGTGAGTGAATCCTATCAGGCGAAAATGAAAGAAGTATTCATTTTTGCTGATGAGCTCTATGCATTGGCTTCACCGGCGGAGCGTGACCTGGTGAAGCGGTTGTTTTTGAGGATTCACAGCAATATTAAGAACCGGATACGATGAAAACGAAACTGCTCATATTTCTTATGATTCTGGCCAGAGCCAGCCAGGCCCAAACACCCCTCGACGACTATATCAGGATAGGATTGGAAAATAACCTGGCACTGAAACAGAAGGAAACCAGTTACCTCAAGAGTGTTGAGGCTCTAAGGGAAGCAAAGGGTCTGTTCTTTCCCAACCTCAGTCTGCATGCGAGGTTTTCAGTCGCTGAAGGTGGACGGACCATCGATCTTCCGATCGGTGATCTGCTTAACCCGGTATATGCCACACTGAACCAGATTCTCCGGGAGAATAAGTTTCCTCAGATTGAGAACCAGTCATTCATGTTTCTGCGTCCGGAAGAACAGGAAACAAAATTCCGGTTGGTACAGCCTGTATTTAATCCTGATATCTATTACAATTCAAAGATAAAGAAGGAGTTGACCCAAACCGAACAGGTCACGGTCGACCAATACCGGCAAGAGCTGGTAGCCGAGATCCGCAAAGCTTATTATAATGTATCGATGGCCGATGGCATGGTGAACATGCTGAATGATACCCGCAAATTGCTGGAAGAGAATGTACGGGTAAATCAAAAGCTGGTGGACAACGGCAAAATCACCATCGATAACCTCTATCGGGCCCGAACCGAATTGAGCAAGTTTGACCAGAAAATCCAGGTGGCCGCGAAAAACAAAGAAATTGCATCGGCCTATTTTAATTTTCTCCTGAACCGGTCGTTGAATGAAACCATTCTATTGTCGGAGCCGGATATGGTGCCGGCATTGGCCTCAGAATCCGGCACCTATCGCGAATCGGCATTGGTCAACCGGGAAGAATTAAAAAAACTCGCACTATATAATCGGATCACCGGTCTGCAGATCAAGATGAACCAGGCCGGTGCTTTGCCGAACCTGATGATCGTCGCTGACTATGGAATTCAGGGAGAAAAGTACAAGATCAATAAGGAGGCAGATTTTGCACAGGCTTCGGCGATACTGACCTGGGACTTGTTTGCGGGATTCCAGAACAGGGCTAAAATCAGGCAGGCAAAACTGCAGAAGGAGATGCTCGATCAGCAGTCGGAGGAGGTTCGAAAGCAGATCGAACTGCAGGTAATCAACGCCATGAGCGAACTGAAGACGGCACAGGCCGGTATTGAATCCGCGCTGAGCCAGGTAAAAACCGCCCGGGAAGGGTTCCGGCTGATAAAACGGAGATATGAGGAGGGCCAGGCTAATTTGATCGAGTTTATCGATGCCCGGACCTCCCTTACCCAGGCCGAAGAAAATGTTATCCTGTCGAAATACACTTATCTCGCTGATTATGCGGAATTTGAAAAGGTTTGTGCAATTAATAAAATTTGAAAAAAGAACTCGTTATGAAAAAACACGCGGGGATGACAGGGAAGGGTGCAGTGGTAAGGGGAGGAACGCTATTATTTGCATTAATGATTATGATGATAGTTGGGTGCAAGACAGGGCCAGTGAAGGAAGTGGTGAAGATTGAGCCGGTGAGGGTGCGCATGATACCGGTGCTGGTGCAGGAGGTGAGCCTGCCGGTCCGGTCGGGCGGAGTGGTAGCTACCAGCGAAGAGATCAAATTATCGTTTAAAACCGGCGGGATCGTAGCCCGGACCTTTTTCAGGGAGGGTGATGCGGTAAAAAAGGGACAGCAGATGGCCGTGCTGAACCTGTCGGAAATAGATGCCCAGGTAAACCAGGCCAGGAACGGATTCGAGAAGGCGCAGCGGGATTATGACCGGGCTAAAAACCTGTATGCCGACAGCGTGGCCACCCTCGAGCAAATGCAGAATGCCGAAACGGCACTGAATGTATCGAAATCAATTCTTGACATGGCCAGGTTTAACCAGGCCCATTCCCGGATCTCTGCCCCCAAAACTGGGGTGGTCCTCCGGCAATTGGTCAAGGAAAACGAGCTGGTAGCCCCCGGATTTCCGGTATATGTGCTGGGCATCAGCGGTAAAAGCTGGATCATCCGTACTGCACTTTCAGACCGCGACATCGTGAAAATTATGGTTGGCGATTCGGCTCGAGTGATCATCGATGCCTGGCCGGGAGAGCCTTTCACGGCAGTGGTCAGCCAGATTGATGAAGTTTCGAACCCCATGACCGGAACCTATGAAATCGAGCTTAAACTCAACGAAACAAAAAACCGCCTGGCCTCGGGCTTTATCGCCAACATCGAAATCATTCCCGGCCGCAAGATTGCCTATTCACTCATTCCGATGGCCTCAGTGGTGGAAGCGGACGGGAAAACCGGATATGTGTTTGAAGTGACCCCGGGGGGAATCGCCAAAAAAGTCAAAGTGACGATAGCCACCCTCTACGGGGAAATGGCTGCCATATCGGACGGACTGGAGAATGTTAAGGAAGTGGTCAGCGATGGCGTTGCCTACCTGACGGATGGAGTACGGGTGAATATGCAGAAAAAATGATCTGAACAGCCATGAAAATATCTGAATTAGCTGTAAAGAACCATCAGTTTACCATCGTGGTATTCGTGATGCTGATTGTAGTCGGGGTTTATGCTTATTTGAAGATTCCCCAGGCGGAAGATCCTGATCTACCGATGCCTATCGTTCCGGTAACCATATTGTATCCTGGTGCTTCGCCGGTGGATATGGAAGAACTGGTGGTCGATAAAATTGAGAAATCCATCAAGGAGCTGGATAATGTCAAGCGGACCTGGAGCGAGATGAAGGACGGAGTAGCTACCGTGGTGGTGGAATTTACAGCCGACAGCGATCCGGATAAAAAATATGATGAGGTGGTGCGACAGGTCCAGAATGTTAGGCCCACTTTGCCTCAGGATCTTTATCTGATTGATCTTAAAAAGATTAATGCAGGGGAAACCAATATTATCCAGGGTGCCATTGTTTCCGGGACCTCCTCTTATGATGAACTGCGCATTCAGGCAGAAAAGCTGAAAGATATTATAGCCACCATTCCCGGGGTGAAAAAAGCTGATGCGGTCGCTTACCCCGCCAAAGAACTGCGCGTGGCGGTTGACCTTCCAAAACTTTCGCAACTGCGGATAACGGTTTCCCAGCTGATGAATGCCATCCAGAGCGAGAATGCCAATATCCCGGGTGGTAGCGTGGAGATCGGACCTCAGAAGTTCAATATTAAAACCAGCGGTAATTACCAGAGTCTGGCGGAAGTGGACCGCACGATTGTCGGTTCCAACATGGGACAGGTGGTCTATCTGAAAGATGTTGCGACAGTCAACTGGGATGATGAGGATCTCAGGTATTACGGGCGTTACAACGGCACCCGCGCGGTATTCATCACCGCGAGTATGATGGAGGGTCAGAACATCCATGATGTTCGCAACCTGATCTATGATCAGTTCGATACGTTCCAAAAGCAACTGCCCGCTTCGATGAAGTTCGAGAATGGGTTTGACCAGTCGCACAATGTGAAAAAGAAACTCAGCGGACTCCAGCGTGATTTCCTTTTTGCCATACTGCTTGTCCTGCTGACCTTGCTGCCGTTGGGATTACGGGCATCAGGAGTGGTCATGGTAGCCATCCCTTTATCCGTACTGATCGGATTATCAGGACTCTATTTCCTCGGATACAGCATCAACCAGCTGAGTATTGTTGGGGCGGTGATCGCACTGGGTTTGCTGGTGGATGATTCCATTGTGGTGGTCGAGAATATTTCCAGGTGGATACGGGAAGGAGCGAAACCGGTGGATGCGGCAATTAAAGGCACCAAACAGATTGGTGCCGCAGTTCTGGGATGCACCGCTACCCTACTTTTCGCCTTCCTGCCGCTCATGTTTTTGCCGGGAATGCCTGGAAAATATATCAGGATATTGCCGGTTACTATTTCGTTGATCGTCCTGAGTTCGCTTTTTGTGGCCCTAACCATTATCCCTTTCATAACGAGCAAGATATTCAAAGGTAATGTTGACCCGAGGGGAAATATGATCCTGCGGGGACTGAATAAAGTAATCGACTTTACTTATGGACGCGCCTTACACTGGTCGCTGCGCAATCCCGTGAGCACACTCCTGATAGCACTGGTTTTCTTCGGATCCTCCCTGCTGCTGATCAACATCATCGGATTCAGCCTTTTCCCGAAAGCCGGAATGCAGCAGTTCCTGATCACCATCGAAACACCCAAGGGGAACACGCTGGCGGAGACTGACAAGGCGGTGCAATTCGTGGAATCCATGGTTGGGAAAAAGAAAGAGATCAATTATTATATGTCGAATATCGGCCGGGGAAATCCGAAGATCTTCTATAACGTTTTTCAGAAGGCCGAACAAACCAATCTTGGAGAGATGCTCTGCGAGATGAACCTGGAAAACCAGGACGAGATGACGCTTTTCCTTGATCAGCTGAGAGATACTCTGAATTCCTATGTCAATGCCCGGATTTTCGTGACCGAATTTGAGAACGGTTCGGTCATCGGGGCCCCGATTGCCTTGCGTCTGGTTGGGGACGACCTGGCCTTGCTGAAAGAATATTCAGTTAAAATCGACAGTCTGATGAAATCCACTCCCGGAACCACCTACGGTAAAAATCCGCTCAGCGAAACCATGACCGATATCCGTGTGGCGGTAAATAGTGATAAGGCCGGGTTGCTCGGGATTCCGGGTATCGAGATCGACCGGACGGTAAGACTCGGTCTGGCGGGGCTGGAAGTTGGTAAGTACCGCGAGGCCAATGGCAAGGAATATGCCATCAAGGTCAGGTTGCCGAAAGATTCGGCCAACACGCTCGCAACACTCGATAAGATTTATGTTTCCTCCCTGAGCGGGGCACAGATTCCCTTGTCGCAGCTTGCACGCATCGAATTTGTAAGCTCCCCCACCCTGATTGAACATTTCAATCAGGAACGGTACAACCTGATATCCTCCTATGTGAAAACGGGTTATAACACCGACAGGGTAACCAAGGAAATTCTTTCCAAGATTGATGCGATCAGATTACCCGAAGGATTTAAAATTATTCCATCCGGGGAAATTGAAGGAAGGCAGGAAAGTTTCGGTGGAGTGGGAATTGCCATACTGGTCGCTATTTTCGGGATCTTTTCCATCCTGATACTTGAATTCCGGACCTTCAAAAGCACGCTGATCGTGTTATCGGTGATCCCGCTTGGGATCATGGGGGGAATTGTAGCGCTTTACCTTACTGGTTTTACCCTGTCATTCGCAGCTGCGGTAGGGTTTGTCGCGCTGATCGGTATTGAGATCAAGAACTCCATTCTGCTCGTCGACTTCACCAACCAGCTCCGTCAGCAGGGGGTTGAACTTAATGAAGCCATCATCAAGGCCGGTGAGATCCGGTTCCTTCCGGTCATTTTAACCACCATGACCGCCATCGGCGGATTGCTGCCGATTGCCCTGGGTGATTCGAACCTTTACTCACCGCTGGCCTGGGTGATTATCGGGGGGCTCGTCACTTCCACGCTCTTGGCGCGGTTGGTGACACCGGTGATGTACAAGCTATTGCCGCCGGAGATCGTGAGGCGTGAGGCGTGAAACGAAAGAGAAGATCGTGAAACGAAGAAGAAGATCGGTGGACGAAAGAAAGATCGGTGGACGAAAGAAAGATCGGTGGAAGTTTCATCCACGCGGAAGGGGGGACCGCTTCACGCAAACGAGGAGCCAATCGGATCTGCTCCGATTCCCCTCAAAAACTCTTCCCTATATTTGGCACCAATGGGTATGACTTCCCCCTGACAGTAAACGTGGTTATTCTCAATTTTTTCAATGTGCGCGATGTTAACCAGCCATGAGTTATGGACCCGCAGGAAAGTGTGGGCGGGAAGAAGCACCATTGCCTGGCTGAGCGTCATGCGGGTGAGCGTGCGCCTGGCACCGGTAAAAATGCTGAGGTAGTTCCCATCACTCTGGATGTGAGAGATATCTTCAATTAACAGTTTGACCTGCTTATATCCGTCCTTGATGAAAATATGTTTTGCAGGCGCTGGGGCCGGAGTTACCTGAACCGCCACCTGTTTCTGATAGCGTTGGATAGATTTGTAAAACCGGTCGAACTCGATGGGCTTTAACAGATAATCCACGGCCTCATAATCATAGCTATCCAACGCATATTCCGAATAAGCCGTAGTAAAAATGATTCGTGGCGGGCATTTCAGTTTGCCGATCAGCTCCAAGCCTGACAAGCCCGGCATGTTGATATCAAGAAAGACCAGGTCGACAAGGTTGTTCTTTAAATAATCCAGTGCTTTGACCGGATCGGTAAATTGTTCCATCAGTTCCAGTTCAGGGACCTTGGCAGCGTGAATGGAGATCACGTCGAGGGCATAAGGTTCATCATCAACGGCGATACTGCGTATCATAACTCACTGGGTATTCGAGGACAAATTAGGAATAATTTCTTAAAGAATGGCACGCGGATGACGCGGATCCCTGCGGGAGCGCGGATTTACACGGATCTCTTTAATCCAGAAAAAATCGAGTATTTCCGCGCTGCGAAGCATCCGTGTCATCCGCGTGCCAATTTTTCAGGCTCCACGATATCAAGGTTCAGGATCACAATGAACCGGTCGCCGGTCTCTGCAATGGACAGGGTATGCTTGCCGGGATAGAGGTATTCCAGCCGCTGGCGGACGTTAGGGATGCCGATACCAAAGCCTTTCTCCTTATAGAAAGCCTCGAAATTTTTGTCGATGGAGTTTTCAATCACAAACTGGAACCGGCGATCCTTGATCTGGAAAGTTACATTCAGTTCAGAGGCGCTGTTCGGATTGATTCCATGCTTGAATGCGTTTTCCACGAACGGGATCATGAGCATCGGGGCGATCATGATGCTTTGTTCCTCATCAATCGAATTATTGATTTCGATCCGATGTTCAACCGAACTCCGTATGGCCTGCAGGTTGATATAATCGCGGATATAACTGATCTCCTTCTGCACCGGGATTTTTTCTTTTTCCATATCATCAACCAGGTATCGCATCAGGTTGGCCAGTTTGGCAATATATTCGGCTGTTTTTGGATTGTTCTCCTTCAGGGCAAAAGCGTAAACAGTATTTAAAGAATTAAATAAAAAATGTGGGTTAACCTGGGAGCGGAGCTGGTTAAGTTCGGCCTCCTTGTTGCGGAAGAGGTTAAAACCGAGGCTTTTTTGCGCAATCTGATACCTGACAAACGCATATATCAATGCCAGCACAATGACGATTTGAATGACTAGCGCTGCGTAGACATCCTGACTCCGGGGCTGCATAAAAGCCCAAAACAAGGGAATCCTGATACCATCCCGGACAATAGCCGAATAAATATCCAATACGTTTTTCAGATAAACAACGAGCAAGGTGCCCAGGAGTACAAAAAAGCTGATCAACAGGTATTTCCCGAATTTCCCCCGGATGAGATATTTCGGGGCCAGATAAAAGGCGTTTGTATAGAAAAGGCCGGCTATCAAAGTCAGATAGAATACAAACTTCAGGTTTTGTTGACCCAGGATCATCCTTCTGACAGGGGACGACAATAAAAAACAGAATATAAGCAGGTGTATGAAAAATTCCGGATTCAGGTATTCTTTGCTGAAGAGGTAACCCAAACTTTTCTTTTCCCGGTTCAACCGGAGCAGATAATAAGATAAAAATGACAGGGGAAACAGTACCACCAGGCTATTCAGGATAAATGTCAGGGAACCCGGTCGGAATAGGGAGGACCCATAAAAATGGTCGTATCCGGAAGGGTGGATCAGAAGGATCACTGCAAAATATACGGATGTCGCTATGATTAAACCCAAACTGAATCCGGAATATTTCCTTTGATCAAACCAGGCCGGTATCAGCCAGAACACCAGCAAACTGCCGAATCCGATCATGGTTACCACCTCCAGGAATGGAAAAATACCGTCGTTTTGATGAGTGTGGTATCGGAGGTAATTAAAGGCAAAGACAAGAATTATCAGCAGTAAGCCATTGATCGCAAATAATTTATAATTCAGTTGTCTTCCGCTTTTAATGAAATGAAGGTGGTTCTTGTAAACAATGAAAATCAACATAAACAGCAGAAGAAGAAAGGCCAGAACCGTAAGGGTGGGTTGGATCATCCGCCTGTAATCCATACCGTTACGGAACGATTGCCTGACATTAATGGAATCGAGGAGCAGCAATAGACCGGGGTCTTCTGATTTTTCAGTGAAATATTTTTTAAGCAGGACTTTTTGTCTGGAATCGCCGGCATTTTGAATCGCCCCATTCATCAGTTTCCATTCACCGTATGTTTTAGAAAGTCCTTTTAATTGCATGGAAACCTGATCAATGCGGTCTTGCAGTATCACACGGTCCGGCAGGAAAGCATAGGCGCGCCACGTTACATAATCCTCAATGAAATCGCGGTATTCCCGGTAGTCGACCAAAGCGTTATCGTTGGAGAAATTGTTGTGTCCCAGTATTTTTTCCACCTTTTCGTGATAAAGGGAATCCTTGTAAGAGGCATTGATCCAGGGATTTATCAGGTGCTGAAAGTATTCATAATCGATTCTCGATTTTTCAAAACGATAATAAACTGAATCAATGGCCGCTTGCTGATAACAGGAATCGAGCAGGATCACTTTTTCATTTCTCAGGGCCGACAGGTTATTGATGCGTTGTGTATCGAGACCATTGAGGTTATCATATACCTCCCTGGCGGGCATTTCATTAAACCGAAGATTGTACAGTTTCAGGTAGTTATTGATACCGGCGCTTTTACCGTTAAAAAGGGTGGTTTTAGCCATCGATCCGTACTCAAACTCCATTTGGAGGGTATCCCCGGGCGAGAGCCGGATTTCCTGACCTTCGTTGCTAAAACCAATGCGACACCGAGTGAAGGGCCTGCGGATTTCGTCAGTGGAAAAGGAAAACGTATGATCGGAGTTAATAATGGAATCGGTCCTGATTTCCACTTCCCTCATCTGACCGGTATCAAAATTGTAGACGAGCAGGATAACAGGTTTATTGGGATTATTAGGCACCTTACCGGTAATGACTGTTTTCACCTGGGCAAAGAGGGTAACCGAAGCCATCAATAATATCAGGGTAAAAAATACTTTTTTCATACTCTTCTTTATCTCTATTTAACTATTTCGGATTTCAATTTTTTTTCAACAATTTTTCCATTTTGGGCGGAAATCAACCAGGAATTATTTTTTTCACTTAAACTGACTGCTTTGATATAAGTCCCGTTACGAAACAGGATCCCGGCATAATAATCACAGGCATATCCCGGACTGATGGTTCCGCTCAAGATTTTTTCCTGATATAGGTTTTTCCGGAGTTCCCATTCGGAATAATGCGGGCAGCTGCTGAACGGGAGAAAGGCGAGTCCATCAACCATACTCAGCTCTTTGGGCCTGGAATCGCTGACCCCGTTGATAAACCAGCAGATCGAACCGGCGCTGCCCCCAGCCAGGATGATTCCTTTCTTCAGGCATTTCTGAAGAACGGTGTCGATCCCCTGAGCTTTCCAGATAGCCATCATATTGAGCGTATTTCCCCCACCAACAATAATCGCATCCATTCCCGTCAGGATTTCCTCAAACGATTGCCTGTCGTCGCCGGAACTGGGCCAGGCACGCAGGACATAGGGTTCAAGGGGCAGATCATGGCAGGCATCGTACCAGAAATTGATGTTATAAACATTATCTGCACTGGCGGTCGGGACATAACAGACTTTTGGTTTCGGCAGATTGGTGAGGGCGGCGGTATATTTAATAAAAACTTTATTGATATCCCCTCCGAATGCAAAAATGACCTGATCCGGCGAAGATTCTGGTATGCTGGTCTGGCAGTAGGCAGAAATTGAAAAACAGATCACAAATATTCCGACGACAATTTTTTTCATAGAATTAACATTTCGGAGCTAATTAAAGACCAATAATTTCATTGATGAAAAAAAAGTGATGGATTGGGTAAATCGTGGGATGTACGGAGTAAGATCGAAGGAGAAAACAAAGGCTCCAGCGGCGCATCAAGCCATCCGCTCCATGTCCTTTTCTAAAAAATTCCCCATCCACCCACCAACCTCTACGGAATGAACCGGTTGCTTCAGGCTTTCGATGCCGGATTTCACTTGATTACCTTCCAGATAGAGTGCATTGGCAAGGATCAGCTTATGCTCAAAATCGACTGAGAATTCAGGATGGCCCTGGATTCCGAGCATATTTTCCCCAACCAGGATCATGGCATTCGGACACAGGGGCGACCGCGCTAGTATGACCGTATCCGGTGGGAGATCAATCACCTGGTCCTGGCACATCATCAGGAGACCGGCCTTTGGGAGCCAGGGGTTCATCCATGGCTCATTCACCATTATTTCGAAATCATGGGTGCCAATACACCAGCCGGTTTCCGCTTTTCTAACCGTACCGCCCAGCGCTGAGCCGATCACCTGGTGACCGAAGCATACCCCGATGCAATGAATTCCCGATCCGGCAATTTCGCGGGTGAATCCTTTTAATCGTTGGATCCATTTCACCTCCTCATAAACCGACAAACGCGATCCGCTGATTATCCAGCCATCGCATTCATCTGGCGAACCCGGGAAGACTCCGTCGCACACATAATAATCGTTGAAATCAAAGTCCGGCAATAATCGGCGAAACATTTCAGGATAGCTGCCGTCCGGATGGTTCAGTTCCATCCGGGCATGGTCGCAGATGAGGAGACCGATGGTCATGGTTAAAATGGTATCGGGTATCGGGTATCAGGTCATGAAATCAAGTCACACATTACAAAACACAAAATACAAATAAACACAAAAATCTAAACTTAGATTCTGATACCCGAAACCTCATACCCTAATAAAACAGCGCTTTTGATTACTTTCGCGTTTTATTCAACAAACTCATGACTAAAATCAAAATCCTCACGTGGCTTGGCCTGGCGACACTCCTGGCAGGCTGTGAAACCATTTCCTTTCAGGAATATGAGATTCCGCCTTACGACGGAGCGTTTACCTGGACCCAGGTGACTGCCAATGCACAGTGGTCGAACCGGATAGACTTTCCGGCTGTTGCCTATAAAAACAAGTTGTGGATTTTCGGCGGATACTATTCCGGCGAGATGAAAGGGGATACTTATCATGAAGACGTATGGAATTCTGCGGATGGAAAGACCTGGGAACCGGTGCAGGACAGTGCGCCCTGGATGGGCCGTCGCGGGCATACCGTTACCGTTTTCGACGACGGGACCGGTGAAGCCATGTTCCTCATCGGCGGATTCACCGTTAATGAAGCCACGGGTTACCGCCAATACACCAACGATGTGTGGAAATCAACCGATGGTGCCAGCTGGACTCAGGTTAAAGCGAGAACTTATCCGGAGCTTGACTCACTGTACGACTTTTTCCCCCGCATGAATCATGCCGTGGTGGTAGCCAGTCACGGTGGAAAGAAATACATGTACCTGATCGGTGGCAGCACCATGATGGAGACCGGCAGCGCCCGGTATGCCATGAAATATTTCAATGATGTCTGGCGATCGGCTGATGGGATCCATTGGGAGGACATGCACAGCGAAGATTACGGAATACGTGCAGGCCATGCGGTCACTGTGGACCCTGCAACCGGAACGATCTATGTTCAGGGCGGCAATCACGGGATAATTTTTGGGAGCGAACTCAGTCAGGGACAACCATTACCCGACTGGCACTGGCTCTGGAGCACCAATGACGGCAAGCACTGGATTGCGGAAAATGACACCGCAGAATTCAGTCAGGGTTATTTGTACCGCGCTGAACATCAGATGGCTTTTTACAATAATACTTTATATGCATTCCCGGGTTGCACCAATAATTCCATGCATTTCCATTTTGCCTTGGCTGAATTTGTCACCATGTGGAAACGGGAACCCGGAAATATCTGGTCAGTTGATTCAAAAGGATCGGATACCGATGCAAGATATTCATACGGTTTCGTGGAGTTCGACCATAAAATCTGGATACTGGGCGGCGATACCAATAAAAATGGCCCTGCGAACGATGTCTGGTATTCTGAAATCAAATAAAATCCAATTTAAATGAAATATATATATATCCTGCTGATTGCTTTATTACCCTTAATTCCGGTTCAAAGTCAGAAAGCCAGGCCCAAGTTTTCCTTTTCGATCGGGAACTGGGAGGCGCAGCTTGTCAGTTTCGATCATCTTTACCCTACCTATCTGGCTGATCCGTTGGGGGTAAGGTTCGAGGTATCCATCCAGAATATGCTTTACAGTGATTTTGACCCGCAGGATCAGATCAACAAAGGCGGTGGGTATAAAGGCAAACAGGTCATCAATCCCGGCGTTCGTGTTTCCTTGTTAAAATTCAGTCCAAAGAGTAATCCAAAGCTGGGTATCTCCGTTGATTTGGGCGCTACCATTCCGGCGATCATGAGGGCCGGGAATAATGACCTGATCGGCACGGATGGGATCTATTATTTTGCAATAGCCGGCAAACCCACTGAGTGGCTAAGTCTCCGCTTCACCAAACACCATATATGCACCCATGTTGGAGATGAGTTTCCCTATGGAGGAGTGTATTCTCCGATCGATTTTGATCCGAACATCACCGCTCTTCCGGTGAGGGATGATTTTATCGTATCGGCTGCCGCAAGGCCCCTGTGGTTCCTCCATGATCCGCAATGGGATATCCTTCAGGTATATGGGGAATTCGGTTTCTTTTATCCGGGATATGATTTTATGGGTGAGCGGTCGAACAAGCCACATTATGAGGCTTATTATAATTTCCAGGGCGGGGCCGAGCTCGAATACTATTTCAAGAACAAATACTTTGGCGGAATATATACCGCATTGAATGTCAGCGCTTACCAACTAAATGCTTATGCACCTAACGTCTCAGTCACAGGCGGATATATTTTCCCCCAGGAGCGCGACCACAGGCGGCTGCGCATCGGGTTTAATTATTATAATGGCAGAAGCCTCAGCAACCAGTTTTATAACAGGAAAGAGAGGTTTATGGCGTTCATTGTAGGGTTTGATATATAGGGAGAAATCCTACCAGCGTGACGCGGTCCCCGCCTTCGCGGGGATGACACTGCTCCGAGGGTCACTTAGAGCCAAAGACCCTGCGCAGCAGGTCGCTGGTGCGGGCGTTGATATCTGTGCGGATGAGTTTTTCCTGGTCGGCTACCTTGATGAACAATCCACGCAAAGCCTGTTTGGTGACGTATTCATCGAGCGAATAGGTAATTTCGTTGACACTAAGCAGTTTTCCCGCAATGGAACCGGCAAACTGGTTCCATTTTCTGGTTAGCTGGCTCCAGGATTGATTAGCTGAAATCCCCGCCACGATTGGCTTATCCAGGGAATTCTTTACTGTTGGACGGTAAAGATTAAACAGTTGCATAAAGGTTTTCTCCCGGAGATATCCGGTTGCGGCGGTATCAGCCCCGTTCAGGATCCCCCAGGCATCGGAAATGGTCATTGAGGTGATGGCGTTCACAAATATGGGGGTTGCCTGTTTGGCGGCATCCTCGGCCGAACGGTTGATTTGCAGGATGACATCTTCGATGAGTTTATCCAGTCCGGGCACCTTTTTTGCATAGGTGATCAGCTCTTTAGTCTCGGGCGGCAAATTGATCTTCACGAACTGATCGAGGTAATATCCATCGGTCGCATTGAGCTTTCTAACTGCTGCATCGGTCCCTGCCCTGAGGGCTTCTTTCAGGCCCTGAGCTACCTGATCAGTGGTGAGTTTGCCTCCGGATTGATCAACTGTTGAAACAACCTGGGTGAGCATATCGCAGGAAGTGGTAAAAACAATGAATCCGATGATTATCAGGGTCAATGGGATTCTATGTTGGAAATCAGTTTTTGTCATTTTCCATTCATTTTTCTGATCAGATCGGTTTCTGTCTTGTCATAGGGGGTGCCGTCCTTGCGGAAGACATCGTGAAACCAGACCGGCGGTTCCGATCCGTCGGGAATTGGGGTACTCCAGGCATAGATCGTATTGGTTTTTCCGCTGACCAGGCCCCAGTTAATGGCACCGACCCCTCTTTCTTTCAATAATGGAAGTATGGACTCGAACCGGCTGCCGTTTGTCCGGGCCATATATTCA
This sequence comes from Bacteroidales bacterium, assembly GCA_041662065.1. GTDB lineage: Bacteria > Bacteroidota > Bacteroidia > Bacteroidales > UBA12481 > UBA12481. The sequence continues at coordinate 107,950 of JBAZTE010000009.1, read as the reverse complement.
GTGCAGATCCTCGGCCTTCCGTAAACCTTCAGGGTATCCAGCGCGGACGCATGATCCGGGCGATCGGAGTAATTATGGTACGTTATGATGTCGGAATTTTCAGCCTGGAAGCGGTTCAAATCAGGCAGGCTGCGCGACCACAAACCGACTGAAACGGGTTGCGACGGACTGACCGCACGCGCCCATTGGAAAACACTCTTCAACAGGGGCATCGATTTATTCTCGTAGCCGGAATTACCGGGTTCATTGTACAGGTCCCACAACAAAATTCGCTGATCATCAGCAAAATGACTCATCAGGTCGGTGGTATAATTTTCCAGGACCTTCATCAGGGTTGAATCGCTGAACAGCAATTCCCCGGGATCCTGTACCCATCCTGAATTATGGATGCCGGGTTTAGGATCAGGCTGCTTACCGGCAGCATAGACCGGGTTCCAGCAATCATCAAAAATCACCAGTACCGGTTCAATCTTATGCTTGGCGGCTATCGACAGGAACTGATCGACCCGTTTAAAAAAACCTTTAGGATCCACCTGCCAGGCAAGATGATGCAAATATACCCTGACGGTATTGAATCCAATGGACTCGGCCCATCCGAGCTCCCGGTCGATAGTTTCCGGATCGAAGGTTTCGGCCTGCCAAAATTCCAGTTGGTTGATGGCTGTGGAAGGGGTAAAGTTTGCCCCGGTACGCCATCCCTTTTGATCGGCCCATTTCCTGGCTTTTTCCACACTCCAGCGTTCCCCAGAATTCTTGTCTTTCTGCACCGCCGTACAGGAAGCACCCATAACGGCCACCAGCATCACGGCAAATAAATACTTTCTTTTCATCTTAACCATTCTTAACCATTCTTACCTCTCTTACCTGTCTTAACTCTCTTAACCTCCTCACGATCCCTCATCAGAAGAGCATCTTCACCGCGGAGTAGGCAAAGAAAATCCCAAACAAGCAGAGCATGATTCCCAAACCGTGTATAATCCCGTTGAGCACCCTGATATTGATCCGGTGACGGAACCGTGAGATGATCAGGGCCATGATGATATACCAGGCGATACTTCCGATGGCAAGCGGCAGAGCATAGGCAAAACTAATCAGCCAGGGAAACCAGGTGGGAAGAACGGTCGCCTCAGCCGGTTTATGGTTTTTAAAAAATTTCAGTGAATCTGCCTTAAGAAACGATTCAACTTTAGAATCCTGAAGGACCAGTCCATGATTGTTCCGGAGCGTATTTACGTTTTGATCGATCATTAAATTGAGACCACCGGTATTAAAACCGAGCGAGGAGATAAAGGTGATCACCAGAACGGAGGTGGTTAACCAGCCAAATATCAGAGTAGGATTCAGGAAGTTAACCATAAATCCGGTATAAAAACCGCCTTTATCCACCGGAATAGGTTTGCCTGTTTTTATCACTTTATCCTCGATATGGTCCAGTTCCAGCCTTGACCTGAAAACCTTGTATCCGACGAAAATGATGAATATGGCCCCTAAACCGAGGATATAGGGCATGGCCGGTTTATAAAAGCGATATAATTTCGTGATCCCGAATACAGCCAAATATACATATACGAAATCAGCAAAAGAAGCCCCGACGGCTATCAGGTTGGAGTAACGCATCCGTCCTTTGAGTGCGTTGGAGGTAACAAGAATACTGATCGGACCGGCTATAGGCATGGAAAACAGGAAGCCGGTAAACAGTCCGACAATGGACATGGTGATAATACTTTCAGCCATCGAAATCCAATAAAATCCAAAAGTAATGGAAATATAGATAAATTTATTCCTGATTACCAAACCCTGATTGCACAAATCTCAAATGACAAAAAACAAAAAACAAATAAGCACCAACAATCAAAACACAATGGTTGCACTTGTCGACCCTGCGACGGTGGGGACCAGACCGTGTCACCGAATTGAGGCTTTGAAAGTTGGATATTGGAATTTATTTGGAATTTGTCTTTTGTTTTTTGGAATTTGCTCCTCCCTGACAATGCTAACAACCACTTCATGTACCGGGCCTTCAAACAGGCCAGTGGCAGACCTTATCGTAATTAACGGTTCGATCCTGGCCAATGCTTCCGACATGACCCGCTTTGAGGCCATGGCGATTAAAAGTGACACCATCCTGGCCCTGGGGACGAACCGCGAGATCAGGAAATATCAGGATAAATCAACAAAAGTGATTGATGCCGAAGGAAAGTTTGCATTTCCGGGATTTATCGACAGCCATGTCCATTTCCTCCAGGGCGGGTTGAGCCTGTCGGGCGTATTGCTGAAAGACGCCGGGACCAGGGAAGAGTTCATTGGCCGGATCCGGGATTTTGCCGGAACCATCAAAAAAGGGGAATGGATCCTGGAGGGTAACTGGGATCATCAGAACTGGGGAGGTGAACTTCCCAAAGCAGAATGGATCGATCAGTATACTCCTGATAATCCAGTATTTGTTAGCCGGAGTGATGGCCATATGGCGCTGGCAAACAGTGCCGCCATGAAAGCAGCCGGGATTGACCTCACAGTGAAAGATATTGAAGGCGGATCCATTGAACGTTCAGGGAGCGGGGAGCCTACCGGAATTTTTCGTGACAACGCCATGTCATTAATCAGTAATCACATACCTGATTATTCGGCGGATCAGTATGACCGTGCTTTGGATGCAGCGATGAAATATGTGGCATCCAATGGCGTAACATCGGTGGGCCATATGGGGTCCATTTCAGATATTGAAGTTTTCCAGCGCACACTGAAAGCCGGAAAGCTGATTACCCGGATTTATGCCACGGCACCCATCCCTGCCTATAAACAAATACTTGAAAAGATTCGTGAAACCGCCGGCAATGACCGGTGGCTGAAAGCCGGCGGGGCCAAAATCTTTGCCGACGGTTCGCTCGGTTCACACACGGCAGCATTTACCGATCCTTACACTGACGATCCTACCACAACAGGTTTGCTTGTTGATGAGGAACAAAACATGCAGACCGAAGTGATCACGGCGGATTCTGCCGGACTGCAGGTGGTCGTTCATGCCGTTGGCGACCGTGCCAATCATTTGGTGTTAAACTTCTTTCAGGAGGCTATCAGGAAAAATGGCCCTCGTAACCGTAGGTTCCGGATCGAGCATGCCCAGCACCTTTTGCCCTCCGACATACCCAAGTTTAAGGAATTGGGAGTGATTGCCAGCATGCAACCCTGGCACCTCACCGATGATGGCCGGTGGGCGATAAAATCGATCGGTCAGGAACGCATCAAAACCACCTATTGTTTCCGGTCGCTGCTCGATGCGGGTGCCTCGCTGGCGTTCGGAAGCGACTGGTATGTTGCACCTCCCGTACCTCTTGAGGGGATCCAGGCTGCAGTCACACGTCAAACACTTGATGGTGCCAATCCCGGCGGCTGGGTACCGGCCGAAAAGATCACTGTTCAGGAAGCGCTGGTCGCGTATACCCTTGGCGCAGCCCGGGCCTCGTTCGACGAACAACGCAAAGGCTCGCTGGAGCCCGGCAAATTTGCTGATTTCGTGATCCTCGATCGGGATATCCTTACCGTTCCAATCCAGACCATCAAGGAGACGAAGGTGGTGATGACGGTGGTGGGCGGTAAGGTGGTTTATGAGATCCGATGACCGACGGGACATACCGCAATGCACGTACCACAAACACGGGCATCCAGTTGCAACCGGGTCCGGCCGTATTCGGCACATTGTTTCCTGCATTTGAACGCATCGAAAAACTCATCCCGGTCGACTGACACATCCCAGAGTTTGCCATTGGCAGCATGGGCCGGACAAACCTCAACGCAAAGAATGCAGCTTCCGCAACGGCTCCTGTCGATTGGTTTAAATTTAGTCTTTAAGGGCTTATTGATCAGAATTGTAACCAACCGCAAGCGGGGTCCGAAAGCCATGCTGATAAACAGATCGGTCTTCCCGATCCACCCCAGGCCGGCCCGGGTGGCGGCCATCTTATGAGAAAACGAGGTGCGAAGGGTTTTCTCATAAATGGTATCCAGCTGGCCGGTGGTGACCGAGGGCTCGATCCTCCGGGTTCCAACACCTATTTGATTCAGGTCGGCACAGATAGCTTCTGTCAGCGAAGCAAGGCCGGTATTCATACCTCGGTAGTGAGCGTAATACTCCATCGTAGGCCCATCCTTGATGGATTCCACGATCCGGGGATTCAATCGCTTCCCGATTACGATTGCAAACTTATATTCGCCGAACTCATGATCAATGAGACCGTTCAGATCGGAATAGCCATAAATGAAGTCTTCTTTGGGCAGCATGTGGTGGCCTAGAATGGCATCAATTTGTGCAGGCATTTTACCTCCTTTTCCTACACTTCACGGGCAAATGCAACGGTGTAATTATGACCGTATATTTTTGCGCACTTCGGACAGGTGGTGTAGTAAAAATAGAAGTCCGTAAAACGCTTACCCTTAGCCTCTCCCTCTGCTTTAAGTTCCCGGATCCATTTCGGCACTGCATTGTAAGGACCATCAAAAACCCGGGTATAAAAAGTCCCGGTGATCCTCACCAAATTCGCTCCCGGGATCTCTTTGGTCAGGTTCAGGTAATAATCCCCTCGAAAAGCGGACGGATCATTGGCCATCATAATAACATCCTTTAATTCCGGTGCAGCACCTGCGTCCTGGGCGGTTTTCCACATTCGTCCGATCACTTTGCCAACTGTAACGGGTGAAGGGATGTGAAAAAAAGTTCTCAAGGAATCCTTGAGGAAGAGTTTATCCTCCCACTCAAGGGTTTTGCGGTCCCAAGGTTCCGGATCAAAAACCGGACAGCACGGGCCATCTTTGGTTTGATTGTGGGTCATGATAGTATGTAATTAAACCTTTCTAAAATTAAGGAATCCAACGAATATAAACCAAACCGATGAAAAACATTAAACGATTTGCAGGATTTTCCCTGCTGGTCCTTTTTCTGGCAGGTTGCAGCGGCCTGACCGAATTGCCTACCTGGTGGGGCAACAATGCAGCCTCCCCGGATATTAAGGCCACCGGATACAATCCGGATACAAAAACCGGGTGGATGAGTTATAACGACAGCACCCACCTGTATTTCGCATTCAGCTTTTTCGAGCCCAGAATCCAATCGCAAATCCTTCGTTCGGGGATGACCATTTTCATTGACACTACCGGGCAGATGAAGGAGGGATGCTTTGTTCGTTTTCCGCTGATAAAGCGCGAAATAATAGCCGGCATGCAAACCGATCAAAAGCTTCAGCCGCGTCAGGGTGCCGGTGGAAGGGGCCAGCGCACCAGCACGGATATGCTCCTCGATCAGGCGCAGGGGTTCGAACTTTTGTGGCAGAAGGGAACAGAGGTCATTCAGGTAAATCCGTCCATTGAAAAAACCGGATTTAAGACTTCAGTCGGGCTCGACACCACCAATATTCTCAATATGGTGATTGGTGTTCCATTGAAAATGATCACTTCAGCCGGATTGCCTGCGCTGGATAAAATGGTCATCGGCTTGCGGTTCGGACAGGCGATGGACGAGTCGAACTCAGGGGGCGGACGGCCGCAACTATCGGGCGGAGGCCAGCAGGCCGTCATCACCGGCAGCAGTGCCGCGACAGGCGGCGGCGGGGGGCGGGGTGGTGGCGGCCGCGGAGGTGGCGGTGGCCGGGGTGGCTCAGGCGGTGGTGGTGGCAGCAGCGCCGGCAGTGCCCGGGTTGACCGCGGAGGCGGCGGCGGTCAGGGATACATGGATAACTCTCCCGTTGAGTTCTGGTACAAGACGAAGATGGCGAAGAAGTAAAGGCGCAAGGCGCAAGGCGCAAGGCTCAAGTAAAGGCGTAAGGCGCAAGGCGTAAGTAAAGGCGCAAGGCGTAAGTAAGTAAGTAAGTAAGTAAGAAGTTGGGTCAAACGTAAAAAGGCTGAAGGATCGCACACTTCTACCTTTTTGCATTTCTTACTACACTTTAATTCTTGTACTCACAAAGCTTACCACGAAGATTTGTCATCCCCGCGCAGGCGGGGACCGTTCCCCTTACAACGAAAGCCCTACTTGAGCCAGTCGCCCAAAACCTTCTTCTGCAGCGGACCCGGATTTTCCATCACACTGATCTTAAAAGTCCTCTTATTGATGGACTTGTCCAGGTGCGTGATCACCGGTTCCTGAGGCGTGAGATCAATATTCAATCCGGCATAACCCAGATATTTTTGGTAATCGATTTCCCTGGTGGTATATACATAATCGAAAAATTCAGCCAGTGAACAGCCGGCAGCCTTTTCACAGGCAATACGAAACTCCTGATCGGTGAAGCCACGGTTTTTCGATTTGTTATACTCCTGATAGAGATTCCGCATCACATCATCCATCGAATTTACATTCTGTGATTCGTACCTGATTTTCAGATCAAGAAGCAGGGTCAAGGTGGCGCCTTTATCGTAATAGTTGATGGTTACCCCCTGTGAATTTTCATTCCGGTTAAAGAAAAGCATCCAGGTATCCCGACTGGATACTGCAACCGACTGGAACTCGTGGCCCACTATATTTTCATGCCGGCCGATGTTCTTCGCCGCAGACTCCAAAAAGGCATCACGGTTAATGAATCCGGCACGATTGAGAATGATCTCCTGATAATAAGAAGTTCCACCCTCCGAAAACCAGAGCATGTTGGTGATGCATTCACGATCATAATCAAAAGGCCCCAAAACGATCGGCCGGATGGATTTCACGTTATACAGGTGGAAGAATTCGTGGGCAAAAAATCCAAGCAACCCACGTTCCTTATCACCTCCCTGATAATTAGAGACATCAGCAAAAACAGCCATGGAATTCAAGTGCTCAAGTCCGCCTCCTCCTTTCTCCATGATGAGAAAGGTATAATGCTTGTAAGGAATTTCGCCAATGATGGCAGTGCCGGCTTCCACTATTCGTTTAAAATCGGCAGTCAATTTCGTCCGGTCGCAGGTTCCCGGTTTCTCAATAGCAATTTTATGCGTTATGCCTTTGAATTCGAAGCTCAGCACTTCCTGATTTCCGACCAGTATCGGGCAATCGTACAATCTGTCGAAATCAGGGGCGGTAAACGTATTTGCAACACCTTTCACCGGATCAAGCCCGGTTGAAATCTCCTTCCATCCACTGAAAGGCTTCACTGTCACCGTCACAGGGTTATTCAGCTTGCCATCCACAAACATGAACACCCCGGTTGGTGAAATAAAACCCCGGTTGTCAGCCAGATACGGATCGGCCACGGAAGCCCTGTTTGCAAACACATAGTAACTCACCAGGAGTGAATTAGCGCCGCGAGTGTTAATATGCCAGGTGTTCTTGGCCGTTTTTTCAAAATCCAGCGTTTTTCCGGTCGCATCGGTCGCATTGAACTCCACCACATTTTTTGCCAGATCAAGGATCATGTAATATCCCGGGGTCCAGGCCGGCATCTTCAGGTCGACCGATTCGGCCGTGATCCCGTCATATCTGAAATCGACATGATAATAATGGCTGGCCGGCTGATCCATGGAAACGGTGTAGGACATTTTGCCTTCCTGAGATTGACCATAGGTGGCAAGATTGACTAACCCAAAGGCAACCATCAGGACTACTGAGAAATAGATGGACTTTCGCATTTTCTGAAATTTAATTTTTCCTGATAAAGATATTTGTAATACCGGGAATCTATGATGCTTTTCAACCGGATTATAATAAAATAAGTGTGTTTTATACATTTTTAAAATCAGAGCCATTCGTATAAGTGTATTTTGTACCTTTATTCAAATATTCAAACCAACAAACCATGAGATTAAAAAGCCGTATTAAATTGAATGTTAGTTTAATAGTCCTTATAGCTTTCTTTTCGATCCATCTGATGGCCCAGCAGAAATGGCCGCACCCGATTCCAGCCCGGATCGCCGATAGCAATAACAAGGATCTGTTTATTATGACGTTGGGGGATATTCAGACACCCCTGGCCGATGGAATATTTGATCCGGTTAAGGATCAGGTGACACTCAGGAACGGCAAAGTGCTCCCTAATTATTACCGCGACTCCTTAGGTGTAAAATTTTATAAACCGATCGATAAAACCATCTTTCCGCTGCCACCGTCGGGTCTTTGCACCTGGTATTATTATTATCAGGATATCAATGAGAACGAGGTGAAATGGAATACCGACTGGCTCGTGAAAAACCTGAAAGAATATGGTGCCCGGATTGTCCAGATCGACGATGGCTGGCAAGCCGAGCAGAAAAACGGGAAGCATGGTTCGCGTGACTGGACCGGTGTCGACAAGGCATTTCCCGGCGGGATGGCAAAGCTGGCAGGATACATCAAGTCGAAAGGGTTGACTCCGGGTATTTGGATCGCTCCTCACGGACAATCCAACGAGGAGGTTGTTAAGAAAAATCCGGGTGTTTTTCTGCTCAAACCGGATGGAACCTCGGCCTCCAAGACCTGGGAGGGTGACTGGCTGGTGGATGGCTCATCAGAGGAGGGCAATGCTTACCTGAATGACCTGTTTAAGATAATGGCAGGTTGGGGGTACGATTATTTCAAGATTGATGGCCAGCCGATAGTTCCGGAGGAATATGCCAAGAACAAAGCATTGATGAAAATCCCGGGCGAGGTGGATGAAGTTTACCGTAAGACGCTGAATACCATTCGTGAAGCCATCGGTCCTGACCGTTATCTCCTGGGCTGCTGGGGATTGCCGGTTGAAGGGGCAGGTATCATGAACGGCTCCCGGACCGGTGGTGATGTAGTGCTAGGCTGGGACGGATTTTTTACTGCTTTAGGTCCAACCATGGAATCCTATTATCAGCACAACATTCTCTGGTATACCGATCCTGATGTCATGCTCCTCCGCCAGCCTCTCACGCTCGAACAGGCACGGGTTTGGGCCACACTCCAGGGATTGACCGGCCAGGCGCTCATGGGCAGCGACCGGCTGATGGACCTTTCTGACGACCGGGTGGAACTCATGCGAAGGGTTTATCCGGCCGTGGATATCCGGCCGCTGGACCTGTTCCCTTCACCGCGTAATAAACGCATCTGGGATCTGAAAATCAATCATCTGGGAAGAAAATATGATGTGGTGGGACTGTTCAATTTCAAAGAAGGGAAATCTGAATCCTTACGTCTAGACTGGAAACAATTGGGTTTGCCGGAAGGAGTTCCCATTCAGGTCTATGATTTCTGGAACAACGAATACCTCGGGTCGTGGGAAGCCGGCATGGCACTGACCATTCCACCGACGAGCTGCAGGGTGCTGACCCTGATGCCGGATTCCCGTGATATCCAGCTGATTTCTACCAACCGGCATATCACGCAGGGTTGGGTAGATCTGGTGAAAATAAACTATATCCCCGGCCGGAAATATTATGAAGGAACCAGCCATGTGATCAGTAACGATCCTTACCAATTGACATTCACCTATCCACGGGGTCTGTACTTTAAAATTGGAACGGTATCCATCAGGGGAGACGGAAGTGATGTAAAGGTCAAGGTCGCTGATCATCAGGGATGGTCGACCGTTCTGCTGACCTGCCCGGAAAGCCGCGATCTCTCCTGGGAGATCACCTTTGAACCGGCGGAGAATTACAAATATAAAACGCGCGATCCGGGATCGGCTACCGTTGTGCGTGTGGGTCTGGATGGCATCGATCTCAGCTGGAACCCTCAATACTACCTGAATTCAGGTTACCAGGTTTATCTGGATGGGGTATTGCTTGGATATACACCCGATTGCAGTTTTCCTCTTCGCGGCCTTGATCCGAACAAAGCTTATCAGGCTGATGTGCGGACGGTTTGGGACGATGGCACCATCAATGAACGACCCGTTTCATCGAATCCAAACCCGAACCAGCGGGCTCCGGGTGCCAGTTTTAAAATTTTCGATTTGCTTCCGGCCGAATATAAACTCACCGACATTGGTCCGGTCGTGCCCCCGCAATTCAATTTCACCAGGCCTCTCACTTTTTCAGGCAAGAAATATGAGAATACCATCACCGGCAGGATGAATTCCGGTACGGATTATGACCTCAAAGGGCTGTTTGACAAATTTGTAGCCATCATTGGAGTCGATGATGGCACCGGAGAGGCATTCGCCGCCACGACGGTTGAATTCATCGTCACCGGCGACGGAAAAGAGTTGTGGCGAAGCGGCCCGATGAAGAAATCCGATCAGGCAAAAACCATCGACCTGGACCTGTCGGGGATCAAAATCCTTTCGCTGAAAGTTGCAGGACCTCAAACTCGGGGTTACGGACGGGGAGGTGTGGTGGCGGGATGGGCAGACGCTTTGGTGATCAGATGAGGGAGGAAGGTGAATTGGTGAGATTCGAATGCAGAATTCCGAATGCCGAGTTTAAGATTCAAGTTATCATGAAGTTGAAAACTCCTACTTCATAAATACTTGAATCTGTGATTTCGGCATTCGGAATTCTGCATTCGAATCTCAACCTTCTTTCCTTTTCTCTATTTATCCGTTCCAGTCTGAAACATATTGATCGCCTCCAGCCTGCACTTCCTTTTCATCTTCAAGCACCAATCCAGGTCACCCATGTGGCTGTCGGTATTATTGGTGCCGAAGGCGAATTTCACTCCCTTCTTTTTGGCCAGTTTAATGAACTTTTCGGAGGGGAGGCGGTAGCGGTTGTTGATTTCGATGGCAACATGATTCTGCACGGCTGCGTTGATTACTTTCATCATCCGTTCACGGGTCCAGAGCTTGTCATAGCCGGCCGCTATAACATCCGGTAAAAAGGTGGGATTCACATAAATATGGATAGGTTCAGTTCCCAGTATGGTTACGATCCGGCCCACCAGGTCGTCCATGAATAGCTGCTTTTCGGGAACCGATACCTCCTCTTTGATCCAAAGCCTCACCCGCTTGCCGGAGGCATCGGTATACGTCATGGCATCGGTAAACACATAATCGAATTTCGCTATCACCGCCGGGGAGAACAATTTCACCCATTGCCGGCCCTCGGCCTGCATGGCCAGCAGAAACGGCGATCCCTTCATGGAAGAAAGCCAGGCCAGGGCGGCGCTATCGGTTTGCGTCGGAAAGCCCAACCCGCAATTCAATGCTACCCCATAGATTATACCCGTCCGCTTCGATTGTTCCACTGCCTTTTCATAGGTCAGGTCGCCTTTCAGATGAACATGGTAATCGATCAGTGGAAAAGTCGGCGGCGACTGGGCTTTCAGTGATAAACCAAGGATTATCAGGGGGAGGATTGCGGATATCTTTTTCATGATGCCAAAAGTTGCTAAGAAATGGCGGACGATGAGATTGCCTTTGATTTTTGTAAAAATAAATAAATCAGCGTAAATCAGCGCTCCCGGAGGGATCAGCTTAATCCGCGTTCAATTCTCTTTATTTCCCTATTTTTACGGCAAATCCTATAAAATGAACAAACTTTTCCTGACCGCAGCGCTCCTTCTGGGAAGCACTTCTTTAACGCTTTCGGCTCAGCCTGATACCGGTCTCACCCGGTATGTTAACCCGCTGGCCGGCACTTACAAGATGGGCCACACCTTTCCCGGGGCCTCAGTGCCCTTCGGATTTGTGCAGCTATCCCCTGATACCGATACGGTCAGTTATGAGCTGAACGGAAAATATAATGGCGAAGTCTATCGATATTGCGCAGGATATCAATATGATGATCCCACCATTGTCGGATTCAGCCACACCCATTTCAGCGGCACCGGTCACAGCGACCTCGGCGATTTCCTGATCATGCCGACAACAGGACCGCTCAAGATGAATCCGGGAACGGAGGACAAACCAGGATCGGGTTATCGTTCAAAATATTCCCACTTAACTGAAAAAGCAGAACCGGGATATTATTCCGTGATGCTCGACGATTACGGGATCAAAGCGGAGCTCACAGCTACCACCCGCGTAGGATTGCATAAATATACATTTCCAAAAGCCGGACCGGCGCATATCCTGCTCGATTTGATGTCGGGCATTTATAATTATCCTGAGAAAAACGTATGGACCTTTCTTCGTGTGGAGAATGACACCCTGGTGACCGGTTATCGCCAGACCAGCGGCTGGGCACGCACCCGGACGGTTTATTTCGCCATGACCTTCTCGAAACCCATCAGTCACTACGGGCAGCGAAAATATGACCAGCAGGTGTACAAAGGTTTCTGGCGCAAGTTTGATGAAACCAAAGATTTCCCGGAGATGGCCGGCCGCCAGATCCGCACCTGGTTTGATTTTGAAGTCAAAGATGGCGAGGCCGTTATGGTAAAATTCGCCCTCTCACCCGTCAGCACTGTTGGTGCCGTTAAAAACCTTAACGCAGAAGCTCCCGGCTGGAATTTTGAGGCTATCCGGAAGAATAGCCAGGATAGCTGGAACCGCGAATTGGGGAAAATCCAGGTGGAAACCATTAACGAAGAACAGAAAAGGGTGTTTTACACCGCATTGTATCATACTTTACTCAGTCCGGTTACCTTCATGGATGTTGATGGCATGTACCGCGGGCTCGACCAGAATGACCATCAGGCCAAGGGATTCACCAATTATACGGTATTTTCATTGTGGGACACTTACCGCGCACTGCATCCGCTGTTCAACATCATCCAGCCGAAACGCAATGCAGATATGGCAAAATCGATGATGGCGCATTATGATCAAAGTGTTCACAAGATGCTGCCGGTTTGGTCGCATTACGGGAACGAAAACTGGTGCATGATTGGCTATCACGCGGTTCCTGTTCTGGTTGATGCCTTTGTAAAAGGCAATCTGGATATGGATCCTAAAAAGCTGCTCGAAGCCATGGTAACCACTGCTTCCAATACCCGCTATGACGGTCTGGGATATTACATGATTGATGGTTATGTGCCTGAAGACAAGAACGGTTCATCGGTCTCCAAAACCCTGGAATATGCCTATGATGACTGGTGTATCTCCGAATTTGCCAAAAAATCAGGGAATCCGGCGGTATATGAACAGTTCAGGGCACGATCTGAGAGTTATAAAAATGTATTCGATTCAGGTACAGGATATATGCGTCCAAAACTTTCCGACGGTACATGGAAACCCGGGTTCGACGCAATGAGCACGCATGATCAGGGATTCATCGAGGGAAATGCGTGGAATTACAGTCTGTACGTTCCACATCAGGTCGATCATATGATCCAGCTGATGGGAGGTTCCAAAACCTTTATCCGGCACCTGGATTCCTTGTTCACGATGAAACTGGATGATTCCTTCTTTGCCAATACGGAGGATATCACCCGCGACGGCCTGATCGGGAACTATGTGCACGGAAATGAGCCGAGTCATCATGTCGCCTACCTGTATAACTGGGCCGGGGCCCCGCAAAAAACCCAGGAGAGGGTGCGTATGATCATGGAAACCATGTACCACGATGCCCCCGACGGTTTGTGCGGCAACGATGATGCCGGCCAGATGTCGGCCTGGTATATTTTCAGCGCTATGGGTTTCTATCCCGTTTGTCCGGGTTCCGACCAGTATGCCATAGGCAGCCCAATGGTAAAATCAGCCATTCTTAAGCTCGATAACGGCAAAACACTGGAGATCGAGGCGGTTAACCAGTCGGCGGAGAATGTTCATGTAAAGAAAGTGCTGGTGAATGGTATCACTATTAGGCGGAACTACCTGACTCATAATGATATTACCGGCGGCGGAAAAATTACGTTCATGATGGGAAAATAATCAGATGAGAACACATCAGAAATTTGCCGGGATCCGATTCTGGATCACTTTCTTCGCCTGTCTGGGATTGTGCGTTTCCACTTTTGGTGCATTACCTAAACCAAACCAGGCGGACCCAACCCCTAAGGAGAGTCTGATCAGCCGATGGATCCTGGCCGGACCGGAACTAAGGGCCGGTGTTACCCGCGAGATCTGGTCGAGCCCGGAGAAACAGGGTTGCAGGCTAACACTTGAAATATCTGAAAAAGCAATGCTGCGGGCTATTCTCCGGACAACCGCCGGAACCATCGTAGCACGGACCGATATCTCCGGATGGAAAACGGGAGAGTGGCATTTTATTTCGCTCGGGCTGAAACAGTTTGAAGGCTCAAGGCGCAAGGCTCAAGGCGCAAGTGAAGGCGCAAGGCTCAAGGCGCAAGGCGTAAGTGAAGGATTTGGGGGCAGTTTGGTTTTGTGGGTCGATAAGGTGGCGGTCGACGGACCCATCGTTCCTTATGAATTTTTAATCCCCACCGAAGAAATAACCTCACCGTGGATCGCTGGATCCATTGGCCGGTATGGCACGGTGGCCTCCGTTTACCGTGATTATTTCCGGACCGCCCCCTATGAATCCATCCGTATTGATCATGAAAGTGCGCGTGTTTCCTCAGATCTGCGTGCCATGGCCGGATTCGAAAAGCAGTTCGGCTTGAGTGCCAGGCTGAATGGCCGGTGGGAAGCCGTAACGGAAAATGTGGTGCGGTATAGCCAGTGGGCTTATTTCGATGCCAAACCATACATCCGCTGGTCGACCTCGGATGCGGAAATTGCAACCATCGACAGCACCGGCAGGCTGAAGGCACTGAAACCAGGGAAATGTGTTGTCAATGCGGAATTTCACGGATTAAAGTCCGCTTACCGTTTATCGGTGGTTGGACCGGACAAGGCGGATGCAGGAGTGATTTGCATAAGTATTAGTCCCCGGTACCGGAACGATGCGGTAAAAAACAGGCCGGCGGCAGGTGACACCGTCACCGCCAGCCTGAGGTTCGGCAACTTCGGAACCGTTCCCCTTCCGGCCGGAATGAACATCCGGTTCCGGCTGATCACGGAAGCCACCGGAAATTATAAGCTGGGACCTGAAGATAAAACCCTGAAGACTTTTGACTTATCGACTGATAAATTGTTGATGCCCGGTGAGGAATCGGATATGCAGGTGAAATTCGAGTGGCCATTAACTGCAGTCTGGATGGACCTGGAATTGGATGCCGGAAACAAAATCGATGAATTCTGTGAAGCTAACAATACCATTGCCGAGCTGACCGATGCCCGTCCCATCCAGATGGGATACCGGCCCAAAGACCTGGAATCCTTCCTGAGCGGTAAAAAGATCAATCACGTAGGTTCTCTTAGCTTTTACGACTGGCTCCGGGCTGAAAAGAACCGGATGGATGTCATACTTCGGGAAGCGGTCTGGCCGACCACCGGTCCGAATGGCGTTGAAGAGGCCTATCGCATTGATACTTACACAAAGTTAGTAGGTGGCAATTGGGACGATGAGCCCTGGAACCGGGAAGCCAACTGGTGGGATGGCGGATTTCCCGTGAACGAAAAAGTCGATCTGATGGCCATCGATTGCGCCATCATCCATGAATTCGGACACACCATCCTGAGTCAACCCGATCTGTACGGATATCCAGTAAAAGCATCCAACGTTTTCATCACCGGCGATGACGGAAATCCGGTGGCCGGAGGTCCCCTTCTGCCGGTGGTGAGCGGCCGTGAGACCCTGCAGGCTTCGGGCGGCATCAATGTGGCCGGTTATCTCGGCTATCCCTCCCTGATGGATGGCTGTCAACTATGGCTTCATCCCTCCCAGGCCGGGCATATCATGTATTACAAGGGGTTCAGACAGGACCGCTTTTGGGGTACGCAGGGCAGGCTGATCCCGGGAAGGGCAAACTGGTTGATCTTCAAGGATGTCAATGACAGTCCGCTGAAAAATGCCACCGTATATGTCTATCATGTTTCCCAAACCCCGGTAGAGGACAGCGGAGAGAAATATTTCGCCGACCGTCCGAAATTCATTGGAAACACCGATGATGACGGCCGGTTTGTATTCCCGAATGTGACCGACTCATTGTGGGACGATCCGGAAACGGATGAGGTGGAAGGATCGGTGGAGGTATGGAACCCTTTCGGGACGCATGTGAAGGAAACCGCCTTTACCCCGAATGTCTGGACTGTGGAAGGGCTGCTGCTGATCCGTGTGGTATCGGGCGACCATTCGGAATATCATTTCATGGACCTGACGCAGTTTAACACGGAATTTCTTTCCGGACATACCGTTCAGGGCACATACGTGTTGAATACTTCTCTTAAGTCATCAGAAGAACCGAAACTCGTGACGCGTGCCGCGATACCCGGAGCGATCAGAAAGATGAACAAGAGGCCGGTGGCTATAGCCGCTCCGGTGATGGAAGTTGAAGCCGGTGAGGAATTTGAAATCGACGGATCGCGGAGCTTCGATCCGGAGGGTCAGCCCCTGATATACCGGTGGAATGCCGCAGACGGCTGGTTGCGCGGCAATCTGTCGCAGTCAGCCCGCCTGAAATTAAAGGCTCCGGATAAAAAAAGTACGCTGGAATATAAATTCTGGGTGCTGGATGGAATCCGGTGCAGTGAGCCGGTCCGGATCAAAGTGGTTGTTTTATAAAGTTCTAAAGATTATTTAGTAAAATTGACATTCTAAAACCTTTAGATATGAAAGCAACGAATTTTATCATGGCATCCGCTTTATGCGGTCTTTTCCAACTCCAGTCGGCCACTTACGGCCAAAGCAGCAAGTCGGTCTATTATTACCCGGTCAAATCGGCCTATATTGAATCGGTTTATACCGGTTCAACATCCGGGACTGAAACCGCTTATATCGATAATAACGGAAGGTTATCGGCCCGTTATTCGGTTTTGACTACAAAATCGTTTGGATCAACGACAAAAAGCAACCAGGTTATCATCCAGAAAGACTCCGTTTTTTACACCGTCGATCTGGATAAAAAAACCGGGGTAAAGCAGACGATACACATTGATCCCAAAGATGTTGACAAGTGGACCAAAACGGCCGAACAGGCATGGACCGACATGGGGTTTAAAAAAATCGGGGAAGAGGTCCTGATCGGAAAGAAATGCGATATCTGGGAAGGCATGAATTCCAAGATCTGGGTTTGGCAAAACTTTGCTTTGAAAACCGAGATGAGCCTTTTTGGCAAGAGCGTCATCGAAGTCAAGACAATTGAAATCGACGGGAACATCGACAAGAGCAAATTTGAACTCCCGGCAGGAATTACCTGGACTGAATCCAATATTAATGCCAGTGACCCTGTTTTTGATAGTCTGGGAAAAGGATTGGAAAAAGGGCTGAACGACCTCAAGGATATGTTCGGGCCGAAGAAGAAGAAATGAAACCATTCATACAGAACCGCGGGCAATTCAGGGAGCACGTCAAGGGAAAAGTCCCCCTGAAGAGCGAAGTATACCGGTTTATCAACGATACAACCGAGTACCTGTTCCCGGTACTGGCTGAAGATCAGCTTCCCTGTGAAGAATCGTGCCTCGACCGTATTCTGTTACATCTGGAAAAAACACTAAATGCTTATGAAACCGGGTTGGCGGATGTTCATGCTGCCACCCTTGAATTCAAGCAGGCACTCCCTGAATTGTACCGGATCCTGGTTTCAGATGCCACAGGCATTTATGACGGAGACCCGGCTGCCAGTTCCATCGAGGAAGTAATAATCAGTTATCCAGGGTTTTACGCCATCATGATTTACCGTATCGCGCATGAATTGGACCGTATTTCGGTGCCATTTATTCCGCGAATGCTGACTGAATATGCACATAGTAAAACCGGAATCGATATCAACCCGAAAGCAACCATCGGAAGATCCTTTTGCATCGATCATGGCACCGGCATTGTAATCGGGGAAACGGCCGTCATTGGCCGGTCGGTGAAGATGTACCAGGGAGTTACACTGGGAGCTTTAAGTGTGAACAAGGATGGCGCAGGAAGCAAGCGTCATCCCACCATTGAGAATTCTGTCACTCTTTATGCCGGATGCACCATCCTCGGCGGCGATACCATCATCGGTCATGATTCGGTGATCGGCGGCAATGTGTGGCTCACGCATTCAGTCGAACCGCATTCCATGGTCATTAACCAGGATAAAATCCGAATGATCGATAAATCGATGGATCTTGGCAATATAGGCAACTACGTTATCTAATCGGAATGAAAGCAAAAAATGTATTGGAACTGATCGGAAACACTCCGGTCGTGAGAATAAACAACCTGTATGATCCTTCGCTGGAAGTATGGATTAAGCTCGAGAAACAAAATCCGGGTGGCAGCATCAAGGACCGTATCGCCCTGTCGATGATTGAGGATGCAGAAGCATCAGGGGCACTCAAAAAGGGAACCGTCATTGTGGAGCCGACTTCCGGGAACACGGGTATCGGTCTGGCCCTGGTTGCAGCGATTAAAGGGTATAAGGTGATCATGGTTATGCCTGAGTCCATGTCGATCGAGCGGCGGAAGTTAATGTTGGCCTATGGTGCTGAAATTGATTTAACCCCCAGGGAAAAGGGGATGAAAGGGGCCATTGAACGTGCCGAGATGCTGAAAAAAGAGCTTGGCGCCTGGATCCCCATGCAGTTCATTAATCCCTCGAATCCGGCTATTCACAGCAAAACTACTGCCAGCGAGATATTAAACGATTTTCCCGCAGGGCTCGATTACCTCATCACCGGTGTTGGAACCGGCGGACACATTACCGGGGTTACCCGTGTCTTGAAAGCCAGGTGGCCTGAACTTAAGACATTTGCCGTTGAACCCGAAGCCTCCCCGGTGATCAGCGGCGGAGCGCCGGGTCCTCATACGCTCCAGGGTCTCGGGGCCGGATTTATCCCTGACAACCTGGATGTAACCTTGCTTGACCGGGTCATACAGGTATCAAAAGAGGAAGCATACGACTATGCCCGTCTGGCCGCAAAAAAAGAGGGCCTTTTAGTCGGAATATCCACCGGAGCATCGCTTGCCGCCATCGCAAAAGTGCAGGAAGAGTTCAAAGGAAAGCGGATTCTCACCTTTGCGTATGATACGGGAGAGAGGTACTTGTCGGTGGAGGGGCTTTTTTGAAAGGCAGAAGGCAGAGGGCAGAGGGCAGAAATTAGTCTTAAGATATTAAGAACTAAGCATTAAGGTTGTTCCCCGTGCAGGCATGTAAGGTAGGGGTAGCGGTCCCCGCTTTCGCGGGGATGACACTTCTCCGAGGGTTGTTTAGTACCACAAATAAAGTATTAAGTTGAACTGAACGGACGTCGAATGTCTTTTTTCTTAATACTTGATTTCTTTCTTAAATCTTAAGTCATAAGACTAATTTTTGCCTTCTGCCCTCGGCCTTCTGCCATTATTCGGTAAATTTGTACTCTATGCCGAAAAAAATTATCATCCCCACGATGGAGAAATCCGGACTCCATCCCAGGAATCCGCACCGTTTCCGGTACGATTTCAAAAAGCTGATTGAGAGTCTTCCGGAGCTGGCTGCCTTTGTTGCCAACAATAAATACGGCAATGAGTCAATCGATTTTGCCAATCCCGATGCCGTGCTGGCATTGAACCGCGCCCTCCTGAAGCATTTTTATGGCATAACGGATTGGAGCATTCCTGCCAACTATCTTTGTCCGCCCATTCCCGGCCGGGCTGATTATATCCATCATATAGCAGATTTACTGGCTATTGGGAATGGCGGGGAGATTCCGTGCGGTCCCGGAGTCAGGGTCCTTGATATCGGTGTGGGCGCTAATTGCGTATATCCGATCATCGGCACCAAAGAGTACGGATGGAATTTTGTGGGCACTGATATTGATCCGATAGCCATTGAATCGGCACGGAAAATCGTGGATATGAACCCTGTTCTTAAAGATAAGATCGAACTGCGCCTCCAGCCGGTTGCTGCAGACATTTTCCATGGTATTGTCCAGCCGGAGGAACAGTTCGACCTGTCGATCTGCAACCCGCCCTTCCATTCGTCAAAGGAGGAGGCTGCGGCAGCCACTTCAAGAAAAATATATAACCTGAATCCCGGAAAAGCGGCTAATACAGTCCAGAATTTCGGCGGACAGAATGTGGAGCTGATCTACCAGGGTGGCGAGGAAGCTTTTGTCAGGCGGATGATCCAGCAAAGTTCGCGCATACCCACGCAATGCAAGTGGTTCTCCACATTGATTGCCAAAAGCGACCACCTGCCGGCCGTATACAAATCGCTGGCCATCGCAAAGGCGATGGAAGTAAAGACCATCGATATGGCCCAGGGGCAGAAGGTGAGCCGGGTGGTGGCGTGGAGGTTTTGAGACGGGAAGCGTGAAACGAAGAAACGAAGAAGAAGATCGGGGGACGAAAGAAAGATCGAATTATTTAACATATGAAAGACTCTCTTATTACTATCTTTTCCGGTTCCGAGATCGAAGTGATCCTTCTTCAGGGCGAACTGGAAAACAACGGAATTGCTACCTCAACCAGTTATGGAACCTATTCAGGTGTCAGCCCGTACTATGGCGGGGCACCGGTATCGCTGGACCTCACCATCAGTGAACTCGATCTGGCTAAAGCCCGTCCGATCATCGATGAGTACCTCCAAAACCGCGATTCGGAGAAATAATGCCGCACTGCCTGACCGTCGGCAGCAGTGTCATCCCCGCGAAAGCGGGGACCCCGTCACGCTAGTAGGATTCCTACAGGCGGGGACCACTTACTCATCCTTGACGCATCTGGCGTAGAAATACCCGTTCAGGTTGCCCCACCTAAAATCCACGCCGTCAAAATCATTCTGCACTCCCATATAGAAATGGGCCTGATGTTCCTCAAAGAAGTTCCTGCTGGTCAGCGAAAGGAATTGTACCTTCTTAGTCATATCGTAGAAATGATAGAGGGTATCAACTATTCTCCCAAAACTATCATATTTGAATGCAAAATCCGCATAACCGGTATATTTGGCATTAAACCCAAGCGATCCTCCAACCAACATGGCATCCCTGCCATTCACCGGCGGAACTTGTTCTGCGAGTTTCAGCCAGTCGGCCCGGGTAGGCATGCGCCAGCCCTCGGGACACATATTGTTACCTGCTTCCGTATACCCTACCGCTCTTTCAGCCTGATAGAGTGAACCATAGAGATCGCACAGACCATTGCTTTCAGCAAAGCAAATCTGCAGCATCGGGATTTTCATTTTCGGGTTGGTCCGGTAATCGAGGTTGTCCGACATCCACCACTGGTCACCAATTTTGACGGTCCCGTAGTACTTTCCATCGCGGCGGTCGAGAATGAACCCTGTTGGAGAGGAATAGGGGGATACCAGTACACGGGTTTTGGCTATTGCCCGGGCGCCACCTCCATCTTCGGCTTCAAGAGTAATCCAGTATTCGCCGGCCTGGGCGAATTGATGAAAGAGTATTTTATCGTACGACCAGCCGGTATCCCAGTTGCCATCTCCCTCGAAATCCCACCTGACGAGCATCTCAGACGGAGGGGTTACATCATCAAGCGAGTACCAGGAACTGAGAAAAAAATTAGTGGCAATATTCCCGTAAGGAGTGGATATCTGAATGGCCGGCCGCGGTGGTTTGTTTTCCTTCCCGACGTAAAATTCCTTGGTGATTTTATTGGATAATCCGGATTGATCAGTCGCGGTTAAGGAGATTTGCTGAGCACCCGCAAACCAGAAAACATGGGCGAAGCGAGGATCGTCAAACGGCCCATAGGTGACTTCCGATTTTACATCCCAGGTATAAGAGAAAACCCTGTTTGAACCGGTCGTATCTTTGGTGAGGGTAGCATCCAGAATAAAGGTGTCTTTTACGGTCGCCTCTGCCGGCGACCAGGTAAAATCGGGCTGAATTCCATCGTCATGAAGGGTCACCACCAAAGTCCGGATAACGGTGCTAACTCTTCGGGTAGGATCCATGGCACTAAGCCTGACTTTATAATTGCCGGCCTTCCTATAGGTGTGTCTGGCAACCGGACTGGAACTGATCCCTGTATCCCACACCCCGTCGTCCTCAAAATCCCAATTGAAAAGTAACGATGAAAAAAGATCCTCATCATCGAAGGTGGAATCAGCATTAAACGTGAAATTAGTCAGGTAATGGCTTTCCGGCGGATCTATCGAGAAGGCAGCATGGGGAGCCGAAAAGCCCTGACTGATCCGGATGTCACGGGATACGGCGATCCGCTGGCCATCTTCGGTCAGGATTTCAGCTTTTACCTGATGAACCCCTTTCTGATAGAAACGGTGCTTAACGGAAGGGAGTGCGGTAAATGAATCATCCCAAAGGGAATCCCCGTTGAAATCCCACCTGACATAAAACTCTCTTTGAGAGGTAGGGAGGTTTGTGATATCAACCAAAAAATCAAATATTTGCGTGGTCAGACCGCTATCCGGCTTCGTAACCAGCATTGCTTCCGGCTTCCAATTGAACGGATCCTTATGACACGACGGAACCAGCAGTGCGGTACCGGTCAGCAGGAGAAGAAGAAATCCGGTGACAAGTTTGCGTTGCATCATTGGAAATTGAGATTTTTACTGAACACCTTGCCTTTTTCCACATCCACCCAGCCACTAGTCCACCAGACGCTTAACTGTCCGCCCGGAAAACCGGCATACAGACAGGAATCGGCCTGACAGGTGCAGGCAATTCCAGCCTGGTAAAAGTAGCGTCCGGGTAAAAGGACAAAGGTGTATTTCTCCTTGTAATCCGAAACATTGGCCGCATTGCAAAACTCTTTGCGGTACAGGCTGTCCATTGACCGGGCCAGACTTAAGTCGACCCGATGGAGCCCTTTATCAGGCAGGTCCAGTTCAGGTACCTTGAAATCAAATTCAATACGGCCGTATTTGGGATCAATGATCTGCTCACCGGTATCGGTGCCCGGAATATCCGGATTACACGATCCGAAGGTGCATATCACAATGATCATGAATAACTTAAGCTTCTTCATATTAATTCCCTTTACTGTCTTTAAATCCCAGCACCCTGGTTCTTTCTCCATCCGCCAGCTGGTCAAGCGTAACCGGTGATAAGGCTAAATTTGGTATACGGGTCACCATCCGGGAAGAAAAAATCCCTATCCCGTTCCCGATATTTGAATACTCCATCAGGTTGGTGAAATTGCTGCCCGTTTCCTGTCCCGACCGGTAGTGAATCCCCAGATCCGCTCCACCGGTCACCATGATGAACTCCACCGATATGACTTCCCGCACGATGCCGCTCAATACCGGGATTTCCTTCGCCATGGCGGTAAAAAATGACGGTCCTCCCATGCCATAATCCAGCATCTGGTCGGTTTGCAGGTTGTAAATCCCGTCGCTGGCATAATCGGCCGAATTGAATCCCTCACCCAATGCCGAGGAATCGCGGTAATGGATCCGGAAGATCATCTGGTAAACTCCTGTATAAAGGCCCGGATACCAGCGAATTGTATAGGGCTGGCCCGATTCGAAATTGACTTTTCTGATCGACAGGGGCAGCGGATCAACAATTTCCGGTGATCCGTGAGCAGTAGTCGTAGCAGATACCATTTTATCAAGATCAGGGAAATAGACATACAGATGATAAGATTTCCCGGCAACCGGTTTCAGGGCAGCCGAATACACCCTGAGATTGGAAACAGGAAAAAATCCCGAATCCTTTTTAATGGTCGGGTCCGGTTCAAACCGGTACGTCCGGCCCCGCTGCCCATCGGTATATTCCTCCATATATACTTCATGGTCGATATTCCACACCGTTGAATCAGCATCGGGTGATTGGTTCATGGCATCCTTTCCTCCGATATAGGAACGGCCGATCCTGACCTGTTGATGATCGGCTGCCGGATCGAGCAGACAATAAACGATGGGGACCGGCTGACCTTTCGTATATAAATCAACCTCCTCGGTGCAGGAAAAAATGCCGGCGAACAAAAAAACCAGCATGAGCAACTTCTTAATTGAGATCATATCAATCAGGCATGAAATTCACTTTTCTCTAACGCAACGCACCGAAAGCGCATTATCCTCATCGGTTAAGGAGGCCAATACCCCATCGTGGTCATAAAACAAAACAAAATCATACACATTCGAATAGGCGTAGGTCGATGACCAGAAGACAGCCTCGTCGCCTTTCCCGGAAAACATCCCTTTATAAATCATCCCACCCGGTATAGCCGAAAATCCGGTGGCATTGTCGCCATTCCCGTGATTGGACCATCCGGATTTTGATTTCAGTTTCAATCCGGCCAATGAACCGTAGGGATTGATCAGGGCCAACCATTCCGACCGGTAAGGCAAGCGCCAGCCAGACGGGCAGATTTCCATGGCTGCCGTATAATTGTATAAAACACCATATTCCTGGTAATTTTCCGTTGCCCTGGCCTCGTCTTTATTAGTCCCCTGGTAATCATATACATAAAAGAAAGATTCCATAAATGAAGTTTTGTCCGATGGACTGACTCTAGGAAGGTAGCTGAGGTTTTCGGTCATCCAGGTCTCCTTTCCAATTGTCCGGTATTTGTACACATGCTGATCGCGGACATCGGTGAATTCTCCGTTCAGGCTCATCTTGTGAAGTGTAATATCCAGCTGGGTTTCGATCTCCTGAAAATCAATTTTCTCATTGAACTCCACAAAATAGAAATCATCCACAGAGGCCCTTCTGGCCACAATCGTCATTTTGCCGTGGGGTATGTACCAGAGCTTGTAGAAGCCGGTGGCAGAGGCAATCGACTTAAGCTTACTTTCCGATCCATCGGGATTCAGGACCACCACCTCTGCATATTCAAGCGGCTGTCCGTCCTGATCCGCAACTATTCCGGAAAGCTTGGTGGCATGGTTCACGGAAATCATTTCCGCCTTGGTCACCAGCGTATTGTTCGGTAATATCTCAATCAAAGCGGTGTAGGTGCTATATTCCTGTTTGGCAGCCTTGAGGGTATATTTGCCTGCCGGAATAGCAGGAATAGAAAAGAACCCCCGGCCATCGGTAATGACCTGACGATCCCCGACAGTGACATTCGCCTCAGGTATCGGGATTGTAAAATTGGCAAAATAGACAACCCCCTCAACCCGGCCCAATTCCGGTTCTCCGAGCTGGAGCTGAAATTGCCTTGAAACTTCATCCTCTGCATCCGACACGAGAGCCGTTATTACAAAGGTTTGTCCGGCACCGGTAACCGGCGATTTCCATTTTACCTCCTTGCCCACTGTAACCGAGGTAAAATTACCTGAATCGGCCATCCACCCGTATTTCAGCCAGTCTCCGTCCTCGTCCGTGGCTGAAACTGATAAGGTAAATATCGTCCCCGCATTTCTCTTCTCCGGAGTGCAGGTAATATCCGAAATCACTGGCGGGTGGTTCTTATCGCAGCCAAAAAACAGAAAAGAAATTGCCAGGCATGCCCAAAACCCATGGTGAGGTAACTTTTTCATTCGAGAGCATATTTGCAAGGGTTGCCGGATTTAAAACAGACAACCGGAATGCGGGGGGCACAACCAAAGGTAATGATTCTTTTTCAATTTTATCCTCCCCCAATATTTTTTTTAGACTGATTATCAACCTATTAACTTGTAAGGATACTCCATTTAAACTCTCAGTACTATAACCCAGGTATTTGGACAGTTATGGTATAGACAAAAAATTAGTTCATTTAAATTTATTCCCGTATTTTTAAATTATTTTTTTATATTTGCGGTAATTATAATCGTGGTATGTATATCAAAAGAGCGATAGAAGAAAAAATGATATTGCTCCTGGGGCATTTCCCGGCAGTAGCTGTTCTCGGACCCAGGCAGGCAGGAAAGACCACTTTAGTAAAGGAGATCAGGAGACGCCTCGTTAAGGAAACCATATACCTTGACCTGGAGAATCCCGTAGATGAAGGGGCATTAACTCATCCGGTAGAGTTTCTCAATTCCGTTGCCGGAAAAACGGTAATCATTGATGAAATACAAAGGAGGCCTGATCTCTTTCCGGTATTACGGGCTATTATTGACAGCAACCGGGATAACGGAAGGTTTATATTACTCGGATCTGCCGGTCCTCAATTGCTTTTCCAAAGCAACGAGACCCTGGCTGGTCGGATCGTTTACCTGGAACTGACGCCGTTTGATTATGGAGAAATCCGCCAAATTTCAGATTTCAGGGATCATTGGCTTAAAGGTGGATTTCCGGATCCATTTATTCAGACAGACAATTACATTCGAAAAGAATGGTTTAAATCCTTTTTATCAGCCTATTTCGAACGCGACCTGCGATTGCTGGGGTTAAATACTCCATCCGCAACTCTCCAAAGACTTTTTCAAATGATATCGGCCATGCATGGTGGATTGCTCAACGTCAGCAATTTAGCAAACTCGGTTGGCGTTACTTCCCCAACTGTCAGTCATGCCCTGTCGTTTTTTGAGCGGTCCTTCATTGTCAGGCTCTTACAACCCTGGCATTCCAATATCGGGAAGAGATTGGTTAAATCCCCGAAAATATATATCCGGGATTCCGGCATCACCAATTACCTGCTGGGAATTTCGTCTTATGAGGAATTGCTCAGGCACCCCATGCTTGGTCATCTTTGGGAGGGTTATGTTATCGAAAACCTGGTCAATATCCTGGGCGACGGTTATCAGTATTATTTTTACCGGACCGCCGATGGGGCCGAATGCGACCTGTTGGTTTACCGGGGGAACGATTGTTTGGCAGCGGTTGACTCCAAATTCTCCGCTCAGCCGAAGAATACCAAATCGATGACCATCACGATCCAGGATCTGCATCCACAAAAAGCCTTCTGTCTGGTTCCCGACTGCCAGGTTCCCTATTTATTATCCAACAATTTGATGGTTGGAACTCTCGGGCAGATTTCCGACCTTATTCGTGCGATTTAAAGCGATATAAAGTAAAACTCAGCAGTTACAATTGATATCGGTACAACCTCACATAGTTCGGATATTTCTTCTCCGGATACAAGAAATAGACTGCGCGATCATAAACCGTGATACCGCTCATTCCCGGAAAATCAGGCAACGGAATCTGTTTCCCAACACGACCTTCAGAGGGGTAAAATTCACTCAATTTCAACAAGGCGGTTTTTCTTTGCAGAATGTACATCCTCTGGCTAACCCGATCAATCAGATAGGTCAGATCGAGGAAAAGGACATCCACCATACGAGCTTGCTGGTGGAAAGTAATCGGAATTACCCGTGTAAATTTCCCGTCCGGGCTATAAGTCAACAGTGAATCTTTATACAGATTGATGATGAACAATGAATCAAAGCATGTGAATAGCGGCACCCGGACCTGTTGATAGGATACGGTATCTCTGGTTCGTCGGCGTTCTGCATAAAGTATGACACATTTCATTCTCCATTCAGGATCCTTTGACATGGTGCCCAATTTGATCCACCGGTTTTCCCCGTAAACATAATCCATGATTTGCCTGACCTCCTCAACCGAATCCCTTACAATATTAAGCAGGAATGATTTTTGTTCCCCGGGAGAATAATAATAGGTATGCAGGCCCTGCTTCCAACGCACATAATCCTGAAAAACCGGTTTCCCGGCAATAGTCCCTTTAATCGGGTCCATGGTTTTAAAAAACTCCGACCTCATGGAAGCATACGGGAAGAAAATTGTTTTTCCATCGCTGTAAACCTGATAAACTGAGTCGGGCATAACCAGGTGAACATTGCCGAGAAAATCCGTGTACAGGCGCTCGGGATTTCGAACCGATATGGAGGTGATTGTATCGCCAAACATATCAGCAATCCACAACCGGCCCCGTAAAGGATTGTTTTTCAGGTATCCCAGGAGCCATAGATGATCTTTGTCAAAAGCAAAGTCCTGCAAACTAAAATCTTCCTTTTCAGTTAGATTACTTAATCTTTTTGCTGAAATTCTCACTTCACGGATTTCGCTCACCGACTCTTCCAGCTCAATGAGCACCTGATTTTTAGGATCGGAGCTCAGACTAAGCTCTTTCGACTGGTAGGTAACATGACTGATTTTTAACTTAATAGGAAAACTGACAATTTTAATGGCAAATTTCCCGTCTGCTCCTGAGGTCGTACCTATGCCATCCGGAAGAACTATATTGGCTCCAACAACAGGCTGACCGGTATTCTTATCGGTGATCAGTCCGTGCACCATGCTTGATTGTCCCTTAACCTGGGTGCTAAAAAGAGGTAAAACCAATAAAACTGCCATCGTATACCTCAAACATAAAGCAAAACGGGTTTTCATTTTCTTCAATGATTAGATACACTGCACGAAGTCACGGGGGATGATCAAATATACTATTTTTCAATAAATATTTGGTTTATTCATTTCTGCGCCTATTTTTGTACCCGCTTAGAGCGAAAAAATGAAAAACGATCAACTGACTAACAACTTGGCTAATTGGTGCTGGCGTACCCCCTCAGGGTGGCGGTAGGCAGCATTGTCGAATTGTACTCAGTTCAAAGCGGGCATGTTGTTTACAGCATGCCCGCTTTGTATTTGGTAAACTCTTAATTTTAAATGATATGACACAAATTCGAAGAATTATCCTGACTGAAGACGAGATGCCGCGACAATGGTATAATCTCGCAGCCGATGTGCACTGTCCGCCGTTTATGAGTCCGGGCGGACCGGTCCCGCCCGAAGCCTGGGCTCCGGTTTTCCCGATGAACCTGGTTGAACAGGAATACAGCACCCAGCGTTGGATCGATATCCCTGAGGAGGTGCTCAGCCTGCTCAGTCGCTGGCGCCCGGCCCCGATGCACCGCGCCTATGCATTGGAAGCCGCTCTCGGCACCCCGGCCAGGATCTATTATAAGAATGAAAGTTTGTCACCCTGCGGCAGCCACAAGCCTAACACGGCTGTAGCCCAGGCCTGGTATAACAAGCAGGCGGGCACGAAAAAGCTCACCACCGAAACCGGAGCCGGACAGTGGGGCAGCGCCCTGGCGTATGCCTGTTCGCTGATCGGTCTCGATTGCAAGGTGTTCATGGTTCGCGTGAGCTTCAACCAGAAACCGCTGCCCAAACTGATGATGCAGACCTGGGGCGCCCAATGCGTGGCCAGTCCGAGCATGGAAACCCAGGCCGGACGATCGGTCCTCGAACAGGATCCGGATACCCCGGGCAGTCTGGGAATCGCCATCAGCGAAGCCATTGAAGCCGCAGTGTCCGATCCGACCGGACAAACGAAATATTCCCTCGGCAGTGTGCTGAACCACGTGATGCTGCATCAGACCATCATCGGTCTGGAAGCCAAGAAACAACTCCAAAAGGTAGGTGAAAGACTTCCGGATATCATCATCGGATGCGCAGGCGGCGGCAGCAACTTTGCCGGACTATCATTCCCGTTCGTACTGGACAAGATCCATGGTGCGAAGATGGAGATCATCCCGGTGGAACCGGCCTCCTGCCCCAGCCTGACCCGCGGTCATTATGTGTATGATCATGGAGATAATGCCAAGATGACCCCGCTTGTGGCCATGCATTCGCTCGGCCATAACTTCATCCCGGCACCAATCCATGCAGGCGGACTCCGCTATCACGGCATGTCGCCGCTGGTGAGCAAGGCTGTTGTCGACGGCCTCATGACCCCGCGGGCCATCAACCAGCTGGAATGCTATGCTGCAGGCATGTTGTTTGCCCGAACCGAAGGCATCATCCCGGCGCCTGAATCGTGCCATGCCATCGCCGCCACTATCCAGGAAGCCAACAAGGCCAAGGAAGAAGGCAAGGAAAAAGTTATCCTGTTCAACCTCAGCGGTCACGGCATGTTCGACCTGCTGGGATATGAGAAGTTCATGGCCGGTCAGCTGACCGATTACGAACTACCTCAGGAGGTTATCAATAAGAATCATGAGGCGCTGGCGGGGTACCCTTTACCGTAGGACGGGGGACGATGTAGAGACAGGGTATGCCCTGTCTCTACATCGTGCATGTTGCGGGATGCAGGGTATGGTCGGTTACCATCTCAGGAATCCAAATTCCCCTGCGGGATTTATCCAGAACTGCAACGATGCTCCGTGGGTATGCACTTATCCGGCAGTGCTCGATCCGACTAAATATCCAGCGTATATGGCACCCAAACAGATGCTGCTGAGGCCCCAGCGGGCAGTCAATCTGGTGCTGGCCACTCCGAAAATGACCTTTGACCAGCTGGTTGATTTAAAATTGAACACGGGGGTGGAAGCGGCCGAGCGGTTCCTCGATGACCTGCTGAAGGCGATTGACCGGTATCCGGATTCCCTTGCACTGGAGGCGGCCAAGGTACCCAGGCAGTGGGACCGTAAAACCGATGCAGAGAGTCGGGGGGCCATCCTGTTCACCAAATGGTTCGACAAGCTCTCCGGCAGCATATTCGCCGTTCCCTGGAGCCTGGAGAAAAAGGAAGTCCTCCCGGTCAAGACCGGCGAATTTCGCTGATTGAGTTGATATCCCTAAGGAGGTATCTTCCAAGGAAATTATCAAGAATCCATAGTTCCCTATCATCAATAGATATTTTACTACTATTTCTTGCATTTCAAATAGAAACTTTCGATCTTTGCTACAACATTACTGTGGAATAGGATGAAAGAATTGTTAAAAACAGTTATTGCCGACCAATTACAATTGGGGTGGAAAGAGACAAATGTGACCCGCGAGATACCGGACGAGATGGTTTTTAATAAAGGCCTGGTAGTGATCACCGGCATCAGGCGATGCGGAAAATCGACGCTTATGCACCAGATCAGATCCAGGTTAAGAGAGAAGGACTTTTACCTGAACTTTGATGACGAGCGGTTAATCCAATTTCAGGTTGAACATTTCCAGGTATTGCATGAATTATTCATCGAACTTTTCGGTGAACAGAAAACATTCTATTTTGATGAAATTCAAAATATTACCGGATGGGAGCGATTTATCAGACGTCTGGATGATTACGGTTATAAAATCTTCATAACTGGTTCCAATGCCCGTATGCTCAGCCGGGAGCTGGGCACACACCTGACCGGCCGGTATATCCAGATTGAGCTTTTCCCATTTTCGTTCAGGGAATACCTCGATTGGTCGCATGCCACATTAACGGAACCAGAAATTTCATCAACAACCGGAAAGGCAAAAGCGGCACGACTTTTCAATGATTACCTGACCGGTGGAGGCTTTCCGGCTTTTTTGGAAAGCAAAAACGATCAGTATCTCAAGTCATTATACGAAAGCATTTTATACCGGGATGTCATGGTCAGGAATAATCTGACCAATGAAAAGGAACTGCTGGAATTGGTTTATTACCTGGCATCAAATGTGTCAAAACTATCATCGAATAATTCTTTGACAAAGGTTATTGGAGTAAAAAATGCCACCACCATCAAGAATTACCTTGGTTTTCTTCAAGACACTTATTTACTTTTTCAGATAAACAAATACGACCCTTCACTAAAAAAGCAGCTCCATAATTCAAAGAAGACCTATTTCATTGACAATGCAATAGTACTAAAGTTGGGATTCTCGTTTTCTGCTCAGTCGGGCAGGATGTTAGAGAACCTTATCTTTATTGAACTCAAAAGACGGGGGAAAGAAGTTTATTATCACCATAACCGTGCTGAATGTGATTTCGTGATCAGGGAAGCCAGCACGATAACAGAAGTCATCCAGGTTTGTTACCTGTTTGATGAGCCGGCTGTAAGAGAGCGCGAGATAAAAGGGATTACGGAAGCGATGACCCAATATGGATTAACCAAAGGTACCATCATAACGGTTGGCACAACGAGAGAATTGGAAATTTCAGGAATGAGTATCAGCGTGAAAGAAGCTTGGTTTTGGCTCCTGAAAGTTGGTTAGCCCGGTGATATTGAAAAGTGATCCATCGTTAATGATGCTTCGATCATGCCCTTCAGGACATTGATCTCAATATCCGCTAATTTATTTATATAGAGGCATCCAACGCCTGTCTTATGCTTGCCCAGCTTTTTAAGGGCTTCGGCATGCTGATGGTTTATATTGCCGCTCATGTACAGGGAAAGATTCGCTTTGCGTGGAGAGAATCCAATCTTTAGCCACTCAACTTCCCTGCTGGTTGACGGACTTTTTACTATTATCTTTCCGAAACCGATGAGAGAACTGCCCCACATTTTTGGCTCTTCCCCGATGGCTTTTCCCATCATTTCCAAAAGCACGAGGCTGTCTTTTCGCTTTTGTTCATCCTGGATGCTGTTGATAAAATCCTCAACGCTGGCGTTGTTTTCCTTTGTTTTTATTTCTGTTAATTTTCCCATTAATTTCGAGTTGTTTCGTAGTGAAGAGCAATTACTCCGCAAGATAATGTTTTCGTTTCTAAAAGTTTCAGTTTAGTCGTTTCGGTTATGCCTTTAAATAACGGAATGCCTTGTCCAAGTAACACTGGATTAACAAATAACCAAAACTCATCAATCAGACCCTGACTTAATAATGACTGAGAAGCTTTCGGACTTCCAAAAATTAAAATATTTTTTCCGTCTTGTTTTTTTATTTTATTTATGTTGTCTGCAAGATGGTCGCCAATAACTTTGGTATTGTCAAGCCCTTTTTCGCTGATTGTCCTGGATAAAACAATTTTTGAAACTTTGTTGTACCAAGCCGAATGTTCTTTGTCGTGTTTTGATGCGTTTGGTTGTTTGCCGGCATTTGGCCAATAACTCTGCATCATTTCATAAGTTACTCGTCCATAAAGCGCAGTGTCAGCTTTGTCGGTCATCGTAGCAACAAAGTCAAATATCTCATCGTCTATATTTATCCAGTCCATTTCTCCGTTAAGTCCTGCCACAAATCCGTCAAGTGAAGTATGCATAAAGAAAATTAATTTTCTCATTCTGATATTTTATTTCAATTGTTTATATTTTTTTCAAGGCCTATATGATTATTCATCGCAAATTCAATTGCCACGAAACGCCAAATTTATCTTCCACAAAACCAAATTTTTGGCTGAAGCCATAATTGTCCAATGGC
The DNA here is from genome assembly GCA_041662065.1 of Bacteroidales bacterium. GTDB lineage: Bacteria > Bacteroidota > Bacteroidia > Bacteroidales > UBA12481 > UBA12481. Next base: position 75,278 of record JBAZTE010000009.1, on the reverse strand, counting down.
ATCATGACCTTCCCGTTTTCAGAGAGTTTCGAAAACAGCTTCTCAAGTTCCCCATTACTTTCACACTCCACGAAAACGGAAACAGCCGGTGTAAAAGTCCATTCATGTATTACATAGCTATCGCTGCAAATGAATGGCTGTCCGTTCAATTCAAAAGAAGCTTTCATAATGGTACCTTCTTTGGCCGGTCCGCCTTTTTCGTAACGCTGAATTTCCACAATTTTTGAGTTGGGAAATAATTCCACATAAAAATTCATGGCTTGCTCAGCATTGCTTTCCTGGAATGTCAAAAAAACCGCTATTGGCTTTTTCATATCAATCACTTTTTTAAAACTATCATTTTCTATTTCCAGTCCTTTCGCTTTCATCACCGAACTATTATCGGTTTTCAGATTCGAACAACTGGCGATTATAAAAGTTAAAAGTAAAATGTGGAAAAATCTGTTCATTTGTTTCAAAGGAGGCTCATTATCCATGTGTTTTATCGGTTCGTCTATATCGTTAAACTCCACTAGTCCAAAATCCCTAAATTCCTGCGTAACTGATTCTGAATCATAGAAAAACACGCTAAGTCCCTTCATTATCTCATATCTGTTACAGAACCATGATAGATAGGTATATCCAGTCCGTTTTCTGATCTTGCCAAATCAATCGCATATCTTGATATTTCAATACCTGTAACTTGAATGCCACTATCATGAAAAATTTTTGCATTCCTTCATTTTTTAATGTTTCAATTTGTGATGAGACGTTTGTTTTGCTTGCATTATTTTTTCAAAAATTTTGATATCCCCTTTTCGACTTTATTTGAAAGGATTATAAAATATATTGATGGTTTTAGATTGGTTACATCAATTTGATTTCTATCCAGTTGTCGTTTCAATACCTGTTTGCCACCAATGTCAATAATTTCAATTGTGGTAAATTTTTTTAAATAATATTCTGATATGTTTATAATAGTTTCAACTGGATTAGGATAAATGTCGATTCGATTTGTCAAAAATATCCCCCTACTCGAAGAAAGATCCTTCTTGCCAATCATGGTATATCTTTTAGCTTCCATGTGGTCTGCAAAACCATAAGTAAAAGAAATTGAATCTTTTCTTAGGTGACCTCGCAGGCTTCCTTGACAATTGTTCAATTCTGGATAAGATAATTCTCCAGATGAGTCAATCATTGGATAAATATATTTTTCGGGCAAATACTGTGTACACCAGTGAATGTATGTTGGACCTGGAATGGTATCAACCAGGATAACTAATCGCTTGTCTGTACCTGAAAGATATGTTCCATTAATGGTAGTATCAACCACAAGCTTTTTGACACTTAAGTTTGTAGATAGGGTATCATATATGAAATCCGATAACATAAAGCGATAATGATAGTAAAGAGTAATATTATAGTCCCCAATGTATTTATCCCTTGGGTCTGGCTGGTTTTCTACCGGTGCTTGACAGAATAGCACACCACTTAGCATAACCAATAACAGGGCGGTTGAGGTTATTTTCTTCATCTTTGATTTTTAAATACAAGCGAAATTTTATTCATTAGCAGCAGTTAAAATACATGACTACTTTTTTAGTCTTCTTTGAATAAGCGATATTTCTTCCATCTTCTTCCCCAATTAAATAAAAGAAACCAACAGCTGTCTGATCGGATTTAATATCATTCCATATTTCCTTATCTGAATAGTCCTCATCAAAAACTTCGTCTTGTTTAATGGCTGGATATGAGAGATTTTTTTCACCAAAAAAATCTTTAATTCGATTTTTTATATAATCTTCTCTGTCTTTCACCGAATTTTGGTCTCCGTCTAGCCCATATCCAATTAACAAATTGGAAGGAAATTCTTCTCTTAAAATCGTGGTCTTGTCGTGGCTAGTAATAGTAAAAATTACATTACCCTCTGCAATTGATTTACCTCGAATGCAAATGTAAAATTCATCCTTCTGTCCAACTTTAGAGAAGTCAAACCAAGCTCTTTGTTCTATGAGTATTGAATCAGTTATTGTTGCAGCTTGTAAAACATTTTTTCCTATCAAAGTCTTTCCCACAGATAATGATTGCAGCTCCGTTCCGTCTGAACCAATTGTGATTGCTGTCAAGAAAAAAGTAATTAATATCCAGTGTAGTATTTTCATGGCTTCTGTCTTTTTATTATGCTTGCTAACGAGTCTATACCCAAAATCTTTCGGCTATCAGCCATATATTGTATAGGTTCTCAGATCTCTATCAAAATCGAAATTGGTCAACCGTAAGTTACTGAATCATCTGAGAAAGAAGACGGTAAAATTGATTATTTTCCCTCTCCCATCACCATCACATTCTCCGAACCCAGCTCCGGCCTGCCCTCTACCGTTACAATCAATCTGAACATTCCCGGTTTCCACGATGGCAAAGTTTGTGACAGTTCGGGGCCTTTCAGGTTGGTGTTGGCCTCCAGCGCACCGAAGTTCCAGGTTCCGAGTTCCAGGCGCTGATCTCCGGCGACAAGGGACACCTTGATCCTGCCGGCCCCGACTTTTTCCGGCTTATCGCTGAGCATCCAGATTTGGGTGGTGAATTTCTCGCCAGGCAGCCATTTGAATTTGGTGATGGTGGCGCTGGCCAAAACGGGTCGGCAGGCATTTTTTACCCCGTAGAATCCGGGCTTGGGAAGGACAGGATAGCTGAGAATGCTATTGTTGGCGGCCGTGGGCCAGGGTTCGTTGTAACACCAGTTGACGGCCATGGCACAATAGGGTTTCTGACGGCGGGCCTCCTCGAAAATGGCCTTATAACCTTCAACCTGCAGGATCTGTCCGTGGGCCACCAACTCTTCGAGGTTGGTTGATTTTCCGAAATAGTCTTCAATCACATCCTGCATCAGCCAGGTGTTCAAACCCCAGGCTTTATAGGCATGATGGCTCTCCCAGGAGGTGCCGGGTTTCGGCGGCCATAATTCGGCTGCAGGGATGATGGTCTTCAGTATCTCTACCGATGCCGGAGCGGGTATCCCGAACTCGGTATAGGCGGTGAAATGTGCGCGGGCCATCCGGGCATAAACTTCCTCGCCCCGGTTCTGATCACGGAAAACATAGGAACCGTGAGCTACCGCGTCGATCGGCGAGGTGGGTATAAAGGGCGTAAGTGGGTCAAATTTCAAACACTGGCTGTTGAGCAGGCGCAGGGCCAGCGACTGGTCGTTCATGCCGCTCCAGCTGTTAAAAAGCTCGTTCCCGCCGCTCCAGAGGGCCATGGAGGGATGCTTACGGAGCCGCGCGATGATGGAGGCCGATTCCTGTTCCAATATTTTCAGATAGGCGGGGTCATCAGGATAGTTGTTGCAGGCCAGCGGAAATTCCTGCCAGACCAGCACGCCCTTCTGATCACACAGATCGAAGAAGGATTCCTTGTTGACAATGCCACCTCCCCACACCCGGAATATATTGAAGTTCAGTTCAACGGCCCGGTCGATGAGTTCACCGTAACGCCCGGCCGTGATGATTCCCGGAAAAACTTCCGGATTGACCCAGTTGGTGCCCCGGCAAAAAATCCGGCGACCATTGATTTCCATCTGAAACGGAGGTACGATACGCGATTTCGGAAAGGTCGGAGGATCGCCGGCGCCGGTGTTCAGCACGAGCCGTACCCGGCGGAATCCCACTTTCGATGGATAGCCGCCAACCACCTTGCCCTTACTGTCAACCAGCTGAACATTAAGGTCGTACAAATACGGATCTCCCTGATCATGCGGCCACCAAAGATTTGGTTTATCGAACACCGCCTGGTCGGTGAGTGCATTCCCGGTCAAAGGAGTCTCCTTTTCAAAAACTTTTTTGCCTTTTCGGTCGGTCAGGTTCCAGCGGCAACTCAAGCCCTGCAAACTCCTTCCGCTGGCAACCATCGTTAAGGCCACCGCATCCATGGAGTCATTCAGGCGATAATCCAGGCGGATGTCATCCAGGGCGCTCGCCGGTTCGGTAACCAGACCGGTCTCATCCCAGATCCCCGAAGGCACCAGGCGCGGATGCCAGTCCCAGCCGTAGCTCACGGCGGGCTTGACCGAATGGTTGGCCTGATTGCGGTCGGCCGGGGAAGGCACGGATTTCGGAATGGGCGCGATCAAAATGGTGAGTTCGTTCTGCGGTTTCAGCAAGCCGGTGATATCGAGCATGACCGGGGTGAACATCCCCTCCTGCTGCAACAGTTTCTCACCGTTCAGGCGGATTTCGAAAGCATAATCGATCCCTTTGGATACAAAGAAAACCCGCTCACCCGGTTGAATATCAGGCTTCCTGAAGGTCGATTTATACGTAAACTGCTGATCTTCCATCCACAGGTAATCTTTCCAGTTTTCGGCATAATACCACAATCCGTATTTCTCAGCTTTTGCAATATCGAGCTGTACGGCACCCGGCACCTTGGATGGAATCCATTTCAGGGATTCCTTCTGACCCGCCGGAGCATATCCCAGTTGCCAGTCGAGGGAACGAATTTTCCGGCCTTCAGTCTGGCCATTTGCCGGAAGCTGGAACGGTATCAACAAAATCAGGAACAGCAAGTATCTCAGGGTTTTCATGATTAAAATTCTATGGTATACGAATAATTTGTCCCGCTGCTCTTGGGTCCGGAACCGGGTTCGGGTTTTTCCGGATTTGGGGTTGCGGTTACCGAATAGGTGATACTGGGCCTGTTGAGGTTGAAATGGATGGTTGTTTTGGTTGAAATCTTCACCCGGATCCCCTGATTCCTGACTTTGTCATACCGGAGCAATCCGATGACCCGGAGGGCCTCTTCGTCGCATCCATGGCCAAGGCCTTTGATAATGTGGGTATTGATCACCTGTCCGTTATCGGTGATATCATAACCGACAATGACACTTCCTTCAATGCCTGCCTCTTCCGCCTCCGGGGGATAGTTGATATTTTTCGAGATGAATTCCTGTAACGCCTTGCTCCCACCCGGGTAGACAGGCATGTTCAGAGGGGCGTATTTTTGGGGTTTTTGGGGCATGGAATATTATTTGGTGGTTTTGAACCCGATCACCTTTGTTTCGCCTGCCTTTACCATAATATCCGTTTCTTTCCCGGCATAAACGATTTTTGCCGTGCCGCCGGCTTTTGAACTGACGGTGGCATGGATCAGTTTTCCATCGGTCCACTTCAGGTCAAATACAAAACCGCCGCGGGCACAGAGGCCTTTTACTTCACCGGTATTCCAGGCTTGGGGCAAAGCCGGGAGGAGACGGATCACGCCGCTGTGCGACTGGATCAGCATTTCTGCAATTCCGGCAGTACCCCCGAAATTTCCATCGATCTGGAATGGCGGATGGGTATCGAAAAGGTTTACCAAAGTGCATTTTCTCAATAAATTCAGCACATTCTGATAAGCATTTTCCCCATCGAGAAGCCTTGCATATTGACAGATGATCCATGCTCGGCTCCAGCCGGTTTGGCCGCCGCCAAATGATAAACGACGCTCGATGGTAGCCTGGGCGGCATTGAAAAGTTCCGGCGTTTCGGGCGTGAATTGTCCAAGCGGATAGAGCCCCAGCAGGTGCGACATGTGCCGGTGACCCGGTTCAACCTCCTCATAATCGTTGATCCACTCCTGGATCACCCCCTTGGAATTGATCTTCACAGGAGGTAGCCGTTTTTGAGCCGCATCCAGTTTGGCGGCAAAATCAGCATCGGTTCCGAGAATGTTGCAAGCCTCTTTGCAATTATCGAACATGGTGTTCAAAATCTCGATATCCACCGTAGCGGCATAAGTTAGAGCTGAATTCTCGCGTGTTTTGGTCCCGGGAATCAGGAAGGCATTTTCCGGAGAATGTGAAGGATTGGTAACCAGATAACCTTCAGGTGATTCCACAAGAAATCCAAGAACAAATTCAGCTGATCCCTTCATCATCGGCCAGGCAATATTGCGTAGGAAAGCGGTATCCTGCGTAAAGAGAAAATGCTCGTATACCGAAAAGGTCATCCAGGGTCCGTTCAGCGGTGTGATGCCCCATACCCCGTCTGCCACACCTGTGCGGCCAAAAGGATCCACCAGGTGATGGAACACCCAGCCACCGGTTCCATACATTTCACGGGCGGTGACCATTCCCGGAACCACCAGTTTTTCCATGAAGGAGACCAGCGGATGCACGGTTTCACTGAGGTTGCAAACCTCCGCCGGCCAGTAATTCATCTGCAGGTTGATATTGGTATGGAAATCGGAATTCCAGGCGGCATTCAGGTCCTTGTTCCAGATCCCCTGAAGGTTGGCCGGAAGGGTGGCTGGACCGCGCGAGGAGCCCATCAGAAGGTAACGCCCATATTGAAAATACATGGCAATGAGGGCGTTATCCTCTCCTCCCTCTTTCACCCGGATCAGCCTGACGTCAGTCGGCAAAGTGTCGAGGACGGAACCTCCAAGGTCGAGCGATACCCGGTTGAACATCGGCTGATATTCGGCCAGATGACGTTTCATGAGGTTTTTATCCGTTTGGTCAGCTGCGGCATCTAATATTTCAGTACAGGTGGTGGCAGGATTGATGGTCCGGTCGAAATTCAGTTTGGCAGGGGAATAATCGGTGGCGGCGGTCATGCGGATCATAACTTCACGGGCGCCGGAGAGGATGAGTTGCCGGTTGTCAGTGGTTAGTTGTCCGCCGGTTTTGGAAAGGCGGAACTCGCCGGCAAATTTCATGTGGGCACCGGCAGGACCGCTGCCCGGGTCTTCGGCATCGATGATCTGGCCGGTGAGGAGTAATTTCCCATCGGGTGTTGCCGTAACCGAAGCATCTTTTTCGCGGGTCACTGAGAAGGTGGCATCTATGGCGCCCCCGTCGACGGCCAATATCTTTACGACTAAAATGTTATCCGGGACCGAAGCGAAAACTTCCTGACGGTAACTCTTTCCATCAACCGTGAATTCCGTTGCAGCAATCCCGGATTTCAGGTCGAGCGACCTTCTGTAATTTTCCGGATTGGATTTCCAGCCATATTTAATCAGCAGGTCGCCCAAAGGCTGATAGGAGCGGATCCGCGGCGGGGTACCCAGCATATTTTCATTTGCCAGCTGCCAGGCATCCTTGAAACGGCTCTCAAACAGGGCTTTCTGAATCTCGGGCAGATGAGCCAGGGAGTTTGGATTATTATTGTCTACCGGGCATCCGGCCCAGATACTCTCCTCATTGATCTGGATCCGCTCCTCCTGAGGATTACCGAATACCATCGCACCCAACCGCCCATTGCCAACCGGCAGGGCTTCATCCCAGACTTTTACGGGTTGGTTATACCAGAGGGTCAAGTGATTATCTGCGTACTTTCCGGCCGGAGTTCCGCAACCGGATAATAAGGCAATGCAGGATAGTAATAGGAAGACAATTCGGCTTTTCATGACGGCTTAGTTTGGAGTTACCCAAAGATAAGCTTTAAGCGGAATGGATCGTGCGGCTACATCGTTGCCGGCTGCAATAAACTTAGCCGGTTTGTTTTCATTCTGACATTGCTTTTTTTACTACCACCTCATCCACGAATACCCATGAAGCCCCGCCGGCCGACGGGTGCCATTTCGGGTTGGCTTTTAACCCTTTTACCGCAAACCGGACAAAACGCACAGGGATTTCTCCCGGCTTAAAATTAAAAGTCCTGGTGACTTCCTCTTTTTGCTGATCTCCGGGTATGGTAATGGTTCCAACCGGTTGATAAGATTTGCCATCTTCGGAAACCGAGCAGGAGACTGCTTCCGGATGGAAGATCCAGCTTTTTGGATCATAAAGCGTGCTCATCTCAATGGATACCGGTCTCTGAGCAGTGCCAAGGTCGGTATCCAGATTAAAATCCCGCGATTCCCATCCCAGCCAGTGCACTTTGTAATCATTGGCACCGTGAACACCATTCGTCAGATAGGCCAGATCACCACCGCCATACTTTGGCGATGGCAGGGGATAGGCCGTTACCGGCTTTTGGAAAGCCAGGTTATCATCAATCTCAACCTGGAGAAACCGCTTGGTCGACTGATAATAGTTCTCCGGAGTCAATCCACCTTCACTCAAGGTTCTGACACCGGCATCCTTGCAGGTCTGGTTAAAATCCTCGAGCATTTTAACCATATTTTCACGCAACACATATTTCTTGCCATCCACGGTATACCAACCCCGTTCGGCGAACATGTGATTCTTACCGATCTCCATCGCGGCATATTGAACCGACAGCAGATAGGTCCTAACATGGAGCAGCAGCTCCGGTTTATCTTTCACGGCTGCCCGGGCCTGGTCAAAATAGCCGAGGTATCGGTTGATATTGGACTCGGAAAGGAAAGTGTTTTCGTGGGCCGTTGGATGCCCGTAAATATCCAGCCACTCTTTGGTCTTGAGGATTTCGCCTTCCAGGGTGTCAAGATAATTACGCAGAAACGGCGCGGCTGACCCAAAATAGCCTGACATGAAATCCGTGATCACTGAATCGGCGTTGATATCAGGGTTCCATAATAATCTGCTTAACAGGTAGGACTTCATTTCCGAGAATTCATGGCCCACATCAGTATTGCTCTGCTGGAAATGAGAGAAAACGTTGTTTTTCACAAACAGCTGAATATTAGGCTGCAGCACATGAATATTTGGGAATGGCGTGGTATGGTGCGAGAAGTTGACCGTATAATCCCAAAGGTAGATGTGCCTGGCAATTTTGCCCCAGTCCACGATGTCCTTTAGAAAAGAGGCACTTCGCGGGTCGTCGGCAATCGGCTGGCTACGGTTGAGCTCAATGGTACAAAGCATGATCTGCACATTTTCCAGGGGTTTGGTCACCTTCGGCGCCTGCCGGCTGTACTGGTAAGCCAGGGTGGAAATCGTTTTATCCGGAAAGTGTTTGGCCACCTCATTTACGAAACGGATGACCGGTCCGGCGGGGCTCCCCTCCTCCTCAATGATTTTTTTACAGTCGGCACACTGACAATAGGAAAAATTATCGTTCTGGCTGACTGACCAGAGCTGTTTGCCAGGTTGCAGGGCCATATCGGTTTCGAGCTGTTTTATAGCGATTTTCAGCACTTCCGGATGGGAAAGACAGGGCTGATCAATGATCCGTTTGCCACTCATCAGGGCAAAATATTCCGGATGCTTCTGAAAATATTCCTGCCATGGAAGGAGATGGTTCATGGTGTGTACATAATATCCGTCGGCAAATACATCCTGGATCACATCGATCCGCTGCCAGTCGCGGTAGTTTTCATCTTCACCAAACCTCCCGTATACATTACGGTACTCGTTGACCGGTTGATCGGAAACATTCAACTGCGGGATCCGGATCGTATTCAATTTCGGCACAACTTCGAAGCCCGGCGCATACATCCGGCAGCCCAACTGCTTTTCAAGCAGGTCGACCACCCCGTAAATACAACCCTTATGCGTTCCCCCGGTGATAAAAACCTGCCTGCCGGTGGTGACAATACTGAATGCATCTTCATGGCCCGCCCGTGCATCGGGATTAATAACAATGGCCTCGTCGGGAATTTCAGTCAGCCCCGCCTTTATCGGAATTTCCGTTCCACCGATCTTGGCAAGATAGGTCTGTAATAATTCAGCTGCCCTCATAATCTGATGATTAGCGGTATCGGGTACGCAGATTACATAATCCGATGCACTCCCGCTCATCAGCGTAATTTTCCCATTCCCCCCGCATCCTCCCACCAGCACCACACCCAGCACCACCACCATCATTCTTAACCCTCTAAACATTCTTAACTCTCTTAACGATTTCTCTTCCCTTTCCATGGTTTTCGTGTTTTGATTGGTTTTCTCTTTAGGTAAAAGTACTTAATCCGGTTAAAATTCGGAAGTGTACTTTTCGTGATTACGAAATTGGAGGCCATACCTAACTCTTTCCAAAATGAAAAAGACCGCTGAAATCCTTCCCGGATACATTTTTCCAAGAAAGTACACGAATTACCTTTTTTCGTTGTTGTTTCTCCTATATATGTTTGACTACATCGACAGGATGGTTGTCTCGTCGCTATTACCGTACATAAAGGCGGAATTTGGAACCAGTGACACCAAACTGGGCTTGCTGATGTCCGCAGTATATTTATCCATTGTCATCCTGACATTTCCTGTTTCCCTGATCATTGACCGGTGGAGCCGCAGGCGGACAATCGGGGTCATGGCTGCCCTCTGGAGTCTGGCTACCGCAGCAGCCGCTTTAACCAGGAGTTTCGGTGCCCTGGTATTTACACGCACCTTTATCGGTATCGGGGAAGCCGGTTATGCTCCTGGCGGATCGGCCATGATATCGGGACTCTATCCCATTGAAAAACGCTCCTGGATGATGGGCCTCTGGAATGCTGCAATTCCGCTCGGAAGCGCGATAGGTGTGGCCGGAGGGGGATTCATTGCCGCCCACTGGGGCTGGCGGAGTGCGTTTGGTATTGTTGCCATTCCCGGATTAATCATTGCCCTGCTCTTCTTCTTCAGCAAAGATTACAAAACGGTTAAGCTGATCAGGAACCGGACACCAAGGATCAAGGGAGCCAAGATTGAGAAAATGAAAATGACGACCAGGGAGCTGATACAGGAATTCTCTGAAAAACCGTCACTGCTGCTGACTTATTTCGGCATGATGTTCGTTGTTTTCACCACTACCTCCCTGTTATTCTGGCTACCCAGCTATTTTAGCCGGGAGTATGGTATACCTGAGCAGCAATCCAGTACCAAGGCATCGCTGGTCATGCTTTTAGCACTGGTGGGTGCGCCGCTTGGAGGATACCTGGTCGACCGCTGGCGCCGGAAAAAACTGAATGCGCGCTTAGTTTTCCCGGGAATAACATCAGTGGTTGCAGCAGTGTTCTGTTTCCTCGCTTTCGTTGCTTTTAAAGATTCCGTTCAATATATCTTCCTCCTTCTCTTCGGAGTTACCGTCACCATGTTTATTCCGGCTGCCGGGGCAGTTACCCAGGATCTCGTCCATCCCGGACTTCGTGCAACCTCCTATGCCATTGCCGTTGTCATCCAGAATTCATTGGGTGCGATACTCGGACCGATTATTATCGGTGCCATATCAGAAAGAACCGATCTCGGAACCGCACTCTCCATATTACCTGTATTTGTACTGATCGCCGGCGTACTGTTTTTAATCGGCTCCCTGCTGTATAAGAAGGATATTGAAAAGGTGGATTTGATTGAGCTGGAGGCAGATTAGTCAGGGCAGAGGGCAGAGGGCTGAAGGTAAAAATTAGTCTTAAGATTTAAATGTTAAGATAAGAGCCTCACGTTGATGAACTTACTATTTTTTCTTAACTCTTCAGAAAAAGCAAGATGGCAGTATGCCACCCATCAGCCGAAGCACCAACCTTATATCTTAAGTCTTTAAATCTTAAGACTAATTTTTGCCTTCTGCCCTCTGCCTTATCTTAAACTGAGTCCCTCGGCAAACATCCTCCCCTCCACCATCCGGGATATAAATCTCCAGTTCCGAAAAACCCTGACATTGTTGATGAGATTTTCTACGGTACTTCGTAAATTAGAAAACTTATTAAAAACCTCTTGATGAAACGTTTGACATTTGTTGGATTAGCAATCCTAACCATGGTATTGACTTCATGCAATAAGGAGGACACTACCGGAAAGAATCTGACGATTCTTACTGAAGTCATGAAGCCGTATAATTATGAAGAAAACGGGGTTCAAAAGGGAATTACGATGGAGGTGGTCCAACAGATCATGGATGAGTTAAAACTTCGTAATACAATAGAGATCATTACAGTATGGGATTCCGTGTATCATCGTCTTCAAACCGAAGAGAATATCATGGCATTCACAACAGGACTGACGCCCGACAGGAAAGATCTGTTCAAATGGGTTGGACCGGTTGGAATGTGGCATGCCTCATTTATATCATTGAAAAATAATGACTTAACTATTTCTACCATTGAGTCTGCGAAATTATTGCCGTCGATCGGAGTAGGAACCGCTTCCTTTTCGGGCGAAATTTTAAAAGATCTGGGATTTACCAATCTGGTTTATTTTGAGAACCTGGCGAAGCTTGTCGGGGGATTATACGATGGGACGGTTGCTGCCATTTTCGACTCGCCCGATCTGCTCCGGCTCGCCGCCCTGGATCAATCCCTGGATGCCTCTGAATTAACAAGCCTGCTGATCTATTCGTCCACCCCGGCCTACCTGGCTTTTTCCAAAGATGTCCCGGCGAAGGTGGTCAAGAGTTGGCAGGACAAGCTGAACGAATTGAAAGATGCCGGTATTCTTCAGGAATTGTATGACAAGTACCTTCCCGGAACCCCGGCACCCGGCCGGATCCTGATGTTTACCGAGGAGAATCCGCCCCAAAGCTTTATGGATGAGGAAGGGAACCTCACCGGTAGTTCGGTGGAGATGGTCAAGACGATGCTGGAAGGATCAAGTCTGGCCGGTCCGATAGAGCTAACCAACTGGACCGATGCGTACAATCAATTGCAGTTGGTGCCTAACACAATGGTATTCAGTACGCTCCGGTCGCCCGAACGCGAAAGCCTTTTTCACTGGGTAGGTCCGGTTTGCAAAAAGAGATATTGCTTCTTCGTCCACAGCAATTCCGATTTTCATATCGGCACCATTACCGATGCACGTTTGCTGGAATCGGTGGGCACTGTAAAAGGATGGGCTTCGGAGCAGGAATTGAAAAACCTGGGATTCACCAATATTGTCACCTGGGCCACCCCTCAGGAGGTGTTCCAGAAACTCATGGATGGAGAAATCTCCTGTGCGGTATTGAATGATATTGCCATAGCCATGCTGGCGGCTGAATCGGCCCATGCCCAAAAAGATTACCGCAAAGAGGCGGTTTTATCCGAAGGTCAAACCTATCTGGCTTTTTCAAAAGATACTGATCCAAGTTACCTCACTGCCTGGACCGATGCTTATAATTCGCTGGTGAGCAGCGGAAAGCTCGGCACTATCTGGATGAAGTGGTATCCGGATATTGAGTGGTGATACTTAAAGATCAAGGCGCAAGGCTCAAGGCTCAAGGCGCAAGTAAGGATAAAAAGTGAAATCAAGTATTCAGAAAGGATGAAGGTGGCGATTCTTCACTTCACTTTTTTCTTTCCTTGTTCACCTTCTTACTTACTTGAGCCTTGCGCCTTGCGCCTTGAGCCTTATTTGCGCCTTGAGCCTTTATCTTAATAGGGGCAGGGGGCACGTGACGCTGGTCATGTACACCGGGTTCTGCTTGTGCCCCGAAGGCGGATAAATGCATTCGTACGGACCGCCCTGATCCGGTCCCGGGATACGGAAATCGGTTCTTCTTAAATGGACTATATATTCGCTGGCAAGTTTGGCGGCTGAGGCCCGGTCGACCCTGGCGATTGCGTAACACACCCATCCGGTGGGCGTACCCCAGTAAGCACCGTTTTGGTAAGTGTTCTTGCCTGCCAGTGACTTTTCCCAGGCTGTGGCGGGATTAAAATCATCAGTGGTCAATACATGCCTGATCTGGCCTTCCATGGCAAGGGTTCCCTCCAGGTATGCCGTTGCCAGGGCACGGCATGCCGACGCCTTTTTCGACCCTTCAAGGGCGTCGGTAAATACCGCAAAGGCCGTTGCCCAAACATCCGGCTGGCAGCTCTTACCCGTACTCGCCAGCAGCAACCCCCTGCGGTCGGCAAAGACAGGAACCAGGTTGGATTTTATCTTTTTTGCCAAGTCCCGATATTTTTTTGCCTGCCGTTCATCACCCTTTTGATCATACAGGCCGGCCAGTTCCTTTGCCGCCCTGAACCTCAGCAGCGATCCAAAACACACGTTACCGGTCATTCCAATCACATCCCGGAATCCAAAATCACAGGTGGGTAATGTATCGGAAATAGTGGCCATCTCCGTTCCATGATCCGCCGGAACTGAGGCGAAAGCCAGCTCCAACCGCTCTAACAGACTGATCCCGTTGACTTGCTGATCAAGAACGGACCAGTCCTTTTTCTGTCCGATATAATACCATGCCATATGAATAAAGAAAAACTGATCACAGAAAGGCGGCCTTCTCCAGAACTCATTTCCCTGGTTCACATAATCATAAGTTCCCGGAAAGTACACCGGGAGACCATCATTGATGCGGATGTGATCGGGAATCGATCCGCGTGGGACCAGGCTGCCTGTTTGAGTCACCCAGGTGGAATCCGACTGACGGGCAGCTGTATATAAAAGAATATCAAGCTGTTCCCCGGTGGTGATGAAGCCACTTTCGAGCGACATGGCATAATCCCTAATCCAGAATGAAGGATAGCAATCACGGCCGCCGGGTTTGATCAGGGTGATGCCGGAGCGGTTGGGGCCGAATGACCGGATCGCTGGAGGCAGATCCTGGCCGGGCAGTATCCGAGAACTATCGACAACGGCACGGGTAAGGTCCTCGAGAAAAGCCAGGTCATCTGTTAAAACCAGCGGAGCTTTTCCTGATGAACACCCCACCAAGCACAGGAACAAAATCCATCGGAATATTTTCATCGGAACTCCTGATTAGTCGGTTGAGTTACCTAATTTCAAACCATTAAAATAGACAAAATCATGAAAAGGATTTCACTGGCCATTCTATTGCTCCTGCTGATAACCGGACTTCCGGTATCACCTGCAACGGCTCTTCAGTTCGCTCCGGCTGAATATGCAGCACGCCGGACAAAAATGATGGAAAAATTCACTGACGGACTGATCATTATCCAGGGTGCGGCCACACTTCCGAACTATTATGCTTTCATGCAGAATAACAATTTCCTCTATCTCTCGGGAGTCGAAATAGAAAATGCTTTCCTGGTAATCGATCCGATAAATAAGGAATCAATCCTTTTTGCAGACCGGGCTGAGGAATCCGGATTCAGCAAGGTCATGCGGCCCCGCGAGATGAAAGACTATCTGGCTAAACGCGTTATAGACGTTAAAACCTTGTATACCTGTTTCCTGCCCGAGGAGCTCGCCAGGGAGTGCTCAGGCGAAAAGGCAGGTAACCAGAGTTTTACCATGGTGAGAAATGAATGGGACGGCCGCCGGACTCGTGAATCTCAATTCGTCGAAAACCTGAAGACTAAATTTCCGGGGGTGATGGTTAAGGATTGTGCCGCCTACATCCATGAAATGAGGACCATCAAATCGCCGACCGAAATCGATCTGATGCGAAAAGCTGCGAAGATTGCGGTTCAGGCACATATCGATGTGATGAAAGCCACCCGTCCCGGTGTTACCGAACAGGAACTCGCGGCTCTTTTTGAATATTCATGCAAAAAAGCAGGAGCCGGTGAACTGGCTTATTACACTATCGTTTGTTCCGCTGAGAATCATTCCGACCTGCATCACCATGGCTATGAACGGACGCTTGCCGACGGCGATTTCCTGGTGGTGGATGCCGGCCCCGACATGCATAATTACGATATCGATATAACGATTTCCTATCCTGCCAATGGTAAATTCACCCCCCGTCAGCGAGAGATCTATGAAGCCTGCAATGCGGTTCACGAGGCCTGTATGCAGACTTACCGGCCCGGTTTAACAATGGAGCAATGCGATCAGGAGGTAAAGGAAATCCTGAATAAAAAAGGATTTAATCCCGAATCCGCCCTGATGCAACGGTTTGGGGGCGGTTTCGGACATTATGTCGGCATGGCTGTTCACGATGTGGGCGGCGGTCCGTCCGTGTTGAAACCCGGTATGGTATTCGCCAATGAGCCGCTGGCCGTGTTTGCCAAGGAAAACCTGGGGGTCAGGATTGAAGATACGGTGGTGATTACCGAAACCGGATGTGAAAATCTGACCGCCGGCATCCCGCGTACGGTTGCCGCAATTGAAGCCCTGATGAAACGTTAAGGAAGGGTCCGGCCAATTAATATCTCGGCTTCCGGGAAGGACCGGCAGCAGCAGTCTGCCTGGCTACCGGCCTGCGGAATTCCTGTTTCGGTGCTTTTACCGGATGATGGTCGATCAGCGGAAAGCGATGGTCATCCCTCACGGGTATCCGGAAGGAGATCAGTTTTTCGATGTCCTTAAGAAAAACTTTTTCTTCCGCATCGCAGAATGAGAAAGCGGTTCCGCTGGCCCCGGCACGGGCGGTACGTCCAATACGGTGCACATAGGTTTCAGGGACATTCGGGATCTCGAAATTGATCACATATTCCATGTCATCCACATCGATTCCGCGTGCCGCTATATCAGTGGCGACAAGCACCCGGGTGCTTTTATCCTTGAAATTGGCCAGGGCTTTCTGACGGGCATTCTGGCCTTTATTCCCATGAATGGCCTCAGCTTTAATATCATGCCTTTGCAAAACCTTGACCACTTTGTCGGCCCCATGCTTGGTGCGGGTAAACACAAGTGCTGTACGGATATTCTTATCCTGTAACAGGTCAACCAGCAAGGCATTTTTGTTGCCTTTATCCACAAAGTAGAGGTATTGCTGAACGGTTTCCACGGTTGTTGCCGGGGGAGTAACCATCACTTTCGACGGGTTATGGAGGATCGCTGAAGCCAGTTTAATGATTTCCGGGGCCATGGTGGCCGAAAAAAAGAGCGATTGCCTTTTAACGGGCAAAGCGGCAATGAGTTTCTTGACGTCGTGGATAAAACCCATATCCAGCATACGGTCGGCTTCATCAAGAACGAATATCTCGATATCTTTCAAGGAGATATATCCCTGGTTCATCAGGTCGAGCAAGCGACCCGGTGTGGCGACCAGGATATCCACTCCACGCTGCAGTATGGTGGTCTGCGGTCCCTGGGCAACCCCTCCGAACACCACGGTGGAAGTTAATCCCGTATATCTTCCGTACGCTTTGAAACTCTCATCAATCTGAATAGCGAGTTCGCGAGTGGGGGTTACTATGAGACTTCTGATTTTTCTTCTTCTGTCGTTAGTGTGGTTAGCACGAAGCAGTTGTAGAATTGGTACAGCAAATGCTGCTGTTTTCCCGGTGCCGGTTTGCGCGCATCCCAGGAGGTCGGTTCCCTGTAAAACGATTGGTATAGCTTGTTCCTGAACGGGTGTCGGAGTGGTGTAGCCTTCTTCTTGTAATGATTTGAGAATCGGTTCAATAATGTTTAACGAATGAAATTCCATGAAATAAATTTGGTGAAAATCTTGACTATAAATATTTTGCAAAGGTAACTAAATAAATAAGAGTTGAACGCTGATTTTCGCGGATCCCTGCGGGAACGCGGATTTTCACGGATCTTAATGTTAAAGATATCTCTATGCAACCACTCAATCAAATCGGAGAAGTGTCATCCCCGCGAAGGCGGGGACCCCTTCACGATAGTAGAATTTAACTCACTCAAAAATAAAGTTGTTGCAGTATTTACCCCCGGAGTTGGGATTCTGATGTAGTTCGAAATCAAATGATTCGACCGGCAATCGATTGGCATCCTGAATAAAAAAGCCTCTGTATTCCAGATTGAGCAGGAAGGCGATGGTTTCCAGCACCTGTTCCCGACCCACGTGCCGGGCTTCGATTTCCACCAGGATTTTCGGTTTGCATTCCCTGAGGGTATTAATCCCGCCTTGCAATATCCGAAGCTCATTTCCCTCAACATCAATCTTTAAAAAAGCCGGTTTGATCTTGTACCGGTTACAATAATAGTCCAGGGTTTCGGTAGCCACTTCTTCTGTAGAGCCTATCCCGCCCGGATATTCGAGCTTGAGGATGGAGGCGCCGGGTGAGGAAGACTTACCCTTTTTATCGGACGGAATATAAAGATTTACCGTGCCTGCCTGATCTGAAAGGGCAAGATGTTCAATCGTAACCTGACTCCAATTAAAAAGCGATTTCAGTTTGATCAGATACTGATAAAGAGCTGATTGCGGTTCAAAAGCAAATATCTTACCCGTCCTGCCTGCTTTTTGGATTATGAAGTACAGATATCCCCCCTTATGGGCACCGATATCAAGAACCGTATCTCCTTCATTGATTGCGGAAAGGAGGTATGCGATCCCGCCTTTATCATTTTTATTCTGGTATTTTCCAGCCCGGTAAACTAACCTGATACGTTCAATCCACTTCATTTTACGGAATATTTACCTGTTTTCTTCATCCAGCAGATGGGAGGTACTCTTAATTACTTTTAAAATCAGATATAAAACTCCACTAAAAATGGTCAAATAAAAAAGCCAGTTAATCTGAATAATATCAATTTTATTTATCAGGTTTCCAGCGCATTGAAAAATAAAAAAAACCAAGAAAATGGCAAAAAAACCATTTTTCTCTTTTTTTAATACTTTTTTCCAGCTGAAAGGCATATCGGGAGCTGTCCGGTTCTTAAAAGAGGGGATAAATGCCGGTGTTCCCCTAGCCCAGTCTAAATAAATACTGCCGAATTTCTTTCTCAGGAATTGCTCCTCAGCAACCATAATCCTCTCATAATATATCCAATACAAAAAGATGAACAACCCGACAAACCAGGGATTCTCTGCCAGCATGGCCACTCCGAGCCACATGAAGAAATTACCGAGATATAAAGGATGTCTCACCACAGAGTAAATCCCGGAGGTATTCAATTCATCGGCCAATTGTTTTTCCGTGTTCCGTCCGGAAGTGTTTTTTGGCGTATGTCCCACGGTATACACCCTTACTCCGAACCCTATCAGGCAAACAAACAGGCAGAAAAACCGGTATATTTCTTTCAGGTCGGCGTCCTGAAATCCTGAGGCATTCCGAATCGTAAGAATATAAGCCCCGATCCCCGCCAGCAGAAAAAACAACGGTAAAATTCCCCGGTATTTAAAAAGGTAATTTCCCTGTTTCTCAAACTCTTCCTGTAGCGCCATAAAAGGTATTTAGAATCACGAAGATAGGAGAATAGCATGCAAATAACAATGGGTCTCCCAAGGACATTCGCATTAAGCGACGGCGCTATCGATGACATTCGCGGTAAGCGATGCGGTCCCCGCCTTCGCGAGGATGACACTGCTGCCGATTTTGCCTCGTGCCATCATCCGTCTCAACGTCTCAAAGTCTTAAAGTCTAAGAGTCTCATCAACTCACTCAACCACCACCTCCCGCCTTCCCGCTCCAAACTTCATCACTTTCCCGCTCTCCAGCTTCAGCGTTGCCGTACTGTTTGGTGGGATAACCACCGTGTACAATACCTTATTACCCTCTCTTTTCCAGGACGATACGATCTCACCATAAGGACCGGTATGCCTGGCTTCAAAATGAGTCAGTCCTTTTACAAAATGGGGTTCCAGCAGAACATTTTTGAAACCCGGCTGGTCGGGATCGGGTTTGATGCCGCCAAGTGCTTTATAAAACCAGGCGCCGATCTCCCCGAACATGATATGATTGCGGGAAATATCGGTATTGGTGGTCAAAGGCCAGTTTTCCTGCAGGGTGGTGGCGCCGTTCACGATCCAGTAACCCCATGACGGAAAGGTTTCTTCAGCAGCCAGTGTATAAGCCAGATCAGCATAACCATTTTCGCTGAGGGCATTCAGGATGGCCTTGGTTCCCAGTAATCCCACATCAATGTGGCTATTATCTGCAATGATGCGGTTCTTCAGGTTTTCAGCCACCCTGGCTTTCAAATCATCAGGGACGATACCCCAGAAAAGGGCCGTACTTAGTTCTGTCTGAAAACCTTCTCCATAAATCCCGGTTTCCCGGTTCAGGTATTTGGCGTTAATGGCCGCGGCAATTTTTCGTGATAATTCCAGATACTTTTTCTGATCCTGATCATTGCCAAGTAATTTAGCAGCTTTCGAAAGGATCAGGGCATCGGTATAATAATAGATGGAGGAAGTAAATTCTTTTGGCGTCACGGATTTTACCGGAATCCAGTCGCCCAGTCCCCAGTCGGTGAGCCCATCTTTACTGATATCGGTGATGTGATCAACATATAACCTGATATTGTCGTAGCAGTCGGCCAGCAGCTTTGAATCCCCGTAAAACAGGTAAATGTTCCAGGGAATAATGGCGATGGTGCTGGTCCAGTCGGGTCCGTTGCCCCAAGTGTAACCCCATCCGGCAGTTGGAACGATGGAGGGCAGTATGCCATTCGGTTTCTGTTCATCGCGATGGTCGGCCAGCCATTTTTCATATACCGTAATACCGTCAAAGCCATACAATCCGGTTTCTACTGCAATCTGGGCATCCCCTGTCCAGCCGTTCTTTTCGCGCTGCGGGCAATCGGTCGGATATCCAAACAGGTTCGAGAGATATGAGGCATTGGTTGCCGCCCAGATTTTATCGATGACCGGGTTGGAACTGCTGATGGAACCCATTGGGGGAACATCGCTGTGCATGAAATAGCCCGTCAGGTTTTCCTTCACAAGATTAACCGGATTGCTGCTGGATACTTCCACATATTGAAACCCTTTGTAATTAAACCGGGGCATGAAAGTTTCTTCCCCCTCGCCTTTCAGAATAAAAATATCGGTCTGAAAGGGATCTTTGTCATCTGTCGGACGATAATGAACATCGATATTGGACTGATCGGCTTTGCCTTCTGCGGTGATCTGCTCGGAATGCTTCAGGCGGATCACCGTGCCTGCCGGTCCTTGAACGGTAATTTTGCTGACACCTGCGATATTCCGTCCCAGATTGAAAACATACAACTGATCATTGAATTTCTGAACGCTTTTGGCGGGTATCTCTTCCACATTGCGGATGGGCTGAATGACCTGTGCTGCAATATTGCCCGATGGAGCAGCGACCGCTAAGGCCCCCTCCCACGCAGATTCATTGAATCCCGGGGAATCCCATCCCTTCTGCTCCAATCGGGCATCATAATGTTCTGCCGTATAAATGCTGTTGAAAATGACCGGCCCCGATGAAGTTTGCCATCCGGGTCCTGTTGCGATCGTTTCCACGGTGCCGTCTTCATAAGTCAGGCGAAGATTCAGCAGAAACCGAGGACGGTTGCGCCAGTGGGCCTTGTGAAAATCCCAGACCGCGGTCGATTGGTGGTTGTACCAGCCGTTACCCAGTAATACCCCGATGGCATTGGCACCTGTTGTCAGCAGGGGAGTTACATCAAACGTCACATACAGGTTCCTTTTGTCGAACCGGGTATACATCGGATCCAGCCGATGGTTTCCCACCTTTTGGCCGTTGATGGTCAGTTCCAACAGTCCGGCTGCCGTGATATAGACACGAGCCGTCTTAATTTTTTTCGATGCCTGGAATTCCTTTCTGAAGTAAGGTGCCGGTTTGTAATTGATATCTTTCGAATCCGATATCCAGGTCCCCTGCCAGTTCTTCATCTCCATCATACCAGTCTCGAAGCTGGCAACCACCGATCTTTCGGATCTCTTCCCTTTCATGTCCCAAACCTCCACCTTCCAATAATATCGGGTAAAAGGAACCAGCGGGATTTTGCCGGGATAGGCTGCACGCATCTGGCTCTGTTTAACCTTTTTGGAATCCCAGATCAGGTTCTTTCCACGGGCAACATCCGCAGAATCGATACCCAGGCGGATCCGGTATGCAGTCTGCAGCGCACCCTCCCTGACGTCATCCATCATCCATTTGAACCTTGGGCTGCGGGAATCGATGCCGATCGGATTTACCAGGTTTTCAACAGATAAGCTAACCGGTTTGCTTTTTACTGCAAAGGTTTCCTGCGGGAACAAACACAAAAGAAAAAATGGGAGGAAGGAGAGAAATTTCATGGACACAGAATTTTTATAAAGATGGCGAAAAAGCTTTACAGGAAATGGTTTCTAATGCACACTGATATACTCATCCAGCTCGTTATGCCATTCTTCCGGCTCAAAAGTTCCGGGCAGTGTTTCTTCACCAAAGAGCAAATCAACCAGGTAATGCGGGGCTTTGCCCCCGATATGCACTGATTTGATGCAGGAAATGCAATAAACCACAACATCTTCGCGAGGCATTTCAGCGGTGCGTTTCCGCATTTGTTTTTTTACCTCCCCCACCGGTATCAAACCATAAAAACTGTCGCCGCAGCAAGTGCTCCGGGTTCCGGCCTTTTTGGGCTCGATTACTTTGATATTCATTTTGCCCAGCAATGTCCGGATGGCCTCATGCACAATCACTTTCTCCCGTGTCGGGCAGGCGTCCAGGATTGCCATTTCCCTGCCGCCATAGTCCGGGAGCGGAAAGAATTCGGAACCGGCCAGGATCTCCCAGAGTGAAATCGTTGTTGTACCCTGATAATCATTGGCATATCGCTTATCGCAACCCGGACAAATATTGATAACCTCCTTATGTGGCGTAACCTGCGGCTCATGCTTGCAACACGTGAGCAGCTGATCCATGCTGCCCAGGTTCTCATCCAAAATCGAACTCAGTTTTTCGGCCAGATGAGGTTTGTAAAGCATCAGGGCGCAGCCCGGGGCGAAGACTCTGGTCATTTGACTAAAGATTCAAGTATTTTGAGGGATAAGGCACTGATTGTGTGAGGCAAAATAATTATTTTAAAAGTTTCAGGGCTGGGAGTATACGACTCCAGGCTTCGAGCGGGATATCCTGGTTGGCAGCTTTGGCAGTTTGCCTGAGTCCTTCAACAATTTTGGCTGAATTCAGGAGAATATCTTCACGCTTGGCTGATTTTTTAATCCAGGCAAACTCTTCACCCAGCAGCATCAACAATGTTTCACGCTCTTCCGCTTTGGCGACCGGGGGATGATGATCAGGCTCAGATAAAAACAGCAGGCTGATCCTCATAAAATCCGTGCAAGCCTCATGGTGCAGGATAGCTTCACCTTTCCAGGCGGCAAGTCCCTTTTTCCTGACTTCAGCCGTCCATTCCAGGATTTTCGGTACCCAATAATCAAACGTGAGACTAGTTTTGAGATATAAGCCGGGCAATGGATGAGCAAAAGTATACATCCCTTTGACCTTGGCCGGCATCATGGGTATTTCGGAAAAAACTGGCAATTCGTCCGGATCAAAATTCACTTTATGGGAAGAATTAAAGAATGTGCAGGCTTCGGCAATCTGCAGAAAAATAATTTTGGTCTGATTCCTTTGATTTTCAGGCATTCCGGCAAGTGTTCGGAGGGTGATGTTACTCATCCCTTTATCCTGATCGCGCCTGGTAAAATATACCGACACCAGTAGTTCAACTGTTGATGCATTCCAGACTGTATCAACAGGATTGCTGAGATGCCGGTAAAACTGATCGAAACGATTCTGCGCCTGGCTCCAATCAGGCTTCAGACCGATAAGCCGATTGACTTCTGATCTATTATCAGCAAGGATCCCGACAAATTTTGTAGAAATATTCATCCGGTTAAATTAGAAAAATGTTTGAAAAAGAGAGCATTCATGGATGTCCGGGGTTTTCCGCTTCACGCTTCACGCTTCACGTTCCTGCCTTGGTCAGCGCTTCCACCAAAACATCCAGATCCGCCGGGGTGGTATAAATATTCGGTGTGATGCGGCAACCGTTCACGTTTTGTCCGTCAATGGCGACCGTAAAAATTTTGTATTTCTTCATCAGCATTTCTGCCACTTCCGAAGCCTTCATCCCCTTGACCCCAACATTGGCGATACCGCAGGAACGCGCTGCATCGGCAGGGGTATTTAAGTTAATATGAGCGAGGTTCCGGACCTTGCCACTCCAATAATTCTGAAGATAACGCAGCCTGGCCTCTTTCCGCTCGGGCCCCACCATATGGTAAAAATCGATGGCATCTGCAATGGTCAGGTCGGTGGCAGCCGGATGAGTACCAATGTGGTTCAACCTCGAAATGTCATCCATCGGGCGGTCGCCCTCGGCGATCAGCGGCCACACCTTTCCAATATTCTCCTTCTTCACCCAGAGCAATCCGGCTCCCAGCGGGGTGCTCAACCATTTATGCAGGCTGGATCCATAGAAATCACAATGCAAATCGGGCATTTTAAAACAGAAATGACCCACGGCATGGGCGCCATCCACCATGACCAGCACTCCCTTTCTATGCGCCATGTCGCAGATTTTTTGGATTGGAAGGATCTGACCGGTGACATTGATGATGTGGCAAACCATAAGCAGCCTGGTTTTAGCGGTGATCGCACCTGCGTACAAATCAACGATTTCCTCATCAGATTTAGGGTGCAGCGGAATGGATAATATTTTGTTGACCACACCGTACCTTCTGCCAACCTGCTTAAACATCTCGATCATCGCTCCATAATCCTGCTCGGCCATAACAGCCTCATCGCCAGGCTTCCAGTCGAGCCCGCCAATCACCATATCCAGCGATTCGGTGGTATTCCTTGTGATGACCACCTCATAAGCCGGCGCCCCGACCACTTCAGCCAGCTTTGCGGCCACCTTTTTCTTGTTATCCGCCTGCACGGTCCGCATATACCAGGAACCCTGCAGGTTGATTTCCCTGACATGATTGATATATTTTTCGAGTGTTTCCTGCGGCATGAAACAATAGTATCCGTTCTCGAGATTGATATAATCCGGTTTCAGACGGTAGCCTCCGCGGATCCCTTCCCAGAATGCTTCATCCGAAGCCAGTTTCCAGGATGGTAGGTCTTCATATTTCGATAGCCAGTCTTCAATTCCATAGGCTGATGGTACGGCGGCGAGGCTCAGGAGCCCCATGCTTTTCAGGAATGTTCGCTTGTCCATAGGTTATTTTAGATCTTAGATTTTGCAAATAATAGAACAGGATTTGATAATTCATCTACTTCTTTAAGTATTTCACTGTTTTTTTGATAAAAATTATTGGTTTTATCTTTTATCATGACTTCAGCAGGCATGGAGAAAATATATTCATCATCGGTAATTCCCACAGGATGAAAATACATAAATGTTCCAAAAATATCATTGTTCAATTTTCTTAATTCAACCAATGAATATTGATGGGTTTTCAGGTTGCAAATTCCCCAGTAAGCCTTTTTGCAATAGACTGCTGAAATAATTGCACTGTTTTTTAATGGGATAAAACCAATGCTTCTGACATACTTGCAATTAAGCATAATATAATCATGAACCGAATTCTGATCTGCTGCAGAAAGACGATTAAAATCATTTTCGGTAAAATTTTTACCATTAAAATCCAAATAAAATAATGGTTCCGGTTTTCCGTCTTTTAAGGAGTAAATAGTATCAAAAGTTGGAATATGAAATAATATCTGTTTTTCGTAATTTGATAAAGGATAAAAGGGAGCCAATCTATATGCCAAAGAATAGGGGAAAAATGAATTTATGGGTTTAAAATTCGAATCACTAATAAATATCCGCTTATCCATGCCCGCTCCGTAAAATACAAATTCATCATTTTCCGACTGGCCAAAAGCCTCCGCCATAAATTCTGTATTTGCTGACCGGATCCATTTACCTTTTAATGAGAATATATGAATCTTGCGAAAATCCAATAAATAAATTAATTCATTTTTCGTGTCAATCAGAAAATCGTGCATCTCGATATATTCACCCGGCCCTTTGCCCCGCTGTCCAATAGATCCAAGAAATTTTCCTTTGGAATTAAACCAGAATAATTTCATTTGCTCTAAATCAAAAGCATAAATATTGTCACGGTACTGAATTACTTTTTTAATTGCTTTAATCAGACAATCTTTGGTCGTTTCTAGCGGAATCAGTTTATCTATTTCCAAAAAATCACTCAGGTTGGCAGAGCTCTTGAAATTATCGGTTTTAATATTAATCCGGATAATTCCTTCCTTTTCATTTTTATTAATTGCTGAAGCATCTGCCGTGGCAAAAACAATGAAAAGGAAAGAAAATAGCCAGAAGATTTTCATCTATTTCAATATTAGCTCGATTACCGGAATTTCCACATCAGGCTTGAGAACCGGCAGCCTTAAAATCGTCTCGTCACCTTTGCTTTTTTCATCCAGCCAGATGGTGGCTTTTTTTGTAGTCATGGCAATCTCAGAGGCATCATGCAGGAACTGGGCATATTTGATTTTCCCGGCATAACCTTCGAGAGTAATCTGATTCAATGGCCAATCCAGAAGATGGATATACAGCCGTGTGGTTAAGGGGTTATAGGTTAGCAGGGAATTTACAGGAGCCTTGAATTCATCAGGCGCCTGGGTGCATCCATAAATGGAGCGGCTGCAATATTTCATCCAGTTCCCCATCGAGGCCAGGCGGTCCTGTGCCCTGTAATCAATTGTGCCCCTGCCGGTTGGGCCTACATTCAGCAATACGTTTCCACCTTTGCTGACTGATTCAATCAGCAGTTCAATCAGCTGTTTGCTGTCTTTCCACGACATCTCATCGCGGTAATATCCCCAGGAGCCGGAAAACGTCTGGCAAACTTCCCATGGCACCCGCTTGCCGTTCACCTGAACCCATTCGCGTGGTTTATACTGTTCGGGTGATTTGAAATCCCACCCTCCCGGCACATCTTCCAGATCCAGCCGGTCGTTCACGATGATTCCCGGCTGAAGCTCGCGGACCATTTTTAAAAGATTCTCGGAATCCCAGTCTGTCCGTGTCTTTCCATATTTTCCGGTCGGTGATGAAAAGTCAAGCCAGATGATATCGATCTTACCGTAATTGGTTAACAGTTCCCTCACCTGATTTTTCAGATAGAGCCTGTATTTGGCCATGTCCCGGCCTTTATTCAGACTGTCATATTCCGCATCGGTTTTCCCGCTTTGCGGATGGTTGCGGTCAATGATGTAATCAGGATGATGCCAGTCGAGCAGCGAATAGTAAAATCCGACTTTCAGACCCTCAGCACGGAATGCCTCCACATATTCCTTGATGAGATCCTTTTTCACCGGTGTGTTGGTCGCCTTATAATCGGTAAATTTTGAATCAAACAGGCAAAATCCTTCATGATGCTTGGTAGTCATCACGGCATATTTCATTCCGGCTTCCTTAGCCATCCGGGCCCATTCGCGCGGATTGTACAGATCCGGGTTGAACTGCTCGAAATACTTCAGATAATCGGCTTCGGAAATGCGTTCGTTCTTTTTGACCCATTCGTGCCGGGCAGCCTGGGCATACAAACCGAAATGGATGAACATGCCGAACCGGTCATCGGTCCACCATTTCATGCGGGCTGTTTTCTGATCTTCGGACTCTTTGGGTAACTGTGCCATGGAGGCTGAGAAATTCAGCACCAGGCAGGTTGCGATAATCGCTGCTGTAAGAAAGGTTCGTTTATTCATTTAAGCGGATAATTTGTTGCAGATCAATAGTTATACTCCCTGCCTGCAGGCCTTTGCCGGATGCGGTAACGGTAATTTTCCCGCCTGCGCCTTTCCGGGCTTTGACGATCACCAGTGCGAGACCGTTGAAGGCCGGACGTTCATGGCTTTGGAAAGGAATGAAACTGGTGGCATCGCCGTTGTCGGTAGCCACAATCACTCCCGGTCCTGAAATTTCAAACTTGATCACCGGATTCGACCGGGGAACCATATATCCCTGCTTATCCTGTACCATGACTGTGATATAGGCCAGTTCAGGCTCATCGGATCCTATCATTTTCAAATTGGATGTCAGGGATAGCCGGAAAGGTTCACCGGTCGTCTTCACCATATCGGTGGCCCATTTTGCCCCATTCTTATAAGCAATCACTTCCACCCGGCCGGGTTCATATTTTACGCTGTCCCAAACGAGCCGGAAATCTTCGCCCGGCCGTTTGATTTTCCTTCCCTGGCTTTTGCCGTTGATGAAAAGTTCAGCTTCGTCACCAGAGGTATACACATGAACCAGGGTAACTTTCCCGATCCTTTCCTTCCAGTTCCAGTGAGGCAGGATGTGCGCCATCGGGAGATCGGGTTTCCATTGCGATTGGTACAGATAGAACCTGTCCTTTGGAAAGCCTGCCAGGTCGACAATGCCGAAATAGCTGCTGCGTGAAGGCATGTTGGTTTCATCTGAATTATAAGGAGTTGGTTCACCAAGATAGTCGAAACCGGTCCAGACATATTCACCCAGCACATGCGGATATTTTGCATTGACCCGGAACTGGTCATCGGGTGCGCATCCCCAGTCGGGCCTGGTCAGGTCATAGGAAGATACCTGCCAGTTCTGATAATCCTTGTCAAAGAAATATTCGCCGCGGGAAGTTATGCAGGAAGAGGTTTCACTTCCTATGGTCGGCATGTTTGCATACCTGGGATCAGCATCCCACTTGGCCTGGTTGCCAAAGAAATAGTTCACTCCCATGATTCCCAATGAAAGCGGGGATCCGGCAGTCCGGCTTCCATCAGGGTCGTTGTATCCGTTGGAAACAGGACGGGTGGGATCTTCACCGCGCACAATATCAGCCAAATGTTTGGTCATCTCCACATTCTGCTGGTCAATCACCTCATTTCCGATCGACCAGATGAATACAGAGGGATTATTGCGGTCGCGGTGTACCAGCGCTTTCAGATCCTTTTCGTGCCATTCATCACACAGCTGATTGTAATCCAGTTTCCGCTTCCCGGTTTTCCAGGCATCAAAAGCTTCGTCCCAAACAAGGAATCCCATCTGGTCGGCCAGCTCGATCAATTCGGGTGCTGGTGGGTTGTGCGAGGTCCGCAAAGAATTGCAGCCCATATCTTTCAGGATGCTCAGCTGCCGGCGCAGGGCGCTGGTATTTATGGCGGCACCGAGTGCGCCCAGGTCGTGATGGTTGCAGGTACCCCGGATGGGTACCCTCCGGCCGTTGAGCAGAAATCCATTGCGGGCGGTGAACTCAAGGGTCCTGATCCCGAACGGCGTGTTGTATTGGTCAACTATCTTCCCATTGACCCGGATCGAGGTCTGGGCAACATAGCGGCTCGGGGAAACAATATCCCACAGTTTAGGCTTCAGAATCTTTGCCCCTATGGTGGCCTTTGCGCTGGAACCGGCATCGATTTTAACCGCCTGCTCATCGAAGGATGCCACTTTGGTTCCCGGCTTATTCTGGTTGTCCAATTCAAGGATATTGGTCCTGATAACGGCCTCCACCGGAACACTCCATTGATTATCAAGCGTTACCTCCATTTTCACTGTGGCTGATCCATCGGTGATTTCGGGGGTGGTGATATAGGTTCCCCAATGTGCCACATGTACCGGGTTGGTTTTGATGAGCCAGACATGACGGTATATTCCCGCACCCGGATACCAGCGCGACTCCCATTTTTCGGTATCCAGCCTGACGGCCAGCACGTTTTTCTGTCCGTACTTTAAAAAGGGAGAAAGGTTCATGCGGAAGCTGCTGTATCCATAGGGCCAGGTGCCCACATACTGACCGTTCACCCATATCTTCGCATTAGCCATGGCCCCGTCGAAGTCGATAAATGTCTGTTTTCCTGCATCATCGGCCTGAACGAAAAAATACTTACGGTACCAGCCGATTCCCTGATAGGGCAACTTGCCGGTTTCACCTTTGAGCTCTATCCGGAAGGGTCCCTCGATGGCCCAGTCATGCGGCAAATCGAGCTTTCTCCAGGCACTGTCGTTGACAGCGGGCATCTCCAGTCCTGTGGGTTCTTCTTTATAAGTACCATCGGCCTGCAATCCATAACGCGAAAAGAGCCACTTTTCATCGAATGACCGGGTATTCACTGAGCCCATCCGGGTGATGGGCAATGCATTCTGGGAAAATCCCGGCACCATGCTTGATAAAGCCAGGAAAAGCATTCCGATTGAAGTGAACCGGAATTTATGGGTTGGAGCGGAAGGTTTCATGGTTGGACTTTTTGAGTCTGATCAAGCAAATATACAAAAAGAAGGTTGCCCACTGTTCACAGCCAGGTCACTTACGACTCGTCACTATTCACCCATCAACTTTTTAAGTATAGGCATCAGGTCGGTGTTGAGAACCCGGTATTTTGTTTTGTTTTTATCTCCTTCCTTTTCCAGCAGTTCCTCATCAACTCCCTTTTTCAAATCGCGGCTGGCCGTGGCTGTGGAGATATCTTTAAAAACCTTCATGTAATCTTTCCGCGTGAATTCCTTCTTGCCGGTAGCCGTATAATACTCAAGCCTGGCGCTGTCATTGAGTATCCGGTTGTTAAAATTCAGCATTTCGGCCAGCGACTTGTCGAGGATATCGAGCATGAACTCGATAAACAGCGTGGATTTTCCCGACCGGTCGCTCGCGGCCAGGACTCCGTAGTATTCCTGCTGCCGCTGGCTGATCAGTGTTTCAAACGGAAGGAACTCAAAAACCGGGTACTCATTCCGGAGAATAACCGTCTGCCAGAGCCGGCCCATTCTGCCGTTGCCATCAATGAAGGGATGGATGAATTCCATCTCGAAGTGAAAAACGCAGCTTTTGATCAGGGTGAGTTCGTCCTTTCTTTTCAGATATTTGAAGAGGTCATTCATCAGGTAGTTAACATTGATGGCAGGTGGTGCGACATGAACCACCTGTGAACCCTGAAAAACGCCCACAGCCTGGCTCCGGTACCTGCCGGCATTATCCAGCAACCCTTCCATAAGCATTTTATGAGCTTCCAGGAATGATTTCGAAGAATACGGATCAAATGCACCCAGGTTGTCATAAACCTTGATGGCATTCATTACCTCCAGGATATCTTTGCGGGGACCGACAACCCGCTTGTTATTGATCAAGGCGGTAACCTGATCCAGGGTCAGGGAATTGCCTTCAATAACCAAGGAGGAATGGATGGTCCGGATCCGGTTTTGCTTCCTCAGATAAGGATCAGGCCGGGTCATCTGGCTGGCGTCCAACTGGCCGATTTTCATCGCTATGGAAGTTACAAGCTGAAAAATGGAAGGTGTAATGTCGTATGGTGGTTTCATGATACTATCAAATGATAGTATCAAAGATAAGATCATTATCTGAAATAACAAACAATTTGATTGCCGGCATTTCTTTTATCAGTGAGCCATTAACTTTATACTCAATGGCCCTTTCCCATCCCAATTAAACCCGATGGGCTTTCCCCCCGGACGGATAATCTCCACCCGGGTTGTCCCTCCGCTTCTCCTTACATGGATATCAAAGGTATGGCCGAAAGCAGTGATGTTGTTCAATTCCATTTCGTTCCATCCATCGGGCAATTTAGGAAATAATGTAAATGACCGCAACCCGGTTGGCCGCAATCCAAACAATCCTTCGGTGATCACCCGGCAATAGAGCGCCGATTCACCGGATAGCTGTTTCTGGTCGCCTTCGGGATAGGCCTCCACGGCATACGGGACGTGAACACCCAGTAACCTGCGCTGCGAATATCTTTTCAGATAGTCGAGACCCCTGGCGGTTTCGCCGGAAGCCAGGACACCGCGGAGGCCGTAAAGGGTTGACCGGTCCCAGAAAGTTTTATCGCCGGCCTGGGTAGCCAGACCGTCAACCGTCCATAAACGGGGTGAGAACAGGGCGTCAACGGTTCCTGCTTTTCGGTCATAAATCCCTACAGTTAATGGTATGCAGATCCAGGAACGGAGAATTTCGTTTTCCTTGTAATACCGGTAGGTGTCAAAACCCTCCACTTTGGATGCGAAAAATTTATCAATCGATACCCTTAGCTGTTTTGCCTGATTTAAATAGCCGTCCGACAACTGCTTTGGCTTTTGCATATCTCTGCACAGCATCGATGCCGATAATAAGGCATCATAATACAAACTGCTTGTGCACAGATTAGCGGAGCCAGCCGGGAAACGGCCTTCCAACTCATCGCTGTCGGAGTTAACCACCCCGTCGGCATTGATTTTCCTGTGGCTGAATTCGAGGCAATATTCGATCAGAGGCCACAGCTCCTTTGCTATCTCCAGATTTCCCGATGCCAGTGCGAAGCGCGATGCCCCGTAAGCGATCATAGCCTGGTCGCCCCGGTCGCCGGCCCCGTCCCAGAAATCAATCCCCTCGGCAATGATGGAACTGGGTATCGGTTTAAAATCCTTGTTCATGAATTTTGCAAACCAGCGGTAAGCATTCAGTCCGGCTTCGGTTCCCAGCGGATACCCCGCGTAACCGTACCAGGGACCGGTATATTCGGCCTGGTCATTCGCCCAGATCGCGGCATGATACCGGAACCCTCCCGGAGCGTTGATATACCCGTTTCTGGTTTTAAAAATGCTCTCCCCGACTCGCAACTTGGCAAAAGAGAAGGCGGTATTCAATACCGGATCGGGGGTGATGAGTTGCAAGGGATCCTGTATCATCCTGATCCGGCCGACCCGCTTCCGGACTTCCCCGTCGAGGTTGATCTTTACCAGCTTTTCGCCATTCCGCACGGCCTGATAGACCACGGCAAACACGGCCGAATCCCCTGGCTGCAGGGTTTTTACCCCGTCATTCAGAGTATAGGTATAAACTGAATGCGGCCCGCCGGTACTGTGGAGCGTATCGATCCTGATCTCCTTTTGATTATATTCCATCGACACCATGCAGGGTTTGTTATCGGCATTGACGAAAACATATTTCTCAATAGCAGCAGGCAGATCAGCTGACGGAAGCAGCGTTCTTATTAAAACCAGCTTATGGGTCGCCTTATTCCGGTCGATCTTTTCCAGATTACTGGTTATCTGCATGATACCACTATGATCGATGTCCATAATCCTTTCATCCAGGCCGGGGTTCGGGTACCCATTGATCAGACAGGGTTTCAGCGGAGTCATGTTAAGGTAAAACCTGGGCAGGTCGCTGTCAGCGAAGCTCAGCATCAGGGTTCCATGGGTATCATTGGGTTTCAGACGAAAAGTCGGAAAGATCACCGTCCGGGTCAGCTGAAGTCTCCTGGAACTATCGACCGAATACTTCACCCAAAGCGAAACCAGTTCCCCGCTCATCTCAATATGATCGAAATGTGGGTCATCGGATTTGATGGTCCATTCGATGCTGCCATTTTTCACTATACTCCAGCGGGTTCCGGCTTCCTGAGCAGTCAGTGAGGCCGGGGCGAGAAAGGACATTAACAGAATAATTTTATCAAACTTCATAGGTCAAATGTATCAGGTTTATGATATTGACTAATCGCACCAAGGTGCTTCGCGGTATAGTTCTGCATCAACCCTTTATAATAATAAATCCGCGAAAATCCGCGTTCCCGCAGGGATCCGCGTCATCCGCGTGCCAATCTTATTTCTTCTTCATCCAAAAATGCTCGATCTCCTCCAGCGTTTTGCCTTTGGTTTCGGGCACCAGTTTCCACATGATGAAGGCGGCAACCAAACCCATCACGGCATAGATCCAATAGGCAAACCCATGATGGAAAAGCTTGGTGAGCGCAGAACTGTTATTCATGATGGGAAAGGTCCACGATACGATCAGGTTCGAAATCCACATCGCCCCAACGGCAAAAGCCATCGCCCTGCCCCTCACCTTATTCGGGAAAAGTTCAGAGAGTAAAACCCATACCACCGGACCCCATGAAAAGGCAAAACATCCGACATAACCGAGCATTGCAATCATGGCAATGATCCCCATTTTATTGAAGAAGAACGCCAGTCCGAGGACCAGCATGAAAAAGGCCATTCCCAGCGCCCCGATGATCTGCAACTGTTTTCGCCCGAAACGGTCGACCGTATAGATCGCCAGAACGGTGAACGACAGGTTGATGATGCCGACAATGATCGTCTGCAAAAGCGAGGTATCGGTTCCGGAGCCCATGTTTTTAAATATCTCAGGTGCATAGTACAGAACCACGTTTATTCCTACAAATTGTTGGAATACAGCAAGTAATATCCCGATTATTATCACCAGGAATCCAAAGCTGAACAATTTTCCGGAAGTTGACACGAGAGTCTCTTTGATCTCGGCCATAATGCTGCCGGCGAGCTTCGGGCCATTAATCCGGGTCAGAATACGGAGCGCTTCGCCATCCCTGTTTTTCAGGGCGAGATACCGGGGTGTTTCCGGCACGAAGACCAGGAGCACGAGAAATAAGGCGGCGGGGATGATCTCCGAGGCAAACATCCATCTCCAGCCGATCTGGTTAATCCAGTTGTCGTCGCCCTGGCGGGCGATGAGATAATTCACAAAGTACACAACCAGCATGCCGAAAATGATTGCAAACTGGTTCCAGGATACAAGCTTACCCCGCATATGGGCCGGAGATATCTCGGCGATATACATGGGCGACAACATGGAGGCGAGTCCAACCCCGAGACCACCGATGATCCGGTAAACAATGAAATGCACCATAAAGGTTTGATCAGCAGTACCGATGGGGCGAAAAAACACCTCGGGCATGGCAGAACCGACGGCAGATATCAGAAATAAGATGGCTGCCAGGATCAAACCCCTTTTCCGGCCAAGTTTAAGGCTGATCAATCCGCCGGTTAATCCTCCGGCAATGCAGCCGATGAGTGCCGATGAAACCAGCAGGCCGTGCCATGAATTGGCCACTGTTTCGGTCCAGTGGTGAGGATCGATAAAAACCGCTTTCAAGGAGCTCACCGTACCGGAAATGACCGCCGTATCATATCCAAACAGCAGTCCCCCCAGTGTGGCTACGAAAGTAATGGCGGCAATGTACCGCATGTTCCCACCGGTCCTGATCATCTCTGGTTTCGATTTTTGCATGATTATCAGTTCATTTTTTGTTTGGGCAGGTATTCCAATCCTTCCAGACCGATGGTGCGGAGCGTCTCCAGCCTGAAGGCCGACGGCCACAGCACCATCCAATCGGCGAAAGACCCGGGTTTTCCGTTCCAGCGGGTCTGGAAATAGGCCTCGGTCTGACTGCCTGCCGGCCGCACCACCCCATGAACCTTTTCAGTGCCGTTGGCCACCACTTGGTTTGCGTTGGCCCAGGCGGCCAGTGCCTTCTCTTTCCAGACTGGGTTGCCGGTGAGTTTCGATAGTTTCAGCCATTCAGGCACCAGGGCTAATCCGAATGGATCGAGGTGGTGGTGCTGGGTTGAAACTGCTGTCGCACCAAAAGTATTGTACCCGTATTTTCTAAAATCCGTAGAATCGGCGAATGGAACTGAATAGTGCCATAGCCAGGTAGAAAGGTACCAGGAAGTGCTCTCGGCTTTAGCCAGATAAGTACTGTCACCGGTGGCTTCGTGCAGCATGATGGCGCTACGGAGCATTGGCCAGGAGGATTCCTTGTCGATGCACCAGGTATCCAGGGCACCCGCCGAGGTAAATCCCTTGGTCGAAAAATCATCGAAATAAAAATCATACGCCCGCCGGGCTGAGGCAAGATAGGCTTTGTTGCCGGTAACGGAATAGGCCCGCACCATGGCCGGAATGATAAAGGAGCCGACGGTGCCGTCACGGTACAGGCAAACGCCTTCCCTGGTCCAGCCTTTTCCATACTGACCGGAGGACTGCTGGTCCTTCAGCATAAAATCGCAAATCCCCAGGGCAATGGTCTTATAGTTCTCCCGCTCCACCCCGCACTTTTTCGCCAGATCCCAGGCCACCAGGTAATCGGCAGCCGCATCACCAAGATTGCAGGCATCCAGGACCTCCTCGCTTTTCTCAAAGCCCAGGACATAATCGAAATGATTACGGATCAGGCCGTTTGGCAGGGGGCAATAGGTTGCCCAGGTATCCAGGCAGGTGATTCCACGATCAAGGGATTGCTGGTTTTTATTCCACAGAAAATCAGTCAGAAAGGAGTTGGCCGTCGAAATGTTTTGTCCGGCCCAGCCGATTTCATACTTCCAAACCGGTCGCTGGATCCAATTACCATCGCGCAGCCATAAACCGATACTGAAGCCTTTGAATATTCCCTCCTCGGCCCAGAGGTTTTCGTTGATAAATCGGACTGAAAGGTTCCATATCTCAGCCGGGGTCCTGACCGCTATGGTTGGATGAGGGATGATATCCCAGGCTGTTGAAAGAAAAACCTTGATCGATTCATGCCTGGGCATCAGCGGAGTCACCACCAATACAGCACTGTGAATGACCGACTCACCGGCAGCGAGACTAAGCTTGCCTTGGAATCCGGGCTGGTAGGTATCGCGGTTGGAATAGGTCAGGGGCATCTCCTCCTCAGGCCAGATCAGACGGTGCGTGGTTTCCTTCCCCACCGGCATCAAAGAACAGGAAAAGGGCAAATTCAGAGGATTGGGATCACCCCACAGGGCAACGGCCCACTTCCCCCCTTCCGAATAGGTAGCCCCCGGCACGGCTGAACGGCTGTAAGAGAAGCTCCACCATTGGCCGTCTTTCTTATATCCTTTGGGTTCCAGTCCCCGGCCCCAAGTATTTCCCTGGTAGCTGACTGAAGGGATCATCAGGTAGGAAGCGGTATCAGCATGAACAAAATCCAGGGTCAGCCTCACGAAATCCATGGACTCGCCGGTCTTATTCATACTTGTCCTTCTGATCCGGTAAACGCCCTCGCTGATCTGCTCAATTTTATCTTTGGATTTTATTCCCGTGGCGGATTCCCCGGAAAGATAACCAACCTGCATCTCGCCGGCCATAAGGACCTGCTTGCCGTCAATCTTTTTCCATGTAAGGATTCCATTATCGGGCTCGCATTTCTGGATCATCATCAGTCCAAACACAATGGCTGCGACAATGACTGCAAAGGCGGGGAAAGAGAATTTTTTCATGCCGGATTGAATTTGGCACGAATTTAACCAGGAATCTTCAGCTTTACACCAGAAACTGTTGTGAAAATACCTCCGTCACGCGTCACGCTCCACGAATGTTGTTCTACCTGGCTACCTGGAAGCGGCCCGACTTGACTTGATTTTCCGGTAATACCAGCCGGTAAAAATAAAGTCCGGGGCTCAGGTCACGGCCATTAATGGTGATAGTGCGGCCCGGCACCACTTTTTGACTCAGTACCAGACTCCCGAGGGCATTTAATATTTCAATTTTCACTTCGCCCTCAATAAAACCTTCAATTTCGAGGGTGGAAAGGTCAACTACCGGATTGGGATATATTTTAATCATGAGTGAGCTGATTAAAATCGGACCGGTACCGGTACCGGATCCTTTGACCGTTGGGAGACTGGCGTATTTCCATGCCTGGATCCCCCCCTGCATGTTGTAAACTGTCTTGAAACTTTTTGATTGCATCCGGCTGAAAGCAATGGCACTGCGGGATCCTGAAGCACAATAGACGAGGTATATTTTGTTTTTATCCAGACGGTCAATAGAATCGTTAAAGTACGCGGCGTTGACATCGAGGTTTCTTGATTTGTCAATTCTTTCGGCGATATACTCGCCGGAGGTACGAACATCAAGAATGATAACATCGCCTGAAGCAGTATGGTTCCTGATCAGTGTATCGGACTGTGTGGCCGTAATTGTTTTATAGGTATTGCCTTGGGCAACCAATGCGGTTCCCAGGAGCAATATCATGGTGGTAACTAGGTAAAACCTCATAATTGCTTTAGTCTTATACAAAGATAACACATTTCGTGCCGAAAAGAACAGGAAAAACGGCGTGTAGAGACAGATTATCATCTGTCTCTACATCCGTTCCAATTGAATATCAGGGTTTTTAAGCGGCTTTTCTTGCGTATAAACCTGCGAAAAGGATATAGACCATACAACCGATAACGACGAAAATACTGGCAGATCCGCCAAGATTCTGGCTCACTAACCCCATCAGAGGCGGAATAATTGCCCCCCCTGAAACGGCCATGATCATCAATCCGGAGATTTCATTCACCCGTTCAGGCATTTTATTCACCGTGATGGAAAAGATCAATGGGAAAAGGTTACCCGAACCCAGACCGGCCAGGAAGATGCAGATCTTGCCGATCAGAGGAGTCGGGGCCAGGATCATTCCCACAAAACTCATGATAGTAAGCAAGGTGGTGAGGATAAGGAATGGTTTTGGTTTGAAGAAATTCAGCAAAACAGCTCCCAGGAAGCGGCTGATCATCAGGGCTGCAAAATAGAGGCTGATCACCACCGAAGCCTTATCCCGGTCAAAGTCGAATTTATCCCTGAGATAATTACCGATGTTCGAATTCATTCCCACATCGGATCCCACGGTCAGAAAGATCCCCAGTACCATCAAGAGGACGAGCGGATTGCCTAATAATTTAAAACAGGAGCTGAATGTTGCCGGTTTCTTATCTGTTTTGGTTTCATCAACCTTGGTCATATACAACCAAAAAACAGCCAGGAAAGAGGTTATCGCATAAACCATAAAAACTAGTTTCCAGTCGCCAAAAGAGGTGGCCATAAAGGTGGCGATGATCGGGCCAAGCATGGAAATGATTGCTTTTACAAACTGGGTCAGGCTCATGAAACTCGAATATTTTTCCAGTGGAGTCACATCATGAAGCAACGGGTTGGCTGAGACCTGGACAATCGTGTTTCCGATGCCCAACAGGATAAAAGCCACCAGCATCAGCGGAAAAACGTACAGGGAGGGTGCGATCAAAGTCAGCATTGGAACTGCCATTCCAAGACCTGTTACACCCATACCGATATTGAGAATATTCTTTTTGCCGTATTTATCCAGCAGGATTCCGGTAGGTACGGAAAGCAGGAAAAACCATACAAAAGCCATGGATGGAATGAGTTGGGCAATCGAGTCCTTCAACTTGAAATCATCCTGGACATATCCGGCTGACACTCCGACTATATCAACAAATCCCATCACGATGAACGACATGAACACCGGCAGGATCTGCACCATTTTTACTTTTTGAGTTGACATGATTTTGGGTTTATTTGTTTCAGTTCATTTTTTCAATCAGGCGTTCGATCTTGACCCAGTAACCGGGATCAAGCAACCGGGCGCTGCCGATCAGCGCAGCATCTTCCTTCAGTTCCGACCAGGCAATCCGGGTTTTACAATTCAGATCGGCCAGGGCCTTTTCAAAGGCCGGAAGAAACAGGTCGGATGCACCTGCCATATTGCCACCGATGACCAGAATCTCAGCATTGAAGGTATTCAGCCATGGTCCCAGGAATCCACCGATGCCGGCACCATATTCGGTAAACAGGGCGGCAACTTTCGGATCTTTACGGGCCACATCGGCAATTTCCTTGACCCCGCATACCGTTTCACCCGATAATTCAGCGTATTGCCTGACAAACCAACGTG
This sequence comes from Bacteroidales bacterium, assembly GCA_041662065.1. Taxonomy (GTDB): domain Bacteria; phylum Bacteroidota; class Bacteroidia; order Bacteroidales; family UBA12481; genus UBA12481. Next base: position 36,482 of record JBAZTE010000009.1, on the reverse strand, counting down.
TCGAAAAATAGTTATCGGCAATGGAGTCTTTATACGGAAGATGCCAGACACAGCCCAGCGGCGGCGTATCTTTCCGGTCGACCACCGGAATGCCGTCATCAATAAAAGCGGACCCAAAACCGGTTCCAAGCGTGATGGCCATCGATTTTTTTACTTCTTCTGCAACACCGATCCAGGCTTCGCCAACCGCAAAAGCAGTGGCATCGTTCATGTAACGGAAGGACACCCTGGCCGGAAGCTTGAGGAGACTGCGTATCTCTTCAGATACGTTCACCCCGTAAAGACCAAGATATTTTTCAACCCGCTCAAACAAGGCGATTCCATTAACATAATCAAAAGGTCCGGGCATGGCGAAACCGATTCCGGCCAGCTCATCGATAGCTATTCCAAGAATGGCTTCGCCGATCGCTTCTGACCATACCCCTAAAATGATATCAGCCGGAGCTGCATTATCCACCGGAATGGTAACCCGTGTTTCAGGCAGGATCATCTGGTGTTCCAAATCAATAAGTGCACAGGTGATGTGACTTCCACCAATGTCTGTACCAACCGCATATTTTTGTTTCATGCTTGTGCTGAATTTTGGTTGTTCTGGTTTTTCAAGCGCTAAAAATAGTGAATTTGAATTAGCAGAATTATCGCTGCCGCAGAGGAGTTACCTTGAGTAACCTGGAGTGAACATAGAGTTGACAACTCTATAGAGTTGTCAACTCTCTTTAACAGGCAATGCCTTTTTATTTAAACATCTCATTTTTTGCACTTTACAAACAATTTTCAAACCAGATCAATATTATCGAATCACCAGTACTCATTCAATCCGCAATAAAAAAAGAATGAGAAAAAGTTGTCAACTGCAATGGAGTTGTCAACTGCAATTAACATCTCTTAACATTTCAATCATAATGGTCTGATTATTAAATATTTACTAAATTTTCTTAGACTGAAATAAAACAAATTATATGAAAGCGATAAAATGTAGACCATTGATTATATGATAATTATACTCGTCCAAACTAGCAAAATATCAGTTGTCAACTCTATAGAGTTGACAACTCTAATTGTTAGTAGTGCTTTTGCTTTAGAACATTGAATTGCCTAAAATCGCTTCTGATATTGATACCCGGTCGCACCTAATGCCTGACCCATTAATTGGAAGCAAAATGAAAAAATTGTCCCTCCCCCAATCTTTCCTCTTCTTAACGATTCTTATCCTTCTCTTATCTCTCTCTACTCTTTCTGCCCAAATTAATGGCCTTCCCGAGGCATTAATGACCCGTGCGGAACGAACCAATTACCTGGAAACTTCACATGATGAAGATGTTGTAAAATTTATTGAGAGTTTAAAAGCCTCCTGCCCCCTGGTTGCAGTAGAGCAATTCGGCACGACCAAGCTTGGCAATCCCATGCTGGTGGCTATCCTGGCCAATCCAAAGATCACCACACCGGAAGAAGCAAAAGCCTCCGGAAAACCGGTGATCTATATCCAGGGGAACATCCATGCCGGTGAGGTGGAAGGCAAGGAAGCCTTGATGGTGCTGATGCGGGATATCGCATTCGGTTCCAGAAAATATCTACTTGATAAACAGATAGTCCTTTTTTGCCCGAATTATAATCCTGATGGCAATGACAAGTTTGCCGACAATAACCGGCCTTCCCAGGAGGGAAGTCCCAAGCTGACCGGCGTCAGGGCTAATGGCGAAGGCCTCGATCTGAACCGGGAGGGGATGAAAGCCGAGGCCATCGAGATGAAAGCCCTGCTCAAGGGCATTTTCCTGCGCTGGGACCCCGCACTGTTCATGGATCTTCATACAGACAACGGTTCCTGGCACGGGTACATGGACAATGTGGCCCCCGCATTCCAATCGGCCGGGATGCCGGAACCCGCCAATTTCACCATGGACCTGCTCAAAAATGCCATGCACTCCGTCCTCGACAAATCCGGGATTAACATCTTCTGGCACGGTTACCTGAGCATGCGGCCGAATGAACGACCCACTTTTACCGCCTATGACCATCTGCCCAGATATATCGCTAATTATGTCGGACTGCGCAACCGCATGGGGATCCTGAGTGAGGCTTTCCCGCATGAACTATTCGAGAAACGGATCTTATCGAATTATTACCTGCTGGTCAGTGTACTCGAATATACCGGGAGTCACTCGAAAGAGATCAAAACCATGCTGGCCAAAGCGGATCAGGAAACCGTCGACATCATCAAATCCGGAGCCGGCAAGATCCAGCGGGGCGTGACTTACGACCTTGCTCCTGAACCTGATCCCATCCGCATGCTGATACGCGAAACCACTCCCTATACCGATGCCAACGGCAGAAAAAGACAGCGGCCGACCGGCAATCTGACCTGGCTTGAAAATATTAAACACTCCAATCATTTTGTTCCAGTCAAGATGAGTACGGTACCTCGCACCTACATCTTTCCTGCCGAGCTGGCCGGTGTAGCACAGAAACTTGAACAGCATGGGATAATCGTAAAGAAAACGGTTAGGAAAGTTAAGCTTGAGGGTGAGGAGTTCATGATCAGTAAATACAAACAATCAGAACGCGAAGGTTACGGGGGACATAAAACCGTCACCCTCGAAGGGGATTTTAAACCGGTGAAAAAGACCGTGCCTGCAGGATCATATTATGTCGATATGGCCCAGCCACTGGCCTGGCTTACCTTTTATCTGATGGAACCTCAATCGGATGACGGGCTGCTCTACTGGAATTATTTCGATGAGTACCTGAAAAAGGCGGGCGTCGAAAAAGGGGCCGTTGCGTATCCGGTTCTTAAGGTAAATAACGAACTCTAAGGCAGAAGGCAGAGGGCAGAGGGCAAAAATTAGTTTAAAGATATTAAGACAGGCTGGCGGGCAGGGGTCCCCGCATTCGCGGGGATGACACTTCTCCGAGGGTTGTTTAGCACAATAAAGCCCGTTTTTCTTCTTTCTTAAGGTTTAATATCTTTAGTCTGATTTTTGCCTTCTGTCTTCTGCCCTCTGCCTTTTTTTGTATTATTGATTATTCATTTCATTGCACCAAACCCATGAAATCACAACCCGTTTTTCACATCGCCATAATTATGATATTTATGACCTTACCCACTTTGGCTCAGGATATTAAATTGCCCGAACCGGATAAAAAGGGCGGCGCCCCTCTGATGCAGGCGCTCAATGAACGCACCAGCACTCGCGAATACGACACTAAAAAACTGTCGGAACAGCAATTATCCGACCTGCTGTGGGCAGCTTGGGGAATTAATCGTCCGACCGAGGGCAAGCACACGGCTCCTTCTTCCAATAACAAGCAGGAAATGTCAGTATATGTGTCACTGGAGTCAGGACTTTACCTTTATGTGCCGGAATCCAACCTGTTAAAACAGATCCACAACCGGGATATCCGCAAAGCCACCGGGAAACAGGATTTTATCGAAATTGCCGCAGTTAACCTGATTTACGTTGCCGACCTGATAAAAGCCGGTGTGAGCAATCCGGAAAAAGCAGGTCCTGAAGCACTCAACACCTCTTCTATCAATACCGGTTTTATGGCACAGAACGTTTATCTCTGGTGCGCTTCCGAAAAACTTGCCTGCGTAGTCCGCGGATGGGTGGATATTCCTGAATTATCTAAAGCCATGGAACTGGTTCCCTCTCAACGCATTACCATCACCCAGACGGTAGGTTACCCCAAAAAATAAACCATGACGATTACTCCTGAAAAGATCGGAAGCTATCGGTGGCGGATACTGGCGCTTCTGTTTATGGCAACCACGATAAACTACATCGATCGAAGTATACTCGGCGTTTTAGGACCTACTCTGCGAGACAAGGTATTTGGCTGGACTGTTCAGGATTACGCCAATATAACCATTTCATTCCAGGTAGCCTATGCGATCGGGCTCCTGTCGATGGGAGGAATAATCGACAAGCTGGGGACAAAAAAGGGATATACCCTTTCGATCGTGATCTGGAGCATCTTCGCAATGCTTCATGCAGCGGTTACCCGGGGAATGGGCTGGATAGGATTCGCCGTAGCCCGGTTCGGACTGGGTATCGGAGAAGCAGGTAACTTCCCTTCGGCCATTAAAACGATTGCCGAATGGTTTCCAAGAAAAGAACGGGCCTTCGCCAGCGGTATATTTAATGCGGGTACCAATGTCGGTGCCATCATCGCCCCGCTTTTCGTCCCCCTGATCGTTTCAAGCGATGGGACGCACTGGCAATATGCTTTTCTTGTGACGGCCGTCTTCAGCGTTACCTGGATCATCCTGTGGAATATCAATTACCAAAAGCCCGAACTTCATCCCAAAGTATCCTCTTCCGAACTTCAATATATCTTAAGTGACCCGCCTGAACCGGTCATCCCCAAAATTCCCTGGATTAAACTTTTCCCCGTTAAGGAGACCTGGGCTTTCGCCGCAGCTAAAACAGCCGATGCAGTCTGGTGGTTTTACCTGTTCTGGGGCGGATTTTTCCTGAATGCACGGTTCGGACTGGAACTGAAAGGGCTCGCTTTGCCCCTGATCATAATTTATCTGATTGCCGATATCGGGAGTGTTTTCGGCGGATACCTGTCGGGGATTTTTATTAATCGCGGCTGGACGGTCAACAAAGCACGGAAGATGACGCTGCTCATTTGCGCTTTATTGGTTTTACCGGTGACCATGGCTCCTATCGTAGCCAATCAATGGGTTGCGGTATTGCTGATCGCTCTGGCCGCAGCAGCACATCAGGCCTGGTCTGCCAATGTTTTCACCTTGGTCTCGGATGTATTTCCCAAGCAGGCTGTGGCTTCTGTGGTCGGTATCGGCGGGATGTGGGGTGCTGCCTCAGGTATCATCGCCAACCTGGCACTTGGGAAGGTCCTGACCGATGCAGGCCCTCATGGTTATGTATATGCATTCCTGGTCGCCGGATGCGTGTACCTGGTGGCTCTTGGAGTAGTCCAGCTGATCATGCCCAAAATGACCCCTGTTCAAATCTAATGATCGTTCTTCCCGAAACCTGAAACCTGAAACCCAATACGATATGATTTCGTATCTTTAGGGACAAACCAACTTAATACTCTCAAAGATGTTTAACACCACTCACATTCATCCAATGGTCACGCATTTTCCAGTTGCACTGATCCTGGTGGGGTTTCTGGCAGATGTGGTCTTCCTGTTTATCAAGAAAGAGGTCTGCCTTTCGAAAATGGGCTTGTACCTGATGGTATTGGGTACGCTGGGCGCTGCTGCCGCATATCTGACCGGCAATCTGTTCACTACTGAACCAACCGAAGGATCGATGGTCGAGATTTTTGAACGTCATGAAACACTGGCACTGATCACCCTTCTGATTATGTGCGTCGGAACAGCAATACGGCTCGGAATCATTGCCTTTAAAAAGGAAAAACGGGTTTACCATTGGCTGGTCTTCGGCCTTTATCTCCTGGGGGCGATTTCTGTTGGAGCCACAGGATTTCTTGGAGGTTCGATGGTAATGGATTATATGATCGGTCTTTAATTCAATGATCTGAAATATTAATGAACTAATTTTGATTTTATGAAAAAGACACTTTTAAGCCTGGTCATTCTGGGCGTTTTTTCGGTATTTGGTTTTGCTCAGACAAAACCCATTAAATCCATTGAGGGATTGAAAGCCGCCTATAACGGCGAATCAACAGCCAGCGCGAAATACACCAGATTCGCCGAAGCCGCTAAAAAAGAAGAGTTCAGCAACATTGCCAGGATGTTTACCGCAACATCAAAAGCTGAAACCGTTCATGCCGCCAATCACAAAAAAGTACTGATCAAACTGGGTGAAACGGTTGGAAATCCTGTAATCGGCACTTTTGCAGTTATGACCACAGCTGAAAACCTGGTGGATGCCAGTAATGGCGAAACGTATGAATTGACAACGATGTATCCCGGTTTCATCAAATCGGCCATTGCTGAAAAGGAAAACGGCGCCAAAAAATCATTCACCTGGGCCATGGACACGGAAATAAAACATAATGACTTTTATCAAAAAGCCTTAGCGTCATTAAAATCCGGAACTGAAAAATCCTTCCCGGGAGAATGGTATGTTTGTCCGGTTTGCGGAAACACGTACAATGCTAATACGGTAAAAAATGCCTGTGATTTCTGTCAAACTCCAAAAGAAAAATTTGAAGTATTCAAGTAAAATCAATTAAACATGAAAATTGTAATCAGCCTCTTATTGTCATTCGGTTTACTGACCGGAGCTTTCGCTACGGAGAAGGTCCTTCCGACCGACAAAATCATGAAAAAAGCCTATGCACAGGCCGCCAGGGAAAACAAAAAAGTCATGGTGATATTCCATGCTTCCTGGTGCGGTTGGTGCAAGCGGATGGATTCCATTATGAATATGCCCGAGACCAAGCCTTTTTTTGATAAAAATTTCGTAATCAGGCACCTCGTGGTACAGGAAGCGAAAGACAAGAAAAACCTTGAAAACCCCGGTGCCCAAGAGATGTTGGACAAATATGAAGGTGGAAAATCCGGTATACCCTATTGGTTGATTTTTGACGCGAAAGGCAATTTACTGGCTGATTCAAGGATGCCATCCAAAGACAAGACCGGCAAGGCAATTCTGGCCAATGTCGGCTGCCCGGCCCAAGCCGATGAAGTAGCCTTTTTCATTGGTCTGCTTAAGAAAAATACACCTTTGAAAGAGGCGGAATTGACCGTCATTGCTGAGAAATTTATCTTAAAGCCTGTTGCACGCTAAGCATGTGGACAGAAAGCGAATCGGGTTTTATTTCTCAGTTTAACAAGCCATACGATATCCAGTTGTTTCTGGATCATATGCCCTACAATCCAAACGCTGAGTGCCGTTCTCCACGTTTGGTCATTGCTGAGCAGAAAGCGCACTGTTTCGAAGGTGCGCTTTTTGCTGCCGCAATGTTGCGCGAGCTTGGTTTTAAACCGCTGATCCTGGATATAATGGCCGAAAACGACGACGATCATGTTATTGCCGTATTTAAAATCCGGGATTGCTGGGGCGCCATCGCCAAGTCAAATACTACCGCCTTGCGATATCGCGAACCCGTCTACCGGTCGATTCGCGAACTGGTCATGTCTTATTTTGATTTTTACTTCAATACACTGGGCAATAAGTCGTTGCGATCATATTCCCGACCTGTGGATCTCTCCCGGTTCGATAAAAAAAATTGGATACAGTCCGGTTCCGACCTTGAATTTATCGGTGATTACCTGACCCACCTCCGGCACTACCCTGTTCTAAGTGGTGAATCTGTCGGACAGCTGCAACGGGCCGACAAAAAACTGATGGATGCGGTTTTTCTTGGGGCCAATGAAGCGGGCCTCTTTAAGCCGGAGGAGTAAAATGACCGGATTTCTCCTGCTTTGCAGTTTATGCATTACTTTCCTGATACTCCTGGTGGCCGAATCCATCATATACAACCGCCGTATTTCCCGGATTCCCATACGGATCAGTGTTTCAGGCACCCGTGGCAAAACCAGCGTCGTGCGCACACTGGCATCAATATGCCGGTCACATGGGATGAGGGTACTGGCTAAAACCACCGGATCCGAGGCGATATTTATCCTCCCCAATGGCACGTCTGAAAAGATTTCTCGCAAAGGACTGACTACCATACTCGAGCAAAAAAGGTTGATCTCAAAAGCCCTTAAACTGGATGTTCAATGCATTATTACAGAGATCATGAGCATTCACCCCGATAACCATAAAACGGAAACCCAAAAGCTGATCAAACCCGGAATTACCCTGTTAACCAATTTCCGGGCCGATCATACCGATGTTGTAGGCTCATCGGCCGAAGAAATATCCCGACTTTTTATCCATGATATTTATCCGGGCTCAACAGTCATCTTACCGGAAACCGAAGTTAATAAGTTCATCATTAAAGGGATCGGTGAAAAAAAGGCAAAGCTGATCACCGCCCCAATGGGAACCTGCCAGGAGCTGGACCTTCCTGTTTCTGTTTTTCAGGAGCACATACCTGCAAATCTTGATCTGGTCATGGCAGCGGCACAATACCTGGGTATCCCAAAGGAAACGATCCGCACCGGAATCCTGAATACGCAACTTGACATCGGGCAACTGGAAATTTTCAGGCTTCACGAAAACAACCGCAAAATCTGGTTTATCAACGCCTTCGCAGCTAATGATCCGGTTTCAACCTCGCAAATCATCAGCAAAACCGGTGAAATCCTCGCTGCTGAAATGACCGGCACCACTAAGCTGGCCGGGATACTATCCCTACGCTCCGACCGCGGTGAACGGAGCCGGCAATGGCTCGATTATCTTAGATCGGATGGTAATGATCTGTTTACGCGGATTTATGTGTCCGGTACTCATTCTCCTATCTTTGCAAGGAAACTGAATAATGTTGAACAACTCAGAACCCACGACCCGAAGAAAATCACCAGGCAGATTATTGAATCCACCCAAGGTGATATCCTGGTTTTTGGCATCGCAAATATTCACGGGTTGGGCAAACAATTGATTGGGCATTGGAAATTAACGAACAACCGACAACATGTGGGAGGGCAAAACCCACCAAAAAACATTCGGAGAAGTGTCATCCCGGCGAAGGCCGGGACCTCGTCACGCTAAACGAAATCCAACATGGTGGTATTCTTTGAAGATAATTATCTATGCAATTCGAACTCTTCTTCCTCGGCCTCCTTCTCTCCCTGCTCTTTATCGCGGTGACAGGCTATTACCCGGGTGGGATCATCGTACCGGGATATCTGGTATTGTATGCCGACCAACCGCTCAGGATTACGGGTACGATCATCGCCGGACTTGCAGCTTATCTTATTTTCCTTCTGGCTTCACGTTATCTGATCCTGTTCGGTAAACGCAGGTTCGTTTTCCTGATCCTGATCAGCGCGGTGCTGTCCTTTTCCTTTTCGTTTCTCCTTCCCATGATTTTCCCGGCTTCCATTGAACTCAGAATGATCGGATGGGTGATACCCGGTCTGATCGCCAACAATTTCGACCGGCAGGGTATCGTGGTCACGCTTTCCTCCATGGCCATTGTGCTGGCTGTCCTCCTGTTTATCAGCAAGATTTACTTTTATTTCATTTAATCTCATTAATGCTTAATCTCTGCGATCTCTGCCTGTTCTTTCTTACAGCCATACCCACCATTGGTCATACACTTTTTGGTGGAAAATGATTTTTTGTTCGGGCGGCCCTTGCGGTCGCTTCAGGAATATCAGAAGGCGACCGCAAGGGTCGCCCCTACAAATATTAAATCTCCTGTTGGTGGGTGTGAGTGTGAGTGTGAGCGAGTAAAGGCATTCGCAAAGAATACATAGAATAGATCAATGAAAAGAACCTTAAACAAAGAACTGTTTCTTTTGATAAACGGACTGATCGGTATCAGCTTGATGATCGCCCTGTCCGTTTTTTTTAAGTCAACGGACAAATCCGGTAATCCTGAATTGTTCATCGCCGCAGAAAATATGGAACGGTCCTTAAAAATTATTCAAGACTATTGCATTCAGAATCACATTAATACAGGTAATCCGGAAGATCCGCAGCACACCGGGCTTATCGGCCCGGAATGGTCGGGAATCACCACCACTATCGGTGACCCGGAAGCCAAACGAACGACAATTAACCCTAATTTCGCAGCCCTGATAGCCCATTTTCTGCAACAAGCCGGGGTGAAAAGGGCGATACGATCGCCGTCGGAAATTCAGCCTCCTTCCCAGCCCTTCTGGTCGCATCGCTGGCAGCAGCAAAGGCCATGGAGCTTTATCCACTGGTCATCATCTCCTTTGGATCTTCCTCATTTGGTGCATCGAATCCGGAATTTAACCTCTGGGATATCTATAAACTTCTGCTTGAACATCAGATCTTTGAAACCCGACCGGTTGCCGCATCCTTCGGAGGGGAAGATGACACCGGTGCGGAATTCGAAAAAACAATTACCGACAGCCTCCGGCTCTGCATGCAGGTCGCAGGCATCCCGATGATATCGGAACAGAACCTGGAGAAAAACATTGAATTAAGGATAGACTATTATTTCAATGCCCATAACAGGCGGATCAAGGCATTCATCAACTCAGGAGGAGCATATGCAAATATCGGCAGCAGTCCGGATGTACTGAATATCAAACCCGGATTGGTAAAAAGCGCCGGAATACCTGCACCGGAGAACCAGGGGATCATCCATGCAATGTTGCTCAAAAAGATCCCGGTTATCCACCTGCTTTATATCAAGGGCCTGGCTCAGAAATACAACCTACCCTGGGATCCGGCAAGGCAACCGGAAATCACCTCCCAATCAGTCCGGTTCAATGCCAATCACCATTACGGAGTTCTGATTATCAGTCTACTGGGTATTTTTTGGTTCGCCTGGCTGATGATCCGCTACCGAAAGCTATTTAACAGCAGAAAATAGATAACCTACCTGAATAAAATTGTAAGTTTAACATCTTAAACCCATTTGAAATCCTCCGTTATGAAACATGTAAACCCACTTCTCATTTTAGTCTTTGTTACTTCAATTTTCTGCTTTGCCAACCGGCAAACCCTTGCGCAAACAGCCAGTGAACCCGTATTGTTAACCTCCTGCGGCCAGAGCCCGGGACCGGTTCGCCTGAAAATTTTTCTACAGAAGAACAATATCGCGTTCGATTACAACCTGCAGGTTAAAGCCGACGACCTCATTGCCAAAAAGAAAGAGGGCAAGCCCTACAAGTCGATCATTATCGTGACCGGTGCCAGTTTAAAGGGTATGGGCGCTGCCGGTGTATCGATGGATGATGAGATCACCCGGACCAAAGCTCTGATTGCCGAGGCTAAAAAGCAGGGTATCAAGATTATCGGATCCCATATCGAAGGAATGGCACGTCGCTCTCAGGGAGCCTCAGCCGGCGACAACACCGATGAAATGTCGATCGATGCTGTTTGCAATGTGTGCGACCTGATGATCGTAAAAAAAGAAGGCGACTCCGACGGCCGGTTCACCACGATCTCCAAAGGGAAGAATATCCCGCTGATCCTGTTCGAGATGAACACGGAGATCGAAGGGGTTCTAAAAAAATTGTACAACAAATAAGCCCGATCAACGTGGACATGTACACTTCTGCAGCCATTATCCTGGGGGTGATGGTCCTGGTTTACTTCCTGGCTCTCTGGATCAAACTATCCACTGAGCTGGCTATGCTTGCCGCAGCCATTGCCGGCGCCATTGCCGGTGGACACTTTTTCCCGGCCCGGCATGTAGCCGAAGGTGCCATAACTTATCTGGATATCAATTTGATATTCATTTGCGCCACGCTCTTCATGAACATACTGAAAGAGTCAGGCGGTGCGGCCTATGCCGTTCGGTCCATCATCAAAACTTTTCACAAAAGCCGAGCCTTGCTGCTGATACTTCTGGCCATACTGCTGCTCATCCCCGGTGCTCTCACCGGTGCGGGTAGCGTTACCGTCCTGATCATGGGAAGCATGGTTGCCGTGGTCCTGAATTATATGGGGATATCTAAAATAAAAACTGCCGCCATCATCTTCCTGATCGCAGGACTCAGCGCAGCCGCACCACCCGTGAGTTTATGGGCCATGATGACTGCTGCCGGGGTGAATATGCCTTATGTCGGGTTTTTCTGGCCGTTGCTGATTCCTTGCATAATTGGAGCTCTTTTCACCATCTTTTTTCTGGGCTGGAAAGGTCACAAAATCGACGTCGAAAAGGCTTTCGAAGAACTACCGGTGCCCCCTGAAAGAATGAATTGGACCAGAATCGCCGTACCGTTTATTATCTTTTTCGGACTGATGTTCATGGGCCGCAAATGGCCTCACGGCACACCAGTGATCGGGCTGCCGCTGATGTTCCTGTTCGCTGCACTGGCATCCTTCCTGCTTTCGCCAAAAAAACTTGATTTTTTCAAGATCTCATCCGATACGATCAAGCAATTGCTCCCACTGATCGGAACCCTTACCTGTGTGGGTATTCTTGTTCAGATCATGACCCTTACCGGGGTTCGCGGACTGCTGGCGATTACTTTCATTACCCTGCCCGCTTTCCTTGTCATCGGAAGCCTGTTCTTCTTCCTTCCGATTACCGAATCGGTTCTGATGTACGGATCGGCAGCTGTTTTCGGAGTACCCCTGGTGCTTCTGTTTAACTCGATGGGACTGAACCCGATCGTTGCCCTCGCCGGGATGAGCGTCATCTGGCCGCTGGGCGATGCTCTCCCACCTACGGCGATTATCGGCCGGCTCACGGTGGATGTAGCAGGTGCAAAGGATAGTTACGGCAAGTTTCTGAAACAATGCATTGTACCGGCCATTGTTATCATGGTGCTGGGTACCCTGATGGTCATTTACAGCAAACAACTGGGATTTTTAACCGGATTATAATACCGACATGAACGATCTGCTAACGACGATTATATCCATCCTTTACTATGCACTCATTGCCTTTATCGTAGTCCTGATCATCTTTAACATGATTAAGACCAAAGATTGGAAAAAGGAGATTGTATATGTTATTATTCTGATACCCTTTCTGTTACGCTTATTCATGCTTAAATAGGGACTAACGATGAACAGAAAAGATATCCTTCGAAAAAGCCTGATCGGATTAGCCGGTTTGGTGATCCTGGTGGCTTCCGGAACGCAGTTTTACCAGCACCGGCATTATAAGGAGCAGGTGGTTATCTCCGACCAGGTAAAGCTGAAGAAGCTCAGCGAATATTTCCCGGATCTCAATGGGTCAGTCAATGACTGCAACATCTATTTCATTGAGGGGAACGAGCCGGGAGCCACTATATTGGTACTGGCGGCATCGCACCCCGAAGAACCTGCCGGCCGGCTGGCTGGTTGGATACTCGTTGAAAATGCTAAAATGCAAAAGGGCAGGCTGGTCGTGGCGTTGTCCGCTAACCGGAGCGGAACCACCGTTACCCGTCCGAGCGGCGCTTATCCGCAATTCTACACCATACCCACAGCCTGGGGCGGACAGAAATTCCGCATGGGTGACCGGTGGTCGAATCCGCTCGACCAGTGGCCCGATCCTGAGGTATATATCCACTATCCCAGCAGGCAGAACCTGGCTTATATCGACATCCGGAACCTGAACCGGGCCTGGCCCGGAAGAGCCAACGGCACGCTCACCGAGAAAACCACCTTTGCTTTCATGAACATGATCAGGCAGGAAAAAGTAGACGTGGTGATCGACCTGCACGAAGCCGAATTGCAGTATCCGGTGATCAATACGATTGTGACTCACGAAAAAGGACAGGATCTGGCCACCATGGCCTCCATGACCCTGACCGATTTCGAGGGATTCTCCATTGGAACCGAGTTTTCGCCTGTGAATCTACATGGATTGTCGCACCGCGAGATAGGCGACCATTCAGATGCGATCTCCCTGCTGCTCGAAGCCCCTGAACCCTTTCTGGATGCCACACGCGGCATCACCGGCGAGAAACAATTGCTCGAAGGGAAAGATGCCTTTGTGGTAAAAGCCGGCAAGCATGGCCTTTTGTATGCCCCCATCGACGACAAAGGCTGGCCCATAGCCACCCGGGTTGGTCGCCACACCTCCACCGTTCTCCAGATCCTGCAAAGCTGGAACGAATTCCATCCTGAAAAAGCCATCATCTGCGAAGGCGTGCCAAAGTATAACGAACTCATAGCCAAAGGGGTTGGAGCGTTTCTGCTTGATCCGGCCACTGCTACCAATGGAAAGGTGGTGTTTGAATGAAAAGGTATCGGGTATCAGGAGTCGGGTATCAGGTTTCGGGTGTCGGGAAATATGAAATATAAATCAACATAATGGGAGATTTTACTGAATTGAGGGTTTGGGTTAAGGCCAAAGATCTGGCCGTCTCTATATATAGATTAACAGATAAAGGATTATTCAGCAAAGACTTTGGGTTGAGAGACCAGATCAGAAGAGCTTCTGTTAGTATTCCCAGCAATATTGCTGAAGGTGACGAACTTGGAACCAATAAACAAAGTATCAGACACTTCAATATTTCAAAAGGCTCTGCCGCCGAGGTCATGACACAGGCTATCATTTCCTACGAAATTGGTTATCTTGAAAAAACCGACTTTACTTTTATTATTGAAGAATGCCGATCCATATCCAAAATGTTAAACAAACTGATCCAGTTAAGATCGACCTCTCTTTGCGAATCACCTATGGATTACCCAGACCTCAACCTTCTTCCCGATACCTAATACCTGATACCTGATACCTGATACCCTATACCTGATACCCTATACCTGATACCCTATACCCAACACCCGATACCTGATACCCAACACCCGATACCAAATAATGTCATACAATATGAAAACGAAAACCTCCTCCAAGTACCTCTTCCTGCTAATAGCAGCGCTGCTCACCATGCAGCTCTCCTTCGCCCAGTTCATTCCTGTCAGCGAAGAGGATGCCTCCTGCACCAGTATCATGGTGGGGAAAAAAGCCACCACTGATGGCTCAGTCATCACCAGTCACAGTTGCGACGGCAATTACCGCACCTGGCTGAACATCGTTCCCCACAAAAAATATGGCGAAGGCGCCATGCGTAAAGTATCATGGGGACTGATGCATAACGAATTCAGCGGCGACAAGCGCAATGTCACTGAAAAGGGTGAAATTCCGCAAGTTGCCGAAACCTATTCCTATCTGAACACGTGCTACCCTTCGCTTAATGAAAAGCAGCTGGCCATGGGTGAAACCACTTTTGGCGGCAAGCCGAGCATGGAGAATGACGATGGGTTCTTCCTGATCGAGGAACTCCAGGCCATTGCGCTGGAACGCTGCACCAACGCCCGTGATGCCATCAAACTGATGGGCGATCTGGCTACCAAATACGGGTATGGTGATTCCGGCGAATGCCTCACGGTTGCCGACAAGAATGAAGTCTGGCACTTCGAGATCATGGGTGCTGGCGTGGAACATATCAGCGCCGTATGGGCTGCCGTGCGCATTCCGGACGATCATGTCGGAGTATCGGCGAACATATGCCGGATCAGCACATTGGATCTCAAGAAGTCCGATTATTACATGGCTTCGGAAAACGTCATTTCCTTGGCTGAAGAGATGGGATTCTACGACAGCAAAAGCGGCGAACCCTTCAAATTCTGGAAGGCCTATGGCGGCCGTAAACCTTTCTCAACCCGCGAATGGTACATACTCAGCACCATGGCCCCCTCACTGAACCTGACTGCTGATATGGAAGAACTTCCGTTCTCTGTAAAGGCCGAGAAAAAGGTTGGCGTACGCGACGTGATGGCTTATTACAGGAGCACCTATGAAGGAACCGATCTGGATGCCACTAAAAACATGCTCGTTCCGAAAAGCAATTTCGGCCGTCGCGCTGCTGCTGAGACCACTCCCACACCGGCTCCGGAAATGGTTAAAAGCCTGCTGGCCAGTCCGTTTATGAGCCGCGACCTGATGATGCTCGTGAATTCCCTAAAACCCGGTGCCATCGAGGCCCAACGGACCATTGCCATCAGCGGATGCTCCTATTCCAACGTGATCCAATGCCGCGACTGGCTTCCGGATGATATCGGCGGAGTTGCCTGGTTCTCTTTTGATAACCCGGCCTGCAGTCCGAGAATACCGATCTATGCCGGTACACTGAGTTTGCCCGAGAGTTTCGAGATATGCGGTCAGAAAAAATTTCGCACCGATGCCGCCATCTGGAATTTCAGGGAAACCAACCGCCTGGCCGAGCTGAAATGGGAACGTACCCGCGGCATCGTCGACGAAGCCACAAAAGCATTTGAAGATCAGGCATTCATCGAACTCCCCATGATAGATAAGATGGCTGTGGAATTGATGAAAGCCGATAAAGGAACCGAACCTGAAAAAGACCAGCGCGGCAACATCAAACCACTCAAATACCGTGAATTCTTGACGCAGTACACCAACAACTTTGCCCGGTCCACCATGACCAAATGGGTCGAACTCAAGGCTCAGTTGTGGACCATGTACGCGAGAGGGTGGTAGAAAGGGGTCGGATGTCAGGTAAGTCATTGGGAGCGACACTACATTCCATACGGAGCAGTGTCATCCCCGCGAAAGCGGGGACCGCTTGACGCTGCACTGAGATAGTTAAAGGCCACCCCTGCTGAGTGTCATGTTCTGGGTAACGGTCCCCGCCTTCGCGGGGATGACACTGCTGCCGGCGGTAAGATGAGAGTGTGGGAGTTAGTACGCGTTCGCACAGCTCAAAATATTAACAACTAAATAATTATGCAAATGAAAAGCGTTAAGTCATTCACTTTCCTGGCTTTTTCCGCCTGCTTGCTCCTGTGCTTCGACTCAGTATTTTCCCAGGAGTTTAAAGAATACGACAATTGCACAAGCATTCTCGTGGGCAAGAAAGCATCTGCGGATGGTTCAACGATGACCTCGCATTCGTGCGACAGCAATTCCGACCGCACCTGGATCAACCTGGTCCCACGTCAGAAATATCCGGCTGGATCGAAGTGCCCGGTATATCTGGAGCCCAAGGAAACCAAAGGTCCTGATGATCCCGACCGCGTGGAGACAGGTACGATACCCCAGGTGACCGAAACCTTTGCTTACCTCAATACAGCCTATCCGGTAATGAATGAATATCAGCTCGCGATCGGGGAAACCACCTTCGGAGGCAAGCGCGAACTGGTATCTGAAAATGGAATTCTCGATTGTCCTGAATTATACCGGCTTGCCCTGGAGCGGGCAAAAACATCAAGGGAGGCTATCCGGATCATCGATCAGCTGACAAAAGAATATGGCTACAACGATGCCGGTGAGTGCTTCACCTTCGCTGATCCGCAGGAGACCTGGCATTTCGAGATCCTGGGTCCGGGCAAAGGCAAAAAAGGAGCCGTTTGGGCTGCTGTCCGCATCCCGGACGATGAAGTCGGGGTATCAGCCAATGCCAGCCGTATCCGCACGCTCAACCTGAAAGATCCGGGTAATTACATGGCTTCCGATAATGTTTTTACGCTGGCCGAAGAGTTGGGTTTCTGGGATCCGAAGAGTGGCAAACCATTTGAGTTCTGCTATGCCTATGCCGACCGCTCGAGCATGGGCTGCCGTCGGCGTGAATGGAGGGTGCTCAGCCTGGTGGCCCCGTCGCTCAAGCTTGATCCGAACGGAGAGAACTTCCCGATGTCGGTAAAGGCAGAGAAGAAAATTTCCGTTCAGGACATGCTGGAAATGTTCCGGAATTATTATCAGGATACCCCGTTCGATATGACCGGCAGCCTCAACGTTGTTGACCGGAACGGCAAACTGGTGAAGAGCCCCGTGGCCAATCCATTTATGACCGGCGATCTCCGAAACCTTCTTAAAGTACCGGGCGAACGCACCATCTGCTGTCCCCGTGCCACCTATCTGCAGGTCACTCAATCGCGCAGCTGGCTCCCCGATGCGATCGGAGGAGTGGTGTGGTTGGGTTACGACAATCCGGCACTCACCCCGCACACTCCTTTTTATTGCGGGATCACCGCCATGCCCGGTTCTTATATGGTCGACGGACGGAGGCAGTTCAACCGCGAGAGCGCCTGGTGGGCTTTCCGTCAGGTCAGCCAGTTATGCATGATGCGGTATCAGCCAATGAGCAAGGATGTTGAACTGGTTTGGAAAGAGATCGAGGATAAGGCATTCGCCAATCAAAAAACCTTCGAGGATGAAGTATTAAAGCTTTTTAATACCGATCCCGAAAAAGCGAAAGCGATACTTACAAAATATTCCGTGGAGATGGCCAATTCCTCAGTCGCCCGTTACTGGAAACTGGCCGAGGAGCTCTGGGGCAAGTATACCAACAGCTTTTAAATTAAACCCGTTCATTCAAACACCACCCTCTTTACCGTCACATTCCCCATCGTCTTTCCCGGTTTCGACCGGACCATGACCTTGAAAATAGTGCGGTGGTCATCGGCTTTTTCGGTCTGTTGCGACCGGGTAATCAGGAAGGCACAGCCATCTTTGACCTTCTCTACAGCCTGTGGCAGGTTCTTTCCATACATTTCTACCTGCCAATCTTTGAATTCCAAACCCCAATCTTTCAGCCAGTCGTAGGAGACCATCTCGAAATTCACCCGGTACTGGGCAATATATTTCAGGTAAGGGGTCAGGTCCAGACTGAATTCCTTCCATTCATCCCCAAAGGTCTCTGCCGTCCAGGCACCGATGGTGCTGGTATTTTTTGATGCATCCAGCACGCCGTTGGTTGGTTTGTAACCGACAATGTTATAGGCCGAAAATGTTTTAATCACAGGTTCCCCGGCTGATTCAGTAATGCGGAGCCGGATTTTGCTGACCGTTTTCACCTTAAAAGGATCGATCCGTTTTTGCCCTACCGAACAGCCTTCGGAAAGGATGACCCATTTATTGTTTTCAAATCCCTCAATCAAATATTTCCTTATTCTCTGGCCGAAGGCAAGATCTTCCTGTATGATTACGTGATTAACAAGCGTATACCGGCCAAAGTCAAGAACAGTTTCAGCTCCTTTACCCGAGGTGGTCTTGATTGGGTTCCCAAACCGGCGGGTGATTTCTTCGCCCAGGGCTTTGTATGCTTTTACATGGGATTCCGGAATCAGGCCGGTGGTATCCGGGGTTGAATTCAGGAGCATCACGGCACCGCGGCCAACTGTACGATAATAAACATCCATCAATTGCTGAGGGGTGAGGATTAAATTGTCGGTACCGGGTGCCCAGAACCATTTATGACCGCCATTGGCCAGCAGGGGCAGGTCGACTTCGACCGGAGCATAGGCATCTCCGGCAGGATCGGAATGCAGTGCCGTTGCAATGCCTGTTTTCAAATCCGCACTTTTCAGCGTGTACCAGTTCGGATACGGAGAGATACCACTCTCATTACCCACCCAGCGGATGGTGGCCTGCGGTCCTTGAAAAACCACGGCATCCGCGGCATATTTCTTTATGATATCTGCAACATCGATCACACAACTGCCATCGAACCAGACTTCCTTCATCGGGCCGTATAAACTGAGCACCTCGGTCAGTTGCTGGCGAAAAACCTGGTTATAAGCTTCCTGCCGTGCAGGATCGGTTGTTTTTCCACCACTGCCGATACCGGCTCCCCACTTTTCATCACCCGGGTAAATATAAACTCCAAGATCGAGACCATACTTTTTGCAGGAAAAAGAAAGCATTTTGAGCACGTCACCTTTACCTTTCATCCAGGGAATATGATTCACCCCGTATTCCGTGGTATTGGTTTGCCACCAGCAGAAACCTCCGGTATGCTTGGCGACAAAAACAATCAGCCTGGCCCCCCATGATTTTGCCACCTGGCACCATTGGTCGGTATTGAGTTTTGTTGGATTCATCCTCGACAATGGCAATGACAGGTCATCATATTCGCGGTTTGTCCAGGTAGTCGGATTATAATGAATGAACATCGTCTGCTCATAATTCTGCCAGCGCAATTGGGGCGTACTGGGTAATGGTATGGCCGCCGGCTGGCTTTGTGCGGCCAGCCACCCCACTGCCATCATTATAGTAACTGTTACTGCTGAAATGAATTTTTTAATTGCTTTCATCCTTAGTAATAATTTGATGTTCAGGGCCACCGCTTTCCCCTCGGAGAAGTGTCATCCCCGCGAAGGCGGGGACCCCTTTACGCTAGTAGGATTTCGGAAGTCCGGGACCCCTTCACGCTGGTAGGATTTTCCTATTTCTTCTTCGTCGCCTTGAAATTTCCGTTCGGCTGCTGGAAGGTCACATCCGTCACTTCACCTTTTTCATTCATCGCAAATTTCACATAGTATCCACTCGCAATTTTCAATGCAAACCGGTCTTTCTCGATAGGCGACAGTTCATATTCCGGCTGTCCAGGCACAAACAGGTAAAGGGTCTTTTCACCTTTCAGGTAGAACTTTGCGGTCGTTCCTGCCAATTCATATTCGCCGACATATTTCGTTAAATCGTCCTTTTTAATGTCTATCTCTTTAGCTGCCCTGGTAAATTCAAGCGGTTTAATAGTTGGTTCAAGCTGAACCATGACACTTTCAATATCGCCGGTAGTATTCATTTTGAATTGAAATTTGGTGGGAGTCTGATCCACAGTATCCAGCTTCTCCTTTTTATCGAGCATGTAGGCATCGAAAACATCGTAATGGAAGTGATTCAACCAAAATGTCTTCTCTTTTAATTCAACCAATGCCGAATCATTTTTAACCAATATCATAAAGCTACCGTAACCCTTATGAGAATAGACGCCCTCATAGTCCTTGAGCGGATGGGTCATAGGGGCGTTGGGTTTACGGCTTGACGAGACGCTTTTTTTAGCCTCTTCGGTTGCCTTTTTGGCTTTATCTACCTTTGTCCGGCCATTGCTGTTCCAGTCGAAATACTTTTCCTTGAGCAACCGGTCGGAAATATAATTCCGGACAATGCCGGGAACTGCTGATCCGTTCTGGTTGGACAGGACGATGATCCCTATGCTGTCGCTGGGAAAGAAGCAGGTACTGGCGCTGAAACCGTCGATATTTCCTCCGTGTTCCACCCGGTAATGGCCGCGGTAGGAGCACATCATCCATCCGAAACCATAATTGTTGAACTGTACGTCCGGAATTTCCGAATCAGGCAATCCGCCCGAAATGACCATCTGTCCGGATATGGCTTCACTCCGGTAAGCTGTTGGGATTAGCTCTTTTCCATTGAACTTGCCGTCATTGATCCAGGCGGTCACCCACTTAGCCATATCGGAAACGCTGCTGTTGATGCTGCCTGCCGGTCCCATGGCATTGATATCATAATAATCCATCTTCCTGATCACGCTGTCGTTCCTCAGTTCATAACCTATTGCACCCTCTGGATTGACCGCTAAATCTTTTACTGAGAAATTTGAATTGGACATCCCCAGCGGGGTGAAAATCTTCTCTTTCACGTTTTCCTCCCAACTTTTTCCGGTCAGCTTTTCGGCCACCTCACCCTGCAGAAAAAACATGAAATTATTGTACTGCCATCTCTCCCTCAGTCCGGTGGACGGCTCCATGTATTGGATCCGCGTCATGATACTGTCGCGTGAATTCGTGGTAAACAGGTACCAGCTGTAATCATGACGGGGCAAACCGGTGCGGTGGCTCATCATATCACGCAGGGTGACCTTATCATTCATCTCATCATTAAAAAACTTAAGCTCAGGCAGATAATTCCTTACTGGTTTATCGTATTCAACCATGCCCTCCTTATTGAGTATTCCGATGAGGGTTGACGTAAATGCCTTGGTGCAGCTGCCTATCGCAAACTGTGTGTTGGGAGTGACCGGAAGCTTGTTTTCCATATCGCGGTAGCCATATCCTTTCGACCAGATCACCTTGTTCTTTTCAATAACGGCTACGGCAAATCCAGCTGCTTTCCACTCCTTCAGCACTCTTGCAAAGGTGGTATCCAGTCCGGCAAATCGAGGATCCGCACCAGCGGTTACTTTTTTCGAGGTTTGAGCGTTCAGGCTGACACTCAGCACCGCCAGCATCAGAAAAATAAATTTTTTCATAGTTCGGGTTTTGTGTTTTTTCCACGGGCTAACGACGCCCAGATTCCTATAAGACTTAGCAGGATAAAAATACCAAAAGTAATGGAGGCGGAATGCAGGAACGCCTCACCATTTGTGGACGAAATCCTCTCTTTTCCAATGAATACATGAATCACCAGTGTGGCGATGCCCATGCTGACCATCTGACCTGTCATCCGCATGGTGGCCGTTGTTGCCGAAGCAACCCCCAGGTACCGTTTTTCAACCGAGCCCATGATGGCATTGGTATTCGGCGAAGAAAACAACCCGAAGCCAATGCCAAGGAGTACAAGGCACAATATCAAGTAGGTATTGGAAGTATGCTCATTTAATGGTAAAAGGAGGATCAGGCCGGTGGCGATAATACCCATCCCCATTGAGGATAGTATCCGGGGCGGATAGGTATCCGAAAGTTTGCCGGATACGGAAGCCACTATGGCCATCATGATCGGTTGCGCAATCAGCATGAACCCGGCATCACGGGGCGACAATCCCTTAACATACTGAAGATAAAGGCTAAGTATAAATGTGACCGCAAAGGTGGTGGCGTAGTTGATCAGAGCCGCCAGGTTCGACATGGCGAAAAGCCGGTTCCCGAAAAAAAGCTGCATATTGAACACCGGGAAAGGGGTTTTGAGCTCCACCCGCCAGAACAGGAGCAATCCGGCAATCCCCAAACCAGCCAGCACAATAGCCGACGAATCGGGAAGCTTCGAAAATCCATACATGAAAGAGGACATCGAAAGCACATAAATAACCGAGCCTTTGTAATCGAACTTCTCGTTTTTCGCCTCGGCCCAATCAGTTTTAATCACAATCTGAGCCGCCAGGGCAACGAAAATTCCAAAAGGTATGGTAACAATGAATATGCTTTGCCAGCCGAAAGTCTGGGTGAGTATACCTCCCAGAACCGGTGCAGCTGATAAACCCAGATAAACTGCCGTCACATTGATGCCGATCGCCCTGCCCCGCTGATTTGGAGGGAAAATGGCGGTGATGATGGCCATGTTGGTTCCGAACATCATGGCACTCCCGATTCCCTGCAACACCCTGAAAATGATAAGCATGGTCGAATCCTTGGCGATGGCGCAAAGTATGGAGGCCGATACCACTATGACATTACCGAGTACGAATACCTTCACCCGGCCGATCATATCGGCCAGCTTACCCAGCGGTACAAGAAACACGGCGGAGGCAAGCAGGTACGACATGGCTACCCAGCTCATGGTGACAGCGTTCATCCCCAGGTCGGCGCTCATCCTGGGAAGCGCAATATTGACCGAAGCCCCTAAAAAAGGGGCCACAAAGGAGCTGATCATGATCAATCCCAGAATGAAATTCTTTTTCTGTTGGATCTCTTTCTGTTCCATAATTAACTGAGAATATCGAACAATCTCTTCTTAGAAGTGTTTAAGTTTGCTCCGCTAAAAATAGGCTTTTCGAAGCAATGAAAACAATTATTGAAGCTCAGGGATTGACCAAGGTTTACAAGGGTGGGATATTGGCGGTCGACCATGTGAGTTTTTCGGTTTTTGAGGGGGAGATCTTCGGCTTTTTAGGTCCGAACGGCGCTGGAAAGTCCACCACGATCGCCCTGCTCACCACTCTTTTAAGCCCGACCAAAGGCACAGCCACCATCAATGGGATCGACATCATTAAACATGCCTATCAGGCAAGGCTGGAACTGGGGTTTGTTTCCCAGGACCTTGCGGTGGAAGATTCACTTACCGGTTTCGACAATCTCCGTTTGCAGGCCGGTTTTTATCACCTTTCACGCACGGAGGCACGGGACCGGATCGCAGAGGTTTTAAAAATGGTGGACCTGACAGCACGCGCCAAGGACAAGGTGGAAACCTATTCAGGCGGGATGCGCAAACGGCTCGATATTGCCTGCGGGCTGATACACCGTCCGAGAATACTTTTTCTCGATGAACCCACGTTGGGATTGGATATTCAGACGCGACGCGAGATCTGGAAGTATATCAACAACCTTCGTGAACAGATCAAAATGACCATTTTTCTCACCACGCATTACATGGATGAGGCTGATTCCCTGTGTGACCGGATTGCCATTATCGACCGCGGGATCATTAAAACCCTTGATACTCCTGTTGCCTTAAAAGATGCCATCAGGCATGAAGTTGAAAATCCGACGCTCGATGATGTTTTCCTGCACCATACCGGCAAGGAAATGAGAGATGATCCTACCAGCAAGGAACAAGCATACAAGTCCCGCATGATCATGAGGAGGGCCAGAGGATGAACATAAAACTCCTTCTGTCTGATATATACTGGGTATTCTGGCGCGAAATCAAAAAATTTGCCCAACAGAAAGCCCGGCTGATGATGGTGGTGATCCAGCCACTCATCTGGCTGGTTCTGATGGGCAATTCCATGTCGGGCCTCACCCGTAACCCTCAGGCGGCACAAATGCTGGGAACCGGCAATTATCTCGATTTTATGACTCCGGGCATTATGATCATGACAGCCCTTTTCGGAGGGGTTTTCGGTGGGGTCACCATCGTCTGGGATAGGCGTACCGGCTATCTTAACAAGATGCTGGCCGCACCGATTTACCGCGCCGCAATTCCGTTGGGGAAGCTACTGTCGATTGGATTGCAGACCATGCTTCAGGCGCTGATCATCGTGATCATTTCACTCTTTCTGGGGGTCCATTTCAAAACCGGCTTCCCCGGTGTTATCGCGCTATTATTTATCTCGGGGATGTTCGGGGTGATCATGGGCGGTATTTCCCTCTCCCTTTCCTCAAGAATCAAGTCGATGGAAACCCTGATGGCTGTATCCAACTTTCTGACCATGCCGCTGATGTTCACCAGCAATGCCATGTTCCCTACCAATGCCATGCCTGCCTGGCTGAAAGCCATTGCACTGGGCAATCCCGTGTCGTATGCCGTTCATGCCATGCGTACCATCTCCACGCAGGGGTGGATTTGGACTGAATTCTGGCCAGCCTTGATCGCGCTAACGTGTATTATGGTGGTTATTGTGGCATTGGCAATACGCTTATTCTCGAGATCAGTTAACTAAAGAATGGCACGCGGATAACGCGGATCCCTGCGGGAACACGGATTAACGAGGATATTAACTTAAGAATCCGTGATAATCCGCGCCGCGTAGCATCCGCGTCATCCGCGTGTCATCATCTTAAAAAAGGGTTTACCTTCTCAGGGTAATCCCGATCTTGGCACCGGAAAGTGTTCCTCCGCCCAATTCAGCATTGAGCCACATCGAGTCGTTTATCTTGTAACGTCCACCGACCTGACCACCAATACCGATATTAAAAGGATTAATATATCCGCTTCCAATATAAATATAGGGCCCTGCGCTTAATCCTGCATAGAAATCAAGATTATCAGGCAGATCAAGCAACCTGTTGAAATGGTAGTTACCGTTCACTGAAGCGCCGATATTACCATAACCCCATGCCAGCCTCCAGCGGGCCGATAATTCGAGTCCAATGGTGATATCCTCGTTAATCCAATAATCAGCACCTACATAAACTGGTATTCCCCAGGTGGAAAGACCCACTCCGGCATTGAACTGGAGTCTGCCTTGGTCCAGTTTAGCGTCCTGCCCAAAAGAAAAGGCGACAATTGCAAGAGCACAAAGTGTGAGAGCAAATTTCTTCATATCAATAAGATTTAGTTTCCTACTCATCTGGCTTTTCGGATCCGCCCCGTTTGATCAGTGGTTGCTGGCCTCCACTAATGCAATATAAAGATAACAATGTGAATATTTGTTAAAATTGTGCTACAAAAATTCCAAACTTTTTCATTTTTACCGCTCCCGAACCGGTTGTGCAGCCTGCCGGTTCTGAAACCAAAACCTTTGCATTACTTGCCGGAACCTGATCGCCAAGTTGTACCGTTTGCGGTTTACCTGTGAGGTTTATAACAACCAGGACCTTCTTTTGTTCCAGGGTTCTGACGAAGGAGACTACCGACGGGTTGTCATTCGGGATAAAATTCAGATCGCCCCCGGTAATGGCCGGATTCTCTCCACGAATGGAAATCAGTTTTTTATAAAAATTCCAGAGCGAATTCTTATCCGTTCTCGCCTCTTCTAAAGATATTCCGTCACCCGTTTTGCCGTTCCGGTTATCCCACCACGGACCGCTATTCTTATACCAATGAGCCATCCCTGGACCCTCAGTGCTGCGGTACCATTCAAAGGCTTCCCGGCGGGGAATATCGTTCCCGTCGTTTTTACCCCCATATTTTACCCCTTTCATGCCCAGTTCCTGTCCGTAATAAATCAGCGGAATACCTTTCAGCAAAAGATTGAAAGCTGCCCCGATCTTCTCCTTGGCGAGACTTCCGCTCATGCCTGTGGCAAAGCGGTCGAGATCATGGTTCTCAATGAAAATAAGCTGGTCCTTGTTACCGGGGGTCAGGCTGATGGTTGAATTTATCTTATTGATAATTAGATTTTTATTCATTGATTTGATCGCCATTGCATTTTGAAAGGCAAATACAAAATCAAGATCGGCCTTGCTGAATAAGTCCCCGCCAAAGTCAGCCCAGTCAGCCTGCTCGCCGATGATCCGGATTCGGGGATTGGTCTGTCGAAGATCATCAAAGAGGGGTTTCCAGTACCCTGCATATAGATTGGTCAGCTTGCCGGCATTATCCAAATCATCCATGATATGGTCAATCCTGAAACCATCGACGGAGTCGTCGTAACGGCCATCCTGATTGGGGTCCATGAAAAAGTGGTAAAGTTTGTGGAAATATTCCGATACTTCGGGATTATACACGTTAGCCATGTTCATGCCCTTTGATGATCCGTCATAGGAAAGTAATTTACCCCAAGGCGTTCCCTGTATCTGATATTCCGGATGCTGGGTATACCAATCGGAACCTTCCGTCACGTATTGGGTTTCCATATCCAGATAGATTTTCATCCCCCGCCGGTGGACTTCCCTGATCAGGGCAATCAGGTCATCCATGGTGCCATATTCAGGATCAATCTTCTGATAATCAGTCGCAAAATAGTTGTGATAAAAATCCGACTGGTACAAGGGAAGCATCAGGATGGACGTAATACCCAACTCCTGAAGATAATCCAGTTTCGATCTCAACCCATTGAGGTCCCCCTGCCCATCACCGTTGCTATCGTAAAAACTGCGCAGAAGAACATAATAGAACACTTCATTCTCTGGTTTTCCATTATAAAACACCAGGTCTTTCAGCAAATACTTCTCCTCTGATTCCGGGAAAACGAAATCTTTTTCAGTCACTGTCCCCGATTCTGACAACCTGATTTTCCCGGTTGTCCCGCTCAATCCCTCTACCTTTACAAGATATTTGTTTCCAATCAGCTGGTCGCTGATGATTTTCAAGCCGGTTGATGAATCGCCCGGTGCCGGATGGTGGACCAGCGGCAAAACCGACATACCGCCATGATAACGGATCTCAACGGTATTGATCCCGGTTGCGGTAAGTGCGACTCTGATGAAATGCTCACCGGTCCAGAATTTTTCCGGGGGTTGACCATTGATCCAAACGCCCTCAAACACTGCCCCGGCCAGCACCGGAATCCGCAGGTCAACCAAGGGTCCTGGCCTGTCGGAACGGTTATCGATGCTTACGATGACCTTCTCCGGTGCCCGCCTCATTTCCAGGTTTAGAAGGTGATCGCCCATGCGGATATTATCTACTGAAACTGAATCCCAATCCAGAGGAAAATCCAGCGAAAGGCTTACCGTGTTTTTCATGGCATCCGGTTTCAGCCCGAGCATGCCTTCAATTGCCGGCTGGAGGACCATTGTTTCACTCCAGGCCTGATGCCGGCACACGCCAAAATACTTATACTGAGTCCCATGAAGCACTTCTTCGATATATCCGAGCGACCAGTATTCATAGACCAGTAAATTGCTCATCATTTTGGAGAATCCCTGGGCCGGATTGCCTGCCGCATAATCACCAAGTGCGGCCCAGCCCGTGAAGAGCGGCCAAACGCTGCCGGTATGATACCCGCCGGGTGCGAAAAACTTAGCCTTTTCGCTCACGATCCGGGTTCCCCAATCGGTGGTGAAATTGCAGGAGGCCAGCTGCTCCACCACACTTCTGGCCCTCGACCATGTCTTTATCTGTCCCCAATACACAGGAATGGCAGTCATCACCGAAGGCTCAGCCAGATATGTACCGTCTTTGAACAATCCGTGGTTGAAAAACTTCGTTTCCGGATTCCAAAACCCGTTATTCAGCTTTTCCAGAACAATCGCAGCCTCGTCAGCATATTTTCTTGCCAGATCGGGTAATCCGATATGCTCGGCCATATAGGCGGCCTGGTTCAAGGCTTCCGCCCAGCATGAAACCATATACTGGGTGGTGTGGGTGACATACAGATCCCCGCCCTCTTCCCAACCGTGACCCTGCTGGGTATTCTCAATCAGATGGTCGCCGTCGGTATCGGTAGTAAAACAAAAATCGATGGCTTTTTTAATCGCCGGCCATTCCTTGCGGATCAGGGCGGTATCACCAGAATGATGTAAATACTTGCCTGCTAACGCGATGTACAACGGAGTAGCATCAGCCGCATCATAATGTGCTATCCCTGAGGTGGTCAGTTCATGATAGATTTTCCCGCTGATATCCTGATATCTCGAGAAGAGTTCCAGCACTGTCTTTACCCGGTCGAAATCGCCGTAATCCAGCACGGCAAAGCTGCTCCAAACAGCATCACGGCCGAAATACCAGGCGTAACCCGGACGACCATTCACCTTATGACCGCCTTTCCATCCATAATCAGAGGTGGCATACCCGGCAACCAGCGATCGCCCGACCCCGGGGGTGTTGACGATGAATTTATCGGTACCGGCAACGGCCCATTTAAATCCGGTATTGAATTCTTCATCAGGACCGCTGATGTTAAGTTTTCCGTCAAATAGTGATTTTGCATTTGTTGCAGCGGCCAGGTACACGGCTTTGGGATCGAGCATCGCGCGACGGTAGGCGCTGATGGCTTCAGTCAATCCTGTCGCTGAAGCGGCCAGAACAACATCGAGCGTTTCGGATCCCCGGAGGGTTACACTCATCCCAGCCCCGATAATCAAACCATCCCCTATGGTGGCTTTCTGATCCCCGGCTGTCCGGTTAATCCCTATCACTGAAATGAAATCCCCTGCTTTATTCTGTATCACCCATCCATTCAATCCTTTGTCCCAGCCATATTTAATTGCCCCGGTAACCTTTTCAGAGTACGGCCACATGAACCGGAGGTTACTTTTAAAGGAAATAATCAGGGCAGCCGGCTCCGCGCCGGTATATTCATAATGGATTACCGCTGTGCCATCTGTAGGATGGCAAACAATAACTTCTTTAATGATTTTGCTGTCAATTTGATAGGTTCGAATGAACGATTCAGGCCCTACTTCAATTTTAGGCGTTAATTCGTTTAACCGGTAAGATTTTGGGTTACCTTCAAATTTCAGGGAGATTTCGTAATCCCGGATGGCCATGAACGGATGCGCCCAAACCTCATCGATACCTCCGCCTTCTTTACCCATCAAAACCATCCGCTCCCCCGAGATGTCCCACATATTCTTTGCCCCCCTGGGATTGGCAAGAGCAATCGGGTTGGCAGACAACTCCCATTTTACAGGCACTCCGCGCATAATATCAGGAGTGGAAAATTCAGAAGCAGTCACTTTCCCGGGTTCAAAATCCCAGAATCTCACCGGTATTTCAGAACGCTTACCGCTCAGGTAAGAAAACACATTAGCTGTGAATTTTTCCAGATGGGCCCGGTTGAAATTGGACTGATTATAATATAGATACGCCCCGGCAGCCAGAATTTTCCCTTTACCCAAATTGTATTCGGTAATCAGCTTACTATCCTCATAGATAAAGATATATGCCCAGTCAACAGCCACTACTTTCCCCTGCGGCAGTTCATTTCCAAACCATCCTACGCGCCGCACTTTCACATCCGTCTTCGGGGCGTAGCTGTAAACCCCTCCCAGCAAACCGTCAAATACAGGGTGGCTCCTGAACCCGTGCAATCCGAGTTTCCGGCCATTCCCCTCATCCTTTAGTTCCACATAATTCACCCTAGGGGCCGACTTTTCCACTCCCAAATAAGGGAGCAACCGTACAGCATCCAACGAAAGGAACAGGTTTCCACCTGCCTCCACATATTTTTTCAGGGCACTTATCGTCTGTACAGAAGTATCCCAAGCCGTCAAAAGCGTATCCGGCTTATGATACCACACCACCCCTAAACCTCTTCTATCTAACCCTTTAACCTCCTCACCCCTAACCTCTTCTGCCTGTATACCGGTTTGTCCCTTCAAAAACTCAAAGGCCGCCTTCTGCTCCGCCCCTCCTCCATTGCTGATGAACCCAATTCTTAAGGAATTATCATGGTGAGACGCATTACATGCGTCTCTACGCGTCCCATCATCAATCTTAACGTTCTTACCATTCTTAACGATCTTAACGTTCTCCCGGCTAACCGCCTCCTCCCAATTGACCACGTACCTCCACCAATTATTCAGGTGCCCGTCGGCAGCATTGATTCCGGCAAAATGCGGGATATGACTGAACCACCATCTCATATACCCTTCATGGGAGCATTGCCACTCGGAGCAGTCCACGGTGCGGGTCATATCCGACTTAATATCAGGATAATAATTCCATCCATCCGCACAGGTGGTGACCGGGGTTTTATTCACCCAGTCGTAATCATGATCCCCGTTAGGCGGAAAATGGATGTTTCCTATGTTGGCGAGGCCCGGGTTTGTCTTTTCAAACCGGGAAAATTTCTCCCAATTGTTGGGATTTTCCCCCTTATAATCCCACCGGCCATACAGGTGCCAAATTACCGATTCGAAGCGGTGACCGTAACTTTCCAGAGCAAGCGACATTTTTCTCTCGTAATTGAGGCCCATCACCACCAGCAACTTTTCGTTTGTTGTGGTGGTAGTTGGATCGGAGTTCAGCCAGAAGCCTGTTTTTCCGCAATAATTTGATTCCCACATACCTCCATAGGGGAACGACCATACCCACACTTCATTGATCTCATCGCGGTCGCGCATTTTGTCAAAACCGTAATGCTCAACAAAACGCTTGTAATCAAAGTGCGTGCCGATGCCCTTCAGCGTTTTCCAGTCAGGTTCCATCAGCAGGCGGACCATGTCGGTTATCCCCACAGGCTGGTTATTATCGTTACGGTTTGAAAACAGCAGCGTATCGTCGATGATCTTAACCACCTCGTACTGAATAGTCCCGTGACTTATTTTCTCCAATGCGGCTTCATATTCCTTGCTCAGCTCACGCGGATCGTTCCACATGAAAGTCCTTCCGGGTGTTTTCACCACTTCGTGCATTTTTTTACCGCCGTACTGTGGCAAAGAAGGATCCTGGACCACCACCGCAACTTTGATCTTTAGAGGTATATCATTGGCCGGTTGGCCAAAGGCACAAGGCGCAAGGCGCAAGGCACAAGTAAGGAAAAAGGTAAAATGTGCAAGGTGCAAGAAATGGAGTTTCATGGCAATATTAATAAGTGTTTAAAGGTAGGTAAAATCAACGCCTTCAGGCGGGATGGATCATACAAAATGACCTTGGGGTGAAGAGGGAGGACTCGTGGGTCCTAAGCCGTCAACTTAAGGATATAATTAGTCCCTTTTATGAGAAGTTAAAAGGTTGAGATTCCAATTCAGAATTCCGAATGCCGAATAATTAGATCCAAGTATTTGTGAAGTAGTAATTTATAACTTCATATTAACCTGGATCTCCAACTCGGCATTCGGAATTCTGAATTGGAATCTCTGACTTCAAACTTTTCCTTAAGAAAGTCGATTTAACCCCTTAGGTTGACGGCTATGCCCATCGGTCCTCCCTTACTCAATGTTTAAGGTTTGGATCGAATGCGGCAAACTAACCGTTTCGATGGCCTGGCCTCCGATATACATCCGGTAGGGGAGTTTTTCGCCGGTTTCATTCATGACTATTACCGACAGCTTGCCGTTGGAGTTCAGAAAAGCCGTTGTCAGGAGCTGGACCCGGCTCGATGAACTGGTAACCCTGCGCGCACCTGGCTTGATGAATTTCGAAAAATGGCCGATGTAGTAATAGGAGTTCATATAATGCAGGGTCCCTTCCCGGGTTTTGGCATGGATCGGGGCAAAACAGAAACCATTGACGTGATTGGGTCCGCCGGTTTCATCGAGCAGTAGGTTCCAGTCGGTCCACGCAACGGCACCATTATTGAAATCGTTGATCATATTCTCTCCGTACTGCTCACCCCATTTCCACTGGTTAAAAGTCTGCCAGCTGAACGGATAATTACAGGCCTCGGTCAGCAGGAGGTTCATTCCGGGAAAGGCTTCAGCCGTCCTTTTTACGTTTTCATACTGGCGGCCGCCATTCCACACCTCATACCAATGAAATCCGATCCCCCAGACATACCTGGCGGCATCCGGATCATTTAAGATTGTTGAGGTTCTTTGATACAGGAGGTCCCGGTTGTGATCCCAGGCGATGAGTTTCTTGCCGCCCAGATTATTGCTATGGAGGGTGGGGCCCAGAAAATTCTTGATAAAATCGCGTTCCTCTTCGGCCGTAAACATGCAGCTTTCCCATATCTGCCTGGCCATTGGCTCATTCTGGACGGTTAATCCCCAAACCGGTATGCCGGCTTTTTCAATAGCATTGATGTATTTCACATAATAGTCCGCCCAGGTCTGAAAACAGTCCGGCTTCAGCTTCCCGCCATGGAGCCGGTCGTTATTATCCTTCATCCAGGCCGGTGGACTCCAGGAGCTCACGAAAAGATCAAGTTTGCCGGCGGTCTGTATAGCCTTTTTGATCAATGGGATCTTAAACTTTTGATCATGGGCGATGTTGAAGGTTTTCAATTCTTTGTCACCATCCTGGATATAGGTATACATGTCGCTCGAAAAATCGCAGCTGTTCATGTGTGTCCGACCCCAGGTGTATCCGATTCCTTTGACCGGATCGAAACAGGCCGACAAAAACTCCGATTGCTTTGCGGCCGGCAGTTTGGCGAAAGTTTCGGCAGCCGCATCGGTAAATGCGCCCCCGATACCGAGGAAACTCTGGAACTGATGCTCCGGATCGACAAATATGCTTGGCTGGGTTTCGAGTGGCTGTCCGAAAGCAGCAAAGCTCAGGGTATCCGTGGCGGTCAGGCGGTAATTGGTGCTATCTGCAGTAGTAACAACAATCACTTTCTTTCCTTGCAGGCTGAAAGCGGTATTTTTATTCAAGGGTTCAACCGGAGTTTCAGCAGGTTTCTGAGTGGTGCAGCATACCAATAAGCTGATCATTGGGAAGATGAGAACCTTTTTCATGGGATGGATTTTTCGGAAAAATTACGAAATTTCCCGCAAAATCGGTAGAGACAGATCACGATCTGTCTCATCACGGCGTTTCATCGCCCGCATTCCTCGTCGATCCGCCTGGCATCGATCGATTCATCCAGATAAATATCTGTCAGGTCGGGGTTACAGGGAATAAAGGTCCGGCGCGCCAATCGCTGGATATTCAACAGGTGTTTGGCGGTGATATTATCGGTCGTAATATTTTTTCCACCTGATCCCGTAGCCAGGGTCAGTGATGGCTGCAACCCATTGTAGGTTCCCCCGAGGGCTCCCTGGGAAGCCGGTGTATTGACCAGCAACCTTCCGGCATTGGTGACTTCGGCAAAGTACATGATCTTGTCTTCCTCATTGGAGAAGATGCTGATCGTGTGCCCCATACCGCCGTAACTTACAATTCTCTTGCACATGTTTATGGCTTCAATAAAATCATCCACAACATACATCGCGAGGATCGGGGCCAGGATCTCCAGGGACAGCGGATATTTGATCCCCACTTCATGGTTGGCGTACCGTGCAATAAGTATGGTGGTATCTTCGGGCACGGTAATCCCGGCCATGGCAGCAATTTTATGCGCCGGCTGACCGATCACATCAATGCTCATGGCTTTCTGGGTCTTGTTGAAGGCAACCTCCTCCAGTCGTTTTTTCTCCGCATCATTCAGGAAATACGCTTTCCGCTTTTTGAACTCTGCAATCAGAGCATCTGCCCGTGATTGCTTGATCACAAGCGATTGTTCACTGGCACAGACGGTTCCGTAATCGAATGTTTTTGAAAGGATGATCTGTTCAACCGCAAAGGACGGGTCGGCGCTTGATCCAATATAAACCGGCACATTTCCGGGACCAACTCCGATGGCCGGGTTCCCTGAGCTGTAAGCTGATTTCACCAGACTTACCGACCCGGTTGCCAATACGAGTGCCACATGCTTATGGGCCATCATTTCCAGTGTCTCTTCGGGAGTCGACCGTTTGATCCATTGTATGCAATCCTCCGGGGCCCCTGCTTCAACCGCTGCTTCATAGCAGATCCGGGCCGCCTCGCAGGTGCATTTCTTAGCTGCACCATGGGGCCTTATAATAATAGGATTACGGGTCTTCATGGAAATCAGTATCTTAAAGAGGGCGGTCGAGGTCGGGTTCGTAATCGGGGTCATGGCAAAGATCGGTCCGAGGGGCTTGGCCACTTCCGTGATTCCACTCACCGGATCTTCCTTGAGGATCCCGGCAGTCTTCATATCCTTGATATCCTGATAAACATACCGGGTGGCTATGACATTCTTCGAAACCTTATCCTCCCATTTACCAATCCCGGTTTCTTCATGAGCCATCTTTGCCAGATAAACCCGGTTGTTAAATCCTGCTTCATATACCGCTTTAACTATTTGATCGACACGCTCCTGCGAATAGGTGCTGAATTTTTCGCCGGATATCCGTGCCCGTTCCATGATTTCCTCAATATCCAATCCCTTGGTCCTGATTATATCCTCCATAAAATTCTCTCCGTTTATGTTTTACGGCATTCCCTTGGCTAACTAATCCCCTTTAAAATTAACTTGCGTGCGAAAAACATGCCTTAAACTGAAACCTAAAATAATAGAAAATAATGAAACGGATTTATTTACTGGCTTTTGCCTTATGCATGATCCTCGCTGTAAATAGCGGACAGGCTCAGAAAAACAAGGTCGTTGATAAAATCATTGAACTTGGTCAGACGGATAATCAAACGATGAACCACCTCGATGTGCTCTGCAACCGGTTTGGTGGCAGGGTCCTCGGATCAGATGCCTACGACAATGCAGCCGACTGGTGCATGGCACAATTCAGGAAGTGGGGAATGGAAGCTGAATTGGACGAAGCCGGAACCCTTCCGGTAGGGTTCAACCGCGGTCCCTGGTTCGGCAGGCTGCTGAGCGAAAACGGAATGGATCTGCATTTCGCAACACCATCCTATACCTCCGGAACACATGGCGTTCAGCGTGGACATGTTTTGATCGAGCCCAAATCGCAGGGGGATTTTGACCGGATGAAAGGAGTACTCAAAGGTGCCTGGGTAATGATCTCCGGCCAAAACAGCGGATGGCCGATTGACTATTCAGCAGATGGAGATGCCCGCAGAGCTAAAATAATCGCAAAGAACGATTCCATCGCTCTGATCAACCGTGATATCATGGGATGGAATTGGCGCTATCGTGACAACAAGGATTCCATACAGAAAAAACCCATTCCGCTGGCTGAGGAACCCGCACTGTTCTACAAGCAGATGCGTGAAGCCGGTATTCTGGGGATCATCCAGTCTGCCCCGGTTCCGATCCAGTGTTTGTATGACCGCAGGAATGTCGACAAGATGACCTTTGAAACCCTGCCGACCGTTCCCGACATCAAACTGGAGGATCAGCAGTATAAGATTATCGAACAGATGGTTAAAGAACGCAGATATTTCCAGCTTGAATTTGATATCCGGAATTATTTTAAGATGGGCCCGGTCAAATATTATAACGTGATCGGGAAAATTAAAGGCACAAAATATCCGGATGAATATGTCATCATGGGTGGTCACCTGGATTGTTTTGATGTGGCATCCGGCGGGGTCGACGATGGTTCAGGGGTCAGTCCGGCAATGGAAGCCGCACGCCTGATCATGGCTGCCGGTGGCAAGCCCCAGCGCAGCATCCTGGTTTGTTTGTGGGCTGGTGAGGAGTTCGGTCTCCTGGGATCAAAAAGCTATGTGGAAAAGAATAAGAAAAACTGGGATAAAATTTCAAATTATTTCAACCGCGATGGCGGCCCGACTGTGGCCAACAGCCTGACGGTAACAGAAGCCATGTACGATGATTTTGCTCAGATTTGCGGGCCGCTGAATACTATCAATCCCGATTTTCCCTTTACCCTGAACAAGCAGACCGGTGATCCGAGGCCAAGGCCAACCGGTGCCGGTGGATCAGATCATGCTTATTTTGCCATGAACGGTATACCAACCATTAGTTTCGGGACCGCCGACTCCAAAGGTTATGATTTCAACTATGGTGAAATCTGGCATACCGAGCGGGATATGTATAATAAAAGCATACCGGAATACCAGAATCACACTTCAGTGGTTACTGCGGTGGTTGTGTACGGTGTAGCCAATCTGGATCATCTCCTTTCAAGAAAAGGACTGTATTTGGAACCGGTCAAATAACCATTTATCCGCGGGGATGGCATGAATAACAGGCTGCACTCGTGTAAGAATAACCGGATATTCCCCGGTGGTCGCTGTCAACACTGGCTTTATTACTATGCTCATGGCATTGCAGACAATTGAAAACGGCATAGTTGCTTGGAGTCGTATGGCATTCCGTGCATAAGGTCCATCTCCCTCTATGATGGCCGCTGTAAATCGGGAAATACTGTGAGTCGTGATTCCAGGTGGTGGTGGTCCAGTTTGCAGTGGAATGACAAGTCTCACAGGTAGTTGGAAAAGCTGCTGCTGTATGATTCGGATTGGTCGTTGCGTTGTAATTCGCCAGATGGCAGGCATTACAGGTAGAAGGGGTATTCGAAAATCCGGAGACATGGCATTTTGCACAGGTAACGGTGGTGTGAGCACCCGTCAGCGGGAAACTGGTT
>JBAZTE010000008.1:0-220772 GCA_041662065.1 Bacteroidales bacterium | reverse complement strand
TGTGGACGGCCGTTCCGATTGCTGACAGCCGGTTCATTAAGCCGGAAGATGTGGCGACCGATGTATACGGGTTCATGAAAGAGGGTAATGATATCAAAGTCCGGCTGAGAGTGGTGGGACAATACTGTGTGGGCGTGTATGATTATGCCGTGCCGGATTCATTGGCTTTGAACGGCAACAAGCAGATGTATCAGTTCAACACCCGGGATATCTCGGTTGTGCGTTGTGATGTGGAAACCGCCAAGAATGCGCTGAAACTGATCAGGGTGGTACCAAATCCATATTACGGAAACTCTGCCTATGAATTTACACAACTCGACAACATAGTTAAGATTACCAACCTGCCGAAAACCTGCACGGTATCGATCTACTCACTCAATGGCAACCTGGTCCGCCGTTTTACAAAAGATGCTGAAGTCACCTGGCTGGACTGGGACCTGAAAAACCAATACGGCATTCCGATCGCCAGCGGTGCATACATTATTCACATTAACGCACCGGGAATCGGCGAAAGAATTGTTAAATTTTTCGGTGCCTTGAGGCCACAGGATCTGCATTCGCTGTAATGTAGAGACGTGCCACGGCATATCTCTACACAGGATTCGGCACGATGAATTAATTAACAAGCTTCAGCATAGCCACATATCCGCCACCAGGCGCCATTTTGATCTTGATGATGTCGCCCTGTTTTACCGTACTTTCTTTCCTGGCGTAGTCCTCGGCATATTGGTCAGCATTGATACCATCCACAAATTCAAGCAGGGTATAACTTCCGGCTGGCAGAAAATCCAGCTTGACATCCAGCTCCCGAGGTGTCCAGTCGGTTATTGCGCCAATGAACCAGTTTGTTCCTTTCTGACGTGCAACTGCAACATAATCACCGACTTTACCGGCCAAAGGTATTGTTTCATCCCATACGGAAGGAACGGCTGATAAAAATTCCATGCACCCTCTTTCGCGGTAGTAAGCCGATGCAGCATCAGCGAGCATCTGCAGCGGGCTTTCAAAAACTACGTAAAGGCCCAACTGATGACAGCGGGTCCCCTGGCTCATCGGCCTGAAAAAATCAGCCCTGAAGTTGATTTCTTCAGAATTCCGCATGGCACCGGGCGTATAATCCATCGGACCGGCAAACATCCTGATAAAGGGCAGGGTACAATCATGATCGGGGGTGATATCTGTACTCCACTTATTATTCTCCAGGCCTTTAACCCCCTCCCGGGTAAGCATGTTAGGATAGGTCCGTTCAAGTCCGCAAGGTTTGTAAGCGCCATGGAAATCCACCAGCAGATGCCTTTCAGCGGCAGCTTTTGCCACTTTCCAGTAATAATTGACCATCGCCTGATCATCGCGCTGCATGAAATCCACCTTGATTCCTTTTACACCCCAGGTCCTGAACTGGTCCAATACCTTGTCGAGATCCTTATCGAGGGCATTCCACAAACACCAGAGGATGACATCAACACCTTTGCCTTGAGCATACTTACACAGCTCAGGAACATTTACCAGCGGATTCATTTCAAACAGATTGGACGGCTTGGACCATCCCTCATCCAAAATAATGTACTCCAGGCCAAATTCGGCCGCGAAATCAATATAGTAGCGGTAAGTCTCGTTATTCACACCTGAACGGAACGGTACACCTTTATTATTATTGGCATTCCACCAATCCCAGGCCACCTTTCCCGGCTTGATCCATGAAGTTTCGATCAGGCGGCATGGAGAGGCCAAACGGTAAACGATATCGTTGCCGATGATATCCTTATCCTCGGAGGAAAAGGCAACAACCCTCCATGGGAAAAACCGGTTTCCGCGGGTTTTGGCAATAAAATCGGCAACTTCCACCGGCCTGATATTCCGGTCCCGGATTAATTTCTCAGTTAGTACAAAATGCGGAAACTTGACCTTCAACGAATTGCCATTGGTACCATAAACATACAACCCCGGATAATCTTCCAGGTCAGATTCAGTGATCAGGATCTTGATGCCATCCTTACGGTCGACCATAAGTGGAGTGGAAGAAAGGGTATCGGGGCCGATCTCTGAAAGTTTCAGGTACTGGTAGGATCTCTCACTATGCGTAAACATCGAGACATCTGTCGGGATAAAAAGATTCTCATCTGCAGGGAAAGAAAAACCCGACTGTTCCGATTTTACGATCAGATCGCCTTCGATATCGGTTTTCAAGCGATAAGCCACACCATCATCATAGGCTCTTACGATCAGGCGAAAAGGATCCCTGAAAAGAATTTCCATTTCCGAAAAATGATCCGGAATTTGCTTGCGCTTCTGAGGCACTGTCGGGGTGATCACTTCGTCGACTGTCCGGTTGTTGACGGTCCTGACCTTAGGCGCTGTTCCGAAAACCTTGCCATCACCGGTTTCCATACCAATGGGCCCCAACGTCGCCATCTCCTTATCGAGATAATAACACTTAGCCGTGATACCGGCCTTCTTATCCACCGTCACCACCACTTTAGCCTTTCCCCCCGGTGAAACTACCATATACTCCTGCGCTGCAACCACACTAAACCATAACACACACACTCCAAAAATCGCTACTACTCTCTTCATAATCTTTATCTTAACAATCTTAACCCTCTTAACTCTCTTAACTCTCTTAACTATTCTTTACGTTTCTTAACGTCCTCCCGTCTCATAGCGACTGCATCCAGATAAAATCCAGCCCCACCGGACCCGGTTGATCTCCTACCGGCCTGATGGTTAAGACATGGATCCCCTCGGTCAGTTCAAGGCTCTCGGAAGAAATGTTCCTCGCAACACTTCGGAAGGGTGTTGACACATCGACCTGTTCATTACCGTTGAATCTGATCACCTTTTTATCCAGGCTGATTTCCATTTTCCCCCCACCGGCTGTTCGTGCTACGGTCATATTAATACGGAATTTACCTGTTTTCGATGCAGGCAGCAGAATAGTCAGAGATTCCGATTTGGATTGAGGTTTCCAGAGGACCATCTGTTTGGCCGACCAGACAGGATCTTTCACCAACTCAATATTCGCAGGTTTTGAGAGAAGGCTTTCAACCTGATAGAAGATCGAATTCGAAGATGCGCCGGCGGGTGCGGGCCACCAATCGGCAGGAAGTTCCAGTTGCCTTACATCTGCTTTGCTGATTGAAAGATGATCATCGTGTGCACCGGGAACCGCATAGGTATAAATCGTACGTGCATAGGAGAAATGGTCCACCTGGCGGTGACTGTTTAATTCCATAAAAAAATCAAAACTCTTGTCGAACGGGATATTATCCAAAATGTGCCACCTGTAATTCGTTATAAATCCACGGTTTGCCGGACCGTCATTCCTGGGCTGGCCGCAATAACCATAATCGAAAAGTTCTTCCGACGACCAGGCATAATTATAATAATCCTCTGATCCCGTACCAATAAATGAAGGGTTAAGGTTATCATCGATGAAAATCTTTTCATCGCCCTCACCCCACCAGTTTCCAGCAGATGAGGGAACCGAAGTCGGGTTCAGGAGGAAACAAGCTGCCCCAACCATCCGGCCTTTACCCCTGATCATCAGGTATGGAATATCTTTCACCTGGCGGGGATCAGCCAGCAGTTCATGATCGACCCGCCAACGGGCCCTGAAGTGCATACTTGTTCCCTCTTTCCATTCATAGGGCTCGGTCACCACTTTCGTTACCAGTGTTACCTCCTGGTCGCCCATATTTTCCATAATTACCTGGACTGAATCCCTAAAAGGCATGAAATACCTGCTGATCATCCTTCCATCTTCCAGAACCGTAAACGGAAGGGATTCATAAGGATTAATGCCCGGTGCGGCCCCGAAGAAATCCCCTACCGGTGATTGGACCTGTCCCCAGGGAGAACCGTCGAAGCGGATTTCCAAAATTGTCTGTCGCAAAGCATTATCAATATTTTGAGCGGATACAAAACAAGCCAGACGATTGATACCGGCACTGCCGATAACGGATTTAACCACCTTTTTTTCACCTGGTTTCAACCACACGGTTTCGTAAGACGCGTTAAAAAGAACGGTATCCAGATACTTGAAAGGCTCTGCCAGTATCGCGGCCGCATGGTTCAGTTCCTTAATATTTTTATCAATATCCTTGACAGCAAACGTTTTAACCCGAGTTCCTTCGTCATATAATCTCAATTGAACATGATAAAAATGCAATTGTGAAAGGTCCCCTTTCCAAACCATTTTGCAGCCCTTTGCAAAGGGAACGGGATAATAGGATGCCATATTCTGATTGATGCTTCCGGTCCATTCCGCTTTCTCCTTTTCTTTCAGGAAAGCTTCATAGGTATGCAGAAAAAAAGGCTCCGCCGGTCCATTGTACACCGGCTCCTTATCCTGGTCCAGCCAGACCATCAAATCACCGGCTATCTGAGCTGTCCAAAGCCTGACAACAGCTCCCGGCCCTTTTACGTCACAGATGAGGTACTCTCCAACTCCTTTGGAATCCGGCTTTTTTATAACCTTCAAAAATCCCGGTATCGGTTCACCACCAAATCCATCGTCGTTGGCAAACCAACCCTGCTGATCGGGACTAACGGTTCTCCGGTCGTATGAAGAATACTGAACGGATTTATATCCGGGATTCGGATATTCTGCAAGTTTTTTCAGATCAGTGAGTTCCCTGATCAGAGATTCGGTGGCAACTTCCTGTCCCTGCACTA
The DNA here is from genome assembly GCA_041662065.1 of Bacteroidales bacterium. Lineage (GTDB taxonomy): Bacteria > Bacteroidota > Bacteroidia > Bacteroidales > UBA12481 > UBA12481. The sequence continues at coordinate 216,098 of JBAZTE010000008.1, read as the reverse complement.
ATTGGAAAGTAATCAGTATGACAGCAAAAATTAATGATTTAAGTATTGTTCTCATCGCTTTCTGTTTTGTAAATTCGCCGGCCTGGGCGAGCCGTGAAATTAAGACTTTTCGCCATATTCGATTAATAAACTGCTAATAAACAGAAATATGAAACACCATCTAAAAGCCGGATTACCCTTCTTCCTACTGGCTTTAATCCTGGTACTGAACCCCAACGGAGTATCAGGTCAGGAAAAAAAACCTGCAGAAAGCAAACCCGAGTTTCAAATGACTATTCTCAAACAGATCCCGGCAACCTCTGTGAAGAGTCAGGCTTCCACCTCCACTTGCTGGTGCTTTGCCACGACTTCGATGCTGGAAAGCGAACTTATGCGTCTTGGGAAAGGGGAAGTCGGCCTTTCGGAAATGTTTACCGTTAACAATGTTTACGCTGAAAAAGCCAGTCAATATGTGAAATTCCATGGAACCTGCAATTTCGCTGAAGGCGGGGCACAGCACGACGTGATGAATTCAATCAAAAAATCCGGGATCGTCCCGAGGGATATCTATACGGGATTGAATTATGGGGAAACCACCCACAGGCATGGTGAACTCGTGACCGCACTGACCGGGATTGTTCAGACTATCATTAAAAATCCCAATGGCAAGATCAGCCCGGTATGGCTTAAGGGACTGAACGGAGTTCTGGATGCCTATCTTGGTGAAAAACCTGTCTCTTTTTCCTACAACGGAAAGATGGTAACACCCAAAGAATTTGCCCATGAATTGGGCATCAACCCCGATGACTATATCGAGTTTTCATCTTATACCCATCACCCTTTCTATGAAAAATTTGTGCTTGAGGTACCCGATAACTGGGCACAGCAGGCAATGTTTAATGTCCCGGTTGATGAGCTGATGCAGATCATTGATTACTCGTTGAATACAGGCATTTCCATTTCGTGGGGCGCTGATATCTCCAACCTTGGATTTGCCGACGGATATGGACGTATCATGATTGACGGGGCGGATTTCAAGAATCCGGAAGCAGCGGAAAAGCAGGTCGGTCAGGCCGATCGGCAATATATGTTTGATTCCTGGCAGCTGACGGATGACCATGCCATGCACCTCACCGGTATTGCCCAGGATCAGTATGGCAATAAATATTATCTGGAAAAGAACTCCTGGGGCGAAGGCGGAAAATATAAAGGATACTCCTACCTGTCAGTTCCGTTCATGAGGCTGCGCACGATGTCGATCATGCTGCACAAGGATGGTGTACCGCCTCAGATTGCCAAGAAGATAGGGTTAAAATAAAAATCATCATGTCATGAAAAAAATATTAAATCTCAGATATCCGGGTATTTTGATCGCCGCTTTGGTGATGCTTGCCCCGCCGGTTGAGGCCAAAAAGAAGAAAGTTCCTGAATCACCTTATAAGTTCACCATCGATGTCGAATATCCAAGGACTGTAATAAAAAGCCAGGGATCATCGAGTACCTGCTGGTCTTATTCCACCACTTCATTTCTGGAAAGCGAAATACAACGCCTGGGGAATCCTCCTGTTGAACTATCGGTTATGTATACCGTTCGTAATGTGTACGTTGACAAAGCGGAACAATTTGTCAGGTGGAACGGAAAATGCGAATTCGGGCCCGGTGGCGCTGACCATGATGTCACCAATTCGATTAAAAAATACGGTATCGTACCCCTGGCTGTTTATGCCGGAAACGAGATTAAAGAAAACGGAGTGATACACAATGAGATGGATGGTGTTCTGCGTGCCTATGTCGATGGTATCGTCAGGAATCCGAACGGCAAGATCAGCACCGCCTGGAAATCCGGATTTGTAAATCTGGTTGATGCTTATCTAGGTGCGATCCCCGAAAACTTTGAATATAAGGGAACCTCCTATACTCCGGCAACTTTTACTGCCTCGTTAGGATTGAACCTGGATGATTATGTTGAAATATCTTCCTTTACTCATCATCCGTTTTATGAGCAGTTTGTGCTTGAAGTTCCCGACAACTGGGACCGCAGATCGGTTTATAATGTGCCGGTCGACGAATTGGACCAGATCGTGGAATATTCCCTGAAAAATGGCTATACGGTAGCCTGGGCTTCCGATCTGGAAAAAGGCTTCAATTTTGGTCTGGGCGTGGCCGTTGTCCCTCCCGAAAAATGGGACGGTAAAACTTATAAGCCGGGCATGGAGCCGGAAATTACCCAGGAAAGGCGTCAAACCGAATTTGAAAACTACCAGACCACCGATGATCACGGGATGCATCTGGTGGGGATAGCCCATGATCAGAATGGCGGCAAGTACTATTTTGAGAAAAACTCATGGGGTCCGGGCAACCAATATGGTGGTTACTCATACATATCATCGGCATACCTTAAGCTCAAGAGCACCTGCATCATGGTGAATAAGAAGGGAATACCCGATGAGATTAGAACTAAGTTGGGAATTTAGGGAGAAGGAAGAGACTTAGGGAGAAGGAGGAATGAGGAGATTCCAATGCAGAATACCGAATTCCGAAATCTTCAGATTCAAGTAATCATTAAGGAGGAATCGCTTTCTACCTTAATAATCCCTGAATCTGGAAACTCGGAATTCGGTATTCTGCATTGGAATCTCCTCATTCTTCCTTAAAATATAATCTCTACAGGGTTCCGAATTTATATACCGTCGTGTGTTTGTACCGCTGTCCCGGTTCCAAAAAGGTTGAGGGGAACGTCGGCTGGTTCGGGGAATCGGGGAAATGCTGAGTTTCGAGGCAGAATCCCCAGTGTTTGGTGTATTTTACATTCCCCTTACCGGTCAGGATTCCATCCAGGAAATTGCCTGAATAAAACTGAACACCCGGTTCGGTGGTATAAACTTCCATGACCCGGCCGCTCACCGGTTCGGCAACACGGACTACCTGGCGCAGCCGGGTTACACTGTCGGACAAAACAAAATTATGATCATAACCACCATTCACCTGGGCAATCCGCTCACCAATGGTATGAGCCTGGGTGAAATCCATCGGTGTACCCGCAACCGGCCTTAACTCGCCGGTCGGTATCAGGGTCGAATCCACTACGGTATAACGATCGGCAAGGATCTGCATTTCATGACCCAGAATATCCGTTTTAGCGTTTCCGGTAAGGTTGAAATACCCATGATGGGTGATATTTACGGGGCAGGCCTGATCAATCGTTCCGTCATAATCGACCCTGAGGCTGTTATCATTCATCAGTGTGTAAGAAACCGTTATCGTGAAATTTCCGGGATAACCTTCCTCCATGGATTTGCTGAAATAGCTGAGTTTAACGCCCTGACCCTCTGTATTTTCAAAAGGCTCACTGTCCCAGACTACCTTGTCGAAACCTTTCAGTCCGCCGTGTAAATGGTTCGGCCCGTTATTAATGGCCAAAACATAATCCTGTCCGTTCAGTGAAAATTTACCCTTTGCTACCCGGTTTCCGTAACGGCCGACTATAGCGCCAAGGTAACAGCAGTTGTTGATATAAGGGGCCTTCCAGTAAGATTCGGGGCGATCAAAACCAAGAACAATATCTTCAAATTTTCCCGATTTGTCAGGAGCCGTCAATTCCGTTACGATGGCCCCGTAATTGGTGATCTTTGCGGTCATCCCCCTGGAATTCATCAGCGTATAGAGAACAACTTCCTTCCCGTCGGTGAGCCCGACAATTTCCTTCTTAATTTTCATAGCGTCATTTGTTGATTTTTGCTGTTTCGGTTTGCATCCTGCAATCACCAGCATAGAAAGCCCGATGATCGATACCTGCAATACTAAAATCCTGATTTTCATAGCCTTGTTTTAAATTGGTCGACTTAAGCAAGTATAGTGTTTTTTGAACAATTAATGCCTAGCCGGTCTGATTTTATTCTATTTTTACCAGAGCATTCAGACTAATTACCAAACATGAAATGACAACCGAATTTTTGACAAAAGAGTGGGCCGCAAGATTTTCCGTCAGCGGTTCCCCGTTGCATTTTTATTTCTCACCCGGACGGGTTAACCTGATCGGCGAACATACTGATTATAACGGCGGATACGTATTCCCATGTGCCCTTAGTTTTGGAACCTACCTGGCTATACGAAAAATCGAAGAGCCGGTCATCCGCATGGCTACCACGAATTTTGATTTCCGGGCTGAGATTTCGATTGTATCTGAATATCAGAAGATTGGTGAAGAATGGGTCAATTACCCTCTCGGTGTAATCAGTGAGTTAACCAAACGCGGTGTGAAATTACCCGGATTCGAGATGCTGTTCTCCGGAAATATTCCCAACAAAAGCGGGTTGTCCTCTTCTGCTTCCATCGAATTGGTCACGGCGGTCGCCATCAATGATCTCCTTGATCTGGGCATTTCACGAATCGATCTCGTAAAAATCGGACGCGCCGCAGAAAACCATTTTGTCGGCGTCAACTGCGGCATCATGGATCAATTCGCCGTTGGAATGGGTAAAAAAGATCATGCCATATTTCTAAAATGCGACACATTGGATTATGAGCTGGTCCCGATCAAGCTCGAAGGATACAAACTGGTTATCGCAAATACCAATAAATCAAGAGGTCTTGCTGATTCAAAATACAATGAACGGGTTGCTGAGTGCCAGACTGCCGTCAAGATGTTGAGTGAAGGAAAACCCATATCGCTTCTCGCAGAAATGAACCTGAAAGAGTTTTCAAAATATCAGCACTTGATCACCGATCCGATCATTAAAAAGCGGGCCCGTCACGTAATCTCAGAGAACGACCGCACCTTCGAGGCTGTCGAGGTATTGAAGGCAGGCGATCTGGTCCGGTTCGGCCAGCTGATGAATGACTCTCACGATTCGCTCCGTGATGATTATGAAGTCACTGGAATCGAACTGGATACCCTTGTCGCCGAATCGCGAAAAATCCCCGGGGTAATTGGTTCACGCATGACCGGTGCCGGCTTCGGCGGCTGCACGGTTAGCCTGGTGAAAGACGGATCCATCGACCGGATGATCAAGGAAGTCGGAGCCTCTTACCATGCTAAAACCGGACTTACCGCCGATTTCTACGTGGCTGAAATCGGCAACGGGGCTCAGGAATATGCTAATATGATAATTTGCTAATATGCTAATTATTAACGCAATGCCATACGAAGATGTGTCATCCCCGCGTAGGCGGGGACCCCGTCACGCTGTACGAAATCTGCCAGCGGGGACCCCTTCCCTCTGCACGAAACTCTAACCATCTAACCTCCAACCCCATGCGTCAACCACTCACCTCCCCGTTGCACCTTGTGCCTTATCTCCTCCTCCTGGCTGTTATGGCAGGGGCTTGTAAAAACCAACCACAAAAAAAACCGATGGAAGAACAACCCAAACCAGCCGTTTATCAGCTGGGAACTTTTGGTTACGACCTGAATTTCCTGAATAAGCATCAGAAAACAGTTGTGTTAAAAAGGGACGGGTCAATGATCGCCATGATTCCCGGATACCAGGGCCGTGTAATGACATCGGCTGCGGCAGGAATGGAAGGGATGAGTTTTGGCTGGATCAATTATAAGCTGATTGAATCCGGTCAGAAAGTAGCCCATTTTAACAATTACGGAGGAGAGGAAAGGCTTTGGCTAGGACCGGAAGGCGGGCAGTTCAGCATATTCTTTGCACCCGGGGTACCCTTTGCATTCGAGAACTGGCAGGTTCCGGCACCGATTGATACCGATACCTTCAACCTGGTCGCAGCCAATGATACCATTGCTGTATTCTCCAAGGACATCCATCTTGTTAACTATAACAATGTCAGGTTCAACCTGAAAATAGACCGTACGGTTACCCTGCTCACCAGAAATCAGATTGAAACAAGAACCGGGATAAGCTTGCCTGAAGGGATTTTGCCGGTTGCCTATGAAACGGAAAATATACTGACCAATACGGGTAAACTGGCCTGGACCAAAGATGGCGGCTTATTGTCAATGTGGATGCTCGGACAATTGATCTCGTCACCCACCAATGTGGTCATGGCCCCGTTTATTGAAGGACCGGAAAGCAAACTTGGTCCCATTGTTAATGACAGTTATTTCGGAAAGGTTCCGGCCGACCGGCTGAAAATCCGCAACAACCTCATTCTCTTTAAGGCCGACGGTTTGCGGAGGGGAAAAATCGGTCTCTCCCCGCTGCGAGCCAAAAACTTTATCGGCAGTTATGATTACGGCCAGAAAGTGCTGACTCTCCTGTATTATAATAAGCCGGAAAAGCATGATGGATATGTAAATTCCATGTGGGAAATACAGAAGAACCCGTTTAACGGAGATGTCCTCAATTCATATAATGATGGCCCGCTGGAGGATGGAAGTCAGATGGGGCCATTCTATGAGCTCGAGAATTCTTCATCCGCCGCCGCCCTGAAACCGGGCACCGACCTAAAGCATGTCAACCTTACGATTCACCTGACAGGTGATGAAACTGCACTGAACAGCATTCTGGTGGGTTTGTTCGGAATATCGGTGGAAGAACTCAAGCAAACATTCACAAAATAATTCCGGATTCCTGTGAAGACCAGTTTTGGAATCATTGATTATGTCATTTTCATTGGATACTGCTGTCTCATCATTTTTATGGGGTTGTTCGTTTCGCGGACACGAAAAGGAAAGAAAAAGACAGCCAAGGATTACTTTCTTGCGGATAAATCCCTGCCCTGGTGGGCTATCGGCTCCTCACTGATCGCTGCAAATATCTCGGCCGAACAATATATCGGCATGTCAGGTAGCAGCTATGCTATCGGCCTGGCTATTGCATCTTATGAATGGATAGCCGCATTGGGCCTCCTCGTTGTTGGTATATTTATTCTGCCGGTTTTCCTTAAAAAGGAAATCTATACCATGCCGCAATTCCTCCAGCTGCGGTTCGATAACCGGGTTCGCACCACTCTGGCAACATTCTGGCTCCTGGTGTATGTATTCGTGAACCTGACCTCCGTAATGTGGCTTGGTGCGCTTGCACTCAATACGATCATGGGTATCCCTGTCTTTTGGGGAATCATCGGACTTGCAGTTTTTGCAGCCGTCTATTCGATTTACGGAGGCTTAAAAGCGGTTGCGTGGACTGATGTTATCCAGGTCGTCTTTCTGATTGTGGGGGGCCTGTTGACATCCTTTCTTGCCCTGAGGTTGATCGGTGGAGGTGATGGCGCAATTGCAGGGTTTAACCATCTGATCAGCCAGGTGCCTGAAAAATTCCATATGATCATCGAAAAGGGTGACCTGATGATTCCCGATGGAAAAGGCGGAACCGTCGACGCCTGGACCATCCTTCCGGGATTAAGCGTGATTATCGGCGGTATGTGGGTGGCCAACATCGCGTATTGGGGATTCAATCAGTATATTATCCAACGCGGCCTCGCCGCAAAATCCATTGCCGAGGCCCAGTACGGGCTGATCTTTGCTGGTTTCCTGAAACTTTTGATACCCTTGATCGTGGTGATTCCGGGTATAGCAGCCTACCTGATTTCAAAGGATCCGGGCGCCTATGGACTGGAGAGTGCCGCCATCATTACGAAATCCGACCAGGCTTACCCCTGGCTGCTGCATAATATTGTGCCAGTCGGGGTTAAGGGGATTGCCTTTGCCGCTCTGGTTGCGGCAATTGTATCCTCCCTGGCTTCGATGCTGAATTCCACTTCTACCATTTTCACCATGGATATCTACCGTTCATGGTTTAAGGAACCAGTCAGCGAAACGAGGCTCGTCAGGGTTGGCAGGCTCACCAGCCTGATCGCCCTGGTTATTGCTGTTCTGGCTGCTAAACCACTTTTGGGAAGTCTCGATCAGGCCTTTCAGTTTATTCAGGAGTTTACCGGGTTTATCACACCGGGTGTTTGTGCCATTTTCCTTTTCGGTTTGTTCTGGAAGCGCACCACCCCGAATGCCGCGCTCTGGGGCGTTGGTCTCAGTATTCCGATCTCTTTTGCCTTCATGTTTTTTCTCCCTCAGGTTCCGTTCATGAACCGCTGGGGTTATGTATTCCTGATCCTGGCAGCAATCATGATCATTATGAGTCTCCTCGAATCAAAAACCGATCATCCCAAGGCAATCATCTTGGAAAAAGGAATTTTTAAAACCACCGGTTTATTCAAGTTCTGGGCCATCCTGTTAACAGGTATTCTGGCCGCTTTGTATTTGATCTTCTGGTAATTTAAAACCCAAAGGTTTTCAACAAGGTGGTTCCAACCGGGCGGCCTTTTTTTTTCATTCCGAAGTTTCTTATACCTTTGCGCGAACCTTTTTATTTTAAAGGTGATGTATATATATGATATTTAAGGACTTACTAAATACCGAACTGGCTTCACAACTGGATGGTGATACTACCGGCCTGGGTATACAGGATACGTTGAAATACCTGTCGTCACGGTTCCAGGGTGAGATCGCCTTTTCTACCAGCTTTGGTCAGGAGGATCAGGTGATCACCGACATGATATTCACAGCAGATCTCCCGATACTGGTTTTTACACTGGATACCGGCCGGCATTTCGAAGAGACATACAAGCTGATGAATCAGACCCTGGCAAAATATTCGAAAAAGATTAAAGTCTGCTTTCCAGATAAGGATCAGGTGGAAAAACTGATGACCCAGAAGGGGCCGTTCAGCTTTTACGAATCGGTGGAAAACCGTAAGGAGTGCTGTTATATCCGTAAAGTGGAGCCAATGCAGAAAATTCTCAGCCAGACTTCTTGCTGGATCACCGGCATACGGTCCGGCCAATCAGAGGGACGTCACTCGCTTCAACGGATCAGTTATGATGAATCCAATCAGGTGATAAAATATAATCCATTGATTGACTGGTCTATCGATCAGGTTAAAGAGTATCTCAAATTAAACCATGTACCGTACAACGTGTTGCATGACCGCGGTTTTCCAAGCATTGGTTGCGCTCCTTGTACACGTGCGGTTGCCGAAGGTGAAGATTTACGTGCCGGACGCTGGTGGTGGGAGAATAATTCATCAAAAGAATGCGGATTGCATCAGAATGAGCAGAAAGGACAATGATATGACACCCTACAGGATCAATCATCTGAGTGAACTGGAAAATGAATCCATCTTTATCATGAGGGAGGTTGCCGCTCAATTCGAGAATCCGGCGCTCCTTTTTTCAGGCGGCAAAGATTCCATTGTGATGGTTCATCTCGCCCGAAAAGCATTCTGGCCGCAGAGAATTCCTTTTACCCTGGCCCACATTGATACCGGACACAACTTTGAAGAAACACTGGTGTACCGGGATCAACTCGTTGAGAAATTGGGTGCCCGCCTGGTTGTGGGATCAGTACAAAGCAGTATCGATGAGGGTCGTGCCGCGGAAGAATCAGGGTTCAATGCGAGCCGCAATGTTCTGCAAACAGTTACCCTCCTGGATACTATCGAGAAATACAAGTTTGATGTGGCCATCGGAGGCGGACGGCGGGATGAAGAAAAAGCCCGTGCCAAGGAGAGGTTTTTCTCCCATCGTGATGAATTCGGTCAGTGGGATCCGAAGAACCAGCGTCCGGAGCTATGGAATATCTTTAACGGGAAAAAGCATTCAGGTGAGCATTTTCGAGTTTTCCCGCTGTCGAACTGGACAGAGATGGATGTATGGCAATACATTTATCAGGAAAACATTGAAATGCCCAGCCTTTACTTTACCCACCGCAGAAAAGCCTTTTACCGCGATGGGGTTTGGCTGGCCTGGGCTCCGTTCATGAAACTCAAACCCAATGAAACAGTTATTGAGGATGATTTCCGGTGCCGCACCATAGGCGACATTACCTGTACCGGTCTTTCCCTCTCCAAAGCGGATTCACTGATCGATATCATTCGTGAAATTGCTGCTACGCGCGTCACCGAGCGCGGTGGACGATTCGACGACCGCCGTTCCGAAGCCGCCATGGAGGATCGAAAGCGCGAAGGCTACTTTTAACCCACCCGATACCCAACATCCGACACCCGATACCCGTTACCCGATACCTGATACCCTCTTCACATGTTTGAAAACGATTTTAGTTCTGAAGCGTACCTGGATATGCAACTCTTGCGGTTCACTACCGCCGGCAGCGTGGATGATGGTAAATCCACCCTCATCGGCCGGCTGTTGTATGACAGTAAGTCCATCTTTCAGGACCAGCTGGAAGCGATAGAACGCGACTCTATCCGCCGCGGTAACGAGCAGATCAACCTGGCTCTGCTGACCGACGGACTCCGCGCCGAGCGTGAGCAGGGGATCACTATTGACGTTGCCTACCGGTATTTCGCCACTCCACTGCGCAAGTTCATCATCGCCGACACCCCCGGACATATTCAGTATACCCGTAATATGGTGACCGGTGCATCCACCGCCAACCTGGCCATCGTCCTGATCGATGCCAGAAACGGTGTTTATGAGCAAACCATCCGCCATTCCTATATCGCCCATCTGCTGCAAATTCCACACCTGATCATCTGCGTGAACAAGATGGATCTGGTGCAGTATTCCGAAGCCCGGTTCAATGAGATACGGGAAGATTTTCTGGCCATGTCGGCCAAGTTATCCATTCCCGACATCCGCTTCATGCCCATCAGCGCCCTCAATGGCGACAATGTGGTCCATCCGTCGGAAAACATGACCTGGTTTACCGGCCCCACCCTGCTTCATCTTCTGGAAACCATCGACATAACATCCGACCTTAACCGGGTGGTTCCCAGATTCCCGGTGCAATATGTCATCCGTCCCATATCAGACGAATTCCATGATTACCGGGGTTATGCTGGTCGCGTTGCCGGAGGTTCCTTCTCTGCCGGTGATGAGGTGGTCATACTGCCGGGACTGAAAGAAACAACCATTGAATCCATTGATCTGTTCGAAAACAGCATACGCACCGCCCAAGTTTCGGAATCCGTTACCATCAGGCTTACTGATGATTTAGATATCAGCCGGGGTGACATGATTGTTAAGAAAGGCAGCCTGCCTTCGATTTCCCAGGACCTGGATATCATGATTTGCTGGTTCCACGAGAAGCCGCTTAACCCATCCGGGAAATATATCATCCGTCATACCTCACGCGAGGCCCGCTGCCTGATCCGTGAGATCGAATACAAAATGGATATCAGCAGCCTCGAGCAAAACAGGTCCGATCTCAGGATTGGAATGAACGATATCGGAAGAATCAGGATTAGAACAACCCAGCCGCTATTCTATGATTCCTATTTTATGAATCGTATCACCGGAAGCCTTGTTCTCATTGATGAAGGCAGCAACCAAACCGTCGCTGCCGGAATGATTATTTAACCAGCCCAAGCATGGAAAACAACAAGTATTTCTTCGTCTGCCGGAATTGCGGGAATAGAATCGAAGGATTCGGCGAATGGTTTGAAAACGGGCAGAAATGCCCAACCTGCCAGGGGAAATGGGTCGATGTCAAATACACCAATGATTATCTCAAACTGCCTGATCTGATCAACAGTCATGCCGGCAATCCTGACTCCCTATTCTACTATTTCGATTACCTGCCGATCCTCGACCGAAATAACATCATTACTGAAGGCGAAGGGGTCATTCCGGTTGACCGGTGGAAATTTCTGGAAGATTTTGCATCAAAACATTACGGCCTCGACCTGACCGTCCTCGCTTACCGGAACGATAAAAATCCGGGGACCGGAACCTTCAAGGATGTTGCAGCCGCTGTGGCTGCGTCCGTTCTAAAGGAAAATGGCATCAAGGAATACTGCGTGGCCAGCACGGGTAATATTGCCAGTGCTTTTGCCCATTATCTTGCTTTAGCCGGGATTTCCCTGTCTGTTTTTATACCGGAGGATGCCCTTAAAGCCAATGAAGCCGGTGTCGGTTGTTACGGGCAGAAAGTTTACCGCGTTAACGGTGATTATTCCCTGGCTAAAAAGTTATGCGCCGAATTCTCAATCAAGCATAAAATACACATGTCGGGCGGTAATATCGATCCCGCCAGGGTGGAGGCCAAAAAGACCCAGGTTTTTGAATGGCTCCGCCAGCTTGGTTATATTCCGGATGTTTATATTCAGGCGTTGGCGGGTGGCACTGGTCCGATTGCGATTCACAAGGGACTGGAGGATATCCGGCATCTGCGCCTGTTCAAAAAAGAACCCCGGTATGTGCTGATTCAGGCCAGCGGGTGCAATCCCATGACAATGGCCTGGGAACAGGCAAAAAACGAAGGTTTTACCGAAGGTTGGGAGAAACGCTTTCCGATCCTCGACCACCCCGGCACAAAAATTCCCACGCTGGCCAACGGAAATCCCCAGACCTACCCCATCCTGGCACCGATGGTAAAATCCACCGGAGGGGAATTCCTGACTTTTAACGAAACTGAATATGTATCGGTTGCACGTTTGATTGCCTATGAATCGTCGGTCAGGATCGGGCCTGCCGCTGCCATTGCTGTGGGTGGGTTTTTTGAATCCCTGAAAGCAGGTGTTTTACGTAACGGGGAAAGAGTAATGATAAATATCGGTGAAGGTGTTCAGCGTGCTCCCGAGTTGTTTGAACAGATGATATTCACTACTGACCGGGTAAGTACAGTCCACGAATGTAATCCCACCGACCGCAACTCTTACCGCGACCAGCTCTACCGCCCTTTCCTTCCGTTTCAAATGTAACATCGGCAGAAGTGTCATCCCCGCGAAGGCGGGGACCGCTTCACGCTAACGAGGTGTAATTACAACTTCACCACCTTCTTCACCCCACCAAACTGTCCTTCTCTGAAGAACCTGATAAAATAAACGCCTTTCATCCAGCTGCCCGTATCGATTGTGACGATTCCTGAACTTGTATGATCGAGTTCCCTGACCACCTCACCGAGGGAATTCAGGACCTCAATCCGGTCGGCAGAGCCGGTCATTTCGATCATTAGCAGTTCGGCAAACGGATTTGGGTAAGTACGAATCCGGCTCAACCATTCCTGATTGTCAACTGAAGAATAAAAGCTGACCGTAACGGTATAGTCAACGGTAAATCCATCTTCGGCCTCAATGGTATAGATGACAGGTATGGAAAAATTATTAGGTGTTACACCGCTGTTTTGTTCAACCAGACCAACAAAAGCCTTGGCCAACGGGGAAAGAGTGAAAAATCCAACCAGGGCATTTAAGGGGGTACCCACCGGGACACTTATTGAGATGTCAGTACCTACAATCTGCCCGATTGATGGAGGTGTCAGTGCACTAAAACCATACGCCAGCACAAGGTTCAAATGACTTGCCTGTGTGACCATTACCATGGATGTACTCGGTGCCGACAGGTTTCCGTTTGCATCCACCGCAATGGCCCGGTAATCACCGGGCAAAAGCTGATAGGTGCTGACGGGAGTATTGACAAAAGCTGATATTACAAGAGCCCGCTGAGCTTTTAACGCCCCGACAGCAGCATCAAGCTGCTGCTTGGTGCCTACCGGCATACCTTCCTGAATCAAATAAACAAACCCGCTGTTGTCGGAACTCCTGACGTTGACAAACCGGGTCCGGGCATTTGAAATCGTCTGAGCCTGAACATAAACATCCGGAGCCAGCACATCAATGATGGAAACCGAGTTGATGCCTCTTAATGACAAATTTCCGGCAGCATCGGATGCATAGGTGTAATAGATTCCCTGTTCCATCGAATAGGTGGAGATCCTGATCTCGGTATTAGCCTCGGTAACCAGTTCCGAACGTCCAAGTCCGCTGATAACCGATTGCTCAATATCAATTAATGAAGCCTGCGGGGCATCACTTCTGATAATATAAACTTTTCCGGTGGGTTCATTGGTCTGCAGCACTGCGTATTGACCGGATGCATTAGCAACCATTTGCAGGGGGTTGGTTACAATCGGGGGATAAATATCCGAAACGATAATAACGGTAACCATATAATCCACCGCTGTACCGTCCTCTGCTATAACATGGTAGATAACAGGCTCGAAGTAATCATTGACACTGACACCCGATACCTGTACTCCCTTACCGGGAACCACAACCGTTGATCCCGCCGAATTGACAAAAGCAGCCCGGAGGGCCTGGACCGGAGTCCCATACATCACGTCCAACAGGATAGTCCTTTCGATTTGATTAATAGTGCCAATACTGACCGGAGTTAAATCTTCAAATGCGAAATAAGATATCTCCTTCGCATTACTTCCCGAATTCACCCGTACTGTAACCAGATATTCAATATATAAACCACTTTCCGATGTACACCGGTATACCAGGGTGTCAGTATAATCATTTACTGAAACATCGCTTACCTGGGCCCGGCCATCAATCGTGATCGCTGAAAACAAGGAATTTGTAAAAGTTGCCACCAATTGATCGATCCTGGTACCAAAAGGAACCATAGCCGTAATGGTATGGGCGCCTTGGTCAATCACTGCCCCAACCGGTGGATTCAATTGATCAAAACCAAAAGTCAGGATCTGGTTTCCATTTAAGGCGGGATTCTTCAGCACCGTAACCGCATAATTACGGGTGGTTTGATTTTCGGCTTTTACCGTATAAGTCCTTACTGAATTGAAATCATTAACCGTGACACCGGAGGCCTGTGGATCGTTTCCGATCCAAACCGTGGATCTTTCTGATGTTGTGAATGTTGCAACCAAATTCTGGCGGCTTATGCTAAACGGCACATAAACCAGGATGGTTTGGGCAGTTTCATCAATCACTCCGGCAACGGCTGTCGGAATATCGGGAAAGCCAAAACTGGTCATCCAATTACCGGTGTACAGGCCAACAATAACCCTTACGGTATAAATCTTTTCTGAATTGTCCTCGGCAACAATCGTGTATTGTAATGGCGTGGTAAAATCATTGTAGGTTATTCCGCTGATCTGGGTGGCGCCTCCCACTTTTGCATAGGCAAGAGGTGATAGTACAAACCTGGCAACCAGATGGGTAACATCGGTTTCGCCAGGTACATTTACCGTTATGGTATTCCCAAAGGAGTCGAAAATCCCGATGGCTTCACTCAATAAGCCATCAAAACGGAAATCGAGGATATTTTTCATGCTGCTGGCCGGGCCGCGCAGGATAGATACATGATACAATTCCCTGGTACCATTTTCAGCTTCGCACAAATAGGACACCGTATTGGTAAAGTTTTGAGCGGTTACTCCGCTTACCTGATAAACCGTTCCAACCAAAACCCTCGAATAGGGACTGCTGATAAAAGTCGGGATCAAACCGGTCACATCCTGAGTAAAAGGGACGGTCAAGGTAATGGTCTTTGCAGCCTCATTGATCACACCCACAATATCAGGCTCAAATTGTGCCTCAAAATTAAAGCTCAGGATTGATTTTTCACCCGATAAAGGCCCTTTCACAACCGTCACCACATAATTCCGGACGGCCCCGCTTTCAGCGATCACCTGATAGGTTACCGGATTGGTGAAATTGTTCGGGGTAACCCCGCTGACTTGTGCAACGGTCCCGATCCGAACTGATGAAAAAGGTGAATGGGAAAAGCTGGCAATCAGATTTGTCGATGGGGCCGAATAAGGAATAACTATGCTGATTGTACCGGCGTTTTCATCAATGGTTCCGACAGCAGGAACCGGAAACCCGGCAAAACGGAAATCGGTTATTTTTGCCTCGTTGCTGGGGGGGGAATTTGACACCGTGACCAGATAATTCTGTGTTGAATTATCCTGAGCCTTAACCGTGTATGTTTTCGGACTGGTAAAATTGTTCGCTGTAACACCCGAAATCTGTTCGGCTGACCCGATAAATACCGTCGCATACAACGACTGGGTAAAGGAGGCCACCAGGCTTGAACGGCTGGTACTGTATGGAACATTAACCTGAATGGTTTTCGCTGTTTCATTTATGGCACCGCTGACCGGAGGGACTAGTCCGTTAAATGCGAAAGTGAGCAGTTGCTTTTCCCTGCTTGGATCCACAACTACTGATATCGTATAAGCCGCCTCAGAATAATCCTCAGCGATAACACGATAGATCACCGGATTGGTAAAATTCTGAGGAGTCTCGCCGCTGACCTGAAAAAAACTCTGGACCTGAAGCCTTGACAGGGGAGAAACGGTAAAGGATCCCGCCAGGTAGGTGATGTCGGTACCGTATGGAACATGAATAATGACTGTTCCATTGGTTTGATTAATCACGCCGATCGCGGTATAATCAGGCAGAATGAACCTGAAATCCGTCAGAAGCTTATTGCTGGTGGCCGGCAAACGGCTGATGGTAACTATATAGATTTCAGCGGAACCGTCCTCGGCGCGACAAAAATAGCTGACCGGAAAGGTAAAATCATTGGCTGTAATTCCGCTGGTCTGAATCGTTGAATTTACGATCAGGGCGGCAGAACGGCTGCAAGTAAATGTAGCTACCAAACCGGTTATAACCTGTGAATTCGGAACCGACAGATTAATGGTTTTTGCCGTCTGATCAATGGTCCCGATAATATCTGGTTCGAACTGCGTTTCAAAATTGAAGGTCAGGATACTATTTGCCGTACCAAGTGCTGCCCTGCTGACTGTTACCGTATAGGCTTTAACTTCACCGTTTTCTGCCATTACCGAATAGATAACCGGTGAAGAAAAATTATGCCGGGTAGTGCCGCTGACCTGCACTGCTGTGCCAACTTTCACTGTTGATCCGGGCGAAGAAGTAAAACTTGCGGCCAGATTAGTATAGTCAGCCAGCCAGGGAACGGTAACCGCAATGGTCCCGGCACTTTCATCGATGATTCCGATAGCCTCTGCCGATAATCCTATAAACCGGAAATCGGTCATTTGCCTGGCCGTACTTATATCATTTTTAATAACCGTAACCACATAATTCTGTGAACTGCCATCTTCGGCGACCACGGTATAAATAACGTTTGTCGAAAAATTATTGGCTGTCATACCCGATATTTGGGCGATTCCGTCAATCCGGACCTGTGACAGGAAAGAATTTGAAAAAGTGGCAACAAGGCCGGTTACGGTTGTACTGTAAGGCACATGCAACATCACAGTATGCAAATTCTGGTCAATGACCCCCTCAACCGCCGGAACAAGACCCTGGAAAGAGAAAGCCTCTAAAACTTTTAATGACCTGGCCCGGTCCTTTACCACAGAAACCGAATAGGTACGTGTGGTGCCATCCTGCGCAATAATCTGGTATGTCACAGGACTTGTAAAATTATTTACGGTTTGTCCGCTGGTTTGCAGCAGTCCCCCGACGTAAGCCCTTGCCAGTGGTGAGAGAGTGAAATAAGCGGTAAGGCTGTTGACCGCCTGGCTGAAAGGCACATGAACGGTAATTGTTGATGAAACCTGATCTATTAACCCGATCGCATCCGGGTTGAGGTCATTAAACCGGAATTCTGACACCTGTTTACCCGAATTCAGCGTTGGCTCAAAGCCATTCGGACCGGCGTTCTCAAAGCTGGTAAACGTATTCGCAGTTACCAGGATGGAGGAAAATAAAAAAAGGACCGAGAGGATCGCTGCTAATTCTTTCAGGTGGAAAAAAGCGGATCTTTTCATGGTTCAAAATTGGTTAACACTATCAAATATAAGTATTTTTTCAACTGATGGATCAGATACCCGGCACTGCCAACCGGTCCTGCGCTTCATAACCATAAAGATATGGCACCGGCCCGTTAAAAAAAAAGCCCCGGAGAATTCCGGGGCTTTCCATATCGTACATGAGATTCTACTCTTTGATAAGCTTTTGAACTCCGATGAATTTATTGTCAAGATAATACCTGACGAAATAAATCCCTTTCATCCAGGAAGCCGTGGGAATCACTACAGTGGATTGTCCGGCATTTTGGATATCCTCCATGCCCTGTCCCAGTGCGTTTATCACCTGTATCCTGTCTGCAGGACGGGTCATCTCAATAGTCAAACGGTCAGCAACCGGATTCGGATAGGCTTTGATGCTGTTTAACCATTCGGTTTCTTCGATACCGGTGTTGAAGGTCACGGTCACGGTATAATCAAAGTAGGAGCCATCCTCTGCAAACACCCTATAAATCACAGGATTGGTAAAATCGTTCCGGGTCACATTTGACACTTGAAGTGTTGACCCCACATAGGCAGAAGCCTTATCTGAAATAGTAAAGGTTGCAACAAGCGCATTAATGGGTGTACCCACTTTTACCTTGACCGAGATATCTGTCCCGACAATCTGTCCGATGGCAGGGGTTTCCATCCCATTGAAGCTATAAGCCAGAATTAATTTCAACCGGCTGGCTTCAGTGATAACCACAGTATTGGTACTGCGCAACGAAAGGTTTTGTGCGGGGACATCCATTGCATAGGCGTGGTAATTTCCCGGGACCAGACCGGCAACGCTCACCGGCACATCGACATTGGCAGCAGACACAATACCTACAGCACCTCTCTTACCGGATACGGCGGCATCGAGCTGGATTTTTGAAGCCTGGGGAACCCCTTCGAGGATCAGGTAAACCAGTGAGCTTTGATCTGAGCTTCTGATATTCACAAAGTTCGTCATTGAGTTCGATTTTGTCTGGGCATCCACGCTTACCACGGGCGGAATTCTATCCTGCACGATGATAGCATTGGTGCCACGCAATGATTTGTTTCCTGCGGCGTCGATGGCATAGGTATAATAGGTGCCTTCAGCAAGATTGGCAGTTGAAACAGGGATGTCGGTATTCGCAGCCGATACATAGGCGGATTTTCCCAAGCCTGCAGTAACAGCGGTATTCAGGTCAGCCACAGTTACCTGAGTTGCAGTGCTGAGAATCAGGTAAACTTTTCCTGTCCCTTCGTTGCTGCGCAGGATAACGAATTGTCCGGGTAGGTTTGTAACCGTTTGAGCCGCGTTTGAAACAATAGGAATGACGTTATCCGGTCCCTCGGCAATACTGACGGTATAGATTTTTGTCGTTCCATCCTGAGCGGTGACTTCAAAGAGCACCGGAACCCTGAAATCGTTGATAGTCAATCCGCTCTGCTGCAGTCCACCTGCAGCGCCAAGTACCCTGACGGAGGACAGTGGCGAGGCGGTATAGAAGGCCCTGAGGTTCGACCGGTTGGTACCATAAGGAACCGTTGCTGTAATGGTCCGGTTGGTTTCATTGATCACGCAAACCACATCCGGATTCAGGTCCTCGAAGGCGAAGTAGGTGATATCCTTGGCCGCGCTTCCGACGGCAACGATCACTGTGACCGTATAATCCTGCGACAGGCCATCTTCGGCCGTAATATGGTAAATGGTGGCTGTGGTAAAATTATTTGCGGTTACAGCGCTAACCTGTAAAGTGGTACCAACTTTTACCGTAGCGAGTTCCGAAACGGTAAAGGTGGCAATCAGATTAGTCACATTGGTAGCAAAAGGAACATTGACGGTAACTGTTTTTAATGTCTCACTGATCACACCGGTTATTGCGGGGGTTAGTCCATTAAAGGCAAAGGTCAGGAGTTGCTTGCCCGTTCTGACAGGATCGGTGGTTAAAGTCACCGTATAAGAAGAGGTGCTGCCACCCGGAACCTGTAGTGTATATACAACCTGTGAAGAAAAATCATTGACGGTCGTACCCGAAACCTGAGCTGTGGCTCCAATGGTAACATTAGCACCGCCGCTGACCGTAAAATAGGCTTTCAGTGTGGTTCTGTTCACGGTAAATGGAACATGAACATCAATGGTATGTGCAAAATGGTTAATGGTACCGGCAGGTGCACCCAGGGCATCGTTGAAACTGAAGGTCAGGATGGCCGGGTAAACCCTTACTGTAATGAGATAAAGCTCTGTATTGCCTGCTTCGGCAAAAATGGTATAGGGTTTAACACCGGAAAAGTCATTATGGGTAAATCCGCTGGTTTGTACAGTTGATCCGATCTTGGCAACTGCAAAATCTGACAAGGTGAAAGTTGCCACAAGGTCTGACAGGTTAGACCCATAAGGTATTTCAACGAGTACAGTTTTGGCACCCTCGTTAATAACACCATTTACGTTCGCTCCAAAGGCAGCGATGGTAAACGTAAGAAGTTGTGCCTGGGTGTTAGCCGGTGTCTTGGTAACATGAATAATGTACGTTGCCGATGTTCCGTCTTCAGCTTCCACCCGGTATGTCACATCAGATGAAAAGTTATTGTGCGTTTCACCGCTGAACTGCTGATTTGCCCCCACATAAACCTTGGAGAACTGCGAATTGGTAAAAGTGGCCATCAGGTCAGTCAGGTTGGCCGAGAATGGAACGGTTACATTAAAAGTGTTGCCCGTTAACACTCCAACCGCCGGAACAGCCAGGTTATTAAACCGGAAGGTGAGGAGTGCCTTGGCACTCGATGCGGCTGTCCGGGTTATATGAACTGTATAGTCTTGAGTACTTGCATTTTCAGCTTTAACGGTATACGTCATTGAGGTCAGGAGCGCTTGTGAGAAATCATTGGTGGTTACTCCGCTGAATTGCTGAGCACTGCCAATCCAAACTGTTGCTCCGTAAGAAGTTGTAAATGAAGCAGCCCTGCTTGTAACATTGTAAGCATAAGGAATGATCAATTCAACGGTATGGGCAAGCTCATCGACAGCTCCATCAACGCCCGGCAGGGAAAATGCCAGCAATTTCTTTTCCGAACCGGCGATGTTGCGGGTTAGAAATACGGTGTAGTTACGGGACGAACCATTTTCTGCAATCACTTGATAGACGACGCCATTCACGAATGACAGGCTGTAATCGTTGGGGGTACTTCCGCTGGTCTGCAAAATTCCGCCAATCTTTACCTGTGCCAAAGGCGAAGTGGTGAAAGTAGCCACTAAACTGGCGACATTGGTCGAGTTGGGAACAGGAACTGTAATAGTAAACAAAGTCGGGTTAATCACACCTGTAGCTCCAGGAACAGAAGGAAAGGAGAAAGTCAGCAGTTCCTTGTCCGCAACCACCGCATTTTTTGTCACGGTAACATTATAACTTTTCGAAGCCAGACCATCGGCACTGGTGACAACATAATTAACCACCCCCGTGAAATTATTGGCAGTAACCCCGTTGGTCTGCACCACGCTGAGAACCCTCACAACAGCACCAGGCGAAACCGTGAACCTGGCAATCAAGGAGGTCACATCTGCTGAATAGGCCACCTGTAGCGTGATTGCGCCGGTGCTCTGATTGATGGTCTCGGTATAATTGGGCAGAAAGGTGAAATTAAAGGCGGTGATCAAAGCTTCCGAAGGAGACGTAATGGTAAAATAATAGGTGGCTGGCGCCAGGACCAAAGTGTAATTGGAACCTGCGGTCAGCGTACCAATATTAATCTCATATGACCCCACCGTTTCGCCGGCGGCCCTTGACAGGGCACCGGTAAGCAGGTCACCGGTAAGCAATGCCGGTGAATAAGTGTATGTTATAACCGGGTTAGCTGACAATGCAACTTTCCGCTGCCCGGGGTTTGGAACGATCGTTAGGGGTTTCTGACTTACATTGGCTACATAATCGACATAGGTAATTGTGTAGTTGGCAGCAACAAATCCTGAAGATCCTGCTGCTGCTGAAGGTGTTACTTTGTATTGCGATCCTGCCGGTGTCAGAGGCAGCAGGCCGGCTAAATCAGGACGTAACGTCACGCTGGTTATCGCTTCAGCTCCCGCAAGAGCCGTAGTGGTAAAATTGGTTGTGCTTGTGGCAACCTCCAGTGCCGTTCCATAAACTTTTGCCGGACCGGTAGCGGTAATTGTTAAGGCCTTGGGCGATATGGTGGCAGTCAGGCCAATAGGATCGGTCAATGAATAGTTGCCTGCATCGGCTCCGGCAAGGGTACAAGTGGGCGTAACAACTAATCCGGCACCTGCACTGGCCGAAGGAAAGGTTCCGGTACCTACGAGAGTTACCACATCCGGGGCAATAATCCCGGTTAAAGTTCCGGTGATCACGGCAGCAGCAGTGCCATCGTATGTTTTATTCGTTGCCAGTGCATCCGGAAGGGTGAGCGCTTTGGCTGTGATATTGGCGGTCAGACCGGTGGGCTGGGTTAATGAATAGTTTGCCGATGCTGATCCTGAGATAGTATAACCGGTAACTGTAATGGCCTTAGCCGTTCCGGCCAATGCATTTGCAAAATTCAAGATTGCGGTTCCACCAAGGGTTACATTGGCAATATCTGCGGCAATCACTCCGGATAAGGCCGCTGTTCCGCTGGTAGTTGCGGTGGTGGTCCGGTCATATTCTTTATTGACCCCGGTGAGACCTGTAATGGTAACCGGTTGCTGGATAATATTGGCGGTCAAACCTGCAGGCTGTGCCAGCGTATAGTTTGATGCAGCGCTCCCGGTTATGGTATAGCCAGTTACTGTAATTGCTTTTGCGTTGCCCACCAAAGCATCGGCGAAATTGAGGACTGGAGTGCCACCTAATGTTACGTTTGCCACATCCCCTGATACCACGCCAGCCAGGGCGGCTGTTCCGGTTGTGGTTGCAGTAGTTGTTCCATTATAAAACCTGTTCACGCCGGTCAATCCTGTAATGGTCAGTCCTTTTTCGGTTATGTTTGCTGTCAGTCCGGCGGGTTGTGCAAGCGAATAGTTTCCCGAAGCCGTGCCGGTCAGGGTATATCCCGTTACCGTAATGGCTTTACCGTTGCCAACTGCAGCAGTAGCAAAATTCAGTACAGGCGTTCCTGCCAGCACCGCATCGGCTACATCACCGGCAATTATGCCGCTGAGAGCAGCTGTTCCGCTGGTGGTGGCAGTTGTCGTGCCATCATACACTTTATTAACACCGGTCAAACCGGTTATGGTAACTGCAACGGAAGTAATGTCAGCAGTCAGGTAGGTGGGTTGTACCAGGTCATAATTACCAGCCGCTGCACCTCCCAGAGTATAGCCCGATGCGGTGATTGCCTTGGCGGTGCCCACCGAAGCGTTTGCAAAAACAAAAGAAGGTGTTCCGGTTAGGGTAACATCGTCACCGCCAATATTTCCGGATAATACGGCTGAGCCGCTGACAGATGCTGTGACTAATCGGTCATAAGCCTTATTAGTGCCAGTAATACCAATCACTGTTATCGGTTTCTTGCCGACAACCAGGGTGGCTGGTGCGCTGATATGGGCTCCATTTGTTGTTGATACGGTAAAATCGGTTGAGCTTGCCGGAGTTGCGGCCGTAATGGTGATGGTCAGCGTAGCTGTTGTTCCCGCACCGGGGTCGACCGTCAGCGGAAATGAAGTGGTCACGCCTGCGGGTGCTGCAATATTAATACTCAGTATCGATGAACCCGCTCCTGAACCAGCCACCGTAAATGTTACCGGAAAAGTAACACTTCCGGCTGTTCCATAGGTCAGACTGCCGACTTGGGCACCTATTGAAACACCGGTAATCGTGGTTTGTGCCTTCAAAGAACCCAGCGAAGCAAAACCTGCTAAAATGACAGTGAAGACTACTGCCATTTTTTTAACGGAAAGGAGTACCGATTTATTCATGACAAATTATTGGTTGTTTAATGCAAAACTAATTCTAAATTGTAGCTCTGTAAGTAAAAATCACATTTTCGCTAACAAATATAAGGATTTATTTCGAAAATGCTCAGCAAGAAAGCCGATTCCGGCGGCTGTTGAATAAGTTGGAATGAATTTTGATCTTTGCACGGATAAATAATTAAAATTATGAGAAATAGACGCAATCTTTGGATTATTGTTTTAGTAGTTGCCGTAGTTTTACTCGTCATGTCAGGCATCAGTGGATACAACGGCATGGTTACTAAAAGTGAAAAGGTGGATGCACAATGGTCGAATGTTGAAAATTCATACCAGCGCCGTGCCGACCTGATCCCCAACCTGGTCAATACCGTTAAAGGGTATGCCGATTTTGAGAGCAAAACTCTCACGGCGGTAATTGAAGCACGTTCAAAGGCTACCTCGGTTCAGATAGATCCGAAAAACCTGACTGCTGAAAACATGAAACAGTTTCAGGATGCACAGGCCGGTTTGGGAAGTGCACTTTCACGACTGATGGTGGTTGTTGAGCAGTACCCGAATCTTAAGGCGAACCAGAATTTCCTGGATCTTCAGGCCCAGCTTGAAGGAACTGAAAACCGCATTACCACTGAACGACGCAAATTCAACGAATCGGCTCAGGAATATAACGTGTTCATCAAGAAGTTCCCGAAGAACATCTATGCCGGTCTGTTTAATTTCGACAAGAAGCCGTATTTCGAAGCCACCGAGGGTGCTGAAAAGGCTCCCGAGGTAAAATTCTAACCGGATGAACGCACGGAAATTCTTTACAGGGCCTGATCAGCTGGCAATAAAAAATGCCATTGCTCAGGCTGAGAAAAATACATCGGGCGAAATCAGGGTTCATATCGAAGAAAGCTTTGAGGGCGATGTTCTGGATCAGGCGGCATTCATCTTTAAAAAACTGAAGATGCATGAAACGGAGCAGCGTAACGGGGTTCTTTTTTACCTGGCTGTCAGGAACCGCAAATTTGCCATCATCGGGGATGCCGGTATCAACGCCAAAGTCCCGGAAGGATTTTGGGATCAGATCAGGGAAATCATGACCGTGCACTTCCGCAACGGAGATTTTACCCGTGGCCTGGTGGAAGGAATCGGGCTGGCCGGCGAAAAACTGGTTGAGCATTTTCCTTACCTGCAGAATGATACGAACGAACTGTCCGATGATATATCTTTTGGAAAATAAAAACTCATTAAATGAAAAGAATTCTGGCTTTCAGCCTGATATTGGCCCTGTTTATTCCGGCATTACGTTCGCAGGACTTTCCTGAACCGATGCAGCCCCCACGGCTGGTCAACGACTTCACCAATCTTTTTGATCCCGGATTTGCGAATAACCTGGAGCGTAAATTGCTGGATTTCAACAACCAGACGTCCACACAGATCTATGTGGTTACGGTGCCGACCCTGAATGGGTATGAGCCCAATCAATATACCACCCAGCTGGCGGAAAAATGGAAGATCGGGGTGAAAGGCAAGGATAACGGAGTCCTGATCCTGGTCAAGCCGAAGACCGCCGAAGAAAAAGGACAGGTATATATTACCGTCGGCTACGGACTGGAAGCAGTTTTGACAGATCTGCAGGCTAATCAGATCGTTACCCAGGTAATTCTCCCTCAGTTCAGGGAGGGAAATTACGATGCAGGTATCAATGAAGCTGTCGATGGGATTATGAAGATCATCTCGGGTGAATTTACCGCTGATCAATTTCTGAAAAGAGGAGCCCCTAAAAAGTCCAACAGTCTGGTGGGCTTAATTATCATGATTATCATTTTTTCCATCATTTTCGGAGGCAAGTCGCGCATGAACCGTCATCAGGGAATCGGGGGAGGCGGAGCACTGCCTTTGCTGTTACTGATGGGTATGATGGGCCGCGGAAACGGAGGCTCATTCGGAGGATTCTCTTCGGGTGGCGGATTCGGAGGAGGTTTTGGCGGCGGAGGTGGCGGCAGCTTTGGCGGTGGAGGTGCCGGAGGCAGCTGGTAGGTTATTTTTCCAGTTCTTCAAGGGCAACCTGAGCCTGGCGGTTAATCCCGTCGCGGAAACCATATTTGTTGAGATCCATGGATGTTTTGAAATATTTGCGGGCCAGTTCCAACTGGCCCGTTTTTTTATACAGGTAGCCAAGCTGAAGCGCTGAATTCGGAACGATATAACTCCGGACCGAATCGGCCCGCTCCAGTACCCCTAGAAAACTGCCGACCGCAAGCGAAGTTCTGCCCAACCGCTGCTCGCATCTCGCTTTCCGGTACAGGAGCTCCCCAACCTTGCCGTAACTAAAACGACCCGATTTGATCAAATGATCGCAGCCGGCAAGGCATTCCTCAAAATAACCTCCGTCGAACCTCATCCTCACCTTTAAAACCTCTGGATCTGGCAGCTGTCCCGATGAGATTTCATTCATGGCCTCCCTGTCATACCCCGAAAGCGGTGACGGAAAATCTTTCATCCCAAGGGTAAAAGCCTTGGCCTTATCCTGATTGCCGTGAAGAACATAATACCAACAGGCAAACAGGGCAGCGGAATGCCGGTAATTCTCCCCACCGGGGTTCTCAATGAATTGTTCAAGGTAGCTGATGGCATCCGTATCATTCCGGTACAATTTACAACGGCCCAGCTGATAATTCCAATAGGAGAAAGGGGGCTTAATATCAAGGTTTGATTCCGGCTTCAGCAGGTTCACCGCTGATTCACAGTCTCCCGCTTTCAGCGCCGCCAGCGCACTCTGGTATCTGACCAGCTGGTTCTCCAGCATCGGCGCTCCTTCTGATTTCACAAAATTCCAGGCAGTGGCCGGGTCTTTACTGAATTCTTTATAGGCCGTGATCAGGAGCACATAACCCTCCATTCTTTCTATGGATCCGGGCAAAGAGGCGCTGTAATACCGCTCGAGGCCGTTAAACCCGCTTAACCCCGATGGCCGGACGCCCAGCAGACGGAGGTATTTCCCGTACTTTTCGGGAACCTGCTGAAAAAGGACTCCGAGTATACCCGATAATTTATTCCGATCGGAAATGGAAAATTCCGTACCTGATTTGGCCACGACACGATACGCCGCCAATAATTCGGTAGCCGACGCTTTATATTCTGAAAATTGTGAGGCGATCACGGCCCGGTACAGGTGAACTTCCGCAATGGCAGCGGTTACCAGGCCGTTAACCGCACCGGATTTCTCCAGTTTCTTCAACCAGGTGCCTGATTGGGCAAGAAACCTGTCGGCATTGCTTTTCGATTGAAAAAGAAGGTTGTGCAGAAACTCCCGGTACCCGAGGATCCTGATGAATTCAGGTTCATCCGGCGAATATTTTTGCTTCAGCAACCTGTTACCCTTTACGGTATCCAGATTCAGATAGCAAGATCGTATTTCGGGATCAAACGGAAGGGTTTGCCCGTCAAGCGGACTTCCTGATAAAAGCATGACTGCCAGTACTATCAGGAAACAATTCCTCATATTGGAAGATTGACTATTCCGTAGGCGGAACTATGCCTGCAATCTCATCATCAACAAGAATTCTGCCGCAATATTCGCAAACAATAATTTTCCTGCGCGACCGGATATCCAGCTGTCTCTGAGGTGGAATACGATTAAAACATCCACCGCAGGCGTCGCGCTGAACCGTAACCACACCTAAACCGTTTCGGGCATTTTTCCGGATCCTTTTGTAAGCCGAAAGCAAACGTTCATCTATCCTGGTACCAATCAGCTGTGAACGCATGAAAAGGTTTTCCTCTTCAATTTTGGTCTCTGATATGATCTCGTCCAGTTCGCGCTTTTTTGCGTCCAGGTCACGTGTCCGCTCTTCAAAGATGGCCCTTGAATCGGCAGTAACGGTTTGCTTATCCTGAAGGCGGATCGAGAATTCCTTAATTCTTTTTTCGCACAGCTGAATTTCAAGCGACTGAAATTCAATTTCCTTGGACAAGGAATCGAATTCGCGGTTGTTTCTGACGTTATTCTGCTGTGCTTCGTATTTCTTGATCAGGGCCTGGGCATCCGATATTTCAACTTTCTTCTTCGAGACTGCATTTTCCAGTTCCTTAATCTCATCCTCGAAATTCTTGATACGGGTTTCTAAACCAACCAGCTCATCTTCAAGGTCCTGGACTTCAAGTGGAAGCTCTCCGCGTAAAGTCTGAATCTTATCAATTTCGGATTCAACCTGCTGTAATTCAAAGATATCCCTCAGTTTCTCTTCTACATTCGGACCCTGCTCCTTGGCTCCTGCTTTTTGTGCTGTCATACCTATAAAAAATAGTTTATCGGATTGGTATTTACCTCTGTTAAATAAACCGCAAATTTAGGGAAATTTTCGATAAGAGAATCGGCTAATAAATTTATCGCAAATTGCTCACTTTCAAAATGTCCGATATCTGCCAGAATAAAATTGTGCGGGACTTCAAACCAGGAATGGTATTTTATATCAGCTGTCAGGTAAATGTCGGCTCCTGAAAAGATAGCTTCTTTTATAAACTGTATCCCACTGCCACCGCACAGGGCAACTCGTTTAATTTCTTTGTTCCGGAGCTGTGAATGGCGTACAACAGGCAAACCGAATACTTCCTTAACCTTTTTCAAAAGCTCTTTTTCCCCGCAGGGATTCTCCAGATCTCCGGATATTCCCAATCCGTAAGCCGGATTTGCATTGACCAACGGGTAAAGATCGTATGCTACTTCCTCATACGGATGGGTGTCGAGCATGGCTTTCAACACCTTCTTCAGGCAATGCTTCGGCAAAATGGTTTCAAACCGTGTTTCAGGCTCATAGTGAACAGTACCGATAATGCCGGTATAGGGTTTTGCCCCGGTTCCGGCCTTAAATGTTCCGTTACCGCTCACCTGAAACGAACAATGATCATATTTCCCGATCGATCCTGCCCCGGCTGCAAAGATAGCCTGGCTGACCATTTCAAGGTGTGAAGCGGGAATAAAACATACCAGTTTTAACAGGTCATCCTCGCGGGGAACGAGTATCTTTTGATTGATCAGCCCCAGCTTGGCAGCCATCTTGCCACTGACTCCTCCGATGACAGAATCAAGGTTGGTATGGCATGAGTAAAGGATGAGTCCGCTCCGGATGGCCCTGATCAGGATTTCCTCCGGCATGGAATCGCCCGTGAACCGTTTCATTCCGCTGAAAAATGGCGGATGATGCGATATGATCATATTGCACCCCTTCTTTTCAGCTTCATCCATGATATCGGGAATAACATCCAGGCAAACCAGAATCCCGGTTACCTGCTGGTCCCCCCGTCCCGTCAGCAGACCCGAATTGTCGTACGGCTCCTGAAGTCCTGACGGAGCCAGGGACTCAATGGCGGTAACAATATCATTAACGAAAACCATCATGGGAATTAAAGTTCATCGTGCATTCCGGTTAACAGGTCCCTGATCTGCTGAAGCTTTTTAACGATCAGATGGTTGCTTTCAGTATCATTCCTGTTATCCCTGAGCTTTTGCTGGGCCCCGGTGAGGGTCATGCCTTTTTCTTTAACCAGATGATAAACCAGGTGTATCTGCTCGATATCCTTCAACATATAATGCCGCTTGCCCCCCGGTGTTTTTTTCGGATTGATATTTTCAAACTGGCTTTCCCAGTAACGGATAAGTGAGGGATTGACCTCGAACATTTCCGCTACTTCGCCTATTGAATAATAGACTTTCTCTATTTTTGGTTCTTTATAAGGCAAAACAAACAAATTTAGTCAAGTGACTGCCCGCCAAGTTTCGACATCTGGATCAATTGCTGATATTCAAGCGGGGTAATATCTGTAAACAAATAGTTGATCGGATCAACAGGACTTCCATTCCGGTGAATCTCAAAATGCAGGTGGGGAGCGATGGTCAGACCGGTATTGCCGCTTTCTGCAATAATCTGCCCCCTCCTCACCTGATCTCCAACCCTGACAAGGACTTTGTTCAGGTGTGCATAGAAAGTTTCATAGGAATATCCGTGATTGATGGTAATGGTGATCCCGTATCCGGAGAATCCCTTTACAGGGTTAACTTCAACGACCACTCCATCTCCTGCGGCCCTGACTTTTGTCCCAACAGGCGCCGTAAAATCCACTCCGTTATGGGGCCGGTAAACTTTGAGGATCGGATGCAACCGGTGTGTGGAGAAAAATGATCCGATCCTGGTATATCTTTCCAGAGGAATAATGCTCGGGATGGCGGTCAGCATTTTCTGCTTGTCCTTGCCCAGGTTAAAAAGGAGGTCATAAGATTTCGACTGAACATAGAGCTTGTTCATGATGTCGTCGAGTTTCCGTGCCGTCTCCTTTACGATGGCCGAGTTTTTATAACCCTCCAGGTCAGCATACCGGTTAACCCCGCCGAGTCCGGCATCCCGGATGGCAGATGGAACCGGATCGGCTTCAAAAATAACCCGGTAAATATTATCGTCCCTATTTTGTAATTCAGCTAAAACAGATTGAGCCTGCTCCATTTTCTTATTGGTCAGCTCATATTGTGTTCTCAGAAAAGCCAGTTCTCGCTGCAGTAACCGTTCCTTCGGAAGATCGGCAAACATCGAAATTAACAGCAGCAGTCCGCCTCCGACAACTAAACTGGACAGCAAATAAGCGATTACCCGGAATAACTTCTGACCGATGGTAAGTCTGATCCGGTCAAAAGAAAGCGATTCCGGGTTAAAATGATATTTGAACTTTGCCATACGTTACAACTCAAATCACTGGTTCCAAACCCTGCTAGTGTGGCAAAATTATCTTATTTATCTAACTTTGCCAAACTTTAACCAATCCGATAACATAAGTTAACACTGATGAATTCCAAAATAATACGCCAAAAATTCAAGGATTTTTTCGAATCAAAAAGCCATCTTATTGTACCATCGGCACCTATGGTTGTCAAGGATGACCCTACCCTGATGTTCACCAATGCCGGAATGAACCAGTTCAAAGACTATTTTCTGGGCAACCAGGTTCCAAAATCCGTCAGGATAGCCAATTCACAAAAATGCCTTCGGGTATCAGGCAAACATAATGATCTTGAGGAAGTTGGACATGACACCTATCATCATACCATGTTTGAGATGCTGGGCAACTGGTCATTCGGCGATTATTTCAAGCACGAGGCTATTGATTGGGCATGGGAATTCCTGACCGTTTGGATGGGCCTTGCACCGGAAAGACTGTATGTTACGATTTTTGAAGGGGATAACCGGGAAGGGATTGAGCGGGATAACGAAGCCTATGATCTCTGGCTGACCCATATTGATAAATCCAGGATCCTGGAAGGTTCAAAAAAAGACAATTTCTGGGAAATGGGAGATACCGGCCCGTGTGGACCCTGTTCCGAGATCCATGTCGATATCAGGTCTGATGCCGAACGCGCCGCTATCGATGGAAAAGAGCTCGTGAATAAGAACCATCCGCAGGTCATCGAAATATGGAATCTCGTTTTCATTCAGTACAACCGTAAAGCCGATGGATCGCTCGTACAGTTACCTCAGAAACATGTAGATACGGGCATGGGTTTTGAACGTTTAACGATGGCGCTGCAAGGAAAACAATCCAATTATGACACCGATATTTTCCAGCCGGTCATTCAAAATCTGGCAGGGATCACGGGAATAAAATATGGAGCGGACAAACAGTCGGACATTGCCATGCGTGTCATTGCCGACCACATTCGTGCCATTGCTTTCTCGATTGCTGACGGGCAGCTTCCCAGCAATACAGGAGCAGGATATGTTATCCGGCGGATCCTCCGCAGGGCGGTCCGCTATGGTTTCAACTTCCTCAACCTCAAGGAGCCATTCATGAACAGATTGATACCGGTACTGGTTGAGAACATGGGAGATGCATTCCCGGAGCTTATCAGCCAGCAACAGCTGATATCCAGGGTGATTACCGAAGAGGAAAATTCTTTTCTCCGGACACTCGAAACCGGAATAATCCTTCTGGAAAACCAGGTGACCGCCCTGAAATCGAAAGATTTACCCTTCAGCGGCAAGGCTGCCTTTGAATTGTATGACACCTACGGCTTCCCATTGGATCTTACCGAACTGATCCTCAGCGAGAAAGGCATCAAGGTTGATCTCGCCGGGTTTCAGCTGGAAATGGAGAAGCAGAAATCACGATCAAGGCAGGCCTCCGGACTGGAAACCGCAGACTGGATCATTGTGCGTGAGAATGAGGAACAGGAATTTGTCGGGTATGATCACCTGTCGGTGGATGTGAAGATCACCCGTTACCGGCAGGTTAAAACACCCAGGAAGACCTTTTACCAGCTGGTCTTTAATAAAACCCCGTTTTATGCCGAAAGCGGCGGTCAGGTTGGTGATACCGGAACGCTGGTTGCGGATGGGGAAACCTTGTTGATCACGGATACCAAGAAGGAAAACAACCTGACCGTTCACCTGTCCGACCGCCTGCCAAGGGATCCCGGCGCTACCTTTCTGGCCTCGGTGGAGGAGAATGCAAGACTCAATACCATGCGGAACCATTCGGCAACCCACTTGCTTCAATTCGCCCTGCGCAAGGTATTGGGAACCCATGTGGAACAAAAAGACTCGCTGGTCGATCCTGAGTACCTGAGGTTCGACTTTTCGTACTATCAGAAAATGACTGAATCGGAGATTGACCAGGTTGAAATCATGGTCAACAAATTGATACGCCAGAATATTTCACTGCAGGAATTGCGTTCCGTTCCGATTGCCGAAGCCCGTCAGATGGGCGCAATGGCCCTTTTCGGTGAAAAATACGGAGATCATGTCCGCGTGGTCCGGTTTGGTGAATCCGTCGAGCTGTGCGGTGGTACCCATGTCCACGCTACAGGCCAGATCGGATTTTTCAGGATCATTTCCGAAAGCAGCATTGCATCCGGGATCAGAAGGATTGAAGCCCGGGCCGGACAGAAAGCTGAAGAGGAAATCCGCGAGCAGAACAAAATCATGCACGAACTTAATCTGATGCTGAAACCCAGTCATGGCCTCATAGAATCGGTGAACCAGCTGCAGGAGGAAAATCAGCTGCTCCGCAAAAAAATTGAGGGTTTTGAAAAAGATCAGATCAAACACATCAAGGATGACCTTAAAAAGAGAATTCAACCGCTGAATGGGGTGAACCTGATCTGTGAACGTGTGGACCTTCCGGATGCGGCACAGATCAAGGATTTGGCCTATCAGTTGAAAGGGGAGACAGCGAATCTCTACCTGGTGATCGGATCAGTCATTCAGGGAAAACCAATGCTGACGGTGATGATATCGGAAAGCCTCGTCAGCAGTCTTGGTTTGCATGCCGGCAACATTATCCGCGACAGTGCACATGAGATCCAGGGTGGTGGTGGCGGTCAGCCTTTCTTTGCCACCGCGGGCGGCAAGGATGTTTCGGGGATTGACCGGGCCATGGCCAGGGCCCGGGAGGCGGTATTAATAAAAATCAAGTAATGCACGTAAAGACAGGGCGCGCCCTGTCTCTACACCATGTTTCAATTGGGAAACGGTGTTTCAAACGGGCCCGCATTTTATCAGGGAACAATGAACCGCATCGCACCCGGCAGGCAGGTGTACAGCACCGGCGCCTGCCCTTCGAGTTCTCCGTCGGCTTCTACCGTAACATGATCACCACCTGTTTCCACGAGAACCTGGTTGGTACGGTAATAGAAAACTTCGGGATGATTGATTATCTTAGCCTTACGCAGCTTGGAGAGGTTCCGCAGATAATCGAAAATGCTTAGTTTTGCGAAAATGACGACTTCAAACTGGCCATCATCGAATTTTGCTTCCGGGGCTATCCCCAGGCCGCTGCCAAAATAACGGCCATTGGCCACCACCAGACTGAGAACAGTGCCCTCCCATGAAAATCCTTCCCAGGAAACTTTAATTTTCTTTGGCTTATAGGTAAGAAAAGTGAAAAGAATAGCAAAAAAGAAGTTGACCTTCCCGCCCAGGATTCGCTTGATCAGGTGATCACCGTTGACTTTTGAAACCACATCGGCGCCGATCCCCAGATCGGCAATATTATCAAAATACCGGATGCTTGCCGTTCCATCGGGATGTTGAAACTCCATCAATCCGGCATCAAGGAGGGTCGGTTCATTTCGCCGCATCCGCTCTAACAATTCATCGATATTTCCGGAAATACCTAATCCCCGGGCAAAATCATTGCCGGTTCCATAGGGCAGAACACCGAGTGTGACCGATGATTTTATTGCTCCCCCGAACCTATGATAACCATTTATCATTTCATTAAGGGTGCCATCCCCGCCAACGGCGATCAGAAAAACACATCCTTCGCTTAAAGCCAGCTCGGTTAATTGCTCCGCATGCCGCGTAAAACGTGTTTCATAGAACCGGACCCTGTAAAACGGTGAAAACTTCTTTATCAGGGACGCCTTCACGGACTTTTTTCCCCTTATTTTCCCCTGAAGAATAAATCCAAGTAACTCCATCAGCCAACCGGCCCGCCTTCGGTTTTACGAACCGGGCACAATTTAACAAGATTTTTAAGGAATTAAAGCGGGTACTTTCCAATTTGGTATTCGGTGCTATTTTTACATCTTTACATAATTAACTATTTGTATGGAATTTATTGCACAGGATAACCGCTATGACCGAATGCCCTACCACCGTTGCGGCAACAGTGGAATAAACCTTTCGCTGGTATCGGTAGGCCTCTGGCATAATTTCGGAGGAGTCGATGATTTCGATTCGGGCAGGGAGATCATCCGATATGCTTTTGACCAGGGGATCACCCATTTCGATCTGGCAAACAATTACGGCCCCCCACCCGGCTCGGCCGAAACAAATTTTGGTGCGATCCTGAAAAAAGACCTCAAACCATACCGTGATGAGCTCATCATCAGCACGAAAGCCGGATACCTGATGTGGCCCGGACCTTACGGGGAATTTGGATCCAGAAAATACCTGCTGGCCTCGCTCGACCAGAGTCTACACAGGTTGAATATGGATTACGTGGATATTTTTTACTCCCACCGGTATGATCCTTTGACACCTCTTGAAGAAACCATGGGCGCCCTGGCACAGGCGGTCAAATCGGGCAAAGCCCTCTATGCCGGAATATCGAACTATCCTCCGGAACAAACGAGAGTGGCAGCCGCTATCCTGGCCAAACTGGGAACCCCTTGCCTCATCCACCAGGTAAAATATTCGCTATTCAAACGTGAAGCGGAAGAGGAGCTTGCCACCGTGCTCAAGAAGCACATGATCGGTTGCATCGCTTTCTCCCCGCTGGCACAGGGACTCCTGACCAATCGATATCTGGACGGAATCCCTGCTGATTCCCGGGCAGGTAAACCACACGGATTCTTGAAAGCCGACCAGATCACCCCTGAAATACTGAATACGATCAGAAAACTGAACAAGACAGCCGGGGACATGGGGATGACCCTCGCCGAACTTGCATTGAACTGGGTTAAAAGCCACGATTTTATCACCTCGGTCCTGGTAGGCATCAGCAGCAAGGCACAGCTGCAAACCAACCTTCGGATCCTTAACCTGCCCGACTTTACTCCGGATGAAATCCGGACCATAAATTTCTGTTTGAGTTAAACAATCTGACCTAATTTAATACCTAACCTTGAAATTGATGGAAATACGCAGAACTTTCGATGTACTGGATTATGCCATGAAGACATATCCACGTACCGATGCCCTGGCCTCAAAAGTTGATGGTCAGTGGATCCCCTGGTCGACCGAAGAGTATGTCAAGATTGCAAACCAGATCAGTTACGGATTGCTTGCAATGGGACTGAAAAAAGGAGATAAAATTGTCAGTGCCTCAAACAACAGGCCCGAATGGAACTTCCTTGATATGGGAATGATGCAGATCGGGGTTGTGCATGTGCCGATTTACCCCACCCTGAGCGATGAAGAAACTGCCTATATTTTCCAGCATTCGGATGCCAGGCTTGCCATTGC
Source organism: Bacteroidales bacterium (assembly GCA_041662065.1). Classification (GTDB taxonomy): domain Bacteria; phylum Bacteroidota; class Bacteroidia; order Bacteroidales; family UBA12481; genus UBA12481. Next base: position 180,802 of record JBAZTE010000008.1, on the reverse strand, counting down.
TTCTGATTCAGCCCTTTACAAGAAGTTTGTACATAACAGGACCTTAAACATCGAGGGCATTTATACCTTCAACGAAGTTGATGGTGCAAACAACTGGAAGGAAATTGCCGAACTGGGTGAAAAAAAGGAAAAGGAATGGGCAGGAAAATTACCGGCCATCAAGGATTCCATTCTTCCGGAGGATCTTTTTACGATTATTTACACCTCGGGAACAACCGGAGTGCCTAAAGGGGTTATGCTGTCACATAACAATATGATGTCAAACCTTCGCGACGCGCTTCATATCCTGGACCTCGACCATACCGAAAAGGCCCTTAGCTTCCTGCCGCTTTGCCACGTTCTGGAACGTATCGTTCATTATGGCTATCAATTGCAGGGCTATGGCCTCTACTATGCTGAAAACCTGGGAACCATCGGACAGGACCTGAAGGAAATCAAAGCCAGCACTTTCGTAACTGTTCCGAGAATCCTTGAGGTGATGTATGATAAAATACTGGCCAAAGGGAAAGCACTCGGGGGCATAAAAAAACAGGTGTTCTTCTGGGCTGTCAACGTCGGTCTGAAATATGAACATGGCGGGGTGAACGGTAAATGGTATGCTTTTCAGCATAAAATCGTTGATAAGCTGGTATTCACCAAATGGAGGGAAGGCCTTGGCAATAATGTAAAAATGGTTTTCTCAGGCGGTGCGGCACTTCAGCCCAGGCTGGCCAGGGTTTTTACTGCAGCCGGCATCCGGATCCAGGAAGGTTACGGACTAACTGAAACATCCCCGGTGATTTCGATCAATGAAAAAAACCATCCCGACAACATGTTCGGCACGGTAGGTCTGGTGTTGAACAGCGTGGAAGTTAAAATCGACACGGATGGAGAAATCCTTATGCGCGGACCTAACCTGATGATGGGCTATTACAAGAACGAAGAATTAACCCGGGAAGTGATTGACAGCGATGGCTGGTTCCACACCGGCGACATTGGTGAAATGATTGACGGCAGGTTCCTGAAAATCACGGATCGCAAGAAGGAAATCTTTAAAAATTCCGGCGGAAAATATATCGCACCGCAATCCATTGAAAACAAGATCAAGGAATCCTATTTTATTGAAAACTCCATGATTATCGGTGAAAACCAGAAATTCACCTCTGCGATCCTTTCGCCGAACTTTCGTTTCCTTCATGATTATTGCAGCAAGAAGAGCATCCATTATCGCGATAACTTCGAATTGATTGGCAAACCTCAGATCATCTCACGTTATCAGCAGGAGATCAATGCAATAAACAAAAAGCTGGCTCCGCACGAGCAGATTAAACGTTTCAGGCTGGTAGTCGATGAATGGACCTCTGCAACCGGTGAGTTGTCGCCGACCCTTAAATTAAAAAGGAAATACCTGCATGATAAGTACGATGCCCTGATCAAGGATGTGTACAGCATGTCTAAGAACGACGACGAATAAGCCATAGAAAAAAGAAAGTAAGCAATCCGTTAATCAGGAGAAGCTCAAAGCTGAAAACATAGTTGATCCACTGCTTTGAAAAGTGCTGGATAAGGAAAGTGAGAACTGGTGCCAGGATTACGACCCCGGGCACCAGTTTATCTTTTATGCTGTAATGCGTAAACATTCCGAAAGCGTAGAGTCCGAGAAGAGGCCCGTAAGTATATCCGGCAATGGTAAAGATCGTGTCGATTATACTCCGGTCGTTCACCGCACGGAAAACAAGAATGACTAACAGAAAGATGAGTGACAGTAAGAGATGAACACGGTTTCTTACCTTGCGCGTTTCAGCTTCCGGCGCATTCTCCTTATCCAGAATATCTATGGTGACCGAGGTGGTCAGGGCGGTCAATGCTGAATCAGAACTTGAAAAGGCCGCGGCAACCAGGCCGACAATAAAAATCACACCCACTACCGGCGCCAGAAAACCTCCGGTTGCAATCATCGGAAACAGGCTGTCAGAAGCCGCCGGAATTTCGATATTGCGGGAGCGGGCGAAAAGGATCAGCAAGGCACCCAGCGTCAGAAACAGCAGGTTGATCGGGATCAGTGAAAAACTGAACCAAGCCATGTTTTTCTGAGAATCCTTTAAGGTTTTGCAGCTCAGGTTCTTCTGCATAAGGTCCTGGTCAAGTCCTGTCATGGTGATGGTAATAAACATCCCCCCGATAAAGTACTTGATGAAATGTCGCCGGTCATCGCCAAAATCCTCCCAAAAGAAAATCTTTCCCAGGCCTGTCTCTCGGATTTGTCCGATCATGCCGCCCCAGTCCAGGTGGAGGTCCTTCATCACTATAATAACCGTCAGGGTTAAGGCGGTCAGGAACATCAGGGCTAAGACGGAATCAGTCCAGATAATGGTCCTGATCCCTCCCTTGTAAGTATACAACCATATCAATCCCATAAATATCAGCACATTAACTGCAAACGGAACATGAAGGGCATCAAAAAAAGCAAGCTGCAAAACCGCTGATACAAGAAATAAACGTGCCGCGGAACCTATGGTCCTCGATATCAGAAAAAAAGTGGCTCCGGATTTATATGACCAGTATCCAAAGCGCTGATTAAGATAACCATAGATTGAGGTCAGTTTCAATTTGTAATACAGGGGCAACAGAAGCCAAATAATAACCTGGTAACCTGCCAGATAACCAAGAACCATCTGCATATAGGCGAACTGGCTTGAAACCACCCAGCCCGGCACGGAAATAAAGGTTACCCCCGAAATGGAAGCCCCGATCATCCCGATAGCCACAATATACCAGGGCGATTTTCTGTTACCTATGAAAAAGCTTTCATTGTTGGCACCTCTGCTGGTCAACCTCGAGATAAAAAGAAGCAGGCCGAAATAGCCTGATATAATGACGGCAATCCAGATTGGGTTCATTGTTTTCCGGTAGATTGGGGCAAATAAAGGCAAAAAATTGCTAATCGATGGTAACGATGTTACTTTTGAGAAATAAAGAAGGAAAATGGACTCTTCAAAATATACCTCCCGGCTGCTGGAAAAGGCAGTCAATGAATTCTCAAGACTCCCTGGAATCGGCAGAAAAACCGCCCTGCGCCTGGTGCTTCATTTATTGCGTCAGGATGTATCGGAATCGGAATCGCTGGCCGACAGCCTTTTGCAACTGAGGAAGGAGATCCACCATTGCAAAATATGTCATAATATTTCCGATCAGGAGATTTGTCAGGTATGCTCAAACCCCGACCGCGACCGTTCGCTTATCTGTGTAGTGGAAAATATCCGCGACGTGATGGCGATAGAGTCAACGCAGCAATACAGAGGGGTTTACCATGTTTTGGGGGGGATCCTTTCGCCGATGGACGGCATCGGGCCGGCAAACCTGACGGTTGGTTCCCTGGCTGAAAGGGCTATGACAGGTGAAGTCAAAGAAGTCATCCTGGCCCTGAGTGCCACCATGGAAGGAGATGCAACCAATTTTTTCATTTACAGGAAACTGGCGGATTCTTCCGTTAAAATCACTACCCTTGCAAGAGGAGTTGCCGTTGGTGATGAACTGGAATTTACCGATGAGATCACCCTTGGACGGTCGCTTCTCAACCGGACCCTTTTTGAAGAATCGATCCGTAAACCCTAAACCGCCCGTGGAACCTATGAAACCCATCCGGATATCGGTCATCATTGTCAGTTACAACGTGAAGTTCTTCCTTGAACAATGCCTGAAGTCGGTATATCGTGCAGGCAAGGATATCCCCATGGAAGTTTTTGTCGTGGACAACAATTCGGCCGACGGATCCTGCGTGATGGTTAAAAACCTGTTCCCGGAGGCCGTATTGATCGAGAATACGGAAAATACCGGTTTCTCTAAAGCCAATAACCAGGCGATGCGGATCGCCACCGGCGAATACCAGCTGATCCTGAATCCTGATACTGTGGTTGAGGAGTATACCTTTCAAAGAATCCTTGCTTTTATGGACGGTCACCCTGAAGCCGGAGCCCTGGGTGTAAGGATGATCGATGGCAAAGGTACTTTCCTTCCGGAATCCAAACGGGCCCTCCCCACCCCATGGGTATCGTTTTACAAAGTTTTCGGACTGGCAGCGCTTTTCCCTAAATCTAAAAAGTTCGGGCAATACCATCTGGGTTATCTGCCACAGGATGAGGTTAATCAGGTGGATATTCTGCCAGGGGCCTGCATGCTGATCAGAAAATCGGTCCTTGATATCACCGGATTTTTCGATGAATCATTTTTCATGTATGGAGAAGATATCGATCTCTCCTACCGGATCCGCCTGGCCGGATATCAGAATTACTATTTCCCTGAAACCACAATCATTCACTATAAAGGGGAAAGCACGAAGAAGTCGAGCATTAATTATGTCCTGGTGTTCTACCAGGCCATGATCATTTTTGCCTCCAAGCACTTTTCCAGGAGCAATGCCCGTTGGTTCTCTTTCTTTATCAGGCTCTCGGTCTATTTCAGGGCATCCATCTCGATGATCAGGCGGGTGGCTTCCCGGCTGATCATCCCCCTTGCCGATGCTGCCCTCTCCTTTCTGGGATTCCTCCTGATCAATCCGACCTGGGAAGCGATCAAATTTCCCGAAGGCGGACACCATCCAGCGGAATTCTTAATCCTGTTTGTTCCGGCCTACATTGTCATCTGGCTCACCTCTGTTTACTTTTCCGGCGGATATGACCTTCCGGTTAAACTGGGAAAGATTTTAAGGGGAATTATTTATGGCACCGCCATCATTCTGGTATTTTATTCTCTCCTGCCTGAAGAATACCGGTTCTCAAGAGCCCTGATCTTACTTGGGTCCCTCTGGACCCTGATTGAAGTATTTCTTATTCGCCTGCTCTTGCATCTTACCCATGCAACCGGTTACCGTCTGGATATCGGGAACCGTAAAAAACTCGTCATCGTAGGGAAACCGGATGAATGTGAAAGGGTTAGCCTGTTGATCAATCAAACCAGCTTGCCGGTTGATGTGCTCGGCTACGTAACACCAGACCCTTCGGTTCCTGAATCCGGGAAATACCTGGGTTCGGTCAGCCAAATGAGTGATATCATCCGCATAAACCATATCAATGAGGTGATTTTCTGCGCAAAAGACATGAGCACCAACGAAATTATCAAACAAATGCTTGCCTTGAGTTCCCTTGAAACTGAATACAAGATTGCACCCGAAGCGGCTGAATCCATTATCGGCAGCAACTCGGCCAATACGGCAGGCGACTTGTACATCATTCCGATCAATTCCGTTGGTGAACCGGGCAACCGGAGACTGAAGCGGGTTTTCGATGTTACATTATCGCTTCTTCTTTTGGTGCTGTTTCCGGTCACGGTCTGGTTTTTCCTTCCCCGTCCATGGCTGATGTTCTGGAGCTGCCTCCAGGTTATTTCCGGAGCGCGAAGCTGGGTGGGCTATGCACCTGACGGCATCCAACCGGGACATCACCTGCCCCCGATCCGGAAGGGTATCCTGAAACCTGAGAATGGCATCCATACCACAAACTTTAACCCGCAAAACTGGCTCGACCTGAATCTTCATTATGCCCGGGATTATCGATTATTAAAAGATATCAGGATCCTGATCCGCGATTACCGGTCGATCACCCAAACGGCAAAGCATCTGCTTATGATTGCTATCCTTCTGACTGCCCTGATTCCCCGCGCCCAAAGCCAGGATTACAAGGATCAGATAAACATGATCCGACCCAAACCCGAAAATTGCCTGGTTTACGGGGTTGTTTCGATGCAGAACAAGGAACTGCTGGCGGATATAAAAATCAGCCTGATCAACCCCAAAAGCCATGAGAGCGAAACCATCATGACCGATCGGAATGCCTGGTACCTTTTCTCCGTCAGTAAAGGGACTCCGTACGGTCTGATCATTGAAAAAGAAGGTTTTTTCCCCTATTATACCGAGCACACCATTCCCAGGGATTTCCAGGACACCAAGCTGGAACAGAACATCACCGTACCTGACGACCTTAAAAATGATTTTTCGCTGTATTTTACGGCATCAGATACGGTGCTGGGCGATAAAAGCCAGACCCTGTTATCGCAGCTGATCACCCTGGTTAAAAAATATCCGGGTCTGACCGTCTGGTTCGATCCGCAGGGCGATTCCCTCGATTTTGCCCGGGTCAACATTCTTACATCGGCTTTCCTCAGGAACGGTGTCCCGATCACGCAGTTAAGGTCAGGAAGCCAGCCGGATGCTTCTACCACCTTCATCCGGATAGAAATCAATACAGGTGCCGAAAATGCAACACTGTTGAACGCTTCGGCGAGTGATCAGCTTTCAGATGAACTCTGGACCATCCAGTTTTCAGCTTCCAAAACGCCGCTGGGCAAAAAGGCACTGAAAGGTCTGGACCCGGTGCAGGAATTCAAAGGTAAGGACGGTTTTTACCGTTATACGTACGGATCGTTTCAAACAAAAGAGGAAGCGAACCGGAAGCTTCCGGTGGTTAAGAAAAAAGGATTTCCAAAAGCTTTTTCAAAAACCATCGGTTCCATAAAATCCCTTTAATTGCGATGGAAACTTTACAAGGCATCCTGATACGGTTGCGTGCCATTGAACCTGATGATATTGAGCTCCTGTTCAACTGGGAAAACGATCAGAAATTCTGGCAGGTCAGCAATACGCTGACCCCATTTTCGAGGCACATTCTGAAACAGTACCTCGACCAGGCACATCTGGATATTTTTCAGGCCAAACAACTCCGCCTGGTCATAGAATCAGTTGAATCCTGCAAGCCGGTCGGACTGATCGACCTGTTTGATTTCGATCCCCACCACATGAGGGCTGGCATTGGTATCCTGATCGGCGATCCTTCCGAATGGGGCAAAGGTTATGCAAAAGAAGCCCTCCGGGTGTTGCTGAAATATGTTTTCAATGTACTTCTGCTGAATCAGGTATATTGTTCAATAGATGAGAGCAATACGACCAGCCTTCACCTATTTAAGAATTCCGGTTTCCGGATTACCGGTATCAAGGAAAAATGGAACCGGAGCTTAGCCGGTTGGTCCAATGAATGGTTCCTTCAGCTCACTTCCGATGATTGGTCGGCCGGGGAACGGAAAGAAGGAATATCCTTGAGAAACGCGTAGCCCCCCGTTGATGATTCGATCCGGATGCAATAATGGCTCATCCCATTGGTCACTACAAGCAGATTAACGCCTAACACCATATTATAGCGGGCGATCTGGTCGAATGTCTTTTGATTCAGCACAATCTCCGGTGCCTTGCACTCCACCAGGATTTCAGGCTGGCCCAACCGGTTATATACCACAATGTCGCATCTCCGGCTCATTGTATTATGAGTGATTGTCTTTTCCAGGAGAAGCAGGCTTTCAGGATAGCCCAGCTCGCGGCACAAAAAAAGGGCAAAATTCTGCCGCACCCACTCTTCCGGTGTCAGGGGGAACCATCCGCGCCTGAAAACATCAAATATCCACTGCCGGTCAGGCCCGGATTTTATATTGAACGAATAAGTTGGTAAATTTAACGGCTGCATGTCGGGATACATTCGGCATAAAGATACTGATGACACCTATCACTTCATGAAAACGAAACAGGAAATTGTAGAAAACTGGCTTCCCCGGTACACCGGACGAAAGCTGGAAGATTTTACCAAATATATCGTCCTGACGAATTTCAACCAGTACGTTGAATCTTTTGCCGAGATGAACAATGTCGAAATGATTCGCGACGCGAACATGCCAAATGCCTGTGCTGCAGGGATTACCTTCATCAACTTTGGAATGGGATCGGCCAATGCGGCGACCATTATGGATCTCCTGAGCGCCATTCATCCGGAAGCCTGCCTGTTCCTCGGCAAATGCGGCGGATTGAAAAAGAAAAATAAGGTTGGCGACCTGATCCTTCCCATCGCTGCCATCCGGAGCGAAGGAACATCCAATGACTACCTGCCCCCCGAAGTCCCCGCCCTGCCCGCATTTATGCTGCAACGCGCTGTGTCAACGGCCATCCGGGATTATGGACGCGATTATTATACAGGCACGGTTTATACGACCAACAAGAGGGTGTGGGAATATGACAACCGGTTTAAAAAATTCCTGGTCAAAACACGGTCTATGGCTATCGATATGGAAACTGCAACTATTTTTGTGGTTGGTTTTGATAATGAAATCCCTTCAGGGGCGCTCCTCCTGGTATCAGATCAGCCCATGATTTCGACCGGGGTGAAAACCGCCGAAAGCGACCGGGAAGTCACAAAAAAATATGTGGCCGATCACCTGAATATCGGTTTGCAGGCCATGCATGAGATTATCGGACAGGGCCGGTCAGTTAAACATCTAAGGTTTTAAATCCAACCATCCATGACTTTCGAACAAATTATCTCCGACATCCAGAACCGTAAGTTTTATCCGATTTACCTGCTGATGGGTGAGGAGCCCTATTTTATCGATCAAATATCTGACCTGATTCAAGATACGGTACTTGATGAAGGACAGAAGGCTTTCAACCTCAGTATCATGTATGGAAAGGACCTGGATGGGGCTCAGATAGATAACGCTGCCCGAAGGTTCCCCATGGGGGCGGATTACAACGTGATCATTGTCAAGGAAGCTCAGATGGTCCAAAAGATCGACAACCTCCAGTATTTCGCCGCCAATCCCCTCAAGTCAACCATCCTGGTGCTTTGTTACAAATATGAAGTGCTCGACAAGCGAAAAAAACTGTATAAATCAATCGATCAGAACGGCGTTGTCCTGGCTACAAAAAAAATCTATGAAGATCAGGTTCCGCGATGGATCGAGGCCTATCTGAAGCGAAAATCCTGCCACATCGAGCCCGGCGCTGCCATGATTTTAACCGAATATATGGGCAACGACCTCTCCCGTATTTCCGGTGAGATCGATAAACTGCTGATCACCCTGCCGGCCGGACAGATGAAAATCACCTCCGCACACATCGAGGAGAATAGCGGCATCAGCAAGGAGTTTAACAGTTTTGAGCTGGTGAAAGCCTTAGCGCGCAAGAATATACTTAAATCAAACAGGATCATCAATTACCTGGGTGAGAATCAAAAAAACAATCATATTTCCATTACCATATCCGCCCTGTTCTATTATTTTGCCAAGCTCCTCGCCTATCATTTCATGGATGACAAATCCCCGCGAAATGTTACCTCTTCGCTGGGAATCAATGCTTATTTCGTCGCTGATTACCAGCAAGGAAGTTTGCATTATCCAAGAAAAAAAGTGATTCAGATCATATCTTTGCTAAGGGAATATGACTTGAAATCAAAAGGGTTCGGCAATATTTCAGCAGACGAGGGTGAACTTTTAAAAGAATTAATATTCAAGATATTACATTGACTCAACCGATGACTATCATTCTAGTACTGATCACTTCTGTTTTTTCAATCATTGCCTTCAGCCAGCATGGCCTGATCTATAAATACCAGTTCAACCCTTACCAGATCCTGAAACGCCATCAGTATCCCCGGCTGATTCTCCATGCCTTCCTTCACGCCAACTGGACGCACCTGATTGTAAACATGCTGGTTCTATACAGTTTTGGAAGCGTGCTGGAACGCTATTTTCAGCAATTCTTCGGGTCGAGCTGGATCCCTTATTACCTGATCCTGTACTTTGGGGCTATACTGGTCTCCCCGCTTTATGCACTTTTCAGGCATCGCAATGACTATAAGTATAATGCAGTAGGGGCATCAGGTGCTGTATCCGCTGTTGTTTTTGCCGCGATATTCTTTGATCCCTGGAACAATATCTATTTCTTCGCCATGATCCCCATGCCCGGGATAATTTTTGCTTTTTTATATCTGATTTACAGTTGGATAATGAGCAGGCGGGGCACAGACAATGTGGCCCATGACACGCATTTTTTCGGGGCTATTTTCGGATTTTTGCTGCCGATCCTGCTTAATCCGGATTTGTTTACCTTCTTCATCCATCAGCTTCTCAGAAGATAACCGTTTGAAAAACAGATATATCTTATATAACCAGTCGGTCATTCCGAGGGAATCGTTGAATTTAAGTCCCGAAGAATGGCTTGAAATATCAGGGCAATGCATACGGCAAAGCCTGTTTGCATCAGGTAACAGGATACCCTTCCTGAAGCCCTGGCTTGAACTCCTCAAGCAGCGATTTGATTCGGTGTGCTGGCATCTTCCGGATGAATTCCATTTGCCTGAATTCCGGTTGGAACTGGAAAAATTACTGAACCGGAACCGCCTTTTCAAGGGAAGCTGGATACACTTGCTGATAATCCCTGTTTTCCCATCGACAGAACTGGATTGCAGTCCGTCGTTCAAATGCATTGGTTTAACCGAAGAAATAGAATTTGACAATTTTCCCCTCAATCAGAAAGGGTTGACTATCGGGATATCGGATAAATATCACAATACGGCTGATCCATTTTACAGTTCCATGGTTCGCAGTCCATTGCGCAGCCTGCTCATCCGCCAGGAAACCGTGTTTAACGGGTGGGACGAGATCATCCTGACCGATCAGAACGGATCATTATCCGAAGCTTTTAACTCAAATATATTTCTTAAAATCAAGGATCAGATCATAACCCCCGCACCGGCCACCCATTGTTTTCCGCAGATTATCACCGGCATCATCCGGGACCTGATTCCCGGCGTGGGGTCGACCCTCCAGGTAAGCGACCGGTTGAAGGCGCAGGATTTCATTAAGGCCGATGAGGTTTTCCTGACCGACGATACCAATGGCATCAGATGGGTACTGGGATTTGAGAAAAAGAGGTATTACCGAAAGGTATCCGGTTTGCTGCACGAAGAGTTCACCGCCTTGCTGAGGAACACCGATCAGTTCCAGGCCGGATCTTCGGGGTAACGCGCCCACATCTGGTAACGTTCATCCTGGCTTTTCAGGATGCTTTCCCACAATTGGACATCGGACCCGTGCATAACATCAAGGCGGTCTATATTGGTCACCAGCCACGAATTCTCTTCAATTTCGCGATCCAGCTGTCCAGGGTGCCAGCTCGAATATCCCACGAAAAACCTGATCTGGTAATCCTTGATCCAGCCTTCCGAAAGGCCCGATTTGATAGCCTCCAGGTCGCCGCCCCAGTACACCTGCTCCATGACCTCCTGGCAATCCGGTACGAGGTGGCCGAGGGTATGGATATAATGAACGGTATCAGTCCGGACCGGCCCGCCGATGGAAATCAGCGATTGGATCGGCGGAAAATCCCGGATTACTTCATCCACCTGAAAGTTGATGGGATTATTTAAAACAAATCCGAGGGTTCCTTCGTTGTTATGTTCAGTGATGAGTACGACTGACCTCTTGAAATAGGAATCCTGAAGAAAAGGTTCAGCTACAAGCACGCGTCCCTTCTGCGGAGAGAGGCTATTATGTTGAATCTTAAAAAAATCAAGGTTCTCTTTCATGACAAATCAACGAGACTTATCTAATCAAATAAACGAATTTTATTACATTCGTCCAATTTTAAAATTATGCTTTTAACAGTCTTTCTTTTAAGTATAGCACTTGTAGCTCTGGCGTTTGCCGGACTCGGGCTTAATATGCTTATCCGCAAAAACGGAAGATTTCCCCAAACTGAGGTTGGCAGCAACAAAAACATGAAAAACCTGGGTATCACCTGTACCAAACAGGATGAAATGAAAATATACCGTGCGTTAAAGAAATCTGCTTCGGCGGCCGCTCAACCACCCGTGCGCGATTGCGGCTTCGGTTGTTCCTGCGTTTCCGAAGAGCTTTGAATCATCGACTGAACACCGGCGCTTTGCCAGGTTTTCATTGCCCCCTCAGCATCACTGTAAATAAAATACACTTGTATTCCCGGTATCCGGGTGCTCAACTCTCTGGCCCTGTCGAAGCCCACCACCATGAAAACAGTTGCCCAGGCATCGGCATAGATACATTCGTCGGTAAATACGGTGGCGGATAACAGGTTACTCCGTGCCGGATAACCTGTTTTCGGATCGATGGTATGGGAATATTTCACCCCGTTCTCCTCATAGAATTTCCGGTAATTTCCCGAGGTGGCCACTGAAACATGCTCCAGATGGAAAACTTGCTGAATCTCCCGTTCAATGGTATTTTCCAAAGGTTTATCCACACCAACCCGCCAGGCATTTCCTTCCCTGTTTTTCCCGAGGCATCTCAACTCGCCGCCAATTTCCACGAGATAATTTTTAACGCCCACTGAATCAAAGAATTCCGAAATCACATCGGCCACATATCCTGGAGTAATTGCGTTCGGATCAATCATGATCCGGGGATCCTCCTTGACTAGCCGGTCGCCATCGACGCGGACTTTGTGATATCCGGTAAATATCAATATACTGTCGATCATGGCCGGGGTGACTTTTTCCCTGGCGGTAAATCCAAAACCCCAGGCATTAACCAGCGGGGCCACGGTCATATCAAAAGCACCCCCCGACTGATCCGACACTTTCCAGCCAGCTTCCAGAACCCTTCGCAGATCCTGGTCAAGACGGGCGGTTGTATCATTATGGTTGATCCGGGATAAAGTTGAAGTCGGGTCATAAGTCGACATCGATACGTTGATCCGTTCCAGTATCCGGTTGATATCCTTTTCAAGGGTAACCGACGGTTTATACTCGTAGGTAATGTGATAGGTCGATCCGTATACCGGACCCTCCTGGAAATGATAGATCCACCTGGTTGAACAGGCAGGCAGGATTGCCAGCAGGAAGGCGAATATTAGCACTTTGTTTTGCATGGTGCGAAGTTGTCAACTTTTTTTAAAGTTGACAACTTTAAATCAAACCCACCCAACTCCCATAAAGCAAGAGGAAGGCTAAATCAATGACCTATCCTCCGAAATCGTCAAACGCAATCATATCATCAGGCACACCCAGGTTATACAGCAGCTTGAGCACTGCATCATTCATCATAGGCGGTCCGCAGAGGTAATATTCAATTTCCTCAGGCTCGTCGAGCTTGCTCAGATACTGATCGAAGAGAACCTGATGGATAAACCCTTTCAATCCTGTCCAGTTATCCTCCGGCTTAGGCTCGGAAAGGGCAAGGTTGAAAGTAAAATTCGGATTGTTCTTTTCGATCTGACGGAACTCATCCTCATAGAAAACCTCGCGAAGCGATCGGGCACCGTACCAGTAACTTACCTTTCGGTTGGTTTTTTCAGTCTGGAACAGGTGGAAAATATGTGACCTCAGAGGTGCCATACCGGCACCACCGCCGATATAGATCATTTCCCGCTGAGTTTTCTTAATATGAAATTCACCGTATGGGCCTGATATCATAACCTTATCGCCGGGCTTACGTGAGAAAATAAATGAGGAACAAATACCCGGATTAACATTGGCAAAACCACACTTTGCCGAATCCCACGGAGGCGTTGCAATACGGATATTGAGCATCACGATATTGCCTTCGGCAGGAAAGTTGGCCATACTATAGGCGCGATAAGTTGGTTCCGGGTTGTTCATTTTAAGATCCCATGCCTTGAATTTATCCCATTCATCGCGGTATTCTTCCTCGACGGCAAAATCCCTGAAATTCACGGATATTTCCGGTACATCGATCTGGATATAACTTCCCGACTGAAATATAAGATTCTCACCTTCAGGAAGTTTAACCTTGAATTCTTTGATAAAAGTGGCCACATTGTTGTTGGAAACCACCTCGCATTCCCATTTCTTTATTCCCAGCACAGCCTCGGGAATCTGGATCTTCATATCATTCCGGACCTTTACCTGGCAGCCCAGTCTCCATGAGCTATGCTGTTCCTTTCTGGAAAAGAACCCAACCTCTGTCGGCAGGATCTCACCGCCACCCTCAATAACCTGGCACCTGCACATCCCGCAGGTTCCGCCGCCCCCGCAAGCCGAAGGAAGGAATACTCCGTTGGATGACAGGGTCGACAGGATGTTCGCACCGGGCTCGACTTCCAGTATTCGCTCTCCACCGTTGATATCAAGTTTAACGAGTCCCTCCGGTGTCAGTTTTTTCTTGGCATACAATAACACTGCTACCATCAAAAGCATGATAACCAGAAAAACCGAAATGCTGATGGATACCAGGAAACCTGTACCCGTGAGTGCTATAAACAACATCATGATAATCAGTTTATCAGTTTATAATTTGAAACCCATGAAACCCATGAAAGCAAACGCCATCAATCCGACCAAGATGAAAGTTATCCCTAGTCCCCTCAAGGGTGCAGGGATATTGGAGTATCTGATCTTCTCCCTCACAGCCGCCAGACTGATAATGGCAACGGCCCAGCCGAGGCCGGAACCAAAGGAAAAAGTGACGGTTTCCAATACGTTGCTGAATTCCCGCTGCTGCATAAAAAGTGCCCCTCCCAGAACCGCACAGTTCACAGCGATCAGAGGAAGAAAAATACCGAGCGCATTATAAAGCGATGGCGAGAAGCGCTCAACGATCATCTCGACAAGTTGCACGATAGCGGCGATTACGGCGATAAAAATGATGAAACTGAGGAAGCTCAGATCCACTTCCGCTAATTTTGGGCTGAGCCAGGTAAGGGAACCTTCTTTCAACAGGTATTTCTCGAGCAGATAGTTTACCGGGATGGTGATCACCATGACGAAAACCACGGCAATACCCAATCCGATAGAAGTTTTAACAGTCTTTGAAACAGCAAGATATGAGCACATGCCTAAGAAATAGGCAAATATCATGTTATGGATAAAGACCGTATCGATGAATAGATTTAAGTGATTTTCCATATGCTGTATTATTTCGATTCAATTAGTTTCTGATTCTTGCTTCTTTGAATCCAGATGATAACACCCACAAGAATCAACGCCATGGGAGGCATGATCATGGCCCCGTTGTTGACATAACCGTGAGCATAAAGACCAAGTTTCTCCACAATCGGGTATCCGAATACGGCCCCTGACCCAAAAAGTTCCCTCAGGAAGGAAACCCCGATCAGTATCCAACCGTATCCCAGACCGTTGCCGATCCCGTCGATAAATGACTCCCAGGGTTTATTAGCCATGGCAAATGCTTCAAGCCGGCCCATCAGGATGCAGTTGGTGATGATCAGACCGACAAATACGGACAGCTGCTTGCTGACATCATATACAAAAGCCCTTAGAAGCTGATCGACAATGATTACCAGGGCCGCAACCACAACCAGTTGAACAATGATTCTTATCCTGGCGGGGATTCCTTTACGCAAGGCCGATATGATGAGGTTAGAGAATGCAGTGACAATGGTAACGGACAGGGCCATTACGAAGGCCGGTTTCATCTTGACCGTTACAGCGAGAGCTGAACAAATTCCGAGCACCTGAACCGTGATCGGGTTCTCCATATTCAGCGGATTGGTCAGGAGCTTTAGGTTCCTGGAATTAAACAACTGGCTCATATCTTATTTTTTTTGCTGTTTCAAAAATGGAAGATAATTCTTCATACTGTCGAAAATAGTGGCTTCCAGACCCTTACTCGTAATGGTTCCTCCCGAAATAGCGTCCACCGAATGGGTTGGTATTTTGGGCTCATTATTTTTCAGGATCTTAACCGAGGTAAAGGTTCCGGCTTCATTAAAAATTTTCATATTGATGAATTGCTTCTGGAAAACGCGGGTATTTATTTCAGCACCTAAACCCGGGGTCTCACCCGAGTGGTCAAAAAACACCCCGGTAATCGTATTCAAATCGTCGGCGATAGCTACATAACCCCAGATCGGCCCCCACAGACCTTTTCCCCGGACAGGGAAAATAAAATTTTTCGAGCTGTCATCCTTGGTACAAAGGAATACCGGATAAACCCGCTGGGTGGAGTCCTTTTTCATCTCATCGACCGCATCAACCTGGAATGCATCCCGGTCGGCAACGGTATCACCGGCTGGGTTAAGGACAAAGGATTTGGCGATGTATTTATCATATTCGGATTCAACAAACTTGTTCTTGTTATCGGCCGAACCGGCGTCCCAGCCCCTATCCACCGAATGCAGGATCTCCAGCTTCTTGGCTATCTCGAGATTCTTCTCCTGGTATGGCTTGAGGATGGTTGCAGCCATAGCCAGAAGAGCTGCCACCACAACAACCATAACCGTGGAATAAATGAATATATATGTGTTACTTTTATTCATGACAGGTAGTTTTTTCAGATTCAACCTTTTGCCGGTATTCTTTTTAAGCGGCGCTTGATGTTCGACTGAACAACAAAATGATCGATCAATGGAGCAAATACGTTCATCAGTAAGATAGCCAGCATCACCCCTTCCGGATAGGCCGGGTTGACCACGCGTATTAATATGGACATCAAGCCGATAAAGAATCCGTAAATCCATTTTCCCCGCTCCGTCTGAGCCCCGGTTACCGGATCGGTGGCCATGAATACGGCCCCGAATGCAAATCCGCCCATAACCAGGTGATAATAGAACGGTACCTGCATGTAAGGATTTGCACCCCAGAGGTTTAATATCCCACCCATGACTAATCCACCGGCAACAACCGAAACCATTATTTTCCAACTGCCGATACCGGTAGCGATCAGGATAACTGCACCGATGAGAATAGCTAGCGTCGAAGTTTCACCGATCGATCCGGGTATGGTTCCGAGGAACATATTCATGAATTGGGGCATTTTATCGATATGGCCCATAGCTGCTTCCCCCAGTGGTGTAGCCCCGCTGAATCCATCAATGACGCCCTGTCCCTTGGTCAATCCGGCAATCCATATCTTGTCGCCGGTCATAAAGGCCGGATAGGCAAAAAAGAGGAAGACCCTGGACAAGAGCGCGGGGTTAAACACATTCATACCTGTGCCGCCAAAAACCTCCTTGCCGAAAACCACTGCAAAAGCTGTGGCCAGCGCCACCATCCATAAAGGCACATCAACAGGCATGATCAACGGAATCAGCATGCCGCTCACCAGGAATCCCTCGTTGACTTCATGCCCTTTGATCTGCGCGAAGATGAATTCGATGCCAAGGCCTGTTACATAAGAAACAACTATGATCGGTAAAACCTTGAGAAAACCAAATCCGAATCCCTGCCAGGAGAAAAATGCAACATCCTTCCCGATCGACAGAAAATGCTGAAATCCGGTATTCAGCATACCGAAAATCAATGCAGGAAAGAGTGCCAATATTACTATAGTCATTGTCCTTTTCAGATCGATGCTGTCGCGGATGTGCGATCCGCTTTGGGTTACCCTGTCAGGAACAAAGAGGAAAGACTCAAATGCATCAAATGTTGAATGCAATTTGGCCAGTTTTCCTCCCTTCTGAAATTGAGGTTTTACCCGGTCGATCAATTGCCTGAGCTTATTTGCTTTCATTATACTCTGATATTCTTTTTCAGCGATGATTACTAACTCATTTCTTTCCGGACCAGATCAAGACCGGAGCGGAGGATTTCCTGAACCTCGGTTTTTGAGGTACAGACAAATTCACATAAAGCCATATCCTCCTCGATAACCTCATAGATACCAAGCTGTTCCATAAGATCTATGTCCTGAATCAATGCAGCCTTAAGCAGGTGAACAGGAAAAATGTCCATTGGAAAAACCTTATTATACTGTCCGGTCATTACAAAAGCCCGGTGCCCGCCCTGGAGGTTGGTATCGATATCCCATGCTTTCTTTGGGAACAAGGAGCTGAGGAAGGTTTTTGACATGCTGAATTTATTCAATCCGGGCATAGCCCATCCGAGGAGGTCGAAATGCTTGCCTTCCGGTATCACGGTTACCACCGAGTCATAATACCCGAGATAACCGCTGGGACCGATATTGGTCCCGGTAAGGACATTTCCGCTGATAACCCGAGGAGGAAGGTCGGAAGTATTCATCCGTCCGGCAAGAACAGGAGCCACGGCCATCCCCATGATCCCTTTAACATATTGCGGTCCATTAATATAGGATCCTGCAAGGGCGAAAGTCCAGGAAGGATCGAGCTGGCCGAGCAGGAAGGTTCTTCCGATCAGGGCGACAAATTGGGGAGTAAGGGTCCAAACAGTTTCGCCTTTATTGACCGGTGCCACATGATGTATCTGAATTCCGGCATTTCCTGCCGGGTGCGGACCTGAGAATACAGTATACTGAACCCCTTCCAGATTGGCAAAAATCTTTGACGGCTCTTTGGATGCATCAAGACCGATATGAACCTTTCCGGTAGTCAGTTTGCGCAACGCTTTTATCCCGGTAGCAAAAGCCTTGGCTTCATCTTTAAGGATAAATTCATAATCCGGGGCCAGGGGAGCGGAGTCAAACGTCGAGATAAAGATATCACGCGGCTTATCAGATGGCCTCGCAATTACCCCGTATGGCCTCTGGATAATGGATGGCCAGAGTCCGGATTTCAGAATCTGCTGCCGGATAGCCTCTTCGTCCATGGTTCCCGGATCACCCTTTGCGAGCGGCACGAAACCCGGTTGTGATCCTGTCTGAACAAGCAAGTCAAGAAGTTTCCTCCGTTCACCACGGACAACTTCGGTAACCGTTCCGCTTACCGGCGAAACGAACACCATTTCCGGAAAAGTTTTATCGCAGAACAAGGGCGTTCCGGTTAACACTTCCTGACCGGCCTTAACCAGGATACGGGGCTCAAAACCCTTAAAATCCGTCGGTTTTACTGCATACAGGCCTGATAGTCCGGGCTGTGTGACCGATTTTTCAGCCGCACCTTTTAAGCGGATATCCAACCCTCGCTTGATTTTGATTACCTTTGACATGTCAATGGCATATTTTTTGAAAGTATGGGGCAAAAATATTCTTTTTGTGTTTCCAGAATAACAAATATGAAAATATTTATTTATCTAGGTATTTCAATGCTGACAACCATCACCTGTGAAACACTTAACGCATCGCCTTCTAATAGAACAATGCAGCGTGAAAATGGTTATAAACTTTCAGATAAAATTCAATATGATGATCTGACGTACCGCGATAATATCAAAACTGTGGAAATGTACCGATCCGGATGGAGGCTTTCTCCTCCAATGCGAAATCTTCGGGATACCTCATCCCTGATTCTCGAATTTGATGATCTCAATGACCCGACCACGCATTATACGTATACTTTGATTCATTGCTCGGCTGAATGGCAACCCTCAGATCTCATAAACACCGAATACCTGAGCGGCCTTCCTGAGAATGAAATCCGCGATTACAGATACTCCAGGAATGCCCACCAGACTTATAAACATTACCGTCTCTCCCTGCCAAACGAAGACGTGCAACCAAAACTTCCCGGCAATTACATTTTGTACGTGTATGAGAATTTTGATTCTGAGCAGCCTGTACTGACCCGGCGGTTTTTCATTGTCGACCCTCTGGTTCAGGTCATGCCGGACGTGCACAGGACTGATAACGTCAAATTTCTGAATACTGAGCAGGAAGTGGATTTTACGGTAAACTACCAGGCCTTGCAGCCAGATGACCCCAGGCGGAACTTTAAGGTGGCATTGGTTCAGAATCTCAACTGGACCACTGCCATTACGGATCTGTTGCCCAAATATATCCAGCCCGGTGAACTTGTTTACAATTATGAGGAGGAGAATCTTTTTCAGGGGGGGAGTGAATTTCTCCATTTCGACACTAAAAGCCTTAAATATAATTCCGACCGTATACGGGAAATCCGGTTTCAGCCGCCGCTGAATCATGTGTACCTCTTGCCTGATCGCCCAAAAGCGTTTAGTTCCTACGAGTTTCAGGAAGATATCAATGGAAAGTTCCTGGTCAAATGGGATGATGCCTTTGACTCCGACACGGAAGCCGACTATGTAAAAGTCCATTTTACACTGAACACCGGTGATTCAATCCAGGGATCGGATGTTTACCTTTTCGGCGGGCTGACCTCATGGAAAACCAGCACTGATAATAAATGTTTTTACAACCCTGATAATCAATCCTATGAGATTAACATGCTGTTTAAGCAAGGTTATTATAATTATTCCTATGCGGTACGGGACCGGAAAAATGGCAAAATCGATCTGACTCAGATCAATGGGAATCATTATGAAACGGAGAATGACTATTATATTCTGGTCTATTTCCGCGATATCAGGGAGCGGTTCGATCGCCTTGTAGGAATGCAGGCTGCCAATTCAGTAAAACTTCCACAAAATTGATCTCAGAGATGCCGGATTTTTGTTATATTTGTAAAGATAGGATGAGATATTTTCTTCGCAGATTCATCCCTCTGTCTTTCCTGGTGTTCTTTGCCATATGTACAGATGGTTACTCGCAGGGCGAGATCGATAAACAACCTAAAGTGTTTTACAGGAATGAACGTTCCTGGTCGGGAAGCCTCAATTCAAACGGCTGGGGCGTGAATTACCGTTACAACAAACGGATTAATGCTTTCAGCAGCCTTTTATTGGACATAGACCTGGCCAGCATACGTCATCCGAAGGAAATCAAAAGCCAGAGTCCTTACATTGGCGGATGGGGTCGGTCTTATGTTTTCGGAAAAACCAATGAAGCTTATTCCCTGCGGGGCGGAACCGGTTATCAGAAGGAACTTTTCAGCAAATTTGACCAGGGTGGGATTTCCGTCCGGGTTTTTTCCGGCGGAGGATTTTCGCTGGCCCTGTTAAAACCGATCTATTATCTGAAAATAACGGGATTTGATCCTACCACATTGGATTTATTCACCGAAAAATCACTGTTCGATCCTGATTATATGCAGAGCATCTACGACATTTATGATCGGGAGTCTTTTTTTACCGGTGTAAAGGAAGTGAAGTTCATTCCAGGATTTTATGTCCGGACCGGACTGAGTTTCGAATATAGTTCCGAAGACCGTCAGGTACACGCACTGGAAGGTGGGATTCAGATTGAGGGTTTTCTGAAAAAACTGCCGATTTTGGCAACCGAAGACAACCGGCAATTGTTTCTGACCTTGTTCGCGAGCTATCGGTTCGGTAAGGTAATCGATGCCCGCCTTCAAAAATAGTCCTCATTTTTTGAAATATTCATTTTTTTTGTATTTTTAGAGCCTATACTCGTGGGGGGACCTGCGCTTTTATTGAAATTTTAAGATTATGAAAAACAAACATTTACTCTTTGCTCTTGCTCTTGTTTTATCCATTGGATTCACCGCCTTCGGCCAGGTGGCGGGGGAAGGAAAGATCCTTCTCACTGGTGACGGCAATCAAACCGTCAAAGATCTTGACCCGATGAATGCAGCAAACTGGCTCAATGCCCGTAGAGTTAACCAGTACACCGGTACGGTTAATGTTGCCGATATCGTCAGGGCTCAGGATCAAGTTAAAGCCCTTTCCCGTAAAGGCGGGAACTCCTTGAACATGTCTTGGACTGAAGTCGGCCCGAATAATATCGGTGGCCGGACACGTGCTTTCCTGATTGACAAGGACAATGCTGATGTTTGTTTTGCAGGCAGCGTTAGCGGTGGTTTATGGAAAACCACAACCGGAGGTACATCCTGGGAAAAAACCAAGACTGCCTCAGGTGAACTGTTCGAAAATCTGGCTGTGTCCTCCATCTGCCAGGCTTCAAACGGTGACATTTATTTCGGTACCGGCGAAGGGCCGGCTGTTACCACCGGAACCAACCAGAATGCACATCTCGGAGTCTACGGACAGGGTATTTGGAAATCCACCGACCATGGAGTGACCTTCAGCCGCCTGGAATCAACCTGGTCGACCACTGAATCCAAAGAAGCTTTTGTTCTGGTTTATGCGATTACAGCAGACCCGACCAATGCTTCAAAGATTTATGCCGCAACGGTACAAGGTCTTCGCGTTACCACCGACGGCGGTCAGTCATGGTCGAACCCGATTCCTGCAATCACTGCAGTGGCTTATGATGTAAAAGTTGCTTCTGACGGGACCGTTCTCACCTCTGTCGGAAGTATCGCTTACCGTTCAGCCAACGGCGATGCCGGTTCTTTTACCGCTGTTTCTGCTGTCGACGGTCTCAAAAACAGTCTCATCCAGGATAAAGATGTTACCAGGATGATTTTTGCATTTTCATCCAGCGATCCTAATTATGCCTATTGTGTGGCTGTCGGTTCTACCAAAACAGGTACCGTAATCACAGGATGGCCGATGAGTAACATCTACCAGTCGAAAGACAAAGGGGTTACCTGGAAAGTCATTGGTCCCGGAGGTTCAAATTACTTCCAGCCTCTTGGATCTGAAGGCAACTATGCCTGTGCATTGGACGTTGACCCATCCGATCCGGGTTCCATCATGATCGGCGGAAAAGACATGTTCACCTGGTCCTATAAAACAGGCTGGGAACGCGTCACCATCGATGAACCTCTGGAATTGGCGAACCGCGGATTTTACGTACACCGCGATCAGCATACCATCGTTTTCAGCAAAACCGATCCCAACAATGTTTATGTCGGAACCAGCGGCGGTGTGACTGTCAGCAATAACAAAGGAAGGACCTGGAGAACACTGAACCGTAATTACAATGTTACCCAGTATATGACCATCGCATTCTCGTCAAAAGGCGAAATTCTCGGCGGTACCATGGATAACGGCATTCTTTATATGGACTTCCAGGGCAACGACCCGAAATATGCCGGCTGGTGGGGAAAAAGTTCATTCGACCCGTCGAACAACTTCCTCGGCTTCCGTCATGGCGGCGACTGTGCGATCTCTGCGCTCGATCCGAACTACAAGTTCTATACCACCCCGGGTGGAGTTGTACACCGCAGGATGATCGTTGAAGGCCAGACTACCTATCAGGAATATTATGGTTCGGGTACCGGTGGTGCCTGGCTCTCCCCGATGACTTTGTGGGAAAGTTTCAATGATGTTAAATCATGGGATACCGTAAGGTTCATTGCCGACCGTGCCTATACCGCAGGCGAAACTGTTGTTGCTCAGAGTCTCATTGCCAAGCTTCCGCTGCGCAAAGTCCTGACCAAGCCGATGGCTACCGGTGATACCGTAAAGATCCAGGATACTTACCAGGCTATGATCGCCTTTGGTAAAAACGGAACGGCCGCTATCCAGACTAACCGTCACCCGCTCAGTGGTCTTGATCTTTACAAAGGCCAGATGTATTCGGTGATCGTTAAAAAACGTCTGCAGGGTACTGCCCCGAACGTTGACCAGGTCATCGCCCTGGCCTTCGCCGGTGATGCCAACAACCTGTTCGGCGCCGTTTGGGATGCTTCAGAAAAGAAATACAAGATCTACAGGATTTCCAATCTCGAAAATGCACGCAGCAGGAGGACTACTGATACCGGTACCGGATTTGATGAGATCACCGGACAGCCTACGTATGTTGAAACCACTGCCACTATCGGCACCTTTACCCAGATTGTTACCAGTATCGCTGTCGATCCGACGGATGCCAACAAAGTATTGGTATCGACCGGTAATTATGGCAACCCGAGTTACATCTATCGTTGCACCAATGCTTTAACAGCCCAAGACTCTACCGACAACTTCACACCTATTCAGGGTAACCTTCCGCAGGCTCCAGTTTATTCCATTTTGTTCAATGCCAGGAATAACAACGAAGTGATGCTCGGTACCGAATATGGAGTTTATTCAACTTCCAATATTTATGCAGAGACTCCTGAATGGGCAAGCGAAAATAGAAACGGTATGGAAATCGTTCCGGTTTTCCAACTGCGTCAGCAGAAATTTGCCAATAACGCTGAATTTGGAATCGACAACCACGGTATGGTTTATGCTGCCACCTTCGGTCGCGGTATCTTCACCTCCGAATCCTTTGCTTCCAAAGGCGGTTCTTACTCTCCAAACTACGCCGGGCTCAATAATATTGATGTGAAAATCAGTCCAAACCCGGTTAGCGATATGGCAACCATCCGCTACAGCACTGAGAATATTGCGGATATTGACTTCCAGATTTATGATCTGCAGGGTAAGCTGGTTAAAACCATTAACCTGTCGAAACAGCCAGCCGGCTCCAATGAAGTATCAATCGACGCTTCGGAATTCGGGGCAGGAACCTATCTGATCCGCATGACAGCCGGAACACAACAGACTTCTTCAAAATTTATTGTGAAATAATCCTCACAGCCTTTTTTAAAAACCCCGGATCGTTTGATTCCGGGGTTTTTTTATCTGTTTTCCCGCTAACAATATCTTGTAGTGATTTGAAAAAACGGTGTCTTTATATTACCTTTGTGGGCGAAAATTCGAATCTATTGTTTGATTAATAAGAAGGAATCATTATGACAAAAATTAAAGTTGGAATCAATGGTTTCGGCCGCATTGGAAGAAATGTTTTCAAACTCATTCTTGAACAGCCGAACCTGGAAGTGGTAGGGATCAATGACCTCACAGATACCAAAACACTGGCTCACCTCCTGAAGTATGACTCCACCCAGGGTCGTTTCAGTGGTACCGTCACCTTTGACGAGCAAGGCATCATCGTTAACGGAAATAAAATAACTGTGACAGCTGAAAGAAGCCCTATCAATATTAAATGGTCACGGACGCCCGATGTTGTTATCGAATCGACCGGCGTTTTCACCAAAAAAGAGAGCGAAAAAGGCGGATATGGCGACCACATAAAGAATGGCGCTAAAAAGGTAATCCTCACGGTTCCTGCCAAAGACGAAATCGACAACATGATCGTCCTCGGTGTGAATGATGGAGCCCTGCGTGCCACTGACCAGTGTGTTTCAAACGCTTCCTGCACCACCAACTGCCTGGCACCCATAGCTAAGGTATTAGAAGACAGCTTTGGCATCGAAATGGGTTTCATGACCACTATCCACTCGTATACCAACGACCAGATGATTCTTGATGCTCCGCACAAAGACCTACGCCGTGCACGCAGTTGCGCAGTATCACAGATACCGACCACTACCGGCGCTGCAAAAGCTGTCGGCAAAGTTATTCCCGCCCTGAAAGGTAAACTTGATGGTTGCGCCGTGCGCGTCCCAACCCCTACCGGTTCACTCGTTGACTTTGTTGCCCTTCTGAAGAAGGAAGTCACCAAAGACCAGATCAATGCCGCCATGAAAGCAGCAGCCGAAGGCCCGATGAAAGGTATCCTGGAATATACCGAAGATCCGATTGTTTCCGTGGATATCATTCACAACACCCACAGCTCTATCTTCGATGCCCTCTCCACGATGGTAAACGGCAAAATGGTAAAAGTTTTCTCCTGGTATGATAACGAATGGGGTTATAGCTGCCGCGTTGTCGACTTGATCCCGAAGCTTTTCTAGGCCGGTTTGATATATATTATATAAAGGCTGCCTGCGAGGGCGGCCTTTTGTATAACTCTATTGCGAAGTTCCTAATAGCGTGATGCGGTCCCCGCCTTCGCGGGGATGACACTGCTGCCGAAGGTAACGTACTGTTTTACTGCCTACTGCCTGCCAGCGTGACGGGGTTCCCGCGTTCGCGGGGATGACACTTCTCCGAGGGGCATTCGTCGCTACTCGAATCGTAAGGATTCGATCGGATCGAGCTTCGCCGCCTTTCTCGCAGGGTAAATTCCGGAGAGTACGCCAACAATAAAACAGAGGGTGAACCCTAATAATATCCAGGCCCAGGGAATTACGAAAGTTCCGCCGGCTATGAGCGGGATCAGGTTACCGACCAGGATGCCAAGGATGATTCCAACAATGCCCCCCAGCTGTCCGACCAGTATGGCCTCAAAAAGAAACTGCTGCTGTATGGTTTTATTATTGGCCCCGATGGCTTTCCGGATACCGATCTCCTGTGTGCGTTCGGCCACGGCGACCAGCATGATATTCATAAGTCCGATCGCGGCACCCAACAGGGTGATGATCCCGATCAGGGTGGCTGCGATGGTAATGCTGGAAACTGAACTGATCAGCAATTCCGCTATACTGTCGCTGCGGACGGTATAAAAATCCGTGGCATCCAATGGTTCCAGGCCACGGATCACCCGGAAAAGGCTTTCCGCCTCACCCATTGCCTCCTCCATCCCTACTCCTTCATTCGGCAGCACCGTGATACCAAACGACATATTCGGGTAAGAGAAATATTGCCTGACATTGGTTACCGGAATACAGCATAACCGGTCGCCGCTGCCGATCATCGATGCCCCCTTTTCCTTGAGCAGACCGATCACGCGGTATTTTCCGTTCGATACGGTAATGATTTTGTCTATCGGGTCCTGGTTTTGCTTAAACAGGCTTTTCGCCACTTCAGATCCGATCAGTACGACGTTTTCCCCGCTCCGGATGTCGGCTTCTGAGAAATTCCTGCCTTTCTCAATTTCATATCCGCCGGTGATCAGGTAATTTTCATCACATCCCCGGACTGAGACGTTGGGATTGGTTTTTTCGGATTCATATTTAATGGTGGCATTTCCTGACGCTCCGATGGAAACGGAGACCGTTACCGGCAACTTGAATTCCTTCTTAAAACGCTCAGCCTCAATGTAAGAGATCTTTGAATAGTTCTTCACTCTCTCCCGATGATTCCCCATCTGCACATTGAAATTCCGGCTGCGTATGGAAAAGGAATTAGCACCCATGGCGGAGAAAGACGAATTGACTGATCGTTTCAAAGAGTCGATGGTGGTGAGAATGCCTATGAGGGCCATGATACCGAAAGCAATGATCAGCACAGTAAGGATAGTCCGGAGAAGATTCGACCGGATGGAGAGGAAGGAAATCCGGAAATTTTCCCGCATCAGGGCTGCTCTTCTGAAATAGGTGCTGTTTCGTTGCATTTTTTTTAATTCGGCACTGCCAAATTACGGAAACCTAAGCACAACAGGAATTTTCTGGCTATTTTTAGCAACTTGATGATTGAAATGGACCTCCAAAAACGAATATTGTCCTTTGTCCGGCTCGGGTCGCGGTTTCCTGAACTGCTCAATACCAACCTTCCCGACCAGACTTTCAGCGAAAACGGGTGGTTTACCCGGACTGAAATTTCCAGGGCTTTTCAATCGTGGTCGAGCCTCCTGACCATCGAAAATCTTACGCGCTGGACTCGTCCGTACAACCTCCCGGATCACCCGACTACCCGGAATGTTTTGGTCATCACTGCCGGAAATATACCCCTGGTGGGTTTCCATGATTTTGTATCTGTTTTGTTGAGCGGGCACCGGTTTGTTGGAAAACTCTCCTCCCGCGACGATCTGCTCCTCGCCCGGCTTGCTGAGGAACTCATCCGGATGGAACCAGGCTTTGCCGATCTGATCTTATTGGAACGCAGTACAATTGCGCCCACTGCGGTCATTGCCACCGGCAGCGATAACAGCGTACGATATTTTCAATCGGAATATGATCACTTTCCCCGTATTATCCGTAAAAACAGGAGTTCGGCTGCCATTCTCGACGGTACCGAAACGGATGAGGAATTATTTGGTTTGGCTGCCGATATATTGGAATATTATGGATTGGGTTGCCGGAGCGTGTCGCACCTGTATCTGCCTGCAGACTATTCCCTTGAACGGCTGGCCGGTATCATTGCCGGATACAGAAAAATCGAGCCCTGTGCCCTGCAAAGTGACAATCTGGTATATCAGCGCGCCCGGATGGCTATACTGGAAATGCCTGTCACGGATGCTGTCAACGTTTTGCTGACAGCTAGTGAGGGGTTGCATTCTGCGATCGGGGTTGTTCATTATAGTTACTATAAAAGTTCCGTCCTCCTTCTTGACCAATTAAAACATCAGGAATCTGACATTCAGTGCCTTATGGGGCACCAATCCATAAACGCCTCCCTTCTGCCCTTTGGGACGGCACAAAAACCGGAATTGTGGGATTATGCAGATAAGGTGGATACGATGGAATTCCTGGTTAATCTTTGAGTTCGCAACGAAGAAGTGTCATCCCCGCGAAGGCGGGGACCGTGTCACGTACCCTGACGTTCTGCAAGAGCTGTCATTTGACCCTCGTTAGAGTTAGCCGGTCCCCGCTTTCGCGGGGATGACACTTCTCCGTTGCAAGAGAGGGAAAGCGGGGATGACACTTCTCCGTTGCGAGCGAGGGAAAGCGGGAATGACACCTCTCCGGGGGTCATTCCTGGTTTTTCACGCACCTGACGGAAAAATAGCTGCTCATATTTGACCATCCGGGATAAAATTTCTTTTCCCCGTTGATCAGGGCCAGGTTCCAGCTGTTGGGAGCAAAAGGATCTGCCATCTTATTGTAAGACCAGAAATAGGTCGCATAGTCGAGCCATTTAAAAACTACCTTTTTATTGGTTTCTTCCATAAAGCCTGCATACAGTGCATTGAAGTCCGTTTCGCCGCCCGGTAGCAGTTTGTCAGCTTGGTCCCACCCGCCAACCATTGCAACAAGCGTTTCCCATTCTTTCCGCGAAGGCATGTGCCACCCATACGGGCAAATGCCCAGGACCTCACCATAAAAATCCATTCGTGTAGCATGATAGCAATTGTATAGCCCACCCATGATGTTACACCAGGGAACCGGATCGCCATCAAAGCGGGAGTAGCAAAATTTATCCACCTCATCCTTACGGGTATCCGGATTAAAATTGAGGTTCTGGCTCATCCACCATTGATCCCCGATTTTAACCGACCCGTAATATTGCTGGTCGCGCTGGTCGAATATCAGGCCGGTTTCATTGGTTCCCGGGGAAACCTCCACGAATTGGGCGGTGGTATCGGAGAAACCATCGGGATCTTTTGCTTCAAGAACCACCTTATAGGTCCCGGGGTCCGGGTAGTTATGGTATACTTTCCGTTCCCCGGAGTAAGGGGTATCCCAATTCCCGTCGCCGTTAAAATCCCATCTCATCTCAAGAGTCAATGGCAATGATTCGAGGTCCTGCGTGGGCCAGGAATTGAAAAAGAACTGGGTCTTGATATTTCCCCGGCGGCATCCGATGATGAATTTTGCATCGGGAGGAAGGTTCTGGTGATAAACCGTGATCGTTTTTTTGCGATAATTAACCAGACCAGCGGTATCCATCACGGAGAGCTCCAGATCATACGAAGCCTCCCGCTTAAACGTAATGAAGGTGTCTGATTTATAGGTCCATGGAGTCCAAGTGTAAGACGGAGGCATTTTCCATGAATAGCGAAACAAGGCTTGCGGCTCATCCAGGTTGTGAGATAATGACCCATCGAGTACAAACAGCGAGTCTGTAGTGCCGCTCTCCGGTGTCCATTTGAAATCAGCCACCAGCCGGGTATTTATGTTGGTCACCCAGACTGTCCGGGTCACTGTTTTACGTAAATTCTGAGGATCCACCGCCTGAAGCGCCACCTCAAACTTCCCGGTATCCGGGTAATAATATCCGGCAACAGGATTATTTGATAAAGGCGTATCCCAGGTCCCGTTATTTGTAAAATCCCACATGAAATGCAGCTGGTCAAGGGAGTCCTCATCATCCTTCGTACCCGAGGCATCAAACAGGAATCTTTCTTTGAGATTGCCAACTTCCGGACTAATGGTAAAGGTAGGGTGCGGGGCTGAATATCCCTGACTGACAGTCATCTGAATGGAGAAAGTATCCTTTAAACCCTCAGAATTCATCACTTCAAGTACCGGCCGGTAAATCCCTTTCCGATAAAACCTATAACCCAAAACCGCTAACCTCGAGTACTCTTCGTCCCAAATTCCATCGGCATTCCAGTCCCACCGGTAATATACCTTATTGCTCCGGCTGCCCGATTGGGTCAGGCTCGCATCGAACTGGAGGGTATCGGTGGTTTTACTGTTTTCAGGGGTGAACCTGAACGAAGCATCCGGAGGCAATCCGCTTTTATCCAATGGATTGCATGCGGTGAACATGACCAAAGATACCGTTAACCAGATCAGCTGTTTCATCAGGTTCTATTCAAAATGCGTTTCCAGAACGAGGGTCTTTTGCATCTCAATGGTAAACTTATCGAAATCATGCTTCATCCCGTAGCGGCCACCGGGGAAGTCGCCGTTCAAGCAGGTATCACCACCGCAGGAACAGGTGACTACTGCATCGTAATAATATTCATCAACGGGAAAATTCACCGTATAGACTTCCTGATAATCTGATACATTCACCTTTTTAAAGAACTGTCCTTTGTAGAGGGAATCGGCTGAATAAGCGAAGCTCAGGGTGATTCGGTGGATTCCCGTTTTGGGAACCTTTTTATATACCGGCAGGATAAACCTGAATTCCAGGCTGCCATTGTTTGGCGGAATAACTTCATCATCCAGTTCCGGATCATCTATAACCGGTGGGATACAAGCGGTTAACAGGCCAATGAACATTATACCAAGTATTCTGAAAGCTTTCATGTCAAAAATCCTCGTTATATCGTAAAAATCCCAGGTGCCGGGTCTTTTCGCTGTCGGCCAGATAGTTAATGGTAATGTCGGTGAACCGGTTATTGTAAGCACCGGTAAAGGTGGATGAGCTGTATATACCGACCGCTCCATCCATATTCGAAAATTCATCCAGACCGGTAAACGAAGTCACCGAATTTTGTCCCGACCGGGTAAAGACCGCCAGTTCGGCTCCCCCGGCAGCCATCAGCAAGTCGAATCCGATGATTTTCCTGCGCATACCCGAATCCGGAGGAGCCAGGTTAGCGATAAGATCATCGATAAAACCGGCGCCATTGAGATAAGTAGTGAGAATACCGGCATCGGTATCCCCATAAATCAATGCTTTGGGAATGTCCACCTCATGCAGCATCTGTGAATTTCTATCCCCTTCCAAAAAAATAAAGCGGATAGTAGGCTGATAAACGGCAAACTTGATGGATTTTGTCCATCTCATCAGGTATCCCTGATCTTCCAGAATGGTCACTTCGCGGCCGGGCAGCGGATTTGGATCCAGAATTTCGACCGGATTAACGACCGTTGCGGTACCTGCCACCAGCTTGGGAATATTTGGAAAATGGATATATAATCCGTACTCTTTGCCACCTTCCACCTTACAGTGGGATTTAAGGACGACCAGGCCCTCCTGGGGAAACATCCCGCTGTCACGACGACTGATGTCCGCCAGCTCAAAATAGTTGATTTCCCTGGTGCCATCAGGCCTTTCCTGTTCCAGGTAGGCATAAAAATCAGCATCCAGGACCAGGCTGTCGGCCGGGATCACCTGGCCTTCAGGATTGCCTCTCAAAATAAACGAACGGCTGATCCTGAGATACTGAACCGAATCCCTGGGATTGAGCAGACAATAGACAACCGGCCGGCCAGACGATTCGTAAATCAGATCGATACCCGATTCGCAGGAATGAATGACCAGGGCCAGGCAAATGATGAAACCGGAAAGAAG
This sequence comes from Bacteroidales bacterium, assembly GCA_041662065.1. Taxonomy (GTDB): domain Bacteria; phylum Bacteroidota; class Bacteroidia; order Bacteroidales; family UBA12481; genus UBA12481. The sequence goes on along the minus strand of JBAZTE010000008.1, from coordinate 149,696 downwards.
AAACTTTTTCATTCTGAGGAGGGGGAACTCAAAGGTAACTTTTGTCTTGGAGTAGAACAAGGGATTCCGAAGAAAATCGTGAAGCGAAGAAGAAGAACGTGAAGCGTGAAGCGGAAGAAAAGATCGGTGGACGAAGAAGAAGATCGAAAAACGATAGTAAGATCGATAGCAGTGTCATTCCCGCGAAAGCGGGAACCGCTTCACGCTAACGAGGTGCCGGCAGCGGTTCCCGCTTTCGCGGGAATGACACTGCTCCGAAGGAAATTAAGGTACAACTGATGTCGCACAAATTTGCCTTAACTTTGCCCCACTGAAAGACAACCGTATTATGCGCCCCACGCTACTCATCCTTGCTGGTCCCACCGCTTCAGGAAAAACCGATCTGAGCATTCAGATGGCGAAGCATTGGAAGACGGAAATCCTCTCCTGCGATTCCAGGCAGATGTACCGCGAGATATCGATCGGGACGGCAAAACCTGAGCCGGAACAACTCCGTAAAGTACCTCATCACCTGATCAATAACCTGTCGATTCAGGATTATTACTCGGCCTATAAGTTTGAGCAAGAGGCGCTTGCATTGCTGAAAAAACTGTTTCTGCAACATTCATTGGTCATTATGACCGGAGGAACAGGTTTATATATGGATGCAATCATCAATGGCATCGACGATATCCCGGATCCTGACCCGCAAATCAGGGCTTCTATGAAACTCCGTTATGATTCAGAGGGTTTGGCCAACCTTCTGGATGAGTTATTGGTGCTTGATCCCGACTATTATGCCAAGGTCGACAGAGGCAATCCGGCACGCGTAATGCGGGGACTGGAAGTTTGTCTCACTACCGGCCGCACCTTTTCCTCATTCCGGGTTAAACAGGCGGTCCTCAGGGATTTTAAAATAATTCTCACCGGACTGGCTGTTCCGCGCGATGAATTATACGACCGGATCAACACCCGCGTTGAACAGATGATTGGGAAAGGATTGGTTGAGGAGGCAAGGTCAATGTACCCGTTCAGGCACCTGAATGCCCTGAACACAGTCGGGTACAGGGAATTGTTTCAGATGTTTGACGGGACCATCGATCTGGAGGAAGCCATACGGCTGATCCAGCGGAATACCCGTCATTATGCCAAAAGGCAGATCACCTGGAATAACAGGTATCCTCAGATGACCTATTTTCATCCACAGAAAGGTGAGGGCATCATTAAATGGATTGAGTCGGTTGTCGACGGCCGGGATAAAACCCCTTAGTAAAAATACCGTACTCGTCTTTCCTAAGGATGCCGGCAGACCACCAGGCACTCAAAAAACCGCAACCGTACCCGTATAATTGTATAAAAGAGGCTATTACAGCCACAAAGCCTGTAAAAACCGATCTGTTCCTGAGGGTGGCATCAAGAAAAACCAGCACCGCCCACATCAAGAGGGGAACCATGAAAAAGAAACTGTATAGAATGGTAAGAAAGGTAAGAATGATAGAGATGGTAAGAAAGGCTGAAGGCGCAAGGTAGAAATGGTTAAAGGTCTGGCGGTACACCCGTGTTATGATATACCGCGTTTTGCCGAATCCAAAAACCTGTTTAAAAAACCGGCCGAGTGAAGTCCGGCGTTTGTGGTAAACATAGGCCTCCCGGATCAATCCGGAGGAAAACCCCTTGTTAATCAGTTCAATGGTGAACACCATGTCCTCACCGGGATGCATTCTGGTTTCAGGAAATCCGCCAACACTTTCAAAAGCCTTGCGGGATACCCCCATATTGAAACTCCGGGGATAAAACCGGTCGATTTTCCTTTGGCCTCCACGGATTCCTCCGGTAGTCAGGAAGGAGGTCATGGCATAAGAGATCGCCTTTTGTGTGATATTGAAATTTTCAGATGCCCGGTCGGGTCCGCCGAAAAAATCCAGTGGCTTCGTTTCCAAGAAGTTGTCTATTGATTGGAGATAATCAGTCGGCAAAATGCAATCTGAGTCCACAAAGAGGTAATAATCCCCTTTGGCGGCCAAAGTCCCGGCATTACGGGCCAATGACGGACCACTCCGGGGAAGATCCAAATATTGAATCCGGAGTTGGTCGGAATAGTCGCGGACAAGCTGGCCGGACCGCATATCCGAACCATCTTCAATGATCACCACCTCGAATTTTTTACAAATCTGCCTGGTCATACTCTCCAGCAGTTCTGCCAGTTCCCCGGGACGGTTGTACACCGGAACGATGAATGAGTAGAGGTGTTCCATTATGGTTTCGAGGCAACGTAAAGGGTTTCATCCGAAGCCAGCCTGAAACGGCTGATCATATCAGCCGAATATGTTTTCGATACCGGATATTCCTCAACGACAAATCCGATCTCGCGCAAGCGTTCCGGATAGTCGAGACCGTAAATCCGGAGGTGGTCCTTCTGACCGAAATATTTCTCCCGTTGCCGGGGATCGGTAATCGATGGATCCTCGAAAGTGGTTTTCCTTTGAGGTTCAAGGGGTACCTGGAGTATGGCCATTCCTCCGGGACGAAGCACGCGCAGGAATTCCGACATCACCTGACGGTCGTCCATCACATGCTCAAGCACATGGTTGCACAGGATCATATCAAACGAATCATTATCAAAAGGAATTTCATGCAGGTCGAAATGATAGTCAGCGATCGGAGATTCCAAATCAGCTGTGATATAATCGATATGCTTATAATGCTTAAAACGCGAGTAAAAGCACTGTTCAGGAGCCACATGCAGGAGCCGGCGCGGTTGGGTCAGAAAATCGGTCTTTGTCTGCAGGTGGAGCCAGATCAGACGGTGGCGCTCGAGCGACAGGCAGGTAGGACAGAGCACATTGGACCGGGAGTTTACTCCATAGGGAAGGAATTTTCTGAAGGTGGATCCGCAAACGGGGCACTCCACAGTATTACCTCTCAGAAAAGGCTTCGAGAGGCCCATAAAAAGATAGCTGGAACGGATAAGAAATGGCCTGGGAAAAAATCGCAATAACCAACGGATCAACGCTTTCATATCTCCTCAGATATCAGGTACTTGTTCCGGTCGGGCGCAGTACGCGATACCAGTTCAGCCAGAAAACCGGTGAGAAAAAGTTGGACCCCGATGATCACTGCCAGGAGGGCAAGGTAAAAAAGTGGCTGGGCGGTGATCTCACGCGGAACGATATGATGGGTGATATCATGAATCTTAATGCCAATAAGCCAGGCCGTTACAATGGCACCAAAGAGCATCATCAGCATCCCTAGGGATCCGAAGAGGTGCATCGGTTTTTTAGCAAAACGGGTGATGAAGCTTACCGTCAGCAAATCCAATGCCCCGGTAAATAACCGGCCCATCCCGTATTTCGTTTTTCCATATTTACGTTCCTGGTGGACGACGATTTTCTCTCCAATCCTTCCAAAACCCGAACGCTTGGCTAAAATCGGGGTATACCGGTGCATATCGCCGAATACCTCAATGCTTTTTACCACTTCGTTGCGATAGGCTTTCAATCCGCAGTTGAAATCGTGAATTTTGATGCCGCTGTTCAACCGGGCAACGTAATTAAAGAATTTAGATGGCCAACGCTTGGATATCGGGTCTCTTCTCTTTTTTTTCCATCCCGAAACCAGATCATAACCCCCTACCCTGATCATCTTCATCAGTTCAGGAATTTCATCCGGGTTATCCTGCATATCGGCATCCATGGTGATCACCACCTCACCGGCTGCCATACTGAATCCGCATTGCAAAGCAGCGGCCTTGCCATAATTACGCTGGAAGCGAACCCCTTTCAAATGGCTGTAACGTGAGGATAAATCACGGATCACCGCCCACGATTCATCACGGCTCCCATCATCAACCAAAATAACCTCATGAGAAAGTCTCTCCTTTTCCACCACGCGCGTTATCCATGCCAGCAATTCAGGTAATGATTCAGCTTCATTAAACAGGGGAACGACAATCGATAGGTCCATACGCGGTAGCTGTTAAAAGCTTAATCCTTATCTGTATTTTCGATTTCCGACATCGCCTGCTGGTAAGGATCACGTTCCTTGCGAATAAATATCGATACGATAAGGGAAAGTATCACTCCGATAAACGTGGTTCCGATGATGACTGAGAAAAATTGCATCCCCGGACCGCGCAGTTTTGCTGCAAAACCCATGGCAGCCGATACCTGTTCTTCGGTTAATCCACGTTTGTAATACTCCTCTTCCATGATATCGAGCATGCGCTCCACGGCAGAAGGATCAATAAATTTAAGATAGATGACGTTATAAAAGGCGTAAATAACCGAAGCAAAAAACATAAACAGAATCCCGGCGCTAAGTGCCTGACCGTATTTAATATAACCTCCGTGATAATGATCCCTCCAGTTTTTCAGGCAGAAATACAGAACTCCGAAATAGGCCGCATAAGTAACCCATTGCATCCAAACATTTCCCTCCAGACTTATGACCCAGATCAGAACGGCCAGGATGATAACTACCAGAGCGATAATCAGTCCATAAGTCATGGCTGGTTTTAATATTGACGGACGCGTGGGTTCCATTTTCAGTTATTAGGTTTACCTCCGGCAAATATAGCTTGAAAATCTCTCAAGTGGAAAACATTTTGCTATCTTTGCAGCAGGGTAAGTCTTATACGGCCAGCTCCCGCCGAACTCCCCCAGGGCCGGAAGGCAGCAAGGGTACGCGGTTGTAGCGGCGCGATATAAGTAGCTTACCCTTCTTTTTTTATCTGCAGATTCCTACCTTTGCGCCTATAGATATTCAAAAGATACATGAAAAACCCAATCCGGATACTGCTCACAGTTTCCTTGCTGTCAACACTTTTCTTCTCCGGCTGCATCAAACAACCTGATATCAATTTTATGGAAGGATTCTTTTCCGATACGGTTAAAAACCTGACTGTTGTGAACAGTGTTTATGATGATTATAATTCATCCGGTCCGGCCACCATTCCCCTGTCGCTTCCGTTGGTTTTTTCGTCCAACCGCTATACACTCGGTAAAAAATATGACCTGATCAGTTACGAACTATATATCTCGTTCAATCAAACTACGGGTGCCTTAATGCTGAATGCACTTGAAGATCAGTACTATCCATACAATTATCTTACCGACCTGGCCAATACCACCTATGACGAATTCGGGCCGTTTACCTCCTATCTGGGCGGTCAGGAATATATGTTTATGTTTTCGAGTAACCGCACCGGCAACATGGAGATGTATTTTTCCTATTTCAACGATGCCAGTTTCGGCGGAATGTCACCGATCGACCCCGCTCCTGCCCGTCTGAAGGGATTAAATACTCCCCAGTATGATGCTTATGCCACCATGGATATCACCCTTAAGCAGGTGATTTTTGCATCAAACCGCGACGGAGACCTTGATTTGTACCGGGTCAATCTTCCCGACAAAACAGATTATCTTGTTTGGGCAAGGGCAGACACCCTCTATGAGGCTGAAAAGGTTGCGGTATTGAATTCCGATTCAACCGACATGTTCCCGTATATCAATGGTAACCTTCTGGTATTCTCCTCCAAACGTTCGGGCGGGTACGGCGGTTACGACATTTATTATTCCGTTCACAACGGAACTGAATGGGGCCAGCCGGTAAATTTCGGGCCAACGATTAATACGGCATCCGATGAATTCAGGCCGGTGACCTTCCAGGCACCTTATTTTAAGAATAACCTCATGATATTTTCCTCCGACCGTCCCGGCGGGATGGGAGGAGCTGATCTTTATTATGTTGGCATACCCCTTACTTTTTAAAAACAATTCGCAGGCAACTTTCGTTAGCCCCCGATAAAAACCAATGCTATGAAGTTTTTTATTGACACAGCAAACCTTGCACAGATCCGCGAAGCCCAGGAGCTGGGTATTCTGGATGGCGTGACCACCAATCCCTCCCTTATGGCGAAGGAAGGCATCAGGGGAAAAGATAAAATCATGCAGCATTACCTTGATATCTGCGAGATTGTCAAAGGCGATGTCAGCGCTGAAGTCATTTCCACTGATTTTGACGGCATCATTGCCGAAGGCAAGGAGTTAGCCATGCTTCATTCGCAGATTGTAGTGAAGATTCCGATGATCAAGGACGGCATAAAAGCCATTAAATACTTCTCGCGACAGGAGATCCGGACCAATTGCACCCTGGTGTTTTCACTCGGACAGGCCTTGCTGGCCGCCAAAGCGGGTGCCACCTATGTTTCGCCTTTCATCGGAAGACTGGACGATATATCAACCGACGGTGTGGAACTGATCCGCAGCATTGTGGATTTGTACCGCTATTATGGATTTGAAACTCAAGTCCTTGCAGCCTCGATCAGATCAACCATTCATATTATCAGATGCGCTGAAGTCGGAGCCGATGTAGTCACCTGCCCGCTGCAGCCAATCCTCGGATTAATTGATCATCCTTTGACTACCAGCGGGTTGGAAAAATTTCTTGCCGATTACCGGAAACTGAACGGCTGATGCTCCGCAAAATTTACCCCGAAAATCCGAACCCGAAAGAGATCGACCGGGTTGTTGAAATTCTGAAGGACGGTGGGGTAATTATTTATCCGACGGATACGGTTTATGGACTGGGATGCGATATCACCAAAAGCAAAGCTATTGAACGGGTTGCCCAGATTAAGGGCATGAGGCCCGACAAGACGAATTTCTCCTTTATCGTGTACGATCTGAGTCATCTGGCAGATTTCACCAAGCCCATTGACAACCAGATTTATAAGCTCATGAAGCGTAACCTTCCCGGGCCTTTCACCTTCATCCTTGAAGCGAACAACAATGTTCCGAAGATCCTGAAGAGCAAAAAAAAAACGGTCGGTATCCGTATTCCAGATAACCCGATCATCCTGGAAATCATCCGTGTACTCGGGAATCCCATACTTACCACTTCCGTTCACAGCGGGGATGTCATTCTCGATTACACCACCGATCCCGAACTGATCCATGAAGATATGGGCGATCAGGTCGATCTGGTCATCGACGGCGGTTTTGGGAATAACATCCCATCCACGATTGTCGATTGTACCGGTCCCGAAATAACGATCATCCGGCAGGGCATGGGGACGCTTCAGTATTGATACATTCAGCCTGATAAGATAATCAGTGCATAACGTACGGTTAACAATATCCCGGCCCCGGCAAGCATCCTCTTGACAATATGCAGTTGAGGACGACCAGAGTAGGTTCTCACTGAGATCAGTACCAGATAATACAGTACCATATCTGTCCATACCAGCCCATCTGGTTTGACCAGATTTCCCGGCAGGTTTCCCAGCCATCCCGCTCCTTTTATGGCCAGACCGGTTAAGGCATCCATGATTGTACAAAGAAACTGCACCGACCATCCCGGAAAATCCAAAACCGTGATGAACAGTCCCAGGTAAAAACCCGCCACCAACAGGGGCAGCAAAATCATGTTGCCGATCAGAAAATAGAGTGGAAACCAGCCAAACCAAAAAAGCAGGACAGGAATGATCAGGCACTGGGCTGACAGTGAAATGGCCAGTGTTCCGGCAAAATAGGCGGGGACCCGTTTATGTTTCATCAATACCGGATTGAATATCGGGTTCCAGATAAAGATCCCGGCCACCGCAAGATAGGACATTTGGGCACCGGCACTGAATACCGTATAGGGATCTATCAGACAGTGGATCAGTGCAGTACCAGTTAAAACTTCAAGGCCCGGCGTACCACGCCGGCCGATCCTGGCAAACTCAAAGAGGGAAATCATTCCGGCTGACCGCAATGCGGAAGGGCTGAATCCGGTGATTCCGGCGTAGAGCCATACCACCAGCAGACAAGTTACCGACCGGAACCTGGCGCCGATAAAGACCACTTTCTTAAGCATCCAGGACATGATAAAGTAGATAATACCCACGTGTAGTCCGGAAACTGAAAGAACATGGATGATCCCGGCGCGCGAAAAATCGGTGATGGTCGTGTTTGAAACGTCGCTGCGGTCACCCAGGATCATAGCTTTGACAAGCGAACGGCTTGGCGCCGAAAGATTAATGCCGTCGATCCGGTTGGCAAGGTACTGCTGCCATCCAGCGAAAAACATCCGGAGAGAAGGCAGTTTGCGGGACTTGACCAGGTTTCCCATCCCGCCGGATAGTCGGGCTTCATACCTTACCCCTCTCGAAAGCCAGTAACGGCTCGGCACAAAGCCGTTTTTAGAAGGAATGGACGATACCCGGGACAGCTTGACCGGTCCGAATTGCCATAAATCTCCCGGACGGAACCTCACGGGTCGTTCAGGTTTAAGGAGGAGTACTATTTTGCCGGTCCTTTTTTGCCATTCTTTTCCGATACGCTCCTGCCTGACTTCCACCACCAGCTGCGCCATTTTATCCGTTACTTCGCGGTAGCTGATGATTTTGGCAACGATTTCGGATTGCCTTCCGATTTCACCCGGTTGAAAACGATTGGTGGATGTGATGGTCCAACCGGCCAGAAAAAAGCAGGCAAAACCGGTTAAAGAGGCCAGCCATTTATAACGGTCGGGCCTGAATATGGCAGGTTTCCATAGCATTGACGCCAGAATGGCCGCCACAATCGGTAGCAAATAATTCAATAAATGACTGTCCGGGATTCCGCATGAAAACAGAATGCCGGCGATTAGTCCCGCCAAGCAGATCAGGATTTCTCCACCCATAAAAAAAAGCGCCTATTACTGAGAATAGACGCTTTTTTTGGTCCTCGGTGGAAAAATTATTTCAGATTTTTCTGATCCCACTCCTTGATGAGGTCCTCGATGGGTTTTCCCATGTTTTCTATCGACGCCCTGGCATCTTTTGCCAACACATGATCGGGATACTTATCAATGAATTCCTGATAACGTTCCTTAGCCTGATCATACTGATTCATCTGGTTTTCGAGTATATATGCCTGCAAAAAAACGCAGTACGCATTTTTCTTGAATGCCGGATAGTTCAGGAGGATCCGGTTGTAATAGCCGATGGCCATGCCCGACTGGTTCATATTCATGGCAATTTCGGCCCCTTTGAACAAATATTCAGCTGATAGGGTATCTTTTGGGTATGCATTGGCAAAATCGGCATAAGCCTGGATCATTTCCATTCCGGTTTTCTGATCCGGGATGGTAGCCGCAGAATCACCAAAGATTTTTGCCTCGGAGGCGGCAATTTTTTCCATGGCCTTTTTCTTTTCCGAATTCACGCCGCAGCCTGCAAGAAGGATTACGGAAAGGACAATTAAGATTGATTGTTGAAAACGCATAGTTTATTTTTTATTGGGGAAAATCATTTTATACTTTACGGTCACCTTGCCTTTGGAGATATCTCTAAGTTTGCTTTTCAGCAATGTCTTTTTCAACGGATTAACCAAATCAGGGAACATGATTCCATCGAGGTGATCATATTCATGCTGGATAATACGGGCCGCCATTCCTTCATACCACTCATCAACCTGTGTAAAATCCTCATTCACATACCTTATGCGGATTTTTCCGGGCCGGAGGATATCCTCATGAATATTTGGGATACTCAGGCAGCCTTCCTCAATGAGCTCCTCCTCGCCCCCTTTCTCCATGATGTGGGCATTAATGAATACTTTTTTGAAATCTGACAGGGAGGGTTCATGTTCAGCATATACGCGGGCATCCATAACAAAGAGCCGGATTGAGACACCCACTTGCGGAGCGGCCAACCCTACCCCATCCGCAGCATGCATGGTTTCGAACATGTTATCAATCAATTCATTCAGACCCGGGTAATCGCCCTTGATATCGACTGTTATTTTTCTAAGTACCGGGGATCCGAATGCATAAACAGGTAGTATCATAATTTTCGTTCTCGCTCATTAATTTTTTGTTGCAACCATGATTCCAGAATAATGGCTGCACTCACTGCATCAATATTCCCTTTATCCCTGCGGTCGGCTTTGGATGAACCACCATCGATCATCGACTGCAAGGCCATCTTGGACGTGAACCTCTCATCGACCCAAAAGACCGGGATCGCGGGAAACTTTTTCATCAATCCTTTTGCAAAAGCCTGAACCAGCGGGGCCGATTCGGAAGGCTGAAAGTTCATCTGGCGTGGAAAACCGATCACAAAACCTTCAACGGTTTCCTTTTGAAGATATTTTTCGAGGTAGTTATAAATCTCGTAGGATTCTACGGTGCCCAGCACTCCTGCAATCCGCTTTTCCGGATCGGTTACTGCCAATCCGGTCCGTTTCCGGCCATAATCTATGCCTATAAGTCTTGCCATCCGCTGTTTGCCTGCAAATATAAAACAATTCTATGCATGGCAGATTAATACATCAACATATGCCGATATAACATAACGATCAATTTTTATCTTTGTTTATTATGAAAATAGTCCAACTAAACTCAGGCTTATGAAAGATCCAAAAAACATGGTGGCAGAGATGCTGAAAAAGCATCCAAAAGTTTTATCCAATATTGCACGAAAAGAGATGATTCGCCTGTCGGTCGAATTGCGGGAGGCGCTGGTAACTGAATCCGGGGCGCTGGCAACCTGGACCGCGCCGGAATCGACCGGTCGCAGTCCCAAGGACACCTACATGGTTAAAAGGGCTTCCAGCGAAAAAAACATCGACTGGACGGCTCCGAACAATCTTCCGATTGATGAGGGAACTTTTGATGAGATATTTGCCTATGCGGTCGAACAGCTTGGTTTGGTACCCCAGCTATATGAAACAGACCGGGTTATCGGGGCCGACAGTAAATATGCGCTACCAGTTAAGGTTGTGACTTACAGGGCATTGCATACCTTATTTATTGATAACATGTTCCGTCCGGTTCCATCCGACATCAGTTCCAGCTGCTATGCTGGCGACAGCTTTCTTTTACTGGCGCTGCCTTACCATAAACTGGACGGCAAAAAATACGACGGAAGATTGCGGAAGTGTGCGAACGGAAGCACCTCCGATCTGATTGTTGCGATGGATTATGACCGCCGGATCGGGATGGTCATTGGTTCAGCCTATATGGGCAGCATGAAGAAAATGCTTTTCACCGTAATGAATTACCTCCTCCCGCTGAGGGGAATCCTCCCGTTACACTGTTCAGCAAATGAAGGCGATAAAGGTGACTCAGCCCTGCTGCTCGGTTTATCGGGCACAGGAAAAACCACCTTGTCGGCCGATCCGGCCAGGGCGTTGCTTGGGGATGACGAGCACGGCTGGAGCGATGATGGCATCGCCAATTTTGAATTCGGTTGTTATGCCAAGATGATCGATATCAACCCAAAAAAGGAGCCGGATATTTATGACGCCGTGATGCACAAGACCAATTACCTTGATCACGGAGCCATGGTTGAAAATGCAATGGTCTATCCTGATGGCCGTTTTGATTTCTACGACAACCGTTTTACGGAAAATTCCAGGGCCTCGTTCCAGCTTAGTTACCTGAAAAATATCAAACCCTCCTCTGTTGCCGGTCACCCGAAGACCATTCTTTTCCTCACTGCCGACGCCTATGGGGTGTTGCCTCCGGTTTCGCGGCTGAATAAAGAACAGGCCATGTTATGGTTTATGATGGGCTACACTTCGAAGCTTGCCGGAACGGAGACCGGGGTTACCGAACCTCAGGTAGCTTTCTCCCGGTTTTTCGGTGCTCCTTTCATGCCATGCAAGCCTCATATTTATGCATCCTTACTAGGAGAAAAGATGGAACAGTTCCAGACCAGGGTTTTCCTTATCAATACCGGATGGAGCGGAGGCGGTTACGGTGTTGGGAAAAGGATTGACCTTACTCTGACCCGGCGGATGGTAAATGCAGCCCTGAATGGCGAGCTGGATACGGTTCAGTATACTGAGGATCCGGTATTCCACCTGCAGGTGCCCGTCAGCTGTCCGGGTGTTCCCTCGGATATCCTCAACCCGATTAACACCTGGGACTACCATGAAGCCTATCACGCTGCTGCAGTGAAACTTGCCAAACAGTTCAGCGATCATTTCGACAAAGCATACGGCAGCAATAATTTACCGGCCAGCATGGTACAACAATGCCCGGGTAAATAACCGTACCGGATTTGTCGTGTAGAGACGTGCCGCGGCACGTCTCTACAGGTACGTTATGCGGGACCCGGTGGAAAGATGTCCGGTTGACCCCATTAAATTGCTAAACCCCGATCTCCTGGAGGAAATCGGGGTTTTTGCAACTTTAACCGGATAACTCAATTTAGATAACATTATGTCAGAAAACCGTGGTTTTCTGAGGGCCTACACCTATTTCGGCGCAGATATAGAGAAAAGAAAATCTTAAATCAGAACGCATTACTTGTAACACCCCAAATGTCAAAACTATTTTGCTCAAAACCAAATGTTTTCCGGTTTATTTTATAAAAAATATGCAATGGCGTGTAGAAACATAAATCGGACGGCGTGTAGAGACGGATAATTATCCGTCTCTACGTACGTCCCAAATTGAATAAATACGGGGGATTCCGACTATTTCGAGAAATCCGCCTTAGCCATTCTCTGATAGCTCCGGTATCTCCATTTTGCATTTTTCTCAGCCGATGCGTAAAGTTCCTCAGCGACTTCCGGGAATGCTTTCTTCAACGAGGAGAACCGTACTTCACCCATGAGGAAGCTCTTGAATTTCGTCCAATCCGGCTCTTTGGAATCGAGTTCGAACGGGTTCTTCCCTTCATTCTCCATCAATGGATTATAACGGAAGTTTGCCCAATAGCCGCTCTCAACAGCCATTTCCTCTTCGAGCTGTGACTGTCCCATTCCAGCGCGTAAACCGTGGTTGATACAGGGTGAGTAAGCAATGATCAGGGATGGTCCCGGATAAGCTTCGGCTTCTTTCAGGGCTTTCAGGAACTGGTTCTGACTTGCTCCCATAGCTACCTGTGCGACATAAACATATCCGTAGGACATGGCCATCATTCCAAGATCCTTTTTCCGGATCCTTTTACCTGAGGCAGCAAATTTGGCAATGGCAGCGATCGGGGTTGACTTCGACGACTGTCCGCCTGTGTTGGAGTAAACTTCGGTATCAACAACCAGAACATTAACATCTTCACCTGAAGCAAGAACATGATCGAGACCACCGTATCCGATATCATAAGCCCATCCGTCGCCACCAAAGATCCAGACCGATTTCTTGATCAGGTATTGCTCAAGGGCTATGATCTCAGGGGCAATGGCATGCTTTTCATTCTTAAGAGCAGCAATGACTTTTTCAGAAGCCACTTTGGAGGCGGCGGCATTTTCCTTTGATGCGATCCATTCGCCGAAAGCCTCGCGGGTTGTTTCATTGACGGCAGCCATCGTTTCTGTCATCTTTTTGGCGATGCGGTCACGCAGCTTATTTACACCAATAGCCATTCCATAACCATATTCGGCATTATCTTCAAACAGGGAGTTGCCCCATGCCGGTCCCTTACCAAGGTTATTGGTAGTATAAGGAGTGGAAGGAGCGGATCCCCCATAGATTGAAGAACACCCGGTAGCATTGGAGACGATCATCCGGTCGCCATAAAGTTGGGTGATCAGCTTGATATAAGGTGTTTCACCACATCCTGCGCAGGCACCTGAGAATTCAAACAGCGGCTGGGCGAACTGTGAATTTTTCACTGATTTTTCTTTGCCGAGAACGGTGTCTTTGTACCCGACTTTCTCATGCATATAAGTCCAACGGTCGACTTCTTCCATCTGGGTTCCCAGCGGCTTCATAATAAGTGACTTCTCTTTGGATGGACAAACATCGGCGCAGTTTCCGCACCCGGTGCAATCCAAAACGCTGACCTGCATGCGGAACTGGTACTCCTTGGTACCACCGGTGCCTTTAGCTGCGGTGGTTCCAGCCGGAGCTCCGGCAAGTTCCTCGGCAGTCATCAGGAAAGGACGAATACAGGCGTGAGGACAAACATAGGCGCACTGGTTACACTGGGTACAGGTATTAACCTGCCATTCAGGAACGTTTACCGCAATACCCCGCTTTTCAAACCGGGTGGTTCCCGACGGGAAAGTACCATCTTCACGGCCGACAAATGCGCTGACCGGCAAATCATCACCCTTCTGTCCATTGATCGGTTCTACTACGTTTTTGATAAAATCCGGTATGTCGCGATCGTCCTTGACTTTTTTCAGAACGATATTCTTCCATTCAGCCGGAACCGCTACCTCAATGTATTCAGTACCACGGTCGATGGCTGCATAGTTCATATTCACGATGTGTTCGCCTTTCATCCCAAACGACTTCTTGATAGCCCCTTTCATCTGGGTAACAGCGAGATCATAAGGAATCACATCAGCGATCTTGAAGAAAGCCGATTGCATAATCGTATTGGTTCTTCCGCCCAGGCCGATCTCTTCAGCGATTTCGGTTGCATTGATGGTAAAGAACCGGATGTTTTTCTCCGCAAGGGTTTTCTTGATATGATCAGGAAGCCGCTTTTTTGTTTCTTCGGTATCCCAGATCGAGTTAAACAGGAATTTACCGCCATTTTTCAATCCTTTCAGCATATCATATTTATCCAGATAGGAAGGAACATGGCAGGCAACAAAGTCGGGGGAATTCACAAGGTAAGGCGACCGGATCGGAGTATCCCCGAAGCGAAGGTGTGAGGTGGTAAAACCGCCTGATTTTTTACTGTCATAAGCAAAATAGGCCTGGCAGTATTTCTCGGTGTTTTCGCCGATAATCTTGATCGAGTTCTTGTTGGCACCGACGGTACCATCGGCACCCAAACCGTAAAATTTAGCCTGGAATGTTCCTTTCGGAGCCAGGTCGATATCGGGAAGCAGCGGGAGCGACTTAAAGGTCACATCATCAACGATACCCAAAGTAAAATCGTTTTTCGGCTCGGTCATTTTCAGGTTTTCGAATACCGAAAGAACCATGGCCGGGGTGGTATCCTTGGAGCTTAAGCCATAACGTCCGCCGATGATCAACGGAGAATTTTTTTCTTCGTAGAAAAGGTTCCTGACATCGAGGTACAGCGGTTCGCCCGGGGCGCCAGGCTCTTTGGAACGGTCGAGAACGGCAATTCTTTTCACCGATTTCGGGAATACTTTCCAGAAATACTTAGCTGAGAAAGGACGATACAGGTGGCATGTGATCAAACCCACTTTTTCCCCTTTTGAAATCAGGTAATCAATAACTTCCTTGGTGGTTTCAGTAATACTGGCCATCGCCAGGATGATATTTTCTGCATCCGGAGCACCATAATAGGTGAACGGATGATATTCGCGTCCGGTGAGTTTGCTGACTTTCTGCATATAATCCTCAACGATATCCGGAACCTTATCATAGAATGGGTTCGAAGCCTCCTTAGCCTGGAAGAATATATCCGGATTCTGAGCGGTTCCCCTGGTTACAGGATGCTCGGGGTTCAAAGCGCGATCCCTGAATTCCTGCAAAGCTTTATAATCGAGTAAGGGGGCGAGCTGTTCCTGGTCGAGGACTTCGATTTTCTGAACTTCAGCCGATGAACGGAATCCATCGAAGAAATGCATAAAAGGAACTCTTGACTTGATTGCAGCAAGGTGGGCCACAGCAGCAAGGTCCATGATTTCCTGTACACTTCCGGTAGCCAGCATGGCAAACCCGGTTTGACGGGTAGCATACACGTCGCTATGATCGCCAAAAATTGATAATGCGTGAGCAGCAACTGTCCTTGCACTTACATGGAATACAGCTGGCAAAAGTTCTCCGGCCATCTTGTACATATTCGGGATCATCAGCAACAGACCCTGTGAGCAGGTATAGGTTGATGTTAATGCACCTGACTGCAAACTTCCGTGTACGGCACCTGAGGCTCCACCTTCCGATTGCATTTCAGCGACGCGGACAGTTTCGCCAAAAATATTTTTCCGGCCATGAGCTGCCCATTCGTCAACGTTTTCAGCCATCGTTGAGGATGGAGTGATCGGGTAAATAGCAGCCACTTCGCTGAACATATAGGCTATGTGCGAAGCTGCCTGGTTACCATCACAGGTGATAAATTTCTTTTTTGACATGTTGATAGTATTTAGATAAAGACAACCTTCATAAATCGGGGGCAAAAGTAGGAAATAAAGAGGTAAAAATTCATGATTTATACCATAAAATTCGTGAAGCGTGAAGCGAAGAAGAAGATCGGGGGACGAAAGAAAGATCGGCGGACAAAAGAAAGATCGATAGCAACCGTAGGGGAGGAGCAACGGCTCCTCCCTTTTCAGAAAGCAACATCGGTTGCCCTGTCATCTCCGCGGGAATGACACAACTCCGAATGTGCCTGGTTACTCTGAGTTCATCGATATTAGGAACTCTTCGTTGGTACGGGTTCCGTTAATTTTATCGCGCATGAATTCCAGCGCTTCGGCCGGGTTCATATCCGACAGGTAATTACGGAGAACCCACATTTTATTCAGGAAATCCTTGGAGTGCAGGAGGTCTTCGCGACGGGTGCTCGATGCCTGGATATCCACAGCCGGCCAGATCCGTTTATTGGCCAGTTTACGGTCGAGCTGCAATTCCATGTTTCCGGTGCCTTTGAATTCTTCAAAGATTACCTCATCCATTTTAGATCCGGTATCGATCAGTGCGGTGGCCAGAATGGTAAGGCTCCCGCCGTTTTCGATGTTCCTTGCCGCTCCGAAGAAACGTTTCGGTTTGTGGAGGGCATTAGCGTCGACCCCACCCGACAGGACTTTTCCCGAAGCCGGTTGTACGGTATTATAAGCACGTGCGAGCCTTGTAATGGAATCGAGCAGAATAACGACATCGTGTCCGCATTCCACCAGTCTTTTTGCCTTTTCAAGAACGATCGTAGCGACCCTGACGTGTTTCTCAGCCGGTTCATCGAATGTACTGGAGATCACTTCAGCGTTTACCCCGCGGGCCATATCTGTAACTTCCTCAGGCCGTTCGTCCACCAGAAGGACCATCAGGTATACTTCAGGGTGATTGGCTGCGATGGCATTTGCGATATCTTTCAGGAGAATTGTTTTCCCGGTTTTAGGCTGGGCTACGATCAGTCCGCGCTGGCCTTTGCCGATCGGACAAAACATATCAACGATACGGGTTGAAACGGTACAGTCGGGATGACTGGTAATATCGAATTTCTGGTCCGGGAACAGCGGGGTAAGATAATCGAAAGGTACGCGGTCGCGGACAAATTCCGGATTACGGCCGTTGATTTGCATCACTTTGATCAGTGGAAAAAATTTCTCCCCCTCTTTTGGCGGCCTTACCGATCCGGTAACCGTATCCCCCGTTTTAAGGGCGAACAGTTTGATCTGCGATTGGGACACATAGATATCATCGGGAGAGTTCAGGTAGTTATAGTCGGCCGAGCGAAGAAATCCATAGCCCTCCTGCATGATTTCCAGGACACCGGTGCTGGTGATATACCCGTCGAAATCGTAGAGCTCGGCTATCTTTTTAGCTTCTTCAGTTTCTTTGGCTTTCTGATCTTCTGGTGCTTTTTCGCGGATCGTGATTTCACGGGCTTTTACCGGCGCCGGTTTATTCTCTTCAGGATCCTTTTCCCTTCGTGAGTTCCTGCTGTAAGCCGGAGCGGGCGGCACCTGGTTCGAGGATGCGCCGGCGTTGGTTGTTGGGGTATTCGCGACCGGGGTAGCTTGCTGAGCCACCACTGGTTTGATAAAGGCAGGGGGAGCGGGGGGTGTTACCGTTACCGAAGGTTTTGAATCGGATTCTTCCTCCTCTTTTGCCGGCTTATTCTCAGGCCTGGTGGAAAACAACGGGCCCGGCTCCTTCTTTTCAATGGTTATTCTTTTGCGAGGGCCTTTCTGGACCTCAACCGCATCGGTATCCGGGGCCTGAACCTCATCCCTATTCACTTTTACGGCAGTTTTCTTGGCTTTGTTTTCCGAAGCCTGAATCGCCTGCTGATCCAGGACCTGATAAATCAAATCCTGCTTTTTAAACGACTCAACCTTCTTAATACCCAGCTCTTTGGCTATATCTCTGAGTTCGGTCAACAACTTGTTGTTGAGTTCGAGAATATCATACATAAATTATCCTTTTGTAATTAACCACATCAAAAATTGGTTCGGGGAAATTTTCAAGATTCTTCAAACGAATTATCCGACTAACTCCGTTGGTTACCTGTCAATGGATTATTGTAACCGGTACAAAATTATGAATTTTTTTACAACAATAAAAAAAACAGGTGTTTTTAGTTACCATATGCAACATTTATAATTCGTTACCGTAAAGATTAAACAGTAAGAAGAACTAACCACCTGACACCATGCGACAATTAAAAATCACCAGGCAGGTGACCAATCGGGATCTCCCCTCGTTGGACAAATACCTGCAGGAGATTAGCCGCAGGGATCTCATCAATCCTACAGAGGAGGTTGAATTGGCTCGCCGGATTCATGAAGGTGACCCCAAGGCGATGGAGAGGTTGATCCTTGCCAATCTTCGATTTGTAGTTTCTGTGAGCAAACAATATCAAAATCAGGGCCTTACACTTCCTGATCTGATCAATGAAGGAAATATCGGACTGATCAAGGCTGCTGAAAGATTTGATGAAACCAAGGGATTCAAGTTTATATCCTATGCGGTATGGTGGATCAGGCAATCGATTCTTCAGGCCATTGCCGAGCAATCGAGGCTGGTGAGGTTACCCCTCAACAAGATAGGGTTAATGAACAAACTGAACCGGGCGATCTCAAAAATGGAGCAAAATCTCGGGCGAATGCCCTCGGAAGATGAAATTGCCGAAACAATGGAAATCGACCAGGAGGATATCCAGAGATACTTGAATAATCATGGGCGGCATGTTTCCATGGATGCCCCGCTCTCACCGAATGACGAGAGCAATCTTTACGATGTGCTCCTGAACGCCGATGCCCTGAGTCCGGAAGATAACCTGATGAAAACCTCGCTTGACCTGGAGATCGAAAGGGCACTGAAGCATATCGGAGAGCGGGAAGCAGAGATTATCCGTCTATTTTACGGGTTACATGGGATAACACCGCATTCCCTGGATGAGATCGGTGAGAAATTCAACCTGACCAGGGAACGGGTCCGCCAGATCAAGGAAAAATCAATACAGAAGCTGAAGAGCACGACGAGGAACCGGATTCTGAGGAATTATCTGGGGTAGAGACGCTTGTATCTCAGTGTTGAGCGTAGCGGTCCCCGCCTGCGGAAATCCTACCAGTGTGACGGGGTCCCCGCCTGCGGAGATCCTACCAGGGTGACGGGGTCCCCGCCTGCGGAGATCCTACCAGGGTGACGGGGTCCCCGCCTTCGCGGGGATGACACTTCTCCGATTTTGAGATGTGAACGGTACTTTGTAAGTTTGTACGAACGTCTTGCGTCTTTCGTCTATCGTCTATCGTCTATCGTCTCAAAGTCTCATAGCCTTAACGTCTCATAGCCCCAAAGTCTATCTAAAAATGCACCTCATCGCCGCCTCCCTGCTTGCTGCCGATTTCGGCAATCTTCAACGCGATATCAGCATGGTCAACCAGAGCCAGGCCGATTGGTTTCATGTGGACATCATGGACGGGAACTTTGTTCCCAACTTCTCCATTGGTACACCGGTGCTGGAAGCTATCCGGAGGCATGCCATAAAACCACTCGACGTGCATCTGATGATCCGTGACCCGGAAAAATATATCTCCCATTTCGTCCAACTGGGTGCCGACATACTGACGTTTCATATTGAGGCCAGCAATCATGTCAACCGGCTCATTCAGGTGATCAAGCAAAGCGGCATAAAGGCCGGCATCGCCTTGAACCCGCATACACCGGTATCGCTGCTGGAGAATATCCTGCCTGATGTGGATCTTGTCCTGATCATGTCGGTTAACCCCGGATTTGGCGGCCAGAAGTTTATCCCGATGGTTTATGATAAGATTAGAAAGCTCAACCTGATGAGAAAGTCCGCCGGTGCTGCATTTCTGATTGAAGTTGATGGAGGGGTTGATGAACAGAATGCCCCCTTGCTGATTGATTGCGGAGTAGATATACTGGTTGCCGGAAATACTGTTTTCACCTCACCGCAACCCGAAAAAACAATCCTGAACTTAAAAAACTGTTTCAATCGTGCTGAATGACAATCAGGTAAACAACCTGATCGGCGGCATTAAAAGAGCCGCTGAAATCCTCCTGACCTATTACCGGGACCCACAACTTTCCATCTCTGAAAAAGCGGACCTTTCTCCGGTCACTGAAGCAGATCTGGCATCCAATCAGTACATAACGCATTTTCTGGCGAAGGAATTTCCCGGTATTCCGGTCATCAGTGAAGAAGGTGACAAAGATGATTTCAACATCAGAAAAGACAATGAATATTCGTGGATATTGGATCCTCTCGACGGGACGAAGGAATTTATCGCCCAGAATGATGAATTTGCCATCAACCTGGCGTTACTGCATAGGGACAGGCCCATTTTCGGGATTATAGCCATCCCGGCAAAAGATCTGATCTATTATGCAGTAAAGGGAAAAGGGAGTTGGAAACTGAACCCAAACGGACTACTTCAACGATTACCCTTACATCATTCAGACTACCGCAAGACCAAAAAAATTGTTGCATTAATCAGCCGTTCGCACTCCGGTGATCGGGAAAAAGAATTTATCAATCAATTGAAAATCCGGGGTTGGTCAATGGAAATCCGTCCAACCGGATCCTCATATAAGCATGTTTTGCTGGCTGAAGGGGTAGGTCATATATATGCCAAACCAGGCATTTGCTGGGAATGGGACACTGCACCGGGCCAGATCATTCTTGAAGAAGCCGGTGGCTCTGTCGTTCGCTTGGACAATGGGGAACCGCTGGTTTATAACAAAGAGTATTTCAGCAATCCGGATCTGATCATGTGGGCTCCGGGGGTATTTATTCCCCTTCAATAAACGACTCCAGATATTTAAAATGTTCATTCAGCCGGCCATCGCAGGTAATGGTAGCCCGGTCGATCACATGACAGGGATCATCCCCCAGCAGACATGGAAAAACCTTTCCAAGCAGCACTGCAGCAAAATCATGTGAAGCATCCCTGGGCAGTTCACCAGGGAGATTATCGATCGACATGACGGTAATAGCCTCTTCATCAGAAAATGGCGGCAGTTCCTGCAGGTGATGCCGGTCCCAGTCGTAGAAAGGTTCATCTATGGTTGTCGCCCTGATAGTTGAAGGGATGGACCCGTTGATATCGCAACTGATATCCGCAATAACCCTGATCCTGAAATCCTGGCTTTTCATTTCCTCCGGTTGCCAAAGTTGTGGAGATGCTGGATCCCAGAAATGGGCACCGATCAGCAAATCTGTGGAAGAGGAGTAACGGTTAAAGCATGACTTATACTCAGTTGGATTCTTGCAAAAATGATCATAATCAAATGGTTCACCATTTTTGCGGATGGCATAATGCCAGGGATCAATGCGGCAAAAAACCGGTGATCTCTCAGTGTTTTCCAAAAATTCGTCCGGCGAAAATTCAGGAATGCCTGATGTACGGAGTGATTCCATTGCACCCATTGCCACCCTGCCGCCACCGGTAACCAATATGCGGACGGGTCCGGTGCTGAGACCTTTAAGTTGGGATTCCATTTCGGCGCGGTCATGACAAAGATGTGCCGGTTTCAGGTTGTATCTTCCTGTTTTCAGTCCCCAGGCCATCAATCCGTTAAAGGCCCCCACAACTCCGGCCCAGCGGCCGAAGGCAATAAGGCGGAGATTCTTCTCATCCTTCAGGTATTCATAATCAACCAGGGTGATTTTTTTACTAACGATTTCCCGGAGGAGCTGGCGGTTATAGGATTGTCGTTTGGCAACATGGGCAAAGAACATGTATTTCTTTCCGGCGAGCAGTTGCGGAATATGAACCTCTTTCACGCCGATCAGCCAGTCGCAATCCGACAGGTCCTCCTGAAGGGTAATGCCGGCGGCCTCGAACTCCTCATCCCGAAAGCAACGATTCAGGCTTGGCTGAACAACGACTTCGGTACCAGGAAAACGAAAGGGGATCTCAGCAGCTAAGGCAGGCGGGATGGCTACCCTCCGGTCGGGGGGGGTCTTGGTTTCGCGCAGAACTCCTATTTTTATGCGTCTCATGAAGGGGCTAACATTTGAAGGCCCTGAAAATACAATTTTTTGCTGTATATTTGCAGTCTTAACTATCGGGGCTGACCTGGTTTTGACAGCAAGGTGAACTGGTAGGAAAGCATGCCGAGTTATGCAAAAACACTCGTTAATCAGGTTTGCAAAACATCAACTGGCGAATCTAATTACGCTCTCGCCGCTTAATCGAAGTAATAGTAGATTAGGCATAAATCCCGGCACCAGGTGCTGGGACGGGACATCACGCCGGAGGTCCTGACCTGTTCCATCCGGATCCCGTGGTGCTGACCAATACAGGGATAGTTTCTGCCCCGCTCCGTGGCAGCGATGAAATTCAGGAGATAGGGCCATGACCGGTTGCCGGATACCACTCATGGCATGAAAACCAATATTCGGATAAGCATGTAGAAACCCTATGGGTTCCTTGTTTGGACGCGGGTTCGATTCCCG
Source organism: Bacteroidales bacterium (assembly GCA_041662065.1). GTDB lineage: Bacteria > Bacteroidota > Bacteroidia > Bacteroidales > UBA12481 > UBA12481. Next base: position 127,228 of record JBAZTE010000008.1, on the reverse strand, counting down.
CCAGCTCCACGGATCAAAATAAACCACTTACCATTCAATACGGTAAGTGGTTTATTCATTTAGGTAAAGGACTGCCAGGGTTCATACCGTTTCTACAAAAACAGGCTCCATCGACCGGCAAATAAATTGGTCATTATGCGTACTATATATAAATTTGAGCCTTACGGTTTAAATAGTTATTCATTCTGACCAGCAGCAATTGAAGTTTTTATCGGCACGTCCCTACTATGCAAACACACAAACTTGGAGTCCTCGCCGCATTAATATGCGGTGTATTATTCACATCATGCGGAGGTGAACCCGGTGTGAAGACGACTCGCGGGGAGCTGACCCTCAAATCAAAGTGGGTACAGGAACATCTGGTTCAAGCCAACCCTGAGTTACCATTTTCATTTGTTTACGATGGAAGGCCATCTTCCGGTTTTCTGAAAACATGGCAGAAGAAAAGCGTAACAGAAAAACTTGATCCAAACAGAACCCGAACTACCTATGCCTGGGCAGACCCTAAAACCGGGCTTGAAGTCCGCTGTGTATCAGTTGAGTATTTTGACTTTTCAGCGGTTGAATGGACCGTCTATTTTAAAAACTCAGGCAAGACCAATACCCCAATCCTGAAGGATATCCAGGGACTGGATGTTCAATTCGGAAAAAACACCGACGGTGAGTTTATACTTCATGGAAACAAGGGTGACTGGTGTGTTGCCGAAGGCTACGAACCTTTCCGGCGAACCCTTGAAAAAAATACCAAAACGAGTTTTGCGCCAAGTGGCGGACGAGCCACCAATGGTCCCGGTGGCTGGCCTTATTATAATCTTCAAATGCCGGCTGGTGGTGTAATTCTTGCGGTTGGATGGCCCGGGCAATGGGCAAGTTCGTTCGATCGAAATGACAAAAATGGATTACATGCTATTGCAGGTCAGGAGCTTGCAAACTTATACCTTAAGCCTGGAGAGGAAATCCGTGCTCCGCTGATTGCCCTACATTTTTGGCAGGGAACAGATGTTGATCGGGCGCAAAATCTTTGGAGACGATGGTTGACAGCACATAACCTGCCCCGGATTGCTGACGGCAGGCCTCCAATCCCGATGTACTCCTTTTGCAGTGGTGCCTTTTTCCCAGGTCTCAAAGTCAGCGAAGCTAGTGAGAAGCAATTTATTGACGTACTGAAAAGAGAGAATATCAAACTTGATTACTGGTGGATGGATGCCGGCTGGTATCCTTGCGAAGAACAATGGGGGAAAACCGGGACCTGGGAACCCGACAAGACCCGTTTCCCAAATGGGATTAAGGCCGTAAGTGATTATGTACACGCCAACGGTACCAAGCTGATCGTCTGGTTTGAGCCCGAACGGATAGGTGACCCGAACAGCTGGCTTGCGAAAAACCATCCGGAATGGATTCTGGATGGCTGTTTGTTGAATATGGGAAATCCGGAAGTGCTTGAATGGGTGACCGGCCATGTGGATTCTTTAATCACCACACAGGGAATCGATTTATACCGTCAGGACTATAATATTGATCCCTTGAATCACTGGAGAAAAAATGATTCCCCTGACCGGCAGGGCATAACAGAAAACCTTTATGTTCAGGGTTATCTGGCCTACTGGGATGAATTAAGACGCCGACATCCAGGAATGTTGATTGATGCATGCGCATCCGGCGGAAGACGAAATGACCTGGAGACGATGCGGCGTGCGGTGCCATTGCTGCGTAGCGATTATCAGGACTTTAATGGAGATCTGTCCTTAGCAATCGGCAATCAGGGACATACCTATGGACTGTCTTCGTGGTTCCCATTTTACGGACAGGGCGTGTATCAAAATAAGGAACACATGGCCTATTATGTAAGGAGCCATATGAGCCCCAGCTTTTGTATTTGTGTCGATGTGCGTAAACCTGGCATCAATTGGGATGAGTACCGCCAACTCGTGAATCAATGGCGAATGGTTGCGGATTGCATGTCGGGCGACTATTATCCTCTGACCGCCTACAGTCTCAAACCCGATCAGTGGATCGCATGGCAATTTGACCGGCCCGGGCAGGGTGACGGTATGATCCAGGTGTTTCGCCGCGACAGCTGCAATGAAGATGCTATGACTCTTCGCCTTCACAATCTTAATCCAAACGCTCAGTATCAGGTAACAAACCTTGACCTGGGAGGCAACGAAAAAATGTCAGGCAAAACGCTCATGGAAAAGGGGCTATCCGTTGAAATCACCGGCAAGCCGGCTGCAGTTGTCATTAGTTATAAAGAATTGCATTAAAGCATTTTTGTTGAACGATCCTTGCTTCAAGGAAGACTGGATGAGCTCCGGCAACAAAAGGATCGCCACTTTTTTTTTGTTGTTGAAACCAGAAGCATACCTTTGGAGGAAATGGAGAATAAATCAGGTATCACTTAAATTTCAGTTTATCCATATGAACTCAAGAGAAAGAATTCTTGCCGCTTTCGCTCATTCTGAACCTGACAGGGTTCCGATAGATTTCGGATGCCACCGCTCAAGTGGTATTTCTGCACAGGCTTATGTGAAATTGCGGAGTTTTCTGGGATTGCCACCGTCAAAACTATACGTTTATGATTTTATTCAACAACTGGCCTGCATCGAGGACGACGTGCTTGATATCATTGGAGCTGATGTCGTTAATGTGGGACATGGATACTATAAAATCGACGATTATTGGAAGGATTGGAATCTGCCGGATGGTTCTCCCTGCAAAATACCCGCTTTTATTGAAGTGGAGAAAGAAAACGATAGTTGGGTAGTCCGCGGTGATGAAGGTCAGGTTATTTGCATACAAAAGAAGGGGATGCTCTTTTTTGAGCAGACCTGTTTTCCATTATGTGATAATGAGGAAGATAATACTTTTGAGAAGATTGAATACTACCTTAAACAGGTTATGTGGGCTCGTCTTGGAGCACCCCCATCACCCGCAGGACTGGACGGGGCGGGGCAGATGATCAGGAGGAAGCATGCAAAGGCATTACGCGAAAGTACCGACCGGGCCATTTATGGCACTTTTGGAGGAAATCTGGTTGAGAATGGACAATTTGTTTTTCGGATAGACAATTTCTTAGTACAGCTGCTGTCTGCCCCCGATCGCATTCATACTTTTCTGGACAAACTGACGGAACTCCACCTCGCTAACCTGGAGAAATATCTTAACGCAGTTGGCCCATATATAGATATTATCGGCTTTGGTGATGATATGGGAACACAAACAGGTCCCCAATTTTCACCGGAAATCTACCGCGAGTTTTTCAAGCCTCGCCATAAGTTATTGTGGAACAAGGCAAAAGAGCTTTGTCCCGGGATTAAAGTAGGCCTGCATTGTTGCGGAGGGGTATATCCTTTGCTGGGCGACATGATTGAAGCGGGATTGGATGCTATAAATCCTGTTCAGTTTATTTGTACCGACATGGGGACAGAACGCCTTAAACGCGAATTCGGTAAAGACCTTGTTTTCTGGGGCGGCGGCTGCGATACCCAGTCGATTTTGCCAAACGGAACACCCCGGCAGGTATCCGAGCACGTAAAAAGACAGGTGGAGGTTCTTTCTCCCGGCGGAGGATTTGTTTTTCAGCAAGTGCATAATATCCTGGCCAATGTACCCCCGGAGAATATTATGGCCATGTTTAATGCTATACGCTGATACTGTGGAATAAACGTTCAAGAAATCGTTTGACGGCTTAATAAAAACCAGAAAATTATGAGGGTAATCAGAGGTATTTTTTTGACTTTTTTATTTGCGTTGACAGCCATCGGTTCCATGGGGCAGGCCCTTAAATCAGTTGCAGTCAATACGGATGAAGGATTTACCATTGCCGGATTCAACGGATGGCAGAAAGCTGCTTATCCTTTGCCTTTGATCTCATTCCAACTAAATGGGGAGAAAAAAACAACTCTGGCCGGGCAAACGACCGACAATTCAGGTGTTTTTGATCGCGTAAAAATCTCCTACCTGCAGGTACCTTGCAGCAAGGGACTAAAGTTTGAAATTACCTTTTTTAACCTTACGAATGATACATTGCAAATTTCAAACATCGTTCCGTTCGGTGAATCAGACCGGCATGTGTACATTACCTCCTACGGCAAGCCTTCACTTTCTATGACACACCTGTTCAGGCCAGATTACCAGCCACTCAATGTCATTGTCCCTGATAATGCCTGGGAGCTGGGATTCAGTGTGGTCAATGTGGATAATGGAAACAGTATTGCTGCCTTAACACGGAGAGATATCGATCAAAGCAGCCGAATCGGGAAAAGCAGGTTTTCTACGGCCCTTTACCCCGGAGGATCACTGCGGTACAGTATGTGGATGGACTCATTCATCGGGACCTGGCAGGCGGGCCTGAAGCTGATGTTCAAGGATCGTATGCTCTACGATGTTGAACCCGGACAGTTTGATGAACACCTTATTCAAAGAGAAGACCAACAATGGATTCGCGAAGCCTATGTTTCCCATTTTGTACAGGTCTGGTATAACTATTTTTATGATTACAAGACAGGGGCCTATACCTTTGGAGCCTTTGAGGAAAAGATGCGTCAGCTGTTCGGTGGAGATGATTGTATTACGCTTTGGCATGGCTTTCCTGTTCTGGGAATTGATCAGCGAAATCAGTTCGATTTGCTTAGAAGTCTGCCTGGAGGTCCGGATACGCTCCGAAAAATCAGTGACGAGGCCTTAAGTCATGGTAATCATATAATTACAGCATACAACCCCTGGGATCTTCCCGCCGGATATAAAGAGCTGCACAACAGCACGCGAAGTGAAAAACATGCGGAGGGACTGGGTAAAACCATTCAGGCAGCCAACCTCTGGGGCCTGATGTACGATACCAGAAGCGAAGGAGACAGCTTATTGCAAAAGGAACTTGATCAGTATAAAATGGGGATCGTAATATTTCCCGAAGGAATGCCCGTGCCCAAAGACATGCAAAACAGCGTGGTTGGACGTGTGCATGCTGCTTTGGAGTATCCCCCGGTTTTAAATCTGAATAAGCTGATCCGTCAGGATTTTGCATGCTTTCAGCAAACAGTAATTGAAAAAGAAAGCATGCTGAGGAATTTCTCCCTGGCTTTTTTCAATGGCTATGGTGTTGATATACATTTATCTGTTAACCCAAATATTGATTGGCTTGAGGACAGTTATTGCTACCTGGGACGTACAGCCAGGATACTAAGAGAAAGCAGCCATAATTTCATTGAGGGTAACTATACCCCGCTTTTACCTACCGTAACAGACAGCATCTGGGTTAACGCCTGGGAATTTGGTAACAAAATAATCTATACGATGTTCAGTATTTTACCCACTGGATATCAGGGACTTCTATTCGAAGTTAATCCGGAAACCGGAACCCATTTGGTTGACCTTTGGAACCACCGGGAAATTGAACCTCTGCACATGGATGGTAAATGGTTTGCACCCGTAGATATTGCAAAGTTTAATCCGGCATACCTGAAAACCAATAACGAAGGTCAGTCGGGTTGTATCGGGCAGTTTGAGAAGATTCTTAAGGTTTCATCCGCTGGTTCAGGTAAACTGATAATTTCAGCTGACCGGGGTGACTGTATAAAGGTTTGGGAAGGATTGCCTTCTTACAGCAATGAACCCCTGGAAGAATTGAAGGGCCTGGTCCCTGGGGATTCATATAAGAGCAAAATTCCCAAGGACAGGTATGTTGTCATTCAGTTGTTTGACGGAAGTCAGATCATTGATGAATCCATTGTGGAGGGAGAACTGTCCCTAATAAAAAAGCCGGCCCAATATCTCTCTTCACAAGGAAAGAGCAACTTTGAATCCCCCGTAATGAAAGCAGAATTAAGGGGAGAACAGGATTTACTAATACTCACTGCCAATGCCGGAAACTCTTTCCGGGTGATTGCCCGGGATGATCAGGATTTACCGCCAATCCAGCTGAACGCCCGAGAAGCTAAAGTCAAACTCCTGGATAACATCGGGGTATATGAAGGTGATCTTCTTGTACAGCTCCTGAATGAAGACCAGGTTATTGAACAATGTACCCTGAATATACCCTACAGGCAGCCCAGAATAGCAAGTGTAGTGGAGCCAACCGTTCCCGGTAAGCCAGGTGAGCCCGGTATGGTGGTTATTCCTGCCGGCAAGTTTTTATTCAAGGCTGCCCAGGTTGGCGACTGGTTTGTAAAACACCCGGTAGCCGATATGGGAAAAACATTTTCGATGGAAAGTTTTCTGATGGATATTCATCCGGTAACCAATAAGGAATTTAAGAAGTTTTTGGAAGAATCGGGATATCAACCCAAAGATGACGAGCGCTTTCTGTTGGATTGGAGTAAGGGAAATTATCCAGTGGGCCGGGGAGATTATCCCGTTACCTATGTTTCTTATGAAGATGCCAGGGCTTACGCTCAATGGGCCGGAAAACGCCTCCCTACCGAAAAGGAATGGCAATACGCAGCCCAGGCAGGTAAGAATATAAAGTGGCCCTGGGGGAATGAGCCGGATTCGAGCGGAAAATATTCTAATCCAGGCAATGGAGTGATGGATCCCGTTGGAACTTATCCAGAAGGCGCCAATCCCTTGGGACTGTTGGATTTAACAGGATCTGTCTGGCAGCTTACGAATGATTTATACCGATCAGGGACAATCGATTACGTCATCCTTAAAGGGGGGTGTTATTTTGATCTCTTTTCCAGCTGGTGGTATGTTAAAGGTGGACCACTTCCACTGATTAACAGGCAACAACTGCTCCGTGTATCACAGGGGTATGAGCGTTCCTCCACCATTGGATTCAGGTGTATCAAAGATATATAGGATGCCGGTAGGCACCCAACACAACAGATCGAATTGAATATGGATAAACTTAACTTTAACATCAGTTAAAATCAGTTAAGATGATACCATTTCAGACCATTGATTGGACAAGCATTCCGAAGACCGAACACCAGGGGGAACCTGGAGTTGCTTTTTGGCAAACCGTTCAATTTGAAGGATTACGCATCAGGATCGTGGAATATTCCAAAGGCTATGTGGCCGACCACTGGTGTCATAAGGGGCATATAGTCTATTGCCTGGAAGGAGATTTCACAAGCGAGATGGAAAACGGTGAAAAATTTGTCCTCACCACCGGAATGACTTATGTGGTGTCAGATGAACTTAGCTCTCACCGTTCAATTGCCGAAACAGCAGTTAAATTACTGATCATCGACGGTGAATTCCTGTCTTGATTTCCTGTCTTGATGTCAAAAACTACCCTTATCACAAACGAGAATCCTTTAAATGTTTTGGAAATACATAAATTTGGCCTGAATATTAGGAAGTTTGTCATGCTTTTCAAAAAGTACCCGTATTTTTTCAACCTGCTCATCGTTCTGGTTTTGCTCGAGATAACCCGGACCCTCGATTGGATGGCCTGGCTTCCGCCTACCCCCGGCAAAACCAAGATTTTACTATTGGAGCAACTGTTTGAGTTTCTGTCTTTATTACCGTTTGCTCTCCTGATGATCGTTTCCTATAAATGGGCGATAAAAAAAAGACGGGTGTCCCTGCTCATTGTCATGATTTTAGTCTTTGCCATTTTCGGGCCAACCCTTCTCATTTATTTTTCGTCCGGTCTCGAAACTGTTTTCTGGTACCGGACCAACCGACCTCCGATAACACTGGATGTCCTGAAAAAATATTCGCCCGGGCTTATGGCAGCCATTCTTTTTCTAAGTACGACCTTTTATCTTACCCGCCTTCAGCTCAAGTTTGCCAAACAAAAAGATGAAATGCATAAAGCTGAGGCTCTGGCGAAAGAGGTACAACTCAAAATGCTCCATTACCAGATCAACCCTCACTTTTTATTTAATGTACTGAATTCCATCCATGCGCTGATCGATGAAAACACAGAGAAAGCCAAGAAACTGGTGGTAGATATGTCGGATTATTACCGGTATACCCTTAACAAGCAGGAGCAGGCCATTTCTGTGGGGAAAGAGGTTGAAGCGGTTGTCAAGTATCTCGAAATTCAGAAAACACGCTTTGAGGAGAATTTTGAATATGAGATTTCCGTCGCCGAAGCCACGCGAGAAATATTAATCCCCTCATTTGTGATTCACCTGCTGGTTGAAAACGCCGTGAAATATGGCATCAAGTCGAATGAGCAAAAACTGGTTATCCGTCTTACGACTGAATTGAAACACAAGCTGCTTTTGATTAAGGTTATAAATACCGGTAAATTGAATACGGATAAATCAGGCACGAATGGTACGGGCAGCGGCATCGAGAACATCAAGAACCGCCTAGCCTTGTTCTATAACGATAAGTATTCCTTTTCCCTTACTGCCGATAACGGGTGGGTGACCGCCGCCATTGAAATTGAATTTGATCAGTCATAAAGATGAAAACCCTGAAAGCCATTATTGTCGATGACGAAAGGTTGGCGAGGGTCAACCTCCGTAAACTGCTTGAATCGCACCCGCGTGTCGAAATCATTGGAGAAGCCGCTTCGTGCAGCACCGCCGTGGAATTGATCAGGCTGTATAAGCCCGGGTTGGTCTTTCTCGATATTCAGCTCAACGGGGAAACCGGCTTTGATCTGCTGGAAATGACCGACAATTCCATCGAAATTATCTTTGTGACCGCCTTTGACGAATATGCCATACGGGCCTTTGAGGTGAATGCTGCCGATTACCTGCTGAAACCGGTAAGCCCAGAGCGGCTGAAGACTTCGCTCGACCGTATTCTCACTTCAAAAACCGAATCTGACAAGACCACCAAGGTTTATGAATATTCCGACAGCATTTATGTGCGGTTAACAAATTCCAGATCAACGTTTATTAAAATCAGTTCCATTACCCATATTTGCCCGGTAGGGAATTATTCCAGGATCACTACCCTGGAAGGAAAGTGCTCCCTCGTATTGAAAACACTGAAACAGTGGAATGAAGAGCTTCCTGCCAATCACTTTATCAGGATTCACCGGTCGTGCATTATTAACATCGACCATATCGATCGTATTGAAAAGAAATCCAACACTCTTCACCTGGCATACTTAAAAAACCTGTCCCAACCCCTGGAAATCAGCCGCAGGTTTGCCGGTAAACTGAAAGATCTGGCTTAGGGAGAGCCGCCTATCACCTTATACTGCCGCTTATCACATTTTCCTTTGTTAAAGTCTGAAGGTCCATTTCCTTTGCGGTTTCATTTTTTTTATGGCAATAATTGCTATATCCTTCTTTCTTAAATACTTATTTGAAAAATTCATGAAGTTAAAATTTCTCTTATTCTGTCTGTTCGCTTTTGTTTGGCTGATCCCCTGTAATCTGATCGCCGGTAAAGAGGTCCAGTACTCATTAAGCGGGTACATAAAGGATGCAGCGAACGGTGAAGTCCTTTTATTTGCCAATGTGGCGATTGTTGAACTGAATACCGGGGCCACTACTAATCAATATGGATTTTATTCCGTTAAAGTTCCGGCCGGAAATTATACTATTCAATACTCATATCTTGGTTATGAGACTGTTGCAGTGAAGCTGAACCTGAAATCCGATACTAACAGGGATATGGAACTCAAACCAAAGGCCACTTCGCTGGGTACCGTGGAAATTACCGGAAAAAGCATGAAAAATACGGTCAGGAGTCTCGAAATGGGTGCGATAAAGCTGGATATCAAGCAATTGAAATTAGTACCTGTGCTGTTTGGCGAAAGGGATATTATTAAGGCTATTCAGCTCTTGCCAGGGGTGAGCCCCAGCAGTGAGGGTGGCAGCAATTATTTTGTCAGGGGAGGCGAAGCTGATCAGAATCACATTCTTTTGGATGAAGCGCCGGTATATAATGCATCCCACCTTCTGGGTTTTTTCTCGGTGTTTAATTCCGATGCCATAAAAGATGTAAAACTGTACAAGGGGGGTATTCCGGCTCCATACGGTGGCCGGGTTTCATCTGTTCTTGATATCCGGATGAGGGACGGGAACTCAAAGTCATGGGGGGTTACCGGAGGCATCGGACTGATTTCATCGCGCCTTACCGTGGAGGGTCCTCTGGTTAAAGACAAGTCTTCCATCATGATCAGCGGCAGGCGCACCTATGCCGATGTGGCCCTAAAAGCGGTAAGCAACCTTGCTGACGGCCTGACCCTTTACTTCTACGACTTAAATTTAAAGGCCAATTATATCCTGGGTGATAAGGACCGGCTCTTTTTATCCGGTTATATGGGAAAGGACATTTTCGATCTAAAGCAGGTCGGATTCGATTCCGGTAATAATACGCTCACCCTCCGGTGGAACCATACTTTTAACCAGGTTTTGTTTTTAAATACTTCAGCCATTTACAGCGATTATAATTATGGATTCATGGCGGCTGCCGGGAATTTCTCATTCAAGTTGACCTCAGGGATCCTTGATTACAGCCTGAAGCAGGATTTTACCTGGTATCCGAATACCAGCAACCAGGTCCGCTTCGGATGGAATTCGACTTATCATCAGTTTAAAGCCGGGAACTTTACTCCGGGCAATGAGTCGAATACAACCCTGCCCTCTTTCCATATAGAGCCTCAGCAGGCCCTGGAGAGCGGCATCTATGTGTCCAATGAACAGAAAATCAGCAATTCGTTCAGCATGAATTATGGTTTCAGGTTGAGCCTGTTTAACAATATAGGACCAACCACAGTAAAAACTTATAATGATCATAAGGAAATCCTGGACTCGGTTGCCTATTCATCCGGGAAGTTCTACAATACCTATATTGGGTTTGAGCCCCGGATTACTGCAAACTACCTGATTAACAGCACAAATTCGATCAAGGCAAGTTACAACCGGATGTTTCAGTACCTTCATATCCTTTCGAATTCAGTATCCAGCTTACCTACCGATTTGTGGACCCCCAGCACTCCTCTGATCAAACCGACTACAGCCGATCAGGTATCGGTCGGCTACTTCAAGAATCTGCCAAAGAAAAACTGGGATCTTAGTGTGGAAGCATACTATAAGATCCTCAGCAATCTGGTAGATTATAAGAACGGCGCCAATACTTTTTTAAACCCAAATATTGAAGGAGAGCTTGAATTTGGAAGGGGTCGCGCTTACGGACTGGAATTCTCGGCAGGCAAAACCAGCGGGAAACTTACAGGCTGGATCAGTTATACCCTGGCAAAATCTGAAAAGCAATTCGAACGCATCAATTTTGGTCAATGGTTTTCAGCACGGCAGGACCGGACCCACAATATTTCAATCGTGGCTTCTTACCAGATCGCCCAACGGCTGACCTTATCAGGAAACTGGATCTATTATACCGGCGATGCGGTAACTTTTCCTAGTGGGAAATACATGGTGGATGGGGTTCTCATCAACCTTTATACTGAAAGAAACGGATCAAGGATGCCTGACTACCACAGGCTTGACCTGGGGATTACCTACCAGTTTAAGCAAAAGAAAAGATGGGGTTCCGACATCAATTTTTCGGTATACAATGTCTATGACCGGAAAAACGCTTACAGCATCTCGTTCAGGGAAAGTAAAACTGTGCCGGGAACCACCGAAGCCGTGAGACTGTCACTTTTTGGAATTGTACCCTCCATTACCTGGAACTTTAAATTCTAACAAAACATGAAAAGACTATTAATAATTCCGTTTCTTCTGATTTTCGCTCCGGTCCTATTTTTGACTTCGTGCGAAGATGTAATCAAGCTGGACCTGAAGAACTCAGCATCCCGGGTAGTGATAGATGCCACATTGAACGCCAGTCGGGGCGAGTGCAATGTTTTCCTCACTCATTCCCTCGATTTTTACCATACCGAGTCCCTGCCAAAAATTATTGGCGCCAAAGTTGAATTGACGAACAAATCAGGGTTAATTAAAACTTTACCGGAGGATACACCGGGTTTTTATTTTGCCAATGGTTTAACTGTTAGTCCGGGTGATGTTTTCAATCTCAGCGTGACCCTATCATCAGGAGAAATTTTCTTAGCGAAAACTGAAGTTCCGGTAAGGGTAAACCTTGACAGCCTGAACGTGGTCATGGGTTTCGGAGGTCCCGGCCCAAACAGTCCCTTGGTATTTCTCCTGAGCCCTAAGTGGAAGGATCCGGCCGGAATAGCCAATTACTACCGGTTTAAAGTAAGTAAAAATGGCAAGATAGTGCCCGGAAGTATTTCGATTAACAATGACCAGCCGTTCGACGGGGCTGAAGTCAACATGCCACTTGATGAATATGATTTTCAGCTTGGTGATACCGTTTGCCTGGAGTTCCAATGCATTGATTCCGTCAGTTATTCTTATTATGAACAAATCAATGATATGGGCCTGCCTGGTTTTATTTCGGCAACACCTTATAACCCGATCGGCAATTTCGATAACGGGGCACTGGGGAATTTCGGAATTTATTATTCCGATGTTTGGGATACTACCATTGTACCAGGCAGATAGCTTAAGATTCTCCCGCGTAAAAAGCAAAGGACAAGAATAACAATGGAGCTCCAACAAATTCACCAGGACAAAATGAATTACGAAAAACATAAATATACCATGTCCACAATCAGGACAAGGGCGCTCAAAAAAACCATACAATCCACAATTCGTGAAATTTCGTCTGTCCGGGGAAGAGTATTTACCGAAGTGTTCGAGCAAAACCGTGAAAAAGCACTATTACTTAAACGGTCTCTTGCATTTCGGACACTAATGGAAGATATTCCAATCAAAATTTACGATGACGAGCTCTTGGTGGGCGGCATCACAGAAAAAAGAAAAGGTGCGTTTTTATCTCCGGAAACCAATATTGACGGGATGTCAACAGGAGGAAAACATAATCAACTTTTCAAAAGGACACTTACTACAATTACCGATACAAGTTCCCGATTAATATACAGGTTCGATAAATTTCTGGGGATGCAACTGGCTTCAGCGAAGTTGTTATTTAATATGAAATTCGATAATCCGGAAAATCGGGCATCACAGCGATTCCTTATCGGAACAAAGGAAAAGCTTGATCTGGAAAATATCATAATTCCTTATTGGAAGGGAAAAAATGCTTACTCCCTTTATCGAACTTATCTTTCCAGAGAAGAGAAATCACTGATGAATCAGTTTAATTATTTAGCTGAACACGCTTTTGGAGGCGGAGTTTTCCTGTTCCATCCCAATATTGAAAAAACAGTACAAAAAGGACTGAACCAAATCATTGGTGAGGCCGAAAAATATAAAATAGTTTGGAACAATGATCTTTATATTGCCCTCGCCGATTCAATGCGCGGGGTAATTACATTAGCCAACCGATATGCAGCATTGGCTGAATCGATGGAGAAAACGGCAGAATCTCCTCAAAGAAAAGCTGAGTTATTGAAAGTTGCTCAGATATGCCGCCATGTCCCGGCAAACCCTCCACGCACTTTTCATGAAGGGATTCAATCACTGTGGTTCATGTATCTTGCGGTTTTGAATGACGACTGCGGACACGAAGTACCTTTTGGCAGATGGGACCAGGTTTTGGACCCTCTTTATCAAGAAGATATTAAACAAGGCCGAATTACCCGGGTTCAGGCATTGGAACTGATTGAATGCTTTGTATTAAAAGTAAATGAAATAGAATTTTTACTTCATAATGGGGCAAGTTTTTTCGAAGACGGGAATAGCGGCAGGCTAACGCTGACCATCGGTGGTGTCGACAGTAATGGGGAAGATGCTACAAATGAGGTTTCGTATCTTTTCCTTGAGGCTCTTTCCAATTGCAGGATGATTCAGCCTAATCCGGCAGTACGGCTCCATAAAGGTACTCCTGACAAATTTCTGGATCTGGTCACGAGTATCATGAGCAGTGGCGCCAATACCGTTCAGATTTTTAATGACGAGACTATTATTCAGGGATTTATAAATAACGGTATTCCATTAGAGGATGCCAGAAACTATCTCCTATCGGGGTGTGTACAACCCATTCCTGCCTCAACGTATGGCTCAGTTTGCGCTGCCCATTTGGTATTGCCCCGAACGCTCGAACTATTTCTTAAAAGGAATCAGGATTACAATTCATATGAAGATTTTTACGAATCATATAAGGGCTATTTATCGGAGGTTATAAAAAATGTCACCATCACACTGATGAAGGTGGACAAAGCGCATAAAGAGTTATTGCCTAATACGCTGATATCTGCTCTTGTTGACGGAACAATGAAAAGCGGTCTTGATGTTAAATCAGGAGGAGCAAAAACCAATCTGACCGGGATATCATTACTCGGACTTGGAACGTTGGCAGATTCCCTTATAGCAGTAAAAAAAGCCGTTTTTGAGGATCAGGTATATTCTCTGAAATCACTCAAAAAAATGTTACGCCAGAATTTTGATGGCTATGAACACGACAGATTATATCTGCTCAACAAAATCTCAAAATACGGAAATGACATTGACTGTGTTGACCTGATTGCTCAGGATGTGGCGAATTTCTGCTCCACCGAGGCTTCAAAATACAGTACTTTCAGGAATGGCAAACACACTATTGGTGTACATTCTGAAAATGGTCATGTTGTGCTTGGTTTTGTAACCGGAGCAACTCCTGATGGAAGGAAACAAATGGAACCTTTTTCCATAGGTGCCGGAAGCGCAAGGGGAAGAGAAAAAAAAGGTTACACAGCCACTCTGAAATCAGTGAGCAAGCTGAATTTTTCAAAAGTCATTTCAGGGGTGTCAGTAAATCTAAGATTCAATCCATCTCTTTTTAACTCCACTGACAAGATCAAAAGATTTAAAAATATGATACTGGCCTATTTTTATGATTATAATGGACAGAATCTTCAGGCAACCGTTGTGGATGCTGAGACCTTAAAACTGGCACAGCAGTTCCCTGAAAATTATCAGGATTTGCTGGTAAGAATTTCGGGCTATAGTGCCAGATTCGTTGAGCTAACCAAGTTTACCCAGGATGAAATTATTTCGCGTACCGAATATCACAAATGAAATCAATCATGAAAGGCACTATCTTCAATATTCAAAATTATTGTCTGTCCGACGGACCGGGCATACGGACGGTTATTTTTTTCAAGGGTTGTACCTTGAGATGTCTCTGGTGTGAAAATCCTGAGTCGATATATCCCTGGCCGCAGATATCCTTTCATGCATCCAAATGTATTTCATGTAAAAAATGTCAGCAAGCCTGTCCCCTCAAAGTGATTGATCTGAAAAGTACCCATAGAATTGACTGGGCGGTTTGTGACAATTGCGGAAAATGCACAGAAGTTTGTATGTCGCAAGCCTTGGAAATGATAGGCAGACAAATGACTGTCGAAGAAATCATGGTTGAAATCAGAAAAGAAACCTCATTTTACTCACGTTCGGGTGGCGGTGTAACAATTTCAGGCGGAGAGCCAACATTACAATACGATTTTCTTGTGAATCTGCTGGAGGCATTGAAAAACGAGAGTTATCACATTGTTCTGGAAACTTCCGGGATATTGCATTGGAATAAACTAAAATTACTGACCAGATATGTTGATATTTTCTATTTTGATATTAAAGGTATTGATCCGGTATTACATAAAACGAATACGGGTATAGATAATGTTAGAATATTATCAAATGCGTATAAACTTATTGAACAGAAAAGTCATGTTGTTTTTCGCATTCCAATTATACCGGGAATAAATTATGAACCAGATAAGATATCGCTTCTGGATCAATTTCTTACAACTGCTGCTGCTAAAGAAATACATTTATTGCCTTATCACCGTTTCGGGGAGGACAAACTAAAGTCGATATACACGCATCAGGTGCAGACAGGAATTCCCTCAATGAATTCGGAGGATCTGGAAAGTTTAAGAAATACGTTGGAGCACGGTAACCGCATTGTCAGTATCGGCGGGGCCTGATATATATAGAGCTAAAACAGTCATTTTATGATGGCTAGTACTTACAAGCCAGTTAGGTATAAGCATATGACAGACCAACTAAAACTATTGAAAAATGGAAATCGATAAAAATAAGGTTACATTAAAAAAGGTTACCATTTCAGACATTGAAACTATTATCGAATACAGAATCATCTTCCTACAAGAAGTGCAAGGTATTCCTGGCAAAAAACTCGAATTAAGCCTAAGAAAATCTTTAAGACAGTATTTCACAAAATCGATAGAAAACGATTCCTTCATTTCTTGGATTGCCGAATTTGATAACAAATCAATTGGGTTCAGCGGAATGGTAATCAGAGAGCAACCTGGAAATTTTGAGATCCCAAATGGAAAGACCGGGTATATTTTAAACATGTTCACCCTAAAAGAGTTTAGAAACAATGGAATTGGGACCCTTCTTTTCCAAAAGCTTATCGATGAAGCAAAACAAAGGAACCTTGACCGGATTGATCTGCATGCGACTCAAGACGGAGAACCAATTTATAGACGATTTGGATTCATTGAACCGCATGACAAAGTGTTAGAACAAAAATTAAAATATTAGTTGATATAGGAAAAATGAAAACAGAGAAAATGAAACAAACAATTCTTGGAGCAGGCGGTTCGATAGGAAATGCGTTAGCTTTTAAATTATTAGAAAATGGTCAAGACGTGAGACTTGTTTCACGCAGTAAGTTTTCTATCATAGGCGCAGAATCTGTCAAAGCAGATATTACATCTTATTCTGAAACATTGGAGAGCGTTAAGCAGTCCGATATTGTATATTTATGTATTGGCCTTCCTTATGATACGAAAGTCTGGGAAAATACATGGCCAAAGATTATGAAAAATACAATTGATGCTTGCAAAAATATTGGAGCAAAGTTGATATTTTTTGATAATGTTTATATGTATGGCAAAGTTGATGGTAAAATGGTAGAAACAACGCCATACAATCCATGCAGTAAAAAAGGAGAGATTCGCGCTAAGATTGCGACACTTTTAGAAAGTGAAATTGCACAAAATAATGTGAATGCAATAATTGCCCGAGCTGCAGATTTATATGGTCCTTATGCAACTAAAACAAGTATTCCATATCTAATGGTAATTGAAAAATTGATGCAAGGCAAAAATGCTCAATGGATGGTTAATGTCAATCAACCTCATTCGTACACATATACTATTGACTGTGCTAGTGGACTTTACTTGCTTGCCAATAATAATAATGCTTTTAATCAAGTCTGGCATTTGCCGACTTATAATCCGGCAATAGATGGGAAAACATTCATAAATTTAGTGGCAAAGGAAATTGGAGTTGCATCCAAGTATTCTGTATTGCCAAAATTACTGATTAAAATGGTCGGATTATTTAATAAGACCATATCAGAGGCTTATGAGATGCTTTACCAGAGCGAATATGAGTATCATTTTGATTCATCAAAGTTCAATAAGCATTTCAATTATAGTCCGAAATCATATAGTGAAGGAATTAGAGAGACAATTGAATTTTTAAAGAGTAAATAGATACCAACTGCTGAAGAAAATGAAAACAATTTGCATGTTCATACTTTTGGTATTAAAACCGGTTATCACCTTATACTACCGCTTATCACTTTCTCCTTTGATAAAGGTTGGTTGTCCATTTCCTTTGAGACTGAATTTATAAAACAAACAACTCAAGGAAAAATGAGAAACACTAATCTACGCTTTGCATTACCCTTTAAAACCAGTCTTCTTCCCATCGTCCTTTTGTTTTTAGCAAGTGCATGCTTTGCCCAGTCCATACCTCCGGCCAGTATGTATCTGGGTCAACAGGTTCCCGGAATAACTCCAAAGGTATTCCAGTTGCCCGTCACCCCCGGACTAGCGGCTGCCGAAAGGATTACTATCACCACCGATAACAAGGAGATCTATTATGGTGAACTGGACAATTGGCCGGCAACTTCGTCGCGGATAAAATATTACAAATATTCCGGCACCAGCTGGCAGGGCCCGTTCGTGGTATTTGAGGGATACGTTGCGCCCTCTCTTTCCCCTAACGACAGCATTATGTACATGCAAAAGAACCTGAATAACAATACGTTATCCTGTACATTCTATTCACTGAGAAATGGTACCGGCTGGACTGTCCCCCAAAGATTGTTATCCATGAACCGCAATACTCACTATTTCCAGGAAACCAATTTGAAAAACTATTATACGGCCGGCTCGCCAACCTCTACCGGGTCAGCCACAGATCTTTGCAATCTGTATATCAGGAATGGCGACACAACCTTACAAAACCTTGGTAAACCAATAAATACAACAGCGACTGAAAATGATTTTTTTATCTCGAGGGACGAATCCTATATCATCTTCTGCCGTTTCATCGAAGGTTCGGCGAGCGACCTGTTTATCAGCTATAAAACAGACAATGGCCGCTGGACCAATCCTAAAACTCTCGGCCCGCAGGTTAATACCCCGAATCCTAACTGGGAAGCTTGTCCGTTCGTCACAAAAGACAATAAATACCTGTTTTTCATGCGCGGTGGAAACGCATTGTCGTCCTACTTTATCTATTGGGTAGCCATTGACAATCTTATTGATAGCCTGCGGCAAACCAACTTTACCCCCTATGTGAGATACACCTTGCAAAATCAGACATTTAAAACCGGGCGATCCAATAGTTTTGCCATTTCTGACAGCTCCTTTATTGATGACAACGGGAACAACACGCTCACCTATACCGCCAGCCTGAGCAATGGAAATCCCCTGCCCTCCTGGTTAAGTTTTGATCCTGATTCATGCAGCTTTATTGGTACACCAACCGAAGCGGGCTCATTCTATGTGAAGGTGACCGCTACTGATCCGGCCGCAGCTTCCGCAATGGCCACATTCACCTTACGTGTAACTGATGCATCCGGTATAGATGAGCAGGCTCTGGAAAAGAGCATTCAGGTTTTTCCCAATCCGGCCAGGGAAACAGTAAATTTATCTTTTGGAACCACCGGATATAAAAGCGCAATCATTTCTGTAACCGACCAGATCGGCAGGGAAATTTACACTGCCACAATCCATAACAGTCAATTGGCCACGATAAACTTACCCGGCAATCCGGCAGGCATCTATTTTTTAAGTCTGAATATTGACGGAACTCTCCTACGCAAAAAGATCATTTTGGAGTAAATCGGAATTTAGAATTTATATAATGTTTCAAACATGAAAAGAATTGTTTTAACAATAAGTATAGCATTACTGATTACTCATTGTTTGTCAGGTCAATGGAATGCCAACCCGGAGGAGAATCTTGTGCTGAGATCCGGAATTATGACCAGTGTGAAGTCGGTGAAAACAACACATGACAGACTGTTTGTGAGCTGGTTTTATCAATCGGGTGACAATAACAATTACAATTTATATGTTCAGTTGCTGGATGTCGACGGTAAAAATCTATGGGATGTAAATGGTTTGCTGATCAGCTCACATCCTCAGGGTTCCAATGCCGAAGAGCAGGTCATGTTAAGTGATGACGAGGGTAATCTGGTCATCGTTTTCAGCGATTTCAGAGATAACGGGAAACAGGGGTTGGTCTGTTATAAATTGAATCAGGAAGGTGAGTCTTTGTGGGGAAATGACGGGGTGAGTATCATGGAAACCATGGCAGATAATTGGATAACCCGTATTTCAGCTTCCTATAATAGTGAAAACGAAATAATTGTTTCTGCCGGATGGTACGGAGAATCCATTGGTTCTTTCTTTCAGAGAATTACGCCCGACAAAACCCTGCCCTGGGGGATTCAGGGGAAATCCATTCCAAACGCGGAACGCGCACAAGTCTTTTCAACAGGAGAAAATATTGTGCTTCTTTTTACGAAAAAGACAGGTACTTATCCTGATTATGATATTAATCTTCTGTATCAATTGTTTGATAAGGAGGGGAATGCCATTTTTCAAGATGATAAAACCGTGTCGGATGCGGGAGGCATTGTCTTCTGGGATCAATATGATGCCTTGATTACGGATACCAGGGAAGTTGTTGTTACCTGGCATGATGACAGGGACCACGATGGTTTAGAGATTTCTTATGCCCAAAGGATAGATGGTGCAGGTAATACGCTTTGGGAAGATAACGGTATAGCACTTACTTCGGAGCCGGCCATACACCATTTCTATCCCAGGGTTGTTGGACAAGCATCAGATAGCAGTACAATCATAATCTGGCAAAGAACGCAGGATCCGGCACAATGGCGGAAGACCATTTTTGGACAGAAAGTGGAGCGAAATGGAAAAATTGCCTGGGGAACCACCGGAAAAGCGCTGTTTGCTGATTCCACTGATTTCCATAGAATTGAAGCAAGTGTTATGGATCATGATAATTTCTACATTGCTTTTGGTGTATACCCGGCTCTGGGATTCAATGATATTGTTCATTACTATATGGGCTCGTACACTGTTGAAAAAGGTGAAGCCAATTGGACTCACCCGGTTAGTTTTGCTACATCAGCTAAGCCAAAAAGTTTTTTTAAAGTGGGGCTGTTTCCTGATAAACAAATTGTCGCAACGTGGTTGGAGGGAGATCCCACGCCAAATCAGGAAGTAAGAGGGCAAAATATCGCATTGGACGGTTCATTGGGCATTGTAGCATCAGTACTTGACACGGATGAAAGCATCCTGACAAGTTATCCGAATCCGTCCGGGAATTTCCTTCAATTGAATTATGCAGGAGCAGATATTGAATCGGTTATGATTATTAATATGCTGGGTGTGACAGTTTACAATCAGCTGTTAAACTCGCTAAATCCAATGATTAATGTTTCCGATTTGAAGCCGGGAGTATATTTTATAAAGGTTCATGCTAAAGACAATAAAACTGTATCATCCAAATTTGTTAAAATTTGTTAGTTGGTTAAAGTATTTTTCCTTTCCCGGAAGATGATCCGTCCTATGCTGCTTCTGACCATATTGCTGATACTGACCTCCTTCCGTTCCTATCTGGCTGGAGCTCCAGATCCCGGGCTCATATCGGTTAACCAGGGCCTACTGACCGGGAATTCATCGAATACAGGCGTGGAACCGATGGGAGATTTTCAGTCGCTAACCATACCGTTGAAACGTGTCGGAAAGCTATTCCTGATCGAAGCAAGGGTTGGTGATCAAACCGGTAATTTTGTATTCGACACCGGTGCCAGCAGTCTGGTGCTGAACCACACCTATTTCCGGAAGGGCCTGTGGGAGGTTGATGCGAAAACATGCGGCATAACAGGGAGTGCGGAAAAACTTTATCAAACCCGTGTACCCAGGATCGATATTTCCGATCTATATTTTGAAAATGTTCCGGCCGATGTGATCAGTCTTAAGCATATCGAGAACCGCCGTGGAGTGAAAATTCTCGGATTGTTCGGGCTGAACCTGTTCAGGGACATGGAAATAGTGATCGATGTAAACCGGAGCGAATTGCGGCTCCACCGGATAGACAGGTCAGGCAAAAGGATCGGTGCGGAGGCCGATACCCTGAAAACAACCCTGATTAGTCCGATCAAGGAAGTAGACGGAGTAGTATTCATGCCTGCTAACATTGGGGGTAAATCTGCTATTTTTTGTCTTGATACAGGCGCTGAAGCAAATGTCCTCAGCAGCTCCTCTTCCAAAAAGGTACTGAATACGGTAACGATCACCAGCGGCGCCGATCTCACAGGCTCAGGAAGGGGACAGATGGAGGTTATGTACGGAACCATGAATGATTTTACCCTCTGTGGCCAACAGCTGCATCCCATGCAAACTATCATCGCCAACCTGGATGCACTCGCTATGGCCTATAAGTACCCGATTAGCGGAGTTCTCGGATTTGCCTTTTTTGAAAAGGGAGTCGTTTGCATTAACCTGGTTAAGAAAGAATTGTGGATGTGCCTGACCCGGGAGCAGCCGTCGGGTGTCAACGATATCCTAACCGCTTATCACCTTATTCTGCCGCTTATCACAATCTCTTTTGCTAACGCCTGAATGTCCTCTTCTTTTATGGCTGTTGTTTCTAAAAATTAACACCTCTTATGACCATGAAAAAAAATTGTTTACACATTTCAGTACCCTTGAAAACCAGTATCCTTCCTGTCCTGTTTTCGCTGATGATAAACCCGGGCCAAGCCCAGACAATTCCTGTGGATAGCTTATATCTGGGACAAACCCCGCCGGGGGATTCCGCCGTTGTTTTTGCACCGGGGATCGTTACGTTACCAAACAGGAATGTTCCCTGCATCAGTTTCTCCCCCGATGGGAAATCAGCTGTATTTTATGTTGCGTTTTGGCCTAACCCCGGATCTCCATATACCATGATTGCGGAATATATAAATGACAGGTGGTCAACCCCGGCACCAGCATCATTCACGGCAAACAAGACCACCGGTGAACCCATTTTTGCACTCAATGGCAGCAGAATTTATCTGTTTGCGAGTGGAGTTTCGAACCAGGTCGGTTCAGTTGATTTAAGCTATTCAGAAAAGAATGGCACCGGATGGAGTAATCCCAAAAGCATGGGTAATCCGCCAAATTTATCGCAGGACCAATATCATCCGAGTATTGTTTCGGATACCTCGGTCTATTTCTCGACCAGCAGTGGCGACATTGCCCGTTGCCAGTATCAGAACGGGAGGTACGAGCCCAGGGTCATTCTTCCTTTCCCGATTAATAAGGCCAATACCACGCAAACCTGGGGCGACCCCTATGTTTCTCCTGATGAAAGTTACCTGATATTTAAGTCCACCAGGACCGGAGGTTATGGGTTGAATGATATTTATATCTCCTACAAGAAAGCAGATGGAGGCTGGACAAATCCCAAAAACCTTGGAAACAAGATCAATACCCAATATGATGAAACTGCAGGGGATATAACTCCGGACGGCAAATACATGACCTTTGGCTCAAACAAATCAATCTATTGGGTGTCAACAAGTTTCATTGAAACACTTAAGAACACCAATTTTGTTCCCTATCTGAAAAGCAAACCAAAAAATCAGACCGGAAAAGTGGGTGAACTTTTTAACTATGTCCTCCCCGACAGCACCTTCATTGACGATGACGGGAACAACACGCTGACTTGCTACATCACCAGCCGTTTGCCATCCGGACTAGAATTTGATTCTGAAACCCTTACACTTGCCGGCACCCCGACCGAAGCGGGAACATTCACCGTCACAGTTTTGGCAACCGACGCCGTTGAAGCGTCGGCTTCAACCACCTTTTCTCTCAAAATCAATGTTGCGTCGGGGATTGATAATCAGGGCCTGAATCAGAATATCAGGCTCTTCCCCAATCCGGTAAAGGATAAGCTTCATCTCTCCTTTGGAACCGGAGCCTATCGGAACGCAAATATTATGATATCAAGCATAGCAGGTGAAATAGTCGTATCTTCAATCATGCATCGGGGATCCACCGCAACCATCGATCTCACAGGTAAAGCTCCGGGGATCTATGTACTGCGGTTGAGCATTGATGGAGAGATCATAAACCGAAAATTTTGTCTGGAGTAATATCATGACTATATCAAACAGGTTCTCACCCATGCGGCTGTACCTTTTTACAGCCATCACCCTGGTCGTTGCATTTACTACGGGTCATGCACAGGGTATCGCTCAAAATGATTTGATACTGGTGAAGTATCACAAAATCTACTCCGAAAAGATCGGAGAGGATCGCGAGATCTTAGTCTCTGTACCTGAGGAGTATGAAAAATCAGGCAAAAAATATCCGGTCCTTTATATGATGGACGGGGAATTCAATGCAACTCCGGGGCTTATCGGCAGTATTCGTTACCTTGAATTCCTTGGCCAGATACCTGAGTTTATCGTTGTTGGGATCAAAAACACAAACCGCGACAAAGATGTTTATCCTGTTGAGGTTACTTATGGAGATGGCACAAAAGCAGGCGGAAGGGCCAATCAGTATCTGAGTTTTATCTCCGATGAATTGATCCCTTTTATCAATAAAACCTATCGGACCGAAGATTACAAAATACTCTTCGGAACTTCAAATACCGGGTTTACCACTGTTTACGCGATGTTCAGCAATCCGGGGGCGTTTAATGCCTATATCGCTGCGAGTGCAACACTTTCCATCCCGGTTTTCACCGCCGGCAGGGACAGCCTGGTAAAGAACTGGAGGGGTGGCGAAAAGTTCCTGTATCTGGTGATGGGCGAGCATGATTTCCCGACCATTATCCGGTTGAATGGTGCTTTAAAAGAGGTCATTGACATCAATAAACCAGCAGGTTTAACCTGTCGGTTAAACGTTCTGGAAGGTGAGGGCCACGTTCCTGCAAGCTCCATCTTTGCAGGACTAAAATGCCTTTTCCGCGATTGGAAATACGCCGGGGAGATTACCGATAAAGAAAACCCGGAAGTAAAACAGCACTATTCAGAACAGAAAAGGAAATATGGCTTTTCCGAAGATTTTCCGGTTAGATAAATGTTGATATTTACTAGACAGAATGGAACGATATGAAAAATAAGTTAATCTGCCTGTTAATCCTGGTGTGCATCATCGGCTTGGGCAAACCGGCCAATACAGCCGCGCATCAAAACCTGAAATCAAGTGTTTATTCTCCAAACTCCGTTGGGATCCTTAATGAGGTAAGCATAACATTTGTAGGTAACGCAGGGTTTCTTATCAAGGCAGGCAGTAAAAAGATTCTCATTGATGCGCTGATTAAAGGGTTCAAAGGGGAGTATGAATTACCGGTGGATATTCAGAAAAAAATAGCTCTTAATCAGCCACCCTTTGACAGTGTGGATCTGATCCTGGCCACACATGCCCATGGAGACCATTTCGATGCTGGTATGACCCGACAATACCTGAAAAATAATCCAAAGGCCGTATTTGCATCCACTTCGCAACTGACATCGATATTAGCTGATTTTCCCGATCGCGTCATAACATTCAATCCATCAAAGGGTAAATCAGATTGCAAAGAGTTGAAGGGGATAAACATCGAGGCCATATACCTGCCGCACGGAGCCACCGAGGCAGGTCAAACTGAACTCCTGAATTATGGGTTCATTGTATCGGTGAACGGAGTAAAACTCTTTCACACCGGAGATATCGATATCCAACAGTTTACCTTTGATGAATTCAGGGCTTACCAGCTGCCAGAGAAAAAAATAGATATCGCTTTCATCCAACATTTTTACCTGACCACTGATCCCATGGAACGTAAATTTGTGCAGGATGGGATCGGGAGCCGTTATATCATTCCAAGCCACTACCACTACACAACCCCACCCATGGATACCGTTTTGGTGCTCAGGAATTACCCCGATGCGGTAGTGTTCAAAGAAGAACTGCAAAAATGGGTAATGCCTTCTGAAATACCAACGATTAAACAGAAATGAAAAGAGCCTTCCATTTTACTGCTTTGTTATTGCTGAGCCTGACTGCGGTGGAAACCATCCCAGCGCAGACAAACAACGCCCGAAATAAAAGGACCCCCATTTCTATAGATGTAGTCGCTGGCATAAAAACCCAAGTGAAGATGAAATTGAGCGATTTCGCCGACAGTATAGTTTACATTCCTTTGCAGGGATTGCCAGACTTCCCGATTGGCTGGGTGGTTAATCTGGAAATGACACCCGATGAACTTTTCGTTCTGGCTTCGCATGAAATCGGGCTTTTGAGATTCAACCTTGCCGGGAAGTTGAAGAACCGGATCGGAGGCATTGGTAACGGACCCGGAGAATTGTCGATGGGATCAGATTTTTCCTTATCGCCGGAAGAAAAACGGATCTATTTCCATCGTAATTTTACTCACAATGAATTGTGTTTCAGCTATGATGGCAAGTTTATCGAGGACATTAAACCTGATAAAAGCAAACTTTCGGAACGGACCATCATGCTATCGCCCAATCGTATACTGAAAATTGGAGCCAAACGGCCACCACCTGAGGTGATTCCTCCCGGGAACTATGAGGCCTTGTTGCTCGACCGGAAAGGTACGGAGATCCAGAAGATCTTAAGTCCTCTGGCAAACACTACCGAGTGGCGCTCCCAACCCTTTGCAAACAAGATCAGTTTTACCGGTGAAAGGTCGGAAGTATGGTATAAAAACAAATACCTGTTCGATGCTTATGCTTCGGACACCCTTTTTGAGGCATCTCCGGAAGGAATGGCAGCCCGTTATTTTTTGAATAAGGGAAAATACGCCGGTCCTAAATGGCTGCAAGGGCTGTTTAGTTCGAGGACCAAGAGCTTATCCGGGGATTATATCGTGAACCAGCCTGTTTTCGAATCGGATGATTACCTGCTTTTCAGGGCCAGGCTTCAATCCATTTGCTATCTGGTAAGGGTGAATAAAAAGGATAACACTACTGGCTCTCTGAAAGCTGCCAATATTCCTGACAATGCACCCTACCCATCCATGCTGAAAATACCCAATGATCTGGACGGTGGGATTTCATTTTATCCCCAATTCACTAACCGTGAGGGGAATATCTGGATCTGCACTGTCACCGCACTGGATTACAGGGAAGAGATGAAAGAGCTTGCAAAAAAAGGGAAGATCGATCTCAGCAAGAAATCAAACAGGTCGGTAGCGCTATACAACCAACTGAAAGAGGAGGATAATCCGGTCATTGTGCTGGTTTACCTGAAACGGAAAAAATGACCGGATTCCATGGAAACATCAACACTTTGGGCATTTGAAGAGGATGTACTAACAAGAAGTTGCTTAGACTGGTTGACAGACAACAAAGAATGTTTTGAGTTCATAAAAGACTGGCTCTTGTGATTAAATCCGCTCATCGTAACAAAAACTAAGCTCAATCGTCTCTCACGTATGTTTTACCAGAAAGTAACCTGATAATGAAAACGATTAAACCAAACCATATTCTGGTTTTCCTTTTACTGATATCTATATTGCCATCCGGAAATTGCTTTGCCCAGGAAAAATATGGCGATTTAATCATCGGAGACAAAATACACTATGAGTCGAAAGTTCTCAATGAACGAAAAACCGTAATAGTCATTCCATCATTTAATTACAAGGACAACCCGGAAGAAAAATTTCCTGTTGTTTATGTTTTAGATGTTGGGAATAATCTCTTTGCCGTTTACGGAATAGTCAATTACTATTGTGGTGCTGAAAATCATGCCGCCGATGATCATTGTTGGGATCGTATCCACTGACAGGGAAAAAGATTATTTGCCATCCCCTTCTAAAGAGTGTCCTACCGGCGGAGGAGCCGACAAATTTCTTAACTTCATTGGTTCGGAGTTAGTAACTTACATTGATTCAACCTATCAAGCCTCTTCAGAACGATGTATTATCGGACATTCCGCCGGAGGACTATTTGCCATTTATGCATTGGTAAACCAACCCGGCCTGTTCGACTCGTATATTTGCATCGACCCAAGTTTATGGTACGAAGACCAATCCTATGTAAAGAAAATACCAGATTTCTTTAATAGCCACAAGGATATTAAAAAGAAACTGTTCCTCTCGTTATCAAATGAAAAAGGTATGGGGATCTTCCCATTTATTGATCTGCTGGATAAATCCGCACCAGTGGGATTAAACTGGGATTATATACACTATAAGAATGAAACACATAATTCACTGGGATTTAAAAGTATATGTGCAGGTTTTGAAATGATTTATAAAGATTGGAAACCGCTTGAAAATTCAAATGAGAAATAACAAAAAACAAATCTATGGTTCTCAGGCCACCTGGGTTGCAGTGGTTGCCTGCAATTTAAACACAAAACGATATGATAAAAATTATGAGAAATTATTTTATTGTGATTATTCTGCTTTGTTTAGTAAAGTCAGGATTAACTTATGGACAAGATATTAATATTAAAATTGGATTTAGAGATAGTATTAAATCCGAGATACTTCATGAGAGTAGAAAAATATTGATACATCTGCCTAATGATTATAATAATTCAAACAAATCTTATCCGGTTATCTATCGATTAGATGGTGACACTGATTTGATGTTAGAAACAGTATCGATTATTAATCGCTTGACTTATTTTGAAGAAATTGTTCCAGAAATGATTGTTGTGTTTATTGAGAATACTGATAGGGCAAGAGATATGTTACCTGTTAAAACAAACTTTTATTCTGGAAACCCCGGAGCTAAGGAATTTTTAAATTTTATTGGGAATGAACTTATTCCTTATATCGAAAAAAATTATAAAACAACAAATAATAGAATTCTTTGTGGTAAATCACTTAGTGGCTTATTTACAATATACGCCTTTTTAACTAAACCAAAATCGTTCAACTCCTATATAGCTTGTAGTGTTGGATTTCCTGATTGCGAATACGATTTTAAAGAATTAAGCCAAAAAGCATTTGAAACAGACCAATATAATGGCCAAAAGATTTTTATTACAAATGGACTTAAAGACCCAATTGATCCGGACGGCAAGTTACATCAGCAAATAGCAGATTTTTCAGATTTTGTCAAAGTCAAATTAGGGAATAAAGTAACATATTGTTATTTGACATATGAAAATGCAGGTCATGTACCTTTTCCAAGTTTTTATGACGGTTTGAAGTATGTATTTGATACTAATGTGAAGAAATGACAAATAAACTGCTGGCAACGCGGTCATTGTAAAGACATCACTCAGGGAAACAGAATGAAAAAAGCTATAGTAATTGGTGCGACATCTGGAATAGGTAAAGGACTTGCAAAATTGCTAGTTGACAACGGCTACAAAGTTGGGATAACTGGAAGACGGTCAAATCTACTTGACGAATTAAAAAAAGAAAACCCAAATTCTTTTGTAATAAAAACATTTGACATAGCAGACACTAAATTAAGCATTGAGAAATTAGAAGAATTGACAACCGAACTCGGTGGACTAGACTTGCTTGTTATTAGTTCAGGAACTGGCGAAATAAATTCCAATTTAGACTTTGCAATTGAAAAACGAACTATTGACACCAATGTTCTCGGGTTTACTTGTATTGTTGACTGGACATTTAACCTCTTTGAAAAGCAGAAATTCGGACATTTAGTAGCAATAAGTTCAGTTGGTGGACTTCGTGGAAGCAGACAAGCGCCATCATATAATGCAACAAAAGCATTTCAAATTAATTATTTGGAAGCGTTGAGACAAAAATCAACATTTCTAAAAACTCCAATAAGTGTAACAGACATCAGACCTGGTTTTGTGGACACTGATATGGCTAAAGGTAAAGGACAATTTTGGGTTGCAGCCATAGACAAAGCAACAAGGCAGATTTATAACGCAATTAAAACGAAAAAGAAAATTGCTTATGTAACAAAACGTTGGGGACTAATAGCGACAATATTAAAGCGAATACCAAGACCAATTTTTGACAGAATGTAACGAAAACAAACAACGAACCGCTGACAGAGATTTTAAAAAAGGTGATACCTATTCGATACCTGAGAATGTTACACATTCATAGGAAGTGAACCTAAATAGAAGCTCGGTAAAATGAAAAAATATTGGATTATTTTGGTATACATCCTCCCATTGGGACTCTTTGGCCAAAATCCTAATTCTTTGAAAAACCTGGACATTGACAATATAAGCCTGTTTAACCTGCTGTAGACAGGCACCACCGCCTATCCTATTATCTGACCGTTTATCACTTTATCCTTTAATTGATAATAGTTTATCACTTTATTTGTAAGAATTATTCAATGAATGGATGATATGAAAGCAATTATATGCACCAAATACGGACCCCCAGAGGTTCTTCAACTCCGGGAGGTAGAAAAACCAGTACCGGGTGATCATGATGTCCTCATAAAAGTTCATGCTACCACTGTTCACATTGGGGACACTAAAATCCGAAGTTTTAAGCCCGGGTTAGGACCTGTCAGGGATTTCTTTTTCAAGCCCATGATGCGCATAATGATAGGTTTCACGGGACCAAGAAAAAATATATTGGGGATGGAGGTGTCCGGAGATATCGTAGCAGTGGGCAAGGATGTGAAGCTGTTTAAAAAGGGTGATCCGATTTTTGCAGCAACCGGAATGAACTTTGGTGGCTATGCCGAGTATTGTTGCCTGCCTGAAGACGCGTTCATGGCAATAAAACCGGCTAATATGACCTATGAGGAAGCCGCTACAGTGCCGAATGGGGCAGTAACCGCCCTGCGTATTCTCAGGATAGCAAATATTCACCGTGGTCAAAAAGTCCTGATTTATGGTGCTTCAGGAAGCTTAGGTACTTTTGGAGTACAACTGGCCAAACACTTCGGCGCCGAAGTTACCGGGGTATGCAGCACGGCAAATCTGGAGTTGGTAAAATCCCTGGGCGCAGACCAGGTCATTGATTACACCCAGGAAGATTTTTTCCAAAAAGGGGAGACTTATGACGTTGTTTTTGATACAATAGGTCATCTTACAACATCTAAAGTTAAAGGAACTTTAAACAAGACAGGGATTCATTTAAACGCGCTTACCACGCTTTCCGGATCAAACAAGTTAAAGTCAGAAGATCTGATCTCACTTAGAGAATTGATCGAAGCGGGGCATTTAAAAACGGTTATTGACAGGAGCTATCCATTGGAACAAATGGTAGAAGGCCACAGGTATGTTGACAAAAAACACAAAAAAGGGAATGTGGTGATCACTGTACCTCGTTGATTATTGATCAGTTTCAGGAATTTTTAATAAAATGAAAATAGCAGTACTTGCCGAAAATTCAGTTTGTCAAACCAATTCCCGGAATGTTAAATCAGAGCACGGAATCAGTCTGTTCATAGAATTCGGTGAAAGAAAAATACTATTCGATACCGGGCAATCCGATTTGTTTATACGAAATGCAATTAAAATGGGAATTGATCTGTCGGAGATTGATTACGTGATAATTTCCCATGGACATTTTGACCGTGGAGGTGGATTAAAGCACTTTCTGAATCTGAACCGGAAAGCAAAAGTGTATCTTCACCGGTTGGCATTCCACAAATTTTACACAAAGATTTCAACGCTGATTCCCTATTATGTGGGTCTGGATCAAAAGCTTTTTAATCAGTATGCTGAAAGAATTCATTTTATTGATAAAGATACATCCATTGACCAGGACGTTTTATTAGTGGAAGGATTCCCATCTGGATTTCCTCAACCCGAAGCAAACAAAGCCCTGTTTGAAAAGCTTGATAAACAGTTAATTCCAGACATGTTCAGACATGAGTTGGCGATGGTGCTTACTGAACATGATGAGCTGGTCATATTCTCCGGATGCTCCCATTCAGGGATCATGAATATCATTGAAAAGGTCAGGAGCGTCTTTCCAGACGAAAAAATCAAAGCCGTTTTCGGCGGCTTACATATTCATAATCCCATCAGCAAGAAAGATGAGACCCCGGCTTACATTGCAAAATTGACAGCAGAAATGCAAGTGATGAATTTGGTATTCTATACCGGTCACTGCACCGGAGAGGCCAACTTCAGGTCGATCAGGGAAAAGTTGGGAATGAAGATTCAAACAATGAACACGGGGGAGTTGATCCTGGTTCGGTGATGGTAACCCCAGGCGGTCTAAAACAAAAAGAAAAATAAATAACTGCCAACCAAACCATTTATCCGATTATCTGACCGCTTATCACTTTCTCCTTTGATTGATAATGGGTTATACTTTTCTTCGCGTCCATTATTCAATTAAATAAAATGCTATGAATTCAAAATTGTTCTTATTAGTGATGGTTCTTGCCCTGGCTTTTACAAAGGCTAATAGCCAAACTCAAGCGAAAGATTCAACTTACCGGAAGTTTTTTGTAGGAAGTACTCTTTGGGAGTTGGGAAATTTTATCCCTGGTGACACTAATCCACCTGATTTGGTTCAACTCCACTTTGGATATCGGATTACTCCTAAAAATGTCATTTCAATTGAAGCAAAAACATGGAAATATGGCTGGCCCCTGGGAATACCCTACGGAAAATCCTTTCAGGCACCGGGGGAGGGATATAATGGATATGTCAGGGCATTTGGTATTGGTTTAGTGTTTCAACATTTTTGGTGGAAAGGAGCGTATACCTCCATTGATGCTGGAAATATGTTACAAAGATACATGGATGAAGACAATAAACACATTCAAAACGGTTACCAGTTATTTATGACCTATCGATTGGGTTATCATTTTCAATTCTTTAAAAACCGATTTTTCATAGAGCCCTCGGTGGCAATAACCCACTGGCCAATTAATACGAACGTTCCTGAAGCCTTTGCCCAGGTGGAAAGTAAATGGCCGAACTATTTTTTGTTTGAGCCGGGACTTCACTTTGGATTCAAATTTTAAAAAATAAATTACAAACTATTAAAATAAATATCATGATTAAAAAAACAATTTTCCAAAATCTGCTAATTCTAAGTTTAGTAATTATCGTGCTTTCATCTTGTAGCGTTTCTCTTCCGATATTTAGCAGGACTAATCAAAATCAAAGTAACGAATTCTCAATTAACAATGCAGCACAAATTGAAGCTCTGCAAAGTAAAGACTATAATGTGTTACAAACAACAACAGGAAGTGCGTCCACATCGAGATTTTATTTACTTTTTTTTCCGATAGGCAAGCATAAAACAAATACTGAATTGTATGAAAGCGCATATTATAACGCTGTTGATAATTTACCCAATGCAGATGCACTTATACTGCCAAGACAACAAATAAAGAAATTTACAGTTCCTTTGCTCTTAGTCAATTATAATAAAAGAGAAGTAACAGTTACCGGTGTGGGAATATCAGTAAAAGATAAGGTACAAGAGCCAAAATTGACCAAAAAATGATATTGGTTAAAATGAAAGCAATTATATGTACGAAATACGGACCACCTGAGGTCCTGCAAATCAGGAAAGTAGAAAAGCCTATCCCAAAGGATAATGAAGTGTTAATTAAAATATTTGCAACAGCAGTAACAGCCAGTGATATTTTCATTCGTAGCTCGAAGGTGTCTTTGTCTCTTATAATTCCTTTTCGCTTAATGATCGGATTGAGAAAACCGCGAAAATCCATCATAGGATTAGTGCTGGCAGGAGAAATTGAAGCTGTTGGTCAACACGTTACCAGATTTAGAACAGGTGACCAGGTTTATGGGCTTACAGGATTTGGACTGGGTGCTTATGCTGAGTACAAATGCATGAAAGAAACAGATTCGACGTATGGGTGTCTGGCAATAAAACCAAATAATCTATCCTATGAAGAAGCGACAGTGGCGGCCTATGGTGGACTGTTAGCCTTTCAATATATGGAAAAGGGAAATATCCAACCTGGACAAAAAGTGCTTATTTATGGAGCTTCAGGAACATCCGGAACAATGGCAATTCAATTAGCCAAGTACTTGGGGGCTAAAGTTACAGGGGTATGCAGCACGTCAAATTTGGAGTTGGTAAAATCTCTGGGAGCCGATATTGTAATTGATTATACCAAAGAGAATACTATAAGCCCGGTAGTACAATACGATTTTATACTGGATGCAGTTGGCAAAAGTAAAACATCAAAATTGAAAAAGGCATGTAA
Source organism: Bacteroidales bacterium (assembly GCA_041662065.1). Classification (GTDB taxonomy): domain Bacteria; phylum Bacteroidota; class Bacteroidia; order Bacteroidales; family UBA12481; genus UBA12481. The sequence continues at coordinate 93,925 of JBAZTE010000008.1, read as the reverse complement.
AAAAGCTCTTGCACCAAATGGAAAATACGTATCGATTGATAATGGTAATTTGTTGTTAGATTCAAAGCGTCTTGATTTAATCAAAGAGTTGGTTGAAGCCGGGCATATAAAACCAATTATTGACAAATGCTTTGGATTTGAAGAGATTGTCGAAGCTCACCACTATGTTGGGAAAGGCCATAAGAAAGGCGGAGTAGCAATAAAAATCAAATAAAAAAATAGCAAATGAAATCATATGAATAAAATGAAAGCAGTTATAACCGTAATATGAAAGCAATCGTATATGAAAAGTATGGTTCCTCTGATGTATTAAAAGTTAAAGAAATAGAGAAGCCTGTACCCAAAGACAATGAAGTATTAATCAAAGTATTTGCGACATCCGTTACAAAAGCTGATTGTTTGATGCGCAAAGCTGAATCTTGGGTTGATAAGCTTTTTCTTGGTTTTAACAGTCCCCGGAAGAAAATATTAGGAACAGAATTTTCTGGTCAGATCGAGTCCATCGGAAAGAATGTTAAAAAGTTCAGCAAAGGTGATGAAGTATATGGATTTACAGGATTTGGACTTGGTGCCTATGCGGAGTATAAATGTATGCCTGAAAATGGTTCTCTTGCTCCAAGGCCAAATAATTTAACCCACGAGGAATCTGCCGTCCTGGTTGATGGTGCATCAACCGCACTATTTTTTCTTAAAGAAAAAGGTAAAATAAAAAGAGGACAAAAAGTGCTTATTATCGGTGCTTCCGGAAGTATTGGCACCTACGCAACTCAATTAGCTAATCATTTTGGAGCAGAAGTAACCGGAGTTTGCAGTTCCAAAAATGTCGAGTTTGTAAAATCAAACGGAGCTGTAGAAGTAATAGATTATACAAAACAGGACTTTACTCAAATCAGGGAGAGGTTCGATATTATTTTTGACACAGCAACAAAAAGTTCATTTTCCGAATGTAAACATCTGTTGAATCCCAATGGGTTCTATCTTGTAACAATGATAAAATTTGCACCTTTAATACAAACAATCTGGACAAAACTTGTTGGTGGTAAAAGAGTCATATTTGCCATGTCAATAAACAAAAGTAATTATCTGATAATGATAAAAGAATTGGCAGAAAAAGGTATTGTCAAACCCATAATTGACAGAACTTTTACATTTACACAAATTGGAGATGCTCATAGGTATGTTGAAGAAAAACAAAAGACTGGAAATATTGCGATTTCGTTAATTGATTGAATGTTCAAAAATTATGAAAATCCGAAAAAGCGATACGAGAAAGTTATTCTGGTCCAAAGGACCCTGCTCAACCGCACTTTTTTATATTTTAAACCGGGAATACGGCTACCCTAAACCAGCCGAGGAGTATGCAGCCGACCCGTTCAGTGGTGGAATCATGCAAAGAGGGTATCAGTGCGGCATGTTGTGGGGGGCTTCCCTGGCAGTTGGGGCAGAAGCCCGGCGAAGGTACCAGGATCACGGGCAGGCAGTTGCAGCAGCTATAACGGCTACCCAGCACCTTATGGAATCCTTCTATATCAGGAAAAAAACCGTCAATTGCCGCGACATAACCCTGTTCGATACCACAACCAAATGGGGCATGGCAAAATTCTTTCTGACAGGGAAACCGATAGGGTGTATGAATTTTGCAGCAACCTGGGCTCCGGAAGCCCTCGATGCAGCCGGCAAAGGATTTTCTTCGGTGCCGAAGGATATACCGGATATACCGCTGAGTTGTGCTTCGGAAGTCGCAAAAAAAATGGGTGCCAGTGATGAAGAGATGGTAATCGTTGCCGGATTTGCAGGAGGCCTAGGGCTTAGCGGAAATGCATGCGGTGCCCTGAGTGCCGCTATTTGGATGAAAACGCTTGCCTATTGCAAGAAACATCCCGCGAATCCACCGTACCCGAATACTGAAGCCATCAAAATTCAGGAAGCGTTTCAGGAATTCACAGGTAATGAATTTCAATGCAATAAAATATGCGGTCAGCGCTTTAATAGCATAGGCGAACATACCGAATTTATTAAAAGCGGTGGGTGCAAAAATCTGATTGATCTGCTCGCCCGCACCTAACTTTTCAGCACAGGAAATCCCATGGATATAAAACAATTCGCATTTCTGAAACATAGCCTGCGGTTCCGGCGTCATGTTTACCTTGATCATAATGCCACGACGCACGTGAGCAGCCAGGTACGGCGCAGAATGAATCAGGTCCTGAAACATGATTACGGCAATCCATCCGCACTATACGGAATTGCCAGAAAATCAGCCGAAATTATGGAGGACGCCCGGCAGAAACTGGCTAAGGCGATCCATGCGAAGCCTGATGAAATCTACTTTACCGGATGTGCCACTGAATCCAATAATGCGGTGTTAAAGTCAGTCAGCCACCATTTTTATCCGTTAAAGAATAAAATCATTTCAACCCCGGTGGAACATCCCTCCGTGATCAACACACTGGAATTTTTAAAAACAACCGGGATTGTGGTTGAATACTGTCCGGTCGACCGGCAGGGCCGTGTATCACCGGAAGAACTGGAGAAGCTGATTGACCAGGATACTTTTTTGATCTGCTGTATGTTGGCCAATAATGAAATCGGCACCATACAGGATGTCCGGGCGATTACGAAAATTGCGCATCAAAAGGGTGTGCTGGTACTTTCGGATTGTGTACAGGCGTTTGGAAAGATTCCGGTTGATGTGGGCGAACTGGGGATTGATTACGCCTCATTCTCGGCGCACAAGTTATATGGCCCCAAGGGCGTTGGGGCGCTATATGTCAGACAGGGCAGCCCCTTTGCACCATTTATTCATGGCGGCCATCAGGAAAGCGGCATGCGTGCGGGCACCGAAGGTCTCCACAATATTGCCGGCTTTGGCGCAGCGTGCCAGGAGGTTCCCAAACATTTGGCCAGCGCAGAAAAGATCAGAGTCTTAAAAAATCAGTTGATTGATCAGATCAGGTCGATCAAGCCGGATTGTATACTGAATTCTCCGGAAGAAGATTGTTTGCCGAACACTGCCAGTATAACGTTCCCGAACATGAACAGTGCCGGGCTGATGGCCATGCTGGATTTTTATGGCATTGCTGTATCAGGCGGATCGGCATGCAGTACGCAGGAAGAGAAACCTTCACATGTACTGAAAAGCATCGGGCTGACTGACCAGGCGGCACAGGAGACTATCCGGATCAGTCTGGGTTGCGACACTTCGGAGCGTGATATCCGGTACTTTTCCAAAGTGCTCCTGGATTACTCAGAAGGCCGTACACTGCAGGTGAACATGATCACACCGGCGCAACTGAACGAATCCATTCTGTTCGATCAACAAACCTATATTCTTGATGTTCGGCTCCAAGCACAGCGCAGGAATCTGAAAAGCCTGCCGAATTCACACGAAACATCATTTTTCCAAATCGAAAAACAGCTGACTCAGCTCCCAAAGGACAAGAATATTCTTGTTGTTTGCCAACACGGGACTTTTTCAATCATAACGGCCTACTACTTAAAATCAAAAGGATTTGAGCGGGTCAGTAATTTACTGTCTGGTCTCACCGGCCTGAAAATCTATCAAAAGCAAAAACTGGAGAGAAATGAAAACCGATAAAACAACCCCCGGACACAAGCAGCAGAAGCCACTCAGGCTCTGGCCGGCAATCGTTATTGTAGCCTTGCAATGGTTGATCCGGTTCGGATTAACTGCAGTTACTTCATCTGACCTGGCTATGCAGGTTGGAATTCTGACCGGAGTCGCAGGAGGTTTTATACTCATTATCTGGTGGGGCTTTTTCAGCCGTGCCCGATGGTTCGAGCGTCTGGGTGCTATAGGCCTGATGATTGCGGCATTGTTTATAACAGCTCAGTTCGTTGACATATCCATCCAGACCTCAAATATGGGGTTGATGTTTATATTTTTTTCCGTTCCTGTACTAAGTCTTGCGTTCGTGATTTGGGCGGTTGCCACGCGCAACCTTTCCAACAAAATCCGTCGCGTTACTATGGTTGCTACCATACTTGTGGCTACCGGGTTCTGGGTGTTTCTCCGTACCGATGGAATGGATGGTTCGAACCATCAGGAGTTAGTTTGGAGATGGGCAAAGACATCCGAGGAGCGGTTTCTTGCCCAATCAAACTCAAAATTAAAACCGGTATCCCCGGATTCTGCAGCTATGGCAGCTAAAGCCGAATGGCCGGGCTTTCGGGGGTCTAACCGGGATGGCATGATCACGGCTGTGCAAATCGCAACGGATTGGGTTAAATCACCCCCGGTTGAGATGTGGCGGCGGTCGGTCGGTCCCGGTTGCTCCTCATTTGCAATCCATGGCACTTTGCTCTTCACGCAGGAACAGCGCGGTGAATACGAGATGGTTACCTGCTACAATCTGAAAACCGGCGAACCGGTTTGGAGTCATGGAGATTCTACCCGCTTCTGGGATTCACACGCAGGAGCCGGTCCACGTGCGACTCCAACACTCAGTAATGGTCTTGTTTATACTCTGGGTGGAACAGGAATTCTTAATGTACTGGATGAAAGAGATGGCAGGGTAATATGGTCGCGAAATGCAGCTTCAGATGCCGATGTGAAAGTATTGCCCTGGGGCTTCGCTGGTTCTCCGCTTGTGGTTGGCAACCGCGTGATCATTTCTTTATCGGGCAAGCTCGTGGGCTATGATATCGCAACCGGCAAGCCGGCATGGTTTGCCAACGACGGCGGAGGCAGTTACAGTTCACCGCATCTTGTCACGATAGCTGGTGTTCAGCAGGTACTCCTGATGAGTAAAACCGGTGCTCTAAGTGTCGAGCCGGAGGGTGGCAAACCACTCTGGAAATATGATTGGGAAATGCAGGATCGCATTCTTCAACCCGCTGTGATTGGCGACGGAGACCTTCTGATTGTCGGTGAAACCCAAGCCATCCGCCGGATTAAAGTCACAAATGATCAAGGAAACTGGAAAGCTAAAGAGGTATGGACGTCGGAAAAGATGAAGCTGAATTTCAATGATTTTATCATCCATAAAGAGTTTGCATACGGTTTTGATGGCCCCAGCATTGCCTGTATCGACACCAGGGACGGATCACGAAAATGGAAGGGCAGCCCGTATCGCGGTTTCATAGTATTACTGGCAGAGCAGGACTTAATCCTGGTGCTGACCGAGAAGGGTGACCTGGCACTGGTATCAGCGACCCCCGGTCAGTTCAGAGAGCTTGCACGAATACCGGCCATCAAGGGCAAAACCTGGAACCATCCGGTGATGGTTGGCGATATTGTAGTCGTTCGCAACGCTCAGGAAATGGCCGCATTCCGGTTGCCGACCTTGTAGCGAATCCGCTAATCCTTTTATCTGACCGCCTATCACTTTATCCTTTGATTAAACTCAGGGTATCATTTTCTTTGCGGCATTAAATAATTAAACAATTAAACAAAAGCAAAAATGAGATTCAAAACACTGTTATTTAGTACACTGATTGCCTTTTCATTACCGGTGATTGGACAAGAAAAATCCGATAAATTTGATTTCAGATCTGGAGCTGGGATTTCTCTTTTGAGTTCAGGTGACATGAGGACCTTTAATTATGAAAATGAGATTAATTACAAATTAAACCAATATTTTACGACCTCTGCATCGATTAATTTAGGAAGGAGTAATTATGGAGCTCTCGAGACAGCTTCTTTTACTCAGGGAAACTTAAACTTTTATATTTCACCTTTTAAAAACAACAGACGATTTGATTTCAGAATCGGGACAGGGTTGACCTATTATGGAATTTCTGACGCTTATCAATCAGCTGCCAATTATGAAAATGGAGTTTTAGTTGACTTGGATTATTCATTTGACAAGCGTAATTCATTAGGGTGCAATATAATTATTGAGAACTCCTATTTACTGACTAATAGAGTTTTAATTGGCTTGAAAATATTTTCACAACCCTATCTTAATGGAGATATTAACTCTGGATTATTATTAAAATTAGGATTGAAGATATAAAAATGTGCAGGACTCTTCATTCGCTTTTTGTCATGGTCCTAATGCCATGCATGCTATTTCGGGCAGCTCCGTTAACCGCGCAGGAACCAATAGAGGTTAATGCTAAAACCTTTCTCCCTGCTTCCGGGGAAAGGTCTCCCTCGCGGCTGGCGAGCCTGATTACGAATCCCGGTTACGGTGGCCCGACACTGAAATTCACCCGGTTCAACAACCAGCTGGCCATCATGACCGGTGGGCGGGGATCGTGCATCCTCAACCACCGGATTACGGTGGGCGGCGGTGGGTACGGGATCGCCAACCAGATATGGATAGATAATCCCGATGGCGTGGCAAACCGTTACCTGAAGATCGGGTACGGCGGCCCGGAGGTGGGGTACATTCTGCTGCCCGGAAAATCCATCACTATTGGCACTTCGCTGCTTATGGCCGCCGGTGCGGTATTTCTGCAGAGCAAGCCCAAAATTGAAGGTGATGGCATGTTCGACGACGGATTCAGGATCTTCCCTGTACTGGAACCGGCACTGTACGGCGAAGTTGCGTTAGGCAGGATCATACGGCTGCATGCCGGGGTCACCTACCGTTATGTGACAGGCGCCGGAAACCGCTATATCGGCGACCGGCAGCTGCGCGACTTTTCGGCTTATGCAGGAGTCCTGCTCGGTCAATTCTGAAAAAGATCCAATCCTTGCGAGCCACATTATGAAAAATTTGAAAAAACTTCTATTCACCGGTAAAACCATCAAAAACTACAGGCAACGTGTTATGAAAATCGCAATGACGATCCTGTCGGCCGGTTTGTTTATACCGGCCTGTTCCATCCTGGCCCGCAATCCGGGCAAACCCGCGCCGTTCCGCGATGCTAACGGCCAGCCGTTGAAGGGGAGTATATCGGAGAAGATAAAGGTGAACATCAACGGGGTGCAGCAGGGGATGTTTATAATGGGCAGGGACAGTACGCGGCCGGTGCTGCTATTTGTGCACGGGGGGCCCGGCATGCCCGAGTTTGCCGTGAGCCGTCAATATCCTTTGGTGCTCGAGAACCATTTTACCGTATGCTGGTGGGAACAGCGGGGAGCCGGCATGTCGTACAACCCGGATATCCCGCTGAGCAGCATGACGTTCGAGCAGCTGATCGCCGACATCCTGGAGGTGACCCGCTACCTGCGCACGCGTTTTGGCCAGGAAAAAATTTACCTGATGGCACATTCGGGGGGGACATTTTACGCCATCCAGGCGGCAGCGCGGGCGCCGGAACTGTTCCGCGCATACATAGCAGTGTCGCAGATCTCCAACCAGCTGGAATCGGAGAAGCTGGCGTACAACTACATGGTTGATCAATTTACCAAAACCGGCGATAGAAAGATGCTGAAACGCCTGTCGAGATACCCGGTAACGGAGATTAACACACCGTCGTATTACGTAATGCGCGACGCCCCGATGCACCGGCTTGGCATCGGCACTACGCACGAGATGCGGTCGGTGATTAGCGGTGTATTTTGGCCGGTGATGCGGGAAAAGTCGTACACGTTTCGCGAAAGAATCAACGTATGGCGCGGCAAGGCATTTAACACCAAGACCGCCGGCCTCTGGAACCAACTGGTTGTCACCGACCTTACCAAAAAGATCACGAAGCTGGAGATCCCTGTTTATTTTCTAAGCGGGATATACGATTACACCGTTTCGTATACCCTTGCCCGTAACTATTTCAATCAGATCGAAGCCCCTCTGAAAGCCTTCTACACATTTAAGCAATCTGCCCATAGTCCCATTTTCGAAGAGCCCGGACTGTTAAGGCAGATCCTGCTGCAGGATGTGCTGGTTGGAGGGAACAGGTTGGCGGATTAGTCCCTAAACTTTCCTGGAAAACTATTTCATTGACGATACTATACAGGAAGAGGACTGGATCCATTTTGTTCAATCAACCATTGAGCATTAATTCCGGCAACACGCCTTCCCGCATATCCTGTTTTCTGACCGCTAATCACTTTCTTCTTTGATTGAACAGGGTGGATCATTTTCTTTGGGGCAATTATTCAATTAATACAACCTGAAGTTATGCAATACAAGAATATCAAGATCGCAGTGCTGAAAACCCTGTTCATTGCCATCCTGTTTTCAGCGCTGGCAAATCCTGCAGTTGCACAAGCGATACCGCCCGACAGCCTGTATCTCGGGCAAACTCCTCCCGGCAACTCGGCAATCCAGTTTGCTCCCGGGCTTGTATCTCTCCGGAACCGAAGGGAAACCAAAATAGTTTTTTCGCCGGATAACCGGGAATGTTTAATCGGAGTCGGTCAAAATGGTGCCTTTCAGATTTTGCATTCACAATATGAGGATGGAAACTGGACAAATCCGGTGACTGCGGATTTCATCCCGACCAGCCGTCCGATAGAGCCGTTCTATTCCCCTGATAATCGCCAGGTTTTCTTTACGAGTAATGCCGATATCTACGTGTCTGCACGCGCAAATCAAACATGGGCGGCGCCCGTTAAACTGGGTTCACCGATCAATACAACCTCTGAAGAGTATCATCCCACGGTCACTTCAAATGGGACCCTCTATTTTTGTTCCGCGCGTAACAACTCCAGTCTCGACATTTATCGATGCAAATATGAGAACGAGCATTATTCCGCAGTTGAAAAATTGCCCGAAGTGATTAATCGTCATGATTCTCAACAGACTGGCGCCTGGGATCCATTTATCGCACCGGATGAAAGTTATATCATTTTTTCAGCCATCCGTGCCGGTGGGTACGGACAAGAAGATCAGTATATCAGCTATAACAGAAATGGTAACTGGACAAATCCCAAAAACCTGGGGCCATCCATCAATACCAACAATATTGAATACGGCTCCTATGTAAGTCCCGACCATAAGTATTATTTTTTTAGCCGCCCGGCTGGCTGGGGTCCTGATGCAGCAGCCGATATCTATTGGATCAAAGCTGATTTTATCGATTCGCTCAGTAAAACCAATTTCGTTCCCTACCTGAGAACCCAGATTCCCAATCAACCAGCTATGCTGGGCTCTTCATTCAATTATCAAATTCCCGACAGCACCTTTTTTGACGATGACGGGAACACTACATTCACTTGTTATGTAACCAACCGTTTGCCGGAATGGCTAAACTACGATCCTGAAACAAGATGCTTTTCCGGTATTCCTACCGAAGCGGTTAATATTAATATTAGCATAAAAGCAATCGATACGGATGAGGCTTCTGCTTCCACTTCCTTTTCAATAAAAGTCGAGAACTCGACAAGTGCTTTGAATCAACCGTTTGAACAAAGTTTTCGGTGTTTCCCCAACCCGGCAAAGGATAAGATGTATCTATCCTTTAGAACAGCAGAATATAGCAATGCAAAAGTTTCAATAACCAACATGATCGGGAAAGAAATATTCTCCGTCACACTCCATGGCAGTTCACCGGCCACCATTGATGTGGCTGGTAATCCGGCAGGAATTTACTTCTTGAAACTCGATATTGATGGCGAGGTATTTTACCGGAAGATTATTCTGGAGTAGGAAAAGCTTGGCTTTGTTTCGGCCTGACCAGCCTATCCGATTATTTCCAGTTGTACCTGGCAGGAAAACCGGATATTCAATACCCATTCTCAAGGATTCTTTACGATTTCAAGATGACAATCAATTAAGGAATCGAAAATTCCAAACCGGGGAAACAAAAAATCATTGTAATCGTCTTCTGTTCGAAACTATTAATCACTTAACAAAACAGATATCATGAAAGACAGAAAAATAATAATGATGATTTTTGCACTATTCATTTTGGTTTTTATTTTAGCCCAAAACACCCTTGGTTGCAGTATGTTCAAATTAACCATAAATGGCAAAACAATGGTTGGTAACAATGAAGACTATTGGAATCCTAATACTCGCATTTGGTTTGAACAGGGGAAACTAAATGAATACGGAGTTGTTTATGTTGGCTATGATAATTTTTGGCCACAAGGGGGAATGAATCAAGCAGGTTTGGTGTTTGATGGATTCTCGATGGACTATTTAGCAATCAACGATACGCTGGGGAAAAAGAACCTCGATGCGAACTTTTTAAAAGAGATAATGAAAAAGTTGTCCAATGTTGATGATGTAAAAAAATATTTTAAGCAGTATAGTTTAAAGGGATTAGAGACATCCATGTTTTTATTTATCGATAAAACAGGTAAATATCTTGTTGTTGAAGGAGATTCGCTTATTACTGGAAATAATCAATCCTATGTTCTCTCTAACTTTTACCCTTCCCAAATAAAAGATGAGAGTGAAATAAACATTCCTATATATTATAAAGGGAAGAGATTATTGGAAGGCCCAAAGGACACAAGTATCAGTTTTTGTTCATCTGTAATGGATACCATGCATCAGGAAAGAAATTGGGGTGCAGGTACAATGTATACAACCATTTATGATTTAAAGGAAGGTACTATAAATCTATACTTCTTTCGAGATTATACTCAAGTTGTGAAATTCAATTTAAATCAAGAACTTAAAAAAAAGAACTACAGTTTGGTCATTCCCGACTTATTTCCAGAGAATAAAAAGGGGCGGGATTTTTTGAATAACTATAATGCAATAAATAGTTCTCTGGATTTATATAAAAGTGAAGATATCTTAAGTGATTCAATAAGGTATAAAAATGTCACAGGTGTACTTTTCGAAAAAGATATCAGGCTAATAGGCAGATTTGCAAATAAGATTAATGAAATTGGAAATTCGTGGATTGAAAAAAATAACTATGGTGCAGCTATCAGTGTTTTTAAGATCGGTATAAAAATATCGCCTGATTCCTGGATTACCTATAGCACTTTGGCCGATGCCTATTTGAAAAACAAACAAGAGGATTTAGCATTGATTAACTATGAGAAATCAGTAGAATTAAATCCAGACTATTTGGAAGGAAGAAATCATATAGAACAATTGAGAAAAGTATTAAAAAACCAAACTTTCCCCTTTGATTAAACAGGGGGAATCATTTTCTTTGAAGTTAATTCGTAGAAGATCAACATACGCATGGTTCAGAAAACTTGAACAAAATGTAGAATAGGCATACAACTTAGATGAAATATATTGATAGGCTGATAATTTTCCCCTCAGTATTAGTAAACACCAAGCTTAACGCGACCAGACGATACGCTTCAATCCTGGTATTATTTTTACTGATTGTCCGCACGGGATACTGCCAATATTCCATATCCGGGTATATCAGCACGAAGGAATCGAGTAAGACTGTATACCTGAGTCAGTTGCGATATAATGAAGAGAATGCGATCTATCCTGAACAAGTTCTGATTTCGACAAAAACCGACAGCACTGGCTATTTCAAAATTGCCGGAAAGCTGTTGCCGAATGAGAACATGCTGTATCGGATTCATTGCAACCTTGGCGAAAATTCTTATGGGCTTGATTTTCAAGAAACTGGCACGAAAAAAAATTATCACAATTTCATTTTTTCCAATTCCGATACCCTATTTTTTCCAAAGGAAAACGGCGCTTGGTTCTCCAATCCCCGGAATACCAATCAGGCCGACAAACATTGGAGGAAATCAATCGGTTACGAGCTTTCCCTTCTCAAGGAATTGAGCGAAAACCAAAATACCGACGCAATCGGCCAGGCAAAGAAAAACTATCTGGATAATTTCAAACAGTATGGTTCTGATTCCTTGTCCGATCCATTAGTAAGGTTGCTGGCCTTTGCCCATATCAGAAGAAATGTCGATGGATTAAACGAAGATTTTAAAGGTAATCCGGAATTCTATGATGACCTTCTTAAGCAATTGGATGGCTATTATTCAGGCAAATCATACTGCATACAATTTAAAGAGGAAATCTCAAAATTTTCAGCCTCGATCATTCACCAGAAGTACCTGTTTCAAAAAAGATTAAACTACTTACTAGCGACGATCATCCTGTCTCTTTTGGCGACTCTCCTGGTTCTTTTACGAAAACTACGAAGGAGAAATAAACAGGAAACCAGCAAGGGGTTATCTGATTTATCAGCACAGGAAAAGAAAATAGCCCATCTGGTCAGTGAAGGCAAATCAAACAACGAAATAGCCGCCCAATTGTACATCAGCCTGAGTACGGTAAAAACGCACATCGGAAATATCAATTCGAAACTAAACGTTACCAACAGGCAGGAATTGATTGCCAAACTGAAAAATCATACCAGGGACTAGTACTAAAATAGTCTATGAAAAGTTTTCTGCCCCAGGAGGTTTGTCTCTATTTGCACCCAAAAACGCAAGCCAAATGGAAACAACACATTCGATTAAGCGGATGGCATTCATCCTGATCTTTGCTATAAGTTCCTTTGTTCACAGTTCCGCACAATCGTATGCTTTGTGGGAGCAGAATTTTCATAACGCTCTGAAATCGGCTGATGTTGAGGCAATAAAACCTTTCTTCACGGTAGATTTCTGTCAACGGGAATTGGATACATGGAAATATGAACTGCGACGGGGGCATTTAAACTTCAATGCCACGAAAATAATCAGATTGAACACTGATGCTGTTCTTCTGCATATACCAACCAACAACACTCCATATGACGGCGATAACCATGACGAGTATTTCGACTTTATCTACCGCGTTTACAAACTGGAAAACAAAGCAGGCAACTATTTCCTCACCGAGCGAGTGATGGATGATTTCACACCAGATTTCATTGATTACAAGCTAAATCTAAACGTCAATCCTGGCGCCTCTTTTTTTTCGTTTGACTGCAATATCACTATGAGCTTACAGTCGCACCACCTGCTGTTCAAACTTGCTAAGGATTTTGAGATCATCGGCTTTATTCTGAATGGACGGAAAGCTGATTATGAGCGGTTTGGATATCTGGTCCACTGTATAATGGACACAATCGGGAAATGCCAAGTCCATATTACCGGGCGCCTGAAATCCCCCGGAACACTTAACCAGTTCATCAGCATGAACAGCAATTCTTTCTTTATCCGGCTTGGCGGTTTTGCTGCGGTTCCATCTCCTCCGCCAGGCAATTCGGGACGGAATTTCTTTTCAGGTGATAGCACTCATTTTGAAATCACCTACACTTATCCGGATGAATTTACCTTATTACAATATGGCGAAGCGACTGAAAAGTCATTGCCGGACGGGAAAAAGGAAACAAAGTCAATCCTGGATGGTACCTGGATGGACGACATCGCATTTTATGCCCGGAATAATTGGGATCAAAAGGAAATAGTAAACGGGAATACCCGTATCGGATTTTATTTCACCCGGCAGGATCAGAAGGAACGTGACTTTGTGATTGCAGAGGTTGACACCCTGCTGAAATGGATCAATAGGAAATTCAATAATTATGGAAGTTACAGGATCAACTTCGTGGTTCTGGACAATTTCACGGACGGGGGCTTGCTCAATGACGGCCATTCGATTGTCGCCCAGAATGCTGCAATCATTGGCAGCGATGGGATCGGGTATTTGCATGAAGTTTGTCACAGCGCTCCGAAACCTACAGTTGCCGGAAATTATTTGTGGATCAGTGAGGGCTTTACCAATTTCTTGTCTTATGAATATTTGCAGGAGCAAAAGAAGGATGCCAAAACTTGGGAGAATCAAAAAAGAAAATACCTGCACTGTTTTGACTTATTCGAAGAGCCATTGATAAACATCACCTCCACAAGCATTCCGACCTATTGGTCAGCTTATTCAAAAGCCTCATGGGTATTCAGAATGCTTGAATCGGAGATCGGTAGAGAAAATTTTCAAAAAGCATTGTTCCGGATGGGTACCATGGCAGGTACAAGGCTGAGCTCTACGCAGGAATACCTGGAAATCTTTGAGCAAGTATCAGGTCAGGATCTGAAAAAATTTGAAGAACAATGGCTTAACCGCAAACAAAATCCGGTTCTGAGCGTACAGGGACAGCTGGAAATAAATCGGGGTATAAGTATTGTGAAAATCACGGTGGTGCAGGATGAGCCTTATTTTACCCTTCACCTGGAAGTAGAGATCAAAACTAAGAACAACACTTTCCGGAAGGTAATCCCGGTTCAGGGGAAAACGACTGTTTTTGAAATGCCGGTGGAAGGAAACGAAATAGATATAAAATATGATCCGGATGCGCGGCTGTTTTCCATTATCAAGGATCAGAAGAAATCATTCACCGAAGGGCGATGCGCTTTTAGGATACCGGAAGATACGGTAACCTATGTTTCTAAAGAGGGAAACAGGCAGCTGAAACTATGGTTTTCAAAAAGCAGGAAAGGTATCGCTATCCATAAGAAGGATGATAATTCCGAATCTATTTTGGAGCTTACAGACATTTTGTCCCCCATACGCTTCATCGCCGGCAGTGATACGATCTTCAGTCAGGATATCAATGATAAAACAATCAGGTTTCATCATGTGCATTACGATATCGCCGAACCGGTTTACCCAAAGGAGTTTATTCCGTTTCTGTTTTCTATAATTGATTGGAATGATGTTGATGAATTATCCATGTTGTATCTCATTCCTGATAGTAAAAACTGTCAGGTAATCTATTGCAAATCAGAAAGAGGTTCATCCGGGGAATATAACCTGACGATGCAATATCCACTATCCAATGATATCGTCAGAATTATTGCCAGGAATGGGTTTCCTGAGGGGTTTCGGTCATCAAGCGGGGAGGAATATTCAATTGAACAGGCAACACTGAACCAGAGGTGATATCGCATCACACGAATTGTCCCTATTGTTAGTAATAAGCGGTCCAAAATTAAAGTTGGGTAGAGTCCGCTTATCTTATTATCAGACCACTAATCACTTTCCCCTTTGATTAAACAGGGGGAATCATTTTCTTTGAGGTTTGATTCGTTATAGATCAATAAACGCATGGCTCAGAAAAATAGAACAAAAATAAGAACAGGCATTCAACTATCCTGTTTTGTTGTATTTAATTTATGTTTTCACCTGGGTTATGCTCAAACTATATCAGAAAACATTAAGCAGGAGGTTATTCAATATGTAAGCAAGGCAAAATATGAAAAAGCAATTACAACTCTTGAAAATAATAGCCATATAATAGGTAACGATACCACCGTATTGTTTGATATAGATGGTATCCTGGGCATGAAAGAACTAAAAAACCGTATACTGCATTTCAATAGTAAGCACGGATTCTTTACGATTTCAAAATGAAAATAGCGATTATTGGAACCGGAGGAGTGGGCGGATACTTTGGCGGGAAACTGGCAAAGGCCGGCTTCGACGTGACTTTTCTTGCACGCGGGAAACATCTGAAAGCCATTAAACAGAAAGGCCTCAACATTGAAAGTATCCAGGGAAATTTCACTGTAGACCCTGTTAAGGCAACCGACAGTTTTCAGGCTATTGGTTTGGCCGACCTGGTAATCATTGCTGTTAAAGCCTGGCAGGTCAGGGAAGTCGCGAAAGAACTGCACAACATATTGGAACCCGACACCCTGGTTATGCCGCTTCAAAATGGCATTTCGGCCACTGAGGAATTGTCGGAACAAATCCATCCGGACCACATCATTGGTGGGTTATGCCGGATCATCAGTAAAATCAGCTCTCCCGGAGTAATCACCCATTTTGGAATGGAGCCGGAAATAGTTTTTGGCGAGCTCAACCATTCACTAACTGACCGGGTTAGTAAGCTTAAAGCTGTATTTGATACCGCTGGTATAAAATCGCATATTTCCTCAAATATTCAGTCAGACCTGTGGAAGAAGTTTATTGCCATCTGTGTAAGTGGCTTGCTGGCAGTTTCAAAAACAACCTACGGTGAATTGAGGGAACTTAAAGAAACCAGGGTGTTGATGATCGAATTGCTAAACGAAATCTATCAGTTGTCGCAAAAAATCGGGATTAATATAGAACCAGATTATATCAACCGAACGGTTGCGTTAATAGATTCATTTCCTTATGGATCAACCTCCTCCTTAACGCGTGATGTTTGGGAAGGAAAGCCATCCGAAATTGAATATCAAAATGGCACAATAGTTAAACTCGCAGAATTACACGGAATCAGCGTACCGGTTAACCGATTTGTTTACAGTTGTATCCTGCCGATGGAGTTGAAAGCTATGCCACGTCAATAACCGCAGGGTTAGCCGCTTATCCTTTTACCCGACCACTCATCACTTTATTCTTTGATTGAAAATAGAGGATCATTTTCTTTGAGCTAAAATTCGAAAAAATGAAAAAGCTAATTTCAACAACATTAATGATTGCCGTGTTCACAACACTGGCATTTAGTCAAAACCTCCCACACAAGGCGAGAGGCACTATCAAAGACAAAATGCCTGACTACAAATTCTCAGTAAGCACTCCGTGGCTGACCTTCAACAATTTTGGACCGGAAAAAACAAATACACACCATTATGAGTTTCATTTTGACTATAAACTGACTCCTAAAGACAAAATCGGTATCAAAGTAACCACCTGGAAACTTTTTGAACCTATGGGCATCCAATTATGGGATTCACTTTTAATGAAAGAAAGTGAATTCTACCCGGGTAAACTCCAAGAAAGAGGCATAGGCATTACTTATCAGCGTATGCTATGGAAAGGATTATTCGCTGCAATAGAGATTTTGCCACAATTGAAGACGTATTTGGATGAAGATAACAAGAAAATTGGTAACGGGTTCAAATTATATACAACTTATCACCTTGGGTATCATATCCCCTTATTTAAAAATAGAATTTTTATCGAACCACAGATACATTGCAATTATTGGCCAATTGATACCAAAGCGCCACAAGGTTTTGAAGAGAAAGAAAGTAGATGGAAAAACTATTTCCTATTTGAACCCAATTTATATATTGGGGTCAAATTTTAAAAGTCAGTACATTTGCAAAATAAAAACCCGTAAACGATGCGAAAGAGCAATTTATTCATTCTCTGCCTGTTACTATCAACTGCGATGTTTGGCCAGGATACTGGAACAGGTAACCGGAATTTATTAAATCATTATCCGTTGCCAAAGGTTGATAAACGGACAGAGCTGCTGAGTATCGTCTTTCGTCTGGCGGGCAATCCGGAGTACAATGATGATGTTTATAGAAAATATGTATCGGATATTCACAGCCACTTTGATCCATACAAAGACCATCCCCTGATTGCTTTTGCGATTGAACTGCGCGACAAAAAGGGGGTAAGCTTTGACGCGGTTATGGCTATGGCTATCCACCTGGAGCAGCCGCCATCGCTGAATCCGGTTATTCCATTTTCGTCAACTGTCCCGGAAGGCCGTTGGGGGCAGGACAATGCCAATAAATTTGTCGGACTGCTCAAGCAGTTTTATACGGATGCCAGATGCGAGGAATTTTTCAAAGAACAGGAAGAGTTGTATGGCCGAGCTGAGGAGAAATTCATGCCGGTATACCAGGCCTTGGATATAAACTGGTACAATCAGTATTATGGCGTGCAACCCCAAGGCAACCTGAACGTAATAATTGGATTGGGCCTTGGCGGTAATAATTATGGCCCGAAACTAATCTATCCTGACGGAAAGGAAGACACTTATGCAATCATGGGAACCTGGTCAATAGATATTAGCAATACACCATTTTACCCTGTTGATAATTACCTGCCGACCCTGATTCATGAATTTAACCATTCCTATGTGAACCATCTGATCAAAAAATACGAGAAAGATTTTGATGCCTCCGGTACCTCACTTTTTAGTATAGTTAAAGTTAACATGGGACATTATACCCGTTGGCAAATCATGATGAATGAGGCGTTGGTCAGGGCTTCTGTAATTCGTTACCTGTTAAAACACCAACCGGATGGTAAAGCGGCCAGGTACCAGCTGATATCCGATTTTGGCAGGGGCTTTTTCTGGATGAAAAGCCTTGTTGAATCTTTGGGGGTTTATGAGAAAAACAGGAATGCTTACCCAACACTTGAGAGCTATATGCCGGCTTTGATTACGTTTTATAACGAAAAAGCCAAAGAAACCGAGTTGATGTTTGAAATAAAGGAATAATTTCCAGGCTAAACCAATTAAGAAAAGCTTTAAAGATTTGAAAACGGATGAAAAGGACTCTGGTCCTTCTCACGAATAACCATAACCATCAAAGAATATGAATACTCCTTATAAGGCAGAACAGTTTTGGGACAGGACTGCAAAATATTACGACGGCGTAGAAAAAAAAGATGAACTGACTTACTCAAATTTCATTGAAAAGGTAAGAAAGTATCTGAGGGTTAATGATATTGTTATAGACTTTGGCTGTGGAACAGGGTTGGTGTGCAATGAAATAGCTGACCAGGTAAAAATGATTTATGCAATTGACATATCGTCAAAAATGCTGGAAATAGCAAGTAACAAGGCAGTGGGGCGACAGATTCAAAACATTGAATTTCTTCAAACAACATTATTTGATGAACGACTGAAACCGGGTTCATTTGATGCAATCCTGGTTGTTAATATTCTGCATTTATTGGAAGATCCACAAAAGGATATACACAGGATATATGAGCTTTTAAAACCCGGAGGATTTATTATTTCGGCTACGCCCTGTATGGGAGAAAGGCCGGTTTTGAATAGTCTGTTTTCGGTTGGAAGTACAATTGGAATCATGCCTAAAATAAAGTCGTTTAAGATTTCCGAATTAGAGCGCCTATTTATCCAGGAAAAATTTGAGCCAATTGAAACTGGTCGTTTGAAAAAGAAATCTCCGCAATATTTTACAATTGCGGAGAAATTGAAATAATAGAATGGACTCAAACCGAAAAAAAACAATTATTGCCGGGGCATTAATAATTATCGGAACCCTTGCCGGTATACTAAGCATTGCTCCTGCCATTGATGCTTCAGATTATTTGCTAAAAGCTTCTGCCAATGCAAACCAGGTATTGTATGGAGCACTGTTTCAGTTTATCATGACAGTCACCTATGCAGGTTTTGCAATAACATTATATCCGATTTTAAGAAAACATGACGAGAGTCTGGCGATTGGATTTCTCAGTTTCAGGATTATTGCAGCAGTATTAAACATTATTGGATTTATAAGCCTGCTATTGTTATTATCATTAAGCCAGCAATTTGTAAGAGCAAGCGCACCAGATTCCTCCTATTTTCAGACTTTGGGAGATTTATTGCGGTCGGGTCGTGACTTTGTGAACCATATTGCAATGATACTGGCTGTTAGTGTTGGTAACCTGATGTTCTATTTCCTATTGTATCAAACAAAACTCATTCCACGATGGCTTTCAATCTGGGGGATGGCAGGAACTATATTTACCATATTTGCAAGCCTCCTGATCATGTTCAATATCATAGGCATCATTACGACTATCTATTTATCTTTAAATCTCCCGCTAATCTTATTTGATTTAGTTTTGGCCATATGGCTTATAGTTAAGGGGTTTGATTCGATCGAAACAGCCGCCATTACCGTAACCAAATAAATATTAACCTCTGACCTTCCGCTTATCCTGTTATTCGACCGCTTATAACATTCTCCTTGGAAAGGACATGGTGTAGCATTTCCTTTAGGGTATTATTGGTAAAAGGTAAATTAGCTCACATTGAAAAATAAACAATGATGCCATGAAAAATCATTATACAAGATTTACAGCTATTGTAGCGTGCCTGTTTATCCATCAGCTTTCATATGCTCAATGGCCCCAATGGCGAGGCCCGATGCGCGATGGATCCAGTACCGAAACCAATCTGCTGAAAGCTTGGCCTGCCGAAGGGCCCGGATTGTTATGGTCGTCCGATACTATCGGTGACGGGTATGGATCTGCAATCATGCAAGACAAGGTTATTTATGTTACCGGTACCAAGGATTCCTCGGAAATACTTACTGCATTCGACTTAAATGGAAAATTGATATGGCAGAAAAAATCAGGGAAAGCACTTAAAGATGCTGAAGGTTGGGTGGCTCAGGGAAGTACGCCAACATTCTATAAAAACAGGCTTTATGCTTTTACATGTTCGGGCGATCTTGTATGTATGAATGCCGCTACCGGCGAATCAGAATGGACAATAAGCATTCCTGAAAAATTTGAAGGAGCTATTGGAAGTAAAATCATGTTTTGCGAATCGCCCCTGGTGGCAGACGATAAAGTTATTCTTACAACTTGCGGAAAAAAAGCCGGACTGGTTGCCTTGAACAGCTTTACCGGAGAAACAGTTTGGGCTTCTGAATGTGTTGCCGATACTGGCAATTTTGTATCCCCTGTATTGATTGAGGGAAAGAATAAAAAACTGATTGTTACCAGTACCCAAAATTATTACCTGGCTGTAGATTTTAATACGGGAAAAATTGTTTGGAAGGAAAAGGGCAAAACCACTTATGTTCCTCTCCCTGGAAACAAACAAGTTTATTTTACGGGTTTGACGGATGGTGGAAAGATGCTGAATATAAGCGATGACCTGAGCAGTTTTAACTTCACATGGTGCGATAGCTTAAAAATTAATCTTATGGGCGGAGCGGTTAGGCTTGGTACCCGGATTTTCGGAACGTATAATCGAAAAGGCATTCTTTGCATAGACTGGAAAACAGGTGAAAAGCAAATCTTTACCAGCGAAATCAAGGGAGCGAACCTCCTGGCAGCTGATGGCATGATTTACAGTTATGAAGGTAATGGAGTGGTAAGTCTGCTGAAACCAATGGATAATAACATTGATATAGCCGGGTCCTTTAAAGTTAAGCTGGGTACCGGCCCAAACCTTGCACACCTGTCAATAGGCAATGGCATTTTGTTTATCAGGCATGGAAAGACTTTGATGGCATACGATATAAGGCAGGTTTAAAGTGAGAAATCAACTGATTATACTGCTTTTCTTTCTGGCTTTTTGCCAAACTGTATATCCGCAGCAAAAACCTGACCCGAAAAAATCTGATGCGATTGGCAAGGCACTTTCGGAACTCGTGAGCAATGATAAAGCACCGGGGATGATTGCGGCAATTATCTCAGGTGACGGTATCATTGCCATCGGTTCAGCGGGGGTTCGAAAAATGGGTTCTGATATTCCCATGACCTGCAATGATCTCGCACATCTCGCATCATGCACCAAGGCGATGACCTGCACCATGATTGCCACCTTGGTAGCAGAAGGAAAACTGGATTGGGAGACGAAACTGATCGATGCCATTCCCGAACTCAGGGGGAGTATCCATCCTGATTATCAGTCAATCACTCTGTGGCAACTCCTCACCCATCGCGCAGGAGTTCCCTCCAATCCCAAAGCTTGGTGGGCATATAGTAAGAAAGAAATCATGGCGAAGCGCCTGGCAATATTGGAGGATAATTTAAGCTCTCCTCCTGCAACACAACCCGGGGAATTCAATTACTCGAATTTTGGATATGTGATTGCAGCATGTATGGCCGAAAAGGTGACCGGCTCCAGCTGGGAAACTTTGATGAAGCAACGTTTGTTCGATCCACTTGGCATGTCATCGGCCGGTGTTGGAGTCCCGGATAAACACCAATCAATTGCTCAACCCTGGGGCCATTCCGGATCCGGGGGAACGTGGCAACCAAGTACCTCCTACGATGCGGAAGCTATTGGCCCCGCTGGTGAGATTCATTGCAGCATCGCGGACTGGGCAAAGTTTCTTTCCCTGTTTTTGGTTAGTAAAAACCCAATCCTGGACAAGACTTACCTAAATAAACTGGTTGAACCAGTCGGGTTCTATGCCGGAGGTTGGGGTATCATAGAAGACCGGCCTTGGGCTAATGGGAAGGTGCTCACACATAATGGCAGTAATGGAATTTGGTATGCGACCGTTATTGTGGCGACTAAGATAGACAGAGCCTATGTTGTGGTGACCAATTCCCGAGATTTCAGCAGTACCGAGGATCTTTGCAGTCAAATGATTAACAAACTGATTACGATGGATTTAGGCACCAATTAAAAGTTGCAATGTCTATTGTAGGTGAGCAAATATTGAAAATAAACCTATTATGAAATTGTATAAGAATATTGCGACAAACAGAACTTTTATATTGATTAAACTTTCATTTTCCGTACTACTTGTTTGCATTTGTTTAAGTGGCTGCAACCATAAACCGTCGCTCCGGGAGGAAGTTCTGGCCTTGAAAAAGGAATGGGGATTCATGTTCCCGCTTCCCTCGGAGAATGATAGTATCAATTTGATGTCTATCCAGATGGAAAAATCGTATTTCAACTTTGAATTTGCGAGAATGGATAGTCTGGCAAATAAAATATTATCAATAGACTCAACCTTTTACGGAGCATTGTCTTTTCAGGCATTCGGACAATGGCCTTTTGATCTGGAAAAATTAAAATTGGCGAAAATATATTCACAGAAAGATACCACTGTTCATAGGCTTATCTTCGATGGTGATTATAGCTACTGGATAGAAAATGATACCATTGCGGCACTAAAACAATATACCGAAGTTTATAGAAGGTACCCCGACAGCAAGATTGCAGCCTGGCTGGCAGGTATGGCTTCATTATGGTCAAAGGATTACCAGATGGCAATCTTCTATTATAAAAGATCATTGGAAACAGATCCGAAATTTTACCACGCTTATTATGATCTGGGTGATACCCATCTGGAAAAAAAGGATTTCAGGAGCGCGATTGAAAACTTTAAAGAGTTTCTAAAGTATTATCCGTCGAAATACAGGATTCATAGTGTTATCGGAGATGCATATATTTCCCTGAATGATTCCGCAAATGCAAAAAAACACTATAACATGGCTGATAGCCTGAAGAATTTGCGTTCCAGATCCCGGCCTTAACCGCCTATCCCATAATAGGTCCGCTTATCATATTTCCCCTAGTTCTGGAAATTAATTTATTTTCCTTTGCGGCTATTATTTAAATATCATTTAACAAATACATTTATGAAAATAACAGTCTCAATTATTTTAGCAACCTCGATGATGCTCATCGCAACAGGTTGTATAAAGGAAGACCCCTGCTTGCATGGTGTGGGCCTGATTAAAGAAATCACTCTGACTCTTGACAGTTTTAATTCCATTGATCTCAAGAGTTCGGAGAATGTGGTAATTTCTTATGGAGAAAAACAAGAAGTTGTGGCCAGGGGTCACGCCAATATTATTGAAAAGCTTAACACCAGAGTAGTGAACGGAACCTGGGAAATCGCGCTTGAACCGGGTTGCTATAATTTCTATGAAATGAAGATTTATATCACTATACCGGATCTCAAAAAGGTGGAGGCTAACGGATCGGGTGACGTTCTGATTGAGAACTTCACCAATGTGGGTAATCGCAATATCGAAAATAACGGTTCCGGAAAAATCAGTCTGCATTCTGTCACCGGCACTGAGGTGCTTGACGTAAAAATGGCCGGAAGTGGCGCAGTACAATGTTATGAATCTTTGCCCGACCTGAAGAAACTCATGGTTGCCATTTCGGGTTCCGGAGCATTCATGGGTTTTCCGGCCACTACTGGCGATTGCACGGTAAAGTCTTCAGGGAGCGGCAATTGCGAGGTAAAAGTTAGCAACAACCTTAACGTGACAATCAGTGGCAGCGGTAACGTATACTATAAAGGGAGTCCGGAAATCGTTTCCAGCGACAGCGGTTCAGGACAGCTGATCAGCCGGAATTGATAACATGACAAAAACACTTTTACCATGAATAACAATGTCCATTTTCCTTACCGGTTTTTCGTAATTACTTTTATTTGGTCCTGGCTAATCTGGACTCCACTCGTTCTGGGCAGTCTCAAAATTATAGCGATTCCGGATAAACTTATGTCTATCCTGACAATTCCTGTATTAATGCTCGGCGTTTTTGGGCCACTTGTTGGTGCACTTTTTGCTATATACCAGAAGCAAGGTAAAGGTTCTTCGAGAAAATATCTGCGCAGTTTTTTCAACTTCCGTTTAGGTTGGAAAACTTACATTTTTTCAATCATAATATTTGGCGGCAGTACATTTATTGCATGGTTTTTACCGGAATTATTTGGTGAAGAACGTCTGTCCATGCTGCTACCTTCAATCTGGATTTTTATTCCTTACCTGATCATGATGATCATTCTGGGCGGAGGTCAGGAAGAATTTGGCTGGCGGGGTTATGCCCTCTCTATTCTTGAAAAAAAATTCGGAATATGGCTGGCCAATTTAATTTTAGGCCTGATTTGGGCCTGCTGGCATCTTCCCCTGTTTTTCATTAATGGTGCAAGTCAATCGTATATGAACTTCGGGGGGTTTATTCTGCTGATAGTTGGATATTCATTCATTCTTTCCTGGTTTCGGGAAATCTCGGGTAACAAACCATTTTCAGGACTGTTTATACATGGACTTTTTAATGCTTTTATCCCCCTAATGCCCACCCTCGTTATGCAAAAAAACGTACCACAACCACGTTTTTGGATCTGGGTAAT
This sequence comes from Bacteroidales bacterium, assembly GCA_041662065.1. Taxonomy (GTDB): domain Bacteria; phylum Bacteroidota; class Bacteroidia; order Bacteroidales; family UBA12481; genus UBA12481. The sequence continues at coordinate 69,615 of JBAZTE010000008.1, read as the reverse complement.
TTTGACTTTCTTAATCGGTATAACAATTACTATCTTACGTAAAAAAAAATGAGAACACTTTTATCACTTTTTCTCCTTTTGATGTCGGTTTATTTCTCATACGGACAGAAGGCTCTGACATTTAATGAAGCTAAAGAACAAGGTTTGAGTAGTGCCCATTTGGATAGCGTATATGCAAGTGGAATTAATTCCGGATTTATTTTTGAATATCGTTTCCAATTACCTGCTGACAAAAATTTTGCTCAATGCAGCACTGTGACTTATATGCCAATCAGAAAATGAAAAACTACATTTTTTACACCTTTTCCCTTATCCTCCTGGTAAGTTGTAACAAATACAATACTAATTCTAAGATTGTATTGGAAGCCGATGGGTTCGCGGATAGTACTAAAATCTACATAACCAATATAGAGACCGAAACCAGGGATTCCGGCTATATCGTAAATAATAAATTGGTTTTCCTGGCACCGGTAGAAGAACCGAGCCTCTTTTCTATTAATACGGTTTACACTTCGAGAGAAAATTTGCAGCACCGGAGTTTCTGGAAGGAGAATAAGAAGGTAATAATTAAGATAGAAAACGGAAACCTTAATGATGCCCGGATTGAAGGTTCTGAAATTCAAAAAACAGTAGACATACTTGAGGAAAGTAAAGCTATTTTGAAAAGTAAACTTGACAGCATAATAAATGAATACAAGGCCATACCAGCAGAACTCACGGAGAAACGACAAGCTGTGCGCGCCGAAGGAGGAATAATTGAAAAAGCGATAAACGACACTGATGTCAACTTTATCAGAAACCATCCCAATGTATTGTATAGTGCGATCACCCTGAAAAACTTAATGCTTTATACTATCCCGAAAGATCTCACCAGGGAGCTTTACAACATTCTTACTCCTGAAATTCAATCAACCAAATATGGGGTGTCCGTGAACAAGTACCTGACTTTGAGCAGAGAAATCAAAGTCGGCGATAAGGCGATAGATTTCCAGTTGCCAAACCTTGAAAATCAATCGGTTTCTTTGAGTGATTATCGAGGCAAGTACGTTTTACTTGATTTTTGGAGTTCAAACTGCGGACCCTGCCGTATCGAAAATCCAAACTTGCTGAAAAACTACAAAGCATATCGGGATAAAGGGTTTGAAATTATTGGCATATGCCTTGACAAAACAAAACAGACCTGGGAAAATACGGTAAAAACGGATAGCATGATCTGGACTACCGTTTCAGATTTAAAGGGTTTTGATGGTGATGTCCCGATAACATACAGTGTTTACTTCATTCCCACCTACTTTTTGATAAACCCCGATGGTGTGATCGCTGATAAAATTATGGGCAGAGGTCAGTTGGACGACAAGTTGAAAGCAATATTTGACAAGAAATGACAGGGAATTAGGGCAAATGATTGTATTATCCGAGGTATTAATTCGTTCTCAGCGCCTTTATCGGATTAACCGAGGCCGAGCGGAAGGCGAAAAAGCTGATCGCTGCCAGGGCCAGGGATACCGATAATACCAGGGTTCCCCCGTAATGGAAGATTCCGGGATGAATCCGGTAGCTGTAATTCTCCAGCCAGTTTTCGATGAAATACCGGCCGGCAATCAATCCGATTCCATTGGAAACAACCACCAGGATCAATATGTCCTTGACGACATGAAATATCACGTTGCCCCGGGAAGCTCCGAATGCCTTCCGGATTCCAATCTCCCTGGTTTTTGACTGGGCCCAAAAAACCGACAGGCCCAATATGCCCAAACAGGAGGTCAGGATGGCAATTAAAGAGAACAGGCTGATGATGTCGCCCTCCCTTTTATCGTTGGAGTAATAACTCTCGATCGCCTCATCCAGAAAGCCATAAATGAACGGACTATCAGGCAATACCTCTTTAGCAGCCTTTTGCAGGGCGGTGATATCGGTGGAGAGCCGATCCGGATTGATTTTCAGATTAATAAAGGATCCTTCGGGCGAATAATGAAGAAGCAACGGGGTAATCTTATCTTTAAGCGGTTTAAAGTGAAAATTCTTCACCACACCAATAACCTCATAGACATCATCTCCGATAAATATCTGCTTGCCAGTGGCATTGCCGAGACCCATTTTTTCGGCTGCTTCCTCGTTTATGATCAGGTTAAGGGAATTGTCACCTTCGCGGAAATCCCTGCCCTCCCTGATCTCCATTCCAAGTAATGAGATAAATCGATGGTCAATATCCATTTGGTTTACCATCAGCTTGTTCTCATCGGTATTTCCCTCCCATTTATTGATTTCTGTAAAGGTCCCCATATTGGCCAGGATCCTGGACGAAACAGCCAGATTGCCACTCCCGCTGATCTGAGCAAACCTGTTTTCAAGAACACCCGACCGGTTCCCGGCTGTCATTGGTAATTGCACATACATCAGGTTATCTGTCGAAAATCCGAGATTCTTGTTCCGGATATACCTGAATTGACTGTTGATTACCAGAGTCGACAGGATCAGGACAACAGATACGGAGAATTGGAGAACCACCAGCGATTTGCGAACCCAGTTTCGGTTACCTGGCGAAGATCCTTTGTTCATCAGCCCGACCGGCTGAAATGAGGAGAGAAAAACAGCCGGATAAAGACCTGACAAAAGGACCAGAAGCAAAATCAATCCGGAAAACAGCAATATCAGGTTATAGCTGAAAAACGTAATGGAGAGGATCTGTGCGCCAATAAAATTATTAAAAACCGGCAGGAGGATCCTCGCAATAAGAATCGATAAGGACAACGCCATGAGGGTTAAAAGCCCCAATTCAAAGTATACCAGAGCAGCCAGTTTCCCTCGAGAGGCTCCCACTGTTTTCAGAATGGATATGTCTTTCTGCCTGCGAATCGACTGGGAAGTGGAAATGTTAATGAAGTTGATAAATGCAATGGCAAGAATCAGGATCCCGATGAGCATTATTATTCTTACTTTGGTTATACTTCCCCCTCCTGAACTTGAAAAAAGATGAATGTCCGTTACCGGTTGTAATTTCAGTTTGGTTTTGGAGTTGCTATCAAATCCTGATAAATAGTTTGTTACTTTGGCCTCGAAAGCCCCTGGATCAACCCCCTTTTTCAACCGGATATAGCTTGGGAAGTCGTATCTTCCCCAATCCTGAAGGCGTTCACCGGTAAAAAGCAGGGTTTCAAACGAAGCGAGAAAATCAATTTTCAAATGGGAATTCAACGGATAATCCGGGAAAACTCCGGCAACGGTGAAGTGTTGACGGTTGCTTATGGTAAGCCCCTTCCCAATCGGATTTCCACTCCCAAAATATTTTTTTGCCATGGATTGGCTCAACAAAATGACAAATGGGTTTTGAAGTGACCGGGAATCGCCATCAGCCTGTCCCGGATAGTAAAACAGATTAAAAAAAGAGGGTGAAACGTAAAGGAAATTTTCCTCGCGAAAACTGTTTTCTTCATTGGCCACGATAAGCTTATATCCCTTCATCAACCGTGTACCCTCTTCAACCTCCGAAAAATCTTTTTTTAAATTTTCAACCAGCGGGTCCGGCGATATCGTCCACAACGTTGGCGTTTCAAAATTCATCAGACATTCCAGCCGGTACAGGCGGTCGGAATCAGGATGCATCTTATCGAAACTCTTTTCCCCTGTTACCCAAAGAAAGATAAAAATGGTACAGACCATGCCGGTCGTCAAACCGAGTACATTGATCAGGGTTAGAAACCGATGATAACGGTTTAATCTTAAAATAAGGGATAACAAGTGTCGCATGTTTTAAAATTTCGGTATGGATAGATGTGTTATCACGCCCAAGACGCAAGAAATTTCTGCATGTTACAAAGCCACCGATCAATACGATAAACAAGAGTGTGGCTTTTTTAGCTTCCGTAACCGCTAATCCTGTTCTTTGACCGCTAATCATATTAACCATTGTAACGGAATGTTGAATGGCTTTCTTTGAGGTCATTAAGTCTTGGATTCCAGAATTATAGTATAATTATGGGACAGAAATTCCATGTTGTTTAAAACGCTTTATAACAAATACCCTTATTTCTTTAACCTGCTGGTCGTCCTGGTTTTGCTGATGATGATCAGGATACTTGACCAGTATGCCTGGATTCCGCCGGACCCTAAAAGAACAAGCTATATTCTCATTAGTCATCTGTTTGAATTCCTGTCTTTTTTCCCCCTGGTTTTACTGATAATCTACAGTTATCGGTGGGCCTTGGCAAGAAAACAAGTTATTCTGCATATTGTCCTAATACTTGTGTTTGCCATTTTTGGGCCAACCCTGGTACAACTATTGACCACCTCGCTTGAGATTTCTATTTGGAGCGACAAAATCGGACCAGTCACATTTGATATACTGAAAAAATACACACCCGGGTGTTCGGCCGTTATTTTGTTCCTGAGTGCAACATTTTACCTTACGCACTTGTGGCTTCAATTTACCAGGCAGAGAGATGAAGTAAATAAGGCTGAGAATTTAACGCGGGAGATACGGCTAAAAATGTTGCACTACCAGATAAACCCGCACTTTTTATTTAACGTGCTGAATTCCATCCATGCTCTGATTGACGAAAATCCAGATAAGGCAAAGAATCTGGTGGTTGAAATGTCGGACTATTACCGGTCTACCCTGAACAAGCAGGATCAGACCATTTCCATCGAAAAGGAGATCCAGTCCGTCATGAAATATCTGGAAATCCAGAAAACAAGGTTCGAGGAAGGATTTGAATTTGAGATTTCGGTTGACGAAGCAGCACGGGCGGTATTGATCCCTTCATTTGTGATCCACCTGCTCATTGAAAACGCCGTAAAATATGGGATCGGACAAAACAAACAACAATTGATTCTCCGCCTGTCAGTTAGCTTGTTCGAAAAGGTCCTTAGAATCAGAGTTTCAAACACCGGCAAACTGATGGTTGCAAAGGTGTTTATTCAAAACAACACCGATGAAACAAGCCATAGTATTGAGATTATCAAGAGCAGGCTTGCCCTGCTTTACGAGGAACACAGTTCATTCCGGCTTATCGAGGACAATGGCTGGGTTCATGCCACCATTGAACTCACCTTGCCAGGCGAAAAAAAGGCAGGCAACCGGTAAAGCCATGGATCATTCACTCATGCTTCAAAGCTTCCACCGGATTGACTGTGGCTGCCCGCCAGCTCTGCCAGCTCACGGTGAGCAAGGCAATGGCCAAAACAAGAATACCTGCCAGCGCAAAAATCCACCAGCTTAGCGTGGTCCGGTAGGCAAAGCCTTCTAACCACCTCGACATGACATAATAAGCAACAGGCGTTGCCAGGACAAATCCAATGGCAATACCTTTCACAAAACTGATATTAAGCATCCGCATGATTTCTGAAACAGCCGCTCCGTTTGCTTTGCGTATACCTATTTCTTTTGTCCGGCTGGTTATGATGAAAGAAGCCATACCAAATAACCCCATACTTGACAGAATAATTGCCAGCACGGCAAAATATCCCATTAAGCGAAACGTCTTTTTCTCGGCCTGGTAAAGTTGTTCAAGCCGAACATCTAAAAAACGAAAATCAAATATCTGATCGGGATAGATTTTTTTGCAGATATCACTTACTGTCTGGAGGGAGCTTAAACCATTCGATGGCTTCACTTTAACCAGCAATTGCCCGCATTCATTGAAGGCAATAACAAAAACAGCAGGTTTGTTTTTTTTATACAGCGATTCAAAATGAAAATCCCTGACAATACCCACAATTTTTCGATCTGATCTGGGCCAATTACACTTAAGCGACTGTCCGATCGGGTCTCCTTGAATTTCCAAACTTTTTACAGCTGCCTCATTCAGAATGACGGCCTCAGTGGCATCCGTTCTATATTCATCTGAAAATAGTCGTCCTTTTACGACCTTTATATCCAATGTATTCAAATAGTCGAAATGGACATGGGCATATGGAATCGTTATCGGCTTTTCCTGCCCTTGCGGTATTACACCCCCATAATTACTTAGATCTTCCGAAGGAATACGGCTTCCTGCAGACACACAGACAACCATGCTTTGATCGAGTAGTGCCCGTTTTAAAGTCATATATTTCTCTTCATTGCCAAACGTCTGAACTTCAGAGGTAATCACATTTTCTTTATCAAATCCTAAATCCGTGTTCTGAAGAAACCTGATCTGACGAAACATGACAATTGAACTCGTTATCAGGACAATAACAATGGTAAATTGGGCGCCAACCAGGATCTTCTTGAATTGGAATTTAGATTCCCCGGTGCTTTTTGATGCCTTAAGCACTTTGGTAGGATCATAAGATGAAAGAATAAAAGCGGGATACCATACTGCCACTATACCTACGGTAAATAGGATACCAAGAATGCCCCAAATTGTATTTATCCGAGTCAGTGACAAAATTGTCAGATCCTTACCGGAAAGCTCATTAAAAATGGGTAAACAAAATCCAACAATAAGAAGTGACAGGCAGAAAGACAGGAAAACCACCAAAAAGGATTCCGAAATATATTGGATGGCGAGTTGAAAGCGTGAGGCCCCGCTTGCTTTACGCATGCCGATTTCTATTACCTGGGTAGTTGCATTGGCAGTAAGCAGATTAATATAATTGAAGCAGGAAATGAGTAAAACCAGAAAACCGATCGCTGAAAATATCAGAACATAAGTGATGCTGTTTTGTGGCTGGATATCATTTTTGATATGCGCAGAATAGAGGTGGATATCTTTCAGGTTTTGTATGGTGTATTTAATCAGCGGAGCATTAGGTTCATTGGGATTTTTGAGTAATTGACTGCATTTTGCCTCAACATCAGGTTGGGAAAAATGATCCTGAAACAGAAAATACACCAGAAAATTTTGCCAGCCCCAATTACTAAACGCTTCTTCATTCTCGGTACCGGCAAGTGTTATAAAAATCTCATAACGGAAATGGGAATTTTGAGGCATATCTTCCAATACGCCGGTAATGGTATAATTTTCTTCACTATTCAATTTGAGTATTTTACCCATTGGGTCTTCATTTCCAAAATACTTACGGGCCGTTTTTTCAGAGATGACGATAGTGAGAGGGTCCGATAGTGCGCTTTCCGGATTTCCCTGCTTGAATTTAAAGGAGAATATACGGAACAAGCCCGCATCTGTATAAGTAACAGCGGTTTCCTTAAACCGGTTTTCCTTATATTCGACAATCTCATTATATCGTGGTAAAAGCCGGGTATAATCTTTTATCTCCGGAATCTTATCGGCTAATAATTTTGCTGTTTGAGGCGATTGATAAACGGCACCCGGTTGGCACAACCTGTAAATATGGTCTGCATTTTTGTTAAACCGGTCATAACTCAACTCATACCGAACATATAACAAAAGCAGTATACACACTGCCAATCCAATGGTCAGGCTCAGGATGCTGATAAAAGCATAGGTTATATTCCTTTTGAGATGAGCCAATGCCGTTTTAAAATAATTCTTTATCATGAGTTTGGCTTTTATAAGGCTTGCTGACGTTGGGCAATCTCTTCGGATACAATCTGGCCGTCGAACAAATTGATGATGCGGTGGGCAAAAGTGGCATCGCGTTGCGAATGGGTAACCATGACGATGGTTGTGCCCTGCCTGTTCAGGTCAGATAAAAGATTCATCACCTCAATCCCGTTTTTTGAATCCAGGTTTCCGGTGGGTTCATCGGCAAGGATCAGTTGTGGCCCCGGAACAACAGCCCGGGCAATGGCCACACGCTGCTGCTGGCCTCCGGACAACTGCTGCGGAAAGTGGTTTTTCCGGTGACCGATCTTCATCCTTTCAAGAATGTCCGTCACCATTTGCTTCCGTTCAGCCCCCGATTTCTTCAGGTAGATCAGGGGTAGTTCCACGTTATCAAAAACATTGAGTCCCTCAATCAGGTTAAAACTCTGAAAAACAAACTGTATGTTGCCTTTTCGGTACTGGGTTCGCTTTGACTCCTTAAATTTTGAAACATCCGTTCCATCGAAAAGGTATGTTCCATCGCTGGGGCTATCGAGCATCCCAAGGATATTTAACAAAGTCGATTTCCCGCACCCGGAAGGTCCCATGATGGCAATAAACTCACCTTTCCTTACCGTCAGGCTCACGTTGTTTAACGCGGTGGTCTCGATATCGTCAGTTTTAAACCGTTTTGTGAGATTGACTGTTTGTATCATTGTTGTTTTATTGAGAATTACGATCCTCGTGTTCAATTATAGTGCCAACCATCATATACATTTAATTATCAACTTATTATAAATTTTAATATCTCAAATTGTTCACATAATGAACAAGCAATTGTAATTATTCTGTACATTTATAGACGGATTCCGGTTGTTGCTAAAACGTACGGATATGGGAAATAAAACAAAGGAGGGCAGGCTGCTTATTGTTGACGACAACAAGAGCGTACTGAATGCATTACGCATGTTTTTGAAGTTCAATTTTTTGGAGGTAACCATCATCTCCAGTACGAATTCATTGATTTATGAGATCGAGACCCATGACATAGATGTTGTATTGCTGGACATGAACTTCAAAGCGGGTGAAAGTTCCGGCAACGAGGGGATGTACTGGCTCAGGGAAATTAAAAAGCGCAGGCCGGATATTGAAGTGGTCATGTTTACGGCGTATGGGGATATTGAAACGGCAGTGAAAGCCACTCATGAAGGTGCCGCGGATTTCATTCTCAAGCCCTGGGAAAATGAAAAATTGCTGGCAACGCTGAAGTCAGCGCTGAAACTCCGCAAATCAAATCAGACCGTTGATGATCTGCGTAAACGCGAGCACGACCTGAAGACGGAACTGAATCGCGACGAACGTATGATTATTGGCGTTTCGCCAGCCATGCAGAAGTTAATGGAGCTGGTTAAAAAAGTAGCCCGTACAGATGCCAACATAATGATCACTGGTGAAAACGGAACTGGTAAGGAGTTGATCGCCAAAGAGATTCACCGGTTATCAGACCGAAGCAATGAACTCCTCGTGACGGTGGATTTGGGGTCGATGTCCGAAACACTCTTTGAAAGTGAAATGTTTGGCCATAGCAAAGGATCGTTTACCGATGCTTTTGAGGCCCGCATCGGCAAGATCATGCTGGCCAACAAAGGGACCCTGTTACTGGATGAAATCGGAAACCTGCCTTTGCAACTACAGTCTAAACTGCTTAATGTACTACAAAACAGGGTAGTTATTCCGGTTGGATCCAACAAAGAACACCCGGTCGATATCAGGCTGATCAGTACCACCAATAAAAATCTCCTTCAGATGATCCAGGAACAACTGTTCAGGCAGGATCTTCTTTACCGCGTAAACACGATACAAATCGAACTCCCGCCATTACGGGAGAGGATCGAAGACATTGAAATCCTGGCCAACTTTTTTATAGGCAAATATGGTGTGAAGTACAAAAAAGATTGCCTTAAGCTTCAACCTATGGCGATCGACCGGCTCAAGAATTATCCATGGCCCGGAAATATCAGGGAGTTGCAGCATACCATTGAGAAGGCGGTAATTTTATGCGATGGCAACAGCATAAGTACCGGTGATCTTTACCTTAACCTGTCGCATCAGGTACAACCCGATGAAACCCTTACCCTGGAGGAGATCGAAAAACGATATATCCTGAAGGAGTTGAAAAAGAACAGTCAGAGCCTCACGCTGGTTGCGCAGAATCTTGGAATTTCACGTACCACCCTGTACAAAAAAATGAAAAAGTATGGGATATAAACATATTACACTGACAACCATCGTCAGTATCCTGATAATGGTTATATCGGCATTGTCAGCGGGTTATCTGACCGCATTCCACCTGAATCCCTGGTATTTGCTTTTTCTTTTGCCGGTTCCGGTTGCAGCTATTTCCGTCATCAACAGTTTTAATCAGTCGAACCGGCAAATTGCCTGTTTTTTTGATGCCATTAGAAACGAAGACTCATCGCTAAAATTTCCAACTGCAATCCGCACAAAGTCGCTGCGTTGTTTGTACCAAAGTCTTAACAGTCTTAACCAACGGATCAATGAAATCAAGATGCAGAATGAATACCTTGAGAAATACTATCAGACCTTTATTCAGCATGCCGCTACCGGGCTCATGGCAGTTAATGACAATAACGAAGTGGAGATAATGAATGATAAAGCATTTGAATATGCCGGCATCCCTTCCTTTACACCTCTTCATCTGATCCCTTCGCGTGATCCGGATCTGTTCAATATCCTTGAAGTGATCCAACCCGGAGAGGCCCACACTTACAAGCGTTTTACCAGCGAATCGCAGATCAACCTCCTGATCCGTGCCCGGGAGATCCGCTTTGGCGGCAAGGTTTCCAAGCTGATCTCCATGCAGGATATCCGGCATGAACTCGATGAAAAGGAGCTTGATTCCTGGCAAAAGCTGATCAGGGTGCTCACCCATGAGATAATGAACAGTATTGCGCCCATCGTTTCACTTACAGGTACCCTGCGCAAATTTTTCATTGAGGAAGGAAAGCCTGTTCAGCCAGACCAGGTTGACGAAGAAACTATCGAAAATGTGGTACAGGGACTCGACACCATTGAAGAACGGGGAAAGGGGCTGGTGAATTTTGTGAACAGTTACCGTAAACTGACGCGAATCCCTAAGCCGGAATTTGAAAACTTCCGGATATCGGAGTGGCTTGAACATATCCGTCTGCTTTTACAGGAACAGATGGAGAACCGGCAAATTCAACTTGAGCTGAGGATCGACAATAAAGTCCGTGATTTGACAGGCGATAAGAAACTTCTTACACAGGTCATTATAAACATTTTGAACAATGCGATGGAGGCGCTCGAAGAGATCACCGAAAACCGTAAAATCAGGGTATCCGTTGAACTCTCGAGTCAAAGCCGGACCCTGATCCGTATCGCCAACAACGGCCCGCTCATTCCCGAAGAAACCGTTGAAAAGATCTTTATTCCTTTCTTCACAACCAAGGAGCAGGGTTCGGGAATCGGATTGAGCCTTTCACGCCAGATACTCAGACTCCATCGGGGGTATATTTATGTTGACTCGACCGAAAACGTGACCAGCTTTTTAATAACGCTATAAGCTACCATTGCAATTTAAATTCCGTTTTCCCGGGTTGGGAGGAGCAACTCAGCGTTCCGCCCATGGCGCGTATGTTTTGGCGGGAGTGACTGAGCCCGATTCCTGATCCGTTAGCCTTCGTCGTGAAAAACGGAATAAAAATCTCATCAATAATCTCTTCTGGAATACCCGGACCATTGTCAGTGACTGAAATTTCGGTTTCACCGGTAGTTAGTGATTTGCAAGCAATCAGGATCAGTGGGTCCGGGGTATTTACCAGAGCTTCGGCTGCATTTTTTACTAAGTTGATGACTACTTGAATGATCATCTGTTCATCCATCTGAACCTGGAAATCAGTGTTCGGATGTTGAAACTTTATGGATACTCCAAATTCAGTCTTCAGCGGTGAAACCAATATGCTCAGCCTTTCAGCCAGACTCTGAATGCTCACGGTAGTCAGCTGCGGCACCGGGACCTTGGTGAGCACCCGGTATGACTGCACAAAACGGACCAATCCTTCTCCCTGGATGCCAATAACCTCGAGGCCCTTTATGGTGCTTTCAACTGCCTCATCCGAAGCCAGCCCATCTTCATTGGTGATTTTTTTCTTCCAAATCTCTTTCAATGACTGGGCAATCGAGGTTACCGGTGTTAATGAGTTCATGATTTCATGGCTGAGTACTCTGATGAGCCTCACCCAGGAATCGAGTTCCTTACGCTCCAATTCCCCGCGGATGTCCTGAAGGGTAATGAGTCGTACGTCTTCCTCCTTCAGCCTGATGATCGAATAGCGGGTGATGATCTGGACCATTTCGTTAGGTTTTCGCAAGGTGATCACTTGTTTGTGAAGATTCGACAGCTTTAACAGATCAGCCTTGAAGCGGGAATCCACACGATCGAGCTGCGATAAATGGGTCAGCGTTTGAATTCCGAATAGCGCAAGTGCAGCCGGATTGACCTCCAGCACGAAACCCTTGTCGTTGCATACAATCACACCGGTTCTGATATTTTGAAGGATCTCGCTGAAATAACGCTCTTTGATCTGGCTTTTCACCTTGGTTTTCTGCATGACATCATTCAACTCATTCAGACTTTTATGAAGATCGTTGATGATAGCATTGCCCGTTTTAACAGGAAAACGAAGCGAGGTATCGTCGTTTTTGATTGCCTGGATGAAAAAATTGATCTGCCGGTTTGATTTATTAATGTAGCGGATAAACTCCACGAGCAATAAGAACTCAACCATGACCAATATTATAACCGGAATTACCGAAAACGGTCTGGAAGTTATCCATCCGATGAAAAGCGGGATGGTGACAATTGCCAGAATGCGCGGGATCAAGGGTTGGTTGAAACTTCTAAAGGCCATAGCGCTTAATCTTATTGTAAAGGGTTTGACGGGTTATTCCCAAATGATTGGCTACGGCTGTCAAATTTCCACCCTGTTTTGAGATTGCTTCGGCAATCAGTTTTCTCTCCATCTCTTCGAGAGTGCCTTCATAACCCCCGGTAGAAACAACTTCTCCTGACCGGAATGTAAAATCGGAAGGCTTAAGTACCGGGCTGTCGCTTAGGATCACTGCTCTTTCAACAGCATGCTGGAGTTCACGCACATTACCCGGCCATGCATAAGCTTCCAGTTTTTGCATGACCTCATCACTGAATACCAGTTCCGGTTTGTTGTAGTTGCTGCTATATTTTTTCAAAAAAAACCAGGCCAGGTCCGGAATGTCGGATTTCCGGTTGCGAAGCGGGGGCAGCTCGATATGGATGGTATTAATACGGTAAAGAAGATCTTCGCGAAAGGTACCATTCGACACCATCTGTAACAGATTGCAATTGGTGGCACAAATCAGCCGGACGTCCACAGCAACCGGATGGTTTTCCCCAACCCGTGTGATGGTGCGGTTTTGCAATACAGTCAATAGTTTTGATTGCATGGGAAGATGTAGGTTGCCGATCTCATCAAGAAACAAGGTTCCCTCGTTTGCCGTTTCAATTTTGCCTGTCCGGTCGCTCTGAGCATCCGTAAAGGCGCCCTTTTTATGGCCGAAAAATTCACTTTCGAACAGGGTTTCGGTAATGGAACCCATGTCGACCGATACCATTACTTTTTCACTTCTGGATGATAAGCGGTGAATTTCGCGGGCGATCAACTCCTTGCCCGTACCGTTTTCTCCAGTTAAGAGGACATTGGCATTGGTGGATGCCACTTTTGCTACATAGTCTATCACCCCATTCCAGGCAGGTGATGACCCAATGAGTCTTTGACCCGGCCGGTTGATTTCGGCAATCAGTTGTTTCTCTTTTAGTTTGAGCTTTTTTACTTCCTTCCGTGACTGGCTCAAACGCCAGGCTGATTCGATGGTGGCCAGCATTTTATCGTTATCCCACGGTTTCAGTACAAAGTCGGTAGCACCCAGCCGGACGGCTTTTACTGCAAGCTCAACATCCCCAAAAGCAGTGATCATGATAATACTTACGCCGGGTTCGATTTCCAGCACCCGCTGTAACCAGTATAATCCTTCATTGCCGGTGTTAATCCCTGCCGAAAAGTTCATATCCAGCAGCATTACATCAAAGTTTTCCCTCTTCAATTCACTGATCAACAGTTTGGGGGAACTGATCCCTTTAACTTTTTTACATCGCCCTTTCAACAGAAGTTCCAATGCGCTAAGGATGTTGTGGTTGTCATCGATGATCAGGATATTTGATTCCTTCATTTGACTTTAGACTGATTGATGAAAATACAAAAATACTGAATCGTCAAAATATCATACGGTGATTGTCAAATTATTTTACATTGTACAAACCCAGAATTTCTAATGTGCTTATGATCTGTTAGTTAAAATTATGGCACAATATTCGATTCCTTTGACCATAACAAAATGAAACAGAATTAAATAATTAAACAAAAGCAAAAATGAGATTCAAAACATTTCTATTACTGACTAATAGAGTTTTAATTGGATTGGAACTATTTTCACAACCCTATTTTAATGGAGATATTAACTCTGGATTACTATTTAAATTAGGATTGAAGATATGAAAACGATCAAGATAAACGCAATAATTGTCGGACTATTATTTCTAATTTCGACAATAACGTTTATGATAGGAAGTAACCTGATACGATCCTTTTTCATTGAGGCAACTCAAGATAAATCCCCATTAATTCTTGGAGTTTTTCTTGAAATTATTTGTGGTGCTGCTGTAGTGGGCATTGGAGTTTTGATGTTTCCAATATTAAAACCGTTTAACAAAGGATTAGCTTTTGGGTATATTATGTTCAGGACTATTGAGTGCACAGTTATAATTGTTGGTGGAATTTACCTACTATCTCTATTAAAATTAATGTGGAAATACGAAATGATAATTTTTGTTTCCACCGCCTTGGGAGGTCTGATGTTTTCCTATTTATTATATCTGTCAAAGCTTATTCCACGATATTTGTCTTTACTAGGAATAATAGGGTATGTAGTGCTGCTACTCGGAGTTGTATTGGATATTTTCAGCATTTTTCATATTAATCAAGGTGCAGGTATGCTAGTATATCTTCCTGGAGGTCTATTTGAATTATTCCTTCCAATATGGCTTTTTATTAAAGGATTTAATACATCCGCAATCGCCCATTAAACTTAAAAACCATGAAAGCAATTAAATCCCTGGCCGTAGTATTCCTGGTTATTACCGTCTCATGTACAGAACAAAATAGTTGGTATGAGAATGAGAATCAGGCTCTTTTAAATGGCAAATGGAAGATTGTCCAGGTCGATTCAGGTTATGTTCCTGTTTATCCGGCATATAGCTATCATCCGGTGGATACCCTGGCCCTGACCGGAGCCATTACCTTTAATGCCGATAATTCGGGCACAATTGAGGGCTCGGTGGATGAGCTGACCTGTTCGAATACGAAGTTCTCTTTTGTTTACGAAGATTCAATTTCTACGATCCGGCTGATCATGTACGACCATTACACCAAGGCAATGGTAGAAAAACTGACGGAAGATTCGCTCATTTTCCAGATGGAGGACTTTTGCAGGGATGGTCAGCGGATCGGTGCGACCCTCTATTACAATTTCAAATGTACCAGGGAGTTTTTAACACTCAATAAAACATATCCAATTCTTTCGACCAAATAAAATTAATTATGATAAGAACGGTAAATCTATCTAAAGTGTTCAGTACCGAAGAGATTGAAACTCTGGCGCTGAATGAAGTTGATTTCGAAGTTAAAAATGGTGAATTTGCTGCCATCATGGGCCCGTCGGGATGCGGTAAGTCCACTTTGCTGAATATTATCGGGCTGCTTGATAATCCAAGCTCCGGAAGTTACTTCTTCGACGGAACCGATGTGGCCAAGTTCAGGGAGAGCCAGCGCACCAGCCATCGAAAGGGAAACATTGGATTTGTGTTTCAAAGTTTCAACCTGATCGATGAGTTGAATGTTTTCGAAAATGTGGAACTGCCACTGATGTACCTGAAATTCAGCAGTCGTGAACGAAAGGAGATGGTAAACAAAGTTTTGGAACGGATGAATATAGCGCATCGGGCCAAACACTTCCCGCAGCAATTATCAGGCGGACAGCAGCAGAGGGTGGCTATTGCCCGCGCTGTGGTAGCCAATCCCAAGCTGATTCTCGCCGACGAACCCACCGGGAACCTCGATTCGAAGAATGGACTGGAAGTAATGGACCTGCTTACCGAACTCAACCGCGAAGGAACCACCATTGTTATGGTTACCCATTCCATGCGTGACGCGGAATATGCACACCGGATCATCAACCTCTTCGACGGGCAGATTATCACTGAGAACGCCCGGTTGAAAAATACTCACCAATGAAAAGATTTGGCTATTTGATCCGGACGAATATCCGCAATTTGTTTAGTTACAAAAGGTTCGCCTTCATAAATATAATTGGGTTATCAATTGGATTGACAATCAGCCTGTTAATATTTCTATATGTCCGATATGAATCCTCCTTCGACAATTTCAATCCCAATGCCCGGAACATATACCGGGTGGTAGCAAAAAATATACAGAAAGGTTCGATAGGGGTACCCACCCCATTGCCCTTATCCGTTGTGCTAAAAAAAGATTATCCTGAAATCGACAAGGTAATCGGATTATTAAGGACCTGGGATGAAATTAAAGCAGGGCAGAAAAAATTTGAAAACCTTACGGGCGCTATTGCTGAAAAGGACTTTTTTGAGGTTTTCAGTTTTCCTTTACAGTCCGGGAACCCGGCAACGATTTTCAATGATCCTTATGAAGCGGTTGTCACCGAGAAGTTTGCACATTTGCTTTTCGGCGACACCAATCCGATGGGGCAAACCTTTGAATATGATAAATCCGTTTTTACCATCACCGGCGTTATTAATTCCATTCCGTCCAATTCAATATTCAATTTTGACTATATTCTCTCAGATAAATACCGAAATATTTATTACCCCGATTTAAATGACAGGTGGTATAATTCCGGGCTGATTACTTTTATTACTTTTCAGGGAAACCGGGTGCCGGATGGGTTTGAACAAAAACTCATGAACATTGAGAAACAGTATTATCCCGATTTTTTGAAAAATACTTTCCAATTACTTCTTGCGGATTTTAAGGGAAGCCATCTCAACCCTTCTCTTGAAAAGGATATAATTCCGATTGTCGCACCGGCTTATTTATGGATTCTCTCAGCTATTGCAATCGGGATATTGCTAATTGCATGCCTGAATTTTGTAAATATTTCAATTGCCAATGCCGGCAGAAGGAAGATCGAAACCGGAATTAAAAAAGTATACGGAGCCTCATCGGGTACTCTGATCGGTGACTTTTTTGCCGAGATCTCCATTCTGGTGTTTATCAGCCTGATTATTTCCTTTTTGGGAGTGAATTTATTATTACCCTATTTTAATGATTTAATACAAAAGAATATTGTTATTGATTATTCTGATCCGATATTTTTAGGAGGCGTATTCGGATTCGGGGTTTTAACCATACTGATATCCGGACTTTATCCATCCTTTGTTCTGTCGCGGTCACCATCGATAAAGGTGATGCTTCAAAGAAAAAAGGCAGGCCAAAATAAACTGACTTTTCAGAAAAGTTTTGTAATGCTTCAATTCGTTATTTCAATTGTTCTCGGGATTACCCAGCTGTTCATTTTCAAGCAGATTTCGTTCATGCAGAATCATGAATCAGGATTTAAAAAGGATAACCTGATCGCAATATATGTCAGGGCATCCGGGAACACCGCAAATGACCGTTTGAAGAATACTTCCATCCTGGTTCAGGAACTGGAAAAATACCAGTCGCAATACGGATATGGAAAAGCTGCAGTAACAGAATATGTGCCCGGATTTGGTTTCAGGAATCAGTTTAAAGCATTTCCCGGTGGAAACACCTATCCCGAAGGGATGGAGGTGATCTCCTGCGATATCGATGAGAATTTTCTGGATGTATTCGGGGTGCAAATGGTTCAGGGCCGATTTTTTTCGAAGGCGTATTCCACCGATCGCGATGCAATTATTATCAACCAGGCCGCTTTGAAAAAGTTCGGATGGTCATCCATTGAAGGGAAGACCATGGGATTGTTTTCCAAGGATAATCAGAAAGAAGTTGTGGGCGTTATTAACGATATAAATATCAAATCGTTACAATATTCAATCGACCCAATGATCTATCAATACGGACGCCATCATAACTTCCCGGGATACTTGAATCTGAGGCTGAATCCGGAAAAGACTGCTGAATCCATCGAATTTATTAAAAAGACATGGACGCGGTTGTTCCCGGAAATCCCATTCGTTTATGAAGGTGTGGCTGAAAAGTTCAAAAGTGCCTATGGTGAAGAGGAGAAGTTTGCCAGAATAACCGGAGTTTTCTCCATTTTGGCGATGCTGTTATCATTGCTGGGAATATTTGCTCTAAGCACATTGGAATCCGACATGAGGGTAAAAGAAATTGGTATCCGGAGGGTAAATGGCGCAAGGATTTTAGAGGTGATGTTCCTGATAAACAAGGATATTGTAAAATGGGTGGCGCTGGCATTTGTGATATCGGTTCCCGTTGCCTGGTATGCCATACACAGCTGGCTGGATAGTTTTGCCTATAAAACCAGTCTGAGTTGGTGGATATTTGCACTGGCCGGGCTGCTGGCCATTGCGATCGCAATTATCACCGTCAGCTGGCAAAGCTGGAAGGCAGCTACCCGGAACCCTGTCGAATCATTACGTTACGAATAATCTGAATTTCAAATTTCATAAGAATATCATGGATCGCGCCATCAAGAATACCTCAAAAAGAAGAAGAAGAATACTTTGGATTTCTGCTTCTGTTTTAATTGTCGCTTTAGTTTCCTACCAGCTGATATTTGCCGACCATTCTTCAAAGTTGAATGTGGAACGCGACAAACTCACCATCGCAGATGTTATTGAGGATGTATTTCTGGATTACATGACTGCTACCGGGAACGTTGAACCCCTGACAACAGTTTATCTCGATGCTGTAGAGGGTGGCCGCGTTGAACAAATCCTGATAGAGGAAGGTTCAATGGTTACTAAGGGAGATATAATTTTACGCCTTTCCAATCCCGATTTATACCTGAGAATACTCACGAGCCAGGCCGACCTTGCTGAACAGGAAAACCGCCTGCGCGATACAAAGATCATGATGGAACAGCAACGCATTGAGCTGCGCAGGCAAATAATACAATTTGAATTTGATCTGTTGAAGCTCAACAGGATCTATCAGTCGAACAAGACCCTATATAACCAGGGACTTGTTGCGGAACAGGAATATCTTCTTTCAAAGGAAAACTTTGAGCTGACGCAGCAATCAATCCAGCTGTTCCGGGAAAAATCCCTCCAGGATTCCCTTTTCCGGGCTACGCAGGTTAAGAGTCTCGAAGGTGCGCTGAACAGAATGCAGGATAATATCGAATTAGTTAAAGATAAGCTCGAAAACCTTAATGTTAAGGCCCCGGTCTCCGGTCAGTTGGGTTCACTTGAAGCCGAGATAGGCCAAAACATCAACAGCGGTTACCGGCTCGGCCAGGTGCATATCCTGGATAACTTTAAAGTGACCGCCGAAATTGATGAACATTGGATCGACCGGATAAAAACCGGGTTGCCGGCCACCCTTGAACGTAACGACCAGAATTTCAATCTTACCATCATTAAGGTTTATCCTGAAGTTAGGGCCGGCAGGTTTCAGGTCGACCTGGTGTTCTCAGGCATAAAACCCGATAATATCCGCACCGGACAGACCTACCGGATCAATGTCGAATTAGGCCAGCCCGTAAAAGCCATACAGGTGCTTAAAGGAGGATTCTTCGAATCGACCGGCGGACAATGGATTTTCGTCGTGGATCCCAGCGGAAAATTTGCCGTGAAACGGACTATCAGAACCGGCAGAATGAATCCGCGGTATTATGAAATACTCGAAGGGTTACAGCCCGGTGAAAAAGTTGTGGTTAGCCCGTATAATAACTTTGGCAATAACGACAAGCTGATTTTAAATTAAGTACCGTTTTCCAATTACTTAAAAATTTATCGATCTGGTTTGACTATCGGATCTAACAATCAAGCAACATGATGCAGACCATTAAATTAGTGTTGGCTATTGGCATTCTATTCTCCGGGAATCAAGCTTTTGCACAGAAAGAATTGAATCTTGAAGAATGTATTCAAATAGCCATCGAAAGAAATATCGGATTAGAAAAACAAAAATTGATGGTTGATCTTGCGACAGACAACCTGCAAACCGCGAGGGCAAATCAATTGCCAATTGTAGAGGGATTTTATGCCCACAACCTGAGTTCGGGAAAAACGGTTAATTATGAAAATTACACCTATATCAACACCAACTATCAGGATGGAAATATTGGCATATCGGGCTCCATTCCTGTCTTTACCGGTTGTGCAAATTGGTATCAAAGAAAATCAGCCAGGTATTCAGTTCTATCTGAGACGGAGAAAAAAGCAGAATTAATAAAAGCAGTGACTATCGAGGTTACCGCTGCCTATCTGCAGATTCTGTATGCCGGCGAAACGCTTGGTGTAGCTGAAGCAAAACTGGAATCCACCCAACAGCAGCTCAACATGAATGAGGGTTTTTTCGCAACGGGCAGGATATCAAAAGTTGAGGTCCTCACGATGAAGTCCCAGCTCGCTCAGGATAACCTGGCTAAAATTCAAGCTGAAAATGAGGTTAACACAGCCTATTTAGCTCTATTTCAAATACTTAATATGGATAATGCAGGCGATCTCCGGATTAGTAAACCAGCCAGTCTCGATGGAGGTTTCGCGCTGGACATCAATGATCCTGAACAGATCAACGATTATGCCCAAATCAACCATCCCGGGATCTCGTCCACGGAACACCTGGTTCAAAGTCGTGAATCACTGCTTTCGGCCATGCGGGCAGGATTATCACCTTCAGTTTCACTGAACGGTATTGCCTATTCAAGGTATAGCGAACTAGGTGTCGATCAAATGAATCCATCCTCACCCTATCCATATTCCCGGCAGCTCAGGGATAATATGTACAGCCGGGCATCGGTTAATGTGAGCATTCCCATTTTCTCAAAGTTTCAAATCAGAAGCCGGATCAATCAGGCCAGCATCCAGGCCAGGGATGCGCGACTGACATTGGATCAGAAAAGACTATCCATTCGCCATGATATTCAACTGGCTTATTTAGCAGCGATCAATGCAAAGGCTAAATACGAAGCAACCGATGAAGCCATTAAAAGTGCCAGTGAATCCTTTAACCTGACTCAGGAAAAATATAAAGCGGGAATATCCTCATCAGTTGATTTTAAATTAGCTCAGAATCAGCTGATTCAGGCTCAATTGGCCCAAATTCAATCGAAATATGAATTTCTTATCCGATCCAAAATTCTTGATTTGTATTTGGATAAGCCGATCACGCTGGAATAAATTTCAATTACTTTTCTGCTTCCCTGGATCCACCTCACCCCCTGCCCCATTGCCGTCAGCCTAAGGGATTATTCCGCTACAAAAGTAGGGTTGGAAGTTAAAAGGTCGAGATTCCAATTCAGAATTCCGAATGCCGAATTATAAGATTCAAGTATTTGTGAAGTAGTAATTTACTCCTTCATATTAACCTGAATCTCCAACTCGGCATTCGGAATTCTGAATTGGAATCTCTGACTTCAACCTTCTCCTTCAGTAATTCAACTAAATCCTTAGGTTAACGGCAATGGGGCCGGGGGTGAGGTGGATCAGGCAAAACCGCTTATCATATTATCTGACCACTAATCATTTTCCCTTTTTTGTTGATCCGTTTGATTTATTCCTTTGTCTCTTTAATTAAAATTATCTGCAAGGGTTAAGAATAAAATGTCGAAATATGCATACATATTGTGTTTCTTGTTGACACTTATTTCTTGTTCTTCGATGAAAAACCCGTTAGCACCAAGCGTTCCATCAGATGATGAAGGCACCTTTTACACCACGAAAAACGGATGCAGGTTGTTCATATATGATTACAAACCCTTTGAAAATTACCGCTCCACAATCTTTATCATTTCAGGGATAACCGGCATCAACCATTTAAAAGAAAAGGACATTATTGATTTATTGAGCAACAACCAGAACCGGGTAGTAGTCGTTCACCCCCGCGGGACAGGATATTCAGATGGTAAGCGCGGGGATATAGCTGACTTCTCAGATTTCATCAATGACTATGTAGAGGTCATCAACAGCGATCCAGACTATATTTCAAAAAAACATAAAATCGTGCTGTTTGGTCATAGCATGTCAACCGCAGTTGCTTTGGCGGTGGCTGCGAAAATGGAAAATGTGGGAGGTTTAATAATGGTAAATCCGCCCTATTTGATGAAGGAAGCAAAAGGGATGTCGCCGAATCCCGGTCAATATTTAAAATATGCCGCGTATTTTGTTTTTGCCAGACATACACCGATCGTCAATATGGCAGGAGATCCATCCAAAATAGAAA
Source organism: Bacteroidales bacterium (assembly GCA_041662065.1). GTDB lineage: Bacteria > Bacteroidota > Bacteroidia > Bacteroidales > UBA12481 > UBA12481. The sequence goes on along the minus strand of JBAZTE010000008.1, from coordinate 47,618 downwards.
ACGCAGACGACAGAAAAGACTCTGAATCAAGAGTTAACGACCCATTGTTAGTAAAGTATTTCAGTTTGCATTACATGATTCATACAAGAAAATTAATGAAGTCCATGGTTGATTTTTCCAAAATGGCAGATTATCCCTTGTTGCTGATTTATGGCGAGAAAGACAATATCGTCGACAAAAAGGGATGTGAAATCCTTTTTAACTCATGGAAGTGTGAACAAAAACAATACCTGCTCATTGAAGATGGTTCGCATGGTAAATCAACGGTAAATCTATCAAAAGAAGCCATTCACCAATGGTTCCAAGAGGAATGAATGATGACACCGGGAATGAGAAGTTTGTAACTATGAAGCCTTTCTAGGTATTTATACCCCTTTTGCAAGCCAGATAGCTGAACATAAGAACCTTTTAGTATTTTCGGTTCAAACAAAATACTCTACCATGACGAAGTTAATCCTCCTCATCGTATTCTATTTTACCTTCCCTTTGGTTATCATCCATTTATGCAAGAGATGGACCTTGTTTCAAAAGTTTGGAACCATAGTTATCGCTTATCTTTTCGGCCTGATCATCGGATCGGTCGGGATCCTTCCCCAAGGCAGCCACGGCTACAAAATGGCCATAGTTGAACGAAGTGTATCCAAGCTTGATAAAAAGGTACTTGATGGGCTGATCTCAGAGGGCAAGGCGGTTCCGGAGGACGTTACTGTCAACCGGATAGGCGCCGTTCAGGATAACATCACTACCATCACCATACTCCTGGCTTTTCCGCTCCTTCTGTTCTCATTGAACATGAAAAGATGGCTGAAATATGCAAAAAAGGGTTTCCTGTCGGTTATCCTTGCCCTGGTGGCAGGGATCGTGATGGTTACCGCTGGTTATTTCATCTGGAAAAATGCGTTCCCTGATACCTGGAAGCTTGCAGGTATGTTTGAAGGGATCTATACCGGGGGAACCCCGAATTTTGCCGCACTCAAGCTGATGCTCAACGTGGATGCCGACCGTTTCGTTGTGCTCAACACCTATGATATCATCGTTGGCGCCTTCCTGGTCGTTTTTTTCATCACCCTGGCCCCGCGGATTTTCAGGGCCATCCTTCCGAAATTCGATGAAAAGGATGGCGCCTCTATGGACCATGAACTGGTTGAAAAAGAGATCGTTGGGCTCGATAATTTTTCCGGTATGTTGAAGAAAGGAACGATCCTGCCGTTGCTGAAGGCTTTCGGGCTGTCCCTCATCATCACCGGTATCGGGGTGGGTCTGAGTTTCCTGGTTCCGCCTGAATATATGCCCTACAAGAATGCGGTAGCGGTACTCTCGATAACAACCCTCGGGATCATTGCCTCGCTTTTCAGGGGGATCAACAGGATTGAAAAAACCTTTCAGCTCGGCATGTACCTCATTCTTGTCTTTTCCTTGACCGTCGCTACCATGGCCAACCTCACTACCATGTTCGGAAAAGGAACGCTTGATTTGATCCTTTTTATTTCCTGGTGTTATTTCGGCTCCCTTTTCCTTCACATCATTCTTGCCAAGATTTTCAGGATCGATGCCGATAATTTCCTGATCACGTCAACCGCCTTTATTTTCTCACCTCCTTTTGTGCCGCTCGTAGCGAATGCCCTTAAAAACAAGGACGTTATTGTCACCGGCATTGCCGGTGGCGTGCTCGGATATATACTTGGCAATTATTTTGGCTTCACCCTGGCGCATATCCTGGAAAGATTATAGGTGCAGCCTGGAACAATGTACGGTGGCGTGTAGTTAGGATTGCAGCGTTCCCCGATTTGGAATTTACTCAAGAGTGATCGGCTTATCCAGATAAAGGTCAAGGATCTTTGCGCGGATAATGAATTCGAATTTGGATTGGATCTGTGTCAGTTGTGCCTGAATAAGTTGATTCTGGGCCACCTTGAATTCCACGGAAGATGAAAGCCCGGATTTGTATTTCTCCCTGGTCAGGTTGAATGACTCCGTTGCGCTTGCGATTGCCTCCTCAGTTGCCTGATATTTCGCCCGTGCATTGATGGCAGCCGAGTAAGCCAACTGTATATCCTGCCGTACCGCTAATTTTTTCTGATCCAGTGCAAGCCTGGCATCATCAGACTGAATTCTGGCCTGATTGATCCGGCTTCTGATCTGGAATTGGCTGAATATGGGAATACTGACATTTACCGAAGCCCGGCTGTACATATTGTCCCTGAGCTGTTCGGTATAGGGATAAGTTGCAGTAGGGTCTAATTGGTTGACTCCTAATTCACTATATCTAGAGTAGATCAGACCGTTAAGCGAAACTGAAGGGGAGATCCTGGCTCTCATGGCTGCCAGCCCTGATTCCCGGCTTTTCAGGAGCCACTCTGCTGAAGCGATTCCCGGGTGATTGCCAAGGGCAAACTCATAAACTTTTAAGGGATCGATGATGTCCAGTGACAGCGGACTCTCCAGACTCGCCGGTTTTTGAATGGCAAATCCAAGTTCATTCTCGAGGTTAAGAAGCTGGGCAAGAGACAAATAGGCCGATCTTACATCGTTCTCAGCCTGGATTTTCGATAGATTATCCTGCGCAACCTGGGATTTCATCGTTAACACCTCAACTTTGGACATCCTGCCGGCATTAAAGAAACCTTCATTCATGCGTAGCTGCTCCCGGGTCGATTCGAGCTTAGCCACTGCCACCGCAAGTAATTCCTGGCTATAGAGGATCTGCAGAAAAGCGGTGGTAACCTCAATGGTCACCGATTTCCTTAGTTCCTTCTGCCTTTCGGATTCGGACAGGAAAGCGAACTTGCCGGATTTGGTCTGATACCAATTTGAGAATCCGGTGAACAAGGGAAGAGATCCTTGTATTCCCACGTTTCCATCCTGATATTTGGTATTGATATAGGTATAATCCTCATAGTTCACCGTTTTTCCGGAACTCAGGTTATGAGCATAAAAACCTTCCAGGTTTGGTAATCTGGCTGCCTGTGAAGTTTGCAGGTTGTCTTTTGCGAGATCAACCTGCAAACCCTGCCTTTTAATCCCGATATTCCTATCGAGAGCCATTTGAATGCAGTCTTCAAGCTTTAAGGCGTTCTGTGAATAGGATTGAGGTCCATGATAAAGAACAATAACGATCAAAATACCTATTCTGCTTAGCTTTGACATCTTTCTTTAAATAAAATTCGGGTTGTTATTCAGTTTCAGTGACCAGATGTCCGTCGAACAGCCTGATGATCCTGCCAGCATAGGACGCATCTTTTGGTGAGTGCGTAACCATGACGATACTGGTTCCATCGGTATTCAGTTGTTTTAACAGATTCATGACATCTTCCCCGTTAGCCGAATCGAGATTTCCGGTAGGTTCATCGGCCAGAATCAGCAAAGGATTACCCACAACAGCCCGGCAAATAGCGACCCTCTGCTGCTGACCGCCGGATAGCTGCTGCGGAAAATGTTTTTTCCGATGGACAATGTTCATCCTTTCCATCACCTCTTCGGTCATCTTTTTTCTTTTGGCTACCGGGACTTTTTGATACAGAAGCGGCAGTTCAATGTTCTCGAATACATTCAATTCATCGATCAGATTAAAACTTTGGAAAACAAATCCAATATTGGATTTCCGGAGAAGGGTCCTCTGCTTTTCAGAATATTTGGATACTTCCATTCCATTAAAAAGCAACTGCCCCGAGGTAGGGTTATCCAGTAGGCCAAGCAAAGTCAGCAGGGTGGATTTCCCGCATCCGGAAGGGCCCATAATAGCGGCAAATTCGCCTTTCTTTATCCAGAGGGAAACTTTATTCAAGGCAGTCGTTTCGACTTCATCCGTGCGGAATACTTTGGTTAGTTCAATTGTTTGTATCATTTGGTTTGATTTATAGATTAATCCATTTTGAGTGCATCAACCGGATTGCTGACTGATGCCTTATAAACGTGCAACAGAATGGTTGATACCGCAATGAAAAGTGACATCAGGGTGGAGATCAGGAATACTCCGATCCCAATATTTATATGATAATTGAAATTCTGCAGCCAGGTTTTCATGAGGTACCACGACAAAGGAGATGCGATCAGGGTGGAGATAATCACCAGTACGATCGTTTCTTTCAGCAGCATCTCAATAATGGTTGCTGAAGGTGCCCCGAGGCATTTTCTGATGCTGATCTCTTTTTTACGTTTTTCGATCGTGAATGAGGCTAAACCGAGCAATCCCAGGCAGGCGACAATGATGGCCAGAATGGCAAAAACGGTAAATATTTTCCCCATTTGACGGTCCTTCTGATAGTTGTCGACTAATTGATCCTCCATGAAAATATAATTGAATGGCTGATTGGGCAGGACTTCAGACCAAACAGATTTGACTTTCGTGACCAATTCTGAAGGCTGGATTCCGGCATAGCGGATCACTGAAAACACCCCTCCTTGAGCCAGCCTGATAACCAAAGGCTTAACTTCCTGATGCAGGGATTCGTAATTATAATCCTTGATCACACCGATGACATTCATGGTCACATCGCCTCCCGTTGCACTGGCCGCAACCTGGTAAAGGATTTTATCAACAGGATTCTCCCACTGAAGACGCTTTGCTGCAGCCTCATTGATCACCACAGCTGCACTGTCGGCACCGAATTCTTTCGAGAAATACCTTCCGGCAACCATCTCAATTTTCATGGTTTTCTGAAAACTCTCATCAGTGGTGATAATGTTAAAATTCTGCAAGGCATCGCTCGCGTCACCCTCTCTGCGAAATACGGTATTCCCGGAACTTTGCCCTCCGGGAACCTGAGTGGTTATGGTTGCATCGGTGACTCCCGGGATAGCTTTGACCCGGTCGGAGAAAAGTTGTGACTGACCGCCGAGTGCATAGGCACGATTGACAATCAGCAGGTTGTTCTTATCGAAATTCAAATCCTTGCTCAGCAGGTAATGATTTTGTCGGGAAATGATCAGTGTGCTGACTATGAGTCCGATAGTAATAAAAAACTGAATAACCACGAGCGATTTCCTCAACCAGCCGCCACGAATGCCCATCTGCAGTTTTCCTTTCAAGACGGATACCGGATTAAAACTGGCGAGATAAAATGAAGGGTAGCTTCCGGATGCGAGACTTATGAAGATCAGGAGCAATATCAGGATAGGTATGAATAAACTCCAGTTGATCAGGTTAATGGATAACTCTTTGTTCGCCATGTTATTAAAGTAGGGCAAGGCCAGGAAAACAAGAAGAATGGCGAGCAAAAATGATAACAGGGTCAGGAGCGAGGATTCAGTTAGGAACTGTCCGATAAGATTTGAACGCTGTGAGCCTACGACTTTGCGGATGCCAACCTCCCTGGCTCTGGAAGAGGCACGGGCAGTCGCCAGGTTCATGAAGTTGATCGATGCGATAATGATCAGGAACAAGGCGATGATTGAAAATATGTAAACCGTTGACATGGACCCGTTAGGCCGGAATTCAAAATCGAGATCCGATTTGAGATGGATATCGGTCATCGGAGTAAGCACATAACCATAACGGTTACCCGCAGCCCGCATCTGGCTGAGGTCGAAACCCAGGAATTGTTTCAGCTGCGGGCCAACGTATTTGTCAACTATGGCAACCATGCCCGACTCAATATCTTTTCCGGTGGAGTTTTTCGAAATCTTAATGTAGGTGTAAACATTATTTCCGACCCATATGGTGCTTTGATTCAACGGATTGGAAATAAACGAGGCAAGTATTGTGAACCGGATATGACTATTTGCGGGAAAATCTTCAATCACACCATCAACGGCAAATTGCTGCGGAGGATCAAATATCTGGAGCGTTTTTCCTATGACATCGGTCGATCCAAAATATTTCATGGCGATGCTTCGCGTGATGACCAGCGAGTTTGGCCTGTTCAATCCTTTTCCGGCATTCCCGGCAATAAACCGGGTGGTGAAAATATCAAAGAAGGTGGAGTCGGCATAAATAAACCCATCCTCAACAAAGCTTTTGTCCTCATACCTGACCAGTGGGTCGCCACCAAAAGGAAACAACCGTGTATATTGCTCAACACCCGGCAATTCCTTAACCAGTGCCGGTCCAATCGGTACACAGCTTACTGCCGCACTGATTTCCGGGCCCTGGATTTTACCCATGACGGATACGCGATAAATGCGGTCCGAATCTTTGTTAAACTTGTCAAACGATAATTCATCAAGAACAAACAGCAGGATGAGTATAGAGGAAGCCAGTCCCAGTGTCATCCCGATTATATTAATCAATGAATAACCTTTATATCGTAAAAGATTACGTACTGATGTTTTTAAGTAATTGAAAAACATGGCTTTGCTATTTTAGGATCAGTTTATCATTATTGCCATAGCTGGTGTATGAACTCACCACAACCTTCTCTCCGGGTTGCAATCCTTCCAGAATCTCATAATACCTGGGGTTCATCCGGCCGGTCCGTATAGTCCGTTTGCTGGCAAACTGTCCCGATGGGTCAACCACATAGATCCATTGTCCTCCGCTTGATTCAAAGAAACCCCCTTTTAAAACCTGGATGGCTTTGATAGGCTGGCCAAGTTCTACGTTGATCCGATAAGTTTGTCCTGTTCTGATATTATCGGGTTTAACCCCTGAAAACTCCATGTCGACCTGAAACTGGCCGGCGCGCACTTCCGGATAGACCTTAATAATATTGAGGTTGAAATTCTGGTCATTTCTTTCGAGGGTGGCCGGCAAGCCGGTTTTTATCCTGTCGATCCAGTGTTCATCGATTTGAGCCGTCACCTTGAAATTATCCAGGATGTGAATTTGTCCAAGCCTGTAACCACTGATGATGGTCTGACCGATCTCAGCCTCGAGGGAACCCAACTGGCCCGTAACAGGTGCCTTAACATTCAGACTCTCAAGTTTATCCTTAACCAGTTCAATATTATCCTGCATCCGGTTGAGCGCTCCTTCCAGACTTTTCACCTGTGTTGCCCTGAAGAGGGAATCCTGCACCGATTTTTCCTTGAAAAGCACTATGGTCTGCTGGGTCAGTTCAGAATTTTCTTTACTGAGAAGGTATTCCTGCTCGGAAATCAAACCCTGGTTGAAAAGCGTTTTATTGGATTGGTAGGTCCGGTTGAGTTTTATCAGGTCGAATTCGTATTGTATGATTTGTCTGCGCAGTTCAATGCGTTGCTGCTCCATCATAATTTTGGTGTCGCGCAGCCGGTTTTCCTGTTCGGCAAGATCGGCCTGGCTGGTCAGTATCCTCAGGTTCAGGTCGGGGTTGGTTAGTCGAAGAATGATATCACCCTCCTTCACCATGGAACCTTCCTCGATCAGGATTTTTTCAACACGGCCACCTTCCACCGCATCAAGGTAAACGGTGGTGAGAGGTTCAACATTGCCGGTAGCGGTCATGTAATCCAGAAACTCATTCTCGATTACGTCTGAAATCGTCAGCTTATCCCGCTCGACATTCAGCTTGCTCGAATGGTCGGAGAAAAAAAGCAGATAGATTATGGATGACAGCACGATCACCCCTAACGAAATCCATAGAATTTGCCTTCTTTTTTTTGATTTATTCTCAATTATGCGATCCATTTTGGTTTGGGTTATTACAACACTAAGACGAAAAGACTTTTTAATAGTTACGAAAACAATTAAAAAAAAACGTTTTCAGGATTTGAATGGAATAGTGAAAAAGAAGGTCGATCCCTTTCCAGATTTACTCTCAACCCAGATCTTGCCCCCAAGCATTTCTACGTATGCTTTCGAGATTGATAATCCCAAACCTGCCCCTTCGTATTTTCGTGTCAGCGATTCGCTGCCTTGCCGAAACCTTTCAAAAATAACTTCCTTCTGTTCCAGAGAAATTCCATGACCGGAATCCTTAACAAAGAACTGCAAGTATCCGTCTTTTTTTTTACAACTGCATTCAATAGAGCCTTTGGAGGTAAACTTGATGGCATTTTTAATCAGGTTGGTTAAAATAGCGCAAGCTTTTTCCTGATCAGTTTTAATGACCAATTCAGCGGGGTGCAAAGGTTTTTGAGTAAACAGCCTGATCCCTTTTAGTTCGGTCTCTGGCCTGAAAAAATCAATAAGGCTCTGAATTTCCTTGTTGATATTCACCTCCTGAATTTTTAATGACATCAATCCCGATTCTATTTTTGAGATATCGATGACATCGTTGATTATATGAAGCAAACGTTCACCGCTTTTCTCGACTAAACTGATGTAATTTTTCTGTTCTTCCGCTGAAATTTGAGGTTCTTTCAGGAGCTCGGTAAAACCTAAAATACCATTCATCGGTGTCCTTATCTCGTGGCTCATGTTAGCAAGGAAGGCAGATTTTAAACGATCGCTTTCTTCGGCCTTTTCTTTGGCTGCAATTAATTGGTCATTTTTTTCTTTTAATGCCAATTCTGCTTGTTTAAGGTTGGTGATATCAAAAAAGACGGTTACAAATCTGTCTTCAACAAACGGAGAAGTAGAAATATAAAAATACCTGTTGCTTAACGGATTATACATATCAGAATAGACCGTTTCCTTTAGATCTTTATGTTGTTCCCAAAACGATTTTATGAAATCAGGGGACATTCCATACAATCTGGTTGCGTAATTACCAATAAATTGCTCCGGGCTTAAACCTGTAATTTCACAATATGCTTTGTTCACTTCAACAACTCTATAATCGATCATTTCATGCTTCTCATTGTATACAATTTCATTCAATGCAACACCTTCAGTGATCGTTTCGAAAAGGATCTGATATTTCTCATCAATTATTTCGGACTTATCCCTGGCTTTGATTAATTCCAGTTCTGTTTGTTTTCGATCGGTTATATCATTGACCTGGACATACCTGGCTTTGCGTCCGTTAAAGGTCAGCGCGTGAGAAACGATTTCAACATCTATGATTTTACCATCCTTCTTCCGATGGCGCCATTCACCGGATAAACTTAATTCCTGTATCCTGTTTTCCACCAGTTTCAGCAAGGCATCAATGTCCTCCCCAGGTCGAATATCCATTAAGGTCATCGAAAGAAATTCTTCTTTTGTATAGCCGTAATGTTTTATAGCGGCATTATTCACCTCTAAAAAGACCATGGTTTCCAGATCGTAGATCCACATGGGCTGAGGATTATTGGCAAAGAGGTTCCTGTATTTTTCTTCGCTCTCTCTCAACGCTTGCAAAACCTTTTTCTGTTTGGGATTATCTTTTATAAAGACAGCCTTTAATTCCTCAAGCTCCTGACCTAATTTTTCAAGTTCTATGATAAGCTGTTCCCTGGTTTTTGCCTGATCATTCATCATGGAAAACTTTGCCAAATAATTCATCATGTGCAAAATAGCGATTCCGGCCGATACTTTGCCATGAAAGGATTGAAAATATATATTTGTACTCCCGGTGACCAAAAGTGGAAATCCCTGAGAGTTAACACGTATCGGGTTAATGCGGCCAAATACGATGCTGTTTTCAAGAACCATACCAATTCGGTTCTCAGGCCCCCACACTCCAAGCAGAGGCCCCTGTATTAATCCGTTTTAGTTCTCATCAAAAAAACCCATTCCATCCAGAATCCCGATCAGCCGGGTTGAGTAATCGTCATTGGCCAACGGCCAGCGGATACCTTGCTTATATAACAAAGTGGTGGTATAATCATTCTCGCCGGGTACTTCCACCAGGTCCTCGCCGAGCCGGTAATGAAGCAGTCCCGATACCAGTTCACTTTTGCGGGTATCCTGCATAACTTTTTGAAATTCTTCATTAAAGCACCGGTCAGAAACCAGTGTCATTTCAAATCCATACTGCTGCATCGCATAAATCAGATTGGCCATATTCAGCCGGTAGTTATTGTAGGTATGCAGGATGATGATTTCGCGTGGTGTGTTTGAAAGTGAAACCACCGCTGCTGCCGTACAGTCGATCGGGGATACTTCCAACGGTGAAATCAACTGGCTTAACGGAAACATTTTCAGTACTTTGTATGATTTCAACGTGTTGACAAAAGCGTTGCTCCTGAAATTTATCTGGAATTCCCCGTCGGAGTCACGCCCCATCAGGTTGCCGACACGCATGATCTTGGCATCCAATCCCCCGGCCACTGCCTGCAGGATGATCCGCTCGGCCTTGAATTTGCTTAAAACATAACCGTTATCGATTTTCTGGCCAATGAAGAGCTTGTTTTCATTCATCATCGTGCCCCCGGCCAGTTTGTGCTTCTCGATCAGTCCGAAAGTACTTCGGGTGGAAACATGGATCAGCCTTGCTCCTTCGGCCCTGCACAATTCGATAAGATTGGCAACCCCTTCAACATTGATCCGGTCCAGTTCATTACCGGCGGCATAATGCTTGACGTTGGCGGCGCAATTGATGACTGTATTGATATCGTGGCCGGTGAGCGACCTCAGCGACTCCATACTTGTAATATCTCCGTCAACAGGGATAATCCGGGTGTCAAAAATCTCCTCAAACGTGTCAGAGAAATAATACATGAGCTGCGTTTTCAATCTTGTCTCAGGCGTGAGCGATCCTTTTGAGCGGATCAGGCAATAAATCTTTCCCTTTTCTTTTGCGATGAGCTCCCTGAGCACGTGAATGCCCAGGTATCCGGTGGCGCCTGTCAGCAGGACATTGCCCAGTTCATACTCGCGGTAATTTTCCCATAAATCAGGCGTTTCCCGGTTCAATAATTCATCGATGGCCGAGTAATCATAATCCGAGATATCCTCCATTTCCTCTACCTCCTGGCTGAATCCGCCGGTTGCCTGATCGGACAGGAATTTAGCCACTGCCTGAGGGGTCTTCAGTTTGAAGAGATCGCCATACTTGATATTGTATCCGAGATTCAGGATTTGAATGATGGCCTTGATCGCTGTAATGGAGGAACCGCCGATCTTGAAAAAACTATCCAGTATGCCGACTTTTCCGATTTTCAGGATCCCGGAATAGACCTGGCAAATATCTTCCTCAATTTTGTTCATTGGAGCGACATAGGCTTCGCTGCGTACCAGTTCCGGAACCGGCAGCGCCTTCCTGTTAACCTTGCCATTGTTGGTCAACGGGAATTTCTCCAATTGGGTAATGACAGTCGGCAGCATGAATTCCGTCAGCCTTGTCCTGAGATATTGCCTCAGTTCCTCCGTATCTACCTGTTTGTTTGCAACATAGTAACCACAAAGGTGTTGAACTCCCGAAATCTCCTTAACATCCACCACGGCCGTTGATATCCCTTCGAAGCCCAGCATGGCGTTTTCTATTTCTCCCAGTTCGATCCTCAATCCGCGAAGCTTGACCTGGTTATCCAGGCGGCTTATATACTCAATCTCCCCGGCATCGTTATACCGGGCAAGATCGCCGGTACGATAGAGTTTCATCCCTCTCCAATCGACAAACTTTTCACGGGTCAGCTCGTCGCGGTTCAGATAACCGCGGCCCACACCCGCTCCGCCGATGCACAATTCTCCGGCCATTCCCAATGGCAGAAGCTGCTGGTTCTGGTCGAGGATATAATTGGAGACATTGGCCAGGGAGTGACCGATCACCGGACTGTTATAATCCCGATCGATATTATAAAAAGTCGAACAAATCGTGCACTCGGTCGGACCATAAAGATTATAAAAAAGGTAGGCTGGTTTCTTTGTCGGCATGAGGCGCTCGCCGCCAACGGAGAGCAGTCGCAGGGAATGGTTTTCAATATCCTCGGCAAATTGCCGTCCGATCTGGGTGGTCATGAATGCAACCGTCAGGCCGTTCTCTTCCATGTACCGGTTGATCCGGAGCAGATCCATCCTCATATTGGAAGGCAGGATGTAAACGGACGCTCCCGTGGTAATCATCGGATAAATGTCAATCATATGTGCATCAAAGGCAAAGTTGGCATAAGCCGTCCCTTTATCTTTATGGGTGATTGCGGTTTCACCCACCCACCATCTGCAGAAATTGACAATATTCCGGTGCTCAAGCATGCAACCTTTGGGAGTTCCCGTGGAACCTGAAGTGTACAGCAAAACAAACATATCCTCCGGCTTGATTTTCGGAAGAACCATTCCGGAATCAACCTGGATGGAAGGCATATCCTCAGTTTTGATGACCATTCCCTCAAAATCCGGCAACAAATCATGAACCCTTGAACCTTCGGAAAGTATGTGTTTCGCCCCGGCATCCTGCACCATGAAGGATAACCGGTCGGACGGCATAGAAATATCAAGCGGCATATAGGCGCCGCCTGCTTTCATCACCGCCAGCGGATAGATCACCATCCATTCGCTTCGATCGATCAATACCCCAACCACAGCATCCCTCTGAACACCTGAGCTATGCAATTTCTTTGCGATCCTGTCGGTCAACTGATCCAGCTCACGGTAAGTGAGCGTTACCTCCTGAAAAACAACCGCCGTGTTGTCGGGACTCTTTCGAACCTGTTCCTTAAAAAGATCAGGCAAGGTCAGTACAGGATCGATTTGCACAATCTGTCCGGCCGAAACCTTAATCACTTTATCCTGAAGGGCCCCGATGACCAGGCAGATCTCAGGAACAGGCCTGTCCGGGCCGGCAGATAACTGATCTGACGTTTCGGTGAAAAGGGTAGCAAACAGGTCAACTTCCGGCCGCGTATACAACGACTGATCAAATTCAAACTTGACATCATATCCCTCGGCTTCGGGAAATATCATCACACTGAAAGGGAACTTGACCGTATCGAGATTCAGGAAATCCAGACTCGCCAGTTCGGTTCCGAGATGAAGATCCGTATCCACCCCACCCTCGTAAGCAAAATTGATTTCAGGCTTCAATCCGTATTTTTCAGCCATTTTGGTAAACGGATAGATCTCCCGTTCCATGGTTTCAAAAACCTGTTCCTGCAGTCCACGGACAAAATCGATCCAGCTTTGATTCTTGAATTCTGCGACTACCGGGAGCGTCCTGACAAACATTCCCATCAGGTTCGATAACCGGTTGTCGGCACGACCACTTGAAACGGTGGTTACCGCAATCTGATTTTCCCTTGTATACCGGCTGATTATCAGACATAAAACCGATAGGAAGAAGTTGTTTTCCGTAATAGAATTTTGCCGGCAGAATTCAGGGATCATTCCTTTTGGAATGGTCCGGTTGAAACTGGCGGCTTTGCCTTCCCCATTACCTTGCGAAACTGAAGGAAAAACTGTAAGCACCGACTTTCCAATCAGCTGGTCGAAATAAGCTTCCGCCTCCCGGAATTTTTCCGACCGGATCAGCAGGTCCTCCTCCAGGGCATGGTCAAACGCCGTAAAACCTTCCGGTTGGACCAATCTGCCCTCGAATGCTTCTTTCAGATCATTCAGGAAGATGTTCATGGAAATCCCATCGAAAATGATATGGTGGATATCGAAAAGAAAATAAGCGTGACTTTCGGTCTGGTAAATGACAAACCGGTACAGGGTATCTCCAAAAAGATTGAAGGGTCTGACAAACCACGTCAGGTTTTCCTGCATTTGCCCCTCATCAGTTTTCAATACTGTGATCTCCACGGGCATTTTATCACGGCGTACCTGGACAATCTGACTCCCTTTCATGTCAAGGGTGGTTTTCAAATAAGGATGCGCCTCCATCACGGCAGAAATTGAATCTTTCAATCTTTCGACATCAACCTGGTCGGAAAAGCGCAAACAGGCAGCGATATTGTATTGCAGTGCCTCCCGGTTCTTTTCCCAGTCATAATAAAGCCCCATCTGATTCTCCGACAACAAATAGTAATCCCGCTTATCTGCTAGGGTATCCCGACCTCCAGAGGTTTCGGTTTCCGTTTTGGTGGCTATTTCAGCCAAATGCTCAATGGTCCGGAGCTTAAGGATATCTTTTGTCTGGATAGTGATCCCATGCTTTTTCTGCAGGGTTACAGAAAATTTAATGGCCAGGATTGAAGTCAATCCCAGAGAAAAGAGATTGGTGTTAATGCCAAAATACTTATTGCCAAGCATTTCAGCTATGACATCGAACAAAATCTGTTCCGTCAGGGTTTGCGGAGCCGTATATTGTTCAACCTCCACCCTGGGAACAGGCAAGAGCTTGCGATTGACCTTGCCATTATTGTTGAAGGGCAGTCTTTCCATGTGCGTCATGGTGTCAGGCACCATGAATTCAGCCAGCCGGGTTCTGAGGTGATCTTTGAGCATCTCCGGATCAACAGGTGTTTTAGCCGTAAAGTAGCCGCACAGATGCTGGACCCCTCCGATCTCTTTCACATCCACCACGGCCGACGTTACACCCTCGCAGGCGCACATGACACTCTCAATCTCCCCAAGTTCGATCCTCAATCCGCGGAGTTTAACCTGGTTATCGAGCCTTCCGATATATTCAATCTCCCCTTCGTGATTGTAGCGAGCCAGATCGCCCGAGCGATACAGTTTCATTCCCCGCCAGTCGACAAATTTCTCACGGTTAAGGTCATCGCGGTTGAGATAACCCCTGCCCACCGCCTCGCCGCCAATGCACAGCTCTCCGGCCACACCCAAGGGCAGAAGCTGCTGGTTCTGATCGAGGATATAATTGGAGACATTGGTAAGGGAGTGACCGATAACCGGACTGTCATAATCCCGATCGATGGTGTAAAATGTCGAACAAATCGTGCACTCTGTAGGTCCGTAAATATTGTAAAAAAGATAGGGTGGCTTTTTTGTCGGCAACAGGCGTTCTCCCCCAACTGAGAGCAGTCGCAGGGAATGGTTTTCAATATCCTCGGCAAATTGGCGTCCGATCTGGGTGGTCATAAAGGCAATCGTCAGGCCGTTTTCCTCCATATACCGGTTTATCCGGAGCAGGTCCATTCTCATGTCCGAAGGAAGGATATATACCGATGCTCCGGCGGTAATCATTGGATAGATGTCAATCATATGCGCGTCAAAACCAAAGTTGGCATAAGCCGTCCCTTTATCCTTAGCGGTAATGGCTGTTTCATTCACCCACCAATTGCAGAAATTGACAATATTCCGGTGCTCGAGGATACAGCCTTTGGGCGTTCCCGTGGAACCTGAGGTATACAGCAACACGAACATATCTTCCGGAACCGGCTGAGGAAGGATGATTTTCTCATCGATTTCCATCAGTGGAATTTCCTCCCTGTTCATCACCATACCTGTAAAATCGGGCAAGCCTTCAGACACCCGTGAACCTTCAGACAGGATGTGTCGCGCACCGGCATCCTGAACCATGAAACTCAGCCGGTCGGAAGGGAGGGTATAGTCGAGGGGCATATAAGCACCCCCGGCCTTCATAACCGCCAGGGGATAGATGACCATGTATTCGCTGCGGTCGATCATGACCCCGACCACTGTTTCCTTTTCCACGCCAGAGGCTCTCAGTTTTTTCGCAAGCCTGTCGGTGATCCGGTCCAGCTCCTTGTAGGTCAGCCTTCTATCCTGAAAAACTACCGCGATATTATCAGGAGTTTTACAGACCTGCGACCTGAACAGGTCGATCAATGACAAAGAGCGGTCGTGGTCCACGACTCTTCCGGTTGAAACTTTCAGCACCTCAGTTTCCTGATCCTGCGAAAGGACGGATACATCGGCGCACCGTGCATTTTCACCTGCCAGGATGGTCAATACGGTGTTTTTAAGAGCAAAGGCAAAGGATTGTATATATTCAAGGTCATACAAACTGTCGTTGTATTCGACCTTGATTTCGTAATCCCCCGGAGTCTGGAAGATATAGATGATCAACTTGTCTGTAGTTCTCACCGACCGGATAAAACGGTTGTAGGCACGTTGGCCTTCCATATCAAAATACTCGGCAAACCCTTTTTGATAGGTGTACATGATCTCCATGGAAGCCCCGAATTTTTCCGACATGTCGGAAAACGGAAATGCCTGCCGGGTCCACAGAACTTTCATGTCTGAACGGATGGCATTCAGCAGGTCGATCACTGTCAGATCGGGGGAGATATTCATGACTACGGGGAGGGTTTTAACGTACATGCCGATGCTGTTGGAAAGCTTCTCATCAAGCCGGCCGTGGTGAGCCGTGCAGAAAGCAATGTCCTGCTCACGGGTAAACCGGTTAAGGCATATTCCAAGTGCAGCGGCAAACAGGTTATTCGGCGAAATTTTGTACTTCGTGCAAAAATCATTGACCGGTCCCTGGCCGATAAATTCCGAAGTTAGCTGCATGTATCCGACTTCCGACTCCTGATTATTAAGGGATGGAAGCCGCGTCATACTCACTCCGCTTAATTTTTTCTCATAATAAGCCTCCTGATCAATGTATTCCGCGTCACCTTTGCGGCTCTGTTCCAATTCGGCAAATTCGCATCCCGTTATATTTTCCCCGGCCAGTTTAATGCCTTCATAAGCCAGGGCAAGATCACGGTTGAAAATCGCACTGGATAACCCGTCAAAATTGATGTGGTGAAAATCGACAAGTGCATAAAGCTGTTTTTCAGTCTGATACAATTCAAAGCGATACAAGGGAGAAGCCAGCAAATCAAAAGGGCGGATAAATTTTTCGACTATTGGGGGAAATTCTGTTTCTGATACTTTCGTTAAACTAATCTCCACCGGATCTTCTTCCCTGAAAAACTGAACCAGCTCCTCACCGATCAGCTTGATCCGGAGTTTTATGGCCGGATGGGACTCAAGCACCGCTTTGAAGGCATTAATTAACCGGCTGGGGTCGATGGTGGCAGGGAAGTCGTAAACAAAACTGATATTGTATTGCGTAAGTGATTTATCCTTTTCCCATTCGTAATACATAGCTGTCTGGCTGTCGGAGAGGGGATAGTACTTCATTTTTAAAGACGTTAGTTCTGGTTTTTGTTTGGCACACCGAGAGGGAAAACCTACCGGCGCTATTATAATAGCTTGAGATTTGATAACCGTGGGCAGAGGTGTCCTGATAATCTTCCTGCGCTATTTCTTTAGGATCGCTGGTTAATCCTGTCCCGAGCCATTTCACCACGCTCTCCTTGCGGGTCCAAAGGCGGGTCAATTCCCGGGCTCTGACTTCCTTTTCCGTAAAGGCTGTCAACCGGCGGTATTCCTGGCCGGAGCAGATGGCGAGGGCCAGTTCATCGTCATATTCAGATACGCTTTCTACATCTATTCCGATCTCGCTGCTTGAAAGGGCACACACCACGGTATCCGGGCAATGACTCAGATTGAAATGGATGCCGGGATAATTGATCAGAAAAGGTTTGGCGAATGGATTAAATCCGAAAACCGGCAATTCATGGAACAGGTCTTCATTCTTCAGGGCATAAACCAGCATCAGGTATCCAGATGCGCAGAGTTTCCGGTCGGCAGGAAAGCGAAAACCCATCATCTGGTCCCTTCGCCATTCGGGAAGGAAAGTATTGCAGGTATCGATGAAATGGTCAGGTAACTGATTTACCCCGGTAAATAAATAAATCACTAAAAACCTCCTGATAAATTCTCTGGGTGAAAGTTAATGGTTGGCTGACAGATTCACAGGTTTGGTAAACATAGCAATATTCCGTATTGAATTAAAACAGTGTCATCTGCTGAGGCACCCAGGTTGGGTTCACCTGAAAATCCAGCAGATTAGCTGCACCGTCGCCCGTAATGGTAAAAACTTCCGTTTCCTGATGCCGTGAAGCAATCGAGATATGCGTGTTCCCCGCCGCTTTGCTGAACAGATCAAGTACGCGCCCGGGATCATTATTATCCTGCGACAGGTGGGATAACAGAAGGTGTGAAAGGGTTACCGGCCGATGTGTGGCGAACAGTTCAAAAGCCTGCCGGTTGGATAAATGGCCGTGATCACTTTTTATCCGTTGCTTCAGAAATGGCGGATAGCGACCTTCATCAAGCATCACCTCATCATAATTGGCTTCTAAAAAAGCAGCATGACACTGGCGGAAATTATGGATGACATGTTCGCATGCTTTTCCGATATCCGTAAGAACTCCAATGTTGGTTGAACCATCAGAGATGATGAAACTATGGGGTTCGGCAGCATCATGCAGTTTCGGAAACGGATTGACCAGCAAACTTCCGATGATGACCGGATTATAAGAATCGAACGACCTTACCAGGTCTGGTTCCAGCTGCAGGCGGCTGTTCTGAAGAGTCCGCCCGGTAAGGTAAACAGGTATCTTATGACGGCGCGACAGGACTTCAACCCCCCGGGTATGATCGGTATGTTCGTGTGAAATAAATATGGCCTTCACCTTTTTGATGTACAGTCCGATACGTGCCATCCTCATCTCAGTTTCACGACACGACAGGCCGGCATCAATCAGTACAGCTTCACTGTAATTGCCTATATAGTAGCAATTTCCATTGCTGCCTGAATTCAACGATGCGATGTTTAATGCCATGATGGCTGTAAAGAAACGGAATTATTCATCAATCCAAGTCCGGAGAAATTCATTTCTGAATAGTTTCCATTCTTTCCAGAATCCTTTTAAGGGTAGCTTGTTTGCCGATTCCCGGAATATTAAACTTTCGGAAATGAATCACAATACTGCACTGGCAACCCTGGTGACCTGGCAAAGAATAAATTTACCCCCTGATGGGACTATTTTTTTTGCCGTGACCAACAGTACCCGGAGACCCGAACTGCTGACCCATTCGGTTTGTGAAAGGTCAGCGATTTTAATGTCGCCAGATTATCTTGTTCTAATATTCATAAAGACTTCATTGTTCAATGGAGAGGTGACGGTGAAATTGATTTCGATCATCAATTAAGAATACGGTGGACGGTGGACGATGGACGGTGGACGATGAACGGTGGACGGGTGTAGAGGTTCAGCCAGCCAGATAAGGCATTTCCCTCCCTTTTTGCCATGTGCATGCACTTGTATTTCTTCCACCTTAAATCCGGACTGACGCAGTCGCTTGGAAAACCGCACATCCGGTCCCGCCGACCAAACAGCCAGGATGCCGCGGGGTTTAAGAGCAGAATAGGAGGCATCCAATCCGGCAGCCGAGTACAACCAATTATTGCCGGTATGGGTTAACCCGTTCGGACCATTATCTACATCCAGCAAAATGGCGTCGAATGCTTGTTTTTCTTTCTTCAGGATTTTTGCCACATCCATTTCCTGAACGGTGACCCGGCTGTCGAGAAGCGGATGACCGGCCTCGGCGCCAAGCGGGCCCCGGTTCCATTCCACCACTTTAGGTACCAGCTCGGCAACAACCAGTTCAGCACCCGGTCCAAGATGCCTGAGTGCGGCAGCAAGGGTAAATCCCATGCCTAACCCACCTATTAAAACCCGAGGATGCAGGCGCCCGGCTATCCGGCTGCACGACAATTCGGCTAATGATTCCTCCGAACCATGCACCCGTGAACTCATCAGCTCCCCCTCTCCCGAAATATCGATCGAAAAATCCCGGGCATGCTGATACAGGCGAAGCTCCTTATCTGAACCGGGTATGGGTGCGGTGTCGAGCAATATTCTTGGAATCATCAGCTAGTTAGTATCTTGTGTTAAAAGTATGCTTATTTACGAGTCATTTCCCGGGTGGACAACAGACCGCACGCAGCCCAAATATCCTCTCCTCTGGATGCTCTGATCGTGGTAAGAATACCTTTCTGGTTCAGGGCATCTTTAAAAACCTGAACTGCCTGATCATCCGACGCTTCCAACGGAGTATCCGGAATCGGGTGAAAACGGATGAGGTTGATCCGGCAGCGCAACCCGTTCAGTAACCGGGCCAGTTCCTTAACGTGGCGGGGCGTATCATTCAGGTTTTTAAACAGGATATATTCAAAAGATATCCTTCGCTGGCGGCCAAAATCCCAGGAACGGACTGTTTTAAGCACCTCAGGTAACGGATAAACTTGTTCCACCGGCATCAGCATCTTGCGCTCCTCCTCAAAAGGCGTATGGAGGCTGACAGCAAGATTGGCCTGGGAGCGCTCAAGGAATGCCTGCATGGCCGGAATAATCCCTATCGTGGAGACGGTGATCCTTCTTGGGCTCCAGGCATAACCCCATTCAGCTGTCAATATCTCAATACTGCGCAATACATTCTCCAGATTATCAAATGGTTCGCCCATCCCCATGTATACCACGCTGGTCAGTTGATCCCTTTCGGGAAGGCTATGTATTTGATTGACGATTTCCCCAGCCGTAAGATTTCCCTGAAATCCCTGTTTGCCGGTCATGCAGAACAGGCAACCCATCTTGCAGCCGACCTGCGATGAAACACAGAGCGTAGCCCGGTCACCGTCAGGTATATAGGCCGATTCAACAAATTTTTTATTTCCCGACTGATACAGGTATTTCTTCGTGCCGTCGGCTGATACTTCCACTTTGGACGGGGGATACAGTCCGACTTCGTATTTTTCTTTCAGTTGATCGCGGTATCGGACAGCCAGATTGGTCATATCATCGATCGACAGGATCCGCTTTTTATACAGCCAGTCCACGATCTGAGCCGCTGCGTACCCGGGCATCTCCAGTTCGCGGCAGATCTCCGCCACTTCCTCCGGAACCTTCCCAAACAACCGTTCTTTAACCATCTCTTCCATAACTATTTTCTCACCACACTTGAATCTCAGACCTCAGCATTCAGAATTCTGCATTCGAATCTCTACATTTTTACTTCTCTTAAAAATAGATCTCTCCAACGATCTTCCTGAACGGCACTCCCCTCTTAATCAGGATATCGCGGCTTTCCACCACCATTTCCGAACTGCCGCAAAGGTAATATAATGGATCCGGCGACAATGCGGAAAGCTGCTCCAGGTAATCTGTTACCCGGCCGCGAAATCCCCCGGGTAAAGCCTCTTTTGTACAACATTTAACATAGTGATCATTCAGCACCGGTCCGAATTCATCTGAAAAGTAAAACGAGTCGGCATGACGGCCACCGTGGATCAAAGTTTTACTGGCCGACTGGCCTGAGCGGAACATGGAAGCAAACGGGGCGATTCCCGTGCCCTGAGCGATCCACCAGGCCTCCCCGCATGTTCCGGTAAACTTGCCGAAACCGGGCGAACTCCAAATGGCATCACCTGGCTTCAGACACGATAGCGCAGGTGTTAAATGCCCGTCATTCACCACATTGAACAATACCTGGATATTATTGTCCCGCTCGCCGCTGGCAATCGAATACATCCGGGGTTCTAAATGTTCAGATAAGGATAATGAAATGATCTGCCCGGCCTCAAAATCAAAAAACTTCTTGAACTCGATGATAAAAACCTGCGGTGCAATCTCCCGGATCGACTCGACCCTCACACTTTTTAAATTAGCCGGTAACATGAATGGTCCTTTCTCAGTTATGACAGTCCATGACAAATTACCGAAAGTTTTGTTTAATCCCTCACAAACAACCCCTCAAATTTCTGCCCTTCAACATAACCAACCTCATCTACATTCATTACTTTAGTCACTTCAAGCATTCAAAGTACCAGAGGTACTCCAGGTACTCATAGTACTCCAGGCACTTTAAGTACTTCTTAATCTAAATCTAATCCAAACATGAAACCTTCCTTCTTCCGCATCATGATTCTGCTGATATTCCTGATGACCGGTTTGTCCGTGCAATCCCAGATCTCCGGCAAGCAACCCCTCACCAAAGGTGCCGACCGGATCGAGCGGTATAATCAACAGATCGATCTGATGGATCAATCCGCCTATAAATCACTGCACTGGCAGTATCTCGGACCCATCAATGTGAGTGGAAGGGCCACAGATGTTGAGGCCGTCAGGGTTCCGGGAAAATCACTGACCATTTGGGTGGCCACCGCCTCGGGTGGAGTTTGGAAATCTGAAAACGAAGGAACCACCTGGATACCGGTTTTCGAAAAACAGGTGACCACAGATATCGGCGACCTGGCCATCGATCCCAAGGACCCTGAATCAGTGTGGGTCGGCACGGGTGAAGCCAATATATTCCGGAGCAGCATGGCCGGATGCGGGATCTATAAAACCACCGATGGAGGGAAAACCTGGAAAAACCTGGGACTTGAGGATACCCACACGATCGCCAGGATTCTGATTCATCCCTCCGACAGCCGAATCGTGTATGTTGCAGCCGGCGGCCATGAATGGACCACCAATCCCGAACGGGGAGTATATAAAACAACCGACGGAGGTTTGAGCTGGAATAAAATACTTTTCGTCAACGATATGACTGGAGCGTATGACCTCATTTTCGATCCATCCGATCCTGATATTATTTATGCTGCCACCTGGCAGAGGATCAGGGAAAAATGGAACGATCCGCGCACCAAGGATAATTATTCCGGAAGCGCTATCTGGAAATCCACCGACGCCGGAAAAACCTGGGTTCAGATCAATCAGGGACTTCCGGAACCCAACCGCCGCGGCAGGATCGGCATTGCCGCTTCCGCTTCAAATCCGAACGTGATCTATGCATTGTTGGATAACTATGAAATGGCCCGTGAAGCCAGAGAAGGCGAGATGGATTCTTACGGACGCCAGAAAACTGGCACAATCAAGGGTGCAACGGTTTACCGTTCCGATGATAAAGGCGCAAACTGGAAACAGGTCAGCGGATTAACTCCGGAAACAAAACGTTTCATGGAAGGGCATTCGGGAACTTACGGATGGGTTTTCGGCCAGATCCGCGTGGATCCGAAAAACGAGAATAAAGTGTTTACGCTGGGACTGTTCCTGAATACCTCCACCGATGGCGGAAAAACTTTTAAATCTGAACGGCGTTCATTGCATATGGATCATCATGCCTTATGGATCGATCCGCAGAATACCGATTATATGCTTAGCGGCAATGATGGCGGGGTGAATGCCACTTACGACGGGGGAAAGAACTGGAAACATTTTGTCGAAATACCAGTAGCGCAATTTTATAACGTAGCGGTTGGAATGGACGAACCCTTCCATATCTATGGATCGGTGCAGGACCATTACAGTTGGGGCGGAGAGGTCAATATCCAAAACGGCCGTGATCGTATCCAGCCCATCAGTTTCAGCTCTGTTCCAGGCGGTGAAGGCTGCACTCACCTGCTAGATCCAAGAAACCCTAATCTTCTTTATTCCTGCATGTTCTATGGATCATTACAGAAAAGTGAATTCAACGGAAAACGCTGGATCTCGAAATCCATCCAGCCAAAAATTGACGAGAACGATCCTCCGCTTCGCGGTGAATGGATAGCACCGTTCGTATTATCCCCTCATAATCAGGACATCATCTATCACGGACTTCAATATGTGTTCAAATCAAACGACCAGGGACAAACCTGGGAAAAAATCAGTCCCGATCTCACATTCAATAATCCTGATAAACGCGGGGATATCTCTTTTCAGACGATAACCGGTTTGTCGGAATCACCGGTAAAATCAGGTCTGATCTATGCCGGTACCGACGATGGCCGGTTGCATATGACCAAAGATGGCGGCGAAACCTGGACCGAGATACTCAATGATCTGCCCAAAGGAAGATGGATCAGCCGGATTGTTGCCTCCCAGCATGCCATGGGTCGTGTTTTTGTTACGCAGAACGGTAAACGCGATGATGATTTTCAAGTTTATGTATGGAAATCCGAGAATTATGGTCAAACCTGGGAGGACATCAGCGGCAATATCCCGATGGGACCGGTCAATGTCATCAAAGAAGATCCCGAAAATCCGGCTCAGCTTTATGTCGGAACCGATATCGGTGTTTATGTCAGCAAGGACCGGGGTAAAAAATGGAGTGTCCTTGGTGATCTGCCCTCAACTTACGTGCATGATCTCGTCATTCATCCGCGTGATAACATGATCGTCATCGCCACTCACGGCCGCGGCATGTTTACACTCGATGTAAACGGACTAAGAGAAAATCATAGTACTGACAATTAAACTATAACCAATCATGAATAGAATTAATCGCTTCACTAAGGGATTGCTGGTCGCAGGAATGATCATCCTGGCCCCCGCAACTTTCGCCCAGCAGGCAAAATCCCCGGTCCTCACCGGCAAGGATCGCCTGGCTCAGTTTAAGAAATATCAGGAAATGAAAACCGCCTCTTCGTTCAAGGACCTGAAATGGCAATTCGTCGGACCAACCAATATCAGCGGTCGCTGTACCGATGTTGCAGTGGTTGAGCCCCGTGGAAAATCCTATACGATGTATGTCGCAACCGCCTCAGGCGGTGTTTGGAAAACTGATAATGAAGGGGTCACCTGGACCCCTGTATTTGATCAGCAGGTTTCCACGGCCATCGGTGATATTGAACTCGATCCCCAAAATCCTCAGGTTCTGTGGGTTGGGACGGGTGAAGCCAATATTTTCCGAAGTTCCCAATCAGGTTGCGGGATATTCAAAACAACCGATGGTGGAAAAACCTGGAAGCATATGGGCCTCGAAAACTCCTTTACCATCGCCCGTATCGTTGTCCATCCAAAGAATACCAACATTGTATATGTGGCAGCTTCAGGTCACGAATGGACGGCAAATCCCGATCGTGGGGTGTACAAAACCACCGACGGAGGTAAAACATGGGAAAAAGTGCTGTTTGTTGATGATATGACCGGTGCCATCGACCTGGTGATTGACCCGTCAGATCCGAATACGTTATATGCGTCAACCTGGCAGAGAATTCGTAAAAAATGGAACGATCCCCGCACAGAAGCCAATTATACCGGATCCGGGATCTGGAAAACCACCAATGGAGGTAAAAACTGGGAACAAATCAATGCCGGAATTCCGGAACCCAAATTCCGCGGCCGCATAGGTATCGATATCGCCCGGTCAAATCCGAAGGTGGTATATGCTTTTGTCGATAATTATGAAGAAGTCACCGATGCTGAAGACGGATCAAATTCCGATGCCTATGGCCGTCCTTCCAGCGGAACTATCAAGGGTGCAACAGTTTATCGCTCTGATAATAAAGGGAAATCATGGGTACAGGTCAGCGGACAGACCCCCGAAATGAAGAAATACATGCAGTATCATTCCGCCACCTACGGATGGGTATTTGCACAAATGCGTGTCGATCCGAAGGATGAAAACACTATTTATACCATGGGGCTCGGGCTGAATGTCTCAACCGATGGCGGAAAAACATACAAGGAGCTCGACGGGATGCACGGTGATCATCACGGATTATGGATCGATCCCAACAATACCGATTATCTCGTAAATGTCAATGATGGCGGCATAGTTTTATCCTATGACCGCGGTAAAAACTGGAGGAGGTTTACCGATAATCTGCCTGTTGTTCAGTTTTTCAACCTGAATTACGATATGGGTACCCCGTTTAAAGTGTATGGATCCGTGCAGGATCACGGCAGTTTTGCCGGAACGGTGGACATTTCAAACGGTCGGGATAAAATCCGTCCGGTGGATTTTGCCGGTGCACCCGGAGGGGAAGGCAGCAACCACTTTATCGACCCCAGAGATCCGAATGTGATCTATTCCGCAGGTTTTTATGGAAGCATCAGCCGGGTTAATCGGGCGACCAACGATTGGAAAAGTATCCTGCCGCAGGTTTACGAGAACGAGCAACCACTTCGCGGGCAGTGGCTTGCACCATTCATCCTCTCTGCACACAACCCCGATATTGTTTATCACGGTATGCAATACCTCTTCATGTCGCGGGATAAGGGCGGTACCTGGAAGCAGATCAGTCCTGATTTATCCTATAACGATCCGAAGAAAATCGGGGACATTCAGTATCAGACGCTGTTCACTGTTTCGGAATCACCGTTGAAATTCGGGTTGATCTATGCCGGTACTGATGACGGGCGTTTGCATGTGACCAAAGATGGCGGTACCAACTGGACCGAGCTGACTTCAAAACTGGCCCAGAACCGTTGGATCAGCCGTGTCGTTGCCTCAAACTATAAAATGGGCCGGGTGTATGTGGCACAAAACGGTAAGCGCGACGATGACTTCCAGGTGTATATCTGGAAATCTGATGATTACGGAACCACCTTTAGAGATATTTCAGGAAATATTCCGCTGGGTCCGGTTAATGTCATCCGCGAAGATCCCTTTGATGCGAATATTCTGTATGCCGGAACCGACCTGGCTGTTTATGTTTCTAAAAACGGGGGTGACTCCTGGGAAGTGCTTGGCAACCTGCCCACTACCTATGTTCATGACCTGATCGTCCATCCTCGCGACAATATGCTGGTCATCGCCACTCACGGTCGCGGCATGTGGGCTCTCGACGCCAACCAGGTCAACAAGGCCAGCGAACGCCGCCGCCGTTACTTCGAGGACTGAGAACCTCCCCCTGCCCCTTCCTTTCCAAGGAGGGGGTGGCTCCGAGGAGAAATTATTGGTCAAACAGAAAAGGCAGGAATCACTTCCTGCCTTTTCTGTTATTTTAAAAGCGCCCTAAGCACAATTCCCTTCTCTGTCATCCCCGCGAAGGCGGGGACCCCTTGAATCTTCCAACTTACTTCTGCCTTGCGCCTTGCGCCTTGTGCCTTGTGCCTTGCCTTGCGCCTTGTGCCTTAATCCTGAACTCTGTACCAGGTCTGCTTCCTGCCAATAGGTCCAATAGAACCCCTGACAGTCAAAGTATTTGCGTCCTCAAGCCAGATCTTAACATCGTAAAATTTTCCATTCTTAGGATCCAGGATACCTTTCTTGCCTTTCCACACCTTATCGGACTTGGTGAGGCCATTGACAATGATCATCCCATGGACCCGCTTATCTTTCAAAGCACCCGGACACTTATCACACAGTTTATCGGTCGGGGTAACTCCATCATCATCCCATGTTTCCAGCACTTTACCAAATAATTGGTTTCCGCTGATCCAAAGCTGTACAATCGATTTCTGCTTACCCGACTCATCATCAATGGTTTTCCATTTACCGGGTACATCCTGGCCTATGACCTGTCCGGCGATGAACAACAGGCTTGCGATAAGCATGCCTCTGATCTGATTCTTTTTCATATTTCCTCGGTTTTAGA
Organism: Bacteroidales bacterium; assembly: GCA_041662065.1. GTDB lineage: Bacteria > Bacteroidota > Bacteroidia > Bacteroidales > UBA12481 > UBA12481. The sequence continues at coordinate 20,823 of JBAZTE010000008.1, read as the reverse complement.
TATTATAATCCGAAGGAAACAAAAAAAAATGAAATTGCAATACGGATTCCCCATACTGCCAATGGTAAAAGCCTGATAACATACTTCCATCCGGCTATCCGGTGATAAAAGGTAATCCTTACATTTGCAGGTACCATGAAGCACTATTTTCTTCTTTTGGTCTTGGTCCTTGCCGGAATTTCCTCGTGCAAACCTCACGCTGATGTCGCCATGGGCCAGCGCAGAAAGCCGGTCAGTCCGGAAATTGTGTTTGCCACTTTCACAATAAGTAAGGTTGCCGGCCAATCCTCCGTGATCAAACTTATTGATTATGAACTGGTTCCCGGCACAATAAAAGACCCTCCGAATACGGGCTTCATGCATCCTGTTGACATATCCCTCCTCGATATCGGGGAAAAGGTAATCAGTGCGTTCCGGATCGAGCATCCGTTGATCGAGAATCTTGAATATGCTGATGAGCAGGGACAACTTGCCCGCATGATCCGGACCATCGACAGCGCCAGGATATACCTGCGTTTTAAATATTTGCCCACCCTGGAGGCTATCCGGTTCCATTCGGATGACCCAAATGCTCCGCCAATCAATTCAATTATTAAACTTACTAAATGAACAAACTGTTAGCAGCTTTAGCCCTCATCATGGGAACCATTACCCTTCAGGGCCAGAAATTCGAGGTAGACACACTTTCCATGACCGGCCCAACGGACCAGCGCATCAACATGGTGTTCCTCAGTGATGGATACAGGGAAGCCGAACTACCCAAATTCATCATTGATGCCCACTGGATGATGGATGCCCTGTTCGCCAAGGCACCCTATGCCCAGTATCGCAATTACTTCAATTGCTTCGCCATAAATGTGCCCTCCGAGGTTTCAGGAGCTGCCGATGATCCTACTCAACTGATCAACAATTATTTCGGCAGTACATTCAATTATAATGGGATCTGGAGACTTGTGGTTCCCACCCGGACCGACCGGATCAGCCGTGTGCTGATGGAGAATTTTCCTGTCTCAGACCAAGTATTTATGATTGTCAACGACAGCAGGTACGGGGGCTCCGGCGGTTGGATTGCCACCTCCACCACCAACAGCGCAGGCCCCGAAATCTGTATTCATGAATTAGGCCATTCATTTGGCGGATTATCAGATGAATACTGGGTTGGACCAGGATATGCCAGGGAAAATATTAATATGACCGCGGAATCCGATACCGCCCTTGTGAGATGGAATAGATGGCTCGGATATCAGGCAACAGGCATTTACCCGCATGCCGAATCACCAACCTGGTACCGGCCCCATCAAAATTGTGAAATGCGGTATCTGAACAGCAGTTTCTGTCCGGTTTGCAAAGAGGCAATCGTCAGTAGAATTCTTGCCATGACGAATCCGATACTCGGTTTTACACCCGTCGACGATATGCCCGACATTGTTTCTGATACCCTGTTCAAGGTTTCGCTTCTGGCACCAGAACCCAATACCCTGAAAACATGGTGGGAACTGAACAGAAATGAAATCGCTACTGGAACGGATAGTATCAGGCTGTCAACCAATATGCTGGTCCCCGACAAGAATATTCTTACCTGTTTTATCCTCGACACCACCTCCTATATCCGTAATCCAACCCATCCAACGATACACCTGAATAAGGTTACATGGAACCTCACCTACATTTCTTCCGGTATAAGTCTTGATGTTGTTAACAGTCAGACTACTGTGTCGGTTTACCCGAATCCGGCATCTGAAATCATTCAGCTCACTTATCAGTCGGGCCAACCTCTTCAGGGCGAGCTGAAAGTTTATCTGGTTGACTTGTCGGGTAAGCCGGTCAGCCGTAATTTCTCAATAAGGTTGAGTGATGCCGGAAACGAATACCAGATACCTCTTCCCAGGCATCAGCTGGCGGCCGGTCTTTATTACCTGATCGTTCAGGCTGCCGACCATCAGTACAGGCTGCCGGTGGTGATCGGAACTTAACCGTTTTAAGCTTTTTTAACCTTTTGTCATGTTCAGATCTTTGAAAGGTTTTTACTTTTGGATAAAACCTACCTCTATGAAAAAGAACATACTCCTTGTTTTTATTGCCATGGTTACCCTCCCGGTAATGGGGCAAAAACTCGACATGGAAAAACTGACCGGGCTTAACGCCCGGAGTATCGGACCCTCCGGCATGTCGGGCCGGATTACAGCGATCGATGCGGTTGAAATGAATCCGAATATCATTTTCGTTGGTTCAGCTTCCGGCGGACTGTGGAAATCTGAGTCAGGCGGAATGGAATGGACTCCCCTCTTCGATAAAGAGGCCGTTTCCTCCATTGGGGCGGTGGCCATTTACCAGGCAAATCCTGATATTATCTGGGTGGGAACAGGGGAAGGCAATCCACGAAACAGCCTGAATTCCGGTTATGGTGTTTACCGGTCGATCGACGGCGGGAATACCTGGGAGCTGAAAGGTCTGGAAAAAACCCGCAATATCCACCGGATCATTATCGATCCTACCAATCCCGATATTGTTTATGTCGGTGCCATCGGCTCACCCTGGGGACCTCATCCTGAGCGCGGGGTATACAAAACCACTGACGGGGGTGACACCTGGAAACAGATCCTGTTCACCAATGAATTATCCGGTGTCGGCGATATGGTGATGGACCCCGTCAATCCTAACAAATTGGTGGTCGGCATGTGGGAACATCAGCGCTGGCCCTGGTTTTTGAAATCAGGAGGGGCAGGATCAGGTTTATATATTACCTGGGATGGCGGGAAAAACTGGAAAAAGCTGACTGAAAAAGAAGGCATGCCAAAAGGCGAAATCGGACGTATCGGCCTGGCCATCCCTAAATGCAACAATAAAAGGATTTACGCCCTCATCGAATGTTCGAAGAATGCCCTCTACCGTTCCGATGACGGGGGTCAGACCTGGGTAAAAATGACGGATCAGAATGTGAGCAACCGGCCGTTCTATTATCATGAGATCCATGCCGACCCGATGGATCAGGATCGCGTATACAACTTGTTTTCAGGCGTTTCAAAAACCGAAGATGGTGGTTTGACCTTTGCTAATATGTCAACCCGCGGTATTCATCCTGATCACCATGCCTGGTATATTAATCCCCTGAACAACAATTTCCTGATTGATGGTAATGACGGTGGCTTGGCGATTTCGCAGGACCGCGGACTAACCTGGAGATTTGTCACCAACCTTCCGCTGGGGCAGTTTTACCATATTAACTGGGATCTTGATTCCCCTTACAATGTTTATGGCGGATTGCAGGATAACGGATCATGGTACGGACCGAGTAATGTGTTGCAGCGCGGTGGCATCCAATATTATCACTGGCAGACAGTTATGGGCGGCGATGGTTTCGACATGATGGCCGATAGTTCAAATAACCAATTCGGATATGCCATGTCGCAGGGGGGCAACGTGGGCCGTTTCAATCGTGTAACCGGCGATACAAAAGATATTCAGCCGATCCATCCCGAGGGGACAAAGCTTCGGTTTAACTGGAACTCGGCAATCGCTCATGATCCGTTTGGAAAAACAACCATTTATTTCGGAAGCCAGTTCCTGCATAAGAGTACTGACCGGGGCGATAACTGGACCCTTATTTCTCCTGATTTAACGACCAATGATCCGGAAAAACTGAAGCAGAACACAACCGGCGGATTAACCTATGATATCACCGGAGCCGAAACTCACTGCACGATCATCGCCATTACGCCTAGCCAGATCCAAAAGGACGAAATATGGATTGGAACGGATGATGGCAATGTTCAGCTCACCCGTGACGGCGGCGCCAGCTGGACCAATCTCACCCCGAATATGAAGGGGGCCCCGAAAAATGCCTGGATCCCGCAGATCCATGTTTCCAATCACGTCGCCGGTGAGGCATTTGTCGTGCTCAATAATTACCGGCAGAACGACTTTGCATCTTATCTTTTCTATACAAAGAACTACGGCAAAACCTGGACCCGCATGATTGATGATACCAAAGTATCTGGTTACTGTCTGAGCGTGGTTCAGGATCCGGTTGAACCCAACCTTATCTTTCTGGGTACCGAAGCCGGATTGTACATAAGTATTGATTATGGCGTTATCTGGACGAAATGGACTCGCGGGTTTCCGACGGTTCCTTCGATGGATCTCAAAATCCATCCCAGGGAACATGATCTTATCATTGCCACATTCGGCCGGTCGGTGTATATTATCGATGATATCCGGCCGCTTAGACAGATCGCAAAACAGGGCATCTCATTGCTTGACAGGGAGATCGTAGCTTATCCCTCACCCGTGGCTTATTTTATCGGATCGAAAAGCCAGGCGGGTGTTTATGGTGCCGGCAGCGGATATTACTCAGGACAAACAAGATCACTTTCAGGGACTCTTACCTATTCGGTCAAGGAACCCATTAAACGCCAGCCAACTCCGGAGTCGGAGCAGGCAGCTAGTCAGACGGCAGCAGCTGGAGCACGTATGGGAGCCGGTGGTGGGGGTGGCCGGACAGGTGGCGGATTCCCCGGAGGAGGACGTTTTGGTATGCGCGGCGGGGATGCCTCAAGAAATGTTGAACCTGTTCAGATCGAAATCTTTAATTCTGCAGGAGAAAAAATCCGGACCCTGCAGGATTATCCGGCAGCAGGAATCAATAAATCATCCTGGCGGCTCGACGAAAAAGGGTTCCGCCAACCCGGATCAACCCAGGAACGCGGTAGCCAGGAACCTGGCGGACTCTCGGTCTTTCCGGGTAAATATATGGTCAGGTATTCCTATTCAGGCAAGTCCGATTCAACCTGGATCGAAGTTCAGATCGATCCGAGAGTAAAATATAACATGAGCGACCTCGTTACCCGTAAAGAATATGTGCTGGCCTTCCAGAAAAAGGTGGACAAACTGACCGCGGCGATGGAACTCATCAAGCAAGCCCAGGAGGCTGTCGATCTGGTAACCAAGGAGATACCATCCGGAAGATCGGAAGAATTGCGGACGCTCAGGCAGGAAACCAAAACCGTAAAAGATACGCTTGCTGCCATGATGAACAGGATTTCCCCGGAACGCCCTACCGAAACCCAGCGGGCCAGCCGGGCTGATTATAATCTCCGTTCACAGGTGACCGGCGCCCTCTCTGCGGCCTCCGACGGTTTTGATGCACTCTCCAATACGCAGAAAACTGCCGTCGAACTGGCTGAAAAGGAACTGAAGAAAATGCTCGATCAGGTCGATACTTTCTTTTCCACCACCTGGCCCGCCTTTAAGGAAACCGTTTCAAAATCACCAATTTCCCCGTTTACCGACAAACCGTTTACAAAATTATCCTGGTGATAAAAAAAGTGGTCCCCGCATTCGCCGGGATCACTTTTTTATTTGCCACATTCAGTTACCTTTGCGCGAAATAAAACTGGATTTCGATAAACTTGATATCAATTACATAATTATTATTTAGGAATGAAAACAAAATCGTTGGTCGGGTTATTAGTTATAGCCCTTGTGACCGTAACATCATGTAACCAAATGAAGAACTCGACTCTGAAAATCGGAGCGGTAACATTAGCTACCCCTATCGATACTGCCAGCTATGCCCTTGGGATTAATATGGCAAGCAATGTGAAAAATATGGGGATGGATGAAATTAATCTGCAGGCATTCGCAAAAGCATTCCAGGATGTTTATGGCAATGAAAAACTTCAGATCACCGAAGCTGAATCGAATCCGATTCTGCAAGCTTATTTTAACACCCTGATGGAGAAAAAAGCAGCCACCTCGCTCGCTGAAGGCCAAACCTGGTTAGCCGAGAACGCAAAGAAATCAGGTGTTAAAACTACCGCTTCAGGCTTGCAATATGAAGTTATGCGCGAAGGTACCGGCCCGAAACCAACCGCTGAAAATACGGTGAAGGTTCATTATCATGGAACGACTACCGATGGAAAAGTTTTCGACAGTTCCGTTGACCGCGGCGAACCGGTTGAATTCCCCCTCAATGGTGTGATCAAAGGTTGGACCGAAGGTGTTCAGCTTATGTCAGTGGGTTCAAAATATAAGTTCTACATTCCCGGTGACCTCGCTTATGGCCCAAGACCTCCGCAGGGAAGCGGTATTGCTCCGAATGCTACCCTGATTTTCGAAGTTGAACTTCTTGAAATCAAACCGGCAACCACTCCGGCAACAGGCAAATAATCCGCACTATTCCGATATTTTGAAGAACCCCGCTCCAGCGGGGTTTTTTATTGTCAGGTCTCGATTTTTCCGGCTGATCAATTTTTTTCGTAACCTTGTAACCGGCAAAACGGAAGGAATAAAAGTCTGATCATTGATTATTAGACACTTAATATTTACTAACCCAATATCAAATGTCATTAAAACGTAAAACCCAGGAATTAGTCGAACGAAGGGAACAAGTCCTTCAGGGTGGCGGTGAAACCGCGATCAGAAAACAGCAGGCTATGGGTAAAATGACCGCCCGCGAAAGGGTCATCGGTCTTTTAGATGACGACTCGTTTCAGGAATACGACCTTTTTGCACAACATGAAGGTCGCGACTTTGACATGGAGAAGAAAGAACTCCCGGGTGATGGTGTAATTACCGGAACCGGGAAAATTTATGGATCACCTCTTTGCATTTTTGCTCAGGACTTCACTGTTGCCGGCGGATCCCTAGGACTGATGCATGCCCGGAAGATTACAAAAATCATGGATCATGCACTGAAATTAAAAGTGCCATTGATCGGGATCAATGACTCGGGGGGTGCGCGGGTTCAGGAAGGGGTTAACTCGCTGGCTGGATATGGCGAGATCTTTTACAGGAATACGCTGGCTTCCGGAGTAATCCCGCAGATTTCGGTTATTCTGGGACCCTGTGCCGGTGGTGCCGTCTACTCCCCCGCCCTTACGGATTTTGTATTCGTCGTGGATAAAATATCCAAAATGTTCATCACGGGACCTGAAGTGATTAAAACAGTACTGGGTGAAGAAATTTCGATGGAAGAGCTTGGCGGAGCTAAAATTCACAGTACCGTAACCGGTAATGCGCATTTTTTTGCTTCCAGCGAGCAGGAATGCTTTGAGCAGATTAAAACCCTGATATCCTATATTCCCTGGAATAATTCGCAAAAAGCCAAGCGGCTCAGACCAAGAAATCCAAAGAATTCATTCAGAATAGATGAGATCGTTCCGGTTGATCCAAAACAGCCATACGATGTACGTAATGTCATCCGCGCCATCGCAGATGGCTCGGAATTTTTCGAAATCATGGAATTCTTTGCCCAGAACCTCGTTATCGGCTACGGCCGTATGAATGGCCAAACCGTCGGTTTTGTTGCTAACCAGCCGATTTACCTTGCCGGTGTTCTTGATGTCGACTCTTCTGACAAGGCCGCCCGTTTCATCCGCTTCTGCGATGCATTCAATATCCCGCTGATCACCCTGGTCGACCTTCCCGGTTATCTTCCCGGTGTTGATCAGGAACATGCCGGCGTTATCCGTCACGGCGCCAAGGTCCTCTATGCATACAGCGAAGCCACCGTTCCCAGAATAACCGTGATCCTGAGAAAAGCATACGGCGGAGGGTATATTGCCATGAACAGCCGCCACCTGAACGCTGATATCGTATTCGCCTGGCCATCGGCCGAAATTGCCGTAATGGGACCCGAAGGTGCAGCCAATATCATTTTTCGAAAGGAAATCACTACCGCCGAAGATCCTGAAAAAATGCGCAAGCAAAAAATCAAGGAATACAAGGAAAAATTTGCCAATCCTTATGTCGCTGCAGCCAAAGGGTATGTTGATGCAGTCATTGAACCTTCCGAAACCCGCAAATTTCTGCTCCATGCCCTGGAAGTTTTGGAAACCAAAGATGTTCCGCGCCCGCAGCGCAAACACGGTTGTATTCCACTTTAATCTGATTTAACGCCCAGACTATGGAGATCGACGAAAAAGGAATGGAAATCTTCTCTTATGAGGGGACCGACTATAAGACCATGCTTACCGATAAATTCCGTAAGCATGCACCCTATGTACCCGAAAACCTGAATAAAATCACAGCCCAGATTCCGGGAACCATGCTGAAAATCCTGGTGAGGGAAGGCCAGCATATCAATCCGAGTAAGTGCCTGTTTATTCTGGAAGCTATGAAAATGAAGAACAAAGTTTATGCTTCAGTTTCAGGGCAAGTGAAAAAAATATATATCACCGAAGGTCAAATTGTAACCAAGAATCAACTGCTGCTTGAATTGGGTCAACCGGAATCTATCTTTAAAAAGTTTTTGGAAAAATCACCTCCGAAAGAGCCTAAAACTCCGAAAGAACCAAAAGCTCCTAAGGCTCCTAAACCGCCGAAAGAGTCCAGAAAAGCAAAGCGATTCGGGAAAAAAAGGGAATAAATCGCTTACAATTTCTCTTTCCAGATACAGTAACAAGAAATTCCTTTGGGAACCTTCGTTTGACTGCTGAACAAGCCGTATACTGCCGAACCGCTTCCGGTCATGCTGGCATATAATGCCCCTGCGCGATACAGCTCATCCCTGATAAGCCGGATCACCGGCTGCTGATCCAAAGCAAACGGCTCAAATGCATTGGTGACCTTGAGTTTCCAGGTCTCGACCGGCATGCTCTCCGTTATGTCAATCGGGGCATCAGGCTCCGATACCTTAACATTTTTATATGCGGCAGCTGTAGATATCCCGACGCCCGTATGAAAGAGCATGATATAATGTCCCTTGAGCGTCACTGCGGCATCCCTCAGCTCCTCGCCCCTTCCGTGTGCAAATGAGGGTATGGGATCAAGAAAAAATGGGCAGTCGCTGCCCAGCTGCAGGGCAACGTCAAAAAGATCGCAATAGGAAAGATTAAGGTTAAACAGCCTATTCAATACCAGGAGCATCGAAGCACCATCGGAGGATCCGCCGCCCAAACCGGCACCGCTGGGGATGCACTTATGTAAAAATACTTCTGCTCCCGGCAAGTTGCATCTGTCATGCAGGAGCCGGTAAGCTTTGACTACCAGGTTTGTATCCTGAGAGCCTTCGACTTTTATCCCCGAAAGGGTCAGTTTTATAGTGCCCGGCTGCGCCTTGGGATCGGGAATAACCTCAAGAATATCTGTCAGCCCGATCGGATAAAACAAAGTCTCAATATTATGAAAACCATCCGTTCGCTTTTCCGTTACATATAAACCGATGTTAATCTTTGCACCAGGAAATACTACCATGATTCAAGGGTATCAGAATTATCAACAAAGCCGAAAGTAACTGATTTTTTAATTAATTTTCTCGTCATCTTTGTTCCCCCAATAATCAATTGTATGGCTCAGAAAAAAAATAATGATACTAACCGGCGCGTCTCTGAGATCATGCACGACCTTGGAAAGATCCCGCCCCAGGCCATCGAGCTCGAAGAAGCCGTGCTGGGTGCCATCATGCTCGAAAGGGATGCTATCATCTCTGTTATTGATATCCTCAAACCCGATGCCTTTTACAAAGAAACTCACCGGATCATTTTTGAGGCAGTAAGAGCTCTTTCGATGAATCTGCAACCAATAGATCTTCTGACGGTTACCGAAGAACTTAGGAAACAGGAAAAGCTGGATATAGTTGGTGGTCCGTATTTTCTGACCCAGCTGACCACAAAAGTAGCTTCTGCCGCCCATGTTGAATTCCACGCGCGGATAGTCGCCCAAAAATACATTCAGCGTGAACTGATACGTGTATCTTCGGATATTCAGGAAAAGGCCTTTGATTCAACCCAGGACGTTGATGAACTGCTGGATTTTGCCGAAAGTGAACTTTTTGAGGTTGCTTTCAGCAATATAAAAAAGGAGACCCAGCGGATTGACGTTTTGATAGATAAGGCACTCCGGCGGATGGAGGAACTCTCATCCAAAGAAGCCGGCCTGAGTGGTGTTGCTTCCGGGTTTACCAAGCTCGACCGGATTACCTCCGGCTGGCAACCGTCCGACCTGGTGATTATAGCTGCCCGTCCTTCCATGGGAAAAACAGCCTTTATGCTTTCCATGGCCCGGAATATGGCGGTTGAACACGAAAAACCGGTTGCCGTATTCTCATTAGAAATGTCGAGCCTTCAGCTCGTCAACCGACTGATCGTTAGTGAAACTGAACTGGCTGCTGAAAAAATCAGGAACGGCCGCCTGCAGAAATTTGAATGGGAACAGTTGGAGATTAAGCTTAAAAGTTTACTTAAAGCACCCATTTTCATCGACGATACTCCGGCAATCTCAGTTTTTGAACTGCGTGCCAAAGCCCGCCGGCTCAAACTTGAACATAAAATTGAACTTCTGGTGGTCGACTACCTCCAGCTTATGAGCGGTCCTCCAGATACCCAGGGTAACCGCGAACAGGAAGTCAGCAGCATTTCCCGTTCCCTCAAAGCCATTGCCAAGGAACTTGATATTCCGATCATTGCCCTCTCGCAGCTGAACCGCTCCGTTGAACTTCGCTCAGGCGACAAACGTCCGCAGCTTTCCGACCTTCGTGAATCCGGGGCCATCGAGCAGGATGCCGATATCGTAATTTTCATCCACCGCGCTGAAAAATATGGCCTGACCGAGGATTCAGATGGAAAATCAACGATTGGTATCGCTGATATCATCATAGCAAAACACCGTAACGGAGCAGTCGGCGACATTCAATTGAGATTCCGTGCTGAACAGGCCAAATTTACTGAACTCGATGAGGATTTCGGAATCCCCGTTTTCGACGAAAATGATAATTCTATGGTAAAATTCGAGTCGAGGATGAACAGAACCAACCAACCGCCGGATTATTCCGCCGCATTCTAGAGTTATGAGGATCAGATCGATCACATTGCTTCTGATTTTGATGATCCTGCGGTCTGTTTCAGGATTCGGAGCTTATCTGCTGCTTCCGATGGACAACGAACAGACCAATCATCTCAAAGCATACGGTATCGCCTATTGGGCACTCGAAAAAGGGAACACCATCGAGTGGCTGTTGAATTACCGTGGCGGCAGTTTTCTAATCCCATTTTATGATGAAACTCAGCAGGAATGCCTTCTCCGTGGAGTCCGCACGGAAATTATTCCGGATGCCACACGACTTCAGATTCTGGATGACATCGCCAGGCCGGATGTGAATATGGATGTCATCAAAATGGAGAAAGCACCAAAAATCGCTGTTTATGCTCCGGTGGATAAGCAACCTTGGGATGATGCGGTGATCATGGCACTCGATTACGCCGAAATTCCCTATGACCGGATATATGATGGGGAGGTTATTGAAGGTAAATTGAAAGATTATGACTGGCTTCACCTTCATCATGAGGACTTTACCGGACAATACGGCCGTTTTTACAAGACCTTCAACCATATGATCTGGTATCAGAAGCAAGTGGCGGATAACGAGGCCATGGCGACTAAATATGGGTTCAGCAAAGTATCCAAAATGAAATTGTATGTTGCACTCACCATCAAAAGTTACGTGGCGGAAGGTGGTTTTCTTTTTTCCATGTGCTCAGGCGCGGATTCGTTTGATATTGCTCTGGCTGCGCAGAATGTCGACATATGCGCAGAGATGTACGATGGCGACCCGATCGACCCTCAGGCTAACCAGAAACTCGATTTCACCCAGACTCTGGCATTCCAGAACTTCAAGCTGATCGATGATCCCCTTGAATATGAATTTTCAACAATCGATGCCACACAGGATCGCCGGATCATGCAACCCCAGGATTATTTCACCCTGTTCGAATATTCGGCTAAATGGGACCCCATTCCCACCATGCTCTGCCAGGATCACACCCGGATCATCAAGGGTTTCATGGGACAAACCACTGCATTCATCAAGGATTACGTTAAACCTTCAGTTTTGGTTATGGGAGAAAATAAATCGCTGAACGAAGCACGATATATCCATGGTGAATTCGGGAAAGGTACCTGGACCTTCTACGGCGGCCATGATCCCGAAGATTATCAGCATCTTGTGGGTGATGAACCTACCGACCTTTCCCTTCACCCGAATTCTCCGGGTTACAGGTTGATTTTGAATAACGTATTGTTTCCTGCTGCTAAAAAGAAAAAGCAGAAAACCTAAACCCCTTCAATTACCACAACAATCTCGCCCCTTGGCGCTGTTTCGGTAAAATGCATAACCAGCTCCTCCAGGGTGCCCCGAACAGTCTCCTCATACATTTTAGTCAATTCCCGTGAAACCGAAGCCCGTCGGTCCCCGCCGAATTCAACCGCCAGATGCCCCAGGGTTTTTACCAGCCGCATCGGGGATTCATATAAGATAACCGTACGGCGTTCTAAAGCCAATTCTCGCAGACGGGTCTGTCTTCCTTTTTTAACGGGCAGGAAACCCTCAAATACAAACCGGTCGCATGGAAAACCGGAATTGACCACTGCCGGGATCAATGCCGTTGGACCAGGTAAACATTCCACTTCAAAACCAGCTTCCAAACAAGCCCTCACCAGCAGAAAGCCAGGATCGGAAATTCCCGGCGTTCCGGCATCCGAAATCAATGCAGCTTTCTCACCACCGTTCAAACGGCTGATGATCCCCTGAACAGCCTTGTGCTCATTGAATTTATGATGAGGGTAAAGGGGCTTCTGAATTCCCAGATGAGTTAACAATACTCGCGAGGTCCGGGTATCTTCGGCCAGGATAAAATCCACCTCTCCCAGAATTCGTATGGCCCGTAAGGTGATATCCTCAAGATTTCCGATGGGCGTGGGTACCAGATAGAGTTGTATATTCCTATCAATCATTTAATTGGATGCTCCTCATTAAAACAACTCCGGCATAATGGTTCATACGAATCCGTTTCACCGAGAACAACCAGCTGACTCGATTCGGTAGTCCGGTGGGAATAAAGCGCCAGGTTTCCGCATCGTATACAAATAGCATGAACCTTCGTGATATGTTCGCTGGTCGCCAACAAGGCAGGCAACGGTCCAAAAGGATGGCCCAGGTAATCCATGTCGAGACCGGCAACAATAACCCTTACCCCCTGGTTTGCCAGTGAATTGCATACTTCAACCAGGCTCATATCAAAAAACTGGGCCTCATCAATACCGATAACATCCACATCGCCCGTCATCAGTAAAATATTACCCGGTGATGGAACCGGGGTGCAACGAATGGCTTTTGAATCATGCGACACCACATCCTCAGCCGAATAGCGTGTATCAATCATGGGTTTGAAAATCTCAACCCGCTGCCGGGCAATCCGTGCACGGTTCAACCGGCGGATAAGTTCCTCCGTTTTACCGGAAAACATTGATCCGCATATCACCTCTATCCATCCTCTGGGTGGAGAGCCGATGCGACTTGTTTCAGGAAAGAAATAGCGGTCCAATAACTATTTTGAATTTTGATCGTTACTTTTACAAAAATATAAGAATTATGGAGAGTACAGAAACCATCCGGAACCTGCGCGAGAATATAACCGAAATGGTGAAACTATTGACATGGATGGAAAAATCCGGAGAGATCAGTCAGCTCGACATTGATGTTATGCTGAATAAAACGAGGCGTTTTTATAGTCAAGTAATCAATTTGCCTGCCGGGCCAATCGTTAACGCAACGGTTCCTGAAACAGGGATAGCTGCCGGACCAATAACTCAGCCTCTGCCGGAAACCCTGCCGGTGACCGAAGGCGAACCTGCCTGGGAATTTGCCTCCGCAGATATCCCCACAATGGAACCCGAACCCGAACCCGAGCCGGAACCAGAACCTGAACCTGAACCAGAACCTGAGCCAGAACCTGAGTATATTCCCGAGATCGTCCCGGAAACCGAACCGGAAACGGAACCGGAACCTGATCCTGACGAAGAACCCGAACCCGAACCTGAGCCCGAGCTTGTGCCTGAACCAGAACCTGTTCCCGTAACAAAACCCGTCCCGGAGTTCGTACCGGATCCTGCCTGGTCTCCTCAACAAAAACCTGCAAGGGAGCCGGAGTTTTTTAATCTCCCCTACCAGGCCCCCATGCCTAAACCGAAACAGCAACCGGCCCGAGAACCCATAACCGAAAGCAGCCTTTTTCAGCATGATGCAAGCCTGAATGCCGCTCTCGGCAAACAAAAACCGGGTCACGATATCGCCTCTACCATCGCTGATATCCCTGTTGCAGATATTTGGTCGGCTATTACCATCAATGAACGGTTCCTGTTTATCCGGGAATTATTCGGTAATGATCCCGAAGGATTTAAAAACACGGTCACCCTGTTGAACAGCCTGGGATCATGGGAAGCAGCAAATAAATATATGACCGACCGTTTTGAATGGGACAAGAACAATTCGGTTGCCAATGATTTCCTTAACGTGGTGAGAAGAAGATTCCTCAAATGACGAGGTACTGCATAGCCGATGTTGCTAAAATTACCGGTTGCCGGCTCCATGGTGATGCCGGACATTTTATCAGCCGGATATGCACCGATACCCGAAAAATCGACTTGAGCAACGAGAGTCTGTTTGTTGCGCTGAACGGTCCCAGTCACGATGGACACCGTTTCCTGGCCGAAGCTTACCAATCCGGAATACGCTCATTCCTTGTCGGAAAACTACCCGAATCCATTGATACCTTCACCGGTTCAACATTTTTGGTAGCTCAAAACACCCTCTCGGCTTTGCAGAATCTGGCCGCCTGGCACCGCACAAAACTGAAAGGCCAGCTAATCGCCATAACCGGAAGCAACGGAAAGACGATTATCAAGGAATGGCTGTCGCAGCTGCTGGAGTCCGGGTTTAGGGTGATAAAAAGTCCGAAATCCTATAATTCACAACTTGGCGTATCCTTGTCAGTAGTAAATATAACCGGTGATGAAGATTTTGCGATCATGGAAGCCGGGATCTCAATACCCGGCGAAATGAATAGTTTGCAAAAAATCCTGGATCCTGATATCGGGATAATTTCCAATATCGGGGACGCACACCAGGAGAATTTTGCAACACTTTCGGCAAAAGCACGGGAAAAACTGATTCTCTTCAAAAACTGCAGGAAAATCTTCTGCTGTCGCGACCATGTACTGATCCACCTGGAACTTACGGCTGCATCCTACCCTGCTGAAATCCACTCCTGGTCGAGAAGCAAACCGGCCGACCTCCTGATAACAAAAGAGTTAACCAAAGGATCCGTTTGCAATCTTACCGGAATATTCCGCTCCCATGAGGTAAATCTTACCCTTCCCTTTACCGATCCTGCTTCTATTGAAAACCTGATCCATATCTGGCTTTTTATGCTGACTATCGGCTTTGATGAAGCCCGGCTTCAATCGCTGGTGTTAAAACTGGAACCCATTCACATGAGGCTCGAGCAGAAAGCCGGCATCAACCAATGTACTCTGATCAATGATTATTACAATTCTGATATCCATTCCCTTAGAATAGCACTCGATCTTTTATTCCAGCAAACCCATCAGCTGAAGAAAACGGTTATTCTGTCTGATATCCTTCAGACCGGTCAATCCGAAACGAATTTGTATTCGGAAATCAGTAAATTACTGGAACCGCGCGACATACACCGGCTGATCGGTATCGGTCCGGCAATTTCCAGGAACCGGCAACTGTTTACCCAAGCCATTAAAACTTACACTTCCACCGATGAATTCCTGAACCAAATGGTCACGGATGATTTTCAGGAAGAAGCCATCCTACTCAAGGGTGCCCGCTCTTTTACCTTCGAAAGGATCAGCAGGGTGCTGGAAGAAAGGGTTCACGCTACTAAACTGGAAATCAGGATGAACGACGTAAGATTCAATCTTGAGCAGTACCGGAAAATAGTGGGTCCGGGAGTTCGTATCATGACTATGGTAAAAGCATTCTCCTATGGCAGCGGAGGGATTGAAATGGCCAAATTCCTGGCTAATGAACGGGTGGACTTCCTGGGAGTTGCCTTTGCCGATGAAGGCATCGAAATACGCCGCGCCGGAATAAGAATACCCGTAATGGTGATGAACCCTGATTTCCAGCAATCCGACCTGCTCATCGACCATCACCTCGAACCTGAAATCTATCACTGGACCGGTCTTAGGATCTTTTGCAAGGCTTTGCGCATTCTTGGCCTGGATCATTACCCGATTCATTTAAAATTGGATACCGGCATGCACCGCCTGGGATTTAGCAGCGGGGAGACCAGATTGATCGCCGGTTTCCTGACGGATCATCCCGAAGTGTACCTTAAAAGCGTTTTCAGCCATCTGTCCGCCAGCGAAGACCCTCAAAACGATGAATTTACCGAACTTCAGATCAACCGGTTCACCTCATCCTGCAGCATCCTCTCTGAGAAATGCGGCTATCCTTTCCTGCGTCACATTTTGAACTCATCCGGAATTGAACGATTCCCCTCGGCACGTTTCGATATGGTCAGGCTGGGTATTGGTCTTTACGGCTTTGGTAACACCGGAATGCTTAATCTGAAACCGATTACAACGCTTAAAACCATCATCTCCCAAACTCACGATATTCCGGCAGGAGATACGGTTGGATACGGAAGGAAAGCCAGGGTCGACCGTCTCACCCGTATCGGGATTATACCCATCGGGTATGCCGATGGAATAGACAGGAGGCTTGGAAACGGCAATTACCAGCTGTTGCTTAACGGTCAGCCTGTACCCACTATCGGGAATATTTGCATGGATATGACCATGATCGACCTGAACGGGACTGAAGGTAAGGAAGGGGATGAAGTCGTTGTTTTCGGTCCGCTCAATCCGGTCAGCCAGATGGCGGAAATCCTGCATACCATTCCATATGAGGTGTTAACCTCGATCTCCCCACGTGTCAAACGGATTTATCAGTTCGACTGATCCTAACCGATCTCGCTGATGTGTTCAAGCTTCAAGCGGTTGTTGATCATTAAACGCCGACCCTCGGTTGTAATGATATCCTCCTCGCAAAATTGCGTGAGCGTCCGTATGGCATTGGAGGCAGTCATATTCGACAAACTGGCGAGGTCATCTCGTGAAAGATAGGCCTTGATCGTCTTTCCATCCTCTTCAAACCCGTATGTATTGACCAGGAAAAGCAATGATTCAGCCAGACGTCCCCTGATATGCTTTTGGGTGAGATTGACCGTGCGAGAGTGCGAGACGCCCAATTCATTGGCCAGGGTTTTCAGTATTTTCAGCATCAGCTCGGGACGATTTTTAACCGTGTGAAGAACCTCTTCACGGGTAAAAAAACAGACAACAGAATCTTCCAGTGCCATAGCGGAGGCACGGTAATTCTCCTCAGCAAAGAAAGCCCGGTAACCGATAAAACCAACAGGCTTGGCCAAACGGATAATTTGTTCACGGCCCGCAATGCCTTCCTTAAAAATCTTGACCTTACCTTTGGCCAAACACAATACTCCAGTTGGCTTATCTCCCTCACAATAAACAAGTTCCCCCTTCCTGAAAAACCGTGAGGTGTGGGATCTGGTCAAGGAATCCTTCTCCTCCTGAGGCAGATCTTTGAAAATGGATCCGGGAGCTTCGAGGCAGGTTTGACAAGCTTGCAACATTTCAACCATGAGCACTTGGGTTTTAAGCAAAAGTAACCCAGCGAATCAAGCGCATCCGTTGATTTTAGTTAAAAAATGTTAATGCCTGCAATCCATAATAATGAATCGGAATTCAATTATATTTGTTACTATTCACCATATAGCTAACTAATTCTTTCGGTTAATAACGGAAAAGAAGTCAGAGTACAGAAAGTAATGGTTCAATAAACCCGTCTAACCTAAATCTTTCCATTATATCACTGAAAAGCCCCGGAGAAATCCGGGGCTTTTTCTTTTTAATAAAAATGCTTTAAGCGTCGATCTTCACCCGTTCTCAGAACGCAACATCGGCAGTATTGTCATCCCCGCGAAGGCGGGGACCCCGTCACGCTGGTAAGCATTCTGAAGGCTTCGATATCGACCCTACATCGCGGTTTAAGGCGAAATGAAGACCTGAACCGTTTGAGTTGAGTCGGAATATTCCCTGGTCCCCTGTCGAGCGAATTACAAGTCTTGTATCAATTTAAAACTATAAGTTCCAGCACTAATTCGATTGCAGCTTTACTCTTCGGTTGCGCCGGAATAAATGTCATAAAAAAAGCCCCGGATTTCTCCAGGGCTTCCTTTTGTTAGCGTTGTCAACTCTTTCAGAAGTTGATAACTCTAAGACAGTACGCTATTGTACCACTACCTTTTCAACCTTAACGCCTTTATCACTATTTACTTTCAGGTAATAAACACCTTTTGCAAATGTGGAAGCATCAATGTCTTCATTGTAGCTGTAAGCAGCTTTTACTTCGTTACGATACACTACCTGTCCTGAAATGTTAACCAGTTCAAGAATCATGTCTGTAGCTTCTGCATTACTAATGCTGACCGTAAACTTACCGTTAGTCGGGTTCGGATATACGTTCATTGAAGTCATCAGGTCGCTGTTGTCAACTGCTGAACCGGTTTCCCAGCTCATGTTCAGTAAATAATCAACAGTCTGCGGCGGAGCCCAGGTTGAGATAATGACAAAGTAAGTACCAGCCGGGATTTTCTTGCGGAATCCAGCTCCACCAGTCGGTCCACCGGTAAATGCCTTGCAATGGAACTTCTCGAGTTCTTCTTTCGGGCAAACATCCAGTACGTGGATCGAACCATAAGCGCCAAGCAAAGTACCGTTCAGGTAACCTTCTTCAGTGGTTGTGATGGTGTACACTTTGTCGTTACCATCCATGTAGTTCGAGAATGGTGAACAAGGTGAGATGTTGTAATCATCAGCAAAACCAACGGTGGTTCCGAAGTGATTAACAACCGGCAGGGTCAGTGGGATAGCATTTTCGCAAACGTCACCATCGATAGGATAGCTGACATTGATATTGAAATAGAATCCGTCATAAGCATACAGAGCGGTCGGGAATGCGAGTGGCCAGAAAATGTAGATGGTTTCACCGGCATTAACCGTAACCTGTACGCTTGAAGATGCGCGGTTGTATACGCAGGCACCTTCCATGTCATCATTTGATCCCAACAGGGTACCAGCGCAATCAGCATAAATGTAGAGGTAAGTATCCCATGCATATTCGTTGGTTACGAGATCCTGATGTGCATCACAACTGGTTACCTGTACAATCGAGAATTTATCTGCGGTGTACTTGAACCAGGTGTTCTGACTTGGAGCATAGTTCTGTCCTTTAACGGCAACAGCAGCGGTATAGCAGCTCAACCCTTCACCCGTAAGAGGAATGGTAAGAATCTGATCGCTGTACAAACCGTAAACAATAGTTAACATACCGGTTCTAACTCCGATATCGGTCGGGGTGAAATTAACCGAGAAATCAACTGATGATGCAGTATTTCCAACGGTATAAGCCCATGTTCCCGGACCGTCAGTTACTTCAACAGGATAAGTGTTGGTATCGGTCAGGGTAAAGCCTGTTCCAGATACGGTTACACTCTTAACTTTCAGAATACTCACACCAATGTTTTTAACATTGAATGCAAGAGTTCCGGTACTTCCCAGCTGAACACCACCAACATCACCGGTTGCAGGAGTAACCGAAATAATCGGGCTGGTAATCGGGGCAGCAACTCTGACATCGTCAATACCAAAGTAGTTGGCGCTGCTTGAGTAGAAGCGGATATAAACGGTACTGCCTGCATAAGCGGTCAGGTCCACCGTATAAATAGCTCCCACACCATTTCCCAAAGTATGGTAACCCCAATCTCTTACGGTAGTCCAGTTCGAATAGTCGGTTGATACATCAACACGGAAATAAGAACTGAAATAGGTTCCGTAGCGGAACGTCAGGGTAGGATTGGCTACACCGGTCAGGTTGATACCTGGGGTGATCAGCCAAATTGGCCTGGCGCTGGTAGGAGAAACCCAGCTCCATCCATAGTAATAATCTTTACTGGAACCAGTGGCAAGACCGTTACCCGGGTTGCCAAAGAGCATATTATTACTATTCCATGCGGCTGGTTGACCAGCTTCGAAATCTTGGAAGAACGGTAAGTTGTAGATCAACATGGTGGTTCCATTGATCGGAACAACCAAAGTTTTTCCAACACCGTATTCAACGATAAGGTTGGTCGATTTATTACCGGCAACAGTCGGGCAGAAATTAACGGTGATTGCCTGGTTGGTCCATGAACCTATTGTAAATGGAACAGTCCGGGGGTTGATCAGGTTAAATCCGTCAGTTGCAGCAGCATCATCAAGATAAAGAGCAGTAATGTTCAAATCACCAACACCTTCGTTATACAACTTAATGGTTGTGGTACCACATAAACCCACAACAACACCACCGATAAGGGCAGGATTTGGATTAGCTGTAAGAATTGGAGCAGTAACCCTAATAATATCGTTGGTATCGCGCGGAGTAAACAAGCCATAAATCGAACCCCAGTTAACGTTAGTGCGGATACCCTGATAGTAAGCCGGAACCGCTAGGAAGGCTTTGCCAACCAATGGGCTGTTGAAAATGCTCTGGATAAAGCCCCATTCGTAACCACCCATAGCGTTATGAACTTCCATATCTGTTTCATTATAAATATTGGAAGCGTCATAAGGCCAGGTAGTCCTACCGTAATAACCGTCAGTAACAGTCATCGGAGTGGTAACTTTTATAAGCATCGATCCATAGCTCTTAGCACTTGATGCACCAAAACAATTTGCTTTATATGCATCCCAGGTCATTTCAATCGGGGTAACTATGTTACCTGTTGAACTCTTGGTCGGCTGATAGCAGCAAATCGGGATGATTTTCATATCAACACCGCTCTTGTCCAGCATACCAATAATATTGGTCACGCCGGCACCGCGTCCGTAAGCTGTTGCAGGAAGTGCACCCAGACGATCTTCGATCAAGATTCCACAAGTAGAATCCTGTAC
>JBAZTE010000007.1:0-236719 GCA_041662065.1 Bacteroidales bacterium | reverse complement strand
ATGGTGAGCAGGTGCCCGGATGCCAGTTGAATACGGTTGAGAAAATCGAAGTGGCTCTGGCGCTTGAGGCTCTTGGGGTAGATGTGATAGAGGCCGGATTTCCGGTATCAAGCCCGGGGGATTTCGAAGCTGTTGTTCAGATCGCCCAAGCAGTTCGCGAGCCGATCGTTTGCGGGTTGTCCAGGGCGGTCGAAAAAGACATTGAAGTTGCCGCCGCAGCGTTGAAAGGTGCCAGGCGTGCCCGTATCCATACGGGCATCGGGACCTCCCCCTATCATATCCAGCTCAAGTTGAAATCCAACCAGGAAGAGATTATTGAGCGGGCTATCCATGCCGTTAAATATGCCAGGCGGTTTGTTGAGGATGTTGAGTTTTTTGCCGAGGATGCCGGCCGGACCGATAACGAATACCTCGCCCGGGTGGTGGAAGCGGTGATCAAAGCCGGTGCAACGGTGGTCAATATTCCGGATACCACCGGTTACTGCATGCCATATGAGTATGGGGCAAAAATCAAGTATCTCATTGAACATGTCCCGAATATCCATAAGGCGATCCTGTCCACTCATTGCCATAACGATCTGGGAATGGCAACGGCTAATTCATTGGCAGGTATAATGAACGGTGCCCGGCAGGTTGAGGTGACCATCAACGGAATCGGTGAGCGTGCCGGCAATACCTCGCTTGAAGAGGTGGTGATGTCGGTGCGTACACGGAAGGATTTTCCGGTGATTACCACCATAAATTCACCGCTGATCATGCAAACGAGCCGGATGGTTTCTTCACTCATGAATATGCCGGTCCAGCCAAATAAAGCCATTGTCGGCCGCAACGCATTTGCCCATTCCTCCGGCATCCATCAGGATGGGGTCCTTAAGAACCGCGAGAATTATGAGATTATCGACCCCGCTTCCGTGGGTGTCGATGAATCCAGCATCGTCCTTACCGCCCGCTCAGGCCGTGCCGCCCTGAAACATCACCTCGACAGGATCGGTTACCGTTACACGAATGGTACTCTGGATGAAGTTTACACCCGCTTCCTGGAGATGGCCGACAAGGCCAAGCAAATTTCCGATTCCGATTTGCTGTTGCTCGTTGGAAAGGATCAGACCTCCGGTACCTATGTGTCGCTGAAACTACTGCAGGTTTTGGCCGGTATGTCGACCACCCCGATGGCAACCGTTCACCTGATGGTCAACGGTGTGGAAATGGCTGCCACTGCCGAGGGTAACGGGGCTTTTGATGCGGCATTCAAGGCGGTGGCCAAAGTGATCGATGAACCATTTGAACTGGATGAATTTCTTATCCAGGCTATTACCCGCGGAAGCGATGATGTTGGCAAGGTTCATGTGCGGGTTAAAGGACGGAACCGTATGTTTTATGGTTTTTCCGCCGATACCGATATCGTAACCGCTTCGGTGAAAGCCCTGATCGATGCCCTGAATAAAATGACCGGCAGTTATGAGGAGTAAAACATTGTTCGACAAGATTTGGGACCAGCACGAAGTAGCTGTTCTTGAAGATGGTTCCTCGGTGTTTTATATCGACAGGCATTACCTGCATGAAGTGACCAGTCCACAAGCCTTTGCAGGACTCGAAAAGCGAGGGTTACCCTTTTTCAGGCCGGATCAGGCGGTGGCTACCATGGACCATAATATACCGACCATCGGACAGGCTAATCAGGTGATGGGTCCGGAATCTTCCCTTCAGGTATCCCGTTTGCAGGAAAATTGCGAAAAATATGGAATCACGCTTTACGGCATGACCCACCCGCGCAACGGTATCGTGCATGTTATAGGACCTGAGCTTGGACTCACCCGGCCCGGTATGACCATCGTTTGCGGCGACAGCCATACGTCAACTCACGGTGCCTTCGGTGCCATAGCGTTTGGTATCGGAACCAGCGAGGTGGAGATGGTGATGGCCAGCCAGTGCCTGCTGCAAAGGCGTCCAAAAACCCTCCGGATCACCGTGAACGGTCAGCTGACTGCCGGGGTCACCTCCAAAGACCTGATTCTGTATATCATAGCCCGACTGGGTACCGGAGCCGGGACCGGATATTTTATTGAATTTTCGGGAGAGGCTATCCGTGGCTTATCCATGGAAAGCCGGATGACGGTTTGCAATATGGCCATCGAGATGGGTGCCCGCGGTGGGCTGATTGCTCCGGATGAGACTACCGCTGATTATCTGAAAGGAAGGGAATTCTCACCGTCAGGCAATGACTGGGAACGGGCACTATCCCATTGGCGGACGCTTTATTCGGATGAGGGAGCTGAATTTGACCGGGAAGAACAATTCAATGCTTCGGATATTCCTCCTATGATAACCTGGGGCACCAATCCCGGCGAAGGGATACCGGTCGACGGAATAATCCCGGTAACCGATCCCAAAGCCCTGGCATATATGGGGATAGCAGGAGGTGATCGGCTGCTTGGCAAGAAGATAGATTATGTTTTTCTGGGAAGCTGCACCAATGGCCGCATCGCGGACCTGAGAGAATTTTCAGCTCTGGTGAAAGGCCGTAAAAAAAATCCGGAGGTAATCGTTTGGATCGTTCCCGGGTCAAAACAGGTTGAAAAACAAGCCCGGGATGAAGGGATTGAAAAGATCCTGAATGATGCCGGATTTGAACTCCGTGAGCCCGGCTGCTCTGCCTGCCTGGCCATGAACGACGATAAAGTTCCTGCCGGCAAATACTGCATTTCAACCTCAAACCGTAACTTCGAAGGCCGTCAGGGTCCCGGAGCCCGCACACTCCTGGCCAGTCCCCTCACCGCCGCAGCGGCTGCGGTGACCGGAAAGGTGGCCGACCCAAGGACGATGATCGGAAGCGAAGAAGAAGATCGTGAAGCGTGAAGCGGAAGAGAAGATCGGTGGACGAAATTATTAGCACATTAACACATTAACATGTCTTTTGAACCTCTCAACCTCATCTCCTCCCGCGTTGTCCCACTGTTAGCAGACAACATTGATACGGATAGAATCATTCCTGCACGATTCCTGAAATCGGTCAGTTCCGATGGATTTGGTAAAAACCTTTTCCACGACTGGCGCTATCGTCCGGATGGAACCCCCGATCCGGAGTTTATCCTGAACAAACCGGAAGGCCGGGGGCAGATCTTGCTTACGGGTCCCAATTTCGGCTGCGGCTCATCGCGCGAGCATGCTGCCTGGGCGTTATATCAGTATGGTTTCAGGGTGATCATTTCCTCAGGGTTTGCTGACATATTCCGTACCAATGCCCTGAATAACGGACTCCTTCCGCTTGAAGTGAGTCTGGGGCAATTGCAATTTTTGATGGAAACTTATCACTCAAATCAAAATGGAACCTGGACGGTCGACATGGAGTCCCAGCTTCTCATTCCGGCCACCCTCGCAGTTACCGCCTTTTCCGAAATCCCTTTCGCTATCAATCCATTCCGCAAGCAGTGCCTCCGGACGGGAAGCGATGTGGTTGATTTTCTGGCAGGGATGAAACCGCAGATCGCAGAATATGAAACCCATTCATTAACCAGATAATTAAACCGTGGAGTATAAAATTGCACTTTTACCGGGTGATGGCATCGGACCCGAGATCATTGCCGAAGCCGTTAAAGTGCTGGATGCTGTCGGGATACGATTCGGACATCGTTTTTTTTACCATTATGCACTGATCGGCGGTGCTGCCATGCGCCAGGGATTCGACCCCTATCCGGAGGAAACTCACAGGATCTGTACCGAAGCTGATGCCATTCTTTTCGGGGCCATCGGTGATCCGGTCTATGATAATAATCCTGGTGCCAAAGTCAGGCCCGAACAGGGGCTCCTGGCCATGCGGAAAAAATTGGGGCTCTATGCCAATCTCCGTCCGGTGAAGATGTACCCTGAGCTGATGGATTTCAGTCCTTTGAAAGAGGACCGGATCCTTGGAGCCGATCTGCTCGTGGTACGCGAACTGACCGGGGGACTGTACTTTGGCGAACCCCGCGAGTTGCGCAATAACGGGACTCTTGCGGTGGATACGTGCCTATATTCGGTGGAAGAAATTGAGCGGATCACCCAGGTTGCCTTTAAAATGGCCAGGTTGCGCAGGAAGAAAGTCACCCTGGTGGATAAGGCCAATGTTTTGGAAACCTCACGGCTCTGGCGCAGGGTGGTCATGCGCCTGGCCCTTGAATATCCTGAGGTTGAGCTTGATTTTATGTTCGTGGATAATGCAGCCATGCAGCTGATCATCAATCCCGGAAGGTTTGATGTGATTCTCACGGAAAACCTGTTCGGGGATATCCTTTCTGATGAAGCCAGTGTGATCAGCGGATCGATCGGTTTATTGCCTTCGGCTTCCATCGGCGATAAAGTTCCCTTGTTTGAACCGATTCACGGAAGCTACCCTGACGGAGCCGGTAAGAATGTGGCAAATCCTTTGGCAACCATCCTTTCGGCTGCCATGTTATTACGTATGGGACTTCACCTTCAGGCTGAAGCAGATGCCGTGGAAATGGCTGTCGGGGAAACCATTCGGCAAAGAATCCTGACCTGGGACCTGAACCGTGATAATCCTGCAACCACCACAGAGGTTGGCGATTTTGTCATGAGGTTAATTACCTCCGATTTCAAGTTTTATTTCACCCGTTCAAACTCCAAATCCTGAAAATCATAACTGAAATCCGTCAGCGGGGAAATGGCCTTCATTTTAATGCCGGAAGCCTTGCCGTCGAACCCGGTCTGGAACAGGACAAATGCGTCGGCATCCATACTCCGGTCGTTCCATTTAACAACAAAAGTCTGGCCCTTGTAAAACAACATTTCACCGGCCAGTCCCGGCGATCGCCTGGCCCGGAACCAAAGCCGGCCATCGGCCTGTTCAATGGTTATTTCACCCAGCCAGGGATCGCGGTAAGTTCCGGTATAAAGCGACGGGTCAACTTTACCGGCAGTGCCTGCTGCCTGCTGCTTATCAATATCACCCCACACCTCTTTTGTTATCCTTAACGCTTCTTCTTCACCTTTCTTAACTCTCTCCTGCAATATCTTAACCCAATCCATGCCGGTAACCCCGAGATAACTGTCCTTTATCTGATTGGCGATGGCAGTGAATGCAGACCCGGCCTGCTGATTGGTAAGCACAATGATTCCCAGGCTCAGCTCCGGATACATGATGATCTGTGTTACCATGCCCGCCAGACCGCCGGTATGTGAAATCTCGAGATAACCTTTCACGTCCGACAACCGGAAACCCAGACCATAGGCCGCAAAGTGCGAGTTGTAGGGTGGGGCGGTGCCAACCCCCATTAAGGTTTGGGGGGTCCAAAGCTCTTTCTGGTTCTTTTTACTGATGAGCTGAATTTTATTCTCCGGACCATACGCTCCTTTATTCATCTGCATAATCACCCACTTTCCAAGATCATCAATGCTGGAATAGATTCCGCCTGCGGCATCCATGAGTTGTCCTTTGGTCCGTTCAATAACCCGGACCTTGCCGTTTACCATGGCATGCGCCGCAATGATGTTGGAG
This sequence comes from Bacteroidales bacterium, assembly GCA_041662065.1. Lineage (GTDB taxonomy): Bacteria > Bacteroidota > Bacteroidia > Bacteroidales > UBA12481 > UBA12481. The sequence continues at coordinate 231,225 of JBAZTE010000007.1, read as the reverse complement.
GTATCCTTGAGCAAGACAAATGAAGGGGCGCTCTCTTTCATTTCCATGGGAATGAGTATCCTTTTTTGAATGAATTGATCCCACGGGATTCCTGATACCCGCGCAACGACTTCTCCGGCAATGATATACAGGTTGTTGTCATAGTCATATTTAGACCTGAACGGAGAAACCTGCTTTAGATAGCGCAGATTATGGATGATATCCGAACGGGTAAAATCACTTCCGTCGGGCCAGATCATCAGATCCCCGGCTCCCAGCCCCATCCCGCTGCGGTGGGTGAGCAGATCGCGGATGGTGAAATCCTGGGTCACATAAGGGTTGTATAACCTGAATTCAGGGATGTAATCAACTACCTTATCATCCCATTTCAGCTTACCCTCATCAACCAGTATTCCCAGGGCGGTGGCGGTAAAAGCTTTTGTATTGGAGGCAATCCCAAACAGGGTGTGTTCATCCACCGGTTTACCAGTTGCCAGCGAGCGCACTCCATAACCTTTGGCAAACACCATTTTCCCATCCTTAACAATGCCCACCGCAATACCGGGAACCTCGAAAGCCTGAAGGGTATTGGCAACAAGTTTGTCAATCGCTTCAGCCGTTATTACCTGGGATTTTATCCCGGACGGTAATGTTAAAACGAGGCAAAACATCAACACCGAACGGTTAATATTTTTCATAGTGAATAATTCTTGATCCTCCCAAAGATAAATGAACCCTTATATTTCTATCACCTTTTACTTATTTTTGATCAATACCAAAGCCTCGTACCCTTGAATCTTTTTCCATTAGCATATTAGCACATTAGCAAATGAAACACCTCCTCCCCCTCCTTCTCGCGGCCATCTTATTGACCTCCTGCCGTGAATCACTCCCGAAAAAGAATTTCGTTGCCATCAAACCGGGCGAATCCGCTGAATCGATCATTGAAAAAGCTTCGCGAGTGGCGCCTTCAGGCCGGCAGGTTGTCTGGCAGGAACTGGAGTTCACCATGTTCGCGCATTTCGGGATGAATACTTTTACCAACCGCGAATGGGGCGAGGGGACTGAAGATCCTGCCCTTTTCAATCCCACGGCTTTTGATGCAAAACAGTGGGTCAGTGTAGCCAGGGAAGCCGGAATGAAAATGATCATTGTAACCGCCAAGCACCATGATGGATTTTGCTTGTGGCAGACCGGTTATACCAAACACAGTGTCAAATCCTCCCCGTGGCTGGGTGGGACAGGCGATGTTGTTGGTGCTGTTGCCAAAGCCTGCCAGGAATCCGGGATGAAGTTCGGGGTATACCTTTCGCCATGGGACCGGCATGAACAGACTTACGGAACCGATCAGTACAATGATTATTTTGTGAATCAGCTGACTGAATTGCTGACCAGATACGGAACGGTGGATGAGGTGTGGTTCGATGGCGCCTGCGGCGAAGGACCCAACGGCAAGCGGCAGGTATATGACTGGCTGCGCTATTATTCCACTATCCGCCAACTCCAGCCCCGGGCAACCATCGCCGTGATGGGCCCGGATGTCCGGTGGGTGGGAACGGAATCAGGATACGGGCGGCCAACCGAATGGTCGGTGGTGCCTTATCAGTCGAGCAATACGGAAATGGTAGCAGCGGGGTCACAGCAAGTCCCTACCGACGGGGTGTTTATTCCGGCGGGTGACATGATGCAGCAGGATTTGGGAAGTCGCAGCAGGATTATCCAGGCACCTGCCCTGATTTGGTACCCTTCCGAGGTCGATGTATCCATCCGGCCCGGCTGGTTCTATCATTCCCCGGAGGATGAACGGGTGAAAACCCCGGAAAAACTTCTGGATATCTGGTTCGCATCAGCCGGACAAAATTCTTTGCTCCTGCTGAATGTACCTCCCGATAAGCGGGGCCTGATCCATGAAAACGATCGGGCCATCCTGAAAGAGTTTAAATCCGTAAGGGATATCATCTTTAATGAGAACCTGGCCGGCGGGGCAAAAGTCGAGGCTTCGTCTTCAGCGGCAGGAACAAAACCTTCGAATGTCCTCAGCCGTGGACTGGATACCTACTGGATGCCGAAGAATGATCAATCGACCCCGAGCCTGATATTCGAGCTGACTGGTGAAAAAACATTTGATTGTCTGGAGATCAGGGAAAATATACGTTATGGACAAAGGATCGAGCAATTCTCGCTGGAAGTATGGAAAGGGGAACACTGGCGCGAGGTTACCCGCGCTACCACGGTAGGCTATTCGCGTTTCCTCCGGTTTGAACCGGTATCCGCTTCAAAAATCCGGATCAGGATCATCCAGTCGCGTTCCACACCGGCCCTGTCCTTTGTGGCCCTGCACAAACGGTTGCCCTCATTGTCCATCAAGCCTGAATCCGGTGCATTCCTTGATTCGATCTGGGTCAGCCTGAACAGTGATGCGGATTCCGACCGGATTTATTATACCACCGATGGGACTATCCCCGATCAAAATTCCCTGAAATATGCAGGTCCGCTTTCGCTTACGCAATCCGCTCTGATCAAAGCGGTTGCCATCGATACCCGTGGGGTTAAAAGCTTCATCCGTACAGGCAATTTTGTCAAGGCCAATTTTAATATCCGTTTCGAGAACCCTCCGAGTCCGAAATATGAACCAAAAAACCGGATCATTCTTCTGGATGGACGCACTGGTGAGCCGGATTTTGCCAACGGTGAATGGCTGGGCTGGGAAGGGAAAGATATGATTGCCGATGTTGATCTCGGACAGGTGAAGGATTTTCAGGGAATTTCGGCTGATTTCCTTAATTCCACCGGAAGCTGGATTTTCCTGCCAACCGAAGTAACCTTTGAATACTCTGTGAACGGAAGGATTTTCGAACCGGCGGGGCGTATAGTCAATGACAAGGCCTGGGATAAATTCACGGATGTCCGGAAAGTATTTGGAGTGTCAAAATCCTTTAAGGCCAGATATTTACGGGTCAAGGCGATCAGCCCAAAAACCTGCCCGCCGGGTCATGGCGGGGCAGGAAGTCCCTGCTGGATGTTTTGTGACGAAATTTCATTGAACGTCATGTAGAGACAGATTATTATCTGTCTCTACGGATGGATCAACAGGAAGAATTTTGGCAACAGGATTATCAGTCCGGTAGCGGCAGCTGCTATGGAACCGATGAGAACCGCACCGGCCGCCATATCCTTTATGATTCCGATATTCTTATCATGTCCTGGTGATACCTGATCTGCAAGTCTTTCGATCGCCGAATTGATCAATTCCAAAGCGAATACAATACCGATACATAAAACAATCAAACACCATTCCTGGAGCGACAAATGCAGGAGAATACAAACAGGAATCAATATCACGGCAATGGCCAGATGTATCCATGAATTATGTTCCTCACGGAATAGGAACGCCAGTCCGCGAGAGGCATGTTTAAAGCTCTTCAAACGCGCCGCAATCGAGAATTTTCGGGATTTCATCTCAGCATGGTTTTTTCAATATCTTTACAAAAATGGCATTATAATCTGAAAAAGCATCCACCCATGAAACGCCTGTTTCTTAACCTTCTCACCCTCTCTCTTCTCTTCGCCTCCTCTTGCTCCTTTCCATCAGGGCCTGCCGGGGTGAATAATCTGAAGTTTCACGAATTGGCCAAATCCTGGGATGAAGGACTTCCGCTGGGCAATGGCTGGCTCGGGGCACTGGTATGGCAAAAGGGTGACCGGGTCCGGTTCTCCCTTGACCGTGCAGATCTATGGGATCTGCGGCCGGTACCTGAACTCAGTCTGCCGGAGTGGAATTTCAAGTGGGTCATGCAGAAATGGCTCGAAAAGGATTATGGAAAGGTGCAGGAATTATTTGATTATCGTGCTTACGACAACGCGGTTACCCCTACAAAAATACCCGGTGCGGCTCTTGAATTTTCATGGAACGGTTCAGGCGGTAAGGCCAACACGGAACTTAACCTGGCCGATGCCACCGGAAATGTCGATTGGCCCGATGGGGTGAAACTTCAGGTTTTCGTACACGCAACTAAACCGGTAGGCTATTTCCATTTTACCGGCATTCCGGAAGAGTTTGCATTGAAACTGGTGCCTCCGGTATATCAGGATGAAAAATCGGCTGGTAATATCGATGTTGTTGGTGGCCAGGATTTAAGAAGACTGGGCTATGTTCAGGGAAAGGTGACGGAAATGCCGGGTAAACTAGTGTACCGGCAGGAAGGATCGCTCGGATTCTATTATGTCGTTTCGGTTGAGTGGAAAAAGATGGGGACTAATCTTACCGGCACCTGGTCGGTGACCTCGTCATTGTCCGACCAGAAAGGGCAACCGGATGCTTCAGCCTTGACAGCATCCGCTCCCGGGTATTCCAAAGCTTTGATCGGGCACAAAAAGTGGTGGAGGGACTTCTGGGCAAAGTCGGACCTCTCGGTTCCTGATACTCTATTGCAAAAACAATGGTATATGGAGCAGTATAAATTCGGATCAGCTGCCCGGGCCGATGCCCCGCCGATTTCCCTCCAGGCGGTCTGGACCGCCGACAATGGAAAACTTCCCCCATGGAAAGGGGATTTTCACAACGACCTTAACACCCAACTTTCTTACTGGCCGGCTTATAGCTCAAATCATCTGGATCTCGAAGAAGGATATCTGAACTGGCTGTGGGAAATCAAGCCTGTTGCCGAAAAGTATACCAGGGCATATTTCTGTGTCGAAGGGCTCAATGTGCCCGGCGTGGCTACCCTTCAGGGGGAGCCGATGGGAGGATGGATCCAGTATTCGTTCGGACCAACGGTTTCAGCCTGGCTATCGCAGCATTTCTACCTGCACTGGCGGTATAGTCAGGATCGCAAGTTTCTGGAGGACAGGGCTTATCCATATTTGACTTCAGTCGCCCGGTTTCTTGACGGATTTTCCGTAAGGGACTCAGGCGGACAGCGTAAACTGCCGCTCAGCTCGTCCCCTGAGATTCATGATAATTCGCCGGAAGCCTGGTTCAGTCAGACCACCAATTTTGATATCGGTATGATCCGTTTTGTGTTCAGCAAGGCGGCGGAGTTGGCTTTGGAACTGAACCAGCAGGAGGATGCTGCAAAATGGACCCGGATATTGAACGAATGGCCGGGACTGGCTTCTGATTCGACCGGGCTGAATTTCGCTCCCGGTGAGCCTTACAGGGAAAGTCACCGCCATTTTTCACACCTCGTTGGCTGGCATCCGCTGGGGGTCATTGATTGGTCGGATGGTAAGGCTCAGCAGCTGGTCATTTCAAATACCCTGAGAACGCTCGAGAAATACGGCCCCGACTGGTGGTGCGGTTACTCATACAGCTGGGCCGGAAACCTTTATGCAAGGGCATTTGATGGGGAAAGAGCCGCCGGAGCCCTCAAGGATTTTGCTGCCTGTTTCACGTTGCCTAATAGTTTTCATGTCAACGGTGACCAGACAAAAAGCGGGAAGTCGAAGTTCATTTACCGCCCTTTCACGCTCGAAGGAAATTTCGCTTTCGCATCCGGCCTTCAGGAAATGCTGATCCAGTCACACACCGGCATCATCCGTGTATTCCCTGCAATTCCGGCTTCATGGAAAAAGGTATCTTTCAAAAACCTGCGTACCGAGGGGGCTTTTCTTGTATCCGCTACCATGACCGGGGGAGTGGTTTCAAAAATAGAGGTGCATGCCGAAAAAGATGGAACCTGCCGTTTGGGTGATCCGGAAAATCCCGGCAAAGTGATCGAAAACGAGATGAAGGCAGGAGGTGTTATGGTTTGGAGCCACAAGGTATATTGAACCGGCTATATTAATCTGGCAGGGTGAAACAGACGGTTGTTCCTTTACCCAGCGTACTTTCTGCCCAGATTTTTCCTTTGTGCCTGGTAATAAAGTCTTTGCATAAACTTAATCCAATCCCGGTTCCGGCCTCGTTCCGCGTTCCGGTGGTTGAAAAACCTTCATTGGAATCGAAGACCCGCTGCATCTGATCCCGGTCCATCCCGATCCCTTCATCCCTGACTTTAACAACCACCTCTTTTCCCCTGATTTCGGCCGAAATAAAAATGGAAGAATTATCCTTGGAAAATTTCATTGCATTGGATAACAGGTTTCGGAGTACTGTTTTCAGCATATTACTGTCGAACCTCGCGGGTACAGCACTTTGAATATGATTCTCAATGGTGATGCCTTTTTGTTTGGCCGTGGTTGCAAGCAAACAGATTACCTCGGTAACAAACGGGGAGAGAAGCTGGTACTGGGGGTTGAAAGCAATCTTCCCGCTTTCCGATTGTGACCATTGAAGAAGGTTTTCCAGTAAATCATATACCTGGTTCAACGACTGGTCGAGTGCGCGGATTTGTTTTTTCTGCACCAGGTCTTCACTTTTTTCGGCCTTTTCCGCTAACACAGCGGATAATCCAAGGATGCCGCTGAATGGATTCCGGATATCATGGGCGATCATGGAAAAGAATTTTTCTTTGGTCCTGGCGACTTTCATTCTCAACCGGTATGCCTGCATGCGCCAAAGAAGGAGAAATAAAGCGACAACGAAACCACCGCATAACACAATGATCAGGATTTCTTGCCGACTTTCCGCTTTGACAGCATTTAATTCATCCTGCCTTTCCTGTTTAAGTTTTGCTTCTACAATCAGGGCACTTTTATGATCCGACTCTATTTGGCGCATCAGTAACTTCCTGTGCTCAAGGTCCAGGGAGTCACCCAGGCTTTTGATTTCCTTCAGGTAAGTAACTGCTGCCTTATAGTTTCCGGTGTTTTCAATCAGCGTTGACAGGCCATCAAGACTTCTTCTGATCTGATCATAACTTTTAGATTTCCTGGCCAGGTCAAGAGCTTCATTATAGCACTTAATTGCGAGATCAGGATGTCTCCCGTAAGCTAAATCTCCCATGACCTGGTAAACCGAAATGATCTGGTAAGGATCTTTGGATTTTATTGCAGCCTCCAGAGCGAGGTCCATGTTCTTCCTGACTTCCAGGCTGTTAATCATCTTGTCATAAGCTAAGGCGATATTGCCATAGGTGGTGGCCAGAAACCGGTAGTTCTGGTGTGCAATATGATATGCGATTGATTGATTATAATAGGAAAGCACTGAATCCAATTCATTCTTTTCAGCAAAGGTGTTCGCGATATTATTGTATATTCTGGCCTTGAGCAAGGAGTCAGTTCCTGATAGCTTTAGTCCTTCCCGGTAATATTGCAAGGCCCGATCGTTTTCGTCCATCAAATAGTAAACAGTTCCGAGCCCATTATAGCTGGTGGCTGCAATATGAGCATCGGCACTTAATTCACCGATCAAACGCATGCGGTTGAATTGATCGGCGGCTTCGCTGAGTTTGCCAACCTGCCAGTAATAGTTTCCCAGATATTCATGCAAGATGGACTTTGACTGAATGTCCCGGTTCAAGGTATCGGCTTCCAGCCCTTTCCTGGCAAATTCAGGGAGAAGGTATTCATTATCAGTGTTTACAACGGTTTTGCAGAGTTCGATGCTGACCCTGACATAAACACTGTCCGGTATTGTTTTTGTTGCGAGGACAAACCTCAGGCTGTCAATACGGTTCTGTCCATAAATGAATGACTGACACGTAAAGAGCATCAGTAGCCAGATGACCATATATTTTAAAAACCGCATAATTCCTGAAATCAAAAGTAGTCAGCCCGAGCAATTATAAACTTGTTTAACAAATTTTTTTGTCAATTCTTTTACAAATACTCTTAATATGGGTCCTTAATGAACTCTTTCCTACTGCTAATCTCGCAATTCTCAGAAGCCCAATCCGAAGTGAAGCAGTTTATTTGACCAATGAGAAGTGACGGTAGCATCTTTAGGACTTCTTACCTAACTCTGTACGCTGTTATCTCCCTCTTCACCATCCCCATGCCTTCCCAGCTTACTTTTAGTCCCAATCCGCCCTGACGTTGAAAATAGATCAGGCGGATCGGATGCAGCCCTTTCGCAAGGGCGGCCGATGCCTGCATTTCTCCACCGCCATGGATTCCGTCGTAGTCGATCAGTGTCTTGTTATCCAGATAGATACGGGCTCCGTCATCTGATGATAAATAGATTTGATAGACTCCCGTTTCCGGAACATCCAGATATCCGTCGAATACGAGACCGAAAAGCTTGCCGGTGTTGGCAAAGCCCAGGTCCATCTTTGGAACCATGCCTTTTCTATCCGGAGTCAGCTTATCAAAATCGGGCAGTTTATCCCAGTTGCCGCTGTAAAAAGCAACCTTAATCCCGGGTTTGCCTCCGGTCACTGCCTCAGCGGGAGCCGCGATTACCTTTTTGATGTTAAAACCGGCAGTCCTGCTGGTGTCCCCGTCTGGCCAGAAGGATTTGGCGCGCAGGACAGTATTTGTCGTGATGTTCAGTGGCGTAGTGAAAATGGGGGAATCTTTCGACGGAGCCGATCCATCCGTAGTATAATGGATTTCAGTTCCTGGTGCTGTGCTGAACAGCTCAGCCTTAAACGAATCGGTAAACTCAAGAATTCCGGATTTCAAACGGGGAGGTAATTTGCCGGCATGTGCTTTGGCCACGTTGGTGATTCCCATTTTTACCCTGTAACGGTCATAAGTCATCAGCCCGTTGGTCTCAGTTTCAACGTCGGTAGTCTGTGTATAAACGCAAGCACTCAATCCCTCAATATCCCTGAGCCTGGCCAGTTCCTGATAAAAATTTTCATATTTCTGCAACAGGGCATCGGTGTTCTGCATTTTCTCATATCCCCAGTTTTCTTTCTGCCAAACATGCCCCTCAACATATAATCCCAATCCTCCGAACTCACCCAGCACGATGGCCCTATTCGCTTCCACCGGAGGCGCTTTGGGATCAGGATAATTATGGATATCATTCACGTCGCCAACGCCTTTATCAGTCCAGCCGCTGGGATTGTTGACCAATCTTGAACCGTCGAGCGACCGCACCAGGTCCGTGATTTTCTCGGTATGATATTGCCCCCAGCCTTCATTGAAAGGTACCCACATGACGATCGACGGTGGATTGAAATGATCCTTGATCAGCTCGGTCAGCTCCATTTCAAAATTTGCCTGGGCTTTCTTGGCAATGGCAAGAGAGTCGGTGGTTACCGGAATTTCATAATACATACTGGGCATATCCTGCCAAACCAGGAAGCCCATATGGTCGGTATAGTAGTAGAACCTCCTGGGTTCGACTTTGACATGCTTTCGCAGCATGTTGAAACCCATGACTTTGAGGGAATCCAGATCAGCCTTCATGGCTTCCTCGGTGGGGGCTGTATACAAACCGTCGGGCCAGAAACCCTGGTCAAGCGGGCCATTCTGAAAAACAAACTTATTGTTCAGCAATATCCGCGTAATCCCTTTCTCATCTTTCCCAATGGAAATCTTTCGCATACCAAAATAACCCTTGACCATATCCACAGTCGAAGATTTCCTGACGATCCGGATTTGCAAATCATACAGATAAGGGTCTTCCGGGGTCCAGAGATGCATCCCGTCCAATTTTACCGTGATAAGTTCATCCGGGTCCCCATCGTCGATCCCGACCTGTTTTTGCTTGTCAAATATTTTTACCTCAATACGGTCATTTCCAAAAAACTCCTCGCCGGTAACCTTTATTTGTATTTGTTGCTTATCAATATCCGGAGTGATTTGATAATCAGTGATGTATGTTTCCGGTACTTTTTCAAGCCAAACCGTTTGCCAGATACCCGAAGAGGGGGTATACCAGATGCCACCCTGTTTGGTGAACTGCTTGCCTACCGGCTGACACCCTTCGGTAGTGGGATCCCAGGCGGAAATAGTCAGTTTATGCTTGATGCCGGGTTTCACATGCGACGTGATATCAACCGTGAACGGGTCATAACCGCCCCGGTGCATGCCTACTTCTTCTCCATCGATGAAAATGCGCGCCTCCCAATCGATGGCTTCAAAATTCAGCAGTATTCTTTTGCTCCTAAGATGAGCCGGGACATCGAGTGTCCGCTGATACCAAATCTTGTCCTGTGCGGAAACCCGTTTCATGACTCCCGATAGAGCTGATTCGACCGGATACGGTACCAGGATCTTTCCATCCCAGCTCACCGGAATCCCGGCGGCACTGTCGGTGATGGCATAATCCCACAATCCGTTAAGATTCTCCCAGTTCTTTCGCTGCATTTGCGGACGTGGGTATCCGGTCCAGGTTTTTCCGGGTGCCACATCGGCCGACCATTGGGTTTTCAGCGGTCCGGACTGCGGTTTCCACCCCTCATGATCAGGATTTTTACATTGTGTAAAAGGTAAAAGCAGGAGAGAGCAAAAAAAGAAATAATGAAAATTTTTAAGGTGGGTTTTCATGGTTTGCAAGGGTGTTTAACGGGTCATGAATTGTTAGATATCAGTTTAAGTTTTTAAATTTAAGCCAAATTTACAAAAATATGAAGAGAGCCATCATTGGCGGGCTTTTCATTGTTATACTGGCTGTAACAATGACTGGAATTATCCCGTCGTGCACCCACGAAACCCTGAACCTGGCCCGGTTTGACACACTCTGCTTTGAACGGGACATCCAGCATATTTTTACCAACGCCTGCACCACTAAGAACTGTCATTCCGGACAAGGTGAAGAGATGGACCTTACCAATTATGAGGGTATAAAAAGAGGAATTACCGCCGGTTCACCGGCGCAAAGCAGAATTTATCAGGCGATTACTTCCAGTATGATGGAGCCGATGCCACCAACTCACGCCCTTGCCGAGTCCGACCGGATTCTGATACGGATCTGGATTGAGCAGGGGGCCAAGGATATCAAATGCCTGAGTGAACCCAACCTCAACCTGACCAACGAAGGAGGCGTGAAATGAAAAAAGTCCTGTTATGTGCCCTCATCACCGGTTTCGTCGCCGGTTGTTATTACGACAATGAAGAGGAACTCTATCCTAAAATTGAAAAGGGCTGTGATACCACCGGGATCACCTTTTCAACATCCGTTCAACCGATCCTGCAAACCAACTGCTATGGCTGCCACAGCGTTAAGGACAATGCTGCATTGGGCGGAAATATGAACCTCGAGGATTTTACCTCCTTGAAACAGGCAGTTGTTGAAGGACTGTTCTATCTTTCAATCATTCATGATCCTCAACATGCTTGGATGCCTAAGGATGGTGCCAAACTTGACACCTGCTCCATCACCAAAATCAAGATCTGGATCGACAAAGGCGCTCCCAACAACTAACCCCCTTATGACCTTCCTCCCCATAACTTCCTTTTCTGTCATTCCCGCGAATGCGGGAACACTTCGCTTTGAACAAAGTTTCACCTCTAACCTCTAACCTCTTCATGAAACCAACAACCTACATACTCCTCCTCCTCTTCCTCACCACAGGAGCCACCCTCAAATCCCAAAACCTCAACGACCTTCTGGCCGAATCATCTACCGAGGGTCGGGTACCGGTGGAGGCCCTGTTTAAGGCTACCCGCGTAGCGGACGGCCATTCAGTCAAACAACTTAGAAAGGGTGAGTTGGACTTCAGGATTTCCCACCGCTTTGGACGTGTGAATTCAGGGGCGTACGAGTTCTTCGGACTCGATCAGTCAAACATTCATTTAAGTTTGGAATACGGTCTCTTTAACCGCCTGATGGTTGGAGTCGGTCGAGGAACATTCGAAAAAACGATTGATGCATTTGCCCGTTATAATATTGCCAATCAACAGACCGGTAAGGGAGCCTTTCCGTTAACAATAAGCTACCTGTCGAGCATTGAAACCATCGGGCTGAAATGGAGTGACCCAAGCCGGACAAATTATTTCAGCTCCAGGTTAAGCTTTATCCAGCAGCTGCTGATTGCACGGAAATTTTCGAAAGTCACCCTTCAACTGATGCCGACGCTTGTTCACCGGAATCTGGTGGAAACAGTCATGGACCAGAATGATCTGTTCGCCATGGGGGTGGCCGGACGTTATAAAGTGGCTAACCGATTGGCAGTCAATTGTGAATATTATTACGTCTTGCGACCGATACCCCAGCGTACCACCACCAAATATTATAATCCACTCTCTTTTGGATTCGATATTGAAACCGGCGGTCATGTGTTCCAAATTGTCCTCACCAATGCTCAGGGAATGCGCGAAGGCGGTTTCCTTGGTAAAACCACCGGATCCTGGCTGAAGGGGGATATTCATCTCGGATTCAACATTTCAAGGATTTTTATGTTAGACTCAAAAAAGAAGTGATGAACAAAAAGGTTGTCTGGTTGGTTGTTGGCCTCATGGTTTCGATGTCGGTATCAGCCCAAAACAGGTACTTTACCAAAACCGGTCACATCGATTTTTTTTCCCATACGTCGGTTGAGGATATCAAGGCAGTGAATGACCAGGTGACGAGTTTCCTGGATGTATCAACAGGTGATATTATTTTTTCCGTCCTTAACCGGTCGTTTCAGTTTGCCAAACCTCTGATGCAGGAGCATTTCAATGAAAATTACATTGAATCCGAAAAATTTCCTAAATCATCTTTCGAAGGGAAGATTGCCGAATTGAAGTCGATCGATTTTACAAAACCCGGAAAATATCGGGTTAAAGTTGCCGGAAAACTAACCTTACATGGGATTACAAAAGAAATCGAGGCTCCGGGTGACCTTACCGTCGGGAAGGATAAAATTCTTGGGGAGTCGGTTTTTTCTGTCATACCTGAGGATTATGGGATTAAAATCCCCAGTGTGGTAAGGCAGAATATCGCTGAAACGGTGAAAATTTCTGTTCAGATGAATTATGTGGTTTTTACGCCAAAAAAATAAACCATCATGAAAAAGAAATTGTGGCTCCTGGCCGGTTTCATTGTTCTGGTGGGAGTAGTGGCCGGGGGATTTGCTTATTGGTACGGTTTTTTACGAAAGGAAAAACCTATCGAAAAAATGAAACCCGACTTTGAGATTTCTGCCGATTCACTTTTCTCGGTTTTTAATGCCAACGAAAATTTGGCCACTGAAAAATTCGGAGGAAAAACAGTTCTCATCAAATCAACCCTGGTATCCAAGGAGAAGGATGAAAACGGGAATGTTACCCTTACCCTGGTGGATCCGATGATGGGTGTAACCTGCACGATCGACAGCCTCCAGGCTGTTAAACAGAAAGCGGACATAGATGCCCTGAGCGAGGGAATGCCGGTTACTGTGAAAGGACGGTGCGACGGTATGCTCACGGATGTGAAGATCAGCAAGTGCATGGTGGTCAAATGATGAAAATATAAAATATGAGAATCTTATCTTATTTCATTGGTAGCGCAATGATTATCAGCTTATCGGTCTCCTGTACCTCCAGTGCGGCAAAGAAGGCACAGGCTGATTTCCAGCGTACGGATGCCCTGGTGGCCGGTCATGATTATACCACCGCCATGAAGATCCTGGATTCGATGATGGTGTGGAATAAGGAGGATTTCGGGATCGTCGGGGAGGCGCTCAAGCGGAAGAATAAGATTGCGGTCGATTACCATAAACAGGTCATCGACTCATCGGAGGCTTTGCTCAAGGGACTTGAGTCGCGGCTGCCTGAACTGACCGGGGATTTTCTGTTCACCCCAGGTGAGGCAGGTTTTCCGGGCACCTATGAGCACCGGCGCCAAACAGCTGAGTCGTCGTGGAACCGTACTTTCCTTAAAATAGGGCTGAATGAAAACGGAGACATATGGCTGATTTCCCATTACTACGGTAAATCATGGATCGATCAAACCAGTCTCCGGGTGTATGATCAGGCTAATTATATCCTGACCGATACCATCCCGCTTGGACATGAATGGAACCGAAAGGTGGAGGATCTGGGTGACCGGTGGGAAACCATCGAATTCAGGGAGGGGTCGGATGCAGGGGCCATTGCATTCATTGCCGACAACTATATGAAATCCGTTAAGGCCCGACTTACAGGTAAAGTCTTTCAATACATCGTTTTAGAGAGCTTCGACAAAGATGCCATACGGAAAGGATGGGAATTGGCACAGGTTTTGAAAGAGAGAAGTGGACTCCGTCAGACCATCGAACTTCATCAATCTGAATTGAGAAAGCTGGGGGCATGAAAGAGCCTGAAATAAATAAAAACCCAACAAACAAAACAGTCATGAAAACGCTCAAAACCAAACTTTTACCAGGATTCCTATTCCTGTTGGCATTTCTTCCTTTACTGGTCACTTCCTGTACTGAGGACGTGCCTGACCTGCGCGATGAAATTATCGGCCAATACTCTTATACTGTGGAGATAAATCAGCAAGTCGGAAACGATCTGGTCTATATCGGCGACCAGGGTGATAACTATGATATCAAGGGCACCATGCGCGTGACCAAGAATACTGGGAGCCTCGATGTGCTTGATTTCTATGATGGCAATGTGCTGATGTTCCATGGGACGGATGTAAAAGATGCCGGAAATGCCATCGTCTTTGATATCCCCGATCAGGAAGCCTACATCGGTCCAACCAAGGTGCTTATCGCCGGCTATCCCTATTGGAATGTCGATCAGTCAACTTACGACGGTGCATTCCTTTATGAGGATAGTAGCGTGGAAATAGCCTTCACGGCCCGCATCCAAAATGCTGAAACCGGTCTCGTGATGGTCCTGACAGCATTCAGGTAGTCGGCCCTTATCCATCAGACTTTATTCAACTTCCATTTCCCCTTTCGGAAAAGATATAAAGAGATTAACGTCATAAAGGTTTCGGCTACCACAATGGCAATAAAAACGCCAATCTGTTGCAAGCCAAGGGGGTGGGAGAGTAGCCAGGCCATCGGAATTTCAATCAGCCAGAAACAGATGAAATAGACTTTGGTGGGGGTTACCGTATCACCGGCGCCGTTGAACGACTGGATCATTACCATTCCCAGTCCATAGAAAAGGAATCCGAGGCTGATGATACGCAGGGCTTCCACACCTGAGGAAACCACTGCCGGATCTTGAATGAACAGGCGGATAAAAGTTTCAGGAAAGACGACCAGGATGAACCCGAAAACAGAGAGAATGATCATATTCAGACGCGCCGTGATCCAAACCGATTTTTCGGCCCGTTCCGGTTGGTTGGCCCCGAGATTCTGACCCACGAGCGTGGATGCTGCGTTGCTGATCCCCCACGAAGGCAGCAGCCCGAACACTACAATCCGGATCGCAATTGTGTAGCCTGCCACTACATTGCTTCCGAACGTGGCAATGATCCTCACCATTCCCACCCAACTGGTAGTGGCTATCAGCGACTGGCCAATACCGCCGAGCGATAACCGGATGATCTGAATCATGGTCTTCGGCTCAAATCGGATATCATGTAAGGTCAACCGAATCCTCCTTTTTCCCCTGAACAACAGGAACAACTGGAAAAGGACCCCGATGCCCCGGCCGGTCAACGTGGCGATTGCCGCTCCTTTGATCCCCAGTTCAGGGAACGGGCCTATGCCGAAAATCAGCAAAGGATCGAGCACAATATTAATCGCGTTTGATATCACCAGCACGCGGAGCGACATCGCCGCATCGCCCGAACTCCGGAGCACGGCATTGATAATGAAAAGAATGATGATAACACCGTTAAAACCCAGGCTGATCCGTGTATAAGCCGACAGGTCATTCTGCATATGTACGGAACCGCCCATCAGCCGGAGCAGGTCGGAGCTCCATAAAAACCCCGGAATCGAAATCAGGAAAGAGACCAGAATCCCTGTCATAATCGCCTGAAAAGCCACTTTTGAAGCCTCTTCGGGCCGCTTTTCCCCCGTTCGGCGGGCTACCAGCGCGGTAGTTGCCATCGCCAGACCGCTGCCGATGGAGTATACAATGGTAATCAGGGATTCGGTGATTCCCACTGTGGCCACCGCCTCTGATCCAAGCCGTGAAACAAAGAAAATGTCGGCTATGGCAAAAACGGACTCCATGATCATTTCCAGTACCATAGGCACCGACAGGAGAAATACAGCCCGGCCGATACTTCCCGACGTGAAATCCATTTCAGTCCCGGAAATGGATTCCCATACATCTTTTCGCAACTGCTTAAGGTTTATGGCGAGCTTCATGGAAGTCAATGGTTCATTGGACAAATGCCTTGGCAAAAATAAAAATCGTTTCTATCTTTGTGCGCTCGTTCGGCCAAGATAGTTAAATGGTATAACAGCGGTTTCGTAAACCGCAATTCCGGGTTCGATTCCCGGTCATGGCTCACATCAGAATCACCGGCAGGAATTTTCCAAGCCGGTTTTTTTTTACCTTTAAGTTTTAACGATACCTAAATCTGACGATTATGAAAGCTGGTGTATTCCTGATGGGTGCCCTGTCGCTGGTGTTTATTGGTGCACCGGTGCGTTCGCAGCAAATCCTTCCTTCACCCCTGAGCGCAAGAATCACTGAATATAAAATCAGTGCCGAACTCGATCCTGCTACCAAGACCGTTAAAGGGGAACTGACGCTCGACTGGAAGAATCCTTCCCGGGATACGGTCAGCGAGCTACAGTTTCATATGTACCTCAATGCCTTTAAAAACGCGCGTTCCATTTTCAAGGACCAGCGCCGGTCGTTTGAATCGAAACAAGGTGATTATGGTTATATCGATATTGAGGAGATCAGGACGGACCGCGGTGACAACCTGACCAACCGCTTGAAATTCATCCAGCCCGATGAGAAAAAATCGCCTGTCCGGCTCACCCTGCCGGATGAAAAGCCACTGGCCCCCGAACTTTATGGCAAGGACCAAACGGTTTTATCGGTGCCACTGTTAACCCCGGTCCTGCCGGATTCTTCCATTCGTGTTAAAATCAGGTTTACTTCAAAGCTTCCGATAATCTCTCAGCGCACCGGATATAGCAAGGATTATTTCTTTGTAGCCCAATGGTTTCCGAAACTCGGAGTTTATGAACCATCGGGTATGCGTTACGCACAGAAGGGTGGTTGGAATACGCATCAGTTCCATCCCACGTCCGAATTCTATGCAAATCACAGCCTGTACCAGGTAGATATTACCGTCCCCCGCGAATATGTGGTGGGCAGCGGTGGCAAGCTCATCTCGGAAAAAGAGGAGGGAAATAAAAAGATGCTGAGCTACCGTGCCGAGGATATTGTTGATTTTGCCTGGACCGCCTCTAAAGATTATAAAGTGGTGGATGCACAATGGAAACAGGTGAGTATCAGGCTGCTCATTCAACCTGAACATTTTACACAGGCCGACCGGCATATCATTGCCGCCAAATATGCCCTGGAATACCTTGAAAACCATGTCGGTCCCTATCCATGGAACTACCTGACGATTGTTGATCCGCCGTCATACGCTTCAGGCGCCGGGGGGATGGAATATACCACCCTGATCACAGCGGGAACTTATTATATGATGCCTGAGCAAATCCGGATGCCTGAAATGGTTACGGTCCATGAATTCGGGCATGCCTATTTCATGGGAATTCTGGCCAACAATGAGTTCGAGGAGCCCTGGCTCGATGAGGGGGTGAACTCTTACTGGGAAAACCGCATTATGGACTGGGCTTACGGTGAAAAGACCAGCATGTTCGGCTTTCCGTTTTTGCGGGTCGGAGATGTGGAGTTTGCAAGAATCTCCTGGCTGATGGGTTACCGGCCTAACCTCGTTGCCACATTCAATAATTCATGGAGCTTTCCACGTAATACCTACGGTCCGAGCGTGTACCAGAAACCGGCAACCATGCTGAATACACTCGAAAGAATGATTGGACAGCAAACCATGGACAATATTTTTAAAAAGTATTATGCCAGATGGGCTTTCAGGCACCCCACCAGCCATGATTTTATCCGTGTGGTGAATGAGGTGGTTTCAGAATCTTTTGGAAATCGCTTCGGTGAAAACCTGAACTGGTTTTTCGACCAGTTCCTGTATGGAACGGCCGCTGTGGATTATGCTGTCCGGTGGGTTCGCGTAAATCCCGTGTTTGAAAAGGGTGGACTGTACGATCAAACAGGGACTAAAACTTACCTCGAAACAAAGCGGATTGAAGGCCTGTACCGGTCGGTTGTTCAGATGGAAAGGCTTCAGGACGGAATCATTCCGGTGGATGTCAGGATTAAGTTCGATAATGGGGAGGTGATAACCGAGCATTGGGACGGAAAGGAAAAGGTGTACGACCTGGTGTATGAGAAGCCTGCGCGGGTGATCTCCGCCTGTATCGATCCGGAAATAAAAATCCTCCTGGATACCAATCTGCTCAATAATAGCTTTGCTGTTCGCCCTTCCTCCAAACCGGCATTAAAATGGACTGCCCGCTTTCTGTTTTTTGTCGAGAACCTGATGCACACCGTATCCATCTTTGCCTAACCAAAAACCATAGTAAAATGAAAACCACTTCTTCGTATCTATATGGCTTTTCCGCCACCTTGAAATCACTCCGTTTGCTGGTTGCGGTTTATCTTGGTTACCTGTTCGTCGGACTGCTTCTGGCTGTTCCTTTTTATGGATTGTTTCTCTCTGCCTCCGGTCACAGCGAGTTGCCGGATTTGCTGATGAAGGGTTTCGACGCCACCGCAATCAGGGAGTTACTGGCCGGTGGAGGTAAGGCCTTCGGTTTTTATCTTCAATCCTTCTGGCCGTGGATCTTTGCTTTGCTGCTCTTTCAGGTCTATCTCAATGGTGGAATTTTTTACTGGGTGGCTAATCCGAGGGGAAAATTCAGTTTCGTCCTTTTTCACGCACATGCCCGGAAGTTTTTCTGGCGGTACCTGAAACTCATGGTTTATTTCCTGATTACCCACCTGATCATCGGACTGATTCTTTACCTGCCATATATGCTGACAGTTGGTATGAATGATGGACTCACTGATCAGCAACTGATGCGCCCTCTGATAGTGATCATGGGCATTCATCTGGTTCTGCTGGTTTTTATTTTCATCCTTTCCGATCTGTCGAAATCAAGATTGTTTGAACAGGATTCAAGAAAAGTACTGAAAACCATCTGGAAGTGCCTGAAAATTGCCATCAAACGGTTTTTCCCAACCTTTTTCCTGGGATTACTTTTACTGATTATTCCATTGGTGATTTTTGGAGGATTTTATTTGCTGCGAAAAGCCATAGTGGTGGATACCACCTTTGCCATATTGCTGGTATTTGTCTTACAGCAGGTTGTAATATTTCTAAGGGTCGGAATAAGGATATGGAGGCTGGCTTCCGTTTATCGTTACAACCTTTATTTAACATCATCAAACTGACAGAACCGGTTTTATTTTTCGTTAATAAACCCGACCTTTCCCGCCTTAATGTAACAATCTGCCTTTTTTGAAGACTAATAATCCCGAATACTAATAACAACCAACATGAAAATTACCCGAATTCTATGTTTAATGGCTCTGATATTATCAGTTGCCGTTCAGGCCGAAGCAAAAAAAGTCAAGCTTCAATACCAGCTTAAAGCCGGTGACCAATTCAAATATGAAATGAGCGCAACCCAGGATATCGCTCAGGAAGTGATGGGCCAGAGTCAGACCACCAAGGTAAACACCTCCAGCACTTATGATTTTAAAGTCATCGGGGTCACTGCTGCCGGCGAATTCTCCATGAGCGCCGCCATGGTGGCTTATTCAATGTCTAGCGTCACTCCGATGGGAGAAATGAAGTACAATTCTGAGACCGATACAGTGGTTCCTGATTTTGCCAAAAGCAGTGCTGCCGCTTTAAATCAGTATTATACTTTTACGCTGTCGCCGATGGGTAAAATTACCGGCATGACCGCACCTGATGGTTTGGTTGACAAGGTGACCAAAATAGCAGAAGAACAGGCCGGCGGACAAATGCAGATGGGTGGAGGAGCCGCTGCAGGCGTAACAGCCGAAGGATTTCAGAAAACTATGGAAAGTATGATATTCACTTTTCCGGACGGCGGGGCTGATCTTAAGAAACCATGGGAACAGCAATCCACAATCAACCAGATGCTAGCCCTTAAAGTAGCAGCAAAGTTCGAATTGGTAAAAGCATCTGAAGAGGCCAATGAGATAAAATTGACAGCCCAGATCAGCCAGGACCCCAGCGCACCTCCGATGGAGATGCAGGGAATGAATCTTACCTATGAACTTCTGGGAGCCAAGGAAGGTACGATGATCCTGGATCCGGCAACAGGTCTGATCAAGACTTTGGACGCTGCGACTACCATTTCCGGGACTATCACCATTGATTCCCCGCAATTACCTTCTCCGATGTCGATTCCCATGACCGTTAATTCCAAAGAGAAAATCACCAAAAAGTAACCTTTAACGGAAGCGGTAATTTAGCTGCATAGATAATAAAGGATAAAAGCGATAGCCCTTGAACAAAGTCTCAAGGGCTATCTCATTTTCGGCCGATGCGGTCGGATTGATCATTCCACTTGCATCAAGGCTTATTCGGGGTTTGCCATGATAAATGGCTCCCAATTCAATATTGAATGATAACCTGCGGATCACCGGCAATGCGTGGCCAAATCCTATGCCCACGAATGGCGCCACCCTCCAGCCGGGCCTCACAATAACCGTTAATTCACCCACCTGGTCCGGAGTGATTCGGATATCACCATAAAGTACTGTATCGGTCAGGTTTATTTTAAGATTGCTCTGAACCAGATCAACCATTAATCCTCCTGTGAAATAGAACCAGGGTTTAAAAAAGAAGTCGCCTTGAAGGTTCACTCCACTTAGCCTGTTCCGGGCTTTTATATCCAATCCGAGGTTTCCGACCGATAGTTGCCGGTTCAGGGTAAACGGTAGCAAACTGAACCCCAACCTGGCATTCCAATTGGGATTGATGGATTTTATACATTCAATACCCGGTCCGAAGGTCCCTGCTTTCAGTCCTCCTGCCCAGCCTGTTTTCCAGTCTATCGCCGGGAAATAAAACTTTTTGGGTTGTCCCTGACCGGCCATCACACCGCCGCTAAAAGCCAGAACAACCACTAGCACAATCTTCCAGTTTCTCATATTTTCACTATTAACCTCTAACCATTAACCTCTTAACCTCTCTTAACCTCTCTTAACCTCTCTTAACCTCTCTTATCCTCTCTTATCCTCTCAATCGATCTCTATTTCTACCAGCACCACCTCCCCTGCGCCAACGATGACCTCCTTCGAGTGGAATCTTCCTTTGAAATTGATCCCCATTTGATAGAGGTCGCCTTCCTGCGGATTGATCATGTATGCCTGCCCGTCGTAAACGAAAGTTGATTGCCAGGTATCCGTACCATTTTTGCGATAATATCCGGGGAACACATTAGGGTAATATCGTGTATTATTGTGCTGGGTATCAATGAAAACCACTTCGATCTTTTTAAAAGTGCCATTCGGCTTCGGAAGCAGATCGAATTCAACCGGACTGCCGGATTCACAAAAACCGGACAATAGTACCGGATCGGGATTTTTATAGTAAGGTCTGTCTTCATCGGCATAAGATTCGAACCTGAAAACAAGTTCCGAGTCATCAGGAAGGTATCTCAGCGTATCATCCCTGGTGATCAGGCCGTTGATGGCTGCCGTGCGGATAAACCGCAATGCATCTCCGTAAACCTCAAATATGCTTAGGTTAAAAGCATATGGGATCTCCTGGTATCCGTTTAGTGTGCTTGGCCGCAGGATGAGTGGGGCAGGGCAAAGCTGTTTATTGATCCAGCCGATCAGGTACATGCCGGGTTTGTCCAGATTGACATTAGCCAGCAGTTTATTCTGAAAGGCATCGAGGGTGGTTGTCTCTCTGGACTCCCAGATGCCCGATTCCGAATTCATGAACCAGACCGGAACCCGGTCGCCGGCCACTAACCCGGCTTTGGTTGACGGATGATACACCGACGGGCTGATCAGCATCGAACATTGGATGGGTTGACTGACACGGGCAGCCAGCCGGCTATCCCTGTCAACAATATCAAGATATATACTTCCGGCAAGGTATATCTGGCCGGGGTTGCCGGCCGTATCCATGGCGAGCTGTCCTCCCGGCAAAAACTTCAGTCCATTTGTGGTGCCGCCTTCCCAATGGGAAAAAACCAAATTCGGACGGCCAACCAGTTGAGTGCCATCTGCCGTGAGCAGTTCGGTTCCGGCATCCATCTGAAAAGAGGCCAGATTGGCAGGGGTGAAAAGTTTGAGCATATCAGGGAGTCTTCCTTCAACCAGATCCTTACTCAGCGTGTGTGAGAGCTGGTCAATATCAGGGGTGTAACTATTTCTCGGTACCAGGTATATCTTAAAGGGACCGATACCCGGCTGGTGGGTAAGCACTGGAAAATGGATGGGAAGATAAGATGGATGGCTGGCATGAATGACGAACCTGACAGGTGTCATTGCTTCAGGTGAAGGCCGGTCAGGATGAAGAGCCAATGCCAGTGCCCCTTTGGTGGAGAAAAAGGTCTGTTGCCTGATCCCTGCCAGGTCAAGAATGTTTTTCTGATCAGCTCCCGTGATGGTCACCTGAACTCTTTCATCGTTGTTGGCACCGATGGGTAATCCGGTTGCCGCATCGAAAAACCGGATGTCCCAGGCAGTGGTGACCAGATCGAAATTAATGCGCCAGGAGATGGAGGATAATCCATCATCCACTTTTTTACAACCGTTTGCCAAACTCAGCAAACCAGTCAGTATGCCTAAATATAAGGGAATGAGCTTTCTGCTTTTCATTTTCGAACAAACTAAAGTTAAATGAAGATAAGCTCAAAACCATGGGCCTTTAGTTTCTGATCTTTCGAAGTTTTGAGAAAGTAATCAACAAAACGAGAGCATAGGTCTGAATAACCTCGTAAAACTATTTGATAGTGTAAGCCAACCCCAGACCAATCAGTTCTTTAAACTGGATTCGTGGTTTAAAACTGTCCTGGATACCGTCATTGTTGGTGTCTTTACCAATCTCGATATCATGGTCATAAAGTTTTCACCTTTCTTCAAGTCCAAACCTGCGGCTAACAGCAGATAGGCCGGTGAAATAGGTTCCCTAAAGTTTACGGATAAAGGGAATGATAAGGACATTGGAAGCGGCCAGGCGGGCTACCCTTAAACTGACGCTCCCGAGAAAGAATTCGGCAATATAGCCCCGCCCCTGACTTCCCATGACGGTGAGGGAAACGTGATTTTCTTCAATAAACCGGGCGATCAGTTCCTTGGGCTTGCCGTATTCCAGCACAATCTGGATTTCTGTTTCGGGATGGACGGTCCGGAACTCTTCTTTGAGCCTTTCCAGCCGCGCAGTATCGATCTGGTTGAATTCTTCGAGTTTGTCTTCCAGATGTTTTGCGATCCTGACGACATCCTGGATATGCATGAGCGTAAGTTTTGGCACCTGCGTGAGCTGGTTTTTGAACCACTGGAAGGCATTGTCCGAAAAATCCGAAAAGTCGGTTGCAAAAAGAACATGAGGGTTGAGCGATTTATGCATTAGTTCGATTTTTGGTGCCTGCTTGCGGAATCGCTTGATAAACTTCTCATAATGGTGATGGTCTTCGTGCATCGTTTCCTCTAATTGTTTCTCTTCCGGCACTTTACTGAAAGCCATGAGCAGAACCGGGCATTTGATATTATGAAGGACTTCAGAGGCGGTCTCGCCCAAAGTAGGCTTTGACCAGGAATGTCCCCGTGAGCCGATAATGATCAGCCCGGCATCATGGATTTTAACCTGTCTCATGAGTTCATTCGCCGGGATACCCATCACTATTCTGGTTTCGGACTCGAACCCCAGACTCAACAGCCGGTTTTTTTGATCATCCAGTTTTTCCTGAGCCGCATTCAGGTTGTAATCGGCAAAATCCATCGTACTTCTCAGGTTCAACACATAAACAAGGATGATTCTGTTGATCCCGAACAGCTTGAAATCCGTTGAATTTTCTATGATCCGGTCTGATGCTGCGGATAGATCAGTACCAAAAATGGCAGTTTTCATGTCGGTTTACTTTCAATGGTTCCGGCGGGTTCATTGCTGATGAGGAACACCGGCTTATGGCCGCTTAATCCAAATATACGAAAAAAATGAGCCGGTTATCCTTTTTTTTGCTGCGACTGCCTGAATGCATTGCCAAGGCGTTCCAGCCCTTCGGAGCAATCGCGATTCAGCAGGCAGGCTTCAATAAGCACGAGTTTATCGGTTTCCCGGACGGCAGTTTTCATTGCCTGTTCGAGTTCTTCTTCGGTGGTGACCCGGATTCCGGTGACAAAGGATCCGTCGTCAAACACTCCGGGAAGTTTTGAATACTGCCACATCCGGATGTCGTTATAGGGTCCGTCCTGGTGAAGGCGCCGTTCGATCAGGTAGCCATCGTTATTGACGATCACGATCACCGCGGGGCAGCGTTCCCTGATGAGGGTGGAAACTTCCTGCGCCGTCATCTGAAAAGCACCGTCGCCTGAGAGGACAACCGGCCGTTTTCGGGGCCGCGCGAGTGCCACCCCCAGGGCTGCCGGAGTGCAGTAACCGATGGAACAATAATAGGCCTGGACAATGAAGTTTTCGGCTTCTTCAATGTGGAATTCCGGGGCTGCGCAAAAGGCGTCACCTGGTTCGGCCAGGAGGATCATTTCATCGTTCAGATAATAGTTAAGGCATTCATACAGACGCGGTGCGGTGAGAACGCATTCTGGTTCAGGCAGGAACTGGTGCTTGGGCCGATAAGCCTCCGCAGGATGGGAAGCCTGGTAAGCACGGTGATGAACCGCCAGCGTCAGTCGCCGGATGAAATCGCCCAATTGTATCTGATGATAATAGTGACTTCCTATCCTAACCTGGCCTCCTCCTACGGTGATCATCCGCCGGTTGTCGAGATTCATGCTGAAAAGGCCCGTATCCAGGTCAGTCATCCAAACCCCGAGCGACAGGAGGCAGTCGGAATCCTCCACTTGCTGCCGTACCGCCGGCCGGCTCCAGCCACCCTGGTAGATGCCGGTGAACTGCGGGTGAAGCTCAGGTAGAACCGACTTGCTGCTGACCATGGTGGCAAACGGAACCTCCATGGTTTCCACCAGCCGCAGCGCTTCGTCCCCGAGACCGAAGCGGAGCAATTCCACCCCCGCTAAAACCAGGGGATGATCGGAATGATTGATCAGCTCGGCGGCCTCTGCAATGCACTCTGCCAGGCTATCCTCGCTGGAAGTTGAGGGTGCTGAAAAAAGCAGCTCTCCGGGTTCGCGGCAGGGGGCGTTCGTCATGTCGGCAGGAAGTTCAAGATAGGTGGGTAGTTTCAGGGAAATGCAATTCCTGATCACACGGTCAATCTCATCGGGAGCCGTATTGGGATCGGTGAGAATGGCTGCATCGGCTGTTATTTTTTTGAAAATATCCAGCTGCAGGTAGTAATTGGAGACCAGGTGATGAACCATGGCGCCCGACTCCCTCCGCCGGGCCGGTGGAGCCCCGCTGATGACGATTACGGGTACATGCTCGGCAAATGCGCCGGCAACGGCGTTCAGGATGCTCAGTCCCCCCACGCCATACGTTACCACTGCCGCACCCGCACCGATCAGGCGGGCATATCCGTCGGCCGCGTAGCCGGCGTTCAGCTCGTTGCAATTCCCTACCCACCGGATGGGACTCTTAACCACATCATCAAGAAAATCAAGGTTGTAATCCCCGGGGACGCCAAAGAGATGTTTAATGCCAATCTCCTGCAATCGATGGATGATATATTGGGAAACGGTAAATTTGTTGTCCATAAAGCCTTCCTGTTTACAAAAATTATTGGTCCGATAGTTTTATTCCACTAAGATAGGATAATAAGCCGATGGCTTAATCCGACCTGATTGGAATGTTGAGTCCCTGTCCCTGATTTTCATGTCTGTTTTTTGCTCTCTTAGTTCAACAGCTTTCCGCTCAGCAGCAATAGTTCGGTTTCAGATAGTTTTACATTGAATTGTGCAGTGACCAGCCGGTTCCGGGCTGATAGCAAATCCTCCTGAACTTCTCGAAGTTGTAGCGATGAGATGGAACCAACCGCGAAACTGTTACGGGCGAGCTCCATGTTTCTCAAGGCTAATTGCAAATTCTCCTGCTCAAAACCGATCATTTCCAGCTGGTTCCGGTATTCATTGAATATCCGGGCCAGATGAGCCTCGAGTTTGCTTTCCATCTGTTTAATCTCCAAGTCATAAGACTGTAACGAAAGTACCGCATTCTTGTATCGCCGTTTTTGATTAAGCCCGTCGAAAACCTTCATGTTGAGCGATAAGCCCATGGTTGGTCCATAGTTACGGTTATATTGAATGAAATTGGCATCCGTCGCGGACCGGTAGTAATTAAAACCCGCAGTATAATCAAGAGTGGGCCATTGTTCTGCGATTGCCGTTTTCACTTCCAATTCTCCTACCTGCTTGTTTTTGGTCGTCAATTGAAGATTCCTGTTGGTTGTTTTCATTGAATTCACCAGCGAATCATAATTCAAAACCTCTGAAACCAGTAGCGTATCGGTTATCGCAAACTCGGTTTTTACTTCCCGGGCCAACAAGTCGTTCAGCGTGATTTTTGAATTTTCCACCCTGGTATTCTGTATGGAAAGATTTGCCAGGTCAGCATTGAGTTCCACGCGGCTTTTCTGGAACTCAATCTCCGATCCGGTGCCGGTTTCGTAGCGCATCCGGGCCAGATCGAGCCTGAACCGGGAGATATCAACCTGTTCCGTCAGCATCTGTAAAACCCTTCCCTGCCTGACGATTTCATAATAGGCTGCCGAGATTTCGGCAATAGTGCTTTCGATGATGATTTTCGCGCTTAAATCGCTGGCTTCCTCCAGCTTCTTAAGCTTGTCGTAGGTGATGAACATGTTCAGTCCGTCGAAAATCTTCCAGTTGAGGCCTACGCCCGCCGTTATCAAATCCGAGTGTGCATTTTGTTTGTCCAGCTCGGCACCCGTTATAACTTTCACCTGAGCATTATTCAGTCCCTTTACATAACCCGCATTCAACCCAACCGTCGGAAGCATGCCCGCATTTCCCGGCGTAGCATTGTTTCGTGCTGCCTCAACCGAATTTTTTGAAATGATAATGCCGTAATTATTGGTCAGTCCAATGGAAACAGCCTGGTCGAGGGTGATCAATTGCTGGCACTGGATCCCTCCGATCTGGAGGAATACCCAAAAACTCAATGCTGAAAACTTTTTCATCGGCTAATGTACTTCTGGGTCGGTGGGTTCATTTTGTACGGTCAGCTGCGACTGATCGATGACATTCACGTTCGGATTCCTTGACATATAGGAGTATATGGCCGGGATAATATATAACGTGAGAAATGTTGAGAAAAACAACCCTCCCACAACGGCAATACCCAGCGATTGCCTGCTTTCGGCTGAGGCTCCCAGGCTAAGTGCAATAGGCAGGATCCCGAGGATCATGGCAGAGGAGGTCATCAGGATCGGTCTGAACCGCGAAACGGCAGCGCGCTTAACGGCCTCGATCTTATCCAAACCTGTTTCCTTTCGCTGATTGGCAAATTCCACGATCAATATCCCGTTTTTCGTCACGAGCCCGATGAGCATGACAATACCTATTTCGCTGAAAATATTAAGGGTCTGATTGAAGTACCAGAGGGAAAAAAGGGCGCCGGCAATGGCGAGCGGCACCGTAAGAATAATGATCAGCGGATCCCTGAAACTCTCGAACTGGGCAGCCAGGATAAGGTAAATCAGCACGATTGCCAGGATGAAAATAAAAGCCAGACTGGATGAGCTTTCCTGAAAATCACGCGATTGGCCGGCCAGTGCGGTGCCCACGGTTGCCGGAAGCACCTTTTTAGCAACTTCGTTAAGGGCCTTGATCCCGTCGCCGACCGTTGAACCCGGGGAAAGGCCGGCACTGACCGTTGCAGAGATATACCGGTTGAAGGAATAAATGGCTGCCGGATTGATCGATTCCTCCATCCGGATCAGGTTATCCAATGAAACCAGCACTCCCTGGCGGTTACGGACATACAGGTTTTTCAGCGCATCGGGCTTGTTGCGGTCGTTGTGCATAACCTGGCCGATGATCTCAAATTGCTCCCCGCCCATGATAAAATAGCCATATCGTTGGGTGCTGAGAGTCAGTTGCAAGGTCCGCGCAATTTCCTGGGTTGAAACACCCAGCTGGGCGGCCTTCTCCCGGTCGATCGTTATCCGGAGTTCCGGCTTGTTCACTTTAAAGTTAGCATCCACCAGCTGAAGGACCGGGATTTTCCGGGCCTCTTCCAGAAATTTCGGAAGCACCTCGTTAAGCTCCTTCAGGGTCGGAGCCAGCAGTACAAATTGAACCGGCTGACCCCCAAACCGGTCACCAATGGTCGGCGGCTCAAAGGGAAAGCAGCGGATACCGGTTATGGCCGGCAACTCCCGGATCATTTTCAGGTATATCTCATGCTGGCTCCTGGTGCGTTCTTCCGCATCAGTAAAATAGACAAGATGCTGTGCCTTGTTTGGATTTTCTATCGTGCCTCTTGCCGGTCCGATGTAAGAAAAGGAATTCGACGTCTCCGGAAAGGAATCCGTAACATACCGGTCGACCTGTGCAAGGTATTTTTCCATGAATTCATAAGTAGAGCCTTCTGGCGACAGAACATTCATGCGGATGTTGGACCGGTCCTCCAGAGGAGCCAGTTCGGAATGCAGCGACTTAAAAAACAAGCCGATCAGAAGAAGCAGAATGATGAATACCGGAAAAACCAGCCATCTCTTGCTCATAAATCCATTCAGCGAATATCGATACCCCCGGTTTAATGCCAGAAAAAACGGCTCTGTTTTATTGATCAGCCAGTTCATATTCAAATGCCGCTGCGATTTCAATATCCGTGAACACATCATGGGTGAAAGGGTCAGGGCAACGAATGCGGATATCAGAACCGAGCCGGCTACCACTATGGCAAATTCTTTAAACAACCGGCCAATCAACCCTTGTAAAAACATGATCGGGAGGAAAACAGCTGCCAGGGTGATGGTCGTTGAAACCACCGCGAAGAATATTTCTTTGATGCCCTTGTGCGCGGCTTCAATGGGATGCATACCGGTATCGATCTTGGTATAGATGTTTTCCAGCACCACAATGGCATCATCGCAAACCAGTCCGATGGCCAGCACCATCGCTAAAAGGGTCAATACGTTGATGCTAAGTCCCATAATGGCCATAATGATAAATGCCCCGATGATAGAGACGGGTATGGCAACCACCGGGATAATTGCCGAGCGCCAATCGCGGAGAAAAAAGAAAATGATCATGACCACCAGGATCAGGGCAAGGATCATCGTTTGCTGTACCTCCTTTACCGCACCGCGCTCAAATTGGGTGAAATCGTAACCGATGCCGACTTCATATCCTGGCGGAATGTCTTTCCGCAGGACCTCCATGCGTTTGTAAAATTCATCTGCTATTGCGATATTATTCGCTCCCGTCTGGGGAACCACTCCGATGACCATCGCCGGAAATCCGTTATGAAGCACGGTCGACCGGTCATTGAGCGGATAGAGCTCGGCATTGCCAATATCCGAAAGACGGATGATATTTCCGCTTTCCTGCTTGATAATGATCCTGTTAAATTGTTCAGGCGTCTGAAGCAGTCCAAGGGTGCGGATCGTGAGCTCGGTCATGGTTCCCTCGATCCGGCCGGAGGGAAGTTCAATATTCTCCCGGCTCACCGCTTGCTCAATATCCGATGAAGTAATCCCATTTGCGGCCATCTTGAAAGGGTCGAGCCAAAGACGCATGGAGTACTTCTTTGGACCAAAAATAACCATGTCGCCCACCCCGGGAATGGTCTGCAACCGCGTTTTGATTGTATTATCCACCAGATCATTCACTTCCATAATACTATGCTCATAGCTCTTCACGATCATCAGGATGATGGGATTAGCGTTGGCACTGAGCTTCTCCACAATCGGGGGGTCAACATCTTTCGGGAGCAGCCGGATCGCTTTGGAAACCCGGTCGCGCACATCATTTGCCGACGATTCCATATCCCTTCCCAGGTTGAACTCAATGGTAATCGTGCTCGACTGATCGGTAGAAATGGAAGAAAGCACGCGAATGCCTTCCACTCCGAAGATGGCATCTTCCAACGGTTCGGTGATCTGGGCCTGAATGATTTCAGGATTGGCTCCTGTATAGCTGGTCGTAACCATAACGATCGGCGGATCCATCTCCGGATATTCCCTGATCCCAAGATAAAAAAACCCGACGGCTCCGAAAATCAGGATCAGCAGTGAAAATACGATGGTTAGGACAGGTTTGTTGATACTTACTGATGACAGGCTCATCTTAGTTGGTTTTAATGATGGAGAGCAGGGATCCTCCTTTTATCCTCAGCAGGTTGGTTGTCAACAGAGTGTCTCCGGATTGAACACCTTCCTGTATCTGAACAAAATCGGAGTTTCTCACTCCCGTTTTAACCTGTTTAGCCACAGCCTTGCCTCCTTTTTTAAGAAATACCGAGTATCCTTTGATCGATGGGATCAAAGCTGAGGTTGGCACAAAGATGCTGCTGGCGGTTTCCTTGACGGTTAAAAAAACTTTTGCTGAAGTGCCCGGAACCAGCATTCCGCCAGTATTGGAAATGGCAGCTCTCACCAGCAGGGTCCTTGTTTGCTGGTCGACAGCCGGCTCTATGGCCTCCACTTCAGCTTTCTGTTCTTCAGGCAGATAGTCGGTACGAAAGGTAACCGGAGAACCCGGCTTCAAATCCCGGGAATATCGCTCAGGGATCGAGAAATCGATCAGCATGTGCCTTAGATCCTGCAGGTCGGCTAAAACGAATCCGGGATGAACAAGGGCACCGATGCTTACATTTCTCAGGCCGGTTTTTCCGCTGAATGGCGCCCGGATTTCTGTTTTCGACAGATCGACCTTCAGAACTTCAAGTTCTGCCTGAAGGGTCTGCCGGAGATTGGAAATTTCATCAAACCGCTCCTGGCTGATCCCCCCTTTGGACAGGAGTACCTTTTCGCGCGATTCGTTGGCTTCCGCGAGTTTGGCCTGAATGGCTAACTTGTTGATTCTTGAAGTGATATCGGCATCGTCGAGCTTAAAAAGCAATTGTCCTGCCTGCACCATTCCACCCTCTTTCAGATGGATCGAAATAACTTTTCGGGAGATCTCGCTGGCAATATTCACCTGCTCCCGCGCACGGAGGGTTCCAATCGTTTCAACCTTATAATCAACCATGGTGTCCCTGGCAACAAAGCA
The DNA here is from genome assembly GCA_041662065.1 of Bacteroidales bacterium. Taxonomy (GTDB): domain Bacteria; phylum Bacteroidota; class Bacteroidia; order Bacteroidales; family UBA12481; genus UBA12481. Next base: position 200,178 of record JBAZTE010000007.1, on the reverse strand, counting down.
TTCAACGGGAAGTGCCTGATTGACTGCAGTTGGGGCAACCTTAACCGCCTTGTCGGTAAAAACAAATATTTTCACCAGAACAAGAATGATAATGACGGCTGCCAATCCAATGAGTGTGATTATTCTTTTCATGTGTTGATATTACTGTACCGCTTCATCCAGCGTTTTGTAAATACTGAAGATGGAAGTGAATCCCGAGATGACCAGGATTTCCCGGATGTTATCATGCAATCCGCAAAGCCGCAATACTCCTCCGGCGGTACTCAATTTTTTCAGTACTACCAATAATATCCTTAACCCCGAACTGTTGATGTAGGTAAGACCGGAACAGTTCACCACAATTTTATTCCCTCCTTTTTCCATAATCCCGAGCAATCTCTTCTCGAGCTCTTCATGTTTGGTAGTATTAAGGGGACCGATTAAATCCATTACCCAAAACTCTCCGGTTTTGCTTTCTTTAAATTCCATGGTAGCGATTTTAATAGTCTTGTCAGGCACAATATCTCAGATAAAATTAAGAATCTGTTTTGATATTAATTTAACAGAGTCCGATAATTTTCTGTATTTACCCCTCAGATTCAAATGGTAAAGCGATCCCGCCAGACTGGTTGCCGCCACAATCCGGTTGGGGATATTTTCGCATGTATGAAATGGAAAAACCTGACACCTTTTTGAAAGTTCTGGTTGTGGGGATAAAAAAAGTGGGACAAACCCGGAATCACCCGATTTGTCCCATCTTGTAGCGGGGACAGGACTTGAACCTGTGACCTTTGGGTTATGAGCCCAACGAGCTACCAACTGCTCCACCCCGCATTGTTTGCGGACACAAAGATAGTATAATTTTCCTAACCATGGCATAGCATATAAATCTTTCTTCCGTCTCCCGGTCTTCTTCTTCGTCCCCCGATGTTCTTACCCGATACCCCATACCCGACACCCGATACCTTTTTTCCCTATCTTTGCCGCAACATTCAATTTCGCTTCCATGGCCGAGAAGAAGAAAAAGAAACTGGTTCATAAATTAAAGAGCAAATACCGCCTGGTGATCATGCGCGAAACTTCCTTTGAGGAAGTGTGGCAGATGAAGCTTTCACGCATGAACGTAATCAACGCACTGGCGGTATCGCTGAGCATTTATACGGTGATCGTGGTGATGCTCGTGATATATACTCCTCTCAAACAGCTCATTCCCGGATATCCGAAAGCCGAGATGACCCGCAATATCCGCCTGAATGCCCTCCGCGTTGATTCGCTCGATTACCAGATGGCACTGAAAGATCAGTTTATCGAAAACCTCATCACCATTATCAATGGAGGTCAGCCTAAAACACACTCCACCGATGAGGGAGCCGCAACGATTAAAACCCAGAACATCTCTGATCAGCGGTCGGCTGAAGATTCCTTGCTCAGGATAAGTGTTGAAAAAGCCCAGCGTTTTAATGTGAGTCCGCAAAACGCCAATCCCGAATCGCAAAGCTTGAACCAGCTCTATTTTTTCCCGCCGGTCAGGGGTTTGCTGATGGCGAAATTCGATTATGCAAACGGCCATTACGGGGTGGATATCGCAACAGCCAGCAACCAGGGTATCAAGGCCGTTCTTGACGGGACGGTTATCCTCTCGGATTTTACTACCGAAACGGGATTTACCGTGCAGATCCAACATGACCATAACCTGGTTTCCGTTTATAAACATAATAAGGAACTTTTCAAAAAGGCCGGCGATCGCGTGAAAGCCGGTGAAGTCATTGCCACCGTGGGAAACACCGGCGAATTGACTACCGGGCCCCACCTTCATTTTGAATTGTGGCACCTGGGCCGGCCACTCAACCCTGAACATTTTATAGCTTTTGAATGATGAAGCGGATCGCTATTCTGGGTTCAACCGGCTCCATCGGCAAGCAGACGCTTGAGGTTGTCGCCAATCATCCTCTTGAGTTTGCCGTGGAAGTGCTGACGGCAAGATCCAATTGCCACCTGCTCATCGAACAGGCCATCCGGTTTAATCCTGCCTATGTGGTGATTACCGATGAAACACATCTGGACACCGTCAGGCAAGCTCTTTCGGGATTGCCGGTAAAGGTGCTGGGTGGTCAGAAAGCCCTGAACGAAGTGGTCACCGGCGACCGTGTGGATATGGTTCTTGCCGCCATGGTGGGATTTGCCGGACTCATCCCCGTGATACATGCAATAAAATCAGGCAAGCAGATTGCCCTGGCCAATAAGGAGACTCTGGTGGTGGCCGGTGAGCTGATCACCCGACTTGCCCGTGAACACCATGCGGATCTTTTACCTGTGGATTCGGAACATTCGGCTATTTTCCAGTGCCTCACGGGGGAGCAGCATGCCGAGGTTGAAAAGGTATATATCACCGCATCCGGAGGTCCGTTCAGAAACCTCAATGCTACCGAACTGGCCGCAGTTACCAGGCATGAGGCGCTCAAACACCCTACCTGGAAAATGGGCGCCAAAATCACCATCGATTCGGCCAGCCTGATGAACAAGGGGCTTGAAGTGATCGAGGCACGCTGGTTGTTTAATCTCCGGCCCGATCAGATCGAGGTGATCGTTCACCCGCAATCCATCGTCCATTCGTTGGTTCAGTTCTGCGACGGATCGATGAAAGCTCAACTGGGATTACCGGATATGCGGCTGCCGATTCTTTATGCCATGAGCTTCCCGAAAAGGCTCAACGGTCTTTTTCCCAGATTCAGCTTTACCGATTATCCATGTCTGACTTTCGAAGCGCCCGACCCGGTCAGATTCCCGAACCTGGCTATCGCACTGGAAGTGATGCGTGCAGGCGGGACCATGCCCTGTATCATGAATGCGGCCAATGAAATCGCGGTGGATGCTTTTCTGCACGACCGGGTAGATTTCTATGGCATGACCCGTATTATTGAAAAAACATTACTTAAGGCGACATTTTTAACCGTTGCCGGTTTATCCGACTATATCGAATCTGACCGGGAAGCCCGGTCAATCGCACAATCACTTGTATAATACGAAAGATCCATGGATATCCTGATTAAAGCCTCCCAACTCCTGCTGAGCCTGTCGTTACTGGTTATCATACATGAGTTCGGACATTTTATTTTCGCCCGTCTGTTTAAGACCAGGGTAGAAAAATTTTACCTATTCTTCAACCCCTGGTTTTCATTGTTTAAAATGAAACGGGGCGATACCGAATACGGCATCGGATGGCTGCCATTGGGCGGTTATGTTAAAATTGCCGGCATGATTGATGAATCCATGGACAAGGAAGCCATGAAATTGCCGCCCCAGCCGTGGGAATTCCGGTCAAAACCATCTGGCCAGCGACTGCTGATCATGCTGGGTGGCGTGCTTTTCAACGTGCTTTTTGCCTTTATCATCTACTCCATGATCCTGATGGCCTGGGGAGAGAAATACCTGCCCACCCAGAACCTGAAATACGGCATCATCTGCGACTCCCTCGCCCTGAACATGGGACTCCAGCATGGCGATAAGATCCTGACGATTGATAATCATGTGGTCGAAGATTTTCATGATATCATTCCTGAACTTGTATACAAAAAAGCCAAATCCATTCAGGTTGACCGGGCAGGACAAACACTCAACATTAACGTACCTGTAACTTTTGTCAGCGAATACATTGAGTTTATCCAGAAATATAAGGGTAAAAGGGAATTCATCTATTTTGCCTTTCCTTTTGTGATCAGGGATTTCAGCCCCGGATATCCCGCAAAGGATGCCGGAATGAAGATCGATGACCGGATTATCGGGATCAACGGACAGGATCTTCCCTATTTCGATCTCTTCGTTATGGAGATCAAGAAACATGCAGGCGATTCGGTGGTCATCAACGTAGACCGTAACGGGGAAAAACTGGATTTTCCCATGCTGATACCCCAGGATGGAAAAATCGGCGCTTTCCCGACAGATCCGAAATCTTTCTTTGAACTGAAAGAGATCAAGTACGGTTTCTTTGCTGCCTTCCCGGCCGGTGTCAAAAAGGGGATCTCAACCATCTCCTCCTATCTGAAGGACCTGAAGATGATATTCAATCCTGAAACAGGGGCATACAAGTCGCTGGGCGGGTTTATTGCCATCGGTAATATTTTCCCTTCAATCTGGAACTGGCAGGTATTCTGGAACATGACGGCTTTTCTGTCGATCATGCTGGCGGTGCTTAATGTGCTGCCGATTCCGGCACTCGACGGCGGGCATGTGTTTTTTCTCGTATTCGAAATCATTACAGGGAAAAAACCCAACGAACGGTTTATGGAGGTCGCCCAGATAGTTGGAATGTTGCTTTTGCTGGCCCTCGTTCTGTACGCTAACGGCAATGACATAATCAAACTGTTTCAGAAATAAACCGACCGCATTATTTTATATATTTGTTAGTCCCCTGTTTTACTAAATAAATGCGAAAATGAAAACAAAATCTTTTTTGTTTGCCCTGACAGCCTTGGTGGTTATCGGGCTTTCCGGATGTATAGGTAAAGGCGGACAAATATCCTTGCCACCATGCACGGGTAAACCGGGGGAGGTGCTGATCATTATGGCCGATGACCTATACAAAGGGGCGGCCGGCGATACGCTGATCAATCTGCTTACCCAGGAAGAACCGGCATTGCCGCAAACCGGAATGGAAGGCGCAGAGCCGATGTTCGATGTCCTGCATCTGCCACCCGCAGCTCTAAATAATACCATCAGGCCGGCACGGAACCTTATGATTGTGGATGTGGGACCGCATATCACCAAGCCCGAGGTTAATGTTTTCAAGGATTATTGGGCAGATGAGCAGATACTGATCCGTTTGGATGCGCCGGATCGCGATCAGCTGGTTACCCTCATCAACGAAAACAGGCATGTTATCCTCAAGGTCCTCAGGGATGGAGAAGTGGACCGGCAGGTGAAGTATGATATAAAATACCAGAACCAGGCGCTGAATGAACAGCTGTTTAGGAATCATCTGATTAATATCAGCTTCCCTAAAGGTTTTGCTGCGAAGGTGGATACGGGCAAGTTTGCCTGGGTGCAATATGACCCGGTTGCCGAAACCCAGGGGGTACTGCTCTGGGACTATCCTTACACCTCCGAAAAACAGCTTGAACTGCCTGAACTGAAGGCTTTCACCGACGCTTTCCTCAAGCCTAGGGTATATGGTCCTTCTGCTCCGGCAAAAGAATCCTATATGAGGATTGTTCCCGATTTGCCGGTCACTATCCGGACTTTTCAGTTGAACGGTGTTTACGTGCGCGAGCTGCGCGGTTTATGGGAGGCTAAAATTGATTTTATGGGTGGCCCTTTCATCTCCTGGACTTTTGTTGATGAAAAACGCAACCGGCTGGTCACCGCTTTCGGATTCGTGTACGCACCAAAAATAGGCAAGCGGAATCCGATGCGGAAGATCGAAGGTTTGTTGAAAACAATCAGCTTTCCTGATTAGTCTGAATATTCAAACAACTGATTTCTTAAACGGGGAATGAATCCGGCTTCGCGGATAGCCTCCTCCATACCTTGTGAATCCATTTTGTTCCGCGCACCCGCGGCCGAAACAACATTCTCCTCAATCATCACCGAGCCGAAATCATCAGCTCCTGCATGCAGGCAAATCTGTCCGGCTGTTTTTCCAACCGTAAGCCAGGAGGCCTGGATATGGCTGATGTTAGGCAACAAGATCCGGGAAAGGGCCAGCAATCTGATGTACTGCCTGATGTCGGCCGTATTGCGGATACCCATCTCATCCCGGAGTACGGTACCTTCATCCATGAATGGCCAGGGAACAAAATTCAGAAAGCCGCGACTGCCTTCGGGTTTTTCCGCCTGAAGGTCACGGATCCTGAACAGGTGCTCGACACGCTCCACGAGTGTTTCAATATGCCCGAACATCATGGTGGCTGAAGTGGGCAGGTTCATCCGGTGGGCAACCCTCATCACCTCAAGCCAATCCTCCGTGCCGCATTTTGCTTTTGATACTATTTTCCTGACCCGGTCGACGAGAATTTCAGCCCCGGCTCCCGGCAGCGAATCCAGTCCGGCCTTCCGCAATTCAGTGAGCACCGTGTAAAAATCCGTTTTCTCCATCTTCGCCAGGTGAACGATTTCCGGCGGCCCCAGGGCATGGAGTTTCAATTCGGGGAATTCGTTTTTCAGGGACCGGAAAAGCACCGTATAAAAATCCAGGCCTAAATCCGGATGCATGCCGCCCTGTAAAAGCAGCTGACGTCCACCAAGACGGAACAATTCTGAGATTTTTTCACGGTACTGCTCCATGGTCGTGACATAGGAGTCCTCATCTTGGCTCCGCCTGCAAAAATTGCAGAATTTGCAGAAGGATATGCAAATATTGGTAATGTTGACATTGCGGTCGATGATCCAGCCTACTGAAGGCTCCGGATGTAACCTGAGACGGATCTGATGAGCCGTATCCATCAATTCACCGTCACTGGCGTTCAGGTAAAGGAATATGGCTTCCTCATTCGTCAGGAACTCACCCCTGTAAGCCTTTGCGGTTAATTCACCAATTGCTGTCATGCTTTAACTGTTCTGCGGGCGCAATTTAGGCTAATTGTCAGGGTGTCCCATCTGTTTGGGTCAGATTTTTTTAACTTTACCGCCTCATAAGTCATAATCGAAATGTTGCTCTTTAATTGCGATCAGTTAATTCCGACCCATAACAGAATACTGGTTTTTTCAAATGCCGGGGAAGTGCGTGCGCAGGAATGGCCTTCCGCTGAAAAGGAGTACATCAATTTTTGTCTGGAGAGCAATCAGAGGCTCATTTTGCTGAACCGTTTCAGTCAATGCGATGTGGTGGTGATCCCGGATCCCGCAAAGACGGGGGATTACCTGCTCGAGGAATGGCGAGTATGCGGTTTTGATATTCATGAAACGGCTTGCCGCAATAAATGGCAGGAGATGATCATCGTGGATCATACCGGTCATGCTGCCTGGATAGAGGCAATGGCGGAAGGGATCGCACTCAGCAATTACCAGTTTTTAAAATATTACTCCAATCCTGCTGAAAAGAAGCACTCTTTTCAGCAACTGGGAATTTATCAGGGTGATAGTGCCATGATCCGGAAGATAAATTCACTGATTTATGCAGTTTCGGCGGCCCGCGATCTGGTCAATGAACCGGTCTCCTACCTGAATGCGCCGCAATTGGGTGATGACCTGGAAGAGATCTCCCGCTCAACCGGTCTGGGTATTGAAATATTGGATAAAACGCAGATCGAGTCCCTTCGCATGGGTGGCCTGCTGGCGGTAAACAAAGGCAGCATCGATCCCCCCCGGTTCATTATTATGAGCTGGGAGCCGGAAAATCCGGTGAATGAAGCGCCCCTGGTCCTGGTGGGAAAGGGAATAACTTTTGATACCGGCGGGCTAAGCATCAAGCCGACTTCCGGCAGCATGGATGAAATGAAATGCGATATGGCCGGTGCGGCAGCAGTTGCCGGAACTATGATCACCATCAGCAAGTTGAATTTGCCGGTCCGGATTATCGGACTGATCCCGGCCACCGACAATCGTCCCGATGGCAATGCCTACGCCCCGGGTGATGTGATCAGGATGCATGACAATACCACTGTGGAGGTCTTGAATTGTGATGCAGAAGGGAGGCTGATCCTCGCGGATGCCTTAAGCTATGCCAGGAAATACAAACCCGGACTGGTCATCGATCTGGCCACGCTCACCGGTTCCGCCCAGGTTGCTCTCGGATCGCATGCCTCGGCAGTCATGGGCACCGCACCGCATGATACCTTTGAGCAGCTAATCCAGTCGGGTTTTACGGTGCATGAACGGCTGGTAAGGTTTCCCATCTGGAATGATTATGCCAAACTGATTGAATCGGAAATCGCCGATGTGAAAAATGTCGGCGGGCGCAATGCCGGTGCCATCACAGCAGGCAAATTCCTGGAAAGATTTACCGATTATCCCTGGATACACATCGATATTGCCGGAACCGCTTTTCTTACCGCCCGCGAAAGTTACCGGGGCATCGGCGGTACCGGAACCGGTATCAGGTTATTGCTTGAATTCATTACGAAATATTATCAATTGTAAGACAAATAGATGGAAGATTACAAAATACGCGTTGGAATAACTCAGGGTGACATAAACGGCATCGGATATGAAGTCATTATCAAGGCCTTGATGGACCCGAGGATTCTGGATGTCTGTACACCGGTGGTGTATGGTTCCCCCAAGGTTTTGGCCTATCATCGCAAAGCCCTTAATATACCCAACTTCAGCCTGAACAGCGTGGCCACCGCACGGGAAGCCAATCCCCGCAGGGCAAACCTGATCAATTGTCTCGACGACAATGCCCGTGTTGAGCTTGGAAAAGCTTCCGGATATGCCGGGGAGGCCGCCTTTATCGCGCTGGAGATGGCTGTTCACGATCTTACCGAACACCAGATCGATCTGCTGGTTACCGCACCAATCAACAAGTATACCATCCAGAGCAAGGATTTTAATTTTGCAGGACACACCGAATATCTGCAGGAAAAACTTGGCTCTTCCGATGTCCTAATGCTCATGGTCAGCGAATATCTGAAAGTCGGTGTAGTAACCGGGCATATACCTCTTGCACAGGTGCCGGCGGCTATTACCACGGAGCTTATCGTAACTAAACTCCGCCTCCTGGATCAGTCGCTTCGCCACGATTTCAATATCGGCACCCCCAGGATCGCTGTTCTGGGTCTTAACCCGCATTCCGGAGATACCGGATTGCTCGGATCGGAAGAGGAAGAGATCATCAAACCAGCCCTCGATATCGCCCGTGAGGAAAATATCATGGCACTCGGGCCGTTTGCCGCCGATGGTTATTTTGGTTCCGGACTTTATCAGAAATTCGATGCCGTACTCGCCATGTATCATGATCAGGGCCTGGCTCCGTTCAAGGCACTTTCGTTTGATTCAGGCGTGAATTTCACGGTAGGGCTCCCATTTGTCCGCACGTCGCCGGCTCATGGAACAGCCTATGAAATAGCCGGTTTGGATAAAGCAAGCGCCGATTCGATGAGACAGGCGATCTATATGGGCGTGGATATTTATAAATCACGGAAAGCCAATCGTGAACTTAAAAAGAATGCCCTCGGAGCTCAATAGAATTTATCCTGACCCGCATGGCGATCTATGAATATATATCAGGCAAGCTGACCGAGCTGACACCGGCAATTGCCATACTGGAACAGGGTGGGATAGGTTATCTCATCCAGATTTCCCTGCAGACCCATGCCGCCCTTCGTGGCAAGGAAAACGCGACCCTGCTCATTGAAGAGGTGATCAGGGAAGATGCCCACACCATTTTCGGATTTGCTGCCAAAGAGGAAAGGGAGATGTTCCGCCTGCTGATTTCGGTCAGTGGGATCGGTCCGAATACCGCACGGATGATGCTCTCCTCCCTCACCACCCCTGAAATCCGCAGGGCCATTCAAACAGACAATGTTGCGGTGCTGAAAAGCGTCAAGGGGGTGGGGATTAAAACCGCACAAAGGGTTATCATCGATCTGAGAGATAAAATCACCAAAACAGAAGAAGTCGGAGGCATTTTAACTGCACAGGGCAATACCTCAAAGGATGAAGCGTTATCTGCTTTGGTTATGCTTGGTTTCGGCCGCAATGAATCGGCCAAAGTCCTGGATCAGATATCGAAGGAAAACCCGGTAAACGGGGCCGAAGAACTAGTCAAGCTGGCCTTGAAAAAACTTTAATCGCTTTACCGGTATCTCTATGCAGCATAGACCTTCGATTCAAAAACTGATCTGCCTGAACCTTATGCTTGTCTTTATGCTGGCCATTCCCGGCTGGCTGACCGCGCAGCAAAAACCCCCCGTTATTCCCGCCAGGCAAGCCGCCGACACTACGAAAAGGGATACCCTTTTCAAACTCCGGTATCCCATACCGGTATCACCGGGATTCCCTTATTCACTCACAGCCAGGCAATCTCCATTATTTCTGAAGGATCCGAAAAATATTACGAATAAAATCGACTACGATCCGGAAAAGAACGATTATATGTTTCAGCAGAAGATCGGGGACCAGAATTTTGGAGATCCCTATTTTCTTACACCGGCCGATTACCGGAAATTTGATTTTAACCGTTCGGTAAAGGATTACTGGAAACAGCGGGTTGGCGGTGAACAGTTCCAGACCCAGCAGGGCCTGATCCCAAAACTCTACATCGGTGGTGAAGCATTCGACCGCATTTTCGGGTCCAACACGATATCCATCAAGCCCCAGGGTTCGGCTGAGCTGATTTTCGGCATTCAGATCAATAAAACCGATAACCCTTCCCTTCCTGAAAAGGTCAGGAAAAACACAACGTTCGATTTTGATAACAAAATCCAGATGAATGTCAACGGTATGATCGGCGACAAGATGGAGCTTGGGATCACTTACAATACCGAAGCGACCTTCGATTTTGAAAATAAAACCCGTATCGCCTATACCGGCAAGGATGATGAAATCCTCCGTAAAGTGGAAGCGGGCAACGTGAATCTACCTCTTTCCGGTTCCTTGATTACCGGGAGCCAGAGCCTGTTCGGGATCAAGACAGAAATGCAGTTCGGTCGGCTTACCGTTACCAGTATTTTTTCCCAACAGCAGGGAAAAACTCAATCCATTGATGTTCAGGGAGGAGGCGTCGCCAATGAATTCGAGATCCGGGCCGATGACTATGATGCCAATAAACACTTCTTCCTGTCCCACTATTTCAGGGATATGTATGATGCGTCACTGAAGAATCTGCCGGTCATCAGTTCCGGTATCAATATCAACCGTATCGAAGTATGGGTCACCAACCGGAACAGCAACTTCAATGAATCCCGCAACGTGGTTGCTTTCATGGACCTTGCCGAAGGTACCAGTTCAACCGGCACCAATATCTTCAATACCGGCTTTGTAAAATACAAGGGTCCGGGGCGCTATCCAAGCAATACCCTGAACGACCTATATGAGAATCTGGTGGCGAATTATTCCGGTATCCGCGATATCGGTCAGGTTACCAGCGTACTCAGCCCCCTGGCAGCCCAGGGGTTCCTTGGCGGACAGGATTATGAAAAAATCGAAAACGCCCGCCGGTTGACTGCCGAAGAGTTCCAGTTGAATGCCAAATTAGGCTATATCTCATTAAATCAAATGCTTAGCTCCGACGAGATTCTGGCTGTCGCCTATGAATATACCGTTAGCGGCCAGGTATACCGTGTCGGGGAATTTTCAGGCGAAGTAAACAAGGATACCCAGTCTGATGCTCCATCCCTGATCCTTAAACTGTTGAAGGGGACCAACCAGACGCCCCTGCTGCCTACCTGGGATCTGATGATGAAAAATATTTATTCCATCGGTTCGAGCCGCCTGAACAAGGAAGAATTTGTACTGGATGTTCTCTATCAGAACGATAAAACCGGTAATGCCATCAATTACATTCCTGAAGGGGCCATAAACGGCAGTCTACTCCTGAGCGTATTGAATCTCGATAAGCTCAATTCCCAGCTGGACCCGCAGCCCGATGGGATCTTCGACTTTGTTGACCAGGTAACGGTTAATGCAACGAAAGGACGGATTATCTTCCCTGTTTTGGAACCTTTCGGATCCTACCTGCGCAAAAAAATTGAAGGGGGCATCGCCGATAATAAGGCGATTGCCGACAAGTATGTTTTTGAGGAGCTTTACACCCAAACGCAGACCGTTGCCAAACAGACGGCGGAAAAGAATAAGTTCCTCATGAGGGGATCCTTCAAATCTTCCTCCTCGTCAGAAATCAGGCTGAATGCCATGAATATTCCGCAAGGGAGCGTTGTAGTGACTGCCGGCGGGATGAAACTGACGGAAAACTCTGATTACACCGTGGACTATACCATGGGGACGGTCAAGGTGATCAACCAGGGCCTTCTGGAGTCCGGCACGCCGATCAAGATATCCCTGGAAGACCAGTCGGCTTTCGCTTTGCAATCAAAATCCATGATTGGAACCCACCTCGAATACCGCTTCAACAAAGATATTAACGTGGGTGGAACGATCCTTCATCTAAGCGAACGTCCGCTCACCAATAAGGTTGATTTACAGAATATTCCAATATCAAATACCATCTGGGGGTTCAATACCAATTACCGTAAGGAAGCTCCCTGGCTTACCCGTTTTATCGATAAACTTCCGCTGATCCAGACCAAAGAGAAGTCGATGCTCACTTTCAGCGGTGAATTTGCCGACCTGATCCCCGGTCATTCCCGGGTGATCAATGCGCCAGGATCCACTGCAGGGGAAGCGCTGATTGACGATTTCGAAGGGAGCGAAACCAGCTACACCCTGAATCAACGCCAATCATGGGTGCTTGCCAGTACCCCGGGAGGCCAGCCAGACCTGTTTCCCGAAGCAGGATTAAGCAATGACCTGGCTTACGGGTTTAACCGGGCAAAACTGGCCTGGTATCATATTGATCCGCTGTTCCTCCGCAATAACTCGGCCACACCGAGCCATATTGCCAATAATGAAGCGGAGCAGACCAGCCATTTTACCCGTGAAATACAAGCCCAGGAGATCTTCCCGTATAAAGAGAGCCCGAACAATATCCCGGTCTCCCTGCAGGTGCTGAACCTGGCTTTTTATCCGAACGAAAGAGGTCCGTATAACTATGATATTAGGGGCGGCAAATATTCCTCCGGTCTCGATGATCAGGGTTACCTGAAAACTCCGCAGAAAAGGTGGGGTGGGATCATGTCAAAACTGACCACCAATGATTTTGAAGAGGCCAACGTGGAGTATCTTGAATTCTGGCTGATGGATCCTTATGTAGAGGATGCAAAAAAAGAAATCACCCGCGACGACCTGGACCCGTCGCTCTATTTCAATCTTGGAAATGTCTCGGAAGATATTCTGAAAGACGGACGGAAATCCTTTGAAAACGGTCTGAATGGCGGTAATACCCTCAATTATGTGGATACCACCTCGTGGGGCAGGGTTCCTATGACCCAATCTTTCGTCAATGCATTTGATAATGACCCGAATGCAAGGAAACTCCAGGACGTGGGTCTTGACGGTTTGGGTGATGATGATGAAAGAACCTTCTATGCAGCCTATCTCGACTCGCTCCAGGCGGTGGTTAATCCGGCTTCGGAAAGATATACGGAATTCCTGAACGACCCATCGGGGGATGATTACCTGTATTTCCGCGGTCAGGATTATGATGCCCGGCAGGTGGGCATTCTCGACCGGTATAAGAAGTTTAACGGTCTGGAAGGAAACTCCCAAACCGCAGAATCAAGCAATGAACCCTATCCGACACAATCAACGTCGCTTCCTGACATTGAGGATATTAACCTCGATAATACCCTGAATGAGTCGGAGTCGTACTTCCAGTATAAAGTCAGCATGCGCAAACAGGATTTCCAGATCGGCCAGAATTATATTACCGATGCTATCATCGGGAAAAATGATCAGGGTGATCAGGTAACCTGGTACCAGTTTAAAGTGCCGATTTACGAACCCCAAAAAGTGATCGGGAGCATCCAGGATTTCAAGTCGATCCGCTTTATCAGGATGTTCGTTAACGGATTCGGCGAAAAAGTCATTATGCGTTTTGCCACACTTGAACTCGTCAGGGGAGAGTGGAGGAAGTATAATCTCAGCTTGCTGGAAGCAGGGGAACAATTGAGCACACCTGAGTATACACGAGGCAAGTTCGAAGTTTCAGCAGTCAGCATTGAGGAAAACGGCAGTCGTTATCCGGTTAACTACGTATTGCCTCCGGGCATCGTTCGTACCACCGACCCCTCGAACCCGCAAATGATTCAACAGAACGAGCAGGCGATCGAACTGAAAGTGGATGGACTCGAAGATGGCGATGCCCGTGCAGCTTATACCAATCAGCGTATTGATATGCGCCAGTACAAGCGGCTGCGGCTGTTCGTCCACGCTGAAGCCATAGATGAAAACCAACTCCATGATGGCGATCTCCGTGCTTTTATCCGCATCGGATCTGATTATACCTCAAACTATTATGAATATGAAGTCCCGCTGAAACTGACCCCGCATTTGCGTCCGCCGGCAAGATATGACCAGGAAGGATTGGCTGACCGGACAATCGTGTGGCCGGAGGAGAACGGGTTTAATATTGAACTGGCCGTATTCCAGCAATTGAAACAGGCCCGTAACGATGCTATCCGTATGGGGGGATCGGACGTCACCCAGGAAGGACATTACATCCAGAATGACGGAAATAACCGGATCATTTTGGTTGGAAACCCGAACCTGAGTAATATACGGACCATCATGATCGGCATTCGAAATCCTGAACGAGGGAACAATTCCGTGGCCGATGACGGACTTCCTAAATCAGCCATTATCTGGATGAACGAGCTTCGCCTCACCGACTTTGATGAAAAGGGCGGATGGGCAGCCAACGGCCGTCTGTCGGCTAACCTGGCTGATCTGGGCAACCTGTCGGTTTCAGGTAATACGAGCGTTCCCGGATTCGGCAGCATCGACAAGAGTGTGAACGACCGCAGCCGCGAACAGATTACCCAGTACGATATCTCTTCGAGCCTGCAATTGGGTAAACTGTTCCCTAAAAATGCAGGGGTTCAGCTGCCGATGTATGTTGCTTTCTCGGAGATCATGCGTAATCCGCAGTATAACCCGATGGATCCCGACATACCCCTGCAGGCTGCTCTGGATAATGCTCAAAGCAAGGCGGAGAAAGATTCTATCTTGTATATTTCCCAGGATTATAACCGCAGGAAAAGCCTGAACTTTAACAATATCAGGTTGGAGCCGGGTTCAACCAACCGGCGGCGTGAACCTAAAATCTGGAGCATCTCCAACTGGTCGATGTCGTATGCCTTTACCGAAACCTTTGCACGGAACATCAAAACCGAAGCCAACCTGAATAAGAATTACAACGGGGGATTGAATTACGTATACTCATCGAATAATCTCAAGCCGTGGGAACCATTTAAAAAGTCGACCAAACTCGACAAGCCTGCCTTCAAACTCATCAAGGACCTTAACTTGTATTACCAACCTTCGATGATCAGTTTCCGCACCAATATGGCCCGCAGGTACAGTGAGATGCAACTGCGTAATGTGGCTAATCCGGGTATTAAGATTGATCCTACCTTTAATAAGAATTTTAACTGGACACGGAATTTTGACGTGAAGTGGGACCTTACCCGGAACCTTAAACTTGATTTTTCCAATTCGAATATTGCCAGGATTGATGAACCGGATGGTGCCATGCGACGCGGCGATACCGATTATCAGCAAAAACGCGACAGTATCTGGAACAATATCATGGCAGGCGGCCGCCCAGTGCAATACCACCACTCACTGAATGCCTCCTATCAGATCCCGATCAACAAATTACCACTATTCAATTGGTTGACAGCCAATGCCACCTACCGTGTTGAATACGACTGGGCCGCCGGTCCAATCACTGCCGATACGATCCGGCTTGGGAACACGGTACAGAACAACGGGAATTTCCAGTTGAGCGGAACAGCCTCATTGCAAACGCTTTATAATAAGGTCGGGTTCTTGAAAAAGATTGACGACAAATATAAGCGGCGTCAGTCTGCCACCCGGGCCAAGCCAACTAAAACAGTCAAATTTGAGGCGGATAAATTATCCCTGAAAGAAAAAGTGGCCAAGGTCATTATCCATGATCTCATGAGCAGCGACGTTAAAGTTAAGGTTTTTGACCAGAACAACCGCGTCATTGAAGTGGAGACCGAGGTGATCAATGAGAGGCGGATAAAAGTGATTGCCGACAAGAATGTCGACGGCGGCCGGATCGAAATTGAAGCCACGGTGGAGGTGAAGGACAACGCTTTTATTTTCGTCACCGATAACTTCCTGAGAATTTTGATGGGGGTTAAAAACCTGTCGCTAAACTACTCCAATGATAACGGAACCTTCCTGCCCGGTTATATGCCTGAACCCAAACTATTTGGAATGAACAATATAGGCGGGAAAATGGCCCCGGGGTATGGATTCATCCTTGGTTTGCAGGATGCGGGATTCGGTGATTATGCCGCTTCCAACGGCTGGCTGACGACCGATTCCACCTTGAACGAAGCCTTTACCAATTCCCTGAATCAAGCCTGGCGTTTTTCGTCCAATATCGAACCATTCACCGATCTGCGTATTACGATTGAGGCGGCTCATTCGGCAAGCAACGACCTGGAGAAATTTTATTATTACGGCGAAAATGGCAAATGGACTGCAGAAAATGTAATGTATCGGGGGAATTTTAACATGACGATTATTTCGCTGGGTTCAGCTTTTGAGAAACTGAAGGAAGGCGACGGGTACCAATCAGCTACCTTTGAAAAGTTCAAAAACAACCGGATCATCATTTCACAGCGTTTGGCCGCCCAGCGTTTGGCCGCGCAAGTCCCTGGCAGCCCGGTTTATGATCCCAATACGGGTAACTTTCCGGGCTACAGCGATGGCTACGGTCCTACTTCACTGGATGTCCTGATCCCTGCTTTCCTGGCTGCCTATTCCGATAAGAATGCCAATCTGGTTAGTCTGGATGCCATGCCGGGGGTAATGAGCATGTTGCCAAACTGGCGTATCCAGTACGGCGGCCTTCAGAAGTCGGAGTTCATTAAAAAATACCTGAAACAGCTGAACCTGAACCATTCCTATCGAAGTACATATTCTGTGGGTTCCTATACCACCAACCTGTTTTATGATCCGGATACGCAGGACGGCCTGAATTATATCCGCGATGCACAGGAAAACTTCCTTCCCGCCCGTGAAATCGGAAGTATCAGTATTTCCGAGTCTCTCAGCCCGCTGATCGGTTTCGACGCCACTATGCAGAACAGTCTGCAGGCCAGGGTGGAGATCAAAAAGAACAGGAACCTGACATTGAGCCTGAACAACAGTCAACTGATGGAGAACCGGTCCGATGAAATTGTTATTGGTACCGGTTACCGTTTCCAGGAAGTGCCAATCACCATCAAGGCTGGTGGAAATCAACGAAAATTCCAATCTGATCTCGACATCCGGTTCGACCTTTCGATTCGCGACAATATCATGATCATGCGTAAGCTGGAAGAAGAGGTAAATAAGCCCACTTCTGGCCAGACTGTAGTAACGGCAAAATTTACAGCAAGTTACAGATTGAGTACGCGATTCGAACTGCGCTTCTATTATGATCAGGTGGTCAATAAGCCGATTGTTACTACCTCATATCCAACCTCAAACACCAAGGTCGGATTTAACCTGAGATTTACACTCGCCAATATGTAGGCTTTTTTTACATTTGTAGTGGCGCATCATTGCGTCTATTAGGACAAATCAAACGAAACATATTAAACCATGAACGTACCGAAGGATTTAAAATTTACCCAGGATCACGAATGGATCCGAGTCGAAGGCGATTTTGCTTTTGTAGGAGTGACCGATTACGCTCAGTCGAACCTCGGTGATATTGTTTTTCTGGAAATTGAAACAATTGGCGAAACGCTGGACAAAGGGGAAGCATTTGGTAATATCGAAGCTGTTAAGGCCGTAGAGGAATTGTACATGCCCGTATCCGGTGAAGTGCTCGAAATAAACCCTGCACTCGAAGTCAGCCCTGAAGTAGTCAATAAGGATCCCTATGGCGACGGCTGGATGATCAAAATCAAAGTCAAGGATGCTGCTGAACTTAGTGCGTTGCTGGACGCTGCGGCTTATACGAAGCTGATTAGCTAAGGAAGGCAAATGGCAGAAGGCAGAAGGCAAAAATTAGTCTTAGGACTTAAGTTTTAAGAATGAAGAATGAGTGCTGGAATGGAACCATTTCAGTTTAGTTATGATGAGGATAAAAAAAAGTCAGGTGTACGGATACCTGACTTTTTATTTTATGTAATGGTCTCATATTGAGACATTTCCTTCTTATTTCTTAATCTTAAGTCATAAGATCTTAAGACTAATTTTTGCCTTCTGCCTTCACTTCTGCCTTCTGCCTTCTGCCTTAATCTTACAAGGTCTTCTTAACCTCCCTGCTCGTATAGGCTTCAATAATATCCCCTGCCTCAATATTGTTGTAGTTGTCAATATTCAACCCGCATTCCAATCCTGATACCACCTCTTTGGCGTCATCCTTGAATCTTTTCAGCGAGCCGAGCAGACCGTCATAAACAACGATACCGTCGCGGATGATACGGACTTTCGATGTCCGGTAAATCTTACCGTCGCGTACGATACAACCGGCCACGGTACCCACTTTGGTGATTTTAAAGGCTTCAAGAACTTCAAGCGTACCAGTGATTTCCTCCTTGATTTCAGGGCTTAACATCCCTTCCATAGCAGCCCGCAGTTCATTGATTGCATCATAAATGATGGAATACAACCGGATCTCAATACCTTCCTTCTCAGCCAGTTTGCGGGCATTCAGTGAAGGCCTGACCTGGAATCCGATGATGATGGCATTCGAAGCGGTCGCGAGCAGGATATCGCTTTCCGAAATCTGTCCGACAGCCTTATGAATGATGTTGACCTGAATTTCAGGGGTCGAGAGTTTAATCAGCGAATCTGACAGTGCTTCAATGGAACCGTCGACATCACCTTTAACAATGATGTTAAGTTCCTGGAAGTTGCCGATGGCAATACGCCGGCCGATTTCATCCAGAGTAATATGTTTGCGCGTACGCAGTTCCTGTTCACGCTGCAGCTGCTCTCTTTTGGTTGCAATCTCGCGTGCTTCGCGATCCGATTCCAGAACATGGAATTTGTCGCCTGCCTGGGGGGCTCCGTTAAGTCCGAGGATCAGGACAGGTTCCGATGGAGCTGCAACTGTAATGGGACCGCCCCTTTCATTGAACATGGCTTTCACTTTGCCGAAATAGCTTCCGGCCAGCACGATATCGCCGACTTTCAATGATCCGCCCTGAACAAGGATAGTGGTCACGAATCCACGGCCTTTATCAAGGGAGGATTCAATAACAATGCCAAGCGCATTCTTTTCAGGATTGGCTTTGAGGTCGAGCATCTCTGATTCGAGCAGTACTTTTTCCAGAAGCTCAGCAACACCGTTACCTTTTTTGGCTGAGATTTCCTGAGATTGGTATTTACCACCCCAGTCTTCAACCAGGTAATTCATGTTAGCCAACTGCTCCTTGATTTTTTCAGGATTTGCACCCTCGCGGTCAATCTTGTTAATGGCAAAAACCATGGGAACACCAGCTGCAGCAGCATGGTTGATAGCTTCAATGGTTTGCGGCATTACCGCGTCATCGGCGGCAATCACAATGATGGCCATATCAGCACCCTGGGCTCCGCGGGCACGCATGGCGGTAAAAGCCTCGTGACCCGGTGTATCCAGGAATGTGATGGTTTTCCCATTATCAAGGACTACTTTATAAGCCCCGATGTGCTGGGTGATACCCCCGGCTTCACCCGCGATAATGTTGGTTTTCCTGATATAGTCGAGCAAGGAGGTTTTACCGTGGTCGACATGCCCCATGACGGTTACCACCGGCGGACGGGGTTTCAGGTCGACTTCCTGGTCAACTTCCTGTTCAATGGCTTCCTGAATTTCAACACTGATAAACTGGACTTCAAATCCGAACTCGTCGGCAACCACTGAAATGGTTTCGGCATCCAGCCTCTGATTGATCGAAACGAAAAGTCCGAGACTCATGCAGGTAGAAATGATTTCATTCACCTGTACATTCATCAGACTGGCCAGCTCGTTGGCGGTAACGAACTCGGTGACCTTGATAACGTGGCTTTCCTGCTCATCGCGATCCGCATCAGCCTGAAGCGATTGCCGGTTGAGTTCACGTTTCGATTTACGGTATTTCGACCCCTTGGATTTCCCTTTCGGGGTTATTTTTGATAAGGTGTCTTTAATCTGCCGTTGAACATCCTCTTCGGAAATTTCAACCTTGCCAATTTTCTTCTTAACCTTGGTCGGCTTCTTGATTACCTTCGTGACTTCGCGGTCAGCAGCCGGTCCAACAACGGGTACGCGGTCCTTGCGGATCCGTTTTCTCTTTTTCTTTTTCAGCGGATCATCACCTGCCAGGTCAACCACCACTTTTTCGCGGCGACGGTCACCTTCGGGTGCAAGATTGATCTTGCCCACAATGGTCGGTCCCGATGCTTTTTTAACTACAATTCTGTGGATAGGAGCTTCGCTTCCGGCTTCGCGGCGCGGGTGATCGACTTGAACAGCAGGCTTCTGGTTCTGCTTGACAACCGGCGGCGGCACCTGGTCTGATTCCTGATCTTCCGGAGCAGGGACCGGGGGTTTAACCTGAACCTTTTCCCTCACGTGTTTTTTTGAGGGCCGGGTCTTCTGGTTCATCGCGTCAATGTCGATCTTTCCTATAAACTTAAAGTCAACGAGTAAATCCTTGGCCAGGGTGGTATGTGTAATCACCTCTTCTTCTGATTCTTTCTTCACCTCGGTGCCGGACGTTTCCTTTGCAGCGGAATCAATATCCGTATCGACCGATTCGGCAACCGGTTTTTCAACCGGTTCAGCGGTTTTGTCTGCGGGTTTACTCTCGGGAACAACTTTTTCCGTGACAGTTTCCTCTTTTATCGGTTCAGCTTTATGCTCAGCTTTATGCTTCGGTTTGTGTTCAGCTTCGGATTTGACCTCTTCAGCCAGGATACTTTCCTGTTTGGTTTTCGCGGCAGGTTTATCCTCAGGAGCCTGAGCAACAGTTTCCACCACAGGCTCGGTCTTTGACTTTGCCTTGGCTTTCGGTTTTGGAGTTTCAAGTTCCACCCGTCCGACCACCTTCGGTCCGGCCGGTTTTTCAATTACAACAGCGGTTACTTCCGGTTCCTCTTTCCTTTCGTGTTTGCCACGCTTGGAGTCATCCTGATCCAGATCGAATTTCGATGAACCCCTGCTGTCCTGAATCAGAAGCACTTCTTCAGGCTCAGCCTCTTCTTCGACCGGCTGGGTTTGAGTGTCTTCAATGGAAATGGTGGTCCGGGATTCGTATTTATGCTCCTCCTTGAACTGCACCGCTTCCCTTTTGGCAGCCTGGTCATTCTGATATTCCTTCATGACCAGGACCAATGCCTCAGGCTGAATTTTAGCATTGGGATTGTTTTCTATGTCGAATCCCTTCTTGTGCAGGAAATCTACGATAGTCTGAATCCCAACATTACATTCTTTAGCAACCCTGCTTAATCGTTTTACCTCTGACATATATTTTATTCAAATTCTGAACGGAGAATCTTCATGACCTCCTTTACAGTTTCTTCCTCTAAATCGGTTCGTTTTACCAGTTCCTGTACCGATAAATCCAGAACGCTTCGGGCAGTGTCACATCCGACTGCTTTCAGCTCATCAAGAATCCAGTTTTCAATTTCATCTGCAAATTCTTCAAGGTCAATGTCCTCTTCTGCACCTGCAACATCACGGAAAACGTCAATTTCATAATCGGTAAGCATGCTGGCCAGTTTGATGTTCAACCCCCCTTTGCCGATGGCCAGTGATACTTCCTCCGGTTTCAGGAATACTTCAGCCCGATGGTCTTCTTCGTTCAGCTTGATGGAGCTGATCTTGGCCGGGCTTAACGAACGCTGTATAAATAACTGGATGTTTGCCGTATAGTTGATAACATCAATGTTTTCATTGCGAAGTTCCCTTACGATCCCGTGAATCCTCGATCCTTTCATGCCCACACAGGCACCTACCGGGTCGATCCTTTCATCATAGGATTCTACGGCAACCTTGGCCCGCTCACCGGGAATCCTGACAATCTTTTTAATCGTGATCAAGCCGTCAAAAATCTCAGGTACTTCAAGCTCGAACAACCGCTGCAGGAAAACCGGGGTTGTCCTGGATAGAACAATGACCGGACTGTTGTTCCGCATATCCACCTTAACCACTACTGCCCGCAAAGTATCGCCTTTACGGAAGAAATCTGAGGGGATCTGCTCGGATTTCGGAAGAATCAATTCATTTCCTTCATCATCGAGGATCAGTATTTCACGGTTCCATACCTGATAAACCTCACCGGTGATGATATCGCCGATTTTGTCTTTGTATTTGCTGTATACGTGGTCCTTTTCCAGTTCGAGGATCCTGGAAGTAAGGTTCTGCCTCAGTGAAAGAATGGCCCGGCGGCCGAAATCTTCCAACTTCACTTCATCCGTTACATCTTCCCCGATTTCATAATCATCGTCAATCTTTTTTGCTTCGGTGATCGGTATCTGAAGATTGGAGTCATCAACCTCGCCATCGGCCACTACTACACGGTTTCTCCAAATCTCAAAGTCTCCTTTGTCGACATTGATGATCACATCAAAATTCTCATCCGTTCCGAATCGCTTGATCAGAATACTCCGGAAAACATCTTCAAGAACGCTCATCATCGTCGTCCTGTCGATGCTCTTTAGTTCCCTGAATTCCGAAAACGTATCAATGAGGTTTATACTTTCCATGGTCAAACTGTTTACAGCTGTTTAAAATCTATTTCAACACGCGCCGTTTTTATCCGGTTAATCTGAATAATTACCGGCTCTTCCGCGGCCGGCTTCCTTTTAGTTCCTGTCAGGCGAACCGTCAATTCCGCCTCCTTATCCATCCCGCCGGGATGAGCTTCCATTAAGGTTCCTTTAATGAGATCCCCGTCCTGCATGAGAATTTCCATTTTTTGCCCTAAGGCCTTGAGATACTGCGGAAATACCCGGATCGGCTGTCCCAGCCCGGGAGAGGAAACCTGAAGTTCAAAATCTTCCTGTTCGCGATCCAGCTGATCCTCAATACTCCGATGCAAGGCGCCACAATGATCCAGGCTGATTCCTTCCTGGTTGTCGATAAAAACCTGAATGGTGTTGGAACGGCTGATAATAATGTCGACCAGGAATACCGAAGTATCCTTAAGTGCTTCATTAATAATGCCTTCTATCTTATTTCTTTCAATCACAACACCAAAATTAAAAAATAGGGGACCCGAGTCCCCTATGCCAGATATCCTACAATCGACCGCAAAAATAGATAAATAATTCCATAACTCCAATTAACGGCCCTGAAACGTCTTCATTATCAGGAAAATTTTGGGCAAACCCTTTTTACCGCTTAATTAGTTGTAAAATTGCATCATTAAAGCATTTAGCCCTGTTGCAATGGACGAAGAATTTCAGGTTGCCCCCAATAAAAGGAAGATAATCAATGATCCTTTATACGGCTTTATTAACTTCCCTTCCCTCCTGACCTATGACCTGATCGATCACCCGTGGTTTCAGCGTTTGCGGAGAATTCGTCAACTCGGGCTCACTTTTTATGTTTATCCGGCCGCTAACCATACCCGTTTCCAGCATGCGTTGGGTGCAGCCCACCTTATGAATACCGCTCTTGAGGTTATCAGCCGCAAGGGATACCCGGTGTCGGACGAGGAGCGGAACGCAGCCATCGCTGCCATTCTCCTGCATGATATCGGCCACGGGCCATTTTCCCATGCATTGGAGCACAGTATCGTGGAATCTGTCGACCATGAAAAGCTGTCCGGTATGTTTATGCAGCAGCTGAACCGGGAGGCGGGCGGTTCGCTAGACCTGGCAATCCGGATTTTCAACGGCGACTATCCCAGATCGTTCCTCCACCAGCTCGTTTCGTCGCAGCTCGATATGGACCGGCTTGATTACCTCTCCCGTGATAGTTTCTTCACCGGGGTAACCGAGGGCGCCATTGGATATGAACGGATCATTAAGATGCTGAAAATAGTAGATGACCAGTTGGTTGTCGAAAGAAAAGGCATTTATTCCATTGAAAAATACCTGATCTCCCGCCGGCTCATGTACTGGCAGGTGTACCTGCACAAAACGGTGATCGCTGCCGAACAAATGCTCGTCAAGGCATTGAGCCGCGCCCGCGAACTGGCCTATAACGGCACTGCTGTGTTTGCCACTCCGGCCCTGCAGGCCTTCCTTTATCCGGGGCCGCTCAGCGACAATCCTCTGGCCGATCCGGACCTGCTGCTCGAGCAATTTTCAAAACTCGACGATACGGACATCTTTGCATCGATCAAAGTCTGGACCGGGCATTCCGACCGGTTGCTTGCACTCCTGTCGGAAGGATTGCTCAACCGTAAACTGCTGGCGATCCGAATACAGAAATGTCCCTGGACCGAGGTACAGATCCAACACCTTCGCGATACGCTGACTGCCAGGCACGGTTTCTCGGCCCATGAGGCTGAATACCTGGTTTTCTCTGATAAAATAACCAATAATACCTATGCCGAAAATGATGACCAAATCCTCTTTTTCGACAACAGCGGCCGGCTCATACCATTGTCGGAAGCAAGTGATATCATTAATGTTCCGATGCTGAGCCGGGCCGATAGCAAGTATTTTCTCTGTTATCCCAAGTGGTTATTTGCCTGACTGCATACTAACCCCTTGCCCTGTTCCGTTTTACTAAATTAGCCTTTTATGACCTATGGAATTTACAGCAAAACAAATAGCAGGATTTCTTGACGGACAAGTTGAAGGAGATCCCGATGCCCTGGTTAACGATTTTTCAAAAATTGAAGAGGGAAGACCGGGAACCCTGAGCTTTCTTGCCAACCCGAAATATCAGAACCATATCTATGATACAAAATCGACGATCGTTCTGGTTCATCATGAGTTTAAACCGACACAGCCGGTGTCGTGTACCCTCATCAGGGTGGAAGACCCCTATCGTTCACTGGCCAGGTTGCTGGCGATGGTCGAAAAGCGTCCCAACCGGTCGGGTATCGAGCCGATGGCTTTTGTTCATGCGGAGGCCCGGCTTGGTGAGGAGGTTTATATCGGTGGATTTTCATACATCAGCAAGGGAGCACGGATTGGCAATAATGTAAAGATATTTCCACAGGTGTATATCAGCGAAGATGTTGTCATAGGTGACGATACCTGGATCTACTCCGGGGCACGCATTCACAATAATTCCGTGATCGGCTCCCATTGTGTGATCCATAGCGGCGTAGTTATCGGGGGCGATGGTTTTGGGTTCGCGCCGGTCACCGGGAGTGATTTTACCAAGGTCCCCCAAATTGGAAACGTGGTGATTGAGGATCATGTCGAAATCGGTACCAACACTACCATCGACCGGGCTACCATCGGTTCAACCTTTATCAGGAAAGGAGTCAAGCTCGATAACCTCATCCAGATCGGTCATAATGTTGATATAGGCGAAAATACCGTGATCGCCGCACAATCCGGGATTTCCGGATCCACCAGGATAGGTAAAAATTGCATGATCGGCGGACAGGTCGGCATCATCGGCCATATTACCATTGCCGACGGAACGAAAATAGCTGCGCAGAGCGGAGTCGGCCAATCGGTGAAAACGCCGGGAACCGCCATTCAGGGAAGTCCCGCCTATGAACTGATCCCCTACCAGAGATCGTATGTATATTTTAAAAAGCTGCCCGAACTGGTGGAAAGAATCCGCATTATTGAGCAGTCGAAACGCTCAAATAGGAAAGAATAGAGTGCGTTTTTTTGATGTTACCGCCAAAGTCCTATTTTTGCACCCAACTAATCCGGTAATAAATGCATGACTGTTAAACAGAAAACCATAGCCCAGAGTGTGACCCTTTCAGGTGCAGGATTGCATACCGGGAAAATTGTCGAGGTAACTTTTCATCCGGCGGCCGAAAATTCGGGCATTCTTTTTCAGCGCATCGACCTGCCAGGACAGCCTGTAATCAAGGCATCGGCCGAATTGGTGGTCGAAACCGCCCGGAATACCATCCTCGAAGAAAAAGGGGCACGTATCGGTATGGTCGAGCATTCTTTGTCTGCCTTGGCCGGATTGGAGATTGATAATGTGCTGATTACTGTCAATGGTGCTGAAATGCCGATTCTCGACGGGAGTGCCAGGAAGTACCTGGATGCACTTCAGTTGGCCGGGGTCATTTGTCTGGCTGCTGACCGGGATGTATTCGAAATCAAGGAGCCGATTGTTTATACAGATGATGAACGCGGAATCGAAATCATGGCTCTTCCTGCCGATGAATTCTCTGTCAGCGTAATGATCGATTATAATTCGGAAGTGCTGGGCAATCAGTTTGCCAGTTTGGCGCATCTGTCAGATTATTCGGAACAAGTGTCCTCCTCCCGGACTTTCGTTTTCTTCAGGGAACTGGAAGTTCTTTGGAAAAATAACCTGATCAAGGGGGGGAGCCTCGATAATGCCATGGTGATCCTCGACAGGGAGTATCCCCAGGAGGAACTCGACAGGATAGCTGACCTCATCGGAAGGCCGAGGGTAAAGACCCAGGCCCAGGGAATTCTCAGTACCACCAAATTAGTTTACAGCAATGAACCTGCCCGGCATAAACTGCTTGACCTGATCGGCGACCTCAATCTCATCGGTACCTGCCTGAAAGGGAAAATTATAGCAACGCGGCCCGGACATTACTCGAATGTTGAATTTGCACGCCAGGTCAAACTGGCCATCCGTAAGGAGCGGGCACGGAGCATTGTTCCTTCCTATGATCCGAATGCCACACCGGTATATAATATCAATCAGATCATGTCATTACTGCCTCACCGGCCGCCATTTTTACTGGTTGACCGCATTATGGAGGTGACCGACGTTATGATTCTCGGAATCAAGAATGTATCGATGAACGAACCTTTCTTCGTCGGTCACTTTCCGGAAGAGCCGGTTATGCCCGGAGTCCTGATCGTTGAAGCGCTTGCCCAGTGCGGGGGTATCCTGGTGATGCAAACCGTTGACAATCCCAAAGAATACAGTTCGTATTTCCTCAAGATCGATAATGTGCGGTTTAAAAGGAAAGTCGTGCCCGGAGATACGCTGATCCTGAAGATGGAACTGCTGGAACCGGTCAGGCGTGGGATTGTGCGAATGAGGGCCCAGGCGTTTGTGGGAAACCAACTCGCATGTGAAGGTGAGATGATGGCAACGATCGTTAAAAATAAGGAAATCAAATAATCAAGTAAATGATAAACCCGCTCTCGAGTGTTCATCCGGAGGCCCGCATTGCCGCGACCGCCAATGTTGAAGCTTTTGCATGCATCAGCCAGGATGTGGAGATTGGCGAAGGGACGTGGATCGGACCGCATGTCACCATTTTTGATGGTGCACGGATTGGGAAAAACTGTAAGATATTTCCGGGAGCAGTGATCTCAGCCATACCTCAGGATATGAAATACAAGGGCGAAACCACCTATGTCGAGATCGGGGACGGTACGGTAATCCGCGAATGCGTTACCGTTAACAAGGGGACTAATTCTTTTGGGAAAACCATTCTCGGCAAAAACTGCCTGTTAATGGCTTACAGTCATGTAGCCCACGATTGCAGGATCGGCGATCATGTTATTCTGGTCAATTCGGTGGGTCTGGCCGGAGAAATCGAGATCGGTGATTATGCCATTCTCAGCGGGATGGTTTTAGTGCATCAATTCGTCCGTATTGGAGCGCACACCATTATCCAAGGCGGGGCAAAAGTCGGAAAAGATGTGCCGCCTTTCGTTACTGCCGGCAGGGAACCGCTCCGGTTCGAAGGAATTAACCTGGTCGGTCTGCGCCGGAGAGGCTTTACCGAGGAGCTGATTGAAGAGATACACGAAATATACCGGTACGTTTACCAGAAAGGTTACAACACCAGTCAGGCACTTGAACGCATTGAACAGGAGCTAACCGGGAATGGTGAACGCGATATGATCGTTTCTTTTATCAGGGAATCCAAACGCGGGATCATCAAAGGCCCTTTCGAAGATTAAACGCTGCTCCACTTTTTTTTTGCATTCCAGCCTTCAGCTTTCATCATGACGGTGGCCTTGTCTTTTAATTCCAGCAGATGGCCCTCTTCCTGTCCGGTTATTAATCCGATAACCGAGATATCGGATATCTCCCTGATCACCTGGATATCATTAGGCGAAACAGTGAATAGAAGTTCATAATCCTCCCCTCCGTTTAAGGCCGCAACCATTGGACTGATATGCAGTTGGCCGGCCATTTTCATGGTTTCGGCATGTACCGGAACCTTGTCTTCAAAAACCCGGGACCCGGTTCCCGAGGCTTCGCAGATATGTAACAGGTCGGACGACAATCCGTCAGAAATGTCGATCATTGCCGTTGGTTGTACCTTACTGGCCAGCAAAACGCGCGCGAGATCCTTACGTGCTTCAGGTTTAAGTTGCCGCTCAAGAATGTACTGATATTCTTCAAGCCTGGGTTTATAAGCGGGATCAGCCAGGAACAACCTGTTCTCCTGCTCCAGCAGGAGCAGTCCCATGTAGGCACCTCCAAGGTCACCGGTGACGCATATAAAATCACCTTTTTGCGCCCCTTTCCGATAGACTATCTGCTGGGGCTGAGCGGTTCCAAGGGCGGTCACCGAAATGGTCAGCCCATTCAGGCTTGCACTGGTATCGCCGCCGACCAGGTCAACTTCATATTGATTGCAGGCCAGCTTGACCCCCTGGTAAAAGTCTTCAAGTGCGTTCAGGGATAATTTGGATGAAACCCCGATGCTCATGGTGATCTGCAGCGGCGTCCCGTTCATGGCATAAATATCGGAGAGATTGACAACTACCGATTTATACCCCAGATGTTTTAATGGCACGTAAGTCAGGTCGAAGTGGATTCCTTCAAGCAGCAAATCAGTTGTTACCAGCGTCAGGAATCCATGATGGTCAATCACCGCCGAATCATCACCGATCCCCTTGCGCGAACCCGGGTGGCGCAATATGATATCGTCAGTCAGTTTGTGGATCAATCCGAATTCACCGAGATCGGACAATGTTCTGGTTTTCATATCGGCCATAGATCAGAAGGTCAATGATGGGCCAAAAATAACATTTCGCTAGATGGCTCCACACCTTCCGGCGAGTATTTTGTTTAACTTTGCTTTCTATTTAGAAATATTCTAAATAACTTTGACGCTATTGAATTTCCACCATTTCAGGCATTATGAACGGCGAACAGGAGTCAATTATCAGTCAGGTTACCCAGGGTGAATATAAGTATGGGTTTGTAACGGATCTGGATAACGATGAGCTGCCTAAAGGGTTGAATGAAGACATTATACGCCGTTTATCCGCCAAAAAGGAGGAGCCGGAATGGCTGCTCGATATCCGCCTGAAAGCATACCGTTACTGGCTTACCATGAAATTGCCGGATTGGGCTCACCTGAAGATCCCGGTCATTGATTACAACGATATTATCTACTATTCCGCCCCGATTAACAAAAATCCGGTGGGCAGTTTTGAAGAGGTAGATCCCGAATTACTTAGGACATTCGATAAACTCGGAATTCCCCTCGACGAACAGAAGCATTTATCAGGATTTGCGGTGGATGCCGTTATGGACAGCATCTCGGTAAAAACAACTTTTAAGGATTCATTGGCCGAACTGGGTATTATTTTCTGCTCCTTCAGCGAAGCTGTGCGGGAACATCCCGAGCTGATCAAGAAGTACATGGGCTCGGTGGTGCCTTATCGTGATAATTTTTACGCAGCCCTGAATTCGGCAGTTTTCAGCGATGGCTCATTTGTTTTTATACCCAAAGGGGTCAGGTGCCCCATGGAGCTATCGACCTATTTCCGGATCAATGCGGCCAATACCGGACAATTTGAACGGACGCTGATCGTCGCCGAGGAGGGTGCCTATGTTTCGTATCTTGAAGGCTGCACCGCACCAAGGCGTGATAAAAATCAGCTGCATGCCGCTATTGTGGAAATAATTGCACATACCGATGCTGAGGTCAAATACTCCACGGTCCAAAACTGGTACCCGGGAGATAGGAATGGCAAGGGCGGGATCTTCAACTTCGTCACCAAACGGGGCCTTTGTGCGGGCGACCGGTCAAAAATATCCTGGACACAGGTCGAAACCGGTTCGGCAGTGACCTGGAAATACCCGTCCTGCATTCTCCGTGGAGATTCTTCCATCGGGGAATTTTTCAGCGTTGCGGTGACAAACAACCACCAGCAAGCCGATACCGGAACCAAAATGATCCATATCGGGAAAAACACACGGAGCACCATCGTTTCCAAAGGCATCTCGGCCGGAAAAGGCCAGAATAGTTACCGCGGCCTCGTGAGGGTGTCGAAGAATGCCGAAAATGCACGGAACTATTCCCAGTGCGATTCGCTTCTTCTGGGGGATCAATGCGGTGCTCATACTTTTCCCTATATCGAGGTGGATAACCAGTCGGCCATCGTCGAACATGAAGCTACCACTTCCAAAATCGGGGAGGACCAGATATTTTATTGCAACCAGCGCGGAATTGACACAGAAACCGCTGTCGGACTTATCGTAAATGGCTATGCCCGTGAAGTACTGAATAAACTTCCGATGGAATTTGCCGTTGAGGCACAGAAGTTGTTGCAAATCAGTCTGGAAGGAAGTGTTGGCTAATTCTAACTGTCAATCGTCAATCGAATATATTCGCATGCTATCAATCAGAAATCTTAAAGCGGCTATCAACGGCAAGGAAATCCTCAAGGGAATAAACCTCGAAATCAATGAAGGCGAAATCCATGCCATCATGGGACCAAACGGTTCGGGAAAGAGTACGCTGGCAGCTGTCCTTGCAGGCCGTGACCTAATCACTGTTACCGATGGTGAAGTCATTTTCGACGGTCAACCGTTATTGGGAATGGCCCCTGAAATACGCGCCAGGGCAGGGATTTTTCTGGGTTTTCAATATCCGGTGGAGATTCCCGGGGTATCGATGGTAAATTTTATGCGTACAGCGATCAATGAACAGCGCAAATACCGCGGCCTTCCTGAAATGAGCTCCACTGATTTTCTGAAACTGATGCGCGAGAAAAAAGCTTTAATGGAAATCGACCCCGCACTGGCAAGCCGTTCAGTGAATGAAGGGTTCTCCGGCGGAGAGAAAAAAAAGAACGAAATCTTTCAGATGGCCATGCTGGAACCCCGTCTGGCTATTCTCGATGAAACCGACTCCGGCCTGGATATCGATGCGCTTAAAACCGTGGCTACGGGCGTGAACCGGTTGCGTCGCCCCGACAATGCCATGATAGTCATTACCCATTATCAAAGATTGCTTGATTATATTGTACCTGATTTCGTTCACGTGCTGTCGGCAGGCAAGATTGTCAGATCGGGCGACAAAACCCTGGCATATGAACTGGAGGAAAAGGGTTACGACTGGATCAAGGGGATAAATCAGGAGTAAAATGGAAACCGCCACTGATAAACATGTTTTGGAGAACCAGCTGACTGATTGGTATTTTAACAATCGTGACCAGTTGATGAATTCTTCCAGCTCGGTCTTCAATTCCTTTCGTCCCGCCGCCATGGAAAGTTTCCGGAATTTGGGGATTCCCGACCGCTCCCTGGAGAATTACAAGTCGACCGATATTTCAAAGATCTTTCTTTCGCCGCTGAACCGGTATATCGAACAGAAGAAAATATTGTTCGCCGCGGAGGATCTTTTTCACTGCGATATACCTGAACTCGATACTGAACTGGTGCTGCTCGTCAACGGCTGGTTTTACGAAAACCGGCCTAAACTTCAAACCCTGCCCGGGGGAATGATCATCGGCAGTATGGCCGAAGCGGCACGGCAATATCCGGACCTGCTTAAACAGCATTATTCAAAATATGCTGATTATGAGAAGGATGGTTTGGTTGCTCTGAATACTGCCTTTGCCCAGGACGGGACTTTTGTTTATGTTCCCAAAGGTGCCGGTTCCGACCGCGCCGTACAGATCGTCAATGTCCTGTTGTCACCCGAGGATCTTTTTGTTCAGCACAGGAATCTGGTTATTGTGGAAGACCAGGCTACTGCCAGGTTGGTCGTTTGTGACCATTCCTTATCTGCCCATCATTATCTTACCAATTCTGTCACTGAGATTTATGTGGGTAATGAGGCTCATCTGGATTACGTGAAACTTCAGAATGAGAACAACAATTCCAACCAGATTTCAACCTCCTTCGTCCACCAGGAACGGGCAAGCGACGCAATATTCAATACCATCACGCTGCATGGGGGAACGATCCGGAATAATGTGTACACCTGTCTGAGTGGGGAAGGGGCTTCGAATCAGACACTCGGGCTTTTCCTGGTGGATAAGACACAGCATGTCGACAGTTTTACCTTCGTCGATCATGCCGTTCCCAATTGCAGCAGCAAACAAAATTTTAAGGGCATTCTCGATGATCAGGCTACCGGCGCATTTACCGGCCGCATCCTGGTGAGGCCGCAGGCCCAGAAAACGATGGCTTATCAGGCCAACAACAATATCCTGCTTACGAATGAGGCCCGCATGAATACCAAGCCACAGCTCGAAATTTACGCTGATGACGTCAAATGCAGCCATGGAACAACCGTCGGGCAGCTGGACCAGAATGCCATATTTTATCTTCAGAGCAGGGGGATTTCCATGCGCGAAGCCCGATTATTGCTGATGTACGCTTTTGGTTATGAAATATTAAGTAAGATATCGGTAGATCCTCTGCGGGAGCGTCTGTCCGATTTGGTCGATAAACGTTTGCGTGGCGAGCTGACCCGTTGTAACAGCTGCCCGCTCCATTGTCAGGAAACTTGCTGAGTTATGAATGATTTTCCCATAGAACAGGTCAGGAAGGATTTTCCGATCCTCGGCCAGCTGGTATACGGCAAACCGCTGGCTTACCTGGATAACGGGGCCACCACCCAGAAACCGGAGAGAATGATTGAAGCCGTTAACAAGCTGCACAGGGAGCAGAATGCATCCATCCACCGGTCAGTGAATTTGCTGAGTGATAAAATAACCGAAGCCTACGAAGAGGCCAGGGCTACGGTCCAGCAATTCATCGGTGCTCCAAAATCTTCCCAGATTATCTTTACTGCTGGAACAACCGGATCGATTAACCTGGTGGCTTTTTCAATGGGTGAAGGGTATATTAAACCCGGCGATGAAATCATCCTCTCAACCATGGAGCATCATTCAAATATCGTTCCCTGGCAGATGGTTTGTGAAAGGCGCGGCGCACACCTGCGCATCATTCCGATCACCGATGAGGGGGAACTCGGAATGGATGCCTATCAGAAACTTTTTACCGACCGTACCCGTCTTGTCGCCATCACGCACGTTTCCAATGTGCTGGGTACCATCAATCCAATAAAAGAAGTGGTCAGGATTGCCCACGGTTTTGGTGTTCCCGTGCTGGTCGACGGAGCCCAGGCCGTTCAGCATGAACCGGTGAATGTGGTTGATCTGGATTGCGATTTTTATGTATTCTCGGGACATAAAATCTATGGACCCACGGGGATCGGCATACTTTATGGAAAAGAGGAGTGGCTCCAAAAGCTCCCTCCATACCAGGGCGGTGGTGACATGATCGACCGGGTGACTTTCGAAAAAACCACTTATAATGTTTTACCTTTCAAGTTTGAGGCCGGGACAACCAATTTCATCGGGGCTATCGGTCTCGCTGAATCGATAAAATACCTGAACGGTATCGGGATGGACCGGATTAATGCTTACGAACGCTATTTACGGGATTATGCTACAGCAAAACTGGGCACGATCCCGCAGGTCAAGATGTACGGGACCAGTACCAAGAAAGCGGCCATTCTTTCATTTGTCCTGAAAGGTATCCATCCTTATGATACCGGAATGATCATCGATAAATACGGTCTGGCCGTACGAACGGGTACCCATTGCGCCATGCCTCTCATGCAGCGGCTGGGTATAGAGGGAACTTTAAGAGCTTCCTTTTGTTTCTATAATACCACAAGTGAGGCAGACCGGTTATACGAAGCACTCAATTCTGTAATCGATCTGCTTGCCTGATCCTGATTTGTATGGAAATAGCTGAAATTCAAAAGGAAATAGTAGAGGAATTTACCGGACTCGGTGAATGGATGGAGCGGTACAATTACCTGATCGACCTGGGCAAAGGTTTGCCCATGATCGACCAGGCTTTCCGGAATGACGAATACCTCATCCGCGGCTGCCAGTCGCGTGTGTGGCTGAATGCCGAACTGATCGATGGGAAAATATATTATACGGCTGATTCAGATGCCATCATTACCAAGGGAATCGCAGCCCTTATGGTCCGGGTTTTCACCGGTCATACCCCGGATGAAATTGTTAACGCCGACATGGGATTTATAGATGCCATCGGTTTAAAGGAACATCTTTCACCAACCCGCTCAAACGGTATGGTATCGATGATCAATCAAATGCGCTATTATGCTCTGGCATACCAGGCTAAACAGAAAAAACATGATGGAGACTGAAGTACAGATAGTCCGTACTTTACGGAATGTATATGATCCGGAAATTCCGGTTAATATTTATGACCTGGGGCTGATCTACGAAGTAAATGTGGACGAAAACGGGAAAGTAAATATCGTGATGACCCTGACCTCACCCGGTTGCCCCATGGTTGACGAGCTGATCGAAGAGATCCATGAAAGGGTCAAAGAAGTGGAGGGCGTCACTGAAGTCGAAGTTAAACTGACTTTCAACCCGCAGTGGAGCAAGGATATGATGACCGATGAAGCCAAACTGGATTTAGGTTTTCTATAATATCATTTGTCAGGAACCATTAACATAGCCGCCGGGATTCAGCAGAAGGCTTTCGAGCTGGGTTTTTCGGCATGCGGTTTTGCACCGGCAGCGTATCTTCAAAAATTGGAGCCGGTGTTCCGCGATTGGCTTTCCAAGGGCAATGCAGGCGAAATGAGCTACCTGAACCGGAATGTGGAGGTCAGGCTCGATCCACGAAAATTGGTTGAGGGAGCTAAAACGGTTATTGTTCTTGCCGCCGGCTATTATTCAAACCTGCCCGTTCCGGCTCCCGGAACCCCTCGGATAAGCAGGTATGCCCTCGGTGAGGATTACCACAAGGTTCTGAAATCATCCGGAAGGCAATTGCTGGAATGGATCCGCCGGGAAACAGGTCCGGTGAACGGCCGTATTTTTACCGATTCGGCACCTGTTTTCGAGCGTGAGTGGGCCGTGCAGGCAGGAATCGGCTGGATTGGGAAAAATGGATGCCTGATCCTGCCCGGCAAGGGATCCTGGTTCTTCCTTGCCGAGCTGATTATTGATCTCGAAATTCCCTGTGAAACAGAGGAGGTTACCGGCCGGTGCGGAACCTGCACCCGTTGTATAGAGGCCTGTCCAACCCGCGCCCTGAACGGTGATGGCTCCATTGACCCCCGCAAGTGCATCTCTTACCTGACCATCGAACAGCAGGACGAGATCCCTGAAGAGTTTATAGGACAATGGAAGGATTGGATATTCGGATGCGATATCTGCCAGGATGTTTGCCCCTGGAATAAAAAAGCGGAGGTCACCCCGATAACCCGTTTTTTGCCTAAACCTGGCTTGTCCGATCTTAGCGACACCACGATTAAAGGTCTCGATGTAAACACTTTCGCACATTTATTTGACGGAACTCCGGTACTTCGTGCCGGATGGTCGGGAATTATCAGGAACTTTGAGTTTCTGGAAAAGGATAAATCCTGATGAACCGAATACTGATCTTTGGCCTGATACTGTTACTCGCCCGGGTAGTCCCACTGGCCAGCCAGCCTCACATGATCAACCGCACCACCGGCACGGCAGATGGTTTAACCGCTTACTCATCAGTCAGGCCCGGCGATACTGTCTGGATCCAGTCCGGTTTACGCAACTCCCTGCGTGTCAACAATTTTCATGGACAACCGGGAAATCCGATCGTTTTTGCAAATCTTGACGGGCAGCTGATCATTGAATCAGCCAATAGTTACGGAATGACTTTTTCGGATTGCTCCTATTTTAAATTGACCGGTCTGCCGGGTAAAGACTTTGTGTATGGTATCCGGATCGGACCCGTCATGGATACTTCAGGAGTGGGATTAACCATGGAGAACAGGTCGACCGACTTTGAAATTCAGGGCTGCGAGATTTTTAATATCGGCTTTGCCGGAATTAAAGCAAAAACCGATCCGGTATGCGGTGACCCAAGTTCTTTCCGTGGCGGCTTTGTTCAATATAACACGGTTATCCATGATTGCTTTATACATGATGTCGGTGGGGAAGGACTTTATATCGGTCATACCTCTTACAGCGGCTATGAACTGTCCGACTGCCATACCACTGTGCTGCCGACTGTTCTCGTTGGAACCCGTATTTACAACAACAGGATCGAACGCAGCGGTTATGATGGAATTCAGGTGTCTTCGGCAGTGAACGACTGTGAGATTCATCATAATCTGCTGATTGATTGCAGTTATCGCATGGTTAGCAATCAAATGTGTGGAATACTCATTGGTGGCGGCACCCTGGCCAGTTGTTACAACAATTATATTATCGATCCCTATGCCACGGGTATCCTGGTCTTTGGCAAATCGGGAACAAAGGTTTTCAACAACCTGATCATCAGGCCCGGTAAAAGGTATTTACCCGATGACCCTGAAAAGCCTGAGTACGGGATATTTCTTGGGATAAAACTAATGAGGAGAAAACCTATATCGGGATATATAACAATACCATAATCCAACCGAAAGCCGATGGTATCCGACTTGATCAGACACTGGATTTTGAAGTCCGCATATTTAATAACGTGATCGCCGACCCGGGAGCTTTCGATCTTTATGAGAACGACAACACAGCAAGGACCGGCTTGGATTCCTATATCTATGATACCGGTAATTACCAAGAGTATGTTTCATCGAACAATTTTTTTACTCGAAGCGCCTCGCTTGCCGGATTTGCCAATGCGGCAGGGGATGATTACCACCTGGTGGTTTCATCCCCGCTGATAGATGCCGGTCTCAACCTCCGGTATGCCGGTGTTACAAAAGATCTGGATGACCGGGAGCGGCCTGAGACAGGAAGTTTTGATATCGGTGTCTTCGAATATTTTGCCTCCGGATCAATCGAAAACATGGC
Organism: Bacteroidales bacterium; assembly: GCA_041662065.1. Taxonomy (GTDB): domain Bacteria; phylum Bacteroidota; class Bacteroidia; order Bacteroidales; family UBA12481; genus UBA12481. Next base: position 163,365 of record JBAZTE010000007.1, on the reverse strand, counting down.
ATTAACGTCGGATTTTTGGATATCTGGATTGCAGTCAGGTTCTGATCATACCATCCGGATTGATTTGCATGCTCAGCAGGATATGAGTGTCCGTGTAGTCATGATGGACCTTGCAGGTAGACTCATCAATGAATATCCCTGTATAAGGCTCCATGCCGGTGATCAGGGTATATCGATTCCGGCCGGGGCAGGTCAAATGTTCATTTTGCGGATACAGTCTGATAAATCGGTTTATGCCAGGAAAATCATCATACTATAAGCGGGAAGGCCTCCGGACACTGGTGGAAACCGTTCCGATAAACCGGCCGGTGACCTATGGTGACAGGATCATGCTTATAGGCTCCTGTTTTACCGAACATATCGGTAACCGGTTGAAATCGTTGAAGTTTGCCGTGGATATGAACCCGTTCGGGATTGTTTACAATCCTTTGTCGATGGCGGAACAGCTGGGCATTTTGATGCACCCGCGTGTTTTCAGTCGCGATGACCTGGTATTTCATGAGGGATTATGGCATTCATGGCAGCACCATAGCCGGTTTTCTCACCCGGATCCTGAATTATTAACTGAAATGCTTTCCCGGCAAACCCGCGATTCATCGGCATTTCTTAAACAGGCAGGACTGCTGGTCCTCACTTTCGGTACGCCGGAAGCCTTTTTCCTGAGAACCGGTGACCGGTTGGTTTCCAATTGTCATAAACTGCCTGCCGGAGAGTTTTATTCTCGAAAACCCGGGCCGGATGAACTGGCTGAACTATGGATCCCCTTGCTGGAGGCGCTGATGGCTCAGAACCCCGGTCTTCGTATTTGCCTTTCCGTTAGCCCTGTAAGGTATTTCAAGGATGGCCCTGCCGGCAATCAGATGAGCAAATCCATCCTTTTCCTGTTTATCGGAACACTGATGGAAAAAATACCGGATCTGTTTTATTTCCCCAGCTATGAAATCTTCATGGATGATCTGCGCGATTACCGGTATTATGATACTGACATGATGCATCCGGGTGACTCGGGTATCGGATATGTTTGGGAGAAATTTGTGAAGACATGCATCGATCCGTCAGTTTACCCATTGATGGATGAGGTCGGCCGTCTGGTCAAAGCCGCGCACCACCGGCCTGGTATGCACGTAACCGATACGCATAGGCAGTTTGTAGCTGCGCTGCTTGCGAAAATCAGGCAAATGCAGTCAGACAACCCAAATCTGGATTTTACGGAGGAAGTGGAACATCTGGTGAACCAAACGGAATCAGGTCCAGCCCGACTTTAACAGGGCATCCAAATCTTCGGGGGTGTCGACCCCGAATCCTGCATAATCCGTTTCACAGCAGTGAACAGGATAGCCGTTCTCAAGCCATCGCAATTGCTCCAGCGATTCTGTCAATTCCAGCTTCCCGGGTTCGAGGGTGCTTATCTCTTCCAGTATTTCCCTCTTAAAAGCATATATGCCGACATGCGAAAACCATGCACATCCTCCATTGCGAACATGGGGGATGGGTGACCGGGAAAAATAGAGGGCCCGGCCTTTGAGGTCGGTGACCACTTTTACCCGGTTGGGATTCCGTAAAGCCATCGGGTTGCTCTCAGGCCGGATCAGGGTTGAGATCTTGTTTTCGGGAAGTCGGATATCAGCTACCAGGGTGGCAATCGCTTCCGGTGAGAGCATGGGTTCATCGCCCTGGATATTCAGGACGGCTTTCCAGGATAATCCCGTTTGAGCGGAATGCAAATTCATTGCTTCGGAACAGCGACTGGTCCCCGAACCATGATCGCCACAGGTCAGGATAAAGGAAGCCCCATAACTCCGGGCTACCTTTTCGATCGCCTGATCTCCGCTGGCAATGACAACGTTTCTGAGCACCTTCGAGGCATTCTGGTATACTCTAATGACCATCGGGATTCCTTGTATGAGCACCAAAGGTTTTCCGGGGAACCGGGAGGAGGCCATCCTTGCCGGTATAATCCCTAATATATCATCGGTTTGCAACATCTTGTTTGCCCTGGCGTTTTGGTAAATAAGGCCATTAAGTTATAAAAAACGAGGAAAGTTGTACCTTTACCTGATTGATAAACTGGTTTGAGATGCGTGATTTATCAGCTAAGCAATTGAAATTTTTGTATGGAAGTCAACAAGATAAAACAGCGGTTTGAAATTATAGGGAACTCCCCGGCCCTTCATCGTGCCATTGAAGTGGCTGTTCAGGTGGCTCCGACTGACCTGTCGGTGCTGATCACGGGCGAGAGCGGGACCGGAAAGGAACGGTTTCCCCAGATCATTCACCAATACAGCACCCGCAAGCATGGACCCTACAGTGCTGTCAACTGCGGGGCTATTCCTGAAGGAACCATTGATTCGGAATTATTCGGCCACGAAAAAGGCTCTTTTACCGGAGCCCATGAGGCCCGCAAGGGATATTTTGAGGAAGCCAACGGCGGAACCATTTTTCTGGATGAGATCGGAGAGCTTCCCCTTTCCACCCAGGTCAGGCTCCTCAGGGTCCTTGAAACCGGAGAATTTATTCGTGTCGGTTCATCCAAGGCTCAAAAAACCAATATACGCCTCGTCGCTGCCACCAATGTTGATATTCAAAAGGCAGTGCATGAAGGAAGGTTCCGTGAAGATCTTTTTTACCGGTTGAATACCGTGCCGATTATTATCGCACCGTTGCGCAACCGCAAGGAGGACATCCATCTCCTGTTCCGGAAATTTGCCCAGGATTTTGCCGAGAAATATATGATGCCGGTCGTCCGGCTGGATGAAGCCGCCCAGTTGGCACTTGAAAACTATAAATGGCCGGGAAATATCCGGCAGTTGAAAAACATTACCGAGCAACTCTCGATCATTGAACAGGAAAGGCTGGTCACCATTGAGAGGTTAAAACTCTATCTGCCAGCCGATACACGGTCGAGCCTCCCCGTTCTGATGCCCCGTGATAACGATGACCGGTCGTTCCGGTCGGAGCGCGAAATCCTTTACCAGATATTATTCGATATGAAACGGGATGTCAACGATCTTAAGAAGCTCGTTAACACCATGATGAGCCACAAGGAAGGGATCCCCGGCATGGAGCAGGAGGACCAGAGCATTCTCAGCAGACTTTACCAGGAACAGGATGTCAGGTTCGACCCACCGGTGAACACTCAGCCTCAGATTCACGTAAAAAGGGTGGATGAATCGCAAATCGAAGACACCGAAGAGATCATTGAAGAATCATTACTTTTACAGGATAAAGAGATTGAATTGATAAACAAGTCGTTAAGGAAGCATCAGGGTAAACGTAAACTGGCAGCCCAGGAATTGGGAATCAGCGAGCGGACCCTGTATCGGAAAATCAAGGAATTCGGAATCGAGGAATGAGAAAATCAATATACCTGTTGTTGGTGGTGGGGATGCTGGTTGGCATGGCCGGTTGTACAGTCAGTTATAAAACGAGTGGCGCTTCCCTTTCAGCCGGTGAAAAAACCATCTCGGTGGCTTATTTCCCGAACAGGGCTCCGTTGGTTAACCCGATCCTCAGTCAGGAGCTGACAGAAAAGCTGAAAGACAAATTCATTTCGCAGACGAGCCTGAACATGATCAGCAGTGACGGCGACATCAGTTTTGAGGGTGAGATCACAGGCTATGACACCAAACCGATGGCTATCACCGGGAATGACCAGACCGATAAAGCTGCATTGAACAGGTTGACGATCACGGTTAAAGTGAAATTCATCAATCAGAAGGATCCGAAGAATAGTTTTGAGTCGCAGTTTCAGGCTTATGAAGATTATAACAGCGATCAAGGTCTGGATGCGGTCGAAGGTGATCTGGTCCCCCTGATACTGGAAAAATTGATCGAGGATATTTTTAACCGCTCAGTCGTTAACTGGTAGCATGAACCCCGAACTTTTCTCTGATTTTACCGAACATCCTGAAAAACTGGATTCAACTTCGGTTCATGACATTGGAGAAATAATCCGGGAGTATCCGTTTTGTCAGCCCGCTCAATTGCTTTTCCTTAAAGCTCTTCAGAATATTGAGGATATCCGGTTTAACCGGCAGCTGAAAATAGCGGCTGCTTATGCCGGCGACCGGAAAGTGCTTTTTGAATTGTTAAATGGACCCAAGGAAACTGAAAAAAAGCCGCCGTTGGATCCTGTGAGCGAAGATCACTTCGGACAGGTCCGGATTCCTCCGGTAAAACCTGCCGGTGAAAACAACGGAGATGACGACAAAACCCTTCTGGTACGAGAGGTGGAGCATTTTCTTCCGTTTGAGGATAATGACCTGCTCCTGTTTGATTTCCCGGCCTACACTGAAGGTGGCCAGCCTGAGGTGCCTTCACAAAACAAAGTCCCTGAGCTTGACCCTGCCCTGCTGCGGCAGTTCCTGGATACCGATCCGTTAAGCCGGAAGAAAAATACCGAACCTGTTATCCGGCCAATGGGCTATGCCGGTGATTTGCAGAAACTGGATACCCGGAATCAAAACAAATCAGCCGCTGACACGCTGATCGACAAGTTCATCGAAAATCCACAGCTTAAAGTCTTACGTCCCGATAATGCTCCGGCCAATGACCTGGATGTTTCGCTGAACAGCTTAAGGGAAGATGATGAGTTTCTGACAGAAACTCTTGCACGCATTTATGTGCAGCAGGGATATTATTTAAAGGCAATTCAGGCATATGAAAAACTAAGTTTGAAAATTCCTGAAAAAAGTGTTTACTTTGCCAATCAAATTGATATGGTTAGGGAACTTATTAAGAATCAATAAATCAATACAGTATGTATATCTTTCTTTCCATTCTGATCCTGGTCGTTTGTGTCTTGCTCGGTCTGATCGTTTTGGTGCAGAACTCAAAAGGCGGTGGTTTGGCCGCAAATTTCTCAGCATCAACCCAAATTATGGGTGTTCGCCGGACTAATGATTTCCTGGAAAAAGCAACCTGGTCACTGGCGATTGCGCTGCTCGTATTATCGATCGCAGCCAGTCTTTCGATTTCCCGCGGAGGTTCAGCTTCGAGTCAATCAGCCATAGAAGAACAGATCCAGAATGCAGTGGATCCAACCGAGGTGCTGCAAATTCCAACCGGTGTGCCAACAGGTCAGCCAGCTGGAGGTACTGAAACGCCCAAAAAATAAAGCATTAAAATGTTGAAAAGGATCCCCGCCACCGCGGGGATCCTTTTTTTATGTCAGTCTGTCAGTCACGGGTGGATGGCATGCAATATGATAGAATAGCCTATACCTAAAAAATATTTATCAATAATCAAAATAGTGAATTATGGCAACAGTAAACGTAAAACCACTTGGAGAAAGGGTTCTTGTTGAACCTCAGGAAGCTGAAGTGAAAACCGCCTCTGGTATCATTATACCGGATTCGGCTCAGGAAAAACCGCAGAAAGGCAAAGTAATTGCCGCAGGACCGGGAACAAAAGATGTTACTATGGAAGTGAAAGTCGGAAATGTTGTCCTCTACGGCAAATACTCCGGCACCGAGATCAAGGTTGAAGATAAAACCTTCCTGATCATGAAGCAGTCCGATATCCTGGCTGTAATCCAATAATCAAAAACTTATAAATCGTAATAGCAATGGCAAAGGAAATTAAATTTGATAGCGAAGCCCGTGAATTACTCAAGAAGGGTGTTGATGCAATGGCAAATGCCGTCAAAGTGACATTGGGACCGAAAGGCCGTAATGTAGTGATTGAAAAGAAATTTGGTTCACCGCAGGTAACCAAGGACGGTGTAACAGTAGCCAAAGAGATTGAACTGGCCAACCGTTTCGAGAATATCGGAGCACAGATGGTAAAAGAGGTTGCTTCAAAAACTTCTGATGATGCAGGTGATGGTACCACTACCGCCACTGTTCTTGCCCAGTCGATTGTAGCAGTCGGTTTGAAAAACGTAACAGCAGGTGCCAATCCGATGGACCTGAAACGCGGAATCGACCAGGCTGTTGCAAAAGTTGTTGAAAGCCTGAATGCCCAGTCGAAAACGATCGGTGATGACTTTAAGAAAATTGAACAGGTAGCCACCATTTCTGCAAACAACGACTCGGTGATCGGGAAGCTGATTGCAGATGCCATGAGCAAGGTAAATAAAGAAGGTGTTATCACGGTTGAAGAAGCTAAAGGAACGGATACCACCGTCGAAGTGGTTGAAGGGATGCAGTTCGACCGCGGGTACCTTTCCGCCTATTTTGTGACTGACACCGAGAAAATGGAAGCCGTTCTCGAGAATCCATATATCCTGATCTACGACAAGAAGGTTTCTTCGATGAAAGATCTTCTTCCGTTATTGGAAGCCAGTGTTCAGACCGGCCGTCCGTTATTGATTATTGCTGAGGATGTTGAGGGCGAAGCTCTTGCAACTTTGGTCGTAAACAAGCTGCGCGGCAGTCTCAAAATCGCTGCTGTTAAGGCTCCCGGATTCGGCGACCGCAGAAAAGAGATGCTTCAGGATTTAGCCATTCTGACCGGTGGTACCGTGATTTCGGAAGAAACCGGTATGAAACTGGAAACCACTACACTCGATATGTTGGGTATTGCTGAAAAAGTAACCATCGATAAGGAAAACACCACCATCGTTAATGGCAACGGCGACAAGAAATTGATCAAAGCCCGCGTTAACCAGATTAAAGCTCAGATCGAAACCACCACATCGGATTACGATCGTGAAAAACTGCAGGAACGTCTGGCTAAACTGGCCGGTGGGGTTGCAGTTCTTTATATCGGTGCCCCTTCGGAAATTGAAATGAAGGAGAAGAAAGACCGCGTTGATGATGCATTGAGCGCTACCCGCGCAGCAGTTGAAGAAGGCATTATCCCTGGCGGCGGTGTTGCCTATATCCGGGCAATCGCATCTTTGAATGGACTGAAAGGTGAAAACGAGGACCAGACCACCGGCATTGCAATCGTTCGCCGTGCTCTTGAAGAGCCACTGCGCCAGATTGTTGCAAATGCAGGAGTGGAAGGTTCGGTGATCGTTCAGGAAGTTAAAAAAGGAAAAGGCGATTATGGATTTAATGCCCGTACCGAAAAGTACGAACACCTTTATGAAACCGGTGTTATCGATCCGACTAAAGTTGCCCGCGTTGCTTTGGAAAACGCAGCATCCATTGCTGGTATGATACTGACCACCGAGACCCTGATTGCTGATGTCGCAGAAGAAAAAGATCATGCAGGTGCTAATCCTGGCATGGGCGGCATGGGCGGCATGGGCGGAATGATGTAATATCAGTTCCTGAATATATTGAAGAGGCTGTCTCGCTGATGAGACAGCCTCTTTTTTTTGTTCCGGGTGGCAGATCGATGCCGGGAACATTTTCATTATATTTGTGTATACCTTAGTGAAGTAATCACAAAAACTAAATATCATGAAAAAGATCGTATTATCCTTGGTTGCCTTTGCTATGTTGTTTACAACTAATGCATTGGCCCAAAATGCCTATATCCCCCATTTGATCAAGGAAATGCAGAGGAAGAATGACATACAACTCAAATCGGGCGTGGTAGGAAGTTATCCGCGACATACCGAAGAGTTTAATTGGACGACTGCCTGGGTTCTGTTCCGTACGTTGGAAACCAGTTACACCTCTTTCGGGGAGGCTTCGGCGATCGAATATACTCAGGGCTCTAATAAAACCAGGCGTTTGTTTTCTTATGACGCCCAGCATAACGGCACCGAACATAAATATCAAAACTGGAACGGAACTGCCTGGGTTGATGTTGAAAGGTGGACCTCCACGTACAATGCTTCAGGCTATGAGACGGAAACCCGTCATGAAACGTGGAATGGTGCATGGGTACTGCAGGACGGAACCCAGAATACTTACACCATGGATGGTAACAGGATCAGCGTTGTTACAATGAAAGAATGGAATATGATGACGCAAACCTGGGATAACAGCTTAAGAGAAACCTATACCTATTCCGGTACAAGTATCTATTTCGGAACAATCATTGTGGAGAAATGGGAGGTAAATCAATGGGTTAACCAAACCAAGGTAGAATATTCATGGACGGGCGACAAAGTTTCGACCTCGATCATGTATGATTGGACAAATAACGTCTGGGTAGTATCAGGTAAAATTGTTAACGAATATCCGGATAACCTGACGACAGTGATGACCATATTTACGGACGATGGGTCAGGTGGGTGGATGGCGGTTAGCAGAACCACCTCCACAGTGGATTCTCATGGGAATGCAACCCTCCAGCAAACGGAAATGAATATGGGAACCTGGACCATTTTTGCAGCCATCCGGTATACACTTACCTATGACGGCAATAACTTGACTCAAAGAATTACGGAGACCTTTACTTTTGGCGGTAATTGGACAAATACAAAAAAAGAGGTCTTCAGCAATTTTGCATCACTGAGCACTGACATCACCCTGATGCCTGATATCGGTTTGACCGTATTCCCTAATCCAGCAGTGAGCGAGACCATGGTCAGGATTTCTCAGCCAAATCCCGGACAGGTCACCCTTACATTAACTTCGATTACGGGACAGAAAGTTCTGGAAGAAACCATCACTGCCACGGGTTCGGATGTTAATTTCCAGCTGAATCTTTCAAAAGTGGGTCGGGGAAGCTATATACTTGTAGCCCGCGACAAACAGGGTGTCTCTATCGGTAAAACTCATCTGATTAAAGAATAAGCCCAACTTATGAAATCAACACTTTTTGTTATTTGTCTTTTGTTGTTTGGTGCTTGCACTTTAGTGTCGCAAGATGTCGCGCCAAAGCCGATCGCTCCCTATACAAGTGCCGTCATGGCTAACGGTACGCTTTACATTTCGGGACAGATTCCCATTGTTCCGGAAACCGGCATCATGATCAAGGGCGACATCAAAAAGGCCACCGAACAGTGTATGAAAAACATCGGTAAACTGCTGAAGGATAATAGTTTGGAATATGAAGACCTGGTGATGGTCAATATCTATATGACCGATATGGACAATTATGCCGCGATAAATGAAGCCTATGCCACTTTCTTTGAAAACAAGAAATTCCCCGCCCGGGCTGCTATCCAGATCGGCCGTCTCCCCAAGGACGCCGACGTAGAGATCTCAGGCATCGCGACAAAGCATTGATTAGCGACCGCAGGGAGCCAATTAGTGAGCGCAAGCGAACCAATTAGTGAGGCGAAGCCGAACCATTTTGTGAGGCGAAGCCGAACAATTTGTTACCTTTGCGCCAAATTTAGCCCCTGTCGAATCGCATGAAGAACCTTCGTAATTTTTGTATCATTGCCCATATTGACCATGGGAAAAGCACCTTGGCCGACCGTTTGCTCGAAGTCACCAATACCGTGACAGGCAAGGATATGCAGGAGCAGGTTCTCGACAACATGGACCTGGAGCGGGAACGCGGAATTACCATCAAAAGCCACGCTATCCAGATGAAATACCGGAAGGGTAATGAGGATTATATCCTGAACCTGATTGACACCCCCGGACATGTGGATTTTTCATACGAAGTATCACGCGCCATCGCAGCGTGTGAAGGCGCATTACTGGTTGTGGATGCCACCCAGGGCATCCAGGCCCAGTCGATATCCGTTCTGTACCAGGCCATGGACCATAACCTCACCATTATCCCGGTGCTGAATAAAATGGATTTGCCTGCAGCAATGCCTGATGAGGTAACCGAACAGATCATCGAACTGGTGGGATGTAAAAAGGAAGATATTATCCAGGCGAGCGGGAAAACTGGCTTTGGCGTGGATCAGATTCTCGAACGGATCGTTGAGAACATTCCTTCTCCCGGGGGTGATCCCCATGCACCCCTTCAGGCCTTGATCTTTGATTCCCTGTTCAATTCCTATCGCGGTGTTCTGGCCTATTTTAAAATCATGAACGGCGAAATACGCAAGGGCGATCATGTTAAGTTCTTCAATACCGGTAAGGAATATGAGGCCGATGAAATCGGGGTCCTCAGGCTGGGGTTGTTTCCGAAAGATAAACTCAGCACGGGCGATGTGGGTTATATCATTTCCGGGATAAAAGCTTCAAAAGAAGTGAAGGTGGGCGATACCATTACACATGTCGACCGCCCCTGCAAGGAAGCGATCGAAGGATTTGAACTGGTTAAACCAATGGTATTTGCCGGACTTTATCCGATCGATACTGATGATTATGAAGATCTGAGGGATGCATTGGAAAAACTCGTCCTGAATGATGCTTCTTTAACTTATGAGCCTGAATCCTCCGCTGCGTTGGGATTTGGTTTCCGCTGCGGTTTCCTTGGGCTCCTTCACATGGAGATCGTTCAGGAACGGCTCGACCGTGAGTTTGACATGAACGTTATCTCCACGGTGCCGAACGTTTTTTACCATGTTTACGGACGCAAGGGCGACAGGATTGACGTGTATAATCCGTCGGGTTTGCCCGATCCAACCGAAATTGACCGTATCGAAGAGCCCTATATTAAAGCCCAGATCATTACGATGCCCGAATTCATCGGGGCTATCATGAAACTCTGCCTCGATAAAAGAGGCGAATTGCGGTCGCAGGTGTACCTCACCCAGGACCGTGTGGAACTTAGCTTTGAACTGCCCCTGGCTGAAATTGTTTTCGATTTTTACGATAAATTGAAATCTATCTCCCGCGGATACGCTTCATTCGATTATTTTCAGACTGCTTTTAAACCCGGGAAACTGGTCAAGCTCGATATCATGCTCAACGGGGAGTCTGTGGATGCCCTCTCCACCCTGATCCACGTGGACAACGCTTACCGCTTCGGCCGAAGGATGTGTGAGAAACTTCGCGAACTGATCCCAAGGCAGCAATTTGATATTGCCATCCAGGCAGCCATCGGGGCAAAGATCATTGCCCGTGAAACCATCAAAGCCTTCCGTAAGGATGTAACAGCTAAATGTTATGGCGGGGATATTACCCGGAAACGCAAGCTTCTTGAAAAGCAGAAAAAAGGGAAGAAGAAAATGAAACAGATTGGTAATGTGGAAGTACCACAATCTGCATTCCTGGCTGTTCTCAAGCTCGATTAAAGCTGCTCCTTCAAGAGTTTATAACCTTTCCCGTGCACATTCAGGATCTGGATCCCGGGTTCATCGCTGAGGAGTTTCCTGATCTTGGTGATGTATACATCCATGCTTCTGGCATTGAAGTAGTTGTCGTCCTTCCAGATCGATTTTAAAGCATAATTCCTTTCGAGTACCTGGTTGGGGTGCTGGCAAAGCATCTTCAGCAGATCGGATTCCTTGGTGGTGAGATTGATGGTTTTCGCATCACTTACCAAAAGCTGCTTGTTGGCATCAAAAACATACTTTCCAAGGACGAAGACCTCCTGTTGCTCGGTCCGCGTGGTGCGCCGCAAAACGGCCTCAATACGAAGGAGAAGTTCTTCCATGCTGAACGGCTTCGTCATATAATCATCCGCTCCCGCTCTGAACCCCTCGAGTATGTCAGTTTTCATTGATTTTGCCGTCAGGAAAATGATCGGAATATCAGGATTCTGTATCCTGATATCCCTGGCCAGGGTAAATCCATCTTTTACCGGTAGCATGATATCCAGAATGCACAGATCGAAATGGTCCTTTTTGAATGCCCGGTAACCTTTCTCGCCGTCAGCCTCCAACGTGGTGGTATACCCTTTGGCTTTTAAATACTCGCGCAAAAGGGTACCGAGGTTTGCATCATCCTCAACCAAAAGAATTCTGCCGCTGATTGCCGTCATGATTTTTGTTTTTTAGGGATAATCAAAGTAAAGGTAGTGCCCACATTGGGCTCACTTGAAACAGAAATGGTCCCGTGATGCTGTTCGATCACTTTCTTAACATAGCTTAACCCCAATCCGAATCCCTTTACATCATGAACATTACCCGTGGGTACCCGATAAAATTTATCGAAAATCTTATTGAGATGTTCCTTGCTGATACCGATGCCATTATCGCTGATCTTCACCTGGATGGTCCTTGAAGTGGAGTGGGTGGAAATACTGATGAGCGGTTCATTATGGCAGTATTTCATGGCATTGTCGATCAGGTTGAATACCACATTGGTCAAATGCGTTTCATCCCCTTCGATGGGTTCATCCCCGGTATGAAGGTCAACTTCGATCGAACCGTTGCGTTTCTGAATCTGCAGGGCTATTTTTTCAACAGCCTGTCTTACGAGAGTGTCAAATTTCACCGGCTGGATTCTCAGACTCATATTACCCTCTTCGAGTATGGACATCTCGAGTACCCTTTCCACCTGATTTCCTAATCGTTTGCTCTCCTGCTGAATAAGCATGGAGATATGCTCAAGGTTTTTAGCATCATTGCTCAGGCTTTTATCAGCCAGCATTTGCGAAGCCAGGGAGATCGTTGAAATCGGTGTCTTTAGTTCATGTGTCATGTTATTGACAAAATCATTCTTGATTTCCGAAAGTTTCTTTTGTCTGAAAATGACGTAAATAGCAACAAATGAGACGACTAGGATTATAAGAGCAAGGGTCAGGGATGCTCCGGCCATTGTTCCGACCGATCGGAACAGGTAATTTTCCCGGGTGGGGAAATAGATGATGAGAAAATTAGGAGATGCCTTGATATCGTGGGGAAACAGCAGTGATTTATATTTCTGGAATTTAACCATCGGGTTGAATCCGGCGCTGCGAAGGGTGTATCGTACATTTCCAGTTCGAACGGCAAATTCAAAGGGCAGCGTCAGCTCTTTTTCGTCGAATTCACCCCGGATCAAACTATCAAGCGTACTGTAGCTCAGTCTCTCCTCTATCCGGCCTTCATTCTGAACGATCTGATCAATCACCTTCTCGATATATACTTTTTTATTGGTCCGTAAGAGGTTGGCTGTGGGATCGGTTAATACTCGCGGTTTGGCTGACCTCCGTACATTGCTTGATGCATCAGTCTGGTATACGGAACTTTCCGGAACCGACAAAGAGGTATCCCCTGAAATCAAGCCAACCTGCGTCTCAATATTGCCGGGGTTCCCGTCTTGAAAAGAGTAATTACTCTGGTCGATTTCGGGAGAATCGTAAGCCTGGTTGTCTTCTGTTGTAGTGATTGTTTTCGGGAGGTTGAGCCTGCTTAATCCGAGGCTGTCGCCCGACCGCACCAGTTCTCCCTGGATCTGGTTATATGTTTCCTTGAGTTCAAGTTTAGACGTAATCTGGGCCAGAATTTTATTGATGTGCAGGTTGAATTGCTGTTTCTTGATCTCAAATGCATCCTGAACCCACATCAGCTGAATGAAGATGAGCGCGATGACAGCTGCCGAACTGACAATTGATAAAATCCAGATGAAAGTCCTCCTCATGCCATCAAAGATAGCAAAAGGATGGTAATGGCACTTTGAATAACCCCCTGATCTGCGGTATCTTTGAACCCATGGTGCTTTTGAGCTCGTCGAGATGCTGGGAATCCGGGTCGTCAGCCGGGACAACAAGGAGGTAGTCCACCTGTTGAAAAATGGTCAGCCAGTGGCCTTCAACAGAACGGTTGCTGAACAACCGGATTTCCTGCTGATGCGGCGAATGGCCCGAGAAACTGGAATAAGTCTGGAAGATGGAGCTTTTCTTGTCCTGTACCACCAGATCCGCGGTTCTTACCAGATCCCAGGCGAAACAATGATTGAGCAGCCAGCATAGCCGGTAATCCGGTTCATCGGTCAGGATTCCCAAACCATATACAGTGGACTCTGTATTCGGCGGCAGAGGAAATCTCCTGATTTTGTCCATTTTAAACGTTTAGCTCCTGAAGGGTTTCCAAAGCGGCACTCTGTTCGGCTTCCTTTTTGGAAACTCCGGTGCCGCTGCCGAATAAAGTGTCACCAATACTCACAAAGGAGATGAAGTGAGTAGGATCATAAGGCTCAATATCAGTATAGAAGGTGATCTCTTTCCTGTTTTTCTGGGCCCATTCGATTAACTGGCTCTTGAAGTTGGTTTCATTTTTCTCCAGTTCAACCAGGTCGATGTGTTTCCTGATTACTTTGTTCAGAACAAATCTCCTGGTTTTCCGGTACCCTTTATCGAGATAGATGGCCCCGATCAGCGCTTCAAAGGTATCACCCAATATATGACGGTTGGCCTGCTCATTCTGAATCCGGTTATCGAGTAAAATGTTCAATCCCATTTGCTGGGTGAGAAGGGACAAATGATCGCCGTTCACCAGTTTGGAACGCATTTTTGTCAGAAAGCCCTCGTTACGGTCGGGAAATTGTATGTAAAGAAATTCTGCAACAATGACTCCTAAAACGGCATCACCAAGATATTCAAGCCGCTCATAGTTGAGGGGATTGCCTTTGGAGTCGGACAGGGAAGCTGATTTATGGATGAAAGCAAGTTCATACAATCCGATTTTTCCTGGCAGGAAGCCCAAAATTCGGATTAAACGGGAATAGAAAAGCTTTTTTGGAGAGCCCTTCACGGGTCAGGCATCCATTTTTTTAAATATGACGGTGGCATTATGTCCACCGAATCCGAATGTATTGCTAAGTGCACACCTGACTTCGCGTTCCTTGGCTTTATTGAATGTAAAATCCAGCTTGCCGTCAATCTGCGGATCATCCGTAAAGTGATTGATTGTAGGCGGGATCTTGTTTTCTGTGATGGCCAAAACGCAGGCAATGGCTTCAACGGCACCGGCGGCACCCAACAAATGGCCATGCATTGACTTGGTAGCACTTATGCTAAGCTTATAGGCATGTTCTTTAAATACAGAAAGAACAGCCAGTGGTTCGGCAATATCTCCCAGAGGGGTAGAAGTGCCGTGTACGTTTATGTAATCGATGTCTTCCGGTCGAATTCCGGCATCTCTCAAGGAGTTAACCATGACCAGGGCAGCACCCAGCCCTTCGGGATGCGGAGCCGTCAGGTGATAAGCATCCGCAGATAAACCGCCGCCAACGAGTTCGCAATAAATCCTGGCGCCCCGTTTGATGGCATGTTCATATTCTTCGAGAACAAGCGAACCACCACCTTCTCCCATTACAAATCCGTCACGGTCAAGGTCGAAAGGCCTGGAAGCGGTTGCAGGATCATCATTACGGGTAGAGAGGGCATGGAGGGCGTTAAAACCTGCCAATCCTCCTGTTGTAACCGGAGCTTCGGAGCCCCCGGCAACCATGATATCAGCACGGCCTAAACGAATATGATCCAATCCGTTGATCAGGGAAACAGTCGAAGAGGCACAAGCTGCAACTGTGCAATAGTTGGGACCGCGAAAACCATATTTGATGGAAATCTGTCCCGATGCGATATCAGAAATCATTTTGGGGACAAAAAACGGGTTGAAACGAGGCGTGCCATCGCCCCTGGCAAAATTGGCAATCTCATCTTCAAAGGTTTGCATTCCGCCGATACCCGATGACATGATAACACCGACCCGGTCCTTATCAATGGTATCCATATTGAGACCTGAATCCTTGATGGCTTCATCAGCACTTATTATGGCATACTGACAATACGGATCCAACTTTCTTCCTTCCTTGCGATCAAAAAAATTGCCTATATCATAATTCCTGAGTTCACAGGCAAACTTTGTCTTGAAGAGGGATGTATCAAAACGGGTAATCGGAACAGCTCCGCTCACACCACTAAACAATGATTCACGGAACTCCTGTACGGTATTACCGATCGGCGTCAAAGCACCGAGACCTGTTACGACTACCCGTTTTAATGCCATATTCCTTACCCAATTTATGGTTAAGTTACCCTTTTGTGTTTGCCTCTACATACTTCACCGCATCACCTACAGTTACGATCGTTTCAGCCTGATCATCCGGAATTGCAAGGTTAAATTCCTTTTCAAATTCCATAATCAGCTCAACCGTATCCAGTGAGTCAGCTCCAAGATCATTGGTGAAGCTGGATTCGCGGGTTACTTCGGATTCGTCAACGCCCAGCTTGTCTACGATAATCGCTTTAACTCTGGATTCAATGTCTGACATAGCTTTAAAGTTTTAATTAATAATAAATTAAGTAAAAATCCTGATGTTTTTTGCCATGCAAATAAAGCACTTCTCCACCTCATTATCAAAAAAATTGAGTTTTTTTATTTCAGCGACCTAAATTTCTGGTTAATTCCTCAATTTTAAAGACCCTTTCAAAACAACCGAAACGGTTGCTTTGAAAATAGTAATATATTAAATATGAGCAATATAGCAATTTTTGCTTCAGGATCCGGCACAAATGCCGAACAGATCATCCGATATTTTGCTGCCGATCCTGTCCATTCGGTGAAGCTGGTCCTGTCGAACAAGGCAGATGCTTTTGTGCTCGAGCGGGCCAGGATGCTGTCGGTTCCGGTTACCGTATTTAACCGTAATACCTTTTACAACACACAGGGGGTGCTCGAAATCCTGAAGGATCAGGCCATTGATATTTTGGTACTGGCCGGATTCTTATGGCTGGTTCCGGACTACCTGTTGATAACTTTTCCTCGGCGGATCATCAATATTCATCCCGCCCTCTTACCTGATTATGGGGGAAAAGGGATGTATGGAATGAAGGTCCATGAAGCTGTCATTCGTGACAGATGCAAGAAATCCGGGATAACCATTCACCTGATTGATGAGGAATATGACCGGGGGGAAATCCTTTATCAGGCCGAGTGCCCCGTGCTGCCCGATGATTTACCTGATGATCTCGCCAACCGGATTCACCACCTGGAACACCAGTATTTCCCGCAAACGATTAAAAATTATTTGGAGAGGTTAAATTCCCCTTCTTATAGCGGTCAAACTCCGAACGGTAAACGTTGACGATTGAATCATAAGCATGCCGCAATTTTGGATCGACCGGCTCTACCGGCGGTGATTCAACTTTTTGCGGATCTACCGGCTTGCCATTTTGCCAGATACGGAAATCAAGATGCGGACCGGTTGACAAACCCGTGGTCCCGACATATCCTATAACCTGACCCATTCTCACTGAGGATCCGGCACTAATTCCTGCTGCATAACTTCTTAGGTGCATATACCCGGTAGTGAAATTGGAATTGTGCTTGATCTTAATGGTGTTGCCACCACCGCCCTTGTATCCCTTTTCAATTACTTTTCCGTCACCGATGCTGACAATGGGGGTTCCGGATGGAACAGCATAATCAACACCAAAATGAGGGCGCCGGATCCTCAGGACCGGATGCATCCTGCTACCGCTAAAGGTCGAACTGACGCGGTAAAGCTGATCTGCGAGAAAAGGCATTTTCAAGAAGGCGCGGCGTAAACTTTCACCTTTCTCATTAAAGTAACTGAGAACTCCATTTTGCTGGAACTGGTATGCTTCAAACCACCTTTTACCATAAAGGAACCTGGCCGCGAATATTTTACCTACACCAATGGATTCATTGTTTACTGTCTGATTCTCATAAATGACCTCAAAACGATCCCCCTTGTTTAAGGAGGTCGGATCGATCATCCATTGGAAAACACTGGCAATTTTGGCGACCATTTCAACTGGTATCCCTTTGTCAACTAATGCGTTCCAAAGGGAAGTGTTAATAATGCCCTCAATATAGCTAACAGTGGTTTTTATCTCCTTTTGTTTCGGAATTACCTGTAATGTATCCCTGAAATTGTACACCACGTAATCTGATGCATTTTTCTCATAAATCATATACTGGAGTTGGTGCAGGGAATCTGGCGTATAGTAAAAGTACATGTTGTTACCCGCTTTCATTTTGCGCAGGTCGAAAATCGGCATGAATTCTTTTGCCAGCCGGTCAATCGTGCTTAGTGAAATTCCCCGGTCAAGGAGGATTTCAGATGGCAACTGATTCGAACGGATTTCCATCGTTTCAATATCGAAAGAATCAATCGGCATTTCAAATCCATCATATACAATAGGCTGAACTACAATCGGAGCCTTGGCAATTTCACGGTGCAGAATAAGGTCCCAGTTCAGGTGTCCGGCAACCCACCCCACAAGAATCAGGCCTATAGCTATGAAAGCGAACCAGATCGCATGCTTCTTCTTTTTGAATATTTTCCTGAAGAACTTATATTCACTCTTAACTTCTTTGAATTCCTTCTTTACAAATTTGTATTCCCGGTTAAAAAATCTCCTCGCTCTGTTTTTGAGTTTTGATGTCATGCGATTTTGGTTTAGAATACAATATTTATTATGCGTCCGGGTACGACCACGATCTTCTTGGGTTTGGCTCCCTGGAGTTGTCTTTCAGTCAATGCGTGGTTCATCACTGCATTTTCAATCCCTTTGACATCCAAATCGGCCGGAAGTTCAATCTTGAATCTCGTTTTTCCATTAAACGAAACCGGGTACTCAATATTATTCTCTATCAGATAAGTAGTTATAAGTTCAGGCCAATTGCTTTTTGAAATGCTCTCCCCATGTCCAAATTGATGCCAGAGTTCTTCGGCAAAATGCGGGGCAAAAGGTGCCATCAAAATCAGGAGGGGCTCAAGAATCTGTTTTTTATGACAGTTAAGATCAGTCAACACATTTACACCGATCATAAAGGTGCTCACCGCCGTGTTGAAGGAGAACCGCTGGATATCTTCCTCAATCCTTTTAATCGTGTGGTGCAGCACCTTGAATTCAGCATTTGAAGGAGCTTCATCGGTCACTGTCCAGCCCTGGGAATCCTGATAGTAAAGCCGCCAAAGTTTGCGGAAGAATTTATACACTCCGTCGATTCCGTTGGTATCCCACGGTTTCGATTGCTCGACCGGACCCAGGAACATTTCGTACAACCGCAGGGTATCGGCACCATATTTTTCGATGATAATATCCGGATTGACTACGTTGTACATTGATTTTGACATTTTTTCGATGGCCCATCCGCAAATATATTTGCCATTCTCCAGGATGAACTCTGCATCTTTATATTCCGGATTCCAGTTACGAAAGGCTTCGGTATCCAGAACATCATGATGAACGATATTGACATCTACATGGATATCAGTTGTTTCATACTGCTCCTTCAAACCCAGCGAAACAAACTTATTGGTCCCTTTAACCCGGTAAGCGAAATTCGACCGGCCCTGGATCATACCCTGATTGATCAGTTTCCGGAAAGGTTCATCCCTGCAAACATATCCGGTATCAAAAAGGAACTTGTTCCAGAAACGTGAGTAGATCAGGTGACCGGTTGCATGTTCGGTACCCCCGATATATAAATCGACATCCTGCCAGTACCCGTTCGCTTCTTTTGACACCAGGGCAGTCCTATTCAGCGGATCCATATATCTTAAATAGTAAGCGGAGGATCCGGCAAATCCGGGCATCGTGCTCAGTTCAATGGGATATCCCTCTGAAGTGACCCAGTTTGCAGCACGGCCCAAAGGCGGTTCCCCTTTTTCAGTGGGAAGAAAAGCATCCACCTCGGGCAGTCGGACCGGCAATTCCGATTCTTTCATGACGTAAGGCAGGCCGTTCTTGTAGTAAACCGGGAATGGTTCACCCCAATATCGCTGGCGGCTGAAAATGGCATCGCGTAACCTGTAATTCACCTGGACTTTTCCAATCCGGCGTGATTCCACCTCGATCTTTGTGCGTGCAATAGCCTGCGGGACCGTCAATCCGTTCAGGAAATCCGAATGAATCATGGTGCCTTCTTTGGCGTCAAAGGAATCTTCCCAGGTCAGAGGATCGGTCGGCTCCTGTCCGGGCTGCAGTACAACCTGAACAATAGGCAGGTTGAAATGCCTGGCAAATTTGAAGTCGCGGCTGTCATGCGCCGGAACGGCCATGATAGCCCCGGTGCCGTAACCGGCCAGTACATAATCAGCCACCCAGATTGGTATTTCAAGGCCCGTGAACGGATTGACCGCATAGGAACCGGTAAATACGCCGGTCACTTTTTTAACATCAGCCATCCGTTCGCGTTCGGTACGCTTGCGGGTCTCCTGCAGATAATCTTCCACATCCTGCTTATGGTCTGGGCGGGTCAGCAGTCTGACGAGTTCAGACTCGGGAGCCAGAACCATGAAAGTCGCTCCGTAAATGGTATCGGCCCGGGTGGTAAAAATCTCTATGGTAATATTGTGAAATGGCACCGCAAAATATAGGTTGGCACCTTCGGATTTTCCGATCCAGTTGCGCTGCATTTCCTTGAGCGAATCGCTCCAGTCGATATGGTCGAGGCCTTTGAGCAAGCGCTCGGAATAGGCAGATACCCGCAGCAGCCACTGTTTCATCCGTTTTTGCTCAACAGGGTGACCGCCCCTGACCGAGAACCCTTCCTTTACCTCATCATTGGCCAGGACTGTTCCGAGGGCGGGACACCAGTTGACCAACGTTTCGGCCAGGTAAGCCAGCCGGTAATTGAACAGGATCTCCTGCTGCTTTTCCGGGATCATGGTATTCCATTCGTCGGCGCTGAAATCCAGCAGTTCAGTACAGGCAGCGTTCATTCCGGCAGTTCCCTGAACACCAAAGTGCATCGTCAGGGAATCGATGGGCTCCGCCTGGTCAGTTGAAGTATTGTACCAGTGATTGAATAACTGGATAAAAACCCACTGGGTCCAATGATAATAATCAGGATCACAGGTTCTTACTTCACGGGTCCAATCAAAAGAGAATCCGATTTTATCCAGCTGTTCGCGGTATCTCCGGATATTGTTCTCAGTCGTAATCGCCGGATGCTGTCCGGTTTGAATGGCATATTGCTCCGCGGGCAGGCCGAATGCATCATATCCCATCGGATGGAGTACGTTAAATCCTTTCAGCCGCTTATACCAGGAATAAATATCCGATGCAATATATCCAAGCGGATGGCCCACGTGAAGTCCGGCACCCGAAGGGTAGGGGAACATGTCCAGCACATAAAATTTTGGTTTCCCGGGATCTGTCGTCACTGTAAAAGTGCCGTTAGATTTCCAGTACGCCTGCCACTTGGGTTCGATTTCCCTGAAGTTGTATTCCATAGCTGTGAAGATATCTGATTTCCTTGCGGAATGAAAAATATTTGGCGAAAGTATAAAAACCATGGTTTCTATGAAAATGTTATACCTTTACCGGGCTTTATAAAACAGATATTGACATGAATTTAGCAATGGTATTAGCTGGGGTTCTCGGACCTACCGAGATTATTCTGATTGTCCTTGTTGTGGTTCTGATGTTTGGCGGTAAAAAAATTCCCGAACTGATGCGTGGACTGGGTAAGGGGATTAAGGAATTCAAGGATGCTTCAAAAGGTAACGAAGAAGAGACCAACAAGGTCAATTCTGTCGACAAGAAGGAGTAACCGGATTCCTTTGATACCGAGCTTCAGGCAATTCCCAACTATTTAATTCGCTCCGTTGTGGACAAGAAAAAGCTTAAAAACAAGGATGCGAACGATATGACTTTCCTTGAGCACCTTGAGGTGCTGAGGGGGCATTTGCTGCGTTCGATAGCCTCTGTCGGTTTTTTCGCAGTTATAGTCTTCATTTTTACAAAGTTCATTTTCGATCATATCCTGCTGGCTCCCAAATCGGTTGATTTCATTACCAACCGGCTGTTGTGCAAACTGGGGCATCTGGTGCATACTGATAAACTTTGCATCAACGACCTGCCCCTGCAATTGATCAACATTGAAATGGCCGGTCAGTTCAGGATCAATATGACGATTGCGTTATACGGAGGCCTGATTCTTTCCGCACCGTATATTTTGTGGGAGCTTTACCGGTTTATCATGCCCGCCCTTGAGGCCAAGGAGCGCAGGTATTCATCAGGAATGGTTTTCTACACCACATTTCTTTTTATGCTGGGTGTACTTTTTGGATACTTTTTAATTACACCTCTGACAATCAATTTTTTAGGAACGTACTCGGTCAGTAATGAGGTGTTGAACCAGATTAACCTGAAGTCTTATATCGGCATTATCACCTCCCTTGTTTTTGCGAGCGGTTTGATTTTCGAGCTGCCGATTCTGGTATATTTCCTGAGCAAGGTGGGTATTGTCACGCCCGGGTATATGCGCAAGTACCGGAAGCATGCTCTGATCGTCATTCTCGTTATAGCCGGGATTATCACTCCGCCCGATATTTTCAGCCAGGTCATGGTAACCATCCCGATGTATGCTCTTTTTGAGGTATCCATCTTTATCTCGGCAAGGATCGAGAAGCAGCGTGATGCACGCGAGGCGGCGGACGAATAAACAAAAATGGCCGCTGTCAGGCGGCCATCTTCGTTTATATGGTACAGATCCTAGTTACTCCGTGTATTTACGAATTTTCTTTTTGCGGAGTAATTGATCTTAAGAGCTTCTGCTTTTCTGAGTTCGGTTTTAATCTCGGTGATGATCCCCATTTTGGTTTTTTCATCAGCTTTGAGCGAAACCGTCATTTTGGGACGGTCGGCTTCATCCCGTTTTTCCCATTCACCTGCGATATAACCGCGGATATCATTAACGGTAGCGAAGTTATCGTCGAGCTGAATACGGGATTCCGTACCCATTTTCGTTTGGTACTCCCTGCGGGGTGAACCCACATAGATATAACTAACGAGGGATTTCTTCTCCAGCTTGGTAATTTCCGTGGCGAAAGGAATCTGGGTCGTTATTTTTAGTTCATTCTCTCTGAGGGTCGTTGAAACCATAAAAAAGAAAAGCAACATGAACATGATATCAGGCAGGGAGGCGGTTGTAATATCCGGAACCGATTTCTTAGCATTATCGGGATTGAATTTTGACATAATTATTATCTCCTGTTATTTGATTTCCTGAGGTTCAGCTTCAGAGATGGCAGTCGGGAATGCCTTCTTGACTGCTTCTTGCTGTGTTTCAGTGAGTTTACTCATTTTCATCCCAAATCGTTGCGATGCAAATTCATCACGGAGTTCATTGATTCCCCTGACGATTTCATTCTGTACATCCATATAGGCGCCATAGTCTGTGCCCCGGTCATTCTGAAGTGATACAATTCCCTGCGACCTCATGAAGGGTCCGATCCCTTCGATAACTTCTTCTTTCTTTTCGGAAAGATTGGGATTATCATTGGGGTTCATGATGAATTCCTTCAGACGGTCCTTTATGTCAGATACCTGCGCAAATTCACCGTTGATGGCGAGGTCATTGTTTTTATTGATCAAAACAACGAAGGTATTCCTCTTATTGATTTTTGGAGCTTCAACATTGTCCACCCACTGGGGAAGCAACCGGTAAATCCCGGTGTCAACATCCATCGTTGTTGATACAATGAAGAAAATAATCAGCAGGAAAGCAATATCAGCCAGTGATGCACTTGGTACTTCAGGGAATTTCCTTTTTTTCCTAGACATACCTTAGTTTATTTGAATAGTTTACTAATCTCCGAATATAGAAGGGCGATGACCGCCCCTGCAATCATGGCATACATTGAAAAAAGAGCCATATCAGTCATTTTTAAGGTCTTTGGTACATTACCGGTGCCATTGTAACCGGCAATATCCATGATAGTATCATCACCCAGACTATAGGCAATGAACATCATGATAGCAATACCAATAACCGAGAACAGTGCTTTTAATCCCTGTTTTGGGTTCGAAATAACCTGAATTGCAGGAAACCCTATGGCAAAGAGTACTGATAAAATGGTCAGCAGGTAGGCCCAATAGGTCAGGTAATCCAAAGTTGGACCCATTTCTGAGATCTGCTTGACGAGCGGATCATTGGTGTTGACTTTCCCAATATTCAAATAGAATATAAGCGTGAGCAGAACGCTTATGCCCATCAGCGAGAAAAAGAATATCTCGGCGATGCGGAGGTAAAGTTTCTGTTTTTTCATAATAGGAACTCCTTTCCCTTATTTTTTCGCCATGTTGAAACGGATCAGCATATCCATAAAACTGATCGATCCGTTTTCCATATCGTTCGTAATGGAGTCAATTTTAGATAGGCAATAATTGTAAAGTACCTGGAGGATCATTGCTACGATCAAACCGAATACGGTGGTCAACAAGGCCACTTTGATACCGGCAGCAACCAGGGTCGGGGAAATTTCACCGGCTTTCTGGATAGCGTCGAATGCCTGTACCATCCCGATTACTGTACCCAAGAATCCCAACATAGGGGCGATGGAAATCATGAGGGAAATCCAAGTTAAGCCACTTTCAAGCAAACCCATCTGAACGCTGCCATAGGAGATCACGGATTTTTCAACCATGTCGAGACCTTCAGGATGGCGTTCCAGTCCCTGGTAGAAAATGCTGGCAACCGGTCCGCGGGTGTCGCGGCAAACTTCTTTAGCGCCTTCAATTCCATTGTCGGCAAGAGCTTTTTCGATTTTGTTCAGGAGTTTTGTGGTATTGGTGGTTGACATGGAAAGGTAAATGATCCTTTCAATCGAAATGGCCAAACCAACGATCATCGTAAGAGCGATGATGCCCATAAAACCAGGACCCCCTTCGATGAATTTTTCTTTAACTACCTGATGCATTGATTTTTCTGCTTCAACCGGTGCAGCAGTTTTAGTTGCCGGAGCTACGGTAGCAGCAGGCTTTACCACCGATGTATCGGGGGAGGTCGTGGGCTGATTCTGAGCCTTAAGGACAATGAACGATGCTCCAATGGTAAGCATCCCAATAATAGCTATTAAAGCAAATTTTTTCATGACTAAAAAATCGATTGGTTAATACTTGTTTCAGTGTTTGTTTTACAAAATTAATAAAAATTTGGCGGAGAAAGAGGGATTCGAACCCTCGACCCCGCTTCACGCAGGGTACACGCTTTCCAGGCGTGCGCCTTCGACCACTCGGCCATCTCTCCAAAAAACGCGGCGAAAATTACTAAAAAAATATGAAATCCATGGTCCTAAACAGTAATTTCACCACTGATTGAAACGTTTAAGTGCTCTTTTACTCTATCCGGGTCGATAGCCTGCCCGAGGAGAAACATCAATTTGGTAACAGCGGCTTCGGTAGTCAGGTCGTGACCGTTAATCACCCCTGCCTGATGAAGCAAGCGACTGGTTTCATATTTCCCCGGATTCACAGAACCTGCGGGGCATTGCGTAACATTCAGGATCACCAGGCCGCGTTCGCAGGCCGACCTGATCTCCTGTATAAACCAGTCGGCGGTCGATGCATTTCCGGCACCAAAAGTTTCCAGAACAACCCCTCTTAACCCCTGAAGTTTAAGGACTGCCTCTACCACTTCCCGCCTGATTCCTGGAAAAAGTTTAAGGATCGCCACCTGGTCGCTGAGCTTCGAATGGACCTTTAATGGTTTTTCATGGACAGGGTAGTGTATGGCCCCGTAATTATAATGAATGCTGATCCCTGCTTCGGCCAGCGGGGGATAATTCTCGGAGACGAAAGCATTGAAGTACTCCGCATTGTGTTTTGATGTCCGGTTGCCTCGGTATAACCGGGTCTGAAAGAATATGCTGACCTCCGGAACCATGGGTTGATCATTCCTTCTTTCAGCAGCAATCTCGATAGCTGTGAGTAGATTTTCCTTGCCGTCGGTACGAAGCACACCGATAGGAAGCTGCGATCCGGTAAAAACAACCGGCTTATTCAGGTTTTCCAGCATGAAACTCAAGGCTGAAGCGCTATAACACATGGTGTCAGTGCCGTGCAGAATGACGAATCCGTCATGGTTAAGATATTCCCGTTCGATAACCAGGCTCAGCTGAACCCAAAAATCAGGAGTTATATTGGATGAATCAATGACCGGGTTAAAGGCATAGGTCGATAAATTCAGGTCAAAACGAAGCAATTCAGGTAATTGAGCTGAAATTTCATTGAAATCAACCGGTACCAGCGACCGGGTCATAGGCTCGGTGATCATCCCGATGGTACCACCGGTATAAATGATCAGAATGGAAGGTTTTTTACGGGTAGTCATATCCCGAAAAGCTTTTTACTGTTACCGGTTGTCAGTTGTCCGAGATCCATCAGGCTCATACCATATATTTCAGCTACCCGGGTTGCTGTATTCAGCAAATACGCCGGCTCGTTACGCTTGCCGCGGAAAGGGACCGGAGCCAGGTAAGGTGCATCGGTTTCAAGGACGATCCATTGAGGGTCGATGAGCGGGAGCACCGTTTCAAGACCGGAATTTTTGTAAGTTGACACCCCCCCGATGCCGAGGTGGAAACCCAAAGCGGTTATCTCCCCGGCCTGTTCGATGGTTCCGCTGAAACAGTGGAAAATACCCTTCAGGTTGGTGAACCCGGATGCCTCAATGATACGTATCGTCTCATTATGGCTGTTTCTGACATGGATGACTACCGGAAGATTTCGCTTCGAAGCCCATTGAAGCTGGATCCGGAATGCTTCTTCCTGCTGATCCCTGAAAGTTTTATCCCAGTAGAGATCGATGCCGATCTCGCCAATTCCGTAGAATCTGTTGGAATCCAATAGGAATTCTATCTGTTTCAGCTCGTTTTCAAATCCCTCGCCTACCGAGGTGGGATGGAGTCCCATCAGAGGAAAGCAGTGATCGGGATATTGATTGGCCAGATCAAGCAGTGCGCCGGAAGTCGAATGATCGACATTGGGAAGAAACATCCGTCGGATCCCGGCAGCAAAGGCGCGTTCTATCGCTGCCGAACGGTCGCCGTCAAATTCAGGAAGATATATATGACAATGAGTATCTGTGAGTTCCATTTAAAAAAGATCAGGGAACAAAGGTAAAAAAAAGGCTGACAGCTTATCAAAAAGCTGTCAGCCTTAACTAGAGTTGACAACTTTTCCTCAAGTTGTCAACTCTATTAACTTACAGTTGACAACTTGAGGAAAAGTTGTCAACTGTAAGTAATTGTCATACCACTACACCAGTCCCTGTGCCATCATGGCATCGGCCAGTTTCACGAATCCGCCGATGTTTGCACCATTTACATAGTTGATGAATCCATCCTTTTGCGTGCCATATTTCTGGCAGGTTTTGTGGATGTTGATCATGATGGTGTGCAAGCGGGAATCAACCTCTTCGCTCGTCCAGCTGAGGCGCATGGAATTTTGCGACATTTCAAGTCCTGAAGTGGCCACTCCGCCGGCATTGGCAGCTTTCCCGGGTCCGTAAAGTATTTTTGCGGCAAGGAATACTTCAACGGCTTCGGGTGTGGAAGGCATGTTGGCTCCCTCTGAAACGCAGATGCATCCGTTTTTAACCAGTGTGCGGGCTTCCTCGTCGTTCACTTCATTCTGGGTGGCGCAAGGCAATGCGATATCAACCTTGACTCCCCACGGACGTTGTCCTTCATGATATTCGCAATTGAATTTGTCAGCATATTCGCTGATCCTTCCGCGACGGACATTTTTCAGTTCCATGGCCCAGGCCAGTTTTTCAGGGGTAATCCCTTTAGGATCATATACAAATCCGTTAGAATCTGATATCGTGACCACTTTGGCGCCAAGTTCCGTAGCCTTTTCGCAAGCGTATTGGGCAACGTTTCCGGATCCGGAAACCGATACCGTTTTGCCTTTGAACGTCTCACCCCGTGTAGCCAGCATCTCCTGGGCAAAATAGACGCAGCCATATCCCGTAGCTTGCGGACGGATCAAGCTGCCACCCCATTCGAGGCCTTTGCCTGTCAGGACGCCGGTAAACTCATTCCTGAGCCTTTTATACTGACCGAAAAGGAATCCGATCTCACGACCGCCAACTCCAATATCCCCTGCCGGTACATCAGTATCCGGTCCGATATGCCGCTGAAGCTCCGTCATGAAACTCTGGCAGAAGCGCATCACTTCGGAATCCGATTTTCCTTTCGGATCGAAATCCGAACCGCCTTTACCACCACCCATGGGCAAGGTGGTGAGTGAGTTTTTAAAAACCTGCTCGAAAGCCAGGAACTTCAAAATACCGAGATTGACAGTCGGGTGAAAACGCAAACCACCTTTGTAAGGTCCGATTGCGCTGTTCATCTCGATACGGAAACCCCGGTTGATCTGGATTTCCCCTTTGTCATCCTGCCAGGGAACGCGGAACATCAACACTCTTTCCGGCTCAGCAATACGTTCCAGAATCTTTGCATGTTTGTACTTCGGATTTTCTTCAATAAAGGGAATCAATGATTCCGAAACTTCCAGCACTGCCTGGTGAAATTCTACTTCGCTTGGGTTCTTGGCAATGATTTTTGCCATGAATTTTTCTACTCGTGGATCCATTCTTTTAAAGTTTTATAAAATAATATTTCATTGATTTTAGTGCCCAAAATGTAACGGAATTCTTATGAATAAAAAACGATTTGCAACATATTTTTAAGATATTAATTGGAGGTTCTGGTATAGATTTTTCCGGGCATCGCCTGAATTAATCCCTTGAATTCCAGGCTTAAAAGGATAAATGAAACATGTTGAACAGGCATAGCTGCCAACCGACAGATCTGGTCGACCGACATGGCCTCCCCGTCGAGGATATTAAAGACCGATAATTCGTTGGGGTCCAGCTCTTCAAAAAGGATCGGCTGGATGAAGGTTTTAGGGACTGAATTCTGGTTCCAGCCCAGTAAAAATTCCAGGTCATCGGCACTCTCGATCAATGCTGCCTGATGGGTGCGGATCAAATGGTTACAGCCTTTCGACATGGGATCATCGGGCCTACCGGGTATCGCCATAACATCCCGGTCATAGGAGTTGGCCATTTCTGCGGTAACCATGGCTCCGCCTTTAATCCCCGACTCGATGACCAGTGTGGCTTCTGTCAGTCCGGCAATGATACGGTTGCGTCGGATGAAATTTTTTGGTTCCGGGAGGTTGTGGCTGAAAAAGTCTGACATCAGGGCTCCCTGCCCTGATATTCTTTCGGCTATCTGACGATGGACGGCCGGATATAGTGTGTGAAAGCCATGCCCGAGAACGGCAATTGTTTTCAGTCCTGATTCCAGTGCGGCGAGATGTGCCTGAATATCGATCCCGTAAGCAAGCCCTGAAGTGATGACCACCCGGTGCCCCTTCCCGGCCAGCCCGTTTATCAGCTCGCGGGTCAGTTGCCTGCCCCGGTTTGTCGGGTTACGCGTGCCGATAACACTGATCATCCTCGATTCAGATCCGGGAATTTCTCCCCGGTAAAAGAGCACGATTGGAGCATCCGGACATTGTGCCAGACGTCCGGGGTAATCTTTGTCAAAAAGAAACAGGCACCCAAGCTTTTCTTTCTCCAAATAGCGGACCTCTTCTTCAGCCCGTTGGAAAGTCCCGGCATGGAGGAGCCGGTCGGCCAATTGCGTTCCAATGCCCGGAATCGCCAGCAGGTCCCGCCGCTTCAAGTGGAAAATCTCTGAGGCGCAGGAACTTCTCGACATGAGCGAACGGGCAATATTGGCTCCGATTCCTGGTATCAGGGCTAAAGCCAGATTGGGGATGAGGTTTTTTGCTTCCATACAAAAGATATAGATGCAAAAGCGGGGAAGGAATGGAAAAAATCTCAGATCGCCGGGTTGATTTTTTCCTTTAGCAGCCTTTTCTTTGCGACTTCTACCAAATGGTTGCGCTGCAGAGGATTCAGAGCAGGCGCTTTAGCCGATACCAGGATCAGTTTGGAATACTCCTCCAGCGCCTGCGGTTTTCTTCCAGCTTCAATGAGAATCATGAACCGGTGAAAATGATAGATGAGATTATTGGGATACCGGCTTATCAGTCCATCAGAGATTTTTAATGCGCTGTCATAATTCTCCTCGAGCTGGTAATTTATCTTCATCAGGTAATAGAGTGATTCATTTTTAATCAGGATATTATCCATGGCCGCGCAACGGTTGAGTAATTGAAATCCAAGGTCCCGATCACTTTTTGGAGCGATGGCAAAGAACGGGGTGAATACAGGGTATTTGATGAGTGTTACCGCAGCAAAATAATTGTACAAACCGCTGACCATCATAAATTTATCATAATCATCAGCCTCTTTAAGTGCAATTTCGATGAAGTAGAGCGTGTGCCGGAGATTGACGATCCCCGTGAAATACCGGTTCTGATAAATATCTACTCTGGTAAGATAGGCATAGCTGTGGATCATGGTAAAAACCTCTTCGTCGGTCATGTTTTCGATCGGACGATTATGAAAACGGTTGATCACCCGGTTGAGCACCACCGACATGAGGTTGTCATAATCGCGGGCGTCATCTCCGGATATCAGCCACCACCAGAGTAAATTGACATGTGCCAGATCGATCCAGTTCTGATCGATATTTGTAGCAGTGAGTTTTTTTAATAATTTTTCAGCCTGCGGCAGGTCATACCGGTACATCGCCTCGAAAACATCGATCACCTCTTTGGGCTCCTTGGAAATCTGCATTTGCGAATAGGACGGCGTGGTAGAAGCGAGAAGACAGAGGACGAATGCCAGTAATGGAATACATGGATGTTTCATTAGTCGTTTTCGATGACGGTTAATACCTTTTCGAATATCCTGCTCCGGTTCTCCGCACGTTTGGTTTTTGCAAATTCAGCGGCACGCTGGAATCCGCCCTGGTAATATCTCTGGAACCAGGGAAGGGCCGTAAACAATGCATCTATCGGCGAGGTTACCGTCACAATATAAAAGCCCAGGCCTACAAAAAAACCGGTCAATAGTAGTGAGTTAAGCCCTGACCACACTTCACCTGAATAGATCTGTCCGGCTCCGGGTAATACAATGCTGAACCAGGAAGCGAGTTTGGGATTTGGCCGGTAAAATTTCCGGCTGTCAGCAAAAAGGGAGTGTATCTTACTGCGACTTAAGGAATCGGCCGCGACCTTCTCAAAATAGCTACCGGCTTTGGGGAAATCTTCCAGTCCAAACCAGGTCATGCCCAGATAAAAATCGCGTTTCCGGTCGAAATTCCTGCTCAGGCTGTCATCGAGGCTAAGCAGTTCCATCAGTGCGAAATTATAATTGTGACTGCGGAGATAGCAGGCGGATTTTCTAAACAGGATTTCCTTTTTAACGCTGTCGTCAGGTTCGGCAAAGTAGCTGTGGTCATAATATTCCAGTGCCTTTTCAAGTTCGCCGCGGGCCCAAAAACAATCTGCTATGCGGGTCAGAACATCAGGATCCACTGATGGCCGGCTAAAAAAAGCACTTCGTTGGTAAACGGGTAAGGCGTCATCCAGACGGCCCCAGGAGAAAAGGCTGTCGGCAAGTGCGCGCGTTTCACCGATTGTCTGGGCTGGAAGGTACGATGCCAGAGCAATCAGGCTAACGAGTAAAAAGTATCCCTTCAGTTTCATGCCTGATCAGTTCAACTTGATTTGAATTATAGATTTTGGCTGATTTCCAGGAGCCAAACAAATTTGCCGAGTAGAAGCCGACGGCCAGACCGCCGAATACCCATCCGGTTACACTTTTGATGCCATTTTTGGAAAACCCCCGATAGGATTGCCATGCATTGGTTGCTACAAACAGCAATGACAATAATCCGTCCTTCCAGTCGTGGGAGTATACCTTGCCCAGCCCGGGAACGATGGCTGAAAGTGCGACTGAGGTGGCCGGACTTTTGCGGTTTATGCTTTTGGTCCTGAAATACAAGTCGAGCAGTTTTGTATCTGTTGCAGCCAGAGCGAAGGCCGGTTCCTTATCCGCCGATTTTTTCTTAATCCAGTTTCCTTCCAGCAACCATGATCCCATTTCATAATTGGACTTTTCCTGAAGGGTGAGTCCGGTGGATCTTTTAAGTACGGTTTGAAAGGAGGAATAATCGGCTCGCACCAGTGAGATCCGGATAGCTTCAATGGAGAATGGCCTTGGCAAAGGTCCGTCAGGATACCAGCGATTCAGTTTTTTCCAGCCTTCTTCAGGGTTTTGGCCGAGGCGAAAAGATTGTATCTGGCTAAGTTGTGCGAGTGAATCCTGGGGATTTAAAAACAATACCCGCTCCCACTCCGCCGAAGCCAGCTGAAACTGGTGGGTTTGCATCAGGTACCGGGCAAATTCCCGCGAATGCTCCGTGTCGTATAAATTCTGGCACATGAGGGATCCGTGCAGGAACAAGATTTGGACCAGGAGGAAGATTGGTGTTTTCAGGGCAAATGGGTTAAGTGGTTATTGGTTAAGAGGTTATTGGTTAGAGGTTATTGCAGGGATGCTACATGTGGATTTTTTCAACCGGATCATAAAATCTTTGGCTGGGTTCGTGTATATGGTATTTTTCGGGGCTGATACCGTTACACCGGGTCAGCCGGTCAATGGCATCAAAAACTCCAAGGAGGCCATTCAACTTAATGGTATTCAGAGTATAAACGGAACAACTGGGATAAAAAGTGCATTTAACCCCATCCTGGGAGGAAACGAATGTTTTATAAAAGGCGAATCCCCCGGTCAGGATCAGCTTAAACTCGTTTGTCGGATCAATTTTAAGCGAATAATCGGGCTTGTTTTCAGCAGGTTTGAACAAATTGCTGAAACTCTGAACTTCATCGCGGTATTGCGGATAAAGATTACAGGTGAAGGTTAGAAGTATTATAATAATACTTGTTATCGTTCTCCATTTCATCAACCACAACATTTTTATAGGAGGTAACCTGATAGCTTTCAATTCCATTGTTTATGTTGATCTCAATAATCTTCCCGGGAAATGACAGACCGCGGATCAGCAGGTAATCTTCGAAAAACTGTTTCCTGATAACCATTCCTTTGGGATCCTGAAAGATAACACCGAACAGCTGTTTCTTTTTCACCGACACCAGGATATTTCCCAATTGCGCCCTGGCTTTCTCTGGTGGTGACCAGGTGGTGATGACCAGATCGCCTTCCCTTTGCACTTCAGTGGCAATATAACGGGTATTCTTTAATCCAAAATCCTGAAGGTGGCTGTTCAGCGCGAGATGGAAAACAGTGAATTCCGCCATTGAGAAAGTGGCTGTTTTACTGACTAGTTTATCGTCTTTTATCTGGTACACCAGGGTATCGGAAGTCACCCAGATCACTTTTTCGGGAAAATTGACATAATAAATAAGCTGTTTATTATTCCTGTCATAAAACACCTGCCCCATAGTCAGTGATTGTCCTCCGGATGCATTTTTCACTTTAACACTGAATTCTGTATGGATTCGGTTATACTGCTGACCCTGGCTGCCAATTGCAAAAAAAGTCAGGAAACATCCCAACAGCAGAGCCGATCGTGTAAGTAAATTCATAACGGGATAAAAAAAACTGTCTCATAAAAGCAATCTTGCTTCTATGAGACAGCCCTTTTAATTCAAAATGTTAATAAATCCGAAGTACGGCAAAATAATAAACACCGTAGAAAAGTGAATAAGCAACAGCCCCAACCACGCAACCGATGATTGCTGATTTGGTCTCTGCACTATCCTTGCCTACCAGGTAAACTACCAGTACTCCAACCCAGCTGAATACACAGCCCCAGAGAAAGCCTGGAATTCCGAATACCCTATCGTTGGTCAGATTGAATCCGTTAATCCCATTGGGGTCGCTAACCATGGAAGCTAAAGCATTGCCTTCGCTAGCCAATTGGCCGAGAGTAATGCCCGGATTATCCAGGACATATCCTTCAAGCTGATTCAATTGAGCCATTTGATTCTCAATCGCAACCTGGTCATAACTAAACAAATCGGCCTGACCGGCCATACTTTTGCCAACGCTGATCAGAATCAGCATACTGGCTAGGACTAGAAGTTTTTTCATGGTTTAATGAGTTTAGGACAATTATTTGCCGAAAGTTAGGGAAAAAGTAATAAGTAACAACAATGTTAAGAATTTTTCGAAAAAATTGATTTTAGTCAAATTTATTAAAAATTTGGCATGATTTTTATGTCATTCACATGAATATATTCACGACCATTTTATTGTTTCATCACAAACTACAAATTATGAAAACCAAACAAATTTTTACACGGATTGCCTTATTGGCTGCGGCCTCCATAATATTGCTATCCAGCTGTACCAGTATGACGCAGATTCAAACGGTTCCACCGGGCGCTAAGATCTATATCAATGATGAATTTTGCGGGGAGACCCCTTACACAATGACGGATACCAAAATTATCGGGTCAAATTCCGCCATCAGGTTGGAAAAAAACGGATATCAATCTTTCACGACATTTATTTCCAGAACGGAGGAGATTGATCCGGGTCCGGTAGTCTGCGGATTTCTTTTCACACCGGTATGGTGGTTATGGGCGATGAAATACAAGCCTGTCCACTTCTATGAACTGGTACCGGCCGGACAGTAAGCCGTCAGGTATTCTTCGAGGATACGGAGGGTATCCTTTCCAAACAGGGTAATCGACACAGGCGGATAAGAAGCTTCTTGTCCGCTTATGTTTTCATATAAAACCAACTCGCGGTTTAATCCCATCATCGACTTTTTAATTTCAAACCTGACCAGACGGTTTGCCGAGATTTCTATTTTATTGAAGTTCGAGGTCATCGGAGTGATAGGATAATATAATACGGAGACATTCTCCTCATTAAACCTGAACTTAACGGATTTAAGCCGCAGAATGACTGTTATGCTCCAGCCAAGTAGGACCAGCAATCCCGAAACAATTGTGGGAATCCAGGTCAGTATCACCAGGAATATGGCCAGTAAGCCATTCACCAGCAGCAGTACAAACGGTATGCTGATCAGGATCATTTTAGCCCGCGAGGCCCGCTTGTCGTTATCGATTTCCATTTTTTTTATTACATGAGGAGCCGTTGCTGGGAGGAGCCGTTGCTCCTCCCCTACGTACGAAACTCTCATATTCTTAACGTTCTTAACTCTCTTTACGTCTCTTATATTCTTTCCGTGCCATCAGCAATTCCCTGCCGCTCTGCCCGGCAACGGCAGTATTCTCTTCTGCACGGCGGATAAGGTAGGGCAGGACGTGCCTGACTGGTCCGTAAGGCAAATACTTGGCCACATTGTATCCGGCTGCCGCCAGGTTAAAACTGACATGGTCGCTCATCCCGAATAGCTGGCTGAACCAAATCCGGGGTTCATTTTTAGCCAGCCCTTTTTGTTCCATAAGTCCGGTAAGCAAACGGTTGGAATCTTCATTGTGAGTGCCATTGAATACTGAAATCCGGTCGAGATGATCAATAGTGAAACGCAATCCATCATCATACATCCGGTCGGTGGTGGGCTTATCCGGATTTATCGGGCTCGGATAAGCGTATTTCAGCGCCCGGGCGCGTTCACGCTCCATATAGGCCCCTCTTACAAATTTAATCCCCAGGTAATAGTCCCCTTCTATCGCTTTTTGATAAGATTCCTTAAGAAAATCAAGCCTGTCCTTTCGATACATCTGAAGCGTATTATACACGATTGCCCTTTTCTTGTTGAATTTCTCCATCATATGAGTGACCACTTCATCAATCAGGGGTTGGAATTTCACGTCTTCTGCATCCACCATGATCGGGACATCTGCGTTGTAAGCGGCCTGGCAGAGGGTTTCGACCCGCTGGCGGAATTTTTCAGCCTCGTCCAGGTCGTCGGGAGAGATCAACGTACCCAAACTACCCATTTCCAGGATATGTTCCATCGTAAATGCGGTAGGTTTGAAAACGGTAAAGGGAACGTTACGGTTAATCCGCGCATTTTCAATCGTCCGGAGGGTTTCCGCCAGTGCTGCTTTGATGGCATCCGGGTTCTCGCCTCCCTCAACCGAATAGTCGAGGATGCATTTCACACCATACTTATCCATGTTGCGGGAAACTTTCATGCATTCGTCGATGGTTTCACCACCGCAGAAATGACGGTAAATCGTTGGCTTGATCAGCCAGGAGATCGGCAAATGGAGTTTAATAGCCAGATTGGTTATTATCTTACCCAACTTCACGATTGCCGGATTCCCCACCATTCGAAACAGCCAATAGGCAAACTTTAGTTCCCGGTCGGATTTGTACCGGAAGGCGACTTCCAGATTATCAAATTGAATCATTGCGTACTATATTTGGCGCCAAAGGTAGTGGATTATTTAATTACCTTTCGGGAGATTTACACCTTATGAACGCCCCATACCGTATGAATGACATTAGCATGACCCTCGACCTCAGGTCTGATCTGCTGGAACTTACCTCCGGATATGCGGAAGGGAAAATATTCCTGATTTTTGAAACCAACACCTGGGAGCATTGTTGGCCGCTGATCAGGGGTTTCAGGCCGATTCCTGAACTGAACATCCTGGTGCTTGAGCCAGGCGAGGAGCATAAGAATATCGATCAGGTTATGTTGATCTGGGAAATTCTCGGCCGAAAGGGTGCCGACCGCAGTTCGCTGGTCATCAATGTCGGCGGAGGGATGCTGACCGATCTCGGCGGGTTTGCCGCAAGCACACTTAAACGGGGTCTTGATTTTATAAATATTCCCACCACTATCCTCGCCATGGTTGATGCAAGCGCAGGCGGGAAAACCGGTGTCAATTTCAGGGGATTGAAAAATGAAATCGGTGTAATCCGTCAGCCAAGGCAAGTTCTTTTACACCTACCGTTTCTTCGCACGCTGGATCGCGAAAACCTCCTGTCAGGTTTTGCCGAGATGCTCAAGGCCGGATTAATAGCAGATCCCGAACTTTGGAATGATCTGAAAATGTTTGATATCGATCATTACGATGAAGAACAGATAGGAAGACTGATCTGGAGATCGGTAAGAATAAAGAAAGAAGTTGTAGATGCAGATCCTGAAGAAAAGGGACTGCGGAAGTCGCTGAATTTCGGACATACCATCGGTCATGCGCTGGAAAGTGAGTCGCTGCATAACGGACAGCCGCTTGCGCACGGATATGCTGTGGCTTACGGGATGATCGTTGAGGCTGAGCTTTCGAGGATCAAATTGGGATTGTCATCCGAAGCAGTTAAGGATATTAGGGAAACCATCACGCGATTGTTTGGTAATCCGCCGGAAACAATCAAGAATACAGAGGTACTGCTGGAGTGGATGAAGTTTGATAAAAAGAATAAGGATAACCGGATTAATTTCTCGCTTCTCGAAGAGATCGGACAATGCAGGGTGAATGTAGAAGCGACGGTGGAAGAGATATTAGTGGCATTCGGATAGTGGGAAGTGGCTATCTTTTGCCTTTAAAAAACTCCTTCAGCAAATCCCCGCACTCCTCTTCAAGCACTCCTCCTGCGACCGTAGTTTTAGGATGGAGAATGATTCCGCCATTTTGAAGATATCCACGTTTAGGGTCGTAAGCTCCAAAAACAATTCTTCCGATCTGGGTCCAGAAAGCGGCACCGGCACACATGATACAAGGCTCCAATGTCACATACAACGTGCAATCATCCAGATATTTACTGTTCAGTGTATTGGCAGCTGCAGTAAGAGCCTGCATTTCTGCATGGGCTGTTACGTCATTCAGTGTTTCGGTCAGGTTATGGGCACGCGCGATGATGCGGGTGCCGACGGCCACAATGGCCCCAACCGGGATTTCATCGCGGGCTGCGGCCATTTTTGCCTCGATAAGGGCCTGGTGCATAAAATAGGTGTCGTCCATTTAATAAATATTAGGTCCCCGCTGCGGAGATTCAAGCTCAGGGTAGCGGTCCCCGCCTTCGCGGGGATGACACTGCTGTCGATCTTGCTTTCGTCCACCGATCTTCTTCTTCGCTTCACGATCTTTCTTTCCCTTCACTGATCGAGATCCCCAGTTCCTTCAACTGTTCGTCATCAATCGTGCTCGGACTGTCCTGCATTACATCCCGGCCCTGGTTGTTTTTAGGGAAAGCGATCACATCGCGGATGGAATTCAGACCGGCGAACAGGGAAACCCACCGGTCAAAACCGAAAGCAATTCCCCCGTGCGGCGGTGCTCCATACTTGAAAGCATTCATCAGGAAGCCGAAGCGGTATTGAGCCTGTTCATCGGTAAAGCCGAGAACTTCAAACATTTTTTTCTGCAATCCGGAATCGTGGATACGGATCGACCCTCCTCCTATCTCGATCCCGTTGATCACTAAATCATAGGCATTTGCGTGAACTTTGCCGGGATCGATATCCAGCATCCGGATATCTTCGGGTTTAGGCGCAGTGAACGGGTGATGCATGGCATAGAATCGCCTGGTTTCCTCGTCCCATTCCACCAGCGGGAAATCCACTACCCAAAGGGGCACATATTTGCTCTTGTCCATCAGGTCGAGTCGCCGTCCCATCTCCAGACGCAATTCGCCCAGTGCCTTGAGGGTTTTGCTTCGTTTACCGGCGAGGATCAGCAGAAGATCGCCTGGTTTGGCTCCGGTAACCTCTGCCCATCCATGCAGTGCGGCTGCATCGAAAAACTTGTCAACCGACGATTTAATGGTCCCGTCGGTATTGTATTTAACATAGATCAGCCCCTGGGCACCGATCTGGGGTTTTTTTACGAACTCGGCCAGCTCATCCAGTTGTTTGCGCGAAAATTCAGCGCTTGCGGGAGCAACGATTCCTCCGATGTACTCGGCCATTTCGAATACTGGGAAACCTTGAAGCGTGAGGCGTGAAGCGCGAAGGTCCGTGAATTTCATGTCAAAGCGGAGGTCCGGTTTATCCGAACCGTACAACGCCATAGCCTCCTCATAGGGCAACCGGAGGAAAGAGGTTTCAAAATCAACATTCAGGACTTCTTTAAAAAGGTGCTTGGCCAGACCTTCGAAAGTATTCAGGATATCGTCCTGTTCAACAAAAGCCATTTCGCAGTCGATCTGAGTGAATTCCGGCTGACGGTCAGCGCGCAGGTCCTCGTCGCGGAAGCATTTCACTATCTGCATGTAACGGTCGTAACCCGAAACCATCAGAAGTTGTTTGAACATCTGGGGGGATTGGGGAAGGGCATAAAACTGGCCCTGGTTCATCCGGCTGGGAACCACAAAGTCGCGGGCCCCTTCGGGGGTTGATTTGATCATGACCGGAGTCTCGACCTCGATAAATCCCTGGAGGTCAAGATAGTGTCTTACAGATTGCGCCATGCGGTGGCGTAGCATCAGGTTCCGTTGCAGCGGTGCCCGCCGCATATCCAGATATCGGTACCTCATACGGAGCTCATCGCCGCCGTCGGAGTTTTCCTCGATGGTGAAGGGTGGGGTTTCCGCCGGGTTCAGAATCTCCAGGTTATCTACATAAATTTCAATATCACCGGTTGGTATATTCGGATTCCGGTTACTGCGTTCGGCAACCTTGCCGGAAGCCCTTACCACGAATTCCCGTCCGAGCTCACGGGCCTGTTTACATTGATCAGCATTGGTTTCCATGTTGAAAACCAACTGGGTGATTCCATACCGGTCACGCAGGTCAACGAATGTCATTCCGCCGAAATCACGGGTTTTCTGAACCCAGCCCGAAAGGGTAATTGTTTTGCCGGCATCGCTGATCCGGAGTTCGCCACAGGTATGTGTTCTGTACATCTTGGAAATTATTTCAACGGGCAAATGTAGCAATTAGGATGGAAACCGGGAAGAGGGAAGATCGTGAGGCGTGAAGCGAAGAAGAAGATCGGTGGACGACATAAAGATCGATAGACATTGTAGAGACGGGCCGTGGCACGTCTCTCACTATGTTGCAATCGGGTTCGGACGCGCGACGCGCGACCGCGTGTCTTTGAATGGGTGGTTCGCATGGGGTTTGGAGGAGAAGTGATGAGTGTTGGTGCGCAACATTTCGCTGCTGTTGTTTGTATAACGCGCATGGACAATTCTTTTCATTCCATCCGGAAACAATATATCAGAGGTTCGCTGGACGAAAGCCTGGTAAATCCGGATCCGCTTGTTCAGTTGCATGAATGGGTTTCTGAAGCCATAAGGGCAGAGTGCCCGGAACCGACCGCAATGGTCCTTTCCACATCCGGGAAAAACCTGAAACCCTCTTCTCGGGTTGTTCTGATGAAAGGTCTTGATCAGGATGGTCTGACCTTTTTTACTAACTATGAAAGCCGCAAAGGACAACAGTTAGCGGATAACCCCCAGGCTGCGCTACTCTTTTTCTGGCCCGACCTGGAACGTCAGGTCAGAGTTGAAGGTTTTGTTACCCGAATTCCCGAAGCGGAATCCGATGCTTACTTCGCTTCCCGTCCGGAAGCCAGCCGCATCAGTGCGGTGATATCCCCGCAAAGTTGTGAAATCCCAAACCGTAAATGGCTGGAGGACAAGAGGCAATTTGCCGTAGGCAACCGGCAAGAGACAGATGTAGAGACAGATTGTAATCTGTCTCCTCACGCCGTTCCGCAGTTGCCAAACGTAGAGACAGATTGTAATCTGCCTCTACATGCTCTCCCGCCATCGCCGGCCGTCCGGCCATCAAACTGGGGTGGTTACCGGTTCACTCCGGATTATTTCGAATTCTGGCTGGGCCGGGTTGATCGGCTGCACGACCGGATTATTTATCGGAGGTCTGAAAACGCATGGAAGATTGCCAGGTTAGCGCCTTAATCAAATCGGTACTTGCCCCAAAATTGGCCAATTATTGGAAAAATTCCAAATTAGGGAAATATTTAATTATTTGAATTGTCGTAATTATCAATTAGTCAAATAATTAGTTGATCCCAATTTTTCTGGCACTGTTTTAGCTAACTTTCCGAAATTAGTAATTGGAAACCATTATGAAAACTGTAAAGATCTTCTTCATTGTCTTGGTGAGCCTGGCCGCTTTCAACTCCTGCCAGAAGGAGCCGATACCCAATCCAGACCCGAAAACCATGGATGATCTGGTTATTGCAAGCACTTTTGACTGGAAAACCACTTCGGATTATGTGCTGACTCTCCAGGGACCCGTCAACCGGGTGGTTATGGTTACCGCAGCCGACGGTACTATTTATAAGAAAGGTATGATGGTCGCCAACCAGCCTTATGAAGTCAAGCTGACTTTACCTGCGTATGAAAAAACGGTTGACCTGAAATACAACGGACAAATCGTTGAGTTGGCACTTGCCTCCGCTAAGATTACCTACTTGTTTAAATAGCCCATACCCTAATGAAAATCGCAATTACATATTTCAGGGCCATTGGATTAGCAATCTTTGCAATCCTGGCATTCTCCTCCTCGGCATTGGCCGCCCGGGTAGCTACCCCTACTTTCAGTCCCGGTGCCGGAACCTATACTACTTTCCAAACCGTGACCATCTCCTGTGCCACCAACGGAGCAACGATCCGCTATACTATTGACGGATCCACCCCTTCATCTTCTAAAGGAACTATTTACAGCGGTCCAATTACTATCACTGTAACGACAACCTTAAAGGCTATGGCCTATCGGTCGAATTATTCCGACAGTTATGTGGCCACCGCGTTGTATACTATCAATTTGTTACCTGTAGTCAATCCGATATTCACCCCGGTAGCCGGGACTTATGTTGGGTCGCAGTCCATTGCCATTTCAACCGAGACCGCCGGGGCACTCATCCGGTATACGCTGGATGGTTCTACGCCAACCGCCTCCAATGGAACTAGTTATACAGGTCCGGTTGATATTACCAGGAATCTTACGATTAAAGCCTACGCTTCAAAAACCGGCATGGCAAACAGCAGTGTGGTGACGGCATCTTATACTATCAAATGTGTCGAACCGGAATTCAGTCCGTTGCCGGGCACCTATTCAGGCACTCCTACGATTACCTTGTCCACTGCCACGGCCGGAGCTTCCATCCGCTATACAACCAACGGATCCACCCCGACATCCACCTCAGGAACCCTTTATTCCTCAGGGATTACCCTGGCTTCTTCCGCAACGGTCAAGGCCATTGCCTATAAAACCGGGATGGCCAACAGTGATGTTGTTTCAGGGGACTATGTCATTCAGTCCCTTGTTGATGCACCGGATTTTTCACCCGCTCCCGGTACTTACAATACCATTCAGAGTGTTTCTTTAACCAGCACCACCCTCGGGGCATCCATACGTTATACATTGGATGGTACCACCCCTTCGGAGTCAACCGGCACGGTTTATTCATCCCCGATCAGCATCGATGCGACAACCACTATAAAAGCCATTGCCTATAAAGCCGGCATGACCGCCAGTTCAGTGGTCACCGGAACCTATACCATCCAACTGCAGACGGTCGAAGTTCCTGTTTTTTCACCAGCAGGCGGAACTTTTTCTGCACAACAGCTGGTTACCATTGCTTCAGCCACCAGCGGCGCTACCATCCGTTACACCATTGACGGCAGCACACCCAGCCAATCAGCTGGTATCGTGTATTCATCAGTTATTACCGTCAGCCAGAATACTACTATTAAAGCGATCGCCTATAAATCCGGCATGCTCGACAGCGGTGTCATCACTCAAGTTTATGCTATTCGATGCATAGAGCCTGCATTCAGTCCGGCCCCGGGAACCTATAATGCGATTCAGTCGGTGACCCTGACCACCACCACCAGCGGAGCTTCGATGCGTTACACCACCGACGGCACAACCCCGACCCCAACCTCCGGAACTGAATATTCAGCCCCGATCCCAGTCGGTACCACCACTACCATCAAGGCCATTTCCTTTAAAGCCGGCATGACCAACAGTATCATCACTTCCGGAACTTTCACTATCCAGCTCCTCCTGGTCGCTGCTCCCGTTTTCACGCCGGCTGCAGGTACCTATAATTCAGTTCAATCAGTAACGATAGCCACTCCGACAAGCGATGCATCCATTCGTTTCACCACCGATGGAAGCACCCCCAGTCCGACAGCAGGAACGGTTTATACGGCAGCGTTACCAATTTCAACAGGTACCAACCTGAAAGCCATTGCTTACAAAACCGGTATGACGGAGAGTGAAGTGTCCTCTGCACAGTATGTTCTGAAATGTGCTACCCCGGTATTCAGTCCGGCACCCGGAAGTTTTGAGCGTCCGCAGAGCGTAACCCTCTCATGCGCCACCCCGGGATCCGCCATTCGCTATACTACCAACGGAACAACTCCGGATGCCACGAACGGCACGCTCTATTCAGCTCCGGTTCAGGTCAATACCAGCTTAACCCTTAAGGCAGTGGCCTTCCTTGCAGGTTTTGACAACAGTGATTTGGCCGAGGGCAGATATTCCCTGGGCAGTGAGGACAGCGACGGAGATGGCGTGGTCGATTTTGAAGACGAATATCCGACGGATCCCTTGCGGGCTTTGAACAACTTTTTCCCTGCCGCAGGCACAGGAAGTCTGGCTTTTGAAGATTTGTGGCCTGCCAAAGGTGATTATGATCTGAACGACGTGGTGGTGGATTACTCCTTTAAAACAGTCACCAATAGTGCCAATAAGGTGGTGGAGACTTATGCAACCTTCGTCCTTCGTGCCACCGGCGCCACCCTTAAGAACGGTTTTGGCTTCCAATTCGCAAGCAATGCCATCCCGGCTTCAGCTATTACCGTTACCGGAATGAGGCTGAAC
Source organism: Bacteroidales bacterium (assembly GCA_041662065.1). GTDB lineage: Bacteria > Bacteroidota > Bacteroidia > Bacteroidales > UBA12481 > UBA12481. Next base: position 120,295 of record JBAZTE010000007.1, on the reverse strand, counting down.
AATAATTACATAACCCTTGCCAGCGGTGGAACCGAAGGCAACCAGGCCATTCCTACCTTTATCGTGTTCGATAACGCTTACGATATCCTGAAACACCCGGGAACCGGATCCGGTATCAATACCACTCCCGGTTCGCCTTATGTTGACCCGGTCACCATTGAGCTTCATATTGTTTACACACCTAATACCTATGCTGCAGAACTGTTGGATATTGAACATTTTAATCCGTTTATCATTGTTAACATGAAGAGGGGTCACGAGGTCCATCTTCCTGACTATGCCCTCACCAGTCTGGCGGATGTTTCTTTATTTAACACCAATGATGACAATACCATTCCGGCTGATGACCGTTACTATAAAACGAAAAAGAATCTACCCTGGGCATTAAACATTTGTGAGAGTTTTGATTACCCGATAGAGAAGGCTTTGATCCTGGATACTTACCTGCATTTTGGAGAATGGTCACAGAGCGGGGGTACCCTTTACCCCGATTGGTACAAAAACCTGCCTGGCTACCGGAACGACGCTAACCTATACAAGCACTAAGCTTGAACGCCAATCAGGGTTGCCGCGGTGCAATCCTTTACAAGAACCCGGACTAAATCTCCGGGTTTTTTGTTGTCTCCCGGGAAAACGATCACCTTGTTCTGAGGATTCCTTCCAAACAGCTGGCTTTTGGATTTTTTAGAAATCCCTTCGGCAAGGACCTCAAAAGTTTTCCCGATATCATTCCGGTTACTGGCCAGTCCAATTTCTTTCTGAATGCTGATAATCTCCTGAAGCCGGGCCGATTTAATCTCCTCCGCAACGTCGTCGGACAGGTGATCAGCTGCATAGGTTCCGGGCCTTTCTGAGTACTTGAACATAAAAGCAAAATCAAATCTTACTTCTTTCATCAGGTTAACCGTGTCGAGATGGTCTTTCCCGGTTTCCGAGGAAAATCCGCAGAAAACATCCGTGGTTATCCCGCAATCCGGTATAAATTCGCGTATGGCCCGGATCCGGTTAAGATACCAGTCGCGGTCATACTTCCGGTTCATCAGTTTGAGAATCCGGTTGCTGCCCGATTGGACCGGAAGATGGATATGCCTGCAAATATTGGGATTACGGGCCATCACACGCAGGGTTTCATCCGACATGTCCTTGGGATGAGAAGTGGTGAAACGAATTCTCATGCCGGGAACCGCAAGGGCAACCTGGTCGAGGAGTTTGGGGAAATCCCAGGCCTCTGCAGAGGATTGCCGGCCGTCGGTTGGCGGTTGTTGGTTGCCGGTTGAGGGATTAAAGGAATAAGAATTTACATTCTGGCCCAACAGGGTCAGTTCCTTGTATCCTCTTTTTTCCAGGTCGCGTGCTTCAGTGAGAATGTCCTGGGGATCCCGGCTGCGCTCGCGGCCCCGTGTATAAGGAACAATGCAATAAGTGCAGAAATTGTTGCACCCGCGGGTGATTGAAACAAATCCTGAAATTCCATTGCTTTCAAGACGGGTGGGGCAAATGCCTGCATAGGTTTCTTCCGTGCTCAGTTCAATATCGATGGCCTTCCCGGCAGTCGATGATTTTGCGATCAGATCGGGGAGGGTACGGTAAGAATCCGGTCCGGCAACGAGGTTGACCCCTTCTTTTGTTATCAGGTTCTCTTTCACGCGCTCGGCCATGCAACCCAATACCCCCAGCACGACAGCAGGATTGGCCTTGCGCAACTGACGAAATACCGCCAGCCGGCCGTAAACCCGGGTTTCAGCATTTTCCCTGACAGAGCAGGTATTCACCAGCACAACATCCGCTTTGTGCATATCATCGACAACTTCGTATCCGCTGTTTGCCAGGATGGATGCCACCGTTTCACTATCGGCCACATTCATCTGGCATCCATAGGTTTCTATATATACTTTGGGCATGAGGGTCAGTGTGTAAATCGGCTGCAAAGATATAGGATAAATTAGTACATTTGCGGCGATTTAAATCGATCAGCAAATTCAGGTAACGATGAAAAAATCGGAATTTATATTACTGATTATCTTGATTTTGCCATTATCACTATTCGCTCAGGAAGAAAAGGGTAAAACGGTTGCCGGTGATACGGCCAATTTATTTATTAACCGGCTCGAATCGGGATCCATGCCTGGAAAGGTGAAAATAATTCAGGATCCCCGGCTCACCAACATTCTCAGGAAACATTTTGAATTCAATAAAACAACAGGCAGTCCGGGATGGCGGATATTAATCTACAAGGGACGTGAAATGTCGCGGGCAAATCAGATGAAGGCTGAATTTGAAGAGGCATTTGGCCAGCTTTCCCTGCAGGTGAATGTGGAATATAATGAACCGGATTTCTCAACGTTGGTAGGTGGGTTCAGAACAAAACAAGATGCATTCCGTTATAAACAGATGCTGATAGTCAGGTTTCCGCAGGCCTACCTGGTGCAGAGCCGGATTATGCTCGACTGATGGCACGGGATGCCCGATAAAACAAGGGAACCGGAAAGAAAAAGTTCAATGAGTGACCCAGTTAAACATGAGTGCGGTATTGCCTATATCAGGTTACTGAAACCTATATCCTATTATCAGGAAAAATACGGGACCTGGAAATATGGGCTAAATAAACTGTACCTCCTTCTTGAAAAGCAGCATAACCGTGGGCAGGACGGTGCAGGAGTTGCCAACCTGAAACTGAATCTGGGTCCCGGCAATCCTTACATCTACCGCCAGCGGTCAAATGAGCGCGAACCCATCCGGCAGGTTTTTGAAGTCATCCATGAAGCGATAGCCAAGGCGCTTGCCGAATGTCCTGGAAAAGAGGACGATCCGGGATTTGCTTATGATCATGTCCCTTATACGGGGGAAGTTTTTATCGGGCATCTGCGCTACGGAACTTTTGGCCGGAATAGCCTGGAAACCGTACATCCCGTGATGCGCGCCAATAACTGGAAATCCAGAAGCCTCGTTCTGGCCGGTAATTTCAATCTGACCAATGTCGACGAATTATACCAGTCGCTGCTGCGGATCGGTCAGCATCCGGTCAACTATTCCGATACGGTAACCATCCTCGAACGGGTAGGGCATTTCCTCGATGTGGAGGTCGAGGCCTTATACCGTCAATACAAAGCTGAAGGGTATGAAAAGTCGCAGATCACCCCGCTGATCGCTGAAAACCTGGAGCTGTCAAAGATACTGACCCGGGCCAGCAAAAAGTGGGATGGAGGATATGTCATTACCGGCATGACCGGTCAGGGAGATTCTTTTATTATGCGCGATCCCTGGGGAATACGGCCTGCCTTCTGGTACCACGATGATGAAGTTCTGGTAGCAGCTTCCGAACGTCCGGTGATCCAGACCGTTTTTAATGTAACGTCGGAACAGATTAAGCAGGTTGAACCCGGACATGCCATTATCGCCAAACGCAACGGTACGGTAAGCGATGTTCAGGTAAGGGATGCGCAGGAACGTAAATCATGCTCCTTCGAACGCATCTATTTCTCAAGGGGCTCCGATGAAACCATATACAAAGAGCGGAAGATGCTGGGTCGCCTTCTGGTTCCGGAAATCCTGAACCAGGTGGATCATGACCTCGAGAATTCAGTGTTCTCCTACATTCCCAACACGGCCGAATCGGCCTTTTACGGAATGGTTGAAGGTTTGCACGATTATGTGGCTGATATTAAGAAGGAGCGTATCCTGGCAGGAGTGGCCCCGGATGAATTGGATCAGTTGCTCCGCCTGCGTCCGCGAATCGAGAAAATTGCCATCAAGGATGCAAAACTGCGCACCTTTATAACTCAGGATCAGGACCGTGACGATCTGGTGACCCATGTTTACGATATCACCTACGGCACGGTCAGAAAGGGGCTTGATAACCTGGTTGTGATCGATGATTCGATTGTACGGGGAACGACGCTCAAGAAAAGCATTGTCAGGATACTCGATCGCCTGGGACCCAAAAAGATTGTGGTGGTTTCTTCTTCACCTCAGATCCGTTACCCTGACTGCTACGGGATTGATATGGCCAAACTGAGCGATTTCATTGCTTTCAAAGCAGCCATTGAGTTATTGAATGACAGGGGTTTATGGGAAATCATCCATCAGGTTTACCGGAAATGCAAAGCTGATCAGGGAAAACCCAAGGAAGAAATCGCCAATCATGTCAAAGAGATTTATGCCCCGTTCACCTTTGCCGAAATCTCCGAACGGATAGCAACCATGATGCACTCGGTGAAAATCAATGCAGAAATAAGGATCATTTACCAGACCGTTGAAAGTCTCCATCTCGCCTGTCCTAACGATTTGGGCGACTGGTATTTCACCGGCGATTATCCCACACCGGGAGGAAATAAGGTCGCCAACCAGTCGTTTATCAATTTTTACGAAGGGAAGAACCAGAGGGGGTATTAAATGAAGGAGGAAGGTTGAGATTCGAATGCAGAATTCCGAATGCCGAGTTGGAGATTAAGGGATTATTAGGTTGTAAGGTTTTTTAAATCAGCATATTGGCATTTTCGCGAGGTTGAAATTTCACCATGAAGTGGTATTTCCTACTTCAAAAACACCTGGATCTCCTAATCGGCATTCGGAATTCTGAATTCGAATCTCAACCCTCCTCCTTCAATCCCCTACTGTCCCCTTTTCAGCTTCCGCGCCTGCCGAAGCCCTTCCCTGAAAAGCTGCGGGTAACGGATACGGATATGCCTTAATTTAAACGGATTGACCCTAAGCATGTCCCTGATATAGGAAACGAAATGCCGGTGGGTTTTTTCTTCGTATATGTCGGAAATCGTGATCAGGATCCCTGTTTCCTCCACCATGCCGAATTCGTCATTTATGCAGGTGCCAAAGGTTTTCATCGTCGGGGAAAGACTCATGTAAGAGTTGATTAGGGGTGGTATCCGCAAACCAAGCGACCTGACCTCTTTCGAGAGAATTTTATAGTCATCATCGTAGGTGCCGCTGTTAAAAACATAGGCCATCCTGGCCAGCTCATCTTTGGACATCAATGGGTTCAGCGGTAACACCAGGTTGTCGGGATCGGGGAAATACTTGTTCAGAAAACTGAGGATCAGGTTGCGGCCATGGGGGTCATAATCGGTATACATCGTGACTTTCCCAAAATAATATTTGGCCTGATCGTGTACCAAACAGATGGCGCCCAATCCATCCCAGAGATTGTCGAGTGCATACATGCCTTTCCGCAACAGGCGGGTGGACTGGTAGAGCGGCTGTACGAACGACCGGCCCAGCTCAATGGTATAGGGCATATAATCCCTGAGAAATTCAGGTGAAAAACGGAAAAGGTGCGAGGTAGCCAAATGTTCTTCAGCCTTTTCCGCACAATCGAGGGTGGAACAGACAAAATACCGGTATCCGCCAAGAATTTCCCGCTCTTTCGGGTCCCAAACGATCAGCTGGTAATATGGTTTTGTTGAAATGTCATAATGATCGATATCTACAGGCTCTCCGGTACCCCCTCCGGCTTCCCGGAAAGAGATCTCACGCAACCGGCCGATTTCCTGCATCAGGTTAGGGCACTGATGCGAGGTGAAAGCATAAATCTGATTGTGGCTGTAATTTGTTTCGCGTAAAAACCTCTCAGGGGTTAATTCGGCCAGCAGTTTTTGCCGGCTTACGCGAGGTGCGATCGGTTTCATTGGGGAAATGCTATTGAATGATAAAGGTAATCAATCAAAGGTTCCGGCCCATGGCATAAACCTGTTTTTTAACATCGGCTGCCCATTCTTCAGCACTTTTGCTTGAATTGAACGACCGCCAGGGTATTGGTTTGCCGAATTTGATGGTCAGTTGCATTCCCTTATGTTTAAACATCTCGTTAGGAAGATAGAGCATTTCGATATTATACCTGATGCCCAGAAATTTCCTCAGATTGGCCAGCCGGTAAAAGAAACCGGAAACCCTGCCGGTGATAAAAACGGGCACCACATCACGTTCATGCAGAAATGCTTTCTTAACGAAAGTACTTTTCCAGGTAACATCCTCGATTTTAAACCATCGCCTGCGACTGACCAGACCGGCGGCAAAGAAGATGATCGGATCATTGCCCTCAAATGCCCGGTGCATTTCGGCGACATTATCCTTCGAATTTCCCCCGTGCTTGTTTACCCCGATCATAAACGAACGTAAAGGCTTGATATTCATCAGGAGGTCATTGGAAACGCTCTTTGGATTCGGCTGGATATGCTCATGTATTGCCTTCAGCAGGCACATGCCATCAGCACCTCCCAGAGGATGATTGGAAACGAAAATCAGCCTTGAATCTTTGGGCACATTCTCCTCACCGACGACCTTCACATGAAAATCCAGGAATTCAATTGTTTTTCCAACGAATTCAATCCCAGTCACCCCTTCATTTTTTACAAGAAAATCATTGATCTCATCCTGATGAACGATCTTCTTCAGATACCTGATCAGAAATTTCGGGATGCGCTGGAGCAACTTTGCATCTTTTGATGCAAATACTTTTTCGATATCAATCAGTTGAGTTTTAGCTTCTACAGAAGATTCAGTCATAAGTCAGCGCACTTTTTCTCCGATAAAGGTACAAATTAACCCCAATGACAAGCTATCCGGCGGCTATTCAGTGCGGCCTGATCAAAAAGTTATTAACATGAGATAAAATTGGTGGGAAAAATTGGAGGTAAGTGGGAAGATGTGTTTATTTTTACGCAAAATCAATTTGAATTATGTCTCGGTTTAAAGGTGATTATTATTGCAAGGTGGATTCGAAAGGCCGAATCCTGTTCCCGGCAAAGCTGAAAAAGCAGACGCCGCCGGAAGCAGGTGAGGTTTTTGTCGGTAAACTGAGCGCTTTTGAGAAAAGCCTGATCCTTTACCCCGAGGATGTATGGAACCGACTGGTTAAAAGGACTTTAAAACAATTGAATCCTTACAATGCGAAACATGACCTTTTCCGGCGCGACTTTTTCAGGGATGTCGTTGAGTTGGAATTTGATTCATCAGGTCGCATTTTGTTGCCAAGGCGGTTTCTTGATATTCTGCAGCTTACACCCGGAGAGGGTGGCGAGGTGGTTTTGGCCGGTCAGGGCGACCGGGTGGAACTGATGCCGAAAATCCAGTACCAGGCATCCGAGCTGAGCAGCGATGAACGTAAATCCCTGGGGCAGGAAGTAATGGGAGATTTTAAGTGGGATGATGAAGACTAATGGTTGCAACCGATTACCACATACCTGTACTACTTCCGGAAAGCGTATCAGGACTGGCCGTTAAGGCTGACGGGATCTATGTTGACCTCACCTACGGCGGAGGTGGCCATTCCCTCGAAATCCTCAGACACATACGAAACGGAAAACTGATCGCTTTCGACCAGGACCCGGCTGTCTACGAACGTTTGATCCGGGATGACCGTTTTGAATTCGTACAGCATAATTTCAGGTATTTTGGCAATTACCTGAGATATCTTGGTTTTGAACAGGTTGACGGCATTCTCGCCGACCTGGGGGTATCATCGGAGCATTTGGATAATCCGGAACGCGGATTCTCATTCCGGACGGATGCCGCTCTCGACATGCGAATGAACCCCGGTCTGAAGATGACCGCTGCCGATATCATTGAACAATCTGATGAGCAGGAGCTTATCTGGATTTTCAGGGAGTATGGCGAACTGGATCATCCACACCGCGCGGCACGGCAGATCATCGAAACCCGCAGCATTAATCCGCTGAAGACTACTTTTCAGCTTGCGGATTGCTTACGACCGCTATTCCCTTCCCACAAGGAAAACAAGATGCTGGCGCAGGTTTTTCAGGCATTGCGGATTGCCGTCAATCAGGAAATGGAAAGCCTGAAGGAAATGCTTGCCCAAACGGCAAGCTTCCTGAAGACCGGCGGAAGACTGGTGATTATCAGTTACCATTCGCTGGAGGACAGGCTGGTAAAGAATTATATAAAAGGGGGAAATCCAGACGGAGACGTAAAAACCGATTTGTTCGGCAATATCCTGACCCCGTTCAAAGCGATAAACCGGAAGGTCACCATACCCGGTTCCGAAGAAAATGAGAGAAACAGCAGGGCACGAAGTGCCCGCTTGAGGATTGCGGAAAGAACTGATTATCAGGCGAATGTTTAAGAGAAAAAAAAATACCAGCAAAGAATTCATCTCCACCCAGCAGGAGATCAAGGAGTCGTCAAAGTTCTCCGTGAAAGACCTGTTGGGGGGCAATGTGCTTTCAAAAGAAGTGGTTACCCGCCAGATCCCGTTTCTTTTTTTTATTACAACAGCTATCCTGCTTTACATTTTTAACCAGTACCGTGGTGAAAACATCATGAGCGAAATCATGGCACTGGAGAAGCGGGTAAGGGAAATGCGTGCCGAATCGGTATCTGCAGCTTTCGATCTTCAGGAAATGAGCAGGCAATCAGAGGTCACTCGTATGGTCACAGAACAGGGATTACCGTTAATCGAAGCCAAGACGCCGCCTTATAAAATTATCGTGAACGAATAAGCCCGTGGAGATAAAGAAAAACATAGTATCAAGGCTTGGAGTGGTTTACCTCGTTACCTTCCTTGTGGCGCTTGCCATTCTCGGACAGGTATTGCGCATCCAGATGGTAAGCGGTGATGAGCTGAGGGCTGAAGCGGAGTCCGTGAGCGAAACCCACCGGATCATTCCCTCGAGCCGGGGGAATATCCTGGCACGGGATGGAAGCGCATTGGCCAGTTCGCTTCCCCGCTATGATGTGGCCATGGATCCGAACAGCTCTGGAATGGATCAGACGATTTTTGATAAGGAACTTCCCGGACTGGCTTCCGGTTTAGCCGGGCTGTTTCCTGACAAAACTGCAAACCAGTATGTTCAAATGATCCGGAAAGCCCGTACCGACCGGAAACAATATGTCCTTCTCCATAAGGATGCCTCCTTTGATGAAGCACGGATGATCCGGACTTTACCCCTTTTTAAACTGGGACAGTACAAAGGAGGCCTGATACTCAGTCCCGTACTGAAACGCGAAAATCCTTACAAACTGCTGGCCAGAAGAACGATCGGATATGTCAGCGAGGGCGAGACTGTTGTAGGCATTGAAGGATCATTCGATTATTTTCTGAAAGGCACTGACGGCTTGCGGCTCGAACAGCGGCTTGGTGGTGGAACCTGGATGCCCCTTAATACCGAGAATGAAATTGAACCGGTCGACGGAGTGGATGTGGTAACCACTCTGGATATTAATATTCAGGATGTGGCCGAAACGGCCCTGCATGATTGTCTGACCACCTATGATGCTGAATATGGCTGCGCTGTTCTAATGGAAGTAAGCACCGGGGAAATCCTTGCTATGGCCAACCTGGGTAAAGCTGATGACGGAAATTATTATGAGATCAAGAATTATGCGATCAATGAATGCCTGGAGCCCGGTTCAACCTTTAAAGTACCGTCAATCTTGGCTGCCCTGGAGGATGGATATGTTAAGCCAACGGATATGATCCAGACCTACGGCGGAAAATTTTCTCTTCATAATCAGCAAATAACCGATTCACACACAGGAGGATATGGATTAATCACCGTTCAGGAGGTGGTGGAAAAATCTTCCAATATAGGGATGGCCTCAATCATTGATAAGTATTATGGAACAAATCCGGAGCATTTTCTCGAACGGATTTACAGCATGGGGATCAACAAGCCGCTCAACCTCGAAATTGAAGGCGGACAGGACCCCCGAATTAAAAACCCCTCCAGTTCAACCTGGTCGGCAGCAACTGTGGCCTGGATGGCTTTCGGCTATGAAGTCGAAATGACCCCCCTGCAAATCCTGACTTTCTATAATGCCATTGCCAATAACGGGACCATGGTCAAGCCGAGATTGGTGAAGTATCTGAAATCCCATAGCCAGATAGTCAAATCGTTCAATACGGAAGTCATGAAATCCTCCATCTGTTCGCATGAAACCCTGCTCATGGTGAAAAGCATGCTGGAGGGTGCCGTTACTGACGGAACCGCTAAAAACCTGAAGAATGACCTGTATTCGATTGCGGGGAAAACCGGAACTGCGGTCATTTCACAGGGCGCCAAAGGATACCGGAATGAAGGCGGCCGGAAAGATTACCGGGCTTCATTTGTCGGGTACTTCCCCGCTGATAATCCCAAATACAGTTGTATTGTAGTGGTATCGCGGCCTACAGGCGGATCTTATTATGGAGCAATTGTTTCCGGGACGGTTTTCAAAGCCATCTCGGATAAGGTTTTTGCAACGAACCTTGATCTTCAGGACAACCTGACCGCCTCAAAGGATACCTCGCTGGAAAGGATTCCTGTTGTTGCACCGGGTGATTGGTCCGATGCAAACAGTGTGCTTAAAAACCTGAATATCCCTGTCGTAAATAGTAAGAAAGTCGATACCTGGGCAAATGTGACCCGCAAAGGCGAACTCCTTCAGGCTGAACCGTTCAATCTAAACGATTCTGTTCTGCCAAGCTTTGTTGGTATGGGACTTAAAGACGTACTGCCGGTATTGGAAAATCTGGGTTATAAAGTCAAGGTCAAGGGCTCGGGACGGATAGTCACGCAAAACCCGATAGCCGGCACTTCGCGCGATTCGGTGGGTATCATTGAATTTCAACTCTCCGTGCTATGAAAAAGTTCAGCGAGATCACCGGGGCCATTCAGGTAGCGGAACTCATCGGGAATCCGGAGACAATGATTGCCGGACTGACCATGAATTCCAGGGCCATTACTCCGGGTATGCTTTTCGCTGCGGTTAAAGGCACTAAGGCTGATGGCCATAATTATATAACTCAGGCTATTGAGAACGGCGCTGCCGCCATCCTGTGTGAACAGCTGCCGTCATTTGATATCGACGGAGTGCTGCTTATCAGGGTAAACAATACAGGAAAGGCAATCGGTGCGCTGGCTTCAGCCTGGTATGATCATCCGTCAGAATCGCTCAAAGTGGTGGGAGTCACCGGGACCAATGGAAAAACAACCATCGCAACCCTTTTGTATCAATTGTTTGAAAACCTTGGTTATGCATGCGGCCTCATTTCAACGATCAGGGTGTGTGTCCACAAGGAATCAACCGCAGCCACGCATACCACTCCGGATGCCATCACTTTTCAGAGCCATCTCGCTGATATGGTCAATGCAGGCTGTCAGTATGTTTTTGTTGAGGTTTCGTCACATGCCATGGATCAGCACCGGGTGGGGGGCGTCCGTTTTTCAGGAGGAATCTTCACCAACCTGACCCGTGATCATCTTGATTATCATATTGATTTTCAATCGTATCTAAAGGCAAAGAAGTCATTTTTCGATCAGTTGGATATGGAAGCCTTTGCTTTGATCAATGCCGAAGACCGCAATGGATCCGTCATGCTGCAGAATTGCCGGGCAAGGAAATTTACCTATGCAACGCGCGGTTCAGCCGATTTTCAGGCGCGGCTGCTGGAACAGCATATCGATGGCATGCTCGTGTCGATGGATTCAAAAGAAGTCTGGATCCGGTTTATCGGCCGTTACAATGTATCAAACCTGCTGGCCGTGTACAGTTCAGCAAGACTTCTGGGTCTCGATGTAACTACTGCCCTTACCCAGCTGAGCCTTCTGTATCCGGTGGAAGGACGGCTTGAAACTGTCCGGCTGGGGAATGACAGGATCGGGATTGTCGATTATGCCCATACGCCAGATGCGCTGGAGAATGTGTTAAGCACACTGGTTGAACTGAAAAAAGAGGGTACGAAAATCATTACTGTTTTCGGCGCAGGCGGTGACCGTGACCGCGGCAAACGTCCGCTGATGGCTGAAGTCGCCTGCCGGTTAAGCGACCTGGTGATCCTGACTTCCGACAATCCCCGGACAGAAGACCCGGAGGCGATTATGGACGATGTAAGAAAGGGTGTTCCTGTGAACCGGGCATCCGGCGTTCTGAGCATTACCAACCGTCACGAAGCCATAAAAGCTGCCGTTGCCCTGGCACAGAAAGGCGACCTGGTCCTGCTGGCCGGAAAAGGGCACGAAACCTATCAGGAAATTCACGGTGTGAAGCACCATTTTGATGACCGCGAGGAGCTGGCCGCCTTAAGTACTGCGAAAGATGAAGATCGTGAAGCGAAGCACGTGAAGCGTGACACGGAAGATAATAACCTATTAACCCCTAACCTCTTAACCTAATCTATAGCTGCTATGTTTTACTTTCTCGGTACATGGCTTGACCGGTTAAACCTCACAGGAGCGGGATTGTTTCAATACATCTCGTTCCGGTCGGCTATGGCTTTGATTACCGCATTGATTGTATCGATGCTCTTCGGGAAGCGGATTATCAACTACCTGAGGGTAAAACAAGTAGGTGAGTCAGTGCGCGACCTGGGCCTGGATGGACAGATACAAAAAACAGGTACTCCCACGATGGGAGGCATCATCATTCTTGCCGCCATTCTGATTCCAACCCTGCTTTTCGCCAGGCTGGACAACATTTATATCATCTTGATGATTCTGACTACTGTCTGGCTTGGGCTGATCGGTTTTCTGGATGATTATATCAAGGTATTCAAAAAGAACAAGGAGGGTTTGGCTGCACTGTTCAAGGTGTTGGGGCAGGTAGTCCTGGGATTGATTGTGGGTCTAACCATGTTCTTTCACAAAGATATTGTTACCGGGGATAAGTTTCCCGTCAAGACCGCCGATCTGACTGCCAATGACAGCGTGTTAAGCATCAAGGATCTCGGCGCCAAAGATGGGCTGACCTATAAATATGTAGAAAGCCACGGTTCAACTACCACCATCCCATTTGTCAAGAACAACGAATTCAATTATCAATGGCTGGTGAACTGGATGGGGGACAAGGGATTGAAATGGACCTGGGTTGTTTTTGTGGTCGCAATCATTCTGATCGTTACCTTCATCAGCAATGGGGCAAATATCACGGATGGATTGGATGGACTGGCAACAGGATCATCGGCCATCATTGGGGCAACGCTTGGAATACTGGCCTATGTGTCAGGTAACTATGAGCTTGCGCACTATTTGAACATAATGTATATCCCCTACTCAGGGGAGTTGGCTGTTTTTGTATCGGCCTTTATTGGGGCTACCGTCGGGTTTTTGTGGTACAATTCCTATCCGGCCCAGGTATTCATGGGCGATACGGGTAGCCTTGCCCTTGGTGGTATCATTGCCGTTTTTGCTGTCCTTATCCGCAAGGAGCTGTTCATTCCGATCCTCTGTGGAGTATTCCTGGTCGAAAATTTATCGGTTATCATGCAGGTCGGCTGGTTCAAGTATACCCGCCGGCGTTATGGTACCGGCCGGAGGATTTTCCTGATGGCACCGCTGCACCATCATTTTCAAAAGAAAGGTTATGCCGAGCCCAAAATCGTGATCCGTTTCCTCATTATAGGCCTGTTGCTTGCTGTAATCACCATTGTTACCCTAAAAATCAGATAACCTTGAACGAAAAGATCGTCATATTGGGAGCTGGTGAAAGCGGGGTGGGTGCAGCCATTCTGGCCCGGAAACAAGGATATTCCGTCCTGGTGTCCGATGCGGGAATTATCAAGCCTGATTACAGGCAGATCCTGGTTGATAAGGATTTTGACTTTGAGGAGGGCGGACACACCGAATCCCGGATACTGGAGGCAGTTACGGTCATTAAAAGTCCGGGCATTCCTGAAAAAGCTCCGCTGATCAGGTTGCTCCATGAAAAAGGGATTCCGGTGATTTCGGAACTTGAATTTGCTTTCCGGTATTCCCGCGCCAAACATATTTGCATAACCGGCAGCAACGGGAAAACAACCACCACGCTGATGACTTTTCATATTCTTAAGTCAGCAGGCCTGAATGTGGGCTTGGCCGGTAACATCGGACAAAGTTTTGCCCGCCAGGTTGCCGAGCAGAATTTTGATTACTACGTTCTGGAGGTTTCGAGTTTTCAGCTCGATGGAATGTTTGATTTCCGCGCTGATATCGCCATCCTCATGAATATCACCCCCGACCATCTCGACCGGTACGAATATGTGTTTCAGAATTACGTCGACAGTAAGTTCCGGATTATCAGGAATATGAGACCCGAAGATTTCTTTATTTACTGCGGCGACGACCCGGTTACCATCGATGAGATCGCAAAGAGGGACATCATTCCGCGAAAACTGCCCTTTGGTTTTAATCAGGTATTTAATCCCGGCGCCTGGGTGGAAGACGAAACATTAAACATTGTCATTAATAATAATCCTTTCAATATGTCATTATTTGATCTTTCAATGCAGGGAAAGCACAATGCCTACAATTCAATGGCATCTGGAATTGCAGCGCGCGTGCTTGAAATCAGAAAAGAATCGATCCGGGAGTGCCTGACCGACTTTCAGGGTGTAGAACACCGGCTTGAATCGGTCATCAAGGTGCACGGCATTGAATTCATCAATGATTCGAAGGCGACCAATGTCAATTCCACCTGGTATGCCATGGAATCGATGAAGGCAAAGGTCGTTTGGATCGTTGGCGGTATCGATAAGGGAAATGATTATTCCATCCTCCATCCCTTGGTTCGTGAAAAGGTCAAATCCATTGTCTGTTTGGGTAAGGATAATTCCAAAATCCACCAATCATTTGATGAAATGATCGATATCGTGGTGGATTCCGATAATATGGAAGAAGCAGTTCGTACGGCCTATTATCTTGCAGATGAAGGTGATATCGTATTATTGTCACCTTGCTGCGCGAGCTTCGATCTGTTTGAAAATTACGAAGACCGGGGCCGTCAGTTTAAAAATGCTGTTCGTAACCTGTGATGCTGATCTAAACTATGCGTAACATTCTCCAATTATTCAAAGGTGACCGTGTGATCTGGGTGCTCATGGTTTTTCTGACCATCTATTCCGGTTTAGCTGTGGCCAGTTCGGTTGCAGCCCTGGGCTATCGGGATGGAGGAAATGTTACCATGCACATTATCAGGCATATCGGATTCCTGGTTGCCGGTTGGGGAATTATTTACTTTGTTCACAAGATCCCATACAAGAATTACAGCAAGCTGGCCAATTTCCTCCTGGTCATTGGCGGATTGCTCCTGGCCTATACGCTTGTTTTCGGAGTGCATCTCAATGAAGCGGCCCGTTCAGTGAGAATCCCGATTATCGGGGGGACCTTCCAGAGCTCCGATTTTGCTAAAATTGCCCTGATCATTTTTGTTGCGCGCTTTCTCAGCCGCAACCAGAATGAAATACATGATTTTAAAAAAGGATTTTTAAAGGTACTATGGGTTATCGTCCTGATCTGCGGCCTGATATTGCCTGAGAACTTTTCAACCGCTGCCATCCTTTTTGCCACCTGCATGGTTCTGCTTTATGTCGGGAGGGTGAAGCTTCTTTATCTCCTGAGCCTGGCAGGAGCCGGCATCCTGATTTTCGGTGTCATTATCCTGATCGGAAAAACAACCAATACTGGTGTCCGCGAGCAAACCTGGGAAAACAGGATTGTACAGCATTTTTCAGGTGATTCCAATCCTGATGAGAAATTCCAGTCGAACAAGGCCAAGATTGCCATTGCCAACGGGGGGATGATCGGTAAATTCGCCGGTCACAGTACTCAGCGCCGTTCCCTTCCCCAGGCTTATTCGGATTTTATCTATGCCATTGTCATTGAAGAGTATGGTTTTCTTTTCGGAGCCCTGCCGCTCATGTTCCTCTATCTTATCCTGATGTACCGGGCAGGAGTGATTGTCAGGAAATGCGACCGGTCATTCCCTGCGTTTCTGGTGGTCGGACTGACCGTTGGACTGGTGATACAGGCAATGGTTAACATGGGTGTTTCTTCCGGATTGCTTCCTGTAACCGGTCAAACATTGCCATGGGTCAGCAGGGGCGGGACTTCGATAATTTTCACCGCCATATCGATCGGCATTATTCTCGGCGTGAGCAGATCAATTAATGAGGAGGCTGAAGTTGAAGCAGCATAATCCATATCATATTATTTTAAGTGGCGGCGGCACAGGCGGTCATATTTTCCCTGCCATTGCCATTGCCAATGAACTAAGGGCTTCGGATCCAACCGTGGAAATCCTGTTTGTCGGTGCCATTGGCAAAATGGAGATGGAAAAGGTTCCGAAGGCCGGATATAAGATCACCGGACTGCCGGTATCGGCTTTCCACAGGCGCCTGACGTTAAAAAACCTGATGTTCCCGTTCCGTTTACTGGCCAGTATGATCAAGGCCGCCAGGGTCATCAGCGACTTCAAACCTGATTTGGTGATCGGAACAGGCGGTTTTGCCAGCGGACCGGTTTTGCGGGTCGCCACCAGGAGAAGCATTCCCACGCTGATTCAGGAACAGAATTCTTTCCCCGGCGTAACCAACCGGTTGCTTGCTCAAAAAGTTGCCCGTATTTGTGTTGCGTTCCCCGGGATGGAGCGCTATTTTCCTGCCGGGAAGATTGTGTTCACGGGCAATCCCGTGCGCTCAGGCCTGAAGTTGCCGGCCAGCCGGATCGGTGAGGCCAGGGAAAGATTCAATATTACCAGCGGACGGCCGGTGATTCTGGTCTTCGGTGGCAGCCAGGGAGCCCGAACCCTCAATCTCAGCCTGTTTTCACATCTCGAAAAACTGGCTCATGCTCCGGTTGAAATCCTCTGGCAAACCGGGACTTCCTTTTACAATCAGGCAAAAAGTGCCGTTGAAGCCCTTGATGCCAACAATATCAGGGTGATGGAATTCATCTATGAAATGGATTTTGCTTATACCCTGTCGAATCTGGTCGTTTGCCGTTCAGGGGCCATCACTCTTTCCGAACTGGCCATCACCGGTAAACCGGCTATTTTGGTTCCATTGCCCAGCGCAGCTGAAAACCATCAGGCCAAAAATGCACTCGCCTTTGTTGAATCGGGTGCAGCCCTGATGGTTACTGATTCAGAAGCTCCTGAGAAGCTGGTTAACACCATGCTGGCATTAGCCCATGAACCGGCAAAGCTGGCTTCTATGTCCGAACAGATGCTGAAATTCGCCAAACCCAACGCCGCCGCCGAAATCGCCGCCATCGCCTTGAAGCTCTTACCCGAAACCCGAAACCCGATACCTGACACCCTTAACCAATAATCTGCTTATGTTGCTCGATCGCATTCAACGTGTTTATTTCCTCGGAATCGGGGGCATCGGAATGAGCTCCCTGGCCCGGTTCTTCCGCAGTCGCGGGATCGCTGTGGCCGGATACGACCGGACAAAAACACCGTTGACCAGGACGCTTGAATCGGAAGGTATCAATATTCATTACGAGGATAATCCGGAACTGATCCCGTTTGTCATTCAGAAGCATCCGTCGGAACCGGAAACCCTGATCATTTATACCCCGGCCATACCCAAGGAATCAGTCGAATTGAACTACCTGATCGACAACGGCTATCTTCTGCATAAAAGATCCGAAATCCTCGGACTGATCACACGGAATTATGATAGCCTGGCCGTTGCCGGTACCCATGGCAAATCAACGGTCACGGCCATGATCGCCCAGATACTGATTGAGTCGGGAGCCGGATGCACCGCTTTTCTGGGTGCTATCAGTAAGAGCATAAACAGCAATCTTGTGCTGTCCGACCAGTCGCGCTGGGCCGTTGTTGAAGCGGATGAGTTTGACCGGTCGTTCCTTCAGCTCGACCCGATGATGGCCTGCATCACTTCCATGGATCCCGATCACCTGGATATTTACGGTAATTATGAGACTCTTGTACAGGGATTTACGGATTTTGTCAACCGGGTCAGGCCGGAATCGAAACTGCTGATCAAGGAAGGACTTACCCTTCAGCCCGATCCGGCTCGAAAACAGAAAGTGTTGACCTACAGTCTCGATGGAACAGGATCGGATTTTTTCGCTGCCAATATCCGGCAGGTTGACATGGGCTACCGGTTTGATCTGGTAACGCCTGAGGGAAAAGTAAAAGATCTGCAAACCAAGATACCCGGAATCACCAATGTGGAAAATGCCGTTGCCGCTACCGCACTAACACACATGGCGGGAATCAGCGAAGCGGGCATCCGCAAGGGTATTGCTGCGTTTACCGGTTTGGTCAGGAGATTTGATGTCAGGTTCAACCGAAGTGGGATGGTCTATATTGATGACTATGCCCATCACCCAAATGAGATCAACGCCTTGATCAGCTCAATAAGGCTGCTGTTCCCCGATCGCAGGATCACCGGAATTTTTCAGCCGCACCTGTACTCCAGAACCCGTGATTTTGCCCATGAATTTGCCGAATCCCTTGGAAAACTCGATGAGTTGATCCTGCTCGAATTATATCCCGCAAGGGAAAAACCGATCCCCGGCGTGGATTCGAAAATGATTCTGGATCAGGTGAATCTCGAAGCCAAACGGTTATGCACCAAGGAAGACCTGCTATCCGTCCTTGAGCAAAGCCAGCCGGAAATCCTGCTAACGATAGGGGCTGGCGATATTGACCAGCTATGTGAGCCCATTACAAAATATCTTGAAGAGCATGTGGCGTAAGGTGTTAAATATTATTTCATGGGTTATTCTTGCATCCTATCTGGGTGTCAGCCTTTATTTTTCTGACCTCCGGATGAACAGCCTGACTTTCCGTGGAGTAAAAGTCAACATCACCGACAGTTTGGAAAGCCATTTTATCACACCCGCCGAGGTCACCGGAATTCTTGCCAAACAGGGTATCCGGATCACCGGTAACCGGCTCGAGGACCTGAATCGCGACCAGGTGAGAAACACCATAAAAACCCTCTCCGGGGTTAAGGATGCACGGGTTTACAGCACTCCCGACGGGACACTTTTCATTGAGGTCAGCCAGCGCACTCCGGTGATGAGGTTTGTGAGTCCTTATACCTCATTCTATTTTGATTCGGAAGGAAAAGAAATGGCATTATCGGACAGGTATTCTGCCAGGGTAATGGTAGTCACCGGTGCGGTTGACCGGAAATTCCTGAAAGACAGCTTATTCAGGGTGGTAAAATCTATCAGGGAACAGTTGTTTCTGGATGCATTGATTGAGGAGATCGTGATCAATCCCGATCATACCTTGGAAATCATCCCGAGAGTAGGGGATCATCGGATTTTTTTCGGTGATGCCGGGAATTATGAATGGAAGCTGACAAAGCTAAAGGTATTCTATGACAGATGTTTACCAAATGTAGGGTGGGACCGTTATTCGCAGGTCGACCTGAGGTACAGCAATCAAATTGTTGCCCGTAAGTGGAGCGAAAAGGAAAGGCAGGAGCGCGATTCGGTTTTAACATCGATGGATACCCTGGCAATTCCGAAAATAAAGGCAGCTATTCCGAAAACGAAGGTTGCTATTCCGAAAACGAAGAAAAAGGTTTGAGTATTTAAAATATATGGCAAAAAAGGAATTTATATCAGCGATTGACATTGGAACGACAAAGATCGTTGCGCTGATCGCGCGGAAAACCGAGGATGGAAAGTTTGAGGTACTGGGTATGGGAAATGCCCCATCAAGCGGAGTCAAAAGAGGGGTGGTGGTTCATATCGATGAAACCGTCAGTGCTATTGAACTCGCCAAGCAACAGGCTGAAGAGCAGGCAGGCTGCAGGATGGGTGAAGTGTATGTCGGCATTGCCGGTCAGCATATCAAGAGTATGAAGAACCGCAATTCCAAGTACCTCGACAACGAAGAGATCACACAGGAAGATGTCACGTATCTGCATGACCAGATGGCAAAAACACCACTTGAGCCGGGAGAGGAGATACTGCATGTTATTCCGCAGAGTTATATCGTTGATTCTGAAACTGATGTCAGCAAACCGGTGGGCATGTCGGGCCGGATGCTCGAAGCTAATTTTCATCTGGTGATTGGCAAGGTAGCCTCGGCGCGAAACATATCGAAATGCATTGAGCGCGTTGAGCTGAAGGTTAAAAAAATGATTCTGGAACCCCTGGCATCCGCAACCGCTGTACTTTCTGCCGATGAACGCGAGGCCGGAGTTGTTTTGGTCGATATCGGGGGAGGAACAACCGACGTGGCTGTCTATTACAACGATATCGTCCGTCATACCGCAGTTATCCCGTTCGGTGGGAATGTGATCACCAATGATATCAAGGAAGGATGTTCCATCCTGCTGAGGCAGGCCGAATCGTTGAAGGTTCAGTTCGGCTCGGCCATGGGCGATACGGCTGCCGATGACAAAGTGGTAACTATTCCGGGTATCAGCGGCCGTGATGCACGCGAGATCTCATTTAAAAATCTGGCCTATATCATACAGGCGCGGATGGAAGAGATACTTGACGCTGTGAGTTACGAAATTGAAAATTCGGGCTACGCTGAGAAAGTGAGTGCGGGGATCGTGGTAACCGGTGGCGGGGCCATGCTGAAGGGACTTCCGCAGCTGATAAAATTCAAGACAGGCTATGATGTGCGGGTGGGTTTTCCAAACCAGTTCGTTGTGGCTGAAACATACGAAATGATTACGCAGCCGCAATATTCCACTGCTATCGGACTGATTGTGGAGGGTTCTTTCGGAGGTGCCACAGCATCATCGCGACAAGGTTTTTCATTTAAAAGGAAACCGCAGAACAGCGGGCTCAAGGACAAGATTCAAAAAGGATGGCTTAGTTTTTTTAACGATGATAATAATCGGTTTTAACCAATAAATCTACCCATATGTTTGAGGATGTTTATCAATTCGAAGTACCCCGGGAATCTAAATCGATCATTAAGGTGATCGGGGTTGGAGGCGGCGGAAGCAACGCCGTTAATCACATGTACCAGCAGGGAATCCGGGGGGTTGAATTCGTAATTTGCAATACTGACAACCAGGCGTTGCAAACCAGTCCGATTCCCAACAAAGTGCAATTGGGCAAAACGCTGACTTTTGGCCGCGGTGCCGGAAATGAGCCGGAAAAAGGACGCGATTCGGCTCTGGAGAATATCGATGATATCCGGAGGTTGCTCAACGACAATACCAAAATGGTATTCCTGACCGCCGGGATGGGCGGCGGAACCGGGACGGGTGCCGCGCCGGTCATTGCCCAGGCCGCAACGGAACTGGGAATACTGACTGTTGGAATCGTGACCCTGCCGTTTTCTTTCGAGGGTCAGAAGCGATGGGCCCAGGCAGTGGAGGGGATTCATAATATGAAAGACTATGTGGATGCGCTGCTGGTCATTCATAATGACCGGCTGCGCGATATTTACGGCGACCAGAAACTTTCGGTGGCTTTCGGATATGCCGATAACGTTCTGGCCATGGCAGCCAAGGGCATTGCCGAGATCATTACCGTTCACGGATATGTGAATGTTGACTTCGCAGATGTGCGTACCGTAATGGAGCGAAGTGGCGTAGCCATCATGGGTTCGGGGATTGCCGAAGGTGAAAACCGTGCGTATGAAGCGATCAGCAAGGCACTCATTTCTCCGTTGCTGAACAACAATAACCTGAAAGGGGCACGTAATATCCTGCTCAATATCACTTCAGGCAAACAGGAAGTACTGATGGATGAGATTACCGAAATCATGGACTTTATCCAGCATTGCACGCAGATCCAGTCTGACATTATTTGGGGAAACACCTATGATGAATCCTTGGGTAATGCACTGAGTGTAACCATTGTTGCAACCGGATTGGAATCGGAGATCGGTTTGGGTGAGCTGAAACCCAATTTCGCGCACAAATTCAAGCCGTCAACGATGGAGCAGGAATACCACAACAGTGGAATATTCGAAACGGTACAGGATCCGGAAATGATCCCGTTGGAGGTGGATGGTATGGAGCGTGACGGAAGGACTCCGGAGTTTGTTTCCGAAGGTTTGGATACAAAATCCACCAGGAGGGCAAAACCGTCACGGGCCCCTCGCAAGCCAAGTGCAATCAGCAAATTCGTTGGTTCCTTGTTCGATGATAAGGATGATAAATTAGAGTAGGTTTAAACCTGTAATATTTAGCAAGATGTTTGACGACCTGGTCGATTTCAACCTGCCTTTCAACGCAAATCCCATTATCTCGGTTATTGGTGTGGGTGGAGGCGGGTGCAACGCTGTAAACCGCATGTATCTTGAAGGGATCAAGGATGTGGATTTCATGGTAGCTAATACGGATGCCCAGGCCCTCCATGCCAGTCCGGTGGAGAGGAAAATCCAGCTGGGCGCCACACTTACCGAAGGCCGCGGCGCCGGCAAAAGATCCGATGTCGGGGAGCAGGCAGCCATTGAAAGCATCAATGAAATAACCGACCTTCTGCAGGGGCATACACGAATGGTTTTTATTGTTGCCGGCATGGGAAAGGGAACCGGAACCGGCGCTGCTCCGGTGATTGCCAGGGCATGCCGTGATCTGAATATCCTGACCGTCGGGGTCATCACCCTGCCGTTTACCATCGAGGGTCCATCGCGCCAGTTGCAGGCACTGCAGGGAATCAACCGCCTGAAGGATGATGTGGATGCCCTGCTGATCATTCACAATGAAAAGCTCCGCGAAATATACGGTAACCTGTCGCTCGGGGAGGCCTTCAAAAAGGCAGATGACATCCTGATGCTTGCCGTTAAAGGCATTGCTGAAATAATCACGATACACGGCTATATCAACGTCGACTTTGCCGACGTGATTTCCGTGATGACCAAGGGTGGTATTGCCTTCATGGGGTCGGCCACGGCCTGCGGCTTCGACCGGGCACGCAAGGTGATCGACGAAACCATCAATTCGCCGCTGCTGTACAGTAACGATATCCGCGGTGCCAGCCGGGTATTGCTGAATATCACATCAGGACAGGATGAAATAACCGTTGATGAGGTGGGGATCATTACCGATGCCATCATGACCCGGGTAGGGGTATCGGTCAATGTGATCTGGGGCACCTGTACCGATGAAACACTGACCGATGAGATCAGGATCACCCTGGTGGCTACCGGGTTTCGGGATGACATGATACCTGAATGGCTCAGCCTGACCCCGCCAAAAAGGGAGGTGATTAACCTGGAAAGATTCAAGCCTGTTATGGCCCCACCGCGGATGGAAAGGGCAGAACCCCCGGTTAAAGCCGAGAGGTTCCCTGAAGTCATTGTTCCGGAGAAGCCAGAGGTGATTCAACCCACCCCTGAACCTGAAATGAAAACGGTACCCTCCGAACCCCTGAGGGATTCCATTCATTTCGATGACCCTGCCCCTTCGGCTCCGGTGGAGGATGCGGCAAAGATGGCCCGGTTGAAGGAATTTAACTATCACAACCTGGCCAATCCCGATATTATTGATGAAGTGGAACGGATCCCGGCTTATAAAAGGAAAAAGGTGCCCATCCAGGAGAAAATGTTTTTTGAAGACGAGCAGCAATCCAGATATACCATGGGAGCTGATGCAAAACTTAGGTCAAATAATTCATTCTTATTCGATGTAGTAGATTAGGTTAATGTTAAAAAACGATGTCGATATCAGACTATTAAGGGATAGCCCCGACAAATTGCTGATACGCTATCAACCGATCATCCGGATTATCGTAAAAAATCTGGCTTTCCAGGGCTATCTCCCCAAAAGGGATATCAATGACCTGATTCAGGAGGTAAACCGCAAGCTGATCGAGCGCCTGCCCCGGATTCGAGATCAATACAACAATAAAAGCCAGTTCAGGACTTATTTTTCGGTCGTCATCCGGAACCTCTGTATGGAAGATTTCCGGAAACTCAGGGTGGTGACTGAACCTCAGTCGGACATCTATGAACAGACTACCGCCGAAACCTCCACAGACCAACTTGTTATTCGTCAGGAATTTGAGAGATTGAAGCGGGCCCTTCGACTGTTCGGACAGGAAAGTCAGTCCATTTGGATTGTTCTGCGGACGTTTGCCGATCTGGATGTTACCGCCGCTGATCTTGAAGGGTTTGATGTTGATCCCGGTCCTGGTATCCGGGAACAACTGGCCGTCCGGCTGAACGAGGCCTGCCAATTGCAGAAACGTGAGAAAATGGAGGCCTTGAGCGCGGTTTTCAGCAGGCTCGACCGGAAACCCAGGACAGCCGATGCGGTCAGAAAATGGTCGGCCAGCCGGATTGATGAGCTGCTGGTCCTGATGAATGGTAAACCTCCAAGATCGGCTTATACGGTAGAAATACTTTGCATTTTGCTCGAAAAATCGGAAATTACAGAAAATAGTGACTGAAATTTTTCCATCCGACGGTATTTTTACCGTCTATATATAAGGATGAAAATGACGGATACATATCACAACAATAGTCCGGCAGAGCATCCGGATGCTAATGAATTGGCACTCTATGCTGAATGTTTGCGCGACGGGACAGACCGGATTCCGCAGAAGGTGAAAGATCATGTGGCTTCCTGCGCCTGGTGCCGTTCGGAACTCATGGCAATTTCCGATATGCTGGATACCCTGCCTGATGTTGCAGAGGAACCCGGTGGGGAGGTTAATGTTGAGGAGGTTAATGGTAAAGAGGTTAATGGTTATAGGTTATTGGTTAACCGCAGAACATCATTCTCGATGCTTAAGTTACTGAGTACTGCTGCCGCAGTGGCCGCGGTAGTATTAATATCCTGGGGAATAAAACAGATCATCCCCGGCCACCTCACCGACCAACCCCTTGCCACCAATACCCCCAAAGATACCCTAACCACCGCCCCCCTAACCCCTAACCAAATAACTTCTAACCGCATAACCTCTAACCCCTCCGCCCAACTCACAACGCTCCCCGACACTGTTCTTTATGCAAAAGCTTTCCTCCCTGATCCGGTTTATGAGAACCTGGTCGGGGCAAAATACCGCGCGGGAAGCGATCCGATGGTGAAAGGACCTGCCGCAGAGACACAGTTTGCCCGCGGCGATACCCTGAAAATGTCATGGACACCGGATCCGGGGGACACCTATGTATTGATTATCCTCGACAACAAGGGGGTTCAGGCAAGAGAGATCAAAACCACTGAAACTGGCCGGCTTACCTGGAAAATTGATCTTAACTCCGGTTTGTACTACTGGAAATTTTTAGGGAAGAAGGAGATGTGGAAAGTCGGAAAATTTAAGGTGGTGGCGCATCCTTTATGAAGAAGGTGGTGGTGTTAACGGGGGCGGGCATGAGTGCGGAGAGCGGATTGAAAACTTTCCGTGAGATGGGTGGGTTGTGGGAGGAGTATGACATATCGGAAGTTGCCACACCCGAAGCCTGGTGCCGGAATCCCGAACTGGTTCTAAGATTTTACAACGAGCGAAGGAAAGCACTGCTGAGTGCCGTACCCAACAAGGGTCATCTGGGGCTGGTTGAACTGGAAAAATATTTCAAAGTCCGGATCATCACCCAGAATGTAGATGACCTTCATGAACGTGCCGGAAGCTCCGATATTCTGCATCTTCACGGGGAACTGAGGAAATCGCGCAGCACGGCCGATCCCCGTCTGATTTATTCCATCGGCGGATGGGAGCTGAATTGGGGCGATACCTGCGGAAAAGGTTCGCAGCTTCGTCCCCATATAGTTTGGTTTGGCGAAGCGGTCCCGAATATCGAAATTGCCGTCAGGGATGTGGAGATAGCCGACATCTTAGTCATTATCGGTACAAGCATGCAGGTTTACCCGGCTGCGGGTTTGATTGATTTTGCCCCCCGCAGGACCCCTATATTCCTGATCGATCCGAATGATACTGCTGTTGGCAGTAACCGCGAAGTCAATTTTATCCGGATGAAGGCCAGTGAAGGAGTTGATAAGTTTATGCTCATGGCGCTCGGGGACCTTTCTCTTTAAAGTTCTATCTTCGCAGGTATGATCGATTATGCAACCATTGAACGGATCATTCAGATGGCTGAAATCACCGATGTGGTCGGGGATTTTGTCAGTTTGAAGAGGCGCGGAGTCAATTTCCTCGGCCTCTGCCCGTTCCACAATGAAAAAACACCCTCCTTCACAGTTTCTCCATCCAAAGGGATCTTTAAATGTTTCGGCTGCGGCAAAGGAGGTAATTCGGTGAATTTCCTGATGGAGCATGAGCATCTGTCATACCCGGACGCCTTGCGGTGGCTGGCAAAAAAATATCATATCGAAATCGCTGAGACGGAAGAGTCGGCCGAAGAGCTCCTGCAGAAAAATGAGCGGGAGTCGATGATGATTTTAAACGAGTTCGCCTGGAAATATTTTGCCCGCATGATGAATGATACCGATGAAGGCAGGGCTGTGGGAATCAGTTATTTCAAAGAACGGGGGTTCAGGCGCGATACGATGGACAAGTTTCAGCTGGGTTATTCTTCGGAGCAGCGGGATGCATTTGTTAAAGAGGCACTTAAGAGCGGTTATAAGCAGGAGTTCATCGTAAAGACCGGGTTGGGCATCGAAAAAAACGACCGTCTTTTCGACCGCTTTGCCGGCCGGGTGATCTTCCCTATTCACAGCCTTTCAGGCCGGGTGATCGGTTTTGGCGGCCGTATCCTGCGAAGTGATGTGCAAGCTGCTAAATATCTGAATTCTCCCGAATCGGAAATCTATCATAAGTCGGCTACCCTTTATGGAATCTATTTTGCCCGGAATGCCATGGTTCGCGAAGACAAGTGCATCCTGGTGGAAGGATATACTGATGTTTTGTCGATGCATCAGAACGGCATCGAGAATGTGGTCGCCAGTTCAGGGACTTCCCTGACAGAGGACCAGATACGGCTGATCAAAAGGTTCACCCTCAATATCACTATCCTGTATGACGGCGACCCTGCCGGTATCAAGGCGTCCCTGAGAGGGATCGACATGATCCTTGAGGAGGGAATGCATGTGCGTGTGGTATCGCTTCCGGTGGGTGAGGATCCGGATTCTTTTGCACGGACCCACAGTGCTTCGGCTATACTGGATTTCCTTAAAGAAAACGAAACCGATTTTATCCGGTTTAAGACCAAATTGCTCCTCGAAGATGCCGGCAAAGATCCGGTGAAGCGGGCCCAGATGATCCAGGAAGTGGTGAAATCGGTGGCTATCATCCCTGATCGGATTGAAAGGACCGTTTACCTTCAGGAATGCAGCAGCATGCTTGGGGTTGATGAACAAACCCTTTTCACCGAGGCGGCCAGGATAAAACGCAAACAATGGGAATCGAAACGGTCAGGCCGGGGGGAATATGTTCCTGAGCCCCGTTATCATGCTTCTCCTCAGTACCAGCCAACCCCGGCAACAGAACCAATGACCACCGGAATGGGATCGCTTTTCGAGGCGGAGGAGCGTGAGATTATCCGTTTAATGCTGAATTACCCGAATAAAATTGTGATAGAACTCCCCGGGGAGCATCGCGATGAAGTCATTCCTATCAGTGTGATGGATTTCTTTTTACAAGAGATGGAAACCGATCATCTGGTACCCGAAAATCCGCTGTATGCAAAGATTTTTCATGAATTTCAGGATAAATGGGGAACTCCTGACCTGAACATCCAGACCATGCTCACCAATAGCCAGGATCCTGAAATCAGCCACCTCGCTGTCGATCTGCTCACTCCGGGCCATCAGATCAGCAAGATCCACGAAAAAGGTGGAGCCTATGTGCGGTCCGAAGACCAGATTATCAGGGTGCTTGCCCCGGAGATTCTTGCCTCTTACCGCAGTAAGAAAGTCAAGCAGATGATCAGCGCGATCGATGACCAGATTCATGCCTTGCAGGGAACCGACGATGACAGCCTTATCACCGGACTTCTTGAGGACCGCCGGCAGCTTGAAGAACTCCGAAAAGCCTACTCCAAAGAACTCCGCCGGATTATAATCTAACGTGCCAATGTGCCAATGTGCCAATGCGTTCATCAAAATTTATTTATTTATTCAGTTAATATCCTGACCTTCAGTAACGCATTTCCGGAAAGGTTTTTGGATGATCATCGATATAAGGACATTGGGTTTGGTTATAGGCCTTGTAGGGTTATTGCTGGTCATTGTATTATTATTCCAATTTAGTATCAGCAGGGAATATCATGGGCTGGGGTGGTGGGTTCTGGGGCTCGTAGCAACCGCAGCCAGCGTTCTGCTCATGCTGTTGCGGGATTTTATTTCCATACGTCTGATTTATATCATTCTGGCTAATTTCCTTTTCGTTAGCGGGATGGCACTCATTTATACCGGGGTGAGAAGGTTTTTTGGAAAGAAAGAAAATATCATTTTGATCCTGCTGATTCTTTTCCTGTTCCTTGGCAGCCTGGCATGGTTCAGTTATGCAGAGGATAACATCGGAGTCCGAAGCGCCCTGGTGGGCCTGGTTATGGCAAGCTTTTCAATTATAACCTCGATAAGCCTTTTTTACGACCGCCCTTCCTCGATTCGCAAAT
Organism: Bacteroidales bacterium; assembly: GCA_041662065.1. Classification (GTDB taxonomy): domain Bacteria; phylum Bacteroidota; class Bacteroidia; order Bacteroidales; family UBA12481; genus UBA12481. The sequence continues at coordinate 92,110 of JBAZTE010000007.1, read as the reverse complement.
CGGCCAATTTCACCGGTTTTGTCCTGGCCGGTTTTGGATTGGTTTATCTCATCCGGGCCGCAGATGCTTTGTTTGTATCTTCGATCACCGGACTTTTTGATCAGGGATGGTTCCAGATTTATGGATTTCTGGCAGCATTGATTGCAGATATCCTACTGACTTACGGTCTGATTTTCATGGTAAACCAACGGTTGCAGTCTGAATATAGTGAAGCCAGGGAAACTCTGGCCAAGAACCAGCGTCAGTACGATACTTTCATGAACTCTACGCCTGATATCGCTTACCTGAAGGATGACCAGTTCAGGTACCGGATGGTCAACAATGCCCAGGTTGAATTTTTTAACATGCCTGACAACGAATTACTGGGTAAAACTGATTCGGATCTCATGGCCCCCGAAAATGCCGATCGTTGTCATGAGACGGACCGGCAAGTTCTCGAAAGCGGGAAAACAATGATCAATTTTGAAACAGTCGGAAACCGTGTGTATGAAACGCGGAAATTTCCTGTTCAACTGGCCAATGGTAAGACGGGGGTTGGTGCCTACATCCGGGATATCACCGACCAGAAACTTGCTGAACAGGAAGTTGAAATTAAAAAGCAGCAACTCGAACAACTCGTTGCTGATAAGGACCGCCTATTTTCAATCATTGCCCATGACCTGCGCAGCCCTTTTAATGCTTTACTGGGTCTGACGGAAATTATGGCTGATGATAAAGAAGCCTGTACCCTCGGGGACATGAGAAAATCTGCCGGGATAATCAGAAAGTCGGCCAATGTATTGAACAGGCAGTTGGGTAACCTGCTCGAATGGTCAAGGATACAGATGAATGCCATTGCTGTTGATCCGGTTTGGTTGAACTTGAAACTGGAAGTTGAAAGCGAGATTGAACTCCTCGCAGAAGCAGCTACGCAAAAAAAAATCAGTGTCACCAGTACGATCGGGAAACCCATCCGGTTAATGGCCGACAAACAAATGTTACACTCCATTCTCAGAAATCTTATTGCCAATGCCATTAAGTTTACAAAGGCAGGGGGCGCCGTTACGATAGCTGCAGATGAGCAGCCGGAGGGATTTATCCGGATCTCGGTAAAAGATACTGGAATCGGCATGAGTAAAGATGTCCTGAGCAAGATTTTTGAGTTGAACAGCCAGGGTTACCGAAGGGGTACTGAAGGGGAACCCAGCAGCGGACTGGGCCTGATCATTTCCCGTCAATTAGTTGAGAAACAAGGAGGACAAATTTGGGCAGAGAGTGAAGAGGGCAATGGAAGCACCTTTTTCTTTTTGCTTAAGGGTTAAAAACCGCATTCCTGGTGGACAATGTCCGTCAAAAGGGTATCAAAAACACTTTTGCTTTAGTGCTTATGTTGTGATATCCATCAGGCGCACCGGTATTGGAATGTCCCCGGGCATGGTTAGTACGCTTTTCAGCCTTCACCAGCAAATCAACCGCAAAGGGACCCGGGGGGAGCCGGGTTTGGGTTTGAGATTATTACTTTGCCGGGAATTTACAAATAAGCTTGGCGGAAAGATATAAATGCCTATGTTTAAGGGCATTTAGAGCTCATGAAATATATATTACAGGAATTAATTGATATTGAGCAGTTTCAATCCTTGCAGGATAAACTGAATGAAATCTACTCTTTCCCTTCGGCAATCATTGACAATGAGGGTAATATTCTCACTGCGACAGCCTGGCAGGATGTTTGCACGAAATTCCACCGGGTTCATCCTGAATCTGAAAAGGAATGCAGAATAAGCGATCAGTATATTGTCGACCACATCAACGAAGCGCATCCCGCAGTCAGCTATAAATGTCCGCATGGCCTGGTCGATAATGCAACACCGATTATTATTGATGGGATACATTACGGGAACTTTTTTACCGGACAGTTTTTTCTCGAACCACCCGACCTGGACTTTTTCAAAGCTCAAGCCGGTAAATACGGATTCGATGAAAAAGAATATCTGGTAGCAATTAGAAAAGTACCAGTTTGGACCAATGAGCAACTCACGAGCTATCTCTTTTTTATAAAAGGGCTTATTGAGGTTATTTCGGGTATCGGACTGAAGAGTCTCAAGGAAAAGGAAACCAGGGAATCATTAAAAAAATCCGAGGCATTGTATCACGATTTGGTCGAGACAGCGCAAGACCTGATTTGGCAATGCGATTCAGAAGGCCGGTACACCTATCTGAATCCAGCATGGGAAGAGGTTTTCGGGTATACGGTAGAGGAGATGCTGGGAAAGAAATTCACCGATTTTCAGACTCCCGAATGGGCGGAACGGGATCTTCAGGAGTTTGCACGGTTGATGCATGGGAATACGGTAAAGGGGCTGGAAACGGTTCATATTGCGAAAGATGGCCGGGAGATCAACTTGATTTTCAATGCCAAATATGCCCGCGATATCAATGGGCAGGTTATAGGAACAAATGGCACCGCATTTAACGTGACAGGATACAGGAAAACTCAGAAGGCATTGTCTGAAAGTGAGGTACAATACCGGTTACTGATTAATTCGATGGCAGAGGGGGTAGTTCTGCACGAAGTCATCTATGATAACCGGCACATGGCAATTGATTATCGCATTGTGGATTCAAATCCTTCATTTGAAAGGGAAACTGGGATTAAAGCTTCCATGGCAAAGAACCAACTGGGAAGCAAGTTATATGGTGCCGCTGAAGCGCCCTTCCTTGATATTTATGCAAAAGTGGCGGAAACGGGTAATCCGACTCACTTTGAAACCTATTTTTCACCATTGGAAAAGCATTTTGATGTGTCGGTCTTTTCGCATAAGAGAGGTTGGTTTGCAACCATCTTCACAGATATAACCGAAAGGAAAAGGGCGGAAATCCAGCTGCAGAAAAGTAATGAGGTGATCCAGGCTCAGAACGAAGAATTCCAGCAACTCAACGAGGAACTGAGCCAGATGAATGATGCGCTGATCCTTTCAAAAGAAAAGGCTGAGGAGAGCGACCGTCTGAAATCAGCCTTCCTGGCCAATATGAGCCATGAGATCAGGACACCATTGAATAGTATCATTGGTTTTTCGGAATTGCTTGCTATCGAGGATACGGAAAAAGAGGAGGTTATACGGTATTCTTCGATCATTCATTCCAGCGGAAACCGTCTGCTTGAGCTGATCAATCTTCTTATCGACATCAGCAAGATCGAGTCGGGCACGGATCCCGTCAGGTACAGTCCCGTTAGACCGGCTGGCATAATGCATGAAGTTGCTGACGGGTTCCGGCTCATGGCGTCAGAAAAGTGTGTGAAGATGCTCCTGAGTGTTCCGCCGGAAATTCAGGATTTCAGTTTTCAGTCCGATTCGCTCAAGATTCATCAGGTTTTGTCGAATCTGGTAAGCAATGCATTGAAATTCAACCCCGGTGGTACTGTCGAAATGGGAATGAACCTGCACCCTGAAGGAATCCTGTTTTATGTACGGGATTTGGGCATCGGCATTCCGGCTGATAAATTGTCGAAAGTTTTTGACCGGTTTTACCAGGTTGAATCAGATCACTTACCGCGCTCCCAGGGTGCCGGATTGGGATTGTCGCTTTGTAGAAGTATGGTGGAACTGCTGGGCGGTAGGATCTGGGTGAAGAGCAAAGTAGGAAAGGGGAGCACCTTTTCATTTATTTTGCCATATTTCAAATCAAAACCCTAAGTTTACCATCCACAAACCTGAAATTGATGATTGACCGGGATATAGCCGAAAAGGAGAATGTCTTCCGTCATTTTTTTGAGAATTCCATCATCGGCATGTCCATGACGACATTGGATGGAAATTTGAAGATCAACAAAGCATTCGGAGATATGCTTGGTTATCATCCGGATGAACTCGTTGGTGCCAATTGGAAGGATATCACCTATCCTGAAGATCTCGCTCAAAATAAACTCGAGCTCGATTCCATTCTATCCGGGGAAAAACCATCGTCACGTTGGCAAAAAAGATATTTTCACAAGAATGGCAGTATCGTATGGGCAGATATCAGCACTGCCCTGCAAAGGGATTCGTTTGATAAGCCGCAATTTTTTATTACCACCGTTACTGACATCACCCAACAGGTCAAATTCCGAGACGCTGCAATCCGGAATGAATTCCTGCTCAGGGAGTCCCAAAAGATTGCCCAGCTGGGAACGTATGACTTTCATCTGGCCACGGGTTTTTGGACCAGCTCCGACATCCTCGATGAAATTTTCGGGATCGGGAAAGATTATCTCCGGTCATTTGAAGGCTGGTCCTTAATCATTCATCCGGATTGGCGGCAGATCATCGTCGATTATGTTAATCTGGAGGTTGTGGGCCGGAAGGGTTTCTTCAATAAGGAGTATAAAATCATCAGGATCAGTACCGGTGAAGAAAGATGGGTGCATGGAAGGGGGAAACTTGAATTTGATAAGGCAGGCAATCCGGTGCGCCTGATTGGTACGATAACAGATATCACTGATCTTAAACAGGCTGAGATGGCAAATCTGGAAGCCCGGAAGCGGGTGAAAAAGCAGCGCAATGCCATCGCCTACCTGGCGGTCGACGATTCAATCGCATCCGGCCAGGTGGCTGTCGCCATGAACAGGATTACCGAACTGATATCAGCTACCATTGACGTGGAGTGCGCAAGTATCTGGCAGGTTTCGGAAAACCGGGAGGAATTGACCTGTGTGTCACTTTATGAATCTGGACCCAAAAGGCATAGCGGTGGTAGGGTAATAAAGGCCAGCGATTACCCCAGATATTTCCTGGCGCTCGCATCCGGCATTATCATTAATGCCAGGGATGCTTGTAACGATCCGCGGACCCGTGAATTTGCCGCCGGTTATTTGGTGCCATCCGGTATCACCTCAATGCTTGATGTCGGGTTTATGATCGACGGGGAGTTGGCTGGTGTCGTGTGTTTAGAGCATACGGGTCAGAAGAGGGACTGGAAATCCGATGAGGAAGGATTTTTAAGTGCAATAGCCTCCCTGGTGGCACAAACCTATTCAAACGATAAACGACGAAGGTCGGAGGAAGCCTTGCGCGACAGCGAGGAACGATACCGATTGTTGTTGGAGACTTTGCCGGACAGCGTGATTGTGCACAGCGGGGGCCGAATAGTTTATGCCAACCAGGCTAGTGTTAAGGTCATTGGTGCGGCCAGCAGGGAGGCACTAATCGGTCTTCATGTGATTCAATTGGTTCATCCGGATTTCCGGGAAATGGCCATTCAACGGATACGGAAATCACTGGCTGATGGAGTTTACCTTCCAATTGCCGAAGAGCGTTTGATACGGATGGATGGAACCGTCATTGATGTTGAGGTAACAGCTGTTCCCGTTTCTTATGGCGGTCAGCAGGCTATGCTTACCGTGACAAATGATATTACCGGGCGCAAACAGGCCGCCAGGCTTTTAGAAGAAAAATCGGAAGTCATTCAGGCGCAGAATGAGGAATTTCAACAACTTAATGAAGAACTTGTAGAAACGAATGACGCACTGGTAATCGCAAAAGACAAGGCGGAGGAGAGCGACCGGTTAAAATCAGCCTTCCTGGCAAATATGAGCCATGAGATCAGGACCCCGCTTAATAGTATTATCGGGTTCTCAGAGTTGTTAAGTGAAGATGGGAATGAGAAGGAAGAGGTCGTCAGATTTTCATCAGTCATACATTCGAGCGGGAACCGGTTACTCGAACTCATCAATCACCTGATTGATATCAGCAAGATCGAGTCTGGTACCGAGCCGGTCAGATACAGCACGGTTTCTCCGGCCCAGCTTCTCCGGGAAGTCGTTGTTCAATTCCGCCTCATAGCTGCTGAAAAGTCGATTGAAATACTGGGGAATGTTCCTGCTGATATGGAAAATATCCAGCTTCAGACCGATTCGCTGAAACTTCATCAGATATTGACCAATCTTATTGGCAATGCTATGAAATACACAACAAAGGGACAGGTTGAAATCGGTATGAACAGGCATCCTGATGGGTTGCTTTTCTTTGTCAGAGATACAGGGATTGGAATTCCTGCCGACAAGATATTGAAAGTATTCGACCGGTTTTACCAGGTTGAATCCTCTCATGTGCGCTACTCGCAAGGTGCCGGACTGGGCCTGTCGTTGTGTAAAAGCATGGTTGAGCTCCTCGGCGGCAAAATATGGGTGGAGAGCCAGGTTGGCATGGGGAGCAGGTTTTCATTCGTGCTTCCGGATACCCCGCGGTTTGTGTCGTGAAGCGTGAAGCGGAAGAATAAGATCGGTAGACGAAGAAGAAGATCGGGGGACGAGAGAAAGATCGGGGGACGAAAGAAAGATCGGTGGACGAAGAAGAAGATCGGGGGACGACAGTAAGATCGATAGAAGTGTCATTCCCGCGAAAGCGGGAACCGCTTCGCTTACCTTGCAGGCCCGCACGGGAACCGCCTCACTCTAGCAGGATTTATGCAACAATCATTACCTTTACTGTATGAACCTGAAAACCTCGCTGACCCTTGCTGTACTTATATTGACCTGCCTTGGGCCGGTCCGGGGTCAACTGGTGAAAGTGGAGGAATTTGGGCCGCGGAGGGCCGATACGATTATCCTGGAGCGCAACTGGCGGACGCGCGACCGTATCATTAAGGCAGAACTGGAATTTGGACAGGGAGATACGGTGACGACTGAAAATCTCAGTCTATCGCTGAAAAAAATCTGGAACCTTCAGAACTTCGTATCGGTGGCCTATCGTTGGGAATCCCTGCCCGATGGCAGGTTGGCACTGATACTCACCACCCGTGATGCCTTTACCATAACGCCTGTTTTTGGTGGGAGGTTAGGTCCGGAATACAACCCCACCGTTAAGCTGGGATTTGCCGACCGGAATTTTCTTGGAAGGAATATCGGGTTTGGAGCACGTATCCAGGCGAGTATGGTCGACCCATGGTTCGGTGAGGTGAAAGTCACGATCCCCCGTCAGCTGTTGTGGAAAAACATGTCGGTCAGCGCCGGTGCAAGGAGCGAGCAGGTTTATAACAGCCACTTAACTGCAAATCAGCTATTTGTCAGCATGGTCAATCCGTTCCATGAAGATTATCGGTATACGTTTTCACCAGATTTCGAGACTGGATTTCTTCAGTATAAAAGAATTCCCTTGAATGGCCATGAAATAATGGAAGGAGCCGATCCGGATAACTGGCTGGTTTACAACCATAATTTCTGGTATGTGCGGATCACTGAAACCCTTGGTACGATCACGCATCGCCGGCATCAGGAGGAAGGTTACCAGATTGCCGGAATGGTGGGGGCCGGTTTCAAAATGAACAGGGAGACCCTGAGCTATTTCGAAGGCAGCATCAAAGCTGAATATAACACATTGATCAACCCGCGCCTTCAGTTCAATGCCAGATGGGAAGGCCATTATTCCTCCTCCGGTTATCCTGAACTGTGGACCCATTTTACCTCGGCAGATATCAGGGGCACTTATTATGGTGCTCTTGCCGGACCACTTATGCATCTGGTTTCCACCGGATTGTACTATACCTGGCTGAATTGGGATTATCTGGCTATTGAACAGTCGGTATTTGTGCAATATGCCTCGGCCCTGACAACGATCGGCGACTGGTCGACAATCAAGCGCCATTATGCTATTGGTACCGGATTTCAGTTTACCATGCCGATGTACCCGGCCGGAAGCGTGCTGATCTCTTTCAGCTACAGTCCAACCCCATGGAGCAGCTGGTTCTACATTGAATTATAACCACTGTTCTTTAACAATTTCCGGTTCCCACATTATTCGTAGATTTGGCATGGTGTTATGAATTTTATGCAACGGAATCAGCGATATAAACATCTGCCTGCCAAGGTCATAAGTCTGGTTTCAACCCTTATGCTCCTGATCCCGCTGATCATATTCCCGGTACGGCAAGTGATCTTTTCGGTCCAGACCGGTCGGATCAAACACCTGGAAACAACCAGCGGAAAGCTGGAAAAAATGGTTTTTTCCGTAAAGGAGTTTGACCGGCTAAACTTCACCCGGAGCGAACGTGAGTTCATTTATGACGGTAATATGTTTGATGTTCATTCAATTACCCGATCAGGAAACCATGTGGTGGTCCTCGCACTCTGGGATAAGCAGGATACCGGCATCCTGTTAGCCTGTCAGAATGAGGAGTCCCGCAAGGGATCGGCCATGCCGGCGATTACCGCGGCCGGATTCATGCCTTATTTTTGTATGGATACTTTTAGGCCTGATTTTCGTCAATCATGGCCGGCTCCAAGCCACTATCCGGGTGATTTTTTGAACTATTCAGATCCCTATGCGCTGATCTGTTCGCCTCCCCCCGAATCATTGACCTGATCATACCAGTTCCCCATAGTTTTAACGTGGGTTGAGTGTTTATCAGTCAATAATTATTCAATTTCAGATTATGAAGAAAATTTTCATGATAGTCCTTCTGTCAGCGGCCATTAACGTGGTTTTTGCACAGGAAGATACCTTACATAAAACAATCGACGAGGTGGTTATCACCGCCAATAAGTTTGAGATGTTGAGGCGCGATGTGGTCCAGCGGATTGATATCGTTAATAAAAAGCAGCTGCAATGGATGAACTCCATGAATACGGCTGACCTGCTCAGTAACACAGGTAACATTATGGTGCAGAAAAGCCAGGGTGGAGGCGGAAGTCCGATCATCCGCGGATTTGAATCCAACAAGGTTCTGATCATGGTGGATGGTGTCCGCATGAATAACGCCATTTTCAGGGGAGGCCACCTGCAGAATGTCCTTCGCATCGATAATTCCATTCTTGAAAAAGTAGAAATCCTTTATGGACCCTCTTCAGCCATGTATGGAAGCGATGCCCTCGGCGGAGTCATGCATTTTATCACGAAAAAGCCGGTTCCCGGCCAGAAATTCGGAGGGAGTGCGATGGTCCGCTACAGTACGGCCACTGCTGAAAAAACCGGTCATTTTGATGTTAACATCGGAGGTAGAAGGATAGCTTCCCTCACCAGCCTTACCTATTCCGATTTTGGTGATATCATCCAGGGCAGCAAGCGCAAAAGCGCCTATCCAACTTTTGGTGAACGGCCGTTTTATGTGGAAAGGATTAACGGGATCGACAGTATCGTGACCAATCCGAATAAAAACAAACAGGTCGGAACTGCCTACAAACAATATGATGTATTGGAGAAAATCCTCTTTCAGCAGGATAGCCGCACGGCCCACACCCTCAACGTACAGTTTTCAAATACGGGTGATGTCACCCGCTACGACCGACTGACAGAATTAGACAGCAAAGGGAAACCAAAAAATTCGGAATGGTATTATGGACCGGAACAACGCCTGCTGGCAAGTTATCATCTCGACCGCCAGATGGATTTGGCTTTTATGGACAAGTTTGCACTCACTATAGCTTATCAGAACAATAAGGAAAGCCGTAACAGCCGAAAGTTCGGCAGTTCAAAACTGAAATCGCAGAATGAGCAGATAGGGATTTTTTCATTCGATATCGACGGTTTCAAAAAGCTGAAGAGGAACGAGATAAATTATGGAATGGAAACCTATTTCAATGATGTAAAGTCGACTGCTGTTTTCACCAATGTCAACTCCCTGGAGGAAACTCCGGCCGATACCCGCTACCCTGACGGCAGCAATACCATGAATACATTTGCCATTTATGCACAGGACAAAATCACCCTTGTAGCGGACAAATTATTCTTCAATCTGGGAGTCCGTTATAATTACTCCATTTTAAAATCTTCGTTTGCCAGTACCACATTTTTCGCCTTTCCTTTTGACGCAGTCGAGCAAAAGAGTGGATCCTTCAGCGGAAATGCAGGCCTATTATATCTTCCAACCGACAACACCAAGGTATCACTCATTGCATCCAGGGGTTTCAGAACTCCGAATGTTGATGATCTTACCAAGGTGTTTGAAAGCGTTGCCGGGCACCTGATCATTCCGAACCCCAATCTCAAGCCGGAATACACCACCAATTTTGAGCTCGGCATGGTCCAAACCATTGCAGAGAAAGCAAAAATTGAAGCCGGCGGATTTTATACCCTGATCGACGATGCGATTGTTACCGATGTTGACCAGTATAACGGGCAGGACAGCGTGATGTACGGAGGGGTGATGAGTAGGGTTTACAGCAGTCAGAATAAGCGGCAGGCTTATATCGCCGGTACCTATGGCACTCTTGGAATATCATTGTGGCAGGGATTTTCACTCACCGGAACCATCAATTATACTTATGGCAGGGTCAAATCGGATTCGGGTGAATCCCCGCTCGACCATATCCCTCCTGTGTTTGGGAAAGCAGCGGTCCAGTACCGGAATAATAAGCTGCAGGGAGAATTCTCATTCTTGTTCAACGGCAAAAAGGATATCTCGGATTATTTGCTGAATGCAGAGGATAACGAGATCTATGCTACTGCCGACGGAATGCCGGCATGGAATACCCTCAATCTCCGGCTGGCCTACCAGTTACATAAGTACCTGAATGTTCAGCTTGCCTGTGAAAATATCCTGGATACCAATTACCGGGTGTTTGCTTCCGGGGTCAGTGCTCCGGGGCGGAATTTCAGGATTACGCTACGGACGGCGTTATGATAGTTAAGAGAGTTAAGATAGTTAAGATGGTTAAGAAGGTTGGGGTTTGGGTGGCATTGGTGGTTTGTTTGAGCCTGACGCTTAAGGTGCGCGGCCAGACGGATCCGGGTTCTTATCTGGGGGATATTAAAGTTGAATTGCAGAAGCAATGGCCGTCGAACCGGACGATCAACCTGGTTTTTCACGGTCATTCGGTTCCGGCGGGTTTCTTTAAAACGCCCGTTGTCAATACCATGGAGGCTTACCCCTATCTGCTGCTGGCCGAGTTAAAAACACTTTATCCATATGCGGTCATCAATGTGATCAATACCGCCATCGGCGGAGAGAATTCCGAAAGCGGGGCCAGGCGATTCAAGAAGGAGGTACTGGTGCACAAACCTGATGTGCTTTTCATTGACTATGCATTGAATGACAGGGGAATTGGTCTCGACCGGTCGCGGGTTGCCTGGGAGTCGATGATCAGACAGGCACTGAAAAGTAAAATCAAAATAATCCTGCTAACCCCTTCACCCGACCAGACGGTTCAGATCCTTGAGCCCGGAAACATGCTGGAGATACATGCCGTTCAAATCCGGAACTTGACAAAGAAATACGGGATCGGGTTAGTAGATAGTTATGAAGCTTTCCATAAGATTGTGGCTGGAGGTCAACCTGTTACTGACTATATGTCGCAAGTCAACCATCCCAACCTTAAGGGTCATGGGGTCATTGTTCAACAGATTTTGAAATATTTCAAGTAACAGTTTTTAACTGGTCGAACCGATATACCTCATTTGATCTATTTGCCTGCTGCTGAATATGAACCTGCTCCGGCAGCCACTTCCGACACTCCACGGCAGCGGGCTTTGGTGAAATCGAATTCTTTTATGATACTGTAAATAAGGAAGATATAAGTATTTTTAATAATAATTGAAGAAATTTCAACCTATTGTTAATCTCAACTAGTCAGCGTATCTTCGCAAAGATTTATGTCATAAAACATTAATGCGTTGTAATTGTTAGGAGTTATTTAAAATTTAAATTTGGGAAATTATGAACATTTTCGTGGGAAGTCTTCCTTTTAATCTGCAGGAAGCTGAATTGCAGGGAGTTTTTGAAGAGTATGGTGAAGTTAGCTCTTGCAAAATTATTACAGACAAATTCTCTGGTCGTAGCAAAGGATTTGGTTTTATTGAAATGTCAGATGACGAAGCTGCTAAAAAAGCAATCGAAGAATTGAACGGTGCTGAAATTGGTGGACGTGCAATTGTTGTTAATGAAGCTGAAGAGAAAAAAGCTGGTGAAAGACGCGGTGGTGGTGGATTCGGTGGTGGTGAAAGAAGAGGCGGATTCGGTGGTGGCGATAACAGAGGCGGCGGCGGTTACGGTGGAAACCGTGGTGGTAGCGGCGGTGGTTATGGCAGCCGTGGAGGCAGTGACAATCGTGGCGGTGGCGGAAGCAGCCGTGGCGGTGGTCGCAGGGCCAGCTACTAAATATTATATAGTATTACAGACCTTACCCGCATAACTGCTGAAACAGCAGCCCGGGAAAAAATAAAGTACCCCTCTTATCATTGGCCATGCTGATGATTGAGGGGTTTTTTTATGACAACGAATGATCAGTTACCCGGCTAAAAGGTGTGAATTATGTAATTATTTTTTTTATTATGTAATAACTCACCAGAAAATGCTGCTTAACTTAGGTGTTGGAAACGTCATTAATACTCCGAATCAAATGAAAAAAGTTTTGATTGCACTGGATTACGATCCAACCGCACAAAAAATCGCAGAAACCGGCTTTTCATTGGCCAAATCCATGAATGCCGAAGTTACATTGCTTCATGTTATTTCCGACCCGGTGTACTATGCAACAAGGGATTATTCGCCGATCATGGGTTTTAACGGCTATATGGATATGGGTGCAATTCAAAAGGATACCATTGAAGGTTTGCAGGAAGCTTCGAATCACTTCCTTGAGAAAACGAGAATTCACCTGGGTGATGATTCAATCAAGACCATCATTAAGGAAGGTGAATTTGCTACGGCAATTCTCAAAACGGCCAAAGAGATCCATGCCGATATCATTGTGATCGGGTCCCATAGTCAGAAATGGCTTGAGAAAATTGTCATGGGCAGTGTCACCGAGAAAGTACTGAACAATACCTCGATTCCCCTATTCGTTGTTCCCACGAAAAAACATAAATAACCATCCGGATGAAACGATTTCTTAAGATCGGGGTCCCCGTCATCCTGATCATTCTGGCACTCTTTTTCTGGTGGAGGTTCTATTTCGTTTTCGGAGAGGGTGTTAAAGCGGGTAACCTTAACTTTCTGGTAAAAAAGGGGTACATATTCAAGACTTGGGAGGGCCGGCTTATCCAGGTCGGTTTCAGGGCTCCGGAGCCTGGTTCGATGCAAAGCAATGAGTTTGATTTCAGTGTTGCCAGCGACAGCATCGCTTCGATTCTGGAGCGCTGCAGCGGTAAAACCGTTGAACTCCGCTACAAGGAATACCTCCATTCGCTTCCATGGCGGGGAATGAGCCATTATGTGGTTTTCGAGGTTCTAAAGGTCTCCGATACGGGTCCCGGTTCCGGTACACAACTGTTGTATTAGTACCGTTGGAAGGGTTAAACCCTGTATTGGTCAAATAGCCTGAACGCAGGGTCAAAATAGTTAAAAGGATTGGGAACACAGTTCTGGTCTTTTGCTACTTTTAGTTAGATGATCAATCCAATCCCTGCCAATCATGAGAAAACCAACCCTGTCAACCCTGTTGATCCTGTCGGGTATTATGCTGATGTGGAGCTGCGCATCGGTTAAATTCTACACGGATGAATCCCTAAAAAATGAAACCGGACTCCGGGTATATACCCCGAAGCCATTTCTGCTGGTCGAGTACCGGAACACCAAAACTGAATCGGTGAGAACGACCATCGTTTATCTGCCCGACCTGACGAAACCCCAGTACATAAAGCCAAAACCAGGCATTGGCGCCAATGTGCTGAAGGTGGAGATCACCAATGGATTTCTCACAGCATACGGGTTGACCACCGATACCAAACTTCCCGAGACACTGGGCAAGGTGACTGATCTCCTGACCAGGTCATCCACTGCCATCTCCGACCTGTCGGCCAATAAGACTGTCTTGGATTCAGGCGGGCCTGTTTTCGAGTTGTATGAGATTGTCATTGCCGACGGTCAGACCAAACTGGTCCAGGTGAAATTAGCTTCAGAAAAATAGAAAATAATATATCAGCCATGTTTAACTCGGTTGCCCTGAATGTTGTGATCGGCCTGGTATTTATTTTTTTATTGTACAGCCTGCTGGCAACGGTTGTTTCCGAAATGATTGCCTCGCTTTTCGGGTTAAGGGCTCGTAACCTTAAAATCGCGGTTAGCCGGATGCTGAATGATGAGCGGATGATGAGTCCGTTCAGGAGGTTGCTGGTTGCCCTTAATATCATGAAAAGCGATGACGGACCGGTGGTCAATGAACTGTATGCCAATCCGGAGATCAAATATCTGGGTAGTTTGCACAGGAACCCATCTTCCATCAGGCCGGAGAGCTTCTCAAAAGCAATGCTGGATATCCTGATTGGTGATAAAAAAATCAAAGGCCTGAAGACGGGAAGGATAGAGCCTGAGTCAGCTGTTTATATCAGGGAACTGTGGGAGGAGGCGGAAACAGATGTGAACAGATTCCGTGTTTTGCTCGAAAATTGGTTCAACCGCACCATGGACCAGGCTTCAGAATGGTACAAACGCAAGATTCAGCTGCTCTTACTGGTTTTGGGATTTTGCCTGGCCTGGTTTTTCTATGCCGACACTTTCGTAATCGTGCAGAAATTATCGGCCGACAGCAAGGCAAGGGAACAGATGGTAAGCCTGGCGGGCGCCTTTGTCCGGTCGGGTGTGCCCGATAATGATACTTCCCTGTTGCACATCAAGAGAAAACTCGATGCAGATATTGCCGGTGCCAATACCATTTTAGGATTGGGCGGCTGGCTCCCCGATCAGGTCAGGGTAACCTCTGATCCGGTAACCAGAGACCGCGCCTATTCGCCGGCACTGGATCCGGCTTCGTTACCCCTTGCGCAGCAGCGTGTTTTGAATGGGGTGATAACCTTTTCACCCGGAGATAAAATTGTTTATCTTTTCCGTTTGGCATATCATCATTTCTTCGGATTTTTGTTGACCGCGATAGCCATTTCGCTGGGCGCACCCTTTTGGTTCGATCTGTTGAATAAGATCATGCGACTGAGAACATCGAAAAAAATAAAAACGGAAAAAGCGTAAAGGATGAAAGTATTATTTATCGGAGGCACGGGAAACATCAGTACACCGGTCAGCCGGATGGCTGTTGCGCGGGGAATAGATTTGTATCATGTGAACAGGGGCAACCGGGAAGCGGTTGCCGGGGTTACCTCCTTGCAGGCGGACCTGTCGGATCCGAACCAGTTCAGAAACGCTATTGCCGGCCACCGGTGGGATGTCGTGGTTAACTGGATTGCCTTTACCCCGTCGGATATCCAGCGCGATATGGATATTTTTGAGGGATTGACCCGGCAGTATATCTTTATCAGTTCCGCATCGGCCTACCAGAAACCACCCCTGAATCCGGTCATCACTGAATCTACGCCACTGAGAAATCCGCATTGGGACTATTCGCGCAACAAGATTGCCTGTGAGGATCTGCTGATGAAGGGCTACCGTGAGCGGGGATTTCCGGTTACGATAGTGAGACCTTCACACACCTATTATTCGGTAATTCCGGTTTCACTCGGCGGCTGGGAGGAGTTCACGGCGATCGACCGCATGCGGAGAGGGTTACAGGTGGTAGTTCATGGCGACGGCACCTCCCTGTGGACCATGACCCATGCCTCCGACTTTGCAAAAGGATTTATCGGGTTGCTTGATAACCAACATGCTATCGGTGAGGCATTTCACATCACATCGGATGAGGTGCTGACCTGGAACCAGATCTATGAAACAGTAGCCCGGGCAGCCGGTGCTGAGGCCAATGTGGTACACATCGCATCTGATTATATTTCAGGATATGCTGAAAAGCACGGTTACCCCTCAGTACACGGAACCCTTTTAGGCGACAAATCCCACAGCGCCGTTTTTGATAATTCGAAAATTAAAAGATTTGTACCGGATTTTACTGCAACAACTCCCTTTAGTGAGGGCATACGTCAAACGATCGAATGGTTCGATGCAGTCCCTTCCCGGCGGGTGGTCAGTGAAGTGACCAACCGGTTTCTTGACGGATTGATCGCCTCGATCCCAAAATAATTAAAGACAAATATATCTTTAATAAATTAATTCGTATCTTTGATCCGGTTAATACTGGAACATTATGACAACGAATGATTTAGATAAAATGACCATTGGGGAAATTGTCGCTGATGATTTTCGGGCTGCTTCCATATTCAAGAATGCCGGAATTGATTTTTGCTGCGGTGGCAACAAGGGTTTCCGTGAGACCTGCGAAGAAAAGGGGATTAACCCGGAAACGCTGGTCCGGGAACTGAATGAAATCGTGATGGAACCTTTGGGTCCGGCACTTAATTTTAAGGATTGGGATCTCGGGTTCCTCAGTGATTACATTAAGAATACCCATCACAAATTTGTTCTGAAAAACCTGCCGGAACTGGTCTATTATACCCAGAAGATCGCTTCGGTGCATGGAGAACATCATCCCGAATTAATTGAGATTGCTCAATTATTCTCAAAAATCAATGATGAACTGTTGCAGCATTTAAGGAATGAGGAGGAAGTCCTTTTTCCGGCCATTAAAGCAGTTCTCAACAATCGCAATGCTGGGTCCAAGGCGGTAATTATTTCTGAAATCAGACGAATGAGCGGTGAGCATGAATTTGCCGGGGGGGCCATGGACCATATCAGTGAACTAAGCAACCAATACCTTGTGCCTGACGATGGATGCAATTCTTATCGAATGACCTATAAGCTGTTGCAAGAGTTTGAAGAGGATCTGCACATTCATGTTCACCTGGAGAATAACCTGTTGTACCCGAAGGCGCTGAAGCTGGCAGGGGTTTAGGTTGGAGAGGTTAGAGGTTATTGGTTAGAGGTTAATGATATCGGTGGACGGGGGACGGAAGACGAGAGACGGAGGACTTTGAGACTGGGAGACTTGGAGACGGTGGACGAAAGATGGTGGAGGGGACCGTGGTTGGATGGGGGGAATTTGCTATTTTTAAGTCCGATAATATCATGATTAATGAGAGTCTGGCTGGTGAAAATTCGATTCCTCTTTTGCCGGGTTTGTCTTGTTTTTCTTCTGCCGGTTCCGTTGATTTCCGATCATCCACATGTGGAACCCCTGGGTGATTTCCAGTCGGTGACCATTCCGCTGAAACGCGTTGGGCGCTTGTTTCTGATTGAGGCACGCATTGGCGACCAGACAGGTAATTTTGTTTTCGATACCGGGGCCTCTAAACTGGTGCTCAACCGCACTTATTTCAGAACTAACCTCATACCGGTGGATGAGCCGGCCGGAGGTATTACCGGTAACGTGGAAAAAGTATATCAGACACAGGTTGAGCGAATTGACCTGGCCAATTTTCATTATGAGCATGTCGATGCCGACGTGATCAACCTGGGCCATATCGAAAACCGGCGCGGGGTAAAGATCCTGGGATTATTTGGGATGAGTCTTTTCCGGAACATGGAGATGGTTATCGATCTCGGGCGAAGCGAGTTGCGGTTGCACCGGATCGACAGGGAGGGTAAAAGGATCAGCACGGTTACCGATTCGGTGAAAGCGAATATAAGCTGTCCAATTAAAGAGACAGGCGGTGTGGTTTTTTTGCAGGTCTGCATTGCCGGGAAGATGCTCGATTTTTGTCTGGATACCGGCGCCGAAGCCAATGTCCTCAGCAATACCTCCTCCAAAAAGGTGTTGGGAACGGTCACCATCACCCGGCGGTCGGACCTGACCGGATCGGGCAGTGTTGCCACCGAGGTGCTTTACGGAACCATGAATGACTGCTTAATCGGGAACGTGCCATTTCATCCGATGAAGACCATGATCACCGGAATGGATGCATTGGCCATGGCTTATAATTATCCGCTCAGTGGCGTGCTGGGCTATGATTTTTTTGAAAAAGGGATCGTTTGTATTAATTTGGTGAAAAAAGAATTGGGTATGTGCCTGGTTCGGGAGGCCGCACAATGAAAAATCGATCGACCGGAATAGTGGCCCTGCTGATGATCATCCTGATGCATTTACCTCTGTCCGGAATCGGTCAGGAGTTCCTCAATGGGGTATGCCGGATCGAAAACGGCCGCATGATTTTTAAAATCGATCTCGATTGGACCCCTGACCAGCTGAGGCTGGTTTCCAGTCAGTTTAACCTCGATACCCTTTTATTATCAAAAGTAATGAATGGGAAGGCCGATTCGATCATGCTTGCCGATGGCTGGAAATGGAAGCAAATCAATCCCCGCACTACCGAACTTTCAAAGGACCTGGCACCTGCCCCTCCCCATGCGCCTGCATTTGATAAAGTCCTGCCACCTTCGAGGATCTTTCTCTTGGATGATAATTGGCTCCATGTATCCGGATTTCCCGAGCCAGATCAAGCGAATTATGGAGTTAACAAGCTGACTTATAGTAATCTGTTTAAGTATTCCGATAGTATGGCGCTCTTTATCCTGCCGGGTCACACGGATGCCCGTCAGGTTTATCTATCCGGAACATTTAACGAATGGAGTACCATGCAAACCCCGATGAAACGCTCGGGCGAAGGATGGTCGGTCGCGGTTCCCCTGCTTCCGGGTAAATACGCGTACAAATATATCATTGATGGCCGGTGGACTCAGGACGGAAACAATAAACTCAAAGAAAATGACCTGAACGGCGGGAATAACTCGGTCATTTTCTGTTACAATTTTGTTTTTAGACTCAAGGGGTACACGGATGCAAAAAAAGTCATCCTCGCCGGAAGTTTCAATAATTTCAATCCCAGGGAGCTGATGATGTCAAAAACCGGGGAAGGATGGGAACTTCCGCTATACCTGCGCCCGGGGACTCATTCTTATAAATTCATCATCGATAATAACTGGATCACCGATCCGGACAATCCGGTGGTCAGGCCCGACGGCCGCGGTAATTTCAATTCATTCATGGGCATCGGCGATACCACCTGGTTTCGTATAAGTGGTCATCAGTCGGTAAAGAATATGGTCTTAGCTGGTACATTCAACGGATGGAATACTGCTGAACTTAAGATGACCAAAACGGAAAGCGGGTGGCAGTTGCCCTTTATTCTGGCCCCTGGCAATTATGAGTACAAATATATCGCCGACGGGCGCTGGATGACCGATTCAGCCAATCCGTTTGTGAACGGCAAAGGCAACATGGCTAATTCATTTCTAACGGTCAAGCCCAATCACAACTTTATGGTTGACAGCTTTCCAAATGCCAACCGGATCGCGGTAAGCGGAAGCTTTAACGGATGGAACCGCGAAGGATACAGCATGGTCAGAAAAAACAACCGATGGATGCTTCCCCTGTTTCTAAAGCCGGGCAAGTACACCTATAAAATAATTGTCGACGGTCAATGGATACTCGATCCCAACAATATGCTCTGGGAAGAGAATGAATACGGGACCGGAAACTCCGTACTCTGGATCGGGAAGTGAACCCTGGTCAATGTCCTCCCTTTTTCGTATTTTGTATAGGTGTTTTTTACAGTGTTTATTTGATCACTCTTTTAACATGGACAAGAATTTCGTCATTCCCCTGAAGCCATTAATTATCCTGCTTTCCATTTGTTTCTTATTCTTTTTTCCGGTCCTTAGCAAAGGTGAAAGTCCGGCAGTTGGGGCGGTCACCGGTCACCGGTATCTGACTTTCAACACCGTGGTCCGGGTTAACCAGATCGAAGTGACCCGTGAACGGGACGCGGGAGAGGATGAAGCTTCCATTCATACCCTGGCTTATGCCCATGAATTCCGGGATGCCATTGCCGCCGGTTGGCCGGAGGCTCGCATTACCTGGGCATTCAGCTGGCAGGCCCTTTTTTCAGAGCTTCAAAATTACAGGGATATCCGTGATTTTGCCCGTGAGTGTAATCAGAAGTACGGCGACGATGTAACTTTTATCCCCGGGGGATACTTTGCCAATGCCTACAATACGCGGGAGCAGGTGAGCAAGGATCTGCACGATGCCCTGGCCCGGGTATCGGAATTTATGGGCAACGGCTTTCGTCCGAAAAGCGTGGTGGCCGGTTTTCTGGCTGCTGAAAATCTTCAGTATCTGTCGGAGATGGAGAATATCCATGTGTGCCAGGGAAATATCTGGAGCCAGTATGCCATTGATAACCAGGATGGCGATGGCTCCATCTGCTATCCCTATTATCCATCGAAGGAACATTTTTGCAAGCCGGCCCAATCAGCGGCCGACTTCATCGATTGTGTTAACCTGGACGGCTGGACCTGTGATTTTCTGGCGGCACGCCGCGAAGGTTTTAAACAGGGTTTCAACAGCCGCATGGGCGTTGGACCCATCGAAACTATCCGCAATCACGGTCCGAAGGACGGACTCCAACAGATGATTGCCACCACTGCGGTACATTTCGACCGGGGTTTCGAGCTTAACGGATTTGCATGGGTCACCAATTGTTGGGAAATCTCACTGATCCAGCCGATCGGCCACCTGGAATGCCTCACAGCCTGGCTGAAAGAAATCAGGAAGAGATGGCCTGATGCGCAATGCATTACGCAAGGTGAATTCGGTCTGCTATGGAGAGAGCAAAACAAGAACAACGATCAGTTGAATTACCGTTTTACCCAGCGGGGCACCGGGATCGGTGGTTCAGATAAGGACAAGGAGATCAGCTGGTATATGAACAAAAATTTCAGGCTGGCCTTTTTAAAGGATTTGAATGATCAATCAGAAAAGGTTATCGATTTTACCCGGTATGATATTCCAGCGAGTGAACCACGGAGTTTATCGCGCAACTGGAGCCTGATGGGTGAAATAAACCAAAAACAGACCCGGCCGCAGGATAGCCCGGTACCATTTACTAACCTCGCGGATGATGACCGCAGGCTTATCTTGAGGACTTACCCTGAATTAAAGAAAAAGTAGCGGGTATAACAAAAAAAAGGAGGCTCACACGAGTCTCCTTTTTTTTAAAAGTATCCAGTATTTTATTGCGGCTGAACTACAGAGTTCATCTGAAGAGTAACTGCAGTCTGGGCCAGCATCCGTCCGTTGATGGATGCACCGGTTTTCATGTTGATGCCTGTTTTACCAAGTACAACACCTTCAAAATGACTTGTCGTACCAAAAGTTACAGCACCCGATACCTGCCAGAAGATATTTTTAGCCTGTGCACCACCGGTCAAAGTAACATTTACAGCAGAACTTACATTCAGGGTACCAGCAACCTGGAATATCCAGATATCGTTCGGGCCACCCGAAATGGCAATGTCAGCAGGTATGACGAGAGCGCTTGTCCATTTATATAAACCGGGGGTAAGAATTGTCCCACCGATGTTTCCGGCGCCAAGGTTCAAAAATTTTGGATTTGAACGCCCTGCGGCATCAGTATAGGCGGCTTGCATGTCGAGAACTGCCGTACCCAACCTGGCTGCGTCAGTCACACGGCAAGGAAGCGGACCGGCTGCATCAACCGTGTAAATAGTCCCGGTTACTTCTGCACAAGTCAACAGAACAGCAGCTCCCGTGATCGGACTGGATCCGATATCACCGGTAACTGAAGATTTATATACATCGGTAATGCCTGATTTTGAAAGGATTGCAAAATCACCGGCAACTCCAAGGTTTATCGCTGTCACTGCATCCGGGTTATGTTTACCCTTCAGGTCCGAAGAAACTCCACCTTTTATATTGGAATCCTGTACCATCGGATCAATTTCTTTATTACAACTTCCCAGTAACCCAACCAACAACATCGCTGCGATTGGAAACGCATTTTTTATTTTCATGACCTTATATTATTAATTGCGGTAACATTATCGCGATTCAAAGGTGAGGTCATTCCATCCGGGAAGTGTTACATATGTTCGGCGAAATGTTACATATGTTACAGATTACTATTTCCGATATCCTCGATCGACTCCCGTCCCTTGATCTTAAGACGCATGAAATGAGATGGGGAGAGTCCGGTAATCTTCTTGAATTGATTGGATAAATGCGCTACACTGCTGTAATCCATTTGATAGGAAATCTCTGTAAGGTTCATCTCCCCGTAATACAGCAATTCTTTCACCCTTTCAATTTTATGCATGATTATGAAGTGCTGGATGGTGATTCCCTTTACTTCCGAAAATAGGTTGGACAGATAAGTGTAATCATAATTTAATTTCTCACTGATTTGATCTGAATAATTTAGTTTTGATGTACCCCCGGAGGAATAGATCAATTCTGTTAACATCGTTTTGATTTTCTCAATTAATATAGCCTTCTTATCATCCATCAGTTCCAGTCCAGACTCCAACAATGCCATTTTGACATCATCCATCTGATCTTCAGACAGTTCTTCCAGGATCTCAACTTCACCTAAATCAACCAAGACGAAATGAAGGCCAAGTTTTTTCAACTTTTCCTTGACCACCATTTTGCTGAGGTTGGTAACCATATATTTTATGTACAGCTTCACTTATTATCTGAAAAAACATGGCAAGTTAGAGCATGGAAAAACCGGAAAGGTTACACTATGCAAATTAAGAATTGCATGATTCACACATTTGGAGCGGATTCTCCCATTTAAGTGGGATGCCGGTGAAGTGACCGCATTTTTTTTGTATTTTGTAGAGGAGATCAAGCTGACACAATGAGCTGTTCCTTTGACAAGGTTCTGATTATTATCTTTCTGATCGTTTTTACCTCCTGCGGTAACGACCTCACTGTCAATATGGATAATGAGGGGTTGCCGGTAGCTTATTGCATTCTCGACCTGGACGACAGCATCCAGCAGGTCAGGCTTGCAAAATCCTTCTTTCCGGGCAAGGATTACCGGTTGGCCGACCATATGACCCTTGATCAATGGGACGAGCCGGTGGAGATTTATATCGAGGAATGGGCGAATCCGGACCAGCCGGTGATTTATGATTTTCATCTTGCAGATACCATCCGGCAGGATACCGGATTTTTTGAAAATCCCTCGTTCAAATTGTACGAAACATGTCTGAAACCATTATCTAATACCTTGTATTATATCTATTTATGGTTTCCTGAACGCAGCTACTACGCCTTTGCAGCCACCCGGACTGCCAGTCATTCGGAGGTTCTCAACCCGGCTGCGATACCTGGTCGTACCGTCACCTTTTCGGATATGGATGATTTCATTGTTGAGCTCCGGCCCGGGTTGAACACCGAATATCACCAGTTTTCGTTTGTTCTTACTGTTGAGGAACAGGTGGGCACTACGTTTAATCTCGGATATTTCAATTTCGGGGGTCAGGCGTATGAGGAGAATACGGGCCAGATCCTGAACTCCCAGTTGAATTCCGACCGTTTTTATCAAAATATTTTATCAAGATATCCTCCGCTGACGGGTAATGATTACCGGCGGATCACGGGATTGGAGTTTGTCGTATTTTCATACGGAAGTGAACTCAGGCTTTACAATCAATTGTACAATAACGGTTCGCAACCCTGGGAAATTCAATCCTACAGTTCATTCCGGAACGGATTCGGGCTGTTTTCCTCAAAAGCGGAGAGCAGGGTCATCAATCTTGAACTTTCCGACCTTACTTTTCAGATTCTCGCGGCTGATCCGCGGTACAAACAATTAAAGTTTATCAGATGAAAGCATTCAAATACCTGATAGGCATGCTGCTGGTATCCCTGATGATGCAATGCGACAATACGCCCGTTCCGGGGGATGAGGAGGTGCCAATGGTGACCACCGGCGTTCTCGAAGTAAATTTCATCCTTCCTTATATTCCGCTGCCATCAAAAAGTATACACAGGGTAAACCTAAGTATTGCCCGTACCGCCGACAGCTTGTACCGGGGTTTGTTTATTTCATCGGCCAATGTGCTCGATTCCAAATCGATATACCGGTTTGTCCTGACCCCGGGAACCTACTATTATCAGGCTGGGATTACCTGCAGCTGTCTGGCTGACAGCTGTCTGTGGGGAGGATTCCCCGGTGGGAGATACGGGGTTCGCTGGGCCATCGACCAGGTGGAAGTTAAACTGGGTGCTGTCAGTCGTCAAACCCCTTCATTTCAGTGATTATGCGCAGAGGGTTGATCATACTGATTTTAATTGCCTTGATAGGCTGCAGGCGGGAGGAGGTTCCGCTCAGCCTTGGGACTGTACTCAGTTCGGACCATCCCACCACCATTGAATCGGTTAAATTCCGTGCGCAACTGGCCGGACCCGAAAATATCGATACCACCGGTTTTGTATACCGCTGGGACTGGGAGAGTGATAAAACCTGGGATACAAAATATTCCGCAATATCCTTTATCAGCCGCACTTTTGCCCGGGCAGGTGACTTCACGGTCACCGTTGAAGCTCTTTCCCTGACCGGAGAGCTATTGACAGCCACTGTCGCACTGAAAGTGAGCCAGGGCTTTTCGGCCCCGGTCCCCGATTTCAAGGTCATCCCCGACAGCGGAAATTTTAAGACACTGTTTACCTTTGATGCCGGGCAAACAACTGATGCACAGGAAGGAAAAAGCCTGCTCACTTTTTCATGGGATTTCGATAATGACCAGAATTTTGAAATCGTTGAAAAGGGCAATCCTATCGCTCATTTTCAATTCGCGGAGGCTGGAATCCATAAGGTGAACCTGATGGTCCGGGATACATCCAGTCTTTGGGCCCGGCTACAGAAAACGGTTACCGTTCATATGACTGATACGCTGATCGTACCCGTTTTGAGGATAGCGCCTGAGTTTCCGTCCGACCGCGATACCCTGATGATTTTCGCGGATAACAGCTATTACATGGGCGATCCTGCCATGCCGCTGAGGTTCTCCTGGAAGAAATTTTCGGGAGCCTGGTCGCCTCCTTCCGATAACCCGGTGTTCACCTGGCCCCAGCCGCCAAATGATACCCACCGTATCAGGGTTCGTGTTTATAGCGTTGATAACCTGTATAATGAAAAGGAGATCGAGGTGGTGGTATCACGGGCAAACAGAAAACCCACAGCACGCATATCACAGAATATCCGTTTTGGAAATATCAGCAGCATTTATCAGTTCAGCGCCTGGCTTTCGTCGGATCCTGAAAATGTACCTTCAGATTTGGTTGCGCGCTGGGATTTTGAAGGCGATGGGATCTGGGATACCCCGTTCGATGATAAAAAACTGGTCACCCGGGTTTTTCCCACTGCGGGAGTCTATAAGGTGACGATGCAGATCATGGATACCGGCGAACTGAAGGATATTGCGGTAGCTGACGTGAGAGTGAGTCCTTACTCCAATCCGACCAGCCAGATCAAGGATGTCAGGGATGAACAGATATACGGGATCGTCCAGATCGGGAAGCAATGGTGGATGGGGGAGAACCTGAACTGGGACATGAAGCAGAGCGGCTTCGGTGAGTATTACCCCAGTTACTGCTTCGACGAGAACCCGGCGATATGCGAAGTCACCGGCCGGCTCTATCTGGCTTCCATCATTGCCACCAGCTATACCGGCGAAACCGAGGCCCGTAACCTGTGTCCGCGCGGTTATCATATCCCGACCGTCGACGACTGGCTCGAGTTATTGCAGGAGGTGGGTCGGGAAAATGCAGGTACTGACCTCGCTTACGGAGGCCGAACCGATTTTAATCTCTTGTTGGGCGGTTATGCTGCTTACCACCATTACGGGGGATTTACCGAATTTGTCCCCGACAGTCTTTACAAAGTGGCTTATTTCATGACCAACCCGGTTTCGAATACCGTGTATGTTCTTCAATACAAGCGAAACGATACCAAAGTGCAGTTCAGGGAAATGACCCCCGAGGGGTATTATTCGGTGAGGTGCGTGAAGGACAGGTAACCGCTCATCGGTGGTAGTCCGGGTCCATGTCGGGAGTGCGTAAGCCGGCCACTTCATCGGCCATCAGGATAAAAACATTCCAGCAAAGGCCTCTGGTGGAGGGCCACCAGCTATCGGTTGTTGTCCATTTGGTGGGGATAAATTCCTTGCTGAAAGGCCATTTGGGATTCAGATAGATCTCGGCCCACACCCGGTTTTCCATCAATATTTTAGCTTTATCCCAGCCGTGCTTCAATCCGGTAACATAGGCGCAATACTCCGCCCGGAACCAGCTGCCTCCGTTGTAATAGTAACCGTCGCTTTTACCATTGCTGTAATTATCCTGACCAAATTTTTCAAAGGGCTGATAATCGCCGGTGAGATAAGAGAACCCCGGTGCATTACTGATCAGTCTGACGCAGATCGGTGCCGTGGTGCCAAATGCGGGATGGGGTGAGCCCGGTACTTTATTCAGGACGGGTATCTGTTCCAGGTGATTAATCACCATCTCATCTGTCAGTATAGGCCTGTTAAACAGCCATAAAGAAAAGAATTCCGGTTCGAGGTCGGTGAGGGTAATGATTTCCGGGAAATTCCGGTCGAACAGCAAATGCTTCCTGCCGGCATCATAGAAATTCCGGTATTCCTGTTCAGCCTTTTGGATATAGGTTTCGTCGATATCAAAACCCAATTCCTTTATGGTTCTCAATGCAATGGCAAGCATTCCCTGATTGACGGCCAGACAGTCGGTCTTGGGATTGAAATCAACGATATCCACCTGGCTCAAAGAGAAGTGGGCCTGGCATTTTCCATCCCGGTTGGAATCGAATTCGGCCAACACATATTCAACCGCTTTCCTGATTTTTTCTTGCGGCAGGGTTACGCCAAAACGTCGTTTATTCATCATGGCCCAGATGAGCCATTCAATGGTTGCTTCATTGTCCTTCGCCTCCACCGACCCCATCAGCGGAGTGATAATGGTGCCGATGCCTCCTTTGGGTGTTTGTGTTCTGCCCCATTGGTCCCAGATGGCCAGGTTCAGTGTTTTATTGTAAGAGGAAACGGTGGCAAAAAAGGCATCCCGGTTATACATATCCGGGGCATAGTTCATATTGGGCACATTGAACGGGCTGAAATCATGGATGTCGGTGATCCAGGTCAGCATGTTGAAATTGGCGTAAAGCATTTTTTCTATCAGCGATCCCTTGAAGCCTTTCCCTTCGGCTAACCGTGACTGCGACGAGATCATGAGTTGCTGGTGGGAGATCCAGGGTTCGGCAAATACATAGGTTGTTTTCTCCGCTTTTTCACCCAGCTTAAGAATATTGTAAGGTTCCTGCCGGGGCTGGTGCTCAACGAATTTCAGATCCTTTATCTGCAGTTTGCACTCTATACCTGATTGGGTGCCTATGAACATGGAAATGCTGTCGTGTTCAATATAAGGTACCAACAGGCTACCCTTAAAGAGCGTCCATTCATTTTCAACCGCAGGAAAGTTATCGATGTACTTGATCCCGTATTCCAGTTCGATGGTCTTTTGTCCGTTCCGCACCCTGAAAAGTTTTACAGACACCGGAGTATTTCCTTTGCACAGAAAGGAGAGGGTGTAAACTTGCTGATCCCTCAATGGGGTAATCATTTCAATCCCGGCCCTGCCTCCCGGGTGGCCGGTTATGGTGATGAGTCCATTCTCAGCTGCAACTTCGGCGTTGCCTTCTATCCGGTAGTCACCGGCTGTTTTTAAGGTGATTTCGGTTCCGGCATCCAAGTTCCATACTTCTCCGAAGGTTTGCCTGATATGCTGATTATTCGTTGCACTTCCGGCATTGGCGGCTATTGAAAATAATTCCGGGTCGGGTAACCGGCGCATGCCGACAAACCCTCCTCCGCGGCCGCTGAAGCGGCGGCGTGTATTCCGTGTATATTGGTTCAGGTACCCGGCATCGGTTAAAAAGCCAACTACGGTGTTATCCGCGGTAACAAAGCCAGCCGCAGGAAACATTTCATGCACCAGTCCGCCTGGAAAATCATCATATTCAAAGGTTACGTATCGTGCCGGTTTGTCTGCAGGCCGGGCTATTTCCTGCAATATATACAGCATGCCGGGCATGGAGGGTTGAAACAGCCCAACTGTCTTTTTTATCAGATTGGCGTTGATCACCTCGTACCTGACCGTGACGGAAAGGTTGGCATCAAATTCTTTTATATAGGAATCTCCTTTCAGAGTTATGTCCTTATTATCACCGTTCCATTCCTGTCCGGTCCAATGGTTGATTTCGGCGGTCGTGCTCAGATCAAGATTTGATAACAACAGGGAGAATTCCTCCGTATTGGAAATCAATAGTTGCTTACCATGGTAAATATCAACACGAAATCCGGCCAGACTATCGCCTGCAATTCTCAGTGAAAGCTGCTGGCCAAAACAGAAATACCCATTGATCAGGATCAGCAGCGGAATGAAGAGGGAAATTTTTTTTGACCTTAAAGGCAACATATTAAAAAAATTACGAAAATTTCATATTTACTTCAACCACAAAACCTCTAACCCCATAGCCGTCAACCTAACGGAAATATTCTGGATAATAGAAGTTGAAAGTCATAGATTCGAAGACCAATTCTGAATTCTGAAGTGTTAGATCCAGGTCTGGCTCTTTGCTCACTTGAATCTGAAATCTCAGAATTCAGAATTGGTCTTCGAATCTAGAAATTCTTACTTTCTTTCTTCAAGATTTGTGAAATTATCAAGAAGTTATATCTTAGGTTGATGGCCTCAGCCCCTCACCCTCTCACCTCCTCACCACAATCTTCCTCGTCACCACCGTCCCGTCTTTAAGGATGATCCGGAGCAGGTGCAATCCGCTAAACGTTGGCGGAACATCGAGCCTGAGTGTGGCCATTTGCGCTAGAGGTTGATATTCTGCAGCTTTTCGTCCATCCGATGAAAACAGGGAAATGTTTTCTACGTCAACGGAGCCATTGAATTCGATGAAAATAGCCGATTCGGCCGGATTTGGGTAAATTCGCCCCACTGGCCCGCTGAGGCTGTCAATTTTAGCAGGGGCCCACTGGTTTTTCAGCTGTTCGATCTGCTTTAAGGGTATTTCCCGATCCCATAATTTCACCTCATCCACGTTCCCGCGAAGTGAATAAAGAGTTTCGACGTCGTCCATCCTGCCGATGGTGAAAGGTTTGGTTGATGTGAGGATCTTTCCCGGGAAAGCTTTGAATGCATCCAGCACCCCATCAAGGTAAAGCTCCATGGAGTATCCGGTATAAAGAACCGTAACATGATAGTAACGGTTCAATTCAATGGGCACTGAGCCATCAAGGTCAGCAATGCCGGTATTGGTTTTCACCGTCCACCGGAGTTTGCCTTCCGGGGTGATTGACAGTTTGAATCTCTGCTGCCACGAACCGTGCGATAGTATGAACCTCTCCGATCCTAGCTGCTCGCATTTAACCCAACAGCTCAGACTGACCGCATCGGTAAAATTTAGTTCCGGCTCATTTGCGGTATAGATGATATCCTGGCCCTCGGTAAACCGGTAAGCCAGCGAGGGTAAGCCCCGTGCATCGTCTGTTTTGGTAACCCCGGTGGCTGTGGAATGAAAACGGTCGGCTGCCGCATTCTTGTCATCTGTATCAAAAGGATACCAGATCAGCGGAGGCTGAATGGCGAGGGCGGTGTCTTTAACCAGCGCTTCGGCTGATACCGCGGTGGACAATCTGTCGGGGTTGGTCACCTTCACGGTGATTGAATAAACTCCGGCAGTTGCCGGTGCGTGCCAGCTTACCGAACTTCCGGCTGTCTGGTATAAATTGCCTGCAGAGGCGGTCCAGCTAAATTCGAGGGTTTCACCGACTACGGGTTCTGTCAGGGCTGTAAAAATGTTATCGCCGCCGGCAACCGTAAAAGCATGTGCTGCCTGAATGCCATTCACCACCGGAGGTATGGCGATTCGGTCAACGATATTCAGATGAATGGTATCCTGAGCCGTCTTTCCGTTCAGGCTGATGCGGCACCTGAGGACAGCCTCACCAGCGGCGGCAGGTGCGGTAAGCTGAACGGCAGAAAGGTTTTTGCCTTCGATCGGCACATCATTCAGAAACCATTCATACTGAACCGGATCGCCCGGGTTTGCATTTCCAGCCTCGCAAAAGGCATCGAACGATGAGTTGATGATCACCGGATTGCGGTCGGTGGAGAGGGCTTTTATCCGGAGACTGGCAGAATAATTGTATCCAAAATGATAGTCGAGGATGTCATCCGCCGCATACAGCCGGCCATTTCGGGCCTCGGGTGTGACTTCCGGCGGATACAGCCTGATCAGCCTCACCTCCCGGGGAGGAATACTGAACCAGATCGTTGTGGCGGCAGTGAATATTGTTTTTTCAGTGATGGCCTCATAAACTGAGTATGCGGTAAAGGTGCCGGGAAAGTCGACCATAACCTTGTGCTCCACCGTATCCGGGTTGTAATACAGGTAGGCAGGCAGGGAATCGTCGCCGTAAAAATCAGTCCTGTTTAGGTCGATCTGCAGGATTTGGGGAACATCTGTTTGTTGCACTATTCCGGCAAGATATCCCACGCTGGACCCGCTATAGAGTGAAAGGTTGGTAGCAGCCCAGCCCCCGCGCATGGCATCGCCGGTGGCAAAGGGTGATTTCCCCTGCCAGACCTGTTTAAGGGATTCGTAAGGGATGCAGTAGGCGGAATCATAAACGGCCGACCAGGCCCAGGAATCCTGGTTGACCCCGGGCATGGCAATGCGGTAGAACGACCGGCTGGCGCTCGTCAGATTCAATATCCACTTTGCCAGAGTCCGGGCATAACGCTTATCATATTTTGGAAGAGGTGCCAGAGCGGCAGCCTGTTGGAAGCCGTTCATCACAAAAGCATAATCGTCGCCGCTGTCATTGGCTTCTCCGATCAGTCCCGAGGCATCCAATCCTCCCCAATTCCCCACAATGGCGCCCCAACCTCTCAGGTCACCCCGGTTGAAGCACCAATCGAGCATTTTCTGGATGGGATAATCCGTCGCTTCCACTGCATTCATGCGGGCTGCAGCGAGAGTACCGTAGGGAAGCTGCAGCTCGTACGACGGGTTGGAACTGAGCCCGGTCAGGAATTCCATCGCCAGCTGGGCGCCTGTGAAATACTTGGAATTACCGGTCTCGAGATATGCATTGTACAGCAGCCAGGCGATGCTGCCTGCGGCTTCCGGCTCCGGAACGCCTGTGGTTAAAGGTCTTCCGGTGATCAGGTTAAAAGCCCTGAAGTTCATGTCCGGCAATTTCCAGGGAGTGGTACCACCACCCAATTGGCTGACACAGGCAAGCCATCGGTCGGCAACACTGATAAACTGACTCTCAAATTCCGGCACCACTCCGCGATAGAGCGATCTTAACTGATAAAAATATACGTTGGGCATGATATCGTACCACCAGTCGCTGCCTGAGGTCGTCGAATATCCGTTCAGATATACATTCTGCCCGTTCTTCAGATTGAAGAAATCTTTTGTCATGGCCACCCAGTTCATCCCATTCTGGTTGCTCTTGTCGATGCCGGTCAGGGTGGCTCCAACAATGGCCGGAATGATATTGATAGCCTCTGCCTGATTGAGATGGTCATCGGCGCCCACATAGGAATCAAGAAACAGGGCGGTATTTCCGGGATAATTGAACTGTCCGGTTGTACCCAGGCGCAGCAGGGGTAAATATTGGCCTGTATTATTCAGGTTAAAGACAAAACGGTCATAATCTTGAGCCACTGTTTTCCAATCCCACGCGTTAAGGGGCGGTACCGGCGATTCAGGCATCTTGTCGATCCGCGAAATGCTCAGCTGGCCCTGCTGCGGGAAGAGTTGCAGGGTCAAGAGAAGAAGAAGAAATGTAAAAAATGCGCGGATCATTGAAGAACTTATAAAATTAAAGGTAGTTGGTTCTTTTCATCATTTTGGTAAAAAAGGGAAGGCTCAACACCCTGCTAACTTAAAAACAGGAATCATTGAGCCTAACCCTAACCTTAAATACTAACTAAACCAATGAATCAATGACTACTTTTCGTCAGCATAGAGTTTTGAAACCTGGCCATCAGCCAATGCGATATTGTAAATTTTCAGTTCGTCGATGGCACCTTTAAAGTACCCAAGGTTGGCTGAAGTGGTCCATTCCATGAAGTTGGCAGCAAGTTCGGCATCAGTGGCAACACCACCGATAATAAACGGCTGGGGAGCTGGAGTGAGCGTCTGGAGCAGCGGACCGATACCTTTGTTCGATTCCGTCCAGGTCTTGGTCAGCGTTCCGTTCACATAGAATTTCAGTTCCTTGGTGGTGGCGTTAACAGAAACAACGATATGATTCCAAATGTTGATCTTTATACAGTTATCTGTTTCATTATCAGCATCAACGATTCCGCCGTCGACCTTCTTGAATGTAAAGAACGGTTTTCCTCCGTCCTGAGTCTGCAGTTTATACCCGTTCCAGTAATTCTGTGAAACGATATAGTTATCGGCACGCAGTACCTCGGGTTTAACCCATACGGAGATAGAAATGCTGACAGGAAGGAAAGCGGTTGTGTAAGGAACTTCGAGGTGAGCTCCGCCGGTCAGGTAAATGGCTTTTCCGCCTTTAATACCCGTTCCCCAGGTTGGCATTGCGGCATCAGCACCCATAATCACGGTATTGCCTTTGAAAAAGGTTGCAACGTGTTTAACGGTGGAGAAGGCAGTAGCAGTTGTTCCGGTTCCTTCATCGAAGTGCCAGCCGGCGTTCAGGTAAAGTGCCTCATCAATAAATCCGTATGCCTGGGCCTTAAAGGTGTTCATGGCTTCGGTCAGCTGGGTAATCAGATTGGTGATTTGGGCATCGGTCAGCACGGTGGCATTAGACGCTTTAATGGTTGCCAGTTTAGCCTTGTAGGTGTCAATGGCTGCCTGCGGATAACCAGCTGTTGTTGCAGCAGCGGCCAGAGCATCGGCTTGTACAATCAGTGCGTTGAGGGCGGTGTGATCTCCGTCCACAACAACCGGGTCTTTTTTGCATGACCCAAGGATCATTGCTGAACAAAGGATCAGCATAATCGGCCATGTGCGCATGTTAATCAAGTTTTTCATTTTCATAATGTTTAAAAGATTGGTAATTTATTAAGTGAATTTTTGTAGGATATCAGTGGATTATTCCCTGGTTTGAATCAATTTCAGCCTGAGGGATCGGGAAATAGCGCTTGGTTTCGTAATTAAAGTCAGGGCCGAGTGCGGATTCCGCAATCGTTTTACCCCAGCGCATAAGATCGAAATACCGGTGAAATTCCTGGGCCAGCTCAACCCGGCGTTCTTTTTGGATGGCGATTCGCAACCCGTTCTGGTCGGAAGCGGTCACATCGGCCAGCAGACCTTCCGGAGGTGTTCCGTCAAAACTGGCCCGGGCACGCTGCCGCACCCGGTTCAGGTTGGCCTTCGCCGA
Organism: Bacteroidales bacterium; assembly: GCA_041662065.1. Lineage (GTDB taxonomy): Bacteria > Bacteroidota > Bacteroidia > Bacteroidales > UBA12481 > UBA12481. Next base: position 59,113 of record JBAZTE010000007.1, on the reverse strand, counting down.
GTCGGCATTGTTTATTTCATTAAAGGCTTCCGCTTTCATCAGCAAAACGTCGGCATAACGCAGGTAGATGTAATTTAAGTCGCCGTCGCCCTTGAGTGACGAAGAAACTTCCGAGAGAGGCTGCTGATGCTTTTTGGTAAGGAATCCGGTGGGTGACAGGGAGCCGCTGAAAATTTCACCGTTCAGCCACAGTTGGCCGTCACGGCCGATGGAAACATCCAGGCGCGGATCGACTTTCCCGTCAGTGGTGGTTTCAAAAGCATCAACCAGACCTTGAGTCGGGGCATCAAAATAGTATCCCCCTTCGGTCGGAGGAGCGAACCACTGGTTGAGTGCACTGCCTGTAAAGGGATTTTGATTGGAAAGGTGCTGGATTTCGAAAATCGATTCCCGGTTGTTTTCGCTTTTCAGCTTGAAAATATCGCCGTAACCGGGCAATAGCTGGTACTCTCCGAGCGCATCCACCTGTTGAAAGCTGGACAGCGCTGCCGCCCATTTTTCTTGGTAAAGGTTTGCTTTGCCCAACATAGCCAAAGCCGCTCCGCGGGTTACTCGCCCGATATCCGGGGAGTTATAGGAAACCGGTAAAACAGCTGCTGCATCCGTCAGGTCCTGCTCAATCTGCTGATAAATGTCTGCGATTTCGCTTAATGGCACATGGATGGTCTCGAAAGTAAGTTGCGGAAGGAGTTTCAGCGGAACCTTGCCAAAAACATTGACCAGGTTAAAGTAAGTGTAGGCCCTGATGAATTTGGCTTCCCCGATGATCCGGTTTTTCTGCGCCTCATCCATGGGCACCCCCGGAACGCTGGTTATCACATTGTTGGCCCGGGCAATGGCCTCGTAGGCAAATCTCCAGTAATTGCTGATAATCCCGTTATTGGCATCGGCAGTGAATTCATCGATATAGGTAATCTCAGCCTGGTCACCGGGATTGCCGCCTTTTACCGCATCATCGGAGGCTATGTCCCCAAACACCCATATGGCATTGTTGAAGGTGCAGAAAGTGATGGCATGGTATACCCCGTTCAAAGCCTGAACCGCCTGTTTATCGTTCTGATAGAAGGTGGCCGAGGAAAAGCTGCCTTTAAGATCTTCAGTCAGAAAATCTTTGCATGCATTCAGCATGGTCAGGGATGCTCCTATCATCAGGATCGCACTGATATTTTTTATTTTCATTTTCATGGCCTGGCAGGATTAAAAAGTGATATCGATTCCAAACATGATGGTCATGGCTGAAGGATAGGTTCCCCAGTCGATACCGGCGGCCCGGTCTCCTTCACCTTTCGAGTTGTCGCTGACCGTCATTTCCGGGTCAAGTCCCGAATATTTGGTCAGGGTCAGGAGGTTGGTGCCGGAAGCATAAATCCTTAGCTGTTTTAAGCCAATCTTTGCGAGCGTTTCAGACGGGATGGTATATCCGAGCTGTAAGTTCTTCAGTCTCATATAGGAACCATCTTCAAGAAAGCGCGTCGATGGCCGGGCGTTATTCGACTTGGAGGTCCAGGAAGCCCTTGGCTGTGTATCGGAAGTGCCTTCACCGGTCCAGCGCTGGTCAAAGTACCGCTGGGTCACGGTAAAACCCCGGTAGAATCCTTCAATGTCATGGTTGACCTGAAGATAGATTTTGTTGCCGTAGGCTCCCTGAAAGAAAACACTCAGGTCGAAGTTTTTATAATTCGCCGTAAAGTTGAGACCGCCAATCAATTTGGGTATTGCACTCCCCACATGCACCCGGTCGTCATTGTCGATTCGGCCGTCCCCATTCTGATCCTTGTATTTCACATCGCCGGGTTGGATGTTGCTGCCCTGATAGGCAGAAAGCAAAATCTCGGATTCATTCTGGAAGATACCGTCCATTTCGAGCAGGTAGAAGGAACCGATCGGCTGTCCGACCTCGGTTTGGGTTGCATAAATGCCTGTGTCAATCATTCCCCCGAATAGCGGTGCGTCGAGCTTTAGCACCTCATTATGCAGGAAAGTGAGGTTTCCACCGATGGAGTAACTCCAGCCGGCCTTCACCTTGCGGTAGATGGCTTCCAGTTCAACACCTGCGTTCAGCACCGATCCGCTGTTGATCCAGGCCGACTCGGCGTAACCGGTCGACGGGGGGTTGGGCGCTTTAACCAGCATGTTTTCCGTGACTTTATAGAAATAATCGACGGAAAAAGTCAGTGCATTTTTCCAAAGCTGGGCATCAATCCCTGCATTATACTGATAGCTGGTTTCCCATTTCAGGTTTGAATTGCCGAGGGCAGTCTGCGCATAACCGCTGTTTGATATCCCTCCGAAAGGATAGTTGAAATAGGGGGAAATCCTGTCGCTGGCCGCATAAAGACCAATCTCCTGGTTTCCGATGGCACCATAACCTGCACGGAGTTTCAGGTTGTTTAACCATTCAACATCCTGAAGGAATTTTTCCTGTTTCAGTATCCAGCCTCCCGAAAGGGAATAGAAGGTACCCCATTTATTATTACCGGTGAAGCGAGATGAACCGTCGCGACGAAGCGTTCCCGATACGTAATATTTTCCTTTGTAATCATAATTGGCCCGGCCGAAAAATGAGGCCAGGGAGGAGGCATACTCGCTCTGGCTGCTCATTTTTATACCCAGGCCGTTACCGATGTAAATCAGTTCTTTCTGCTCGACCGGGAAATCCATATCGCTGGCATATAATGCCTTTCCGCCGTTCTTAATGGCTTCAAAACCCACCATGGCCGAAAAAGTATGCGACTCGCCAAAAGTGGTTTCGTAGTTAAGCAGATTATTCACGGTCCAGTTAGCGACACGTTCATCGGCAACACTCAGGCCGTTTTTGGCATTGATGCGGTCGAGGGTGCCCCAGGTGGGACTGAACTTCCTGCTGTAGGAGTTCCGGTAGTCCATCCCCAGGTTGGTGGTGAACGACAGTTTCTCGCTGATTTTTGCCGTGAAGAAGGCCTTCCCAAGGTAACTGTCGTCTTTCCTGTTATTGTCATTATAAGCGCTCATTCCGATGGGATTGTACCCGTCGCCCAGGAAAGAATCAAACATCTGGTTTCCGAAATATTCCGACGGACGGTCAACGTAAGCTCCGTTGGCAAACTGAATGGGAATGGCAGGATTGCGAAAAAAGGCATATCTGATCACGCTTCCTCCATTTCCGCCGTAACCGTCACCCGAGCTGCCGATCATATCGTTGCTCGAAAGTCCGGCCAGCATGCTCATGCCGGCGCTGAGCCACTTGTTCACTTCGGTATTCACGGCCAGTCTCACCGTTCCGCGGGAGTAGCCGGTTCCTTTTATGATACCCTGCTGATTGAAAAGCGAGGTGGACAACAAATAATTAGTCGATTCATTTCCTCCTGAAAAGGATAGCTCGTGGGAATTAATCGGGGCGGTGTGGAGTAATTCCTTCACATAATTCACATTGCTGAACCTGGCTGCATCGTCAGGGGTGATCAGGCTGCGGCGCAGGCTTTCGGGAAGAAGTGCGTTGTCGTTGGTGGCTGCTTCATTGTAAATGGTTACATAATCTGTGGTATTCACCATTTTGGTGAGCCGGGTTGCTTTCTGGAACCCCGTTTGCCCCCGGTAGGTAACCCTGGTTGCCCCTTTTATTCCTTTTTTAGTGGTGATCAGCACCACCCCGTTATTAGCGCGGGAACCATAAATGGCTGCTGCTGAAGCATCTTTTAATACGGTAATGGTTTCAATGTCCATCGGTGAAAGGATTCGTAACGCATCCACCGTAGCCATGCCGTCGACGATATAGAGCGGATCGTTGCTCGAATTGATGGAACCCGCCCCCCGGATGCGCACGGCAACTCCTTCACCCGGTGCACCGGTATTCTGCGTTACCTGAACACCTGCCGCACGGCCCTGCAAAGCCTGGGCAACATCCGGAACGGGAAGTTTGGTGAGCTCCCGGTTGCTTACACTGGTAACGGCGCCCAGCACATTACGTTTTTTTACCGACCCGTAACCGATCACTACCAGTTCTTCAATGGCGATGGAGGCGGGCGAGAGTTTCATGTCGATCACCGTTCGGCTGCCCGGGATCTCCTCAGCAGGGGTGTAACCAACATAGGAAAACACGATTACCGAGTTATCTGTAAGAAGGTCTGATACGAGTATATAATTTCCGCTGAGGTCAGTGGTTGTTCCTGAGGTGGTTCCTTTAATGGATATGGTGACTCCGATCATGTTTTCACCTGATTTGGAGTCTGTTACCGTTCCTGTGATGGTGCGCTGACCGAAAGCCGTTGCTGACCATGCGATTACCAGCATTAATAGTACCTGTCGTTTCATATTTTGATTCATTTTCAGGTTATTTATAAGCTATAATTGTATTTCCGGCCTTTACCCGTGCTCCCTCGGTTTTCAGATGCGTTCCTGACGGCAGCACAAATACCACGGCGGCATCGCCCGCCTGCAGCGTGAGGCTAACATTTCCGTGCTCTCCCCTGGCCAGGTATTTTTTTGAGACGATATCAAACAGATCAATGCTCGTATCGGATGAATAGGTAACTGTTTTAGTAACCGGCCAGGGATTGTAATACAGGTAAACCGGATATTTATTATCGGCATAAAAATCCGTGGCATTGCAGTTAAGGGCCAGGATGCCTTCGGTGGAGGTCTTGTTGACAATGGCACCGAACACGCCCACGATGGACGTGCTGTACAGGCTGAACATCGACTCTGCAGGCTGGCCGGCTGTCCATTTCGGACCATCACCGATTGCAACCGGTGAAATGCCTTTCAGGGCGGGATTATTCAGGTCATCGGTCTTCCGGAGGCCTTCATAACCAATAATGCCGTTGGTCAGATCTTTTAAACCGGGCAACCACTGGTTGGCTTCAGGTATCTGGTCGGGGTAGAACAACCGTGATGCATTGACGGCATTCAGCATATATTTGCCGATTGCCCGGGCGTACCGCGGTTCGTATTTTACCAGGGGTACGAGCGGCCAGGCCATGGCGACCGAGTTCATGAAAAATCCATAGCCGCCGCCGTCGGTTATACTCCCCTGCAAACCATAAACGTCAAAATCTCCCCATCGCTCGGCAATCACACCCCAGCCATAACGGCCAGCCTTCGACTGGCATCCGTCGAAGCACTGGTTGAGGAGCCGGGTCACATCATATTGTGTTCCGTTCTCAGCATTCAGGCGGGCAGCGGTATACGCGCCAAACGGGAGAAGGATTTCATAAAAGCGGCTCTCTTTTTGCCTGATCAACACCTCTGTTGCACTTTTGGCTCCTTTGAGATAGCGCTCATCGCCGAATTTGTGATAGGCCGACAGCAATACCCAGGCATGTCCGCCTGCCGCATCCTGTTGCAAGGGGATATTATTCCGAATCCCTTTCATCCGGGCATAATCAAAATAGGAATAATCGTAATTGCCATTCAACACTGAATCAGCACGATAAAACTGGTCAGCAACCGAACGCTGGATAAATCCGGTATGGTTAACTTCCGGGAAAAGTGCGGCTACCCCGTAATACAATACATTGGGATACACATCATACCACCAGTCGCGTCCGTAACCCCCGCCGGCCAGGGCAACCGAAGGATTGGTATTGTTCATGACTATGTTCCAGCGCGTATCGGAGTTGAAATAATTCTGCACCATTTTGACGAAATTGAATCCGTGCTGATTGGTTTTATCAATGCCCACCAGACCTGCGCCAAGCAGGGAATTCAGTGAGGTAAGTGCTTCATGGAATTCACCATGGTTATTTTTTGGACCCTGCCTGACGTCTCCGATCACCGTATAAAGTCCGAAGGTGACCTGGTCAATGTTCCGCCTGGAACTATCAAGCCAGATGAGCGATCCGAAGGAGGCCTGGTTATTGAAAATGTACACCAGGCTGTCAAAGAGGATGGTTTTTTTCTTCCAGTCGATAATTTTCAACGGCTGAGGGAGGTCGGGCATCTGGTCAATGCGGGGCAGGGAGGTCTGGGTAACCGGTTCGCTGGTTTTCGGGCCACAGGAGTATACCCCTGCGAGCAGGACCACCAAAGGAATTATGAAAATTCTCCGGATCATTTTTCGGGGGTATAGGATTGTTTCATAATGTTCCGCGCCAGGGGGATCGACAGCATCTGTATCACCGCCACGATAATGAGGGAGTAACGGAGCGCAAAGGTTTCCGAAACATAGAGGGCCAGAAAGATGAATAGTCCCAGCCCCAGCACCCGTCCGGTATACAGACCAAATTCATGGTTCAGGATATAGGCATATTGATTTCGGCTTTCACGTTTCGATACCACGTCGATCACCTTCATCATAATGGGATAATAGGCCAGGTCATGCAAGGGCTGGAAAAACACCTTGCACAACACAAAGACCATGACCCCGATCATCGACAGCCCGATGCCGTTAACCAGGGTGCCGATGAGGAATATGCTGATCCCGACGGAGAAGATCAATATCCGGTGTTTGGGTTTGGCGAAACGGCCGAGCAGGTAAATCAGGATAGCGGTCAATCCACCGCTGATTCCCTGAATCAAACCGAGTGAACCCTCTTTTCCGACATATTTCATGATGAGCATGGCTGGTGCGGTTACCAGGAATCCTTGCACCAGGCCTTTTAGTGCTGCGAGTAAAATCTGCTTGTTCCAGAGTCTGTCGAAACGAAAAAACAGAAAATCTTTTTGAACCGGATTTGCAAATTTGCCCCTGGCCAGCGAGAAACAGGCCAGGATCGTGACCGCAAACACCAGAATCGTCACGATACGATAGCCCGAATAAATAGTCAGTCCGGTACCGAACAACTGAAAACCGTCTATCGATGCAAGCAGGGCGCCGATGGCCAGCGGAATACCGATGTTGGAGATGGTAAAGAAAAAGGATTCCAACCCAAAAAAGTAATTCCGGTTTTCATCGGTTGTTGTGTTGAGGGCCATCAGGTACCGGTTGGTCCAGAAGAATCCGGATGCGGCGCCGATGAGTGTGCCCGATATGATCAGTCCCACAAGGGTGATGTCCTTTACGAACATCATACCTGCCATCGACAAGCCGCTCAGCAGAATCCCGAAACTGTAAAGATGTGCAACCTTAAAGCTTTTCAACAGAAATCCGTTGGTAAGCGAGGTGATGATAATGCCGGTATACATGGCCACCTGGAAAATGGCAACGTAGCTGGTATCGGCAAAATAGCGCATGATATAAGCCGCCATGAAGATTTCCACCACCGGAAGAACCAGTGCATACAGCATATTGGTAATAAGCAGTATCCGCATGTTGTGCGGCATCGAAAGGAAAAACCGGTACTCCGTGGTTAGCTTGTTTGGCATCTGCTGCTTGGTCTGATTAAATAAGTGTAGAAAGGATCTCAGATATTGAGAGCGTGGCACCGCAGATCACTTCGTCGCTTGCTCCGTAATAGAGATGGATAATATCGCCATCTATATAATGACCATTGGTGAATACCACATTCCCGAAAAAACCGGTTTGTTCATAGATTTGGGTGGGTTCCATAATGGGTTCATTACCCCTGGCCAGTACGATGGAGGGATCATTAATGTCGAGAAGCATGGCGCCCAGACAATAGCGATGGTCGGCATTGGCACCGTGATATATTTCAAGCCACCCCTTATCCGTCCTGATGGGAGCCGCACCTGCTCCAACACGCACAGAGTCCCACATGCCGCGCCGCGAGGTGGCTATGCACTTATGCTGTCCCCAGTGAATCAGATCGGGGGATTCCGCCACCCAGATATAATTACCTCCCAGTTCCGGACTGCTCGGACGATGAAGGGCGAAATATTTTCCGTTGATCTTTTCTTCAAAGATGGCACAGTCCTTATTATGAGGCGGGAAGATCATGCCCTCACGCCTGAAATCCTTCCAGTTGGTAGTGCGGATAAGCCCCACGCCAACCCCGAACTCCGAAACCTCGGTAAACGAAAGGCAGAATTCACCTTCCATCGTGGCCACCCGGCAGTCCTCAATGCCAAAAGTTTCGAGATTGCCTTTGCCAAACAGGGGCGGATGATCCGCGGGTTCGGTAAAACTCACCCCATCATCGCTGCAAACCAATCGCAAATAAGAAAGCGTGGTGAGGTAATCCTTTTTTTTGTAGTTGATGATCCTGGGATCAGAAGCATCCAGATCGGGGTCGTTTTTGTCGAATTTCAGGATCTCTATCTCACCTTTGGCATTATATACCGGAAAACTGATTTTCCCTTCAATCTGCCGTGGCCGTTCAGCCACTCGCAACAGTAACCATATTTTTCCTTCGAACCGGAAGACACCCGGGTTCAGCAGGCATACGATCTCCATTCCTTCGATCCCGGGCTTGAGATCAGACGGCCTGATGAGGGGATTCCGGCCGAGACGTTTTGCAATGTCCATAATGGTCTGTAATTGTCTAACAAACCTACAACCCATCGCTCAAACAGGCTGTCCGCCCCGTTCCTGATTTTGTGCACCGGGGTGTAAAATATTCAGTTCATGGAATGATCAACCGGCTTATTCCGGTAATCAGATGGCGAGCAGTTGTAAGCCTTATTGAACAATTCGTAAAAATGCGTGCGGCTGGCAAAGCCTGTCTGGTCGATAATCTCACTCACCGTCATGACGGTCGATTGCAGGAGGATAGCCGCTTTGCTCAAACGCCGCTGGTAAATCAGGCTGTGGGGCGTGGTGCCGAGTACCGACCTGGTTTTATTGTACAGGGATGATTTGCTGATGGCGAGCTTGTCGCACAGCTTTTCCGAGGAAAGACCGGTATCATCTATGTTTTCATCTATAAAATTCAGCAGTTTCTGGAAAAAGGGATCGGGAATCTGCTTCACCAGTGAGTGATTGTAGTCCTGATTGCCAAAATGGCTCATGATGCTGGCCCTGACCTGCAGAAGGTTGGTGATCCGTATTTTCAGATGATCGGGGTGGAAGGGTTTGGGAATGTATGAGTCAGCCCCGGCATTCAGACCGGCAATCCGGTCTTCCATTTCACCTTTTGCAGCCAGAAGGATGACAGGCAGGTGACTGGTATCAAAGTTTTCGCGAATCTTGCGGCACAGTTCAATTCCATCCATAACCGGCATCATCACATCCGATACGATCAGGTCGGGTTTTGCAGTTTCAATTTTCGAGTAAGCTTCCAACCCGTTTTCAGCAAAAAGCAGATGATAGTCGCTGTGCAGAAAATCTTTAAGTACTGACAGGATCTCGGGATCATCGTCGACCAGCAGGATGACCGGTTTGTCGGACGTAGGGTCGGAGATTTCCATATTCTCAACGGAACCGATGTCATCGATGAAACTGAACTCATTGTATTCATCAACAGGTTCCTTGATGAACTCAGTCTCGGTTAACTGATGAACATCCGGGAAATAACAGGTAAATCGTGTTCCCTCGTCAACGAGGCTGTCAACCCGGATCGTTCCTTTCATGAGCTCGACCAATCCCTTGGTAACGGCAATTCCCAGACCGGTGGAGCGATAACCCGGAAAGCTCCCCTTTTTCCGGGCCGACGAAATGCCAAAGGGCTCAAAAACCTTTGAAATATACTCAGGGGGGATACCCACCCCATTGTCTACAATCACCACAGTCAATGCTGAAGGCACTCCCTGGACCAACGCTTTTACATATCCCCCCTGCCTGTTATACTTGATGGCATTCGATATCAGGTTGGTCATGATACGCTGAAACTTGTCCGGGTCTGTTTTGAAACTGCATTCAGGATCGGATGCAATAATTTCACAGTGGATATCCCTCTGTTGTGCAAAGAGTTCCAGATCTGAAAGCACTTCCCGGATGAGTTCAACAGGCTTTGTCATCCTGATATTCAGCGGTTCCTTCCCGATTTCCAGCTTTCGGAACTGCATGATTTCCAGTACCAGTTTCTGCAGCTTGATACTGTTGTTGAATATCTTCAGCAATCGCGGGTTTTCAACGGTATTGCGACTGTCCTCCAGTAAAGTATGGATATGTGAGGAGATCAGCGTGAGAGGGGTGCGGAATTCATGCGCCACATGGGTAAAGAATTCGATTTTATACCGATGGAGTTCTTCTTCCTTATTCTTTTGGAATTCAAGCAAAACAGTTTCCTTTTTTCTGGCTTCACGCCGGCGGTAGGAGGAAAATATCAGCAGCTGAATTCCAATGGCCAGAAGGATATATGCGCCTATGGCCCATGGGGTAAGCCAGAACGGGGGATTGATGGTGATCGCCATTTCCCTGACTTTTTCGGGCCAGTTGCCGTTCTCATCACTCACCCTTAAATCCAGCCTGTAATGACCGGGCTTCAGGTTGGAAAAACTGACCGGCTGGTTTTGCAAACGGGTGACCCATTCATCGTCGGAATTGATCAGCCGGTAAGATATCCGGTGGCGTTCCTGTCCCCAGAAGGCCAGTGCGGATACGTCAAAAGTGATTGAGTTCTGATTGTAATTTAAAATCAGGCTTTTCTGATGATTGACGCGGCCTGTCAGCACGCTTCCCTGGCCGGATATGACAGGAAGATTTCTAATTAGCAGCTGATTGATTCCCAGTGGCGGAAAATAGGAGGAATACCTGATCTCATCCGTTAAGATGATATCCACACCCATGGTGCCGCCAACATACAGCCTTCCGTTCTTACGGTCGAAAAATGAGGCGCCGTCGCTGTATTCGAAATTGATCAGTCCATCATTTGCATTAAAACTCCTGATATTATTCTTGCCTTTATTAATAAGAGTTAACCCGAGATTGGTTGTTGCCCACAAATTTCCGGTATGATCGATCTGGATGGTATGGATGCTGGTGTTGGAAAGGTCGGCCTGATTGGATAAAACTTCTACCCGGATCGAGTCGGCCGATAGCGGTACCATGCTGAACATGCCGTTGCTGCTGCCCACCCAGATATTACCGCCCGGTTCAGTGAACAGCGAAAGGATATCATCATTTTTAATCAGATCGGGATGCGAAAGGGTGGAATACTGAGCCATCACCCTTTTTGTTATGGTATTGTACCTGTAAACACCGACGCCACGGGTACCGATCCAGATCACACCGGGCCTCTCTTCCGTCAGGGCATAAACGATCTGTTTCTGCCGGGAGGCATCAACACCGCGATCGAGAATAAGCTGTTCATAACTCAACGGCAAGGAAAGATGGCTTTTGTCGAAATCCACCAGGATAACCCCGTAACCGCTGGTTCCCAGGTAAAGCCGCTGATCGCTGTCTTCAAGAATCCGGTACACCGAAGCGAATCCAAACGGGTTGTCATTCTTGAAATCGCGCGGAAAATTCCTGATAGTGCGGTAATCAGGGGAAAGTATATCTACGCCCTGACCATCCGTACCCACCCAGATGGAGCCATCCGACCGTTCATGAAAAGAGAGCACCGAATTGTTGCTCAGACCGTTTTTTACAGTTATACCACGGATATGATTTCCATTGATATCGAAAATATCAATTCCTCCGCCCTTGGTTCCAATGAGAAGATCGCCCCTGCGGGTCACCAAAAGGCTCCTGACAATGGGGTAGGCCAGCTGATCCGACGACAGTACCCTGTTCGGGAACTCAGTCAGTTTCAATGTATAAACGCCGTTGCCGTCGGTGCCGATCCACAGGATATCAGGTTCGGATTCATAGATGCAAAGGATCCGGGTCGCAATGGGATTGTTATTAATCACGCCAGATAGCCGGTTGAAAACCTCAAAATTCAGACCTGGCAGGTTGCAACTATAAACCACCCCTTTTTCGGTACCCGCCCAAACGCGGGATTGATCCTGTGATACGGCAAATGAAGTGATCACATCATCGGGTACCTTCACAAGCTGAAAATTCCGGGTTTCCAAATCAACCATAATAGCCGGGGAGGTACGCCGGGTAATCAGTAAACAAGGCCGGCCGCTGATCATGACGGAAACCGAGGAGGTCAGGTCCCCGGTGAGAGGAAGTTGCATAATGGGATCGAGGCGGTCACCGGCTATCTTCATCAACTGACCAGTAACCGTTAAACAGTAGGCATCCTTTTCAACCATGTGAATTCTCCGGATATTGACCGAAGACGCTTGGGAGGCAGCTTCAAAAACTATTTTTTCAAAATCCCGGATCGTGCTGTCGTAACGGAATATACCCCTTCCGGTTACCGAAGCCAGCGTACCAAACCCCTCTGAAAATCCAATGGCAATATCTGTTTCATAATTTATCTGGTCGGATTCCCTGGCAAAAAAGGAGGTGAAGCGGTCATGGATATTATCGTAAAGGGCAATCCCCTTGTTGGTCAGCATCCATACCGGTCCTGATCGTGAGGGATATAACTCGCGAATGACATGGTTGTGAATGGAGGCCGGATTATTGGCAGGAAGATAGGTGCTGATGGTACTGCCGTCGTAACGGTTGAGTCCGTTCCAGGTGCCAAACCAGATATATCCTTCGGCATCCTTGACGATGGTGTTCACGGCTCCGTTGGACAATCCCTCGCGACGGGATATGGAATGAACGTTGGTCTTGTATTCCGCACCTGACTGAAGAGATACCAGAAAAAAGAACACCAGGATAAAGAACTTACGGAACATAACTGAAATTAAATCAAATATTGATCAACGATTTGTAAAGGTAGGAATAAAGGGGCGCAATAATTCTGGTTAGCTATTGCCCCCTATCTATTACAAAAATTAATATAAAATAATATCTAAACAATACAAATAATCTATTAATTTTGTATCTATATCCAACAACGTTTTTCCGAATGCTTCTAAAATTCAATGGTTTATGTTTTACAGAAATGCGATTAAAGAACTTGAGAGCTGGGCTGCAAATCCGGATCATAAGCCTCTTGTGATCAGAGGTGCACGCCAGGTTGGGAAAACGACATTGATTGAAATGTTCTCGAAGGAGTTCGATCAATATCTAACTTTGAACCTTGAGAGACCCGCCCACAAGGATCTATTCGAACGAGGTTATACCGTAGGTGAATTAATTGACGCAATCAGGTTTGTCAAAAAGGTCTCTCCAATAAGGGGAAGAACACTGCTCTTCATTGATGAAATTCAAAACTCACAGCAAGCAATAAATTACCTTAGGTTTCTCAGGGAAGATTTACCTGAACTGTTTGTTGTTGCTGCCGGGTCATTGCTGGAAACGCTCTTGAACCGAGCGATAAATATCCCTGTTGGCAGAGTGGAATATCTTGCCATACATCCATGCAATTTTGAGGAATTTCTGCACGCTACGGATAATCTGACAACCATTGAGGCACTTCAGGCCATACCTTTTCCCGATTATGCACATGATCAGAGTATTAATCTTTTTAATCGGTTTGCCTTGATCGGTGGGATGCCTGAAATTGTCAGCCATTATAGCATGAATCATGATATCCATGGGCTTGGCAAAATCTTTGATGGATTGTTGGCTTCTTACCTCGACGATGTCGAGAAATATGCCAGAAATTCCTTGCAGGTTCATGTCATACGCCACCTTATCAGGCAAAGTTTTATCCACGCCGGAACACGAATACGTTTTGAGGGATTCGGTCAATCGGGGTACCGTTCCAGGGAGGTTGCCGAGGCTTTCCGGATTCTTGAAAAAGCGATGATTTTGCAATTGGTTTATCCGGTCACCGATGCCTGTTTGCCTGTAGGTGAGGATATTAGAAAGTCACCGAAACTCCTGTCACTTGATTCAGGAATGGTTAATTATTTTGCAAAGGTTCAGGATGTCATATTCAACAGCCAGGATATCAGCGATGTATACCGGGGGAGGTTTGCAGAACATATTGCCGGGCAAGAGCTGAAATCTCTGACGTGGTCGGTCATCGAGCGGTTGAATTTCTGGGTTCGTCCGAAAGTGGATGCAGATGCCGAAGTGGATTTTATTTATCCTTACAAAGGGATGATATTCCCGATTGAGGTAAAATCCGGGCTGATCGGAAAAATGCGCTCACTTCATCAATTTGTCAAGGTGGCTCCTCATCCATATGCTGTCCGGATTTACTCCGGTAAGCTGTCGGTTCAAAAGGAAAATCTTCCTTCTGGTAAAGAAGTTGTCATGTTGAATCTGCCTTTTTATCTGATCACCCAATTGGAAAATTATCTCGACTGGCTCGTCGGGCAATAGTAATGGTTGGATAAAGTTGAACAAACAGAAATACCTTGTAAGTTTGAACCGGATTCTGAAATTCAGGATCAGGCTGATGAAAAAATGAACCTCCGGAATGGAAATGAGATATATAAAATTGAAGCTGAGCGTATTGCTTCTTGTTTTTGTAAGCCTTCCGGTACTCAGGGCGCAGCAGGCCAACCCGGCAACAGGCGGTCAGGCTGCAGGCAGCGGGGGCACCGTGTGCTATACGGTCGGACAGGTTTTTTACCTGACACATTCTGCAGCCACGGGCAGTATCGCCCAGGGCATCCAGCAGCCTTATGAGATATCTGTCCTCTCGGGAATCCAAGAGGTTCCGGGGATTACCCTGACTTGCTCGGTTTATCCCAATCCGGTCAGCGACCTGCTGATCCTCCGTATGGAAAGTGACGATCTTAACAAGCTGAGTGCATTGCTTTTTGACATGAACGGCAAATTGATCGAGACAACGAAAATCAGGAGTCAGGAAACTGAGCTGATGATGGGCCACCGGGTGGCGGGCACCTATTTTCTGAAAGTCGTTCAGAACCAAAAGGGGGTAAAATCCTTTAAAATCATAAAAAACTGACGAAGGTGAAAAGGGTAATATATATTATAACAGCCATTTTGTTTTCCGGAAGCCTGTTGGCGCAGGCGCCAGAAAAGATGAGTTTTCAGGCAGTAATCCGCAATCCGGCCGGTCAACTGATAACCAATCAGCAGGTTGCCATGAGGATCAGCATTCTGCAGGGATCGGAAACCGGAAACCCGGTGTATACCGAAACCCAGGCACCCATGACAAATGCCAACGGATTGATTACCATTGAGATCGGCACCGGCACCACTACCGGTCATTTTGATGGCATGAACTGGGCTGCCGGGCCGTTTTTTATAAAAACCGAAACTGATCCTGCCGGTGGAAGCGATTATTCGATTACGGGAACGAGCCAGATGCTGAGTGTTCCCTATGCCCTGCATGCAAAAACAGCTGAGTCACTTACAGCCGGGGCCAACTTTAAACATTATACCGGAGAACTCTATGGTGGCGGCATCGTGGTGGGCGTCTGGAAAGAGAACGGCCAGGAGCACGGACTGATCGCTTCGCTGTCCGACCTGAGCTGGGGCGAGGCCTGGAGCAGTGTAGCGGATTCCGACATCGGACCCGCGGCGCAAAGTCCGGTGAATGGACAGGCCAATACCCTGGCGATCATTTCCCAACCCGGCCATGAATACAGCGCAGCGCAGGTGTGTGCTGATTATCAGGCTGGTGGCTACAGCGACTGGTATCTGCCCGCCGCCTGGGAACTTAATTTGTGCTATCAGGCAGCCTTCATTGTGAATTCCATCCTGGGGGCGGCAAACGGATTCCAATTCAATGTGTACTGGAGCTCAACGGAGGATCCGTATGTCCCTCTATCCGGTTATTTCCTGATTTTCTACAGTGGGAAAGGAGGAGCGGCAGGGAAAGATGCGCTTTCAGGGGTGAGGGCGGTGAGGAAGTTTTAAGGGGGAAGGTGGTGGAGAAGAGAATGGCACGCGGATTCATGGGAGATAAGAATGGCACGCGGATGACGCGGATCCCTGCGGGAACGCGGATTTACACGGATTTTTTATGTTAAGGTTCTGAGTTAAGCGGAAGGGCGTACTATTCCGGTTATTTTCTGAATATAATCTGGGAGGACGGTTGTTTTGGGGATGTTAAAGTTGAACCAGTCGCTTAAGGGGAGGTCGAATCCTATTCCATGCATGTAGTTGAAGAGGGAGGTGCGCAAGCCTTCGCTGAATGCGTCATGATCGCATCCGGTTGGATCAGTGTAGGTTAAGTCGTTATTAGCGAAAGGTGCGGGATCAAGGGTGTCACGGACAATGTTGAATTTCTCAGGATTCAGGCCAACCGGGCTATGAGCGGTGAGTGCGAAATGATGCCAGAAACCGGACTGGACCAGTCCAAGTTCGAATAATTGCCTCACCACCTCCAGTGAATCAATGGTTTCCTGGGCGGTCTGGGTGGGGAATCCATACATCAGGTAGGCATGGACCATCATTCCGCAACCGGTGAAATTGGCGGCGACCCGTGCGACCTGCTCTACTGTGACGCCTTTGTTTATCAGTTTAAGCAACTGGTCGGAAGCCACCTCGAGGCCCCCGGAAACTGCAATGCATCCGGATTCTTTGAGCAGGGCGCAAAGCTCGGGGGTGAAACTCTTTTCAAAGCGGATATTCGTCCACCATGCGACGGTCAGTTTCCGGCGGATGATCTCTTTCGCCACTGCCCGGAGCAAGGCAGGCGGAGCCGCTTCATCGGTAAAGTGAAAGCCGGTTTCGCCGGTTTGCCTGATGATCGCCTCCATCCGGTCGCAGATCACGCCCGTCTGGTTGGGCTCGTACCTTTTGATATAATCGAGCGAAGTATCGCAAAAAGTGCACTGCGACCAATAGCATCCATGAGCCAGCATGAGCTTGTTCCACCTGCCGTCGCTCCAGAGACGGTGCATCGGATTCGCGATCTCAATGATTGACAAGTATTTATCGAGGAATAGGCCGGAATAATCCGGAGTGCCTGTTTCAGTCTGGCGAATATCGGGCGCCATGGATCCGTTAAGCCATTCCACCCGGCCCTCCTGCAGGGTAAAAGTCCTCTTCAGTTCAGACAGGCCAATCTCCCCGTCGAGATATCTTATCAATTCAACCAGTGGAGATTCGCCGTCATCCAGCATGATGAAATCCACATAATCAAAAATCCGGTCATCGGTCAGCGACCTCAGTTCGGTATTGGCGAAACCTCCGCCCAGCACCGTTTTTATACCCGGGTGATTTTTCCGGATCCACTGTCCGCATTTGAGCGCGCTGAACAGGTTTCCGGGGAAAGGAACCGACAAACCGATCAGGGTTGGCTGAAAGGTTTCGATCTTTTCTTCTAGCAGTCCTGTCAGTAGCTTGTCGGTCAGGCTGTTGCTTTTTTGGAGCGCTCGTTGGAGTTCATCAAAGGTACCGGCCGATCGCCCCAATTGTTCGGCATAGCGGCTGAAACCGAAATGAGGATCGGAAACCTGGGTAATCAGATCGGAAAGGTCCTCGAGATAAAGGGTCGCCAGGTGTTTGGCCTGATCATGAATGCCCAGCGTGCCAAAAGCCCATTCCAGATCATCTGCGCTGTTGAACCTGGAGGCTTCGGGAAGATAGCCCCCTGAACAAATCCGGTAGGCCAGTGTCGGATTTTTCCCTTGCAGGAAGCTGATTACCGGCTCAATCGTGCGCAGGTACTCACTCTGCAAACCAATGATCCGGCGTGCATTTTTTGATAATCTGCCCATCTTCAGGCTTATCTCTTTGAAAAGCGCAGTCAGTCCACCGGTCGAGAAAAGAGCCAGGATCACCTCAATGCCCAGATCCGCCTGGCCGGATTTAATCCTCCGGGTATTCAGAAATCCCTTCAGGCAGGCGGTGGCCGGATAGGGCGTGTTCAGTTGCGTAAACGGGGGAGTGACAAGCAGGATCGACTGTGACAAGAAGTTGTGATTTATTTAGTTGTGAACTTTGAACATGCAAAGGTAGCAAAACAGGCCCGTCCAATGCTTTTTTGTTGCTATTGGAGATTCCAGATTTAATATAGACATTTAATATGGAATTACGAACCTAATACTCTTACTAATGAAACCAGTATCCTGTCTGATCCTTGCCATTTGTTTGCTTTCCTGGCAGATTGCCTCCGGTCAGGAGAAAACCCCCGGCCGTGAATATTCGCGTGTTTCATTAACGGTTGTCTATATTGATGATCCCAGTCCGGATCCGAATGGGGGACTGAGTTCGCCGGTCCGGAGTTTTGTGGAAAGCAACAAACTCATCGGACCCAAATTCAATGATCATTTGCTGCCTTCGAGGTTTGTCAGGATCGATATACCCAATTATACCATGGAAAAGCCGGTGATTACCCCTGCTACCACCGAAACGGCTGCCATCCGTGATTTTCTCGCCGGTTCCGATCTTTCGAGACAGATCGTGGCCAAATGGTTCGACCGCAAACCCGACGGCATGATGAGCATGGACCTGATCGGTCAGCGGGGTCTTTACAATGCAAAGGATAACGATTATCTGACTGCAACGGCCAGTCAGCGTCAGACTGGGGGACTGAAAGACCAGGGCGAAAAGCTCCTGAAAGTCAGTTACCTTTTATTCATCAACTTCTCGGATATACAATATAAGGAATCAAAATCCACGCCCGGTCAGGGCGATTATGGCGGCACCGGAAGGGGATATCTTTACAAATTGGTGTGGAATGATTCGGTAAGCGCCCAGTTCTACGAGAATCTCTGGATCTCCGAAAATGATCCGGCAGCGGTTAAAACCGGGAAACAGCAAAAATTCGACCAAACGGTTTTCCCGATGCAGTTTGTGCGGGAGGTAAGATATACCATGACCCCGTCGATGATCGTACTGCCCAATGATAAACGAAGCAATGACGAAAAACGCAATGCGCTCCTGAACAGCCTGTATGAAAATATCCTGCTGCAGATGGAGAACCGGGTAGAGGATTTCCAGGTACGGCAAAACCTGGTCTCAAGCAAGCCCATCGGGGCAACCATCGGACTTAAGGAGGGTGTTTATGTGGATCAGCGGTTCTTTATTTATGAAAATGTGCAGAAAAAGAATCAGGAAATCGCCAAACGCCGCAGGGCGGTGGTGCGGGCCAAAAGTGTGGCCGATAACCAGAAGGTCACCGAGGGGAAATCCACTCCGACACTCTTTTATCAGGTGGCCGGTGGGAAAATCGACCATTTCGGGATGTACCTCGAGCAGAAAAATGATTACGGCCTTTCCCTGACCGCCAGCGCCATGTATGGCGATATGGGAGGATATAACCTGACCATCGGGTATAACCTGTCGAGAACCCTGGGCAAAACAATGAAAATCAAGACCATTCCCACCGGAGTTTACCTTTTTGCTGATATTGCTATCGAACTGGCCCTTTACAGTAATGTCAACATCCCCGTATTTTACTCCGAAGTTTTCTCCAGAAACTACAGCTTCACCCGATTGTCGTTCGGGCTGTGCAAGGATTTTTATTTCATGCGCAACTTTCACCTGTCGCCGCGGATCGGCTATGGATTCGAAACCACCAGCCTGTATGCGAAAGGGGTGAATGCCACCTATCCTGACGGACTCTCCGCTTCGGGCGATCATATTGTGGCCGGAGCGAGCCTGGGAATGAACCTCCTGCACAATATCCAGGTGATCGGGGGTGCCAACTATTATTATCTCCTGGACAACAATTCAGTCACCGCAGGTTCGAACCCATCGGTGATGATCGGTACCCCCTGGTCGTCCATTTTTTACAATCGTAACGGACTCAGTATATTTGGAGGATTAAGGATCCTGCTCTGATCAGAATCAAAAACCTATATGCCATGAAAAGAAGATTTGTCATTCTATGGATTGCCCTGCTGGCCATCTCCGGTCTCAGTCTGCAGGCCCAAACGCGCAAGGAGAAAAAGGTTGCCGGGTATATCGATAAGAATTACGAGGTGGAATGCCTCGGGACCGGTACGCAGGGCAGCCAGCTGCTCAAGGTGTGGGGCTATGGCAAGACCCCGGAAGATGCTGTCATTCAGGCCAAACGGAATGCCGTTCATGCCGTGATATTCAAGGGGATCACTGCCGGTCAGGGCTGCATGAAACGCCCGCTGGTGACCGAAGCCGGCGTGGAGCAGTCGAAGTCGGATTATTTCGATCTCTTTTTTGCCCCGGCAGGGAAATACCTGAATTTCGTATCCCTCAGCGGCGAAGGGGTGCAGGACCGCATCAAGGTGGATAAGAAAACATACAAGGTGGCCATCCATGTATCGGTCATGCATACAGCCCTCCGGCAGGAACTCGAAGCAGCCGGTATCATCAAGAAATTAGGTGCGGGGTTCTAATACCATAAACCAATGAAAACCAATAAATTAATTATCGGGATTGCTGTCAGCTGCCTTCTTCTGGGAACGGCATCCTGCGATCCGCAGCGGAAAATTGCCGCATACAACACCTTTCAGACTGAATGTTTGGGTATTGAGATGGACGGATCGCAAACCGTCAAAGCCTGGGGTAACGGCCGTAACCGTCATGACGCGGTTGAACAGGCAAAGAAAAATGCCGTCAGGGATGTGCTTTTTAACGGCATTGTCGCCGGAAAGCCCGAATGCCAGGTTAAACCTGTCCTGCCCGAGGTGAATGTGAGGGAAAAGAATGAGAATTATTTCAATAAATTCTTTGCCGATGGCGGCGAGTTCAGGAACTATCTTTCCCTGCGTGATGAAAAAATCGCCAGAAGGTTTGTCCGCGACAAGCAGAAAGCCAGGGACCAGGTTAGCCGCAGTGTCATTGCGCGTGTGGACCGGCCGGGACTGATCGAAAAAATGAAAAAAGACGGAATCCTAAAATGAATATAATGAAAATCAACAACAGTAAAATAATCGTTGCACTGGCCATGATGATGACCGGAGCAGCCGCTTTCGGACAGGCTAAAAAGCCCACCATCATGGTCGTCCCGAGCGACGCCTGGTGCAACAAGGGCGGGTATATGATGACCTTCGACAACCAGGGAAATGTGCAAAAATTCCCGGATTATAAAATGGCTTTCCAGGAAAGCACCGACCTCCTGCTGGTGATCAGCAAAATCAATGAGCTGATGGTCGACCGCGATTTTCCGTTGAAAAATCTCGAATCGGCATTGAAAACCGTGGGCAACGAATCGGCCGAGGATGCCATGCTCACCAGTAAAAGCGGTTCAGATGCCACCGAAACGCCCATCGATAAACTCAGGAAAGTCGCCAAGGCGGATATCTGGATTCAGATTACCTGGGCTGTGAATACGATCGGTCCGAAGAAATCGATCACCTTCAATATGCAGGGTCTCGATGCCTATACCGACAAGCAGGTGGCCGGAGCGTCGGGTACCGGACCGCAGTCGTTCAGCGTGGAACTGCCGGTTTTACTCGAGGAGGCTGTTTTAAGCCATCTGGATAATTTTAATGCTCAGCTGCAGAAGCACTTCGACGACCTTTTCGCCAACGGCCGGGAGATCACGCTGCGCATCCGTAAATGGAACAGTTTCGACGGCGACCTGGAAACGGAATTCAACGGCAGCGAGCTGGGCGAAATCATCGAGAAGTGGGTCAGCGACAATACCGTTCAGCACCGTTTCAGCACCACCGATGCCACCGAAAGCATGATGCTTTTTGAGCAGGTACGGATCCCGCTTTACAATGCCGGTGGTTCGGCCATGGATGCCCGGTCGTGGGCCCAGGAGCTGCGGAAATTTCTGAAGTCAACTTATTCCATTGAGAGTAAGGTGCTGACCAAAGGATTGGGTGGCGTAACACTGATAGTCGGCGAGAAATAAACCTGTCAATCTTAAAATCATGAAAACGAATCGAATTCTTCTGATACCGGCCATCATAGCTTTCACCGGTTTTGCCGCCCCGGCCCAAAACACGATCGAAAAGCTCGACGACCTGGGCAGGATCGCCCTGAATACCTGGGTACCCGATCAGGTGGAGTATATGCCCGATGCTTCAAAAAGCAACCTCGAGAACAAACTGAGCCAGATTTCCACTCGTTACGGCATGGGAGCAAGCGAGCTGATGCCCCGGTTCATCATCACGGCCAATGTGGTGGTACAGTCGAAGGATATCACTTCCACCGCACCGCCCATGCATGCCCTTACCGTTGAGTTTATTCTCTATATCGGCGACGGCATCGAAGGGAAGGTTTTTGCGAGTACCTCGGTGAGCGGAAAAGGGGTGGGGGCCAGCGAAACCAAGGCTTATACCGCGGCTCTCAAAAGCCTCGATCCCGCCAATAAGAATATCCAGAAATTCATGGAGGAGGGGAAGCGGAAGATCATCGCCTACTATAATTCACGCTGCGATATCATCATCAAGGAGGCCATGAACCTGGCCAACCAGCACCAGTTCGACGAGGCCATCTATATTTTGATGTGCATCCCCGATGTTTGCCTCGACTGCTTTAACAAGGCCATGGATGCTACCGGGCCTATCTTCCAGACCAAGATCGACTGGGAATGCAAGGCCAAGCTGAATGCCGCCCGGAATGCCTGGAGTACGGGCCTGAGCTATAATGCCGCCAATACCGCTGCGGGCATTTTGTCGACCATCGATCCTGAAGCCGCCTGCTTTAATGAAGCCATCGCCCTCACAGGGGAAATTGCCAAAAGGGTTAAGGAAATTGATGGCCGGGAGTGGGATTTTATTTTGAAAAGAGAGATCGGACTGGAGCGCGACCGGATCAAGGCCTGGAGGGATGTGGGCGTAGCCTGGGGAACGCACCAGCCGCAGAATATTGTATATAAATCGTTGTGGTAGAAAGATTCATCGATCTTTTTAAATGTTGCCTTGTTCAAACAACAGGGAGGCCATAGCCGGGTCACCCGAATCGAATCCCTTTTTGAACCATTTAAGGCGTTGGGCTGATGATCCATGTGTAAAGGCATCAGGAACCACGTAGCCCTGGCTTTTCTTTTGCATCCTATCGTCACCGATTTGCGAAGCCGCGTTCAGCGCTTCTTCCAGATCACCCATTTCCAGGATGGCTGTTGCTTGTTCGGCGAAATGAGCCCAGATTCCCGCATAGAAATCCGCTTGCAGTTCCAGCCTGACTGATAGTTTGTTGGCTTCCCTTTCGCCCGAGCTTTCCATTTTCTGATGAACCTTATCCAAGGTACCCAGGAGGTTCTGGACATGATGACCTACTTCGTGTGCAATCACGTAAGCTTGTGCGAAATCGCCCGATGCGCCGAACCGGCTGACCAGCTCATCAAAAAAACCCAGATCAAGGTACACTTTCCGGTCGCCTGAACAGTAAAACGGACCGCTTGCAGTCTGTGCAAAACCACAGGCTGACTCAACACCTCCGGTAAATAACACCAATTTTGGATTGGTATAAGTCAGGCCTGACTGGGTAAAGATTCCACTCCAGACATCCTCGGTGCTGGCTAAGACCGATGACGACATAGCGGCCAAAACATCTTCATGGGGATCGGTTTGCACTGTTTCAGCAACTCCGGGATCACCATTCTGGAGTGACTCTAACAGGGCGCCCGGGTCTCTTCCAAGCAAAAGATAAATGATAATCCCTATTACGGTGACACCGCCACCAGCAAATACTGCTGGCCGGCCGAGTCCGCGACGGTCCTCAACATTAGAACTTCGGCGCAAGTTTTGCCATTTCATTTTATACGATTTTTTGTGAAAACACTTCCATTAAGCCCTTTCATGGCAAATTCTTAAAATCTCCCATTAGTCCCCTAGTGAGAAGATTTAGTTATAGTTAACCAAAGATAGGAGAAATATTTCTGATCGGATCCGGTACCAGCAACTCGGTGGTATGGCTCTGAGGCAATTCAATATTATCAGGCAGCATTAGGGAGTAAGTAAACCAGTCTTCAACCAAGGTCAAACATGGATATGAAGCCGATATAGGATACCAGAGAGGTCCACTATTGTTTTTAGGGTAAAAATTTTCTCCTATCTTTATGTTTATGTTGAGATTTAATATTTTAGGGATACAGGGAAGAATAAGTATATTGTTTTGTACGTAAATTGTGGTCGACTCCAAGGATGAATGATCAGGATAAAACCAAAGGCGAACTCTTAAAAAGGATACAAGAATTACAGCACGAGAATAATTCCTTAAAGGCTTCATACCAAAGCGACCTCAACGAGCGCAAGCGGACGGAAGAAGCATTGCGAAACAGTGAGGAAAAGTTCCGGGTATTTTTCGAAAGTGCAGAAGATGGAATCTTTCAGTTCAACATCGATGGTACCATTGTAGCGGTGAACGAATCTTTCGCCAGAATGCACGGATACACCGTTGATGAATTAATAGAGAAGAACTTCAAAGATTTTGAAACGCCTGAAACAAACCGATTTGCACACGAACGGATGCAAAAGGTGCTGGCTGGCGAATCGATCGTATTCGAGGTCGAGCATTTTTGCAAAAACGGTCAAACGATTCCCATTGAAGTATCTGCAAACCTTGTGACCCTAGGCGATAAGAAGTATTTTCTGGGTTTTCATCGTGACATCACCGAGCGCAAGCTGGCGGAAGTGGAACTGAAAAAATTGAAAAAAGCAGTTGAAAACTCCGGCGAGGTTATGTTTATGACAGATAAAAATGGCTTATTCACTTTTGTCAATCCTGCATTCACTGAGGTTTATGGTTACAAAGCCGATGAAGTTGTTGGTAAGACTACCCCTCGTATCCTCAAAAGCGGTATGATGGAAACAACGGATTTTGAAGGATTTTGGCTAACACTACTGAACAAGCAGGTAATAAAGGGAGAGTTGATTAATAAAACCAAGGACGGAAAACTCGTAAACATTGAAGGCTCCGCTAACCCGGTTTTTGATGAATCCGGTGATATTAACGGGTTCCTCGCTATTCAGAGAGATATCACCGAGCGTAAGCGGGCGGATGAGAATTGGCGGAAAATATCATCACGTTTCGAAGCAATCCTCGCATCAGTTCCGGACATAATCATGGAAGTTGACGCCAACAAAACTTACACATGGGCCAATATTGCCGGTAAGGATTTCTTTGGTGAAGATGTTATAGGAAAAGAAGCCGGATCCTATTTTCAAGGTGAACAGGAGACCTACCATATAGTCCAGCCATTATTTAATGGGGCGAACGATAACATTATCTATCTCGAAAGCTGGCAAAATCGAAAAGATGGAGTAAAACGATTGCTCGCATGGTGGTGCCGGGTACTAAAAGATAATGATGGAATTGTAACCGGCGCCTTATCGGTAGCCCAGGATATCACCGAGCGGAAGCGTGCCGAAATAATTCAACAAATCCAGTTCAATATTATCCGTAAAGTGGTGCTGGCTGATACTCTGGAGCAATTGTCAAATACTATCCGGGAAGAGTTAAACAAATTGCTGGATACTACTAACTTTTTCGTGGCCTTGTACAACCAGGAAACCGATACGCTGAGGCAAGTCATCTTTAAAGACCAAAAGGATCATTTTACCGAATGGAAATCCGGCGAATCACTGTCAGGACAGGTTATCAAACGTGCAAAAACACTTCTGCTGAAAGGACCTGAAATCATTGAATTTGCTAAGGAAAGAAAACTAAACCCGCTGGGTACAATGGCGGAGTGCTGGCTTGGAGTGCCATTAATGAGCGAAAAACAGGCGATCGGAGTTATGGTAATCCAAAATTACACCGATCCGAATATGTATGATCAAACTTCCTCTGATTTAATGGAAATGGTGGCTCACGAGCTTAGCCTCTACATAGAAAGGATAAAAATGATTGATGATCTTGTGGTTGCTAAAAAGAGGGCAGAGGAGAGCGATCGTTTGAAATCCGCTTTTCTGGCAAACATGTCGCACGAAATCAGAACTCCCATGAATGGTATCCTCGGTTTTACCGAATTACTGAAAGAACCTGATCTTACTGGTGATGAGAAGAACAATTACATCAGTATTATTGAGAAAAGTGGTGACCGTTTGTTAAATACCATCAACGACATATTAGATATCTCAAAAATTGAATCTGGACAAATGGAATTGACCATTTCAGAGGTTGACATAAATGAGAAAATCAAATATCTCTATACCTTTTTTAAGCCGGAGACTGAGCAAAAAGGAATACAGATTTTTTTTAAAAATTCGTTACCCGACAAAGAGGCTACTATAAAAACTGACGGGGGAAAAATCTATGCAATTCTTACTAACCTGATTAAAAATGCCATTAAATTTACTATTACAGGCTCCGTTGAATTTGGTTATGAGAAAAAGGATCATTACTTCGAATTTTTCGTAAAAGATACGGGCCGGGGTATTCGTCAGGAATTGAAGAAAATCATTTTTGAAAGGTTCAGGCAAGGCAGCGAATCAATTAACCGAAGCGATGAAGGTACAGGACTGGGATTAACCATTGCGAAAGCTCATGTGGAAATGCTTGGTGGGAAAATTTGGATGGAAAGCCAGGAAGGAAAAGGCTCCGTATTTTATTTTACCATTCCCTGCTAGATAAAACAGGCCCGAAAAATTCTGTTGTTCAATCCCCTTGTTATTATAATAACATATTGATTTCCTGATAGAAACAGATACCTTTAGAGGAAGATTAGAATCAAACTTAATCATGTTTGGTCTGAATCATTTCTTTTTTTGGTGTAAAATCAGAAAATACCCGGCAGTCATGAAAGCTTTAGTCCCCTTGATTTTTTTTGTTTTATCCGGTACCTGTTTTTCACAGGAATCTCCCGTGGTATCCGACACCATCCGGAAGGATGCCCTGAATGTGTACATGGATGCTTCCAGCTACTTCAAAAAGGAGATCACATTTATTAATTATGTGAGAGATATCAGGGCTGCAGATCTTTATGTAATATCAGCCTGGCAGCCTACCGGTTCCGGGGGAGGAAAAGAAACCTATTTTTTTATCGGCCGGAACAGGCTCGACGGCATGAATGATACCATTACCATATCCCATTCGCCGGATGAAACCGGTGAGGTAAGCCGGATAAAGACCGTTAAAATTCTTAAAATGGCCCTGATGCGCTACGTTTTAAAGACACCTCTTAATGAGTTTTTTGATATCCGGTTTACCGAACAGACCAAGGAAACCGTTACCACTGACAGATGGAATAACTGGGTATTCAGGACCAGCATATCCGGATATATGAATGGGGAGAAAAGTTTTAAATCCACCGCAATGAGTGGTAATTTCGATGCCAACAGGACCACTGAAAAAAATAAAATCATCATCGGTTACAGTTATGGTTGGAGCGACAACAGATATACCATCGGGGACTTGAATGTGAATAGCTTCACCCGCAGCCAGTATGCAAATCTTCAGTATGTGAGGGGAATAAATGACCACTGGTCGGCCGGAGCTTCCACCTGGGTAAATTCTTCGATTTACAGTAATTCGGATTTCTCCCTGATCTTTCGCCCGGCAATTGAATATAACATTTTCCCTTATGCCCAGTCCACCCGGCGGCAATTCAAATTTCAGTATGGAATTGGTTATGAATATTATAATTACCGCGATACCACCATTTACAATAAATTGACTGATAATCTGGGTTCCCAGCTGCTCTGCGTCGCCTATACCGTGATTGAGAAATGGGGAACCGGAAACATGAGCCTGGCCTGGAAAAATTACCTGCATGACTGGAGTAAAAACCACCTCAGTTTTATCGGCAGGTTTGATTTGCGGCTGGCAAAAGGATTATCGTTTAATATCGGCGGCGGATTCTCACTGGTACACGATCAGTTTTCCCTTCCAAAAGGGGGCTCAACCTTTGAAGAGTTGCTCCTGAGAAGAAAAGAAATAGCCACCCAGTATACTTTTAATACCTCTTTCGGATTAACATTTACGTTCGGTTCGATATACAATAATGCAGTAAATCCCAGATTCGGGATCGATCTTTATTAATCCATTTCTTAATCACCTTCGGGGTTTGGAGTTCAGCTTTTTTTTGGTAAAATTGAGGTGTTAAGGTTTTCACTATTCCTTAGAATTGCCAAAATGAAATATCTCACTAGTTTACTTATCCTTTTTGCCGTCCTGACCGGTACCGCACCGGCTTCGGGTAAGATGAAGGGGTTGGAGGATATAAAGAACAAGAAAATTGGTGTTCTTCTGGGTTCTGTCCACGACACCTATGCCACCAAAACCTTTCCCGGGGCGGTGGTCATGCAGTATCAGAATGTTCCCGACAACCTGCTTGCCCTGAGTACGGGAAAGGTGGATGTCGCTTTTTTCGATGAGGTAGGACTCCCTGATATATTCAGCAAGAACCCGGAATTCGGGGTGCTGGTGAAAAATATCTATACCGTCCCGATTGGCGCCGGTTTCAACAGCGATCAGGATGCCCTGCGCGGACAGTTTAATTCCTTCCTGAAAGAGATCCGGTCCAGCGGAATTTACAAAGAAATGGAGGATCGGTGGATGGGTGAGGGACCGGCGGAAATGCCTGATATTAAAACTCCCACGGGGAATGGCATCCTGAGGGTTGGCGTGGTGAATGACCTGGGCATGCCTTTCTCGCTGGTCCACGATGGGGAACTGGCCGGATTCGATATTGAGCTGTCGAAACGCTTTGCCGCCTTTACCGGCAGGGAATGGGTGCCGGTCCCGCTGCAGTTCGGCGGGCTGATCGCCTCGATCTCCACCAACAAGATCGATATCATCACGGCTTCCATGATGATCAACGAGGAGCGAGAGAAGCAGATCGATTTTTCAGAACCGTATTACGAATCGGGTGTAACGGCGATCGCCAGGAAAGACAATATCGAGCAGGCTTCCCCGGGAAAATTCGTTACCATCGGCGATATCGCCGATAAAAAGGTCGGCATATTCACCGGTACCATTTACGATGGTTTTTTGAGCGCCAATTATCCCAAAGCCCAGATTTTCAGGTATGAGGGAACCGCCGACCTGATGCTGTCGGTGCGCACCGGCAAGATCGACGCGGCGATGTTCGACCTGATCACCGCGCGGCTGATACTCAAGCACAATCCTGAGCTGGTGATGCTGAGCGACGAAGTTCTCACCATGCCGCTTGGCGTGGGTTTCAATAAGAATAACCCGTCCCTGCGAAAGGATTTCAACGACTGGCTGGCTGAAGCCAGGGCCGACGGCACCTATGATATCATGACCAAACGCTGGTTCCTGGAAGATGCCGAAGAGGCGGTGATGCCCGCGTTCAGGAAAAATCCAGCCGGCAAAAAGCTGGTAGCCGGGGTCTCAGTCGATGATTTGCCTTATGTGGCCGTCATGAGAGGCGAATTTGTAGGTTTCGATATCGAGATGCTCTACCGGTTTGCCGAAAGCAAGAATTACGACCTGGAAATCGTGCAGATGGAATTTCCTTCGCTGATTGCCGCCCTTTCCGCCGGGAAGGCCGACCTGATCACCGACGGGATCGCCATCAGCGCTGAACGGACCAAGCAGATCGATTTTTCCGATCCTTATGCCGAGCTGCGCACCGCGGTGGTGGTAGCCGCCAAAAACATGGCCGGTTATAACGGCGGTAACATCCAACAGGCCGGTAAACCATTCCTGAAGAAACTGTCCGACAGTTTTTACAGCAATATCATACTGGAGAAAAGGTATCTGCTGATCATCGACGGACTGGTCGTGACCATCCTGGTCTCCATCTTTGCAGCCCTTTTGGGCACCATGCTGGGCGGACTGATCTGCTTCATGCGCATGTCGAAAAGAACATCCCTGTCGATACCGGCCGGATTGTATATCTCCCTCCTTCGCGGCACCCCGGTGCTGGTGCTCCTGATGATCATCTATTACGTGGTGTTCGCCTCAGTCAATGTCAACCCCGCCATCGTGGCCGTGTTTGCTTTCGGACTGAATTTCGCGGCTTATGTATCCGAGATGTTCCGGACCTCCATCCAGAGTGTCGATCACGGACAGAAAGAGGCCGGTATCGCCGGCGGATTCACCAAAGTCCAGGTGTTTGTCCGGATCATAGCCCCGCAGGCCCTGCGTCACCTGCTCCCCGTGTATAAAGGGGAGTTCATTTCACTGGTCAAGATGACCTCCATCGTGGGTTACATCGCGGTGCAGGACCTGACCAAAGCCAGCGACATCATCCGCAGCCGCACTTTCGACGCCTTTTTCCCGCTGATCATGGCAGCGGTGCTTTACCTCCTGATCGCCTGGCTGCTGACTGTCGCCCTTGGCCGCGTGGAGGTGTCGGTTGATCCGAAAAGAAAACGTCTGACTAAAGGAATGGAGGCACGCCGATGATACAGGTAAGAAACTTATCGAAACATTTCGGGGACCTGGTGGTTCTCAAAGAGGTGAATGCCGATATCCGCAGGGGGGAAGTGATCTCCGTGATCGGTCCCTCGGGAACGGGTAAAAGCACCTTCCTGCGCTGCCTGAACCTGTTGGAAACGCCCACCGGCGGGAGCATCATTATCGATGGGATCCCGCTGCTCGACAAGAAAACCAATGTTCCGAAACTGCGCCAGCGCATGGGCATGGTGTTTCAGTCGTTCAACCTGTATGTCCACCTGTCGATCCTCGAGAACCTGACCCTCGGACCGATCAGGTTGCTGGGTAAAAAAAGGGTGGAGGCGGAACAGAAAGCCATGGAGCTGCTAAAGCTCGTTGGTCTCGCCGAAAAAGCCTTTTCATTTCCGGATGAACTCTCGGGCGGACAGAAACAGCGTGTGGCCATTGCCCGCTGCATGGCCATGGAACCCGAAATCCTCCTGTTTGATGAACCCACCTCGGCGCTCGATCCTACCATGGTCAGCGAGGTGCTGGCTGTTATCCGCCGGCTGGCGCGCGAAGGCATGACGATGGTGATTGTGACCCATGAGATGGAGTTTGCCCGTAATCTCTCGAGCCGCGTTTTCTATATGGACGAGGGACTGATCTATGAGGAGGGAACCCCTGAACAGATATTCGACCATCCGCAGAAAGAAAAAACCCGGGCTTTCATCAACCGCATCCGCCGTCTCGATCACCGCATCACCAGTCCCGACTACGACCTGTATGCCATGCAGGCTGTGATGGAGGCATTCTGCGATAAGCACATGCTTTCGAAAAAAGTGACCGGCATTGTGGTTCATATTGCAGAAGAGGTGCTCATCCTCCAGAAGGATTTTTCCGATATCCGCATAAGCCTGTCCTTTTCGGAAAAGGACAGCAGCGTGGAGTTGGTGTGCGAAAGCGCAGGTAATCAATATGATCCGCTGGCCGGTGAGGCTGGCGATGATGAGATTGCCATCCGGATCATCCGCGCCCGCTGCCACAGCATCGATTATCTGT
This sequence comes from Bacteroidales bacterium, assembly GCA_041662065.1. Taxonomy (GTDB): domain Bacteria; phylum Bacteroidota; class Bacteroidia; order Bacteroidales; family UBA12481; genus UBA12481. Next base: position 28,251 of record JBAZTE010000007.1, on the reverse strand, counting down.
ATGAGAACGGTAAAAACATTCTTGTGCTGAAACTGAAAGGGGAATAGCTGCCCGGTTATATGTGAATCATGTAAGTCATTTCGGAAATTGTGTAAGGATTCAGGGTCCGAAGTGCCTGATATTTGACCTTTAATCAGAGGATTAATCTATAAAGGTCAATATGAAAAAGTTTATTGTTATCGCAGTCATGCTGATAGCCGCACTGTCGGCCTATCCGCAGAACAAAAGGACTTCCACCGAAACCAGGAACGAGAAGGTTAAGAAACAGGAAGCCGTTCAGCAATCCCGGCAAGCCGCCACCCAGCAGAAGCAGCAGGCCACCCAGGCCAGGCAGCAGCAAGCTACCCAGGCAAAGCAGCAGCAACAACAGCAGCAGCAACAGCAGAATGCCAATGAGGCCAGGCAGAAGCAGCAGCAGGCGAACGACAACCAGGCCCGGCAACAGCAACAGCAGAATGCCAATCAGGCCAGGCAGAAACAGCAGCAGGTGAACGACAATCAGGCCAGGCAGCAGCAGCAGAATGCCAACCAGGCAAAGCAGCAGCAACAAAATGCCAACCAGGCCAGGCAGAAGCAGCAGCAGGTGAACGAAAACCAGGCAAGGCAGCAGCAAGTCAACCAGAACCGGACCACCCAGAGCCAGAATGGCCGGGTAGCCCGCGACAACAATGCTGCGGAGAATCAGAAACGCATCAATGACAATAACCAGCAGGTTGCCCGCACCAAAACCCAGGCTGCCGCAACCCGTGTTGCCCGACCAACCGATCCGGCCCCGGTGAGGATCAAGGATTCCGAGGCTAACCGGAATTTCAAGCAAGGTAACGGCACTTTCACCCGAAACGACGGCCGGGTAATCAACCATCAGAATGATCAGATATTCGCTAAAAGCCGCTACCGGATCGATTATGACAATTCGGTGTCGCTTCGCGCATCAGCCGATTTCAGGGTGAACTACCGCGATTACAACAACTGGTATGATGACCGCTATATACGACCCATGAGGTACGATCAGGGATACCAGCCTGTTTCATTCGAGATCCGGAGGGAACGTTATATGTACCGTCAGCCGATGCACTACAGCCTGGTCTGGACCCCCTATCTGTTCAACCGTTTCCAGTATTATTATCCCGATCAGACCTACTGGGATTTTGAATACGGAAATGAAATCGAAACCATTCCGGCTTATCAGGCTTCGGATTATGCAGGATCGGTAAGAAGGATCTATGGCAGGGTCGACGAGGTATACTATTCAAGGGACGACGACACGTACATCCTCTATATTGGCGACCAGTTCCCCTACCAGGACCTGAGTGTGATCATTCCGCGCCATATTGCCGTCACCATTACGGGAAACCCGATCCGGTATTTCCAGCACCAGTATGTATGGCTGATCGGGCTGATCGATTGGTGGGATGAAAAACCGGAAGTGATCATCCGCGATGAGCAGCAGATCCGGCGATATTGATCTCCCGTGGGTGTGAATAATGTAAGTCTGAACCGGAATTGTGTAATGCTTTCCGGTTGAAACGCCCTGATATTTGCTTGTTATAAATTATTAATTAATATTTTACTCCAGATGAAAAAATTGTTCTTATCGATTATGGCAGTTGTTATGCTGCTGGCTTTCATGCCCTCCCACCTGCAGGCTGCAGTGGAAAAAGGCAAAACGGAAGCAACGGCTATTACCACCGTGGTAACGGCTGAAGAAATGGCCCTGATCAACCGTCTCGACGTGATCAAAGCCATGGACCTCTCCGACCTCAGCTCCGTTCAGAAGCGCGAATTGCGCCGCGAGGTGCGGTCGATCAACGGCACCCTGAAGGAAATGCACGGTGAAATCATTTATATTTCCGCCGGCGGATTGGTGGTAATACTCCTGCTGATCATCATACTGTTCTAGCTTCGGCCCGAATTATTCATTCCATTGAAAATCAAAAGCTATGGCAAGAATTTTATTGATTATCGGACTGATACTGGTGGTACTCTGGCTTCTGGGCGTGGTGGCTTTTCATATCACCACACCGGTGCTGCACGCGGTGATCGTTATTGGAATTATTCTGATCATCATTGATCTGGTGAACACCCGCAGAAACTGGTACTGACGGTAAATACCGCAAGGTATCATATGGCCCCGCAGGATATTTCCCGCGGGGCCATTTGCTTGTGTGCCGTGCATGGCGAATAACTTGACGGTGAAAGTCCGTTATGGGGGACTGTAGTTACCAACCATTAGCCAAGAGCAAGGGTGTCTACCGTGAGGTGGAATCTGAAGGAAGCTGGCGGCAAAGTTCCGGTCCGAGGAACACGAACATTATCAGGCATCCGATGGGGTGAGTTTGCAAGACAAAACGAAACCCAATAACTACATGGACATCGGGGTGTAAATGATGCGGGTACACGGGATGAAGGTTATTCGTCTTACCACGGGAGATCTCACGGACGTGATGAAACGAAGTATGAGTCACGGTTGAAAAAGATTTACTGTGAGAAGTCAGCCGAGATCATAGTACCGGATGCATCGACAGCATTGGGGAAGGATCGAACCTTAAGAAGTGAAAGTAAATGAATGTTACCCAATGAAGGGAGGAAAGCAGAAAATATCGCAAGATACCTGCCAACGGAAGGATAGGGCGGAACCCGAAGGATATGTTGGAGGGCAGACCTACATGGGGATAACTGAAAACAACTTCACTAATGCAGACCAGACGGGTTATGGATTGCTTGAACAAATCCTTTCTCCGACTAATATGAACCAAGCCTACAAAAAGGTAAAGGGGAATAAAGGGAGCGGAGGTATAGACAAGATGGAAGTCGAATCTTTAAAGGATTATCTTGTCTTGCACAAGGAAGAGTTCATACGATCCATAATGGGCGGGACTTACCGCCCCAATCCGGTACGACGGGTAGAGATACCCAAAGAGAACGGGAAGGTGAGAATGCTTGGCATCCCCACGGTAGTCGACCGTGTCGTCCAACAAGCTATTGCACAGATTTTATCACCTGTTTACGAAAGACAGTTTTCAACAAGCAGTTACGGGTTCAGACCAAAACGGAGTGCGCATCAGGCATTGAACAAATGCAAGGAGTATATCACAGAGGGTTATAAATCTGCTGTGGATATGGACTTGGAGAAGTTCTTTGATACGGTCAATCAGAGTAAACTGATTGAAGTGCTATCAAGGACGGTAAAAGATGGGCGGGTTATCTCGCTTATCCATAAATACCTTCATGCCGGGGTCGTGGTGCGGAATAAGTTTGAAGAGACCAATGTAGGAGTCCCGCAAGGAGGGCCTCTGAGTCCTTTGCTGAGCAATATCCTGCTCAACGAATTGGACAAGGAGCTCGAAAGGCGAGGACACCGCTTTGTCCGTTACGCCGATGATCTGATCATCCTTTGCAAAAGCAAACGGAGTGCAGCCAGGACATTGGCGAACATTGTCCCGTACATTGAGAAGACTCTGTTTTTGAAAGTAAATCGGGAGAAAACGGTAGTAGCTAATATCCGGGAAATTAAATTTTTGGGTTACTCCTTCTATGTTTATAGGAAAGAGGGACGGCTACGGGCACACCCCAAAAGCATCGCCAAGATGAAGGAGCGGATAAAAACGCTCACATCCAGGAGCAATGGATGGGGGGATGCAAGACGGAAAGAGGAACTCAGGCAATACATTATTGGCTGGGTTAACTACTTTAAACTGGCAGATATTAAGAGCCTTCTGCTACAGGTGGATGAATGGTATCGCAGACGTTTACGGATGGTAATCTGGAAACAATGGAAATGGGTAAGAACCCGCTTTCGTAACCTCCTCAAGCTTGGCCTTCCAAAATTAAAGGCTTGGGAATATGCGAACACCAGAAAAGGCTACTGGCACTCTGCCAATAGCCCTATCTTATGCCGCTCCATTACCACCGTCCGCCTTCAACAAGCTGGCTACATCTTCTTTTCGGATTATTACCTTAAGGTCTTTCGCGTAAATTAAGGAACCGCCGTGTACCGAACGGTACGCACGGTGGTGTGGGAGGACAGATAGGGATTAAATCCCTATCTTCCTACCCGATTTAACGTCAGCCCAAATCAATGCGTGTGGCGACCCGGAAGTGACCAACGAATTTGAACGTGCGGAAATATAGTTGATGAACCAACGAAAATAATTGATTAACAGGAAGATGGTGGTTAGGTTACAAAAAGGGTAAGGCTTCAAGAGCAAGTATTGCTGCCAATAGCAATCCCGTTAAAAAAAATAAAAAACAATTGAATTGTTATCAACAATTTTATTGTGAAATGTTTATTAATTGTTTTCATAAAGAATAAATGGGGACCAAAACAATGGGTGTTTATATATACCGGAGTTTAAGAATTTCCTCTTTGAAAGAGTTAAAGCTTGGGCGTAGTTGTATCCATTTATTAACTGATTATAGAAATGCACTATAAATAAATATGATGAATCGTCAAATATTTTCCACAGAGTACATATATAGTTTTTCGTGTTGATATTGGTCATACTTCTTACAAAAGATATAAAACCAGTTGATGTATTCGTTAAGTTATTGCCAGTCTCACAAGCATTTAGAAGTAATAATTCATTCTGGAATGGGATATTAGACAAAACCGGAAGAAATAAGCAAAATTGTTTACTATCTGGAAATATTTCTAGAAAACTTAAATTTAAGTTTATATTATTTGTAAAGCTATGAGTGGATATATGTAGAATCCTTGGATTTAATCTGCTACTAGCAACATTATAAAAAGTTGCAGAATCACCAATAAGTTTGGAAGCGTTGTATCCCTTTGACCTATAAAGATTGACTATATCAACGACTTCTTTTACACTACCTTTAAGATTTTGGCTATTTGTGTCTTGGATGTTGAATGGTGCTACACCAAGAAGATCCTCAGAATACTTTTCATTTGGAATTATGTTATAATAGTTCCTAGTTAGAATTGAAAATCGATAAGAAATGAATTTGCAATTAGCCAAGTAGTTATAGTTAAATGGATCAGTTGTTGGATAAGGCAGGACTTCAAAAGGAATCTCGGAAGTGCATGGATCAGTGATAATCGTAATATTATTATAGGCAATTAACTCATTACTTATAGGACCCAAAAGGTACTTCCAAAGTACATTTCCAAAGGATTCTGTAGACTTTTGATCGAGGGATTTGATAGACCTTAAAAAACCTACAGTTGCCCCCGTAAATTCTTGTCCTGCTGGAATTGATTTACACGAGAAACCATTTTCAGAAATTGTCTGTATGATTACTGCGTCTGCGCATATAAATAAATCAATAAGAATTTTATCTAGAAGTTTTTTCCCATTCGACAAAATGGAATCTGAAATATTGGAGTAGTACTTTTTTAATTTTATTCTCAGAAAGTCTAATGATTCTTTGCTTTGGATGTCAATTTCCAAAGCACTATTTATTAAAGAATCAATAATCTGAATATTAGAATCACTATACGTCTTTTTTGTATTTTCGATCAATTTGTTTTGCCACTGATAATAATTGTTCAGGTTATTGAAATAAACTATTGACACAGAATCACCTTGTGAATTCCGAATTTCAGATTGACTGTTTAATAAGGAAAGACTCTTATAAGTTTCTGAAATAATTAATGATCTTGGACAGTTTGCTGGGTTTATCGAGTCAAGTATGAGAGAAGAAAGTAGTGAAACATCAAAGAATCTTTTGTGCTCATTTAAGAAAACATTTGTCGAAAAAACTGAATTATATTTAGTAAGTTGATCGATTATCAAATTTACTACCGGATTGAAAAGTTCATATGATTCTATTAAGTAATCTGAGTTTTGGTTGGAATCGAAAATCTTATAATTTATTTCAATTCTATCAGCAATTGAAGTTAAATAATCCGAAATGGAGAAGTTATTATAAACGCTTTTCTTTCTCAGTTCAATATTGTTTAAATTAGTAGCCCGTATATTAAAGAGTCTCGCTGAATCTAGAATGTTCAACTTATTAAATATAAATGAAAGATTATTGTAAGAAACAATGAGATCTGTGACCTGTTTTTCAATAGAATTCTTACGAATTGAAAGAGATTTTAAATAATAGTATTTTGAAGTATCAAGAGATCCTTTCTCTAAATACATATTCCCAATATTGTTTAAAATGAATGCTGTTTCATCTGGATTAATTATTGAGTCCTGTAGTTGTAGACTTTTACTGAAATACATCAATGCTTCCGAATATTCCTTATTCTTTTGATAAACAAGCCCTATATTATTGTAGTTAATGGCTAAATCTTTCAAGTGGCCAATATTTGTCTTTATTTTGATAGATTCATTAAAGAATTTTTTGGATTCAACAATCATTCCAAGTTTATAGTAGCTTAATGCTAAATTGTTGTATATATGCGATATACTTTCTAATGGTAATGAATTTGTGGATCTATAAACTGCATCCGCTTGTTGGTAATAATCTAATGAATTATTATAGTCAGATTGATTGTAATAATTTATTCCTATATTTTGTAATAAATGAAATATATTTTCGTAGTCTTTTGAATTATATCTAAGTGTTATTTCTAATGCTTTTTTTAAATTACTATTTGCCTTTTCATAATTATCACGAGATGTCAATATTGAACTGATATATGAGTATGACAACCTTATTTCTTGCCAAAAATATTTTTCTTCTTCTTGGCTTCCAATCAGTGAGATGAACTGATTATATAATTCCAAAGCAAGTTCGTTGTTCTGATTTTTGTGTGCACTAATCGCGGCCTTATAAACTTTAATTTTGGCCGGATTAGTGGGTTCTTCGATAGAGAGTTGGGAGTTGAGATGAGTTTCTGTTGTTAATAAAATGTCAACAACATTATAATTGAAGAATTCAAACTTATTTGAGCGAATAGACGCACCAACGGAATCTTCAACATTGAATGGTAAAATGATAATGAGGATGAGAGAGATTTTAAGCATTTACTATACTTTGGGTTGATTGAAGTATTACAATACTTAAAGATACCCGAATTTGGACTGGCCGAGGGAAAGAATTTCCGTGTTAGTCAAATAGTATGAAATGTTATTCTTCCTCCCCTCTTCACCGGGGGCCCTTGGGAGGAATGGAATTACGCAGGAAAGGATGATAAGGGACCCCCGGAGAATGAGCAGTGGCAATGTGGGATTGCCAATCAGGATTATCTTAGGCTTTACAATAAGATCAAAGCTTTCAAATAACTCGTACCTTAGCAGTACACCTATTAATCCGGTTCACTGTGGAAAGGTTACCCCTTTTTGAAAGAAATTTGATCAAAAAGTTTGCTGAACAGCGGACGGCCGCGATAGCAGAGGCTTTGAGGGATCGTATCCAGTGCGAACCGGAGCCAGGGTTCATGACCGGACTGGCCGGTGAGGCGCTTTTTTTGTATGTATATGGTCGCAGCGCCGGCTCCTCGCGCTCCGAAAACCTCGGATTTCTCGCCCTGGAGCGCGCCCTGGGAATGATCAACCACGGATTCAACTGGCCCTCCTTCGCCGCCGGCCTGGCCGGCATCCGCTTTACCCTCAAGTATCTCGCCTCACGGGGCTATATCTCCGAATCCGACGGTTCAGCCCTCGATGAAATCGATACGTACCTGACCGATTTCGCCACCGACCGGTTCGCCTCCGGCGACTACGACTTCCTCCACGGCGCCCTCGGCATCCATCTCCCCATGTTATCCATCCCTCACGCCCTCACGTCCTCACCTCTTAACCTCCTCACCGGCGCCCTGCGCAAGCTCGCCATTTCCCCCGGCCCCGGTCATCTCGCCTGGACCTCCCGCCATCCCCAGACTGCCGTCACCGAGATCAACCTCGGCCTCGCCCACGGGGTCCCGTCGGTCCTGCTGGCCCTGAGTCGGAATGCAGGCGACCCGGTGGCCGACAGGATGATCGCCCAGGGGGTGGATTTCCTGCTCTCATGCCGCCTGCCCGATTCGGCGAACGGATCGCTGTTCCCGCACCGGATTGTGGACGGGGTATCGGACAAATCGGGCAGGCTGGCCTGGTGCTACGGCGATCCCGGGGTGGGGGCCGCCCTCTGGCAGATCGGGGTGAACTGCAACCGGCCCGACTGGCAGGCCGATGCGATCGGTATACTCCACCGAGCGGCCGCCAGAAGGGATACTAAAGCCAATCGGGTGGGGGACGCGTGTATTTGTCACGGTACGGCGGGACTGGCCCTGATATTCTATAAAATGGCCCTGATAAGCGGTCACGAGGAGTTTCTCGATGCAGCCGGCCACTGGACCCGCGCCACACTCGATCATGCCCAGAATGCCTCCGGTGCAGCCGGGTACCTGTTTTATACCACCGGCGACCGCTATGTGCCCTCCTGGTCCCTGCTCGAGGGCATCAGCGGGGTGGGATTAACCCTACTCGGATTGCTGGATGCGGATACGCTGGGGTGGGAACAGGGAATATTGCTGTAGAGACGGATTACAATCCGTCTCTGCACGAGATCCTGCGTGAATTCGTGTAAAAGGAAAAGGCCCCGTCCCAACATCGGTACGGAGCCTTTTTTTATTGTTAGTAAGATGAGAGTTCCAATTGAAACACGATGTAGAGACGGATTATAATCCGTCTCCACACGCTCTCTAATAAAATTTGTTCCGTTTATCAACCACCTTGGCTGTTTTTTCCAGCGCGGCGAAAATTTCATATCCTGCGCGTGAGGTATAGGATTGCTCGAGACGCGTGCGGCTTTCGTTCCGGTTGGCGGCCAGGTCGGGTTCGGTGATATTCGTTACCTGGATGACATATACGCCGGAAGTCCCTTTGATGGGTTTGCTTACCTGGTTCAGCGGGGCAAAAGTCAGCGCTGCCGAAACCTGTGGTTCCATACCCATGCCGTTGATGGTGTAGGAGGTGAAATAGGCCCCTGCGGTGGGTGATACGTTGGAGTTGAATTTCGCAGCCAGCGCATCGAGAGAATTCGATGATTTCAAAAACTCTTCAGCCTGGGCGGCCAGATAATCGGCTTTCCTGGCGTTGCGTACGCTGTTCTCCACCTGGGTGCGTACCTGGGCGAGCGGTGCGGTGCCGGCTTCGCGCACTTCCGAAAGCTTGGCGAGCACAAAGCGCGGACCGTATTCTTTCAGTTCCGACAGGTCGCCTTTTTTGGCTTCAAAAGCCCAGCGGACCAGTTCACGGGGGTTGTCGAGACCGGTGATGGCGGCGTCGCCTTCACGCAGGTTGGTGGCCAGCCGCTTGTTCATGTTCTCTTTTACGATGCCGTTCTCGAATTTGGTTCCGTTATCGTACATGGAAGCAAATTTGGAGGCGACATTATATATATCCTGAACGGTTTTGTCGCTTGCCGTGATGGTACGGTCGAGGATGGCCAGCTGGACTTTCTTCGATTTGCCAGCCTGCTCGGTTACCTTGATCACGTGAACACCATAGGAGGTGCGTACCGTAAGCACTTCGTTCTTTGTGGCAAAGAAACAGGCTTTCGAAAATTCGGGGATCATCTTGTCCATGGTGAACCAGCCGAGATCGCCGCCTTTATCTTTTGTTCCGTCGGTGCCGAACTGGGTGGCAAGAGCTCCGAAATCCTGTCCGCGGTCGATGAGGCCCTTGATGCTGTCGGCAGTTTTCTGGGCGGCATCAAAATCGGTGTCATTTACCGGACGGATGAGGATGTGACTGGCTTTCACCGAGTCGGGAAGTTCCTTCACATCGGTTATCCGGGCCAGCTTCCACGTCATGCCTTCCTGATAGGGTCCGAATACCATGCCCTTATCGGCTGCAAGAGCCCAGGCCTTGATTGTTTCAGGTAAATCGAGGTTGCCGTAGTAGACTTCGCTGAATGGGCTTTCACCGGTAGCGGCAACATACTGGGCAGCATTCTCGATGCGTTCAAATTCGGGTTTCTGCTCATTGATCCATCTCACTACCACATCTTTGTCTTCCTGTGATGGCAAGATATCCCAGACAACATATTCCAGGTCGCGCGATGCATCCTGCTGGAATTTTTCGAGATGCTCATTATAATATTTTTGTACTTCGGACTCTGATATCTTGATCAGGCTGTCGGGCGTGGTGGCGTAACGCAGCGGCACAAAATTGAAGTCGAATTTCTTGTTGCTTTCAACGAATTCAGCATCAACCATTTTGCGGGTGACATACATGCCCTTGGTGATCAGGGTCTGATATTTGGTATACACCCGGTCCTTCATCAGTTCTTTTTCATAATTCACCCAGGCTTGCCTCTGACGGCCGGTGGGATCCTGATCGAGTGATTTCAGGAACTGCATCACCAGGTTACGGTCGAATCCGCCGGTTTGCTTGTTCTGGAATATCTGGGCCTGCTGGATCTGCGGGTGAATGTTTTTACCCTGAACCATATCAAACAGTTCATCGGGGGTGCAGGCCAAACCGAGTTTGTTGTATTCATCCGAATAGACGAATTCATTCATATAGCCGTTCCACACCTGATTACGGATGGAAGCATAGGTCTGCTCGTCGACCGCGCTGATGCCGGAACTCTGCTTGTAGTTTTCAACCCCTTGCTCCACACGGGTAGAATATTCCTGATAATTGATTGATTTGCCATTGATTTCGGCTATTTCAGTGCGTTTGCGGGTCATGAATCCCGATCCTGAATTCAGAAAATCGCCGAGAATAAACGCAAGTAAAGAGAGACCGATAATCACCGCCAGGAGTACTCCTGCTTTGTTCCTAAGTGTTTGTAATGTTGCCATGTTTATACCCTAAAAAAATCAGGCTACGAAGATAGAAAAAGGTTTGATATAAACAGGCAGATCGGCAGAATTAGTCGTCGGTGAGGGAGAGGGCGACGACGCTGATTTTTTTGCGGTTGCTGTTCATGATGCGGAAAGCGAATCCCGGAATGGTAATGGTTTCGTTGGTTCTCGGGAAGGACGGGTGAAAATGCAGGATGAGGCCGGCGAGTGTCCCGTATTCATCGGATGCCGGCAGGTTCAGGCTGTAAGTTTCATTAAGGTAATCGATTTCCAGCCGGCCTGAAAAGTGGTACTCCCCATTTTCCAGCCTTTTCTCGATCAGGGTGGTATTGTCGTGCTCATCCTCGATCTCCCCGAAAATTTCTTCCAGGATGTCTTCGGTGGTGACCACGCCCGAAGTTCCCCCGAATTCATCGATCACGGCGGCGATATTGCCGTGATCTTTCAGTAGTTTGGTTAACAGGCGGTTGGCCGGCATGCTTTCCGGGACATTGGGAATGGCGCGGATAATCCTGTCGAGATTTTCAGGATTCCGGAAAAGTGAGCTGTTATGGACATATCCGATGATCCGGTCGATATCATTTTCGTAAATCAAAATCCTGGAGTAACCGGTTTCAATGAATTTCTGCCTGACCTCTTCCAGGGTGGCCTCCCTTGGCAGGGCGGCAATCTCAGTTCGCGGTATCATGCAGTCGCGGATCCTGACCGAGGAGAATTCCAGCGCATTGTGAAAAAGTTTGATCTCTTCCTCGGTCCCTTCTTCGCCGTTATTGTCGTTCAGGTTTTCCAGTATGAGGTTGTTAAGGTCGACCTTGCTGAAAACCATCTGGCGGATCTGTTTGGAACCGGGTGATTTAAGGATCTTCCGAAGCAAAAAGTCGGACAGGCGCACCGTGAACCAGGTCACCGGCAGGAGCAATATGTATATGATGACGAAAGGCAGGGAAAAGATTCTCAGCATCTGGTTGGAACGTATGCGGAAAACCGTTTTGGGAAGGAATTCCGCGGTAAAGAGGACCATCGTGGTGGCGACCACAGTCTGGATCAGGAGGATCCATACCTCACCATGGATATATTTCGCCAGGATGGGTTCAAAAATCTCCGCCGCTTTAAATCCGAAAACCACCAGACCCACATTCATTCCAACCAGCGAAGTGGCGATCACCAGCTCCATTCGTTTGGCCAGCCAGCCCACAATACTGCCGGATATGCCGCCCTGCTTACGGTCAAGCTCAACCCTCAGCTTGTTCGAAGCCAGAAAGGCGATCTCCATGCCCGAGAAAAAGGCCATGAGGAGCAGCATGGAAACGAAGATGAGCCAGGAGGGCATGGTTAATATGCTGATTAATTAATATGCTACTATGCTAATAAAAGAATGTGCCAATGTGCTAATGTGCCAATGAATCGGTAACGACTTCTTTAACCTTCATTTGCCCATGCGACTGCAAGATACTGTATCTTGTGAAATTCTGATCCGCTTCGAACCCGGAATCTCCATAGGTGGTTCCGCTGGCGGTGATGATGGTGACCGCCTGGTCGGACCAGATCTTCTCTCCTGCCTCGTCCCACCAGAGCATATTGGTGTGTAGTTCCTGATCCTGGCTAAAGTTTTTAATCACCACCTCCCTGCTGGCCTCAAAGAGCTGTTTCTTGATATGGTAAATGGCGTATCCTGCCACCAGGGTTGATTCCACCTGCATGGATTTATTGTAAAAAGTGGCGGTCAGCCCCTTTGGGAATTCCGTTTTGGGATCGAGACTGTCGGCCTCGGGGAATTCCTTGAGTTCGGGGGAGACAATTTTTATCCTGACAAAAAAGGAGTCGCTGACGATGATTTCCACGTCGCTGGCATGAGCCGCAGGAATGGTATCGATATTTTCGATCTTATTGATTTTCTCGATGTCGTTCCTGCATGAAAAAATGAGGGTCATCCCCATGATAAATGGAATGACCCTCACTGCCGATCGGGTGGTGAGCCTCATCGGAATTATAATTTTTTCGATCTCACTTTCGTGGTTTCATTGATCCATCCGCCAACGGTATAATTATCGCCATCGCGCATGGTGCGGAAGAAGACCACTTCGTTGTTCGGAAAATAATCAGAATAGGTATTGATCAGGCCGTTGGCTTCATCGGCAACTTCAGGATCAACGGATTTTGCTTTGATGAATTTATCAACGGCAACCCAGAAAACGGTCGATTGGTCCCACGAATCGCTGAAGGTCTCCTGACGTGCATCAATATATATTTTGCCGATCAGCAGATAAGGCCTTCCCCAGTTCGGACGGGCTTCAATGGCTTTGAGGGCCAGCGAGCGGGCTTTCTGGTAGTTTTTCAGGCGCTGGTAATTGATCTGGGCCAGTTCAAAATACATATCCGCTAATTCCTCCGACTGCTGTCCGATATCGATTCCTTTTTGCAGGTATTCGATGGCACGGTCGGTTTCTTCGCGGCGCAGGAACATATAGGCCAGGTTGTGGGCGGCTTCAGCACTTGGCTGCAGGGCGAATAATGCTTCCGATGCTTCGGAGAAAATTTTGGCATCGGTACAACCTGTTTTTCTGAGCTGTTTGGTAATTTTTTTCAGCCAATCGGGATCGTCTTTCAAAGCGGCGAACTTGGCGGTGAAAAGTTTGGTCAGTGCCTCGCAGGTGGCTGCACCGGAATTGGTGAAAAAGATTTCCACCTGATCGCGGGTCATTTTAAAGCCCTCATCTTCAGGATTAAGCTTGATGTTTGCATCGACAATGTCCATGACCGTTTCGTAATCGTTGAGCACTTTCTCGGCATCGATGGCCCCGTCCTTGAACAATTGCTGGCTGGCCTGCATATAGGTTAGAATAACGGCGGCAGATGATTGGGATCCCATCAGACTGATGGATTCGCCGAGAATTTTATAACTGGTCGGGTAATCTTCCTTGCGGTATTTCTGAATGGCGGTACCTTTTAGTCCAAGGATATATCCCTTTCCCGATTTTGGATCATCGCCAAAATAGATAATCCGCTGATCATAAATCCAAAGCATGGAATCAATCAGCACCGATTTTTTCTTAGGATCGTTTTCCTTTTCGAATTTGTCCTCGAACATCGTAACCCCCCTTATATAGAGGTTTTTGGTGGATTTTGGACAGGTTTGTAAAGCAAGTTTCCACCAGGGCATGGCATCCTTGTAGTTCTGTTGTTTGAAAAACTCCTGATACAGTGACAGGTATTTCGCGCAGGATTCAGGGTCGCTGCCCATTTTGTCGGTGGCCTGGGCCATCAGGCCCCCCGCCATCGTCATCATTCCAACTGCAAAGGCAAAGAATTTCGCTTTCATGATCAGTCCTCTATTTTAGTCATACTTTGGTTTCATGAACCAATAATCGTGTAGTGATAGTTGCAATGTCAAAGACCCGAATGTTTCCCGGATCAGATCGTTCTTGACAGTTCCTCGTTTCCCCAGTTCAAAGATGACGTTCAGGGTCGATTGAGTCCGCCAGGGTCTCCTGGTCCGGTCGAGCATCGGAAACCCTGCACCAAAAGTGATGCCAAGTTCCGTGAGCTGCGATCCTTTAAGCTGCAGATAGGATTCGGAATAACGGAAACCGGCCCGGTAGCGCACCCTCTGGCTGTATCGGGTCAACGAATTAATATTTGGAATAAATTCCAGACCGACAATATAATCATGACTGTTCGCCATCGAATCTTTGATTCCGAGGAATTCCGACTCCGACCAGTTCTGCGTCCGGTAGTCGAAACCGGCGGTAAACTTGTTTTTCTTGCCGATTGTGAATCCTGAAGCCCAGCCCATCGGCATGATGACTGAATTATCGGGGTTCTCGGAATATAAGAGAGTATCGGTCATTGCCGTACCGTAGGAGATCAGGGTGGTGCGCGACAGGGCGTGTAAGTTGGTGGTGCCCTGGAAAGTTCCGCCTAAAGTCAGGAAAAAGTCATTCTTGAACGGGATGTTGATTTGTGCGCCATAACTCATGTTGACATCACCGATAACGGCCGTCTGTACCGATTTTGTGCTGAAATAGAGCGAATCGGCAGGAATGATCAGACTCCGCGAGTGGCTGATCGGTCCGAAAAGATAAGAGAAAGTCGCTCCCAGTGATAAAAATGGGAAGGGGGATACGGCGCTTGATATAAAAAACTGGCTGATTCCGCCGCTGCCCTGGAAATTATAATTTATGGTACCCATCACCGGATTGCTTTCGGAGGCGGTCATGGAATATCCGACGTTGCTGAGGGGGAGAATGCCCAGACTGGCTTTCCACCATTTGGTTACCGGGAATCCGAGAGCCAGGTAGGAGAAGCCCATGTTGTTGACTGTTTTCTGAAGGTCGGTGGTGGCGAAATGGGTGACTTTATCAAATCCGGCCACTTCAAAAACGAAACTCAGGGTATCGATCCCACCCAGGCTGGCAGGATTCAGCAGGTTGAGGTTGGTTGTGGATCGCAGGCCGCAGGAGAGACCTCCCATCGCCTGGCTGCGGCCGGTCGATTTGTTGACCAGATCGCCGAGCCCAAATCTCGAATAGGGCGAGGTCGAAAGATTCTGTGCAGACAGATCTTGCATGCCTGGCCAAAGCAAAAGCGCCAGCAGCGACAGTTGCAGAATGTTCAAAAACCGGTTCTTTTTGCTCATTATCGGGATCACTTTTGGGCTTATAACGAAAAGTTGCGCAAAATAGCGTTCAATCCGCTTAAAACCAAGTTTTCCTCCACAAATATCGTGTTTTTTAGACGTTTCGACAAGAATGGGGCATCGCCGCCGGTCATAATAACCTGCAAATCGTTGTATTTGTTTTTCAGCGAGTTGATTGAGTTGTCAATCTCGTAGGTTAATCCGTTGATTACACCGGCAAGGATGGCATCTCGGGTATTTTTTCCGATCAGCGGAACCACTTCATCGGGCGCAATATCAGGCAGGCTGAAGGTTTGCTGATGAAGGGCCGAAAAACGCATCCTCATCCCGGGTGAAATGTTGCCGCCTTCAAACAGACCGGCACTGCTGACCAGGTCAATCGTAAGGGCGGTTCCGGCATCAATCGCCAGTACATTTTGTCCCGGAAACCGGTCGGCCGCACCCGCCGCAGCGGCAATCCGGTCGTTGCCCAATGTTTCAGGCGTTTCGTAACCGATCCTGATCGGCAGGGGCAACCGGTGGGAAAGTTCGTGATAGGATATATTATTCTTTTCGATCACCTTCCTGAGCCAGCCGGGCACCTCCCGTGTGGAACAAATCAGGCAGGATTTGATATCCGGATGGCTGGACAATAGGGATGAAATATCGTCGGCGCTCCAGCCGGCATGGGATTCAAGGGTAACCAGATCGGCAGAATTATATACCGCTATCTTAATCAGGGTGTTGCCTGCATCGATGACCAGGTTTTTCATGGGGGCAAAGGTAAGAAAGATCGGGAGACGAAGAAGAAGATCGTGAAGCGAAGAAGAAGATCGGGGGACGAAGAAGAAGATCGTGAAGCGAAGAAGAAGATCGTGAAGCGAAGAAGAAGATCGTGAAGCGTGAAGCGGAAGAAATTTGGTCCGGAGCAAACTTAAATCTTAAATCTTAAGTCATAAGACTGATTTTTGCCTTCTGCCTTCTGCCTTCTGCCTACTGCCTTTGTACCACCCGCCCCGGCTTTTCCCCCGTATGCTCCCCGTCCCTGATCACCTGGGTGCCATTGACAAAAACATGAACCATTCCGGTGGAGAATTGCTGCGGTTTGGTATAGGTGGCAGGATCGGTAATTTTGGAAGGATCGAAGATCACCACATCGGCATAATAACCGGCCGTCAACTTGCCGCGACGGTCAAGACGGAGGTTCTCGGCCGGAAGCGAGGTAAGCCGTCTGACAGCTTCTTCCAGCGTGATCACCTTTTCATCACGGACATATTTCCCCAACAGCCGGGCAAAGTTTCCATAGGCACGGGGATGAAGGTTGGATTTCAGGAAAACACCCTCGGGTGACTGGGATTCGGCATCGGAACCGAAACTCATATAGGGGAGGCGGATCTGCTTTTTGACATTTTCCTCAGACATCAGAAAATAAACGGCGCTGACATCCTGGTGATTCAGCGCCACCAGGTCCATGATGGTTTCAACGGGATCGGATTTGCGCGCAGCGGCCACTTCGGTGAGCGTCATCCCGGTATATTTTTTTAATGAATCATTGGTGAACCCTGCCAGCAGGATGTTGTCAGGAGTTCCGGCCAGCTCGTAAAAGTTTTCCCAGTTCTCGCCCCGGTCACTGATCTCTTCCTTCAGGCGGGCCCTGACCACAGGGTCCTTCAACCGCCTGGCCCATACCTCATCGCCATTTTCCTTCACCCACGGCGGCATGCAGGCATTCAAACCGGTGGCAGCCGCCGTATAGGTATACATGTCGGAGGTGATGGCCAGTCCGGCAGCCCTTGCCGAATCGATTTTGGCAATGGCCCGGTCTGTTTTATCCCAGTTTTTGGGACCGGCCGATTTCATATGGTAGATTTCCGACCGGATACCAGCCTCGCGCGCAATGGTTATCATCTCATCAAGAGCCTCGAGGAATTTATCTCCCTCGCTGCGCAAATGCGTAATATATAATCCGTCATATTCGGCTGCTACCTTGGCCAGCTCAATGATTTCATCAGTTTTTGCATAAAAGGCGGGTGAATAAATCAGCGCCGATGATAACCCCACCGCCCCTTCCTCCATGGCCTGCCGAACGAGCTGTTTCATCCGTTCCAGCTCGGCCGCGGTGGGTGGCCGGTCGACATACCCGATCTCATGAATCCTTACCGATGTGGCTCCCACAAATGAGGCAATGTTGCATGAAACGCCCCTTTTTTCAAGGAAATCCAGATATTGGCGGAGCGTAGTCCACGGGATGTCGTATTTGATATCCCCCTGCAAACGCTTGCGCATCTGCTTCATCATTTCATTCAGCGGACCGTCGGAATTTCCTTCGCCAAAAACCTCCAGGGTAACCCCCTGACGGATATCGCCCTGCGACCGGCCGTCTTCAATGAGGGTTTCATTGGCCCAGCTGAGCATATTGATGAATCCGGGGGCAACGGCCAGACCGGTTACATCGATGGTCATACCGGCAGTTGCATCTTTCAGGTCCCCAATGGCTGCAATGGTATCTGCGGCAATGGCAATATCCGCTTTAACCGGGGCTGAACCGCTGCCATCATATACGGTGCCGTTCCGGAGGATAAGATCGTAATTGGCTTGCTGCTGGCAGGATGCCAGGACGAGGAGGAGCAGGAGGGTGGGGATGCGGAACATAAGAAGGTTAGAGGTTAGAGGTTAATCCAGCAGGAATAATATCTTTTGTAACAATATTAATAATATTGAATCAAATGGGAGTATTTTGTTATAAATTGCTTCGTATTAACAACTATCAACCTAGTAATGAGCAATATAATCGAAATCGATGAGGTAACCAAGACTTTCGACAGCCATGTTGCGGTGGACAAGCTGAGCTTATCGGTGCCGGAAGGGTGTATTTACGGTTTTATCGGCCCCAATGGCAGTGGCAAAACAACCACTATCCGGATGATCATGAATATTCTCTATCCCGACAGCGGAACCATCCGGGTTTTCGGTCAGCAGCAAACCGGTAGCAATATCAGTGGGATAAGTTACCTGCCTGAAGAGCGCGGCCTGTATCGTAAAATGAGGCTTCGTGAACTGATCATGTTTTATGGTGAGTTGAAAAAAGTCCCGAATCCGGGAAAGGAAGCTGATTTTTGGCTCAAAAAATTTGACCTGGACCCATGGGCAACGAAAAAGGTGGAGACCCTCAGCAAAGGGATGAGCCAAAAAGTTCAGTTTATCATTACCATCATCGATAAACCGGCCGTCATTATTCTTGATGAACCCTTCAGCGGACTGGATCCGGTTAATGCGGAGATCATCCGGGAGGTGATCCTTGACCTGCGCAAAAGCGGATCTACCGTGATCTTCAGTACTCACGACATGAGCGTTGCCGAGAGAATGTGTGATTTTATCTTTATGATTTACCAGGGGAAAAAAGTGCTCGACGGGACCCTGCATTCCATCAAGGACCTGTATGGGCAGGATACCATCCGCCTGCAAACGGATCTTGGAGCGGATGCTTTGATAGGAATTGACGGAATTGATAAAATCAACGATTTCGGACAGGTCCAGGAGGTCAGACTCCTGTCGGGTACTGATCCCCAGACTATTCTCGAACAGGTGATTTCGAAATCCCGGATCAACCGGTTTGAAATCTGCTCGCCTTCGCTAGAGGACATCTTCATCCGTATAGCCCGTCCCGAAAAAAATGACAGCCATGAATAAAACCATCGTTATAGCCAAACGCGAATACCGGGCCGCGGTCCGGACCAAAGGATTTCTGGTAACACTTCTCCTGCTTCCAATTTTTATGGGAGGGAGTCTTATCGTAATGGCCCTTACAAAGGACAAGGTTGATGTAACCGACAAGAGGGTTGCGGTGATCGACCATACCGGAATATTAGGAGATTACCTTAAGAAAAGGTCCGTTGAACGAAATGAACGGGATCTTATGGATACCGTCACCGGACAAAAGAAATCCCCGGCCTATTTCATCGACCTGATGGTCGCCGATACAGTGGACCCGAACGGCCAGAAACTGATGCTCTCTGATAAGGTTCGGAAAAATGAAACCCAGGCTTACATTGAGATTGGGAAGGCTGTGGTCCATCCTGTTCCGGGTGATCTGCAATCACGCATTTTTTATTATTCCGAGAATTCGCTGATGGATGAAGCCCGCAACTGGATCGGATATGTGCTGAATGATAAAATAAGGGAGATCCGGATGGCTCAGATTGGAATTGAGCCTGAAAAAGTGAAGGATCTGTTCTATTGGGTGAACCTGGAGGGCATGGGCTTGTCGAAAATGGATGCCCGTACCGGAAAAATAAAGGCAGCCCGCGAGTCCAATTTCATGGAAGCCATTTTTATACCCATGATCCTGATGTTTCTCATGTTCATGACTTTAATGATGTCGGCCATTCCGCTGCTGACCGCAGTCATGGAAGAAAAGAGCGAAAGGATAGCGGAAGTTTTGCTGGGTACCGTTTCCCCTTCACAATTCATGATGGGCAAGGTGATCGGAGGACTGGCCGTATCATTGACCACCACCGGTATTTATATCCTTGGAGCCATACTGACTATTAATTATCTCGATCTTGGGGAAATCATCCCGTATTCGGTACTGCCCTGGTTTTTTCTTTATATGCTTCTGAATATCATTATGGTAGGTTGTGTTATGGCGGCATTGGGTTCGACTTGCAATGATTCAAAGGATGCACAGGCGGTACAATTCCCTGCCATGCTTCCGGCGATCATACCGATGTTCGTGATGATGCCGGTGATTCAGAATCCGCTGGGCAGCCTGGCTACCACCCTGTCACTGATCCCGCCTTTCACGCCCATGCTGATGCTGGTACGGCAGGCCACACAGGTGACAATACCCATCTGGCAACCCATTGCCGGATTGGCAGGGGTGTTGATTTTCACTCTTTTGTCTATATGGGCAGGTGGCAGGATTTTCAGATCCTGCATCATTATGCATGGCAAACGACCGAAATTCGGGACGCTGCTCAGGCAGATGCTGAAAGGATAGAGAAGCAGAAAACGCACCAAAGGTTGAGATTCCAATTCAGAATTCCGAATGCTGAATATGAGATTCAAGTCAGCATGAAGGATTAACCGTACTACAATGAAGTAGTCTGTTTCAACTTCATAAATACATGAATCTGTAAACTCGGCATTCGGAATTCTGCATTCGAATCCCTACTTTTCTCCTTCAATTTCAAATCCCCCTTATGATCTCCAGCCCCCGCCTCACCTCTTTTATCCCTTCAAAGCTCAGCGTCAACTTCCCGCCGGCTTCTTTCATCCTGCAGGTTTTCGGGTGTTTCTGGACAAATTGCAGGACGCGCGAAAATTCGGGCGACTGGTAGTAGGGTGAATTCTGATTGCTGATGAAATAGCAAACCATGCGGCTGTTTTTCAACTGAATACGTTCGATCCCAATCTCCCGGGCGGCCCATCGAAGTCGGACAACATTCAATAGGTCAACTGTTTGCGGAGGCATTTGACCAAATCGGTCAACCAGCTGGCGGGCAAAGGTTTCCAGGGCCGGTTCATTGGCGGTTTCGTCCAATTCGCGATATAACCTGACACGTTCCCTCGTACTTTCAACATATTCCTCGGGAAATAAAACCTCCAGATCGCAGTCGACCGTGGTATCCTGAACAACTGCCGGCCGGCGGGCGCGGGCAGGTGAAAATCCTGCAGCAGCTCCGCTCCCCTCTCCCGTGAGCGCAGCGAGCGCGGGAGAGGGGCCGGGGGTGAGGTTGATCTGTGCTCCAGCGTGCGCGGGAGAGGGGCCGGGGGTGAGGTGGATTGACCCATCCGAAGGAGAGAGGCCGGAGGTGGAAAGGTTGAGATTCGAATTCAGAGTTCCGAATTCCGAATTTGGAGATTCAGGGGTGGACGAAGGCTGCGATAAATAGTCGGCTTCCTGAAGTTCCTGCATCGCTTCGGCGAGAATTTTCTGATACGTTTCAAAACCGATATCGGCAATAAATCCGCTTTGTTCAGCTCCCAGCAGGTTGCCGGCTCCACGGATATCAAGGTCCTGAAGGGCAATGTTGAATCCGCTGCCAAGCTCGCTGAAGTCGGCTACGGCCTTAAGCCTGCGACGCGCTTCGGGGGTGAGCAGATGCAGCGGCGGTGCGATCAGGTAGCAAAATGCCCTTTTGTTTGACCGGCCCACCCTGCCCCTGAGCTGATGCAGGTCGCTCAGGCCGAAATGGTGCGCATTATTGATGATAATAGTGTTGGCATTGGGTATGTCGAGCCCGTTTTCGATGATCGATGTGGCAATCAGAATGTCGTAATCACCATTGATGAAGCCCAGCATCCTGTCCTCCAGCATCTGACCTTCCATCTGCCCATGGGCCACAACGGTCCTGGCTTTCGGCACCACCCGGTTCACCATCGCCTCCACTTCCCCGATATTCTGGACCCGGTTGTGAATGATGAATACCTGGCCGTCGCGACTCAGCTCATAATCAATCACATCCCGCACCAGCTCCTCGTTTAAAGAGAATAGTTCGGTGATAATGGGGTGCCGGTTGGGCGGCGGCGTGTTGATAATGGATAGATCCCGGGCCCCCATCATGCTGAACTGCAGCGTTCTGGGGATAGGTGTGGCCGTGAGCGTGAGGGTATCGACATTCAGCTTCATCTGCCTGAGTTTCTCCTTGACGGCCACCCCGAATTTCTGCTCTTCATCAATGATCAATAATCCGAGATCTTTGAATTTTATGCTCTTGCCGATTAATTTATGGGTGCCGATCAGGATGTCGATTTTTCCGTCTTCCAGTTCTTTTAACACCCGGTGCTGATCTTTTGCGCTGCGTAACCGGCTGGTATATTCCACATTAGCCGGAAATTCCTTGAGCCGCTCACGGAAAGTTTTATAATGTTGCAGGGCCAGTATGGTGGTCGGAACCAGAACCGCTACCTGCTTGGAATCGGTTACGGCCTTAAAGGCAGCCCGCACCGCAACCTCTGTTTTCCCGAATCCTACATCCCCGCATACCAGCCGGTCCATCGGGTTTTCCGATTCCATATCGGCCTTGACATCCGCCGTGGCCTTATACTGGTCGGGGGTATCCTCGTACAGGAAGGAGGCTTCCAACTCGTATTGCAGGTAGGAATCCGGGGAGAAGGCAAACCCTTCGGCTGATTTTCTCTTGGCATAAAGCTCGATAAGCTCTCTGGCAATATCCTTGATTTTCGATTTGGCCCTGGCCTTCAGGGCCTGCCAGCTGCCGGAACCGAGCTTGTGAACATGCGGGCTCTCACCTTCGCGCCCTTTATATTTTGATATGCGGTGGAGCGAATGAATGCTGACATACAGCACGTCCTGATCACGGTATACCAACCTTACCGCTTCCTGCCTCTTCCCGTTGATCTCTATCGTTTCCAATCCCCCGAACTGGCCGATCCCGTGATCCACATGAACGACATAATCCCCGGGATGGAGATCGGTCAGTTCCTGCATGTTGATGGCCTCTTTTTTACCGAATGAGGTCCTGACCTTGAATTTGTGATATCGCTCAAAGATCTGATGGTCGGTAAATAGGGCAACCCTCAGGTCATGGTCGTAAAAACCTTCATGGAGGGTGGTGTTTATGGTCTCAAATCCCTGCTTTTCCTTCTCATCCGGATCCAGTATCGCCTTCAGCCTCTCCAGTTGCTTGGGGTTGTCGGACAAAAGAAAAGTGCGGTAACCATCTTCCTTGTTGAGAATGATTTTCTCTTTCAGCAATTCGAAATTCTTATTGAAAGCGGGCTGCGGGGAAGTATTGAAGAACAGGCTCTCGACCGAGGGAAAGAAATGTTTTTGCCCGAATTCAACGAGCTGTATTCGGGAGATCCTGGTCAGGAGCTCCGATACATCAACGAGTTTCTTGCGAAATTGAGCCGGGTCCACCATTCCTTCTTCCTCGTCGATGGTCACCGCTTCGCTCAGTCTCCTCAGATCGTCGCTTGCGCTGATGTCGATGCCCTGAAGGATGTTTTCCATCCGGCTGATGGAGTAGGTCAGGTCACGCGTCCATACCTGGCTGTTTTCGGGCAGGAACTCAAACAGGGTCTGGATGGCGCCGTCGGTCAGCTGATCATTCAGGTTTGGGATAATGGATATCCGCTCCAGTTTGTTGCTCGACAATTGGGTCTCCACATCAAAGCTGCGGATCGTTTCCACTTCATCCCCGATAAAATCGATCCGGTACGGGTGTTCGGCTGAATAGGAAAAAACATCAATAATCCCCCCGCGAACCGCATACTGGCCGGGTTCCCAAACAAAATCCGACCGCTGGAATCCATATTGCTGCAGCAAATCGATCATGAAATCCATATCGATCTTCTCGCCCGGTTTCACATGCAGGGTATGCGATTGGAGCTCCTTTCTCGAGACCACGCGTTCCAGCAAGGCTTCGGGATAGGTGACAATCAGCGGTTTAACATTGGGAGTGGCGAGCTTATTCAGGACTTCCGTCCTCATCAGCACATTGTCCTTATCGATCTGCTGCATGCGGATAGCCCGCTTGTAGGTCGACGGGAAAAAGAATACATGCTCATCACCAAGCAGATGCGCAAGGTCATTATGAAAATACGCGGCTTCCTCCCGTTCGGGGAGTATGATGAGCCGGGATTGACGGTGGATCGGAGCCAGGGCAGCCAGAAGAACGGATGCACTGGATCCGGTCAATCCGTTCAGATGTAAGGTTTTTTCTTTCTCCGAGACAAAAAAATCCCGCATCCGCGGGAGATTCGGATGTTTTGACCAAAGTGCGATCAGGTCAGCGTTCTTCATTTACCGCGGCAAAGATAGAAGAAAAGGCACAAGGCGCAAGGCACAAGGCTCAAGGCTCAAGGCGCAAGTAAGGGAAAAGTTTAAAGTTCAATCGGCAGCAGTGTCATCCCCGCGAAGGCGGGGACCCCTTCCCTCGGTACGATAATGACATATTTCTCTAAAAATCCTAACTTTCAACCTTCAAATCATCTCCTATGAAAAAGCTCCTCATTCTCTTGTCGGCCGCTCTGCTCCTTACCCGTTTTTCTTACGCTCAGCAATTATGTGTCGGGAATTACTGGACCGAGGCACAGGGGAAAGCTCATCTTGACAGCGTACTGAACCAGGTTAAGAACAAGGCCCAATGGCAGGACCGGGCAAAAGCCATCAGGCAGCAGATCCTGGCCGGAACGGGATTGGCTGATCTGCCGGCACATAGACCGGTTCCAAAAATCCGGACCGGAGCCGTTCATGAACTTGACGGTTACCGGGTGATCAATATGGCAATCGAGAGCACACCGGGTTCATGGATCACCGGTAATCTCTATGAACCGGTTGAGTTGAAAGGTCCTTTTGCAGCTATTCTCTGTCCGCACGGCCATTGGTCGGACCCGTCTGATTACGGGCGTTTCAGGCCCGACATGCAAAAGCGCTGCGCTGTTCTATGCCGTATGGGTGCCGTCGTTTTTGCTTACGACATGGTCGGTTATGGCGATAATAAACAGGCTCCGGAGCATGAAAACCCGCTGGCCCTGCAAATACAGACACGAAACAGCATCAGGATAGTCGATTACCTGGTCAGCCGTAAGGATATCGATAAGCAAAGGATCGGCATCACCGGTGCATCGGGCGGCGGTACCCAGACTTTCATTTTAACCGCCATTGATGACAGGATTGCCGTGTCAGTCCCCTGCGTTCAGGTATCGGCCCATTTTTTCGGCGGCTGTATATGTGAAAGTGGAATGCCCATCCATAAAAACGGCACTTTCCAGGCCAATAATGTTGAAATCGCCGCCCTTGCCGCCCCAAGGCCAATGCTGGTCATTTCCGACGGAGCCGACTGGACCCGGAATACCGCTGTGGTGGAATACCCGTTCCTGCGAAATATATATAAGCTGTTCGGAAAGGAAAATCTGGTGGAAAATGCCCACTTCGCCAACGAAAAACACGACTACGGATTCAATAAACGACAGGCTGCCTATGCCTTTCTTGCCAGATACCTGAAGCTGAATGCCGATCCGGTAATTACAGGCGAAGCGTGGGTTAGCATTTTACCGATGGAGAAGTTATAGGTTAAGGTTGACTGAAGAATTCACGTGCTGAATGTTACTTTATTTGTATATTTATACTGTCCCCGGATTAATAACCAGCCCCTATGAAAGTCCGGTTTTTTACTTCTCTGCTCTTCCTTCTGGCAGTTTCCTGTGAACAAGATAACCTGGCACCCATCGCCACTTTCTCCTGCTTTCCACGCGAGGGCAACATCTGGACCTTGTTCGATCTTGATGCCGGTGCGTCCGATGATCCGGACGGGCTGAAACCACTCCTGCAATTCCGCTGGGACACCAATGGCGACGGAAAATGGGAAACCCCCTTCGGTCCTTACGAAATTTTTTCCAGCAAATACGACGTACCCGGCGACTATGTCATCAGACTGGAGGTCATGGATTCCCATGAAGGAGTTTCCTCCAGGGAATTTACCATACATATCGATAGTTTACACCATATGACCGATCCCCGCGACGGTCAGGTATATCCGGTGGTCAAGCTGGGCAGTTACTGGTGGATGGCCCGTAACCTGAATATCGGACAGTTGATTGTCCCTCCGCAGCGCCAGGCGACTAACGGCCAGATTGAAAAATACCACTATCCTGCAGCGGACCCCGATGGTTTAAACGGGGGATTATATTCCTGGGCGGAACTCACCGAGGGTGGAAACCCTCCTGGAACCGGAAATATCTGTCCGCCCGGTTGGCGCATTCCGTCGGATGACGATTGGCGGAACATGCTCTCGGTTTTCAGGTGGGCAGCCAACCGGCTGAGCCAGACTTACCAAATCACCAATGTGAAGTTTGTGCCCGATCAAAGGGTGACTCACGATAATTATCAGACTGACGGAGCAGTATGGAGATTACTGAGAGAAACCGGCAGCGCCGGTTTTGATGTGGTGCCGCTTGGCTATTGTGATCCCGACGGATTTTTCGGCGAACGCGATTATTACTTTCCCGGCAAAACATCCACGTTCTGGACCTCCACTGCGTATGGCGATTATGCCATCAGGGTGAGATTGTATATGACCGACAACCATGTAGGCGATGTATTCCGGTTTGCCGATCATCCGGGTTTTGCTTTTTCAGTTCGATGCGTCAAGGAATCATTATAGGGGACCGATGAAAAAACTAACCTATCTGATATGGATTGTTCCGATGCTGATCACCTTCGGCTCCTGTGAAAATGATATCCAGCTGATTAATAAAAATCAGGATAAAACCTATGTTGTTTTTGGTTTGCTGAATTCAACCGATCCTCTGCAGCAGGTCAAGATCAGGATGACCTCCATTACCGATGCAGCGCTGCTTGACATTGCGGCCGACTCCACCGAGTTTTCGGCGAGTCCGGATTTGCAGGTCACCATTCAGGAATGGCAGAACGACTTTTACGCCACATTCCCGCTGAAGCCCGTGCAGTATCCCAAAGAGCCCGGAATTTTCATGAACACCCGCAATGACCTGTATGAAACGATGATCACACCATCGAAGGACATGTCCTACAAATTGATGATCGTGAATCCTGACAACGGGGACCTTATTACTTCAAAAGTCGTTCCGGTTCCGGTTCCGAAACTGGGATCGCCTAACTGGTCGTGGGTCCGGTACAATTTCAGCCTTCCTTCGGATCCGTTTAATATCCGGTTCTATGAGGTTCCGCGGACAAACGTTTACCTGATCCGGTTTACCCTTCACTATATCGAGGTATTTACGGCAGGTGATACACTGGTACGAAGCAACTCATTTGTTTTAAGGCCAATATATGTCGACGATCCGCCGGAATACAGTGCAAAGCATGATAATCTGGGTAATGAACACAACCGTCACATGACCAAGGGTTATACTTATAATGTTTTTGATGAGCTGATCGCGGACAATGATGCGGTGAATTTCCGGCAGCTGATCTGTTTTGAAGTATCGGTGTGGGGCGGGGATGAAAATCTAAGGAACTATACCGAACTGGGGATTAAATTCACCGACAACCGCAAACAATATTTTTCGAACATCAATAACGGCATCGGTTTCTTCGGAGCCTGCAGTCATGTTGATTGCACGGGTGTTCTGCCCGACCAGGATTTCATGGATTCCTTGCCACTTTACTCAAGGACATCGCATTTGAAATTCAAAACCGAGCTTTTTAAAACCACGCATGTCCCTGCTCCTTTGTCGTCCGGTCAGTTTTTCTCACTAATCAGGGAGATCAGGTATGAGGAATAAAATTTTGATCGTGCTGCTGTTGATTCCATTGAACCTGATCCAATGGATACCCGCCCTATCCCAGGCGCAGCAGGTGATTGTAAAGGGGGAACTTAAAGGTTATGTGTATGAGCAGGAAACCGGTTTTGTTGTGCCCCTGGCCACCATTACCCTGCTGAATACCAACATTGGCGGTGTAACCAATGAGTACGGTTTTTTTGTGGTCAGGAAAATCCCGCTTGGGAAATATACGCTGGTTGTCCGGTGTGTGGGCTACGAAGAGTTCAGGATGCCGGTCAATATTTCATCAGAAGAAATGGAAAGCCAGATTATCAGGCTGACAAACAAGAGCTATGAACTGGAAATGGCTACCATCACCGCTGCCCGTAAACGCTGGGAGCGGATGACACCGGTCGGTACCCAGCGGCTGACTGTTGAATCGATGAGCAAAACCCCGACACTGGGCGTGCAGAGCGACCTCGCGCAGGTACTCCAAACCATGCCCGGGGTTATTTTTACAGGAGATCGCGGCGGACAGCTTTACGTGAGGGGTGGCGCACCCAGTCACAATAAGGTGCTCCTGGATGGTATGACCGTCATCAATCCCTTTCATTCCATCGGATTCATGTCGGTTTTCGATACCGAAATCCTCCAGAGCGTTGACGTGTTTTCTGCCGCTTACGGGGCTCAATATGGAGGCCGTGTGTCGTCG